>OY969763.1:4800000-6027559 GCA_963702845.1 uncultured Verrucomicrobiae bacterium | reverse complement strand
GGAGTTCTTCGCGATTGCCGAAAAGTCGGCCGGTAAAGGCTCGTCCCCCAGTGAGACGAAGGAGCCCGCTGGAAAACAAGGCCGCAATCGCAACCAGCGGTGCGAGCGCGAGATGGAACAACCGGAACGGAGGTGCCAATAACAAAGTGAGCCGATTCGGATACCGCTGAAACAATGTCTTGGGCAACAATTCGCACACGATATAAAAGACAAAGACAAATGCAGTGAACGCAGCCGTCCACCACACACGATGACCGCCGAGCCAATAAAACAACTCGAGTACACCGATGCTGAAAATGGCGACGTTCGCGACTGTGTTCCCGACGAGGATCGTCCAAAGAAAATCCTCCGGATTATCCAGGTAGTGGCTGAGGACCGCCGCACGACGATCCCCGGACCGCATGAGATGGCGAATGCGAAATCGGTTCAGCGCGAGCACGCCCGATTCCATTCCTGAAAAAAGGAACGACAGCGCTGCGCAAAAGAACAAGACGAACAGCGAAATGATGTCGGCGTTGTTCATTTCTTGCGAACGACCTCCACCAATAGTTCACGGATTCGCCGCTCGTCACCAGCCTGCACGGTCATCCGCAAGCCGCGGAACGTAAGCACCTCCCCGACCGCAGGCACAACCCCAAGCTCGCTCAACACTAGCCCACCCAAGGTTTCGCATTCGTCCGCCGCACCTAACGCCGGATACTCACGCCGGAAATCATCAATCCGGACCGTACCGCTAACGCGCCATTTGCCATCGCCGAGCTTTTGAATAACTGCGCTATCGGCCTGTGGATCGCGCCGAATCTTGCCGATAACCTCCTCCAAAATATCTTCAATGGACACGATACCAGCGGTGCCGCCGAACTCATCAAGCACGATCGCCAATCCCCGCTGCTGTCGCTGCAAGGCTTTGAGCAACTGCAGCAGGTTCATCGTCTCGGGAACGAACGATGGAAATTCAATCGCAATCGACAGGTCAATTTCCGGATCGAGCATTAAAGCGCGGGTATTCAGAACACCAACGATCGTATCTGGCGTTTCGTCGTACATCGGCAAGCGCCGGTGCTTGAACTTTTTCGCTGCAGCGATCATTTCGGGCACCGATAAATCATCGGGAATGGACGTCATTTGTGAGCGCGGTTTCATGACGTCCTTAGCTTGACGACGATCCAGTCCGACGATCTGCAGAATGATTTCTTTTTCACTCGCAGCCAGTGCGCCTTGTTGAAATGCCATTTCCAGGAGTTCCTGGTATTCTGCGTCGGAGAGTTGAGCCGGTCGTTGAACCGAAGTCGGAACGGCCGCTTTCAAAATGAAGTTTGTAAGTAACTGAGCGCTGTGCCGGAACGGTTTGCTTAACGTTTGCAACACGAGCATCGGCGGTGCGACTCGGCGCGCCCATGTCTCAGAAGATCGCACTGCCAGGGTTTTCGGCACCACTTCGCAGCCCAGCAGAATCCAAAAGAGCACTCCAACGAGCGTCCAGGCCACTGGCCAATGGTGAGTGATCGCGACCCAGAACATGACCGCCACAATGCCCGCGTTTGCGAACGAGTTCCCGAGAACGAGTGTTGCCAGAAGGTCCTGCGAACGGGCGAGAAGGTTCGAAACGCTTTTGCCGGTGCGCGTGGTGTGTTCAAGTTGGCGCACCTGCCATTTGCCCAAGGCGAATAAAGCCGTTTCGGCCAGCGCGAAAAAAAAACTCGCGCCGGCGAAGATCGCCAGGACTGTAACGGCTGCGCCCATTCGGGTGAGATTGGGCCATTGCGGGCAGCGGAAAAAGGGAAAACTTCACCCTAATCCCAACCAAACTGACTTACGCGGCACTCAATTCTTCTTCGCCAGTGTTACGAATGAGACCAGCGATCTGCCGGTGCACGAGCGAAGAGTAATATCCCTGGCTTCGCATTAATTGGTCGTGCGTGCCCACTTCGTTGATTTGGCCATCTTTCAACACCACGATTTTACTGGCGAGCATCACCGTCGAAAGCCGGTGCGCGATGACGAGTGTCGTTCGATTTTTCATCAGCCGTTCCAACGCATCTTGCACCAGCTCTTCGGATTCCTCGTCGAGAGCCGACGTCGCTTCATCCAGCAGCAGGATGGATGGGTCCTGATCAGTGCCCTCGCGATAGTGATGCGTTGGCGTTCGCCAACAGAAAGCCGGCTGCCGCGTTCCCCTACCATCGTGTCGTAGCCATCAGGCGACTGCGAAACGAACAAATGCGCGTTGGCGAGGTGGGCGGCGTGTTCGATTTGGGCGATCGTCGCCTGCGGCTTTGCGTAAGCAATGTTGTTGCGCACGGTATCGTTGAATAAGAGAGGATCCTGCAAGACCACCCCGATGCTTCGTCGCAGTGACTTTTGTTTCAAATCACGAATGTCATGGCCATCCAGAATAACACGGCCTTCCTGCGGATCGTAGAAGCGCATGAGAAGCGCGAGCAAAGTTGTTTTGCCGGCACCACTCGGCCCTACCAGCGCGACGGTTTCACCCTGCCTGACGTTGAGGGTGACACCATTGAGAATCGGGCGGCTTGTCTGTTCATAGCTAAACTTCACGTTTTCAAACGATATGTCGCCTCGAATGCTCTTGAGTTCGACAGCATGAATGCTATCGCCGAGATGCTCCTGAACGTCCAGGATGCGGAAAATTTCGTCGATCGAAACCGAGGCTTTTTCTAACGGTTTGATACACGCCGCTCAAACCTTGCACCGGGCCGAACAGGCCGCCGATGTATCCGAGAAACGCAATGAGCGTTCCAATGGTAACCTGGCCGTGGATCACATACCACCCACCAAGGGCGATCGCCGCAATGCGGGCGAGCGCGATCACAACATTGGTTGCAGCAGTGAACGCAGTGTCAGTGATCACGCCTTTAACGACAATGTGATTGGCTTCACCAATCCTCTTTAGGAACCGTTGTTTCTCGATTTCTTCCATCGAAAAACTACGCACGGTTACAATGCCGGAGAGGACTTCGTTGAAGCGCGAATAGATTTTGCTCCAGGAATCAAGAATGTCGCGCTCACGTTCGATTTGTTCCGGAGCGGCAAACGCGGCAATGATCGCCGGCACGGGAGCGAACGCGAGGACCATCAAACCGAGCCGCCAATCGAGCTTCAACATGATAAAAATCGAAAAGCCTAAATAGATTATCGCGGGAACCACGGTGAAAAGGATCTGAGTGATTGCGCCGATGAACCCTTGGATGCTGCGATCGAGTTTCGTCATGATCGCTCCCACACCTTCCCGGCTATGAAAACTCAACGGCATTCGGTGCAGGCGTCCAACCGTCGCCTCCAGCAAGGCGTGATGGAGACCGAGCCGCGTGTGCCACGTCAGCCAGTTGGAGACGCCTGTTCCGGACTCGCGCAGCAGTCCTATCCCAAGCAACCACGCGACCCCGATCATCAGGGTCCGGACTCCGTGACCACCACCGAGCCCGTCAAAAATGTATTTGAGGATCAGGGGCTCAGCGGCGCCGACAGAGGCAACAATGAACGTGATCAGGAAAATGAGAAAAACGGATTTCCGGTATGGGAAGGCAAAATGGAGCGCTCGCCGCATACGGTCGCGGCGGCCGCCAGTATCTTCGCGTTCTGTATGTTCAAGCGACACTCCTTAATGTCACCGTACGCAGTTCCGTATGTTTGCCAATTAAGTGTGCTGTTGTTTTTTTGATGCAGGACAAGCCCGACACAGCCTGCCCTTGAGGTTTGTGAACAGATTCGGCTTAATGGCCGTCCTATGTCGATGAAACGTCTTCTGCTCTTCGCCTCCGCGGTTTGCATTTCAACGTTCGCGCACTCGGCCGCCATCAAACCCGTGGGCACCGACGGCAAACCGCTGAATCTGGATTTTGAAACAGGCACGCTCAAAGATTGGGTTTCCGAAGGCGACGCTTTTCACAACCAACCCGTTCACGGGGACACCGTCCAGGCCCGACGTGGCGACATGCACAGCGGCCATCAGGGAAGTTTTTGGATCGGCACCTATGAAAACGGCGGCGACGCACCTCTCGGCGACCTGACTTCAGTCGCGTTCAAAGCATCGCACCCTTACGCCAGCTTTCTCGTCGCCGGCGGCTCCATCCCCGAAACATGCGTTGAACTCGTCGATGAATCGACCGGCAAAACATTTTTCAAGACCAGCGGCTATGATCACGAACAACTCCGCCCCGTCGTGGTCGACCTCAAAAACGAGCTGGGCAAAAATATTTTTATTCGCGTCATCGATCACGCCAGCGGCGGCTGGGGCCACATCAATTTCGATGACTTCGAGTTCTACGATGAGCGTCCGAATTTCGCCAACGAACTCGCTCCCACGCGTGGAGCGAATGTTCCCGCAGCCGACGCCGTTCAGTTCGCCGGATTGCCGCCACAGGAGGCCGTGGAAAAAATGAGTTTGCCACCCGGCTTCAAGGCGACTTTGTTCGCCGGCGAGCCAGACATCGTGCAACCCGTGGCATTCGCCATCGATGACCGCGGTCGCTTGTGGGTCGTTGAAGGCAACACCTATCCGATTCGCGCCAAAGAAGGTGAAGGTCAGGACAAAATCTTGATCTTCGAAGACACCGATGGCGACGGGAAATTCGACAAGCGCACGGTCTTCATGGACAAAATGAATCTCGTCAGCGGGATTGAGATCGGCTTCGGCGGCGTCTGGGTCGGCGCGGCCCCATATTTCATGTTCATTCCAGTGACGAATTGGGATGACCCGAAGCCAGCAGGCAAGCCCGAAATCCTCCTCGACGGCTGGGCATACGATGACACCCACGAAGTCTTAAACACATTCACGTGGGGTCCCGACGGATGGCTCTATGGCTGTCACGGCGTATTCGAACCATCACGCGTGGGCAAACCCGGAGCAAAAGACAACGAACGTCTCCCGCTTAATTGCGCAGTCTGGCGTTATCACCCTACCAAACACATTTTTGAACGCTTCGCCGAAGGCACGAGTAATCCGTGGGGAATCGATTTCGACGCAAATGGCCAATGCATTACGGAAGCCTGCGTTATCCCGCATTTGTTCCACATGATTGAAGGCGGACACTTCACCCGTCAGGCCGGCTCGCACTTCAATCCATTTGTTTTCGATGACATCAAAACGATTGCCGATCACGTGCACTGGGCTGGCGATCGCGGACCACACGCCGGCAACGGCCGTTCCTCCGCCGCTGGTGGCGGCCACGCCCATGCGGGATTGCTGATCTATCAAGGCGACAACTTTCCGCCGGAATGGCGCGGGAAAGTTTACATGAACAACATTCACGGTGCGTGCATCAATATGGATGTGCTGGAGCCGAAAGGTTCGGGTTTGGTCGGCCACCACGCGCCGAATTTCATCAACTTCAACGATACCTGGTCGCAAATCATCAACCTGGAAACAGGTCCAGAAGGCGCGGTTTACATGATCGATTGGTATGACAAAAACCAATGCCATCACAACGATCCAAAAGGCCACGACAAGACCAATGGTCGCGTCTTCCGCGTCAGCTATGGCGATCCGAAGTTCCAGGCGGTTGATCTGCAAAAGAAGACAGACGACGAACTGGTCCAGTTGCAAGGCCACCCGAACGATTGGTACGCGCGGCATGCGCGACGCATTTTGCAGGAACGTGCGCACTCGCGAATTCTCGACGCGAACGCGCGCGAACGAATGGTTCAATTGTTGAACCCGGACAACACCACAGCACGCGGTCTATTGCCGAGCTTTGGTGAGCCGGTGAAAACCGAAACGATTGAACTCCGCACATTATGGACATTGCACGACACGGGCTACCTCGAAGACGCGCAAGCGCTGAAAATAATGCGTCGTAAAGGTGATCCCTTTCTGCGCGCGTGGGCGATTCAATTCGTATCCGAGGACAAGAAACCTTCGCATCAAGTTCTCCAGCAAATGGCAGAAATGGCAAAGCACGACAAGTCGCCGGGCGTCCGTCTGTATTTGGCTTCCGCAGTGCGACGCCTCGATCTGCAAGATCGCTGGTCGATCGTGGAAGGTTTGTTCACGCATGGAGAAGATGCTGACGACCACAATTTACCTTTGATGGTTTGGTATGGCACAGAGCCCCTCGCCGCCCTCGATTCGAAACGCGCCCTCGACATGGCGGTGCACGCGAAGCTGATGCAGCCGATCCTCGAATTTACCGCGCGTCGTATCGCCGCCACGAAAAAGCCCGCGGCGAACGACCTCATTGTTGATGCTTTGCTGAAACTGAAAAGTTCCGATGAAAAACGGCAGCTTGCGGTGTTGCGCGGGTTTCACGATGGATTACCTCAAGGCAAAGGGCAGATGCCAACGCGTTGGGCCGAGGTTGAGAGCCGATACGAGAAAGCCTCGAACACCGAGTTGCGGTTGTTAACACAAACAATGTCGCTAAAGTTTGGCAGCGCCAAGGCATTGACAGCATTACGCGCGACCTTGGCCGATGACTCTGCCGATCTCGAAGCGCGTCGGAACGCCTTGGCGGCATTGTTGTCCGTGAAAGACTCGGCCTTGCCTGGCATTTTGCAGCCGCTCTTAGATAAGGCGGCTATTCGCCCGCAAGCGCTGAAAGGATTAGCCGCTTACGATGATGCTTCCACACCGCACAAAATTTTGGCGGCCTACAAACAGTTCTCGCCCGAAGAGAAGCGCGACGCTCTGACCACCTTGGTCGGTCGTCCGGCCTGGGCTAAAGAATTAGTGAACGCAGTCAGTTCTGGGACGTTGCCAAAAACCGATCTGACCGCGGAACTTATTCGTTCACTTCGCAATTTGAAAAACCCTGAGTTGATTGCCGAACTCGACAAAGTTTGGGGCACCGTCCGCGAATCCAGCGCGGACAAGAAAATGATTATTGATCATTATATGCGCGTTTATCACGCTGGCGGCTCGCAACCCGGTGACGCCTCGCGAGGTCGCGCACTGTTCAATCGCACCTGCCAGCAATGCCACACCTTGTTCGCAGAAGGCGGCAAAGTCGGCCCCGACCTGACCGGTTCAAATCGTGGCGACCTCAGTTACATCCTGGAAAACATCGTCGATCCAAACGCCGTCATTCCGAACGAGTATCGCGCCTGGGACCTCGAAACGACTGACGACCGAAATGTCACGGGCATTGTGAAACAACAAAGTACCGACTCGATCACAATCGTGACCGCAAACGAAACGCTCGTCGTTCCGCGCAAGGACATCCGCGAGTTGCGCCAGAGCAAGCTGTCGATGATGCCGGAAGGATTGCTCGACCAATTTAAAGACCAGGAAGTGCGGGACATCCTTTATTATCTGAGCCGCCCCGGGCAAGTGCCGTTGCCCAATGCGACCGCCAAATAGTTCATTTGACCGCATTTTGCGGCCTGTTACTTTTACGACGTGATTGCGTTGATTGATTACGATTCCGGCAACTTGCGTAGCGTCCAAAAAGCGCTGATCAAGGTGGGCGCTGACGTCCGCATTGTTCGCAAGCCACAGGAAATCAATGGCGCACGGGCGTTGGTCCTTCCGGGTGTCGGCGCGTTCGACGATTGCATCAACGCGTTGCAAAGACAGGAGCTACTCGGCGCCGCCAAGGATTTCATCAAGACGGGCAAGCCGTTCCTCGGCATTTGCGTCGGTTACCAGGCCTTGTTTGAAAAAAGCGAGGAGTTCAATAGCTGCGCCGCCGGCGCCGGTCTGTTCGCTGGCAAGGTCGTCCGCTTCTCTCAACCCGGCCTCAAAGTGCCACAAATCGGCTGGAACCAGATCGACATTACTCAGCCGAACTGTCCTATTTACAAGGACATCCCTTCGGGCAGCTACGTCTATTTCGTGCACAGCTTCTTCCCCAAGCCGCAGGACGAATCCATTGTCGCGACCAGGACCGATTACGGCGAAACGTTTGCATCTTCCGTCTGGCGCGACAACGTCTTTGCCACCCAGTTTCATCCTGAAAAAAGCCAGAATGTAGGCCTTCAATTGCTGAAGAATTTCGTTTCTTTAGCCGCATAGGGGTACCCACCTAACCAAATTTGGCAAAACTTTTGCCAAGAAATGCAGAGTCCCGTTGCCCGCCTTCTCGCATGCTGAACATGCAGTCAGTGCTGCATCCGAATGCCGACACACATTGAAACCAATCCGCGGCTGTTCCTGGCGATTTTTGTCGCCGCAGCGGTGATCTTCGCGCTCACGCCGTTGATGATTGCGCAGCTTTGGGCGAAGTTTTTCTCCCCGAAAAAACCCGGACCACTGAAGAACGCAACTTACGAATGCGGCCTGGACAAGCAGCCGATCGGCTGGGTCCAGTTCAAAGCCGAATACTATCTTTACGCCATCGTTTTTCTCGTGTTCGACGTGGAAATTTTGTTCCTGCTGCCGTTCGCGGCCGTTTTCAAACAACTCTCTATTGGCACGGTCATCGCAATGTTGGTGTTTGTGCTGCTGCTTGTTGAGGGACTCGCCTGGGCTTGCGTCAAAGGCGTTTTGAGCTGGAGGACGCAATGAGCGAAACCGAACTGCGCGCCGACCTGGCCAAACACGGCATTATCACCACCACGTTGGAGGACCTCTACAACTGGGGTCGCAAGAATTCGTTGTGGCCGCTGCAATTTGGTCTGGCTTGTTGCGCGATCGAAATGATCGCGGCATCGATGGCCCGCTGGGACATCTCGCGTTTCGGTGCAGAAGTGTTCCGCCCATCGCCTCGACAGGCCGACCTCATGATCGTCTCGGGAACGGTGACCAAAAAAATGGCGCCACAAGTGGTGCGCCTCTACAACCAAATGCCCGAGCCTAAATACGTCATCGCCATGGGCGCATGCGCAATTTCCGGCGGGCCGTTCAAGGACGGATACAATGTTTTACCCGGTATCGATCGATTCATTCCCGTCGACATCCACATTCCCGGCTGTCCGCCGCGTCCTGAGGCGCTGTTGCATGGGTTGATGGAACTGCAAAAGAAAATCGAGGCCGACTCGCTCACAGGAGACAAGCGCCCGCGCCATTTGGATGCGAGCCAGCCGAGCGAGTTTCCGATCCCACAATTTGGCGAGGACGGCCTGGTGCCGACCAGGAACGCTGAACTCTGCAAGACCTTGGCAGCCGCAATAAAGTCGTGATCTACACACTTGAACAAATCCAGGCGCTCGTGGAACAGAACGTTCCAGGCGCAGTGGTGCAAATTGTGCCGAATGCCAATCCAACATTGGCTGGATCGCTTTTGCTGGAAGCAAAGTCGGCTGTGAAGGTCGCCGAATATTTGCGCGATGCGGCGGAGTTCAAATTTGATTTAGCCTCAAACGTCTCGGGTATCGATTGGCCGTCGCGCGACATAAAAACGAAAGTTAAAGAAGCTCGTCGACGGCGTTGAAAAAGAAGTCGAAGAGATCACTAAAACTTCGGCATATCTGGAAGTTGTTTATCACCTTTATTCAACGGTCCGCGTGCATGGACCGCTTGCGCTTCGAATGCGCACGATCGATCGAGCGGAGGACAATCGACTGCCATCGCTCACGCCGGTTTGGCGGAGTTGCGAATTTCAAGAACGCGAAATCTACGACCTTTTCGGCATCATCTTCGAAGGCCATCCCGATCTGCGGCGCATTTTGATGTGGGACGAGTTTGCACATCATCCCATGCGCAAAGACTACGTCGCACCTGCCGATAATGACGAAGTGGAGGTATCGGCATGAGCGCGCTTCGCAAAGAAATCTCGCACGGCGCCTTTTCCGACGGCGTAAATCTGGATTCACCGCTGCAGAGTTTTGGATCTCGTGCCACTCGGCCATCCCAAACAAACGGCCTCGCCCACGACCTGCTGGAAATCTCCATGGGACCGCATCATCCCTCGACCCACGGCGTCTTTCGCATGGACGTGATCGTGGACGGCGAGGAGATCGTGCAACTCAAGCCGGTCTTCGGCTACCTGCATCGCAATCACGAGAAGCTGGCCGAGAAGAACAGTTATCTCGGCATCATCCCTTACACCGATCGCCTCGATTACATCTGCTCGATGACCAACAATTGGGCGTATGTGCTGGCGGTCGAAAAACTGGTTGGATTCCAACCAACCGAACGCGCCGAGTATATTCGCGTCATCGCTAGTGAATTGACGCGCTTGTTCAATCACGCCTGTCTCGTTGGATTTCTGCTGCAGGACATGGGCGCCCTGGGCACGCCGCTCATGTATGCGTTCCGCGAACGCGAAAAAATTCTCGACCTGTTCGAAGCGCTGACCGGCTCGCGCATGATGTGCAATTACATGCGTTTTGGCGGCGTCCGTTGCGATTTGCCCGAAGGCTGGTTGGAGGAGGCAAAGACGGTCGTCGCAAATTTTCCGAAGTTCATCGACGAGTTCGAAGCGCTCATCACCGGAAACGAAATCCTCCTCGCACGCAGCCAGGGCGTTGGCGTGCTCTCGAAGGAATTAGCCATCGCCGCCGGCGTGACCGGGCCGATGCTCCGCGCCAGCGGCGTGAACTACGACATTCGCAAAACGGACAAATACGGAATTTACTCACGCCTGAATTTCCGCGTCCCACTCGGCGAGCATGGCGATGTATTTGATCGTTACATGATTCGCGTGCTCGAGATGCGCGAGTCTTTGACGATTTTGGAACAGGCGCTGATTCAAATTCCGCCAGGCCCCATCATTGATCCCAAAGCGAAGAGCCGCGGGCTCCGCCCGAAACCGGGAGAAGTCTATGCGCGCGTTGAATCGCCAAAGGGCGAACTCGGTTTTCACATCATTAGCGACGGTTCGGCAAGCCCATACCGTTTGCACATCCGCCCGCCCAGTCTCATTAACTTAACCATTCTCGAAGACATGTGTGTCGGACAAACGATCGCGGACGCGGTCATCATTCTCGGCAGCGTAGATATCGTGCTGGGGGAGGTAGATCGCTAATGCAAGGTGAAGGCATCGTTCGCGGTTTCATCGAAACGGCGCGTAACTTTTTCGGCAGCTACCGCAGCCCGGAACGGCTCACGACCATTCAATATCCCGAGCAAAAGCTCGCGATGAGCGAGAACGTGCGCACGATTCCCTTCCTCGTCTACGATCATGACCTGAGCGGACTTCGTTGCACCGCGTGCACGATTTGCGAGCAGGAATGCCCCGCGACATGCATCAAGATCGTTAAGGACACAGTCAAGAAACCGGACTATTTTGGCAAACAACAGCTTCAGCCCAAGGCGTTCGATATCGATATTTCCGTTTGCATGGGCTGCGGCATTTGTGCAGAGGTTTGTCCGTTCGACTCGATCAAGATGGATCAGGTGTTTGAGTTAGCGACTCAAGATCGCTTCGCTCCTCTCATTCTCAACAAAGAGCAACTGGCAAAGTCGAATGCGTATTTTCACGCAATCCATCCGACGGAAGCCGTCGAGATCGATTCGCAACGTTCGGAGGCAAAACGCAAAGCAGAAGCAAAAGCAGCCGCTGATGCCGCAGCGAAGGCTGCCGCGGCCGCAGCTAAACCAGCCGCTGCACCGATGGTTACAACAACTGCCTCCGTCACGCCCGCCTTACCTAAACCAGTTGCCGTCACGGTTGAAGTTCCGAAGGCGGTGGCCACGTGACCCGTTGCATTTAGACTCCGATATCTTGTCAACTAACTCTCAACAACCGGGGACGGTTGTCCTGACCCAAGAGCCCTGCAGGGGCGAAATGAAAATAGCCGGGGGTAAGGCGAGTCGGCTGGGGAGCCGATTCGACGCCACCCCCCGGTTAATGCACCCAAACCAAAACTCCTCCCTCTCCTCCATTCAGATGGAGGAGAGGGCACGGGAGAGGAGGTCTGTTTCCTTGGCGTCAAAGTGGTGTCTGAACGTGTGAACTAGGGACCAGCACACATGAACAACGAAACCTTCGCGCGAAATCCTTTTTGCAATTAACCGCGTCAGCGTCAAAAAGCGATTTCCTATCGGTTTTTTGGAAACGGTTGGGGTCTGCCTCAATCGAGGCGTTTTTTGACTCCTTATTGACCGCCGCATTCGTCAGAACCGTAAGCGATGCGCCGGGATGCGCATAGTCACCTTAACTCAATGCCTCCCCAGACACAGCATCACCAAAAATGAGTTGTTGTGAAAAGCAATTCTCCTTTAACCGCGCCAGCGTCCAAAAGCAATTTCCTATCAGTTTATGAATCTATCACAGCCTCCCGGTGGAAATAGCGATCCGGCACCTGGCTCGCCATCGGAATCTCCCCATCTCGACCGATATCGCGCGCACAATCAGCAAGTCTGGCAGATGATCGTGCGCGAGCGAAAATTTCAAGCAGTTCTGGATGATTTCATCAATCCGGTAATTCGTGAGTTCGAAAAACTATACGGAACCAGAAAAGAGCGGGTTTACTGTGCCGAAGGAGCGCTGGACACGATCTGCTGTCTGGGCCAGGCCGCCATGGATAATGTGACGGCAATCGTGGTCTCATTCGGGTATGCGCACGCCTACTTTGTCAAGGGTTTCATCGCTGTCGAACAAGGAAACATCGATCAGGCGATCGAACATATGAACATGGCGGCGGCCCTTTCGCCGGGGAACGCCGAATTCTTATGCGAGCTTGGTTACGCTTATCAACGGACCCGTGTCTGGGATAAAGCTCTTGAGTGTTTCGCCAAGGTAGCGCTCCGTACACCCGAAAATGATGGCAACGGTAATGTCGCCCGGCGACGCGCGTGGAGAGGCGAGGCATTCGTAATGGTCGAACTCGGTAAATTGGACGACGCCGAGAGCCTGTACCAGAGATGCCTCCAACTGGACCCGCGCGACGAAAAGGCGCTGCACGAATTGCAATACATCGCTCAATTGCGAGGCGGCGGACGACCAGGTGTCACCCATTAGGGCGCGTGTCAATAAGGCAAAATGTTGCTGTTCTCAATTTTTAAATTGAGTTTCTCTATAGCTGCCGATTTTTTGCAAGCTGCATTCGAACCCATCTTTTCATTCGTCTGATTCGTAATCGCCTCGGTTGAAGCGATCCGGTCAGTCACCATCAGGATCTAGCGCCGGCCTGCTTTTTAAGGTTCTTTTGCTTTTCCAGCCGCGCGCCCATCCCGGGAAGTTTTTTATCGAACACATGTCGGCCCTGCGCATCGACGATGCCGCAAAATAAATTATTACTGTGCAGGTCGATGGCAGCCATTAAACTACGCTTCATAGGGTCTCCCTTCGGTTTGTTGTTTTGTCTTTCGTCGGACAAACAACGTTCTACCGCGAGGAGACCTTCCTCAGCCAGCGCCCTTAATGCTTATCAGTCCTAACTATTGACACTGCACCATTTTCAATCCGCCAAGCTTAGTCCCACCAGAAAAACCAATTCGGAGATCGCCAGATTTCAATCGCCTCCTTCTGTCGCTTGATTCATCGTCTTTAAAGCAGACGTCAGCAATACGAATGAACCTTCTTCGCACAGCAAAGAAAAGGTGCGTCAGCGGGAGCACACACGCGATTTGTACGCCAGGCCCGTTCCCAGGCTTCACGCTCATCGAGTTGCTGGTAGTCATTGCGATCATCGCGATCCTGGCCTCCCTGTTATTACCAGCGTTGGCCCGGGCCAAAGCCAAAGCCAGAACCATCCAGTGCCTCGGCAACATGAGGCAACTTCAATTCTGTTATCACATGTACGTTGGCGATAACAGGGACTACCTGCCGCCCAACGGGTCGCCCGCGCTCGCGAGTTCATGGATCCTGGGTAACGCGCAGACCGACACGACGCCCGTCAATATCGAGCAGGGGCCTTCTACCAGGCGGCGGATACCTCGGACGATCTTCCCCGCGTCAGGGCTGGCACGATTCCTTGATCAATGCATCGAGCGATGCTGTTACCACTTGGCTATCGAATATCGAATATCGAAAAAGGGAACGCGGATCCCACCCCCATCCTTCCAGGGGGTTTGACCCGTTACAAAAGGCGTTACAGACGCTCTGCGGACCCGTTACAAGGCCGAACGTCGGCCTCGCATGAACGTCCGCCTCGTATGAACGTCGGTTTCGGACCAACCACGGATTGCACTGATTTGTTGTCTCGCGACGGCCGCGCGGGGAAAAGGAAAGTTGGGGACTGTCGACGTGCGAAGTCGCCGACCAAACAACAGTTGCGACACCGCCCCTATTCCCCTAAACTGACGCGCCTCCAGACCGCCTGTCAAATGAACGTGAGGCTCACGTGTGAAGGGTCCGGGTTATGATTTATTCACCAACGCAAATATTGTTAGCGCTGCGAACGAGCGACGTTGATGCGGCTCGCGCGGCACGCTATCTGAGGGCGAAGGCCGACATTCGGGAACAAATTGAGGTTCTTTCAACGCTCAGCTTCGAGAATCCGAGGGTTCAGCAGTTTTTTACCGGCCGCTGCTTTCCGCAACGATTCAACGAACTTTGGGTTCCGGGAGGGATGCCACGAATCACTAACTCTCAAAAAGCTGTGAATTGGTTCTCTGCATTGGCTCACGTTCACGCGTCAAAGCTTAGTGCCCACGCGTTAAAGCGTACCGAATTTGTAACCGCGATGTTACGAGGAAATTGGGACAGCGCTGACAAAATCTTGAAGGAACATCATAAATGCTTTGGCCCAACGTTGTGGGGAATATTTTGGCGTATCCTACTTGTTCAAGAGGCGCGGGGTGCAAAAAGTCGCTCAGAATTGGTGGATAGCTTTGATCAAGACGAACAACAATTCGGAACTTCACTTCCAGTGTTTACACGGATTTTTGGGATTGCAAGTGACACAGCACTCCCCGAGGAGCACTTCAGACAAACGATTCGAAGTTATGTTTCATGCAATACCGACTCGCTGCGAGTGTTTTTGGACCTATTTGTGTTAGAGGACTGTGCGGAATCATGGTCAGTCGCTGATATGTTATCCCATTCTGAAGCGTGTCCATTAATCGACCGATACGAGTTCTTCCTTCGATTGACAGCAACAGCCTACGGTTCTCAGCATAATGAGGCGGTAAAACTGGGCCGAGCTGTGATTAGGCTTACCACTCCGATACAGGATCCGATCCTTAAATACATTGGCGACTGCGTGTCGGAAAACAGCGGTATAACACCCTCAACCGAGACACAGGGGTTAGTTGAAGCTTGGGACAAGTACCTAGCAAGTGACTACGTTGGTAGCTTAAAGGCAGCAAGGAATCTCGCTCACAGCCATCCGTTCTTTATAGGAGATCAAGAGCTAGCCACAAAGGCGGCAATGTATGCGGGTGACTCAGAGATCTTCGTGGGAAATTCTCCTGAAGTGTTGCTCCGTCAGCATTTGCTAAATGTTTTTTCTAAAAACCAACAGTCAGAAGATTCGCTTGGTTATTTGCGACGGTTCGGCAGCCGATTTCGGGTGTTTACAATGAGTGATGGACTTCGGTCCCTGCATGCGCTTCATTCCTCGCCGTTGCCAGATCAGAAATGGCCCCGAAGGGCTGCGTTCACGTTCGGGTTACATGGCCCCCGAAATTTCGAATACGGTTATCCGCCAGAGGTAAACAACAAGTATCTCGCTCAGTGCCTTCAAAGTTTTTCATCGAGCACGTCGATGCAGTTTTTCTTTCAGATATCGGAAGGGATTCAGGTTGAAAAACTCCAGAATTGCGAGACGATTCCTGCTTTTCGTCACCACTTTTTCGCAGGACTTGCTGCGGCGCGACGAAATTTATATACTGAGGCTCTACGGCATCTTAATCACTATCTCAGGCTTCAAGAGGAGAATCCCGATAGCCCGCTTTCACCGTATGCAGTGGAAGAAGCTAGAAGAGCATTGATCGACATTTACCGTATTAAGGGTGATGTCGTCCAAATGCAGCGTATACTCGTCCAAACGTTCCTGAATCGCCGCAATCGATTCGTCGAGTGTCAATGAAGCGCATTTTTGACACGTGTCTCGACAATAAAGAACAAGCTAGCCTACAGATAGAGTTCCCGATTGTCGCGTACCTCGCTTGTGATGATCCGCACGAGGTTTCTCTCGCTTTGAAAAGGTACCTACGAAAGTTGAACGTCAAAATACCATCGGAACTTTGCAATATCGAAGGCCTTGACCAGCGTGCTCTTGCCGTATTGCTGTTGCGAGTGTTTACGCCTGAAGTGATCGATTCTCTCAACGATTTGAGTTCGGTCGAAAAAGTCGAGTCAGAGCAACTGGTATTATTAAATTGGATCACAAAACACGCACCGAATTTCGATCGCGTTGCTGAAACCGAGATTTTGCGCGTAACCCAACATGCCCAGCTACGTGAAGCTCTGGAAAAAATAGAAGGAGGACTCGCGTCATGGTAAACGTTGCAGCGCTTCGCGAAGCCGAACAACGGCGATTCACCGACGCATACTTTCGGTTCGTAGCTCAGCGCGACCTGGTCGCAACCCAAGTTAAAGACGACCTACAAAATCGCCTATCTCCTTTTGCCCGTAACGCCTCAATTCGCGTTCAACCTGAGCCTTTCGCGGCACGTCACGAATCCGCAGTTATAGCTTTTTCACTCGCATTTCGGGAAATTCGAGATGCTTTTGTCTCAAGTCCGCATTTCGGAATAAAGCGAGCCTTAGTGGCCGAATTCGCCACGGAATCGTGATTCAGCACATCAGAAAGCCGTTCGTCGAGCGGAAGTTAGCTGTTCGGAAGGATTCTCCAGAACAACGAAAAATAGAAGAGTATTGGCGCACGCGTCTCGCACTGCAGGAAAAGACTGACGAACTCTCGTACGTAATGAATCTTTTGTATGTTCTCACTGAACAAATCAACACGATTGCGGAGGAGGTCAAAAACATCTGGCTCCACTCAAAAACCGAAACGAGAAACCTCGGCGGCGTATTTGACTATCAATTTACCGACGACCAATTGCAGCGGGTCCTTGCACGAATGCCCGATACCGGATCGGTAGATACATTTTTAGATGGTGTTTTCGATGTCTTGTTAGAAAGGACCCGCAGCAGTCTGCGAAATGTAAGATGTTTGATAGAGGTTGAATTACGGGTACGACTTCGTATTGCCGTCGATGACGTTCTTGGGATGTTACCGGAGACATTGGGCGGAATGAATCTCGCACCCCTTAGAAACACTCTCGCCGCGTGCCGTCACGATACAGAGCGACTCTGCGATGAAATGAGAGCGTGGTTTCAAGATGCAGACGCTACACTTATGGGCGATGCAAGCTTCGAATTGGCCGCAAGAACCGCCGTCGGAATGGTCGAGCAACTGAATCCCGAGTTCCGTGGCAGGCATGTTGTGGAAGTAACGTCGCCATATCGAGTCAGAGGGCGCCACTTTACGACCTTGGTCCACATCCTATTCTTTTTGGTCGAAAATGCTCTACATCATTCGGACGTAAGCCGAGAATCTTTTCAGTCGAAATTAACCATTTCTGGTGAAAAGGGCGACATAGAGCTTTGCGTGCATAGCCCAATGACCTCGCCAGCCTGCGCCTCAGCTGCGGCACAAACGATTATGCAAATCCTGTTAGAGCTTAAAGCAAAACTTGAACCCGCTAAGGTAGTCAAAGAAGGAGGCAGTGGGTTTGCCAAAATCATCGCAGCGCTATTATATGAATTTAAACAAATCGTCCCGGTAGTTACGGCTACAAGCAAGGATTGTAACGTGCTTGTGACAGTTACGTGTGATGTGGGAGCTTTAGCGGCATGAAAGTTCTAATCATCGATGACTCCGACTACAAGATTCAAGCACTTCAGTCGTTAGTTAAAGACCTAGGGATTGCGTGTGAAGTAGAAATAGCACGCTCGTTTCAAACAGGGCTGGGTGCGATCCGCGAGACACGCCCTGATCTCCTGTTGTTGGATATGACGCTTCCTACTTCCGAACGAACGGATGGGCGACTAGAGGGGCGCACAAGAATTTTCGGAGGTCGTGAGATTCTTGCGGAAATGAACCTGGAAGACATCAATTCCAAAGTCGTCGTCGTGACGCAGTTCGATCACTTCGGCGAGGGGCCAAACTCGGTAAATCTCACTGTTTTACTGAATCAACTGAAACAAACATATCCAACCCTATTCTATGGTGGGATTTACTACAGTAACGTGGACTCAACGTGGCAAGGAAAGTTGACCGCAATGCTGAAATCAATCAAACAGCAACATGAAAGTTCTGATAGCAGATGATACTGACGCTAAAGCGGCTGCCGTAGAGTCGGTACTGCGTGCCGCATTAGCCACTAGGCCCGTCGACATTCGACGCAGTAAAAGCTTCCGAGGTGCTGTGAAACAACTCGAAGAGGAAGTTTTTGATCTTTTAATTTTGGATTTGGTCATGCCAGTGCGGGACGGAGAAGCACCGAGCGGGACAGCAGGCAAGCAAGTGCTTTCGGAGCTTCTGGATGGATCCGCCTGTCATCCACCATCGCACATTATCTGTCTAACGGCATTTTCAGAGGCGGCGACGACACTTCGAACCGATGCTGAAAAAAAACTGGTCCATGTAGTTGTCTATGACGAAACAAGTGATTCCGCGCGAATCGCTCACCAGTAAAGCTCGATTCGTAGCAGCGAGACTGCATGATGCAGAAATCCGCCCGAGAGCGTATAAGACCGACGTCGCGATCGTTACGTCTTCGCCGCAAGTCGAACTCCGCGAATTACTGAAAACGCCTGGGATAAGAAACTGCGAATACAATCAAGCCGACGCATTACATTACTATTCATCGGCTTGGAAAACGTGTTACGGCACTAAAATCTCGGTCGTCGCCTCTGCTGCACCTACAATGGGATGACAGCGGCCGCAATTACTGCATGCAAGGTTATCGAACGTTGGCGCCCTCGGTTTTTGGTTATGACTGGCATTGCGGCTGGACCAACAAAGAACAACAGTACGGAGACATTCTCGTCGCAGAAGCCGCATACGACTATGGCTCGGGAAAGATCGCAGAAACGGACAACGGGAGAGTATTTACCCCAAGTCATACCCAGTTGCGAATCGATCCTGAGCTTCACCCATTACTTCAGCAGTGGGAGCGCGACCAGCCTCGGATGGATGTAATTCGTCGTGCTTGGCCAACGCCTCTTTACCAGAATTCCGAAACTCATTGTCGGCTTGCTGGCTTCGGGAGCAGCCGTTGTGCAAGACCCGACGCTCGTCGATGACATTCTTAGCAAATCTCGGAAAGTTGTTGGTTTAGAGATGGAGGCTTTTGGCGTTTTTCACGCTGCTCATTTGGCTACTGCACCTCGTCCGAGAATCCTTGTTGCTAAAATGAGTATCAGACTTCGCGGATAAACGTAAGGAGACATGTGGCAGCAATACGCCGCATTTACGAGCGCGCGGTTTATCTTCGAGTTTTTCACTTAACGCATCAGAGCTAAATCTGGGCACCCGTATTTGAATGTAATGCTGTGGCTGCGTTCACACGCTTGACTGCAATCCGGGTGTCCGTTTGGCCTTTTTTTCCCTTGCCCCCTTACATCGGCTGCTACCAAGTAATGTAGGAGACGGCGGAGAAGGGAGCCCAAGAAAACTTGCGAAGTCTGTATATCAAATTAATGTTATGCCATGATTAAACGACTCTTATCCATCTTTGCACTATTCTCGATCGTGGCCGGTGTGTATGCGGCCGAATTCCCCGATGTTTCGGTCGCCGACGTTAAAGCTGCAGTTGCTTCCAAGAACGCAACCTTGCTCGACGTTAATGGCACCGAATCATGGCAAAAAGGCCATATTCCTGGCGCTGTCGACTACATTGCAAATAAGGACATTCTGGCGTCCGTGTTGCCCAAGGACAAAAACGCAGAGATCATCGCTTACTGCGGAAATTCCCGTTGCCAGGCTTACCACCAAGCTGCAGTCGCGGCCAAAAAGCTCGGCTATACAAACGTTAAGCACCTGACCGTCGGCATCGCAGGCTGGAAAGACGCCGGCGAAAAGACCGAGGCAGCTAATTAATTGCCTTTGCTCATGGCTGCCGGTCTAAAGCCGGCAGCTATTGATACGCTTGGGCTTGACGATTCGGAACGCTGGTTTCCAGCCGGCCCATAAAGGGGTCGGTTCTAAGTGGCCAAGTGACAGGTGATGGGGGTCAGGAGATGACAGCGGATTTGATGCGTCAGCGGATGGGGGTCACCGGATGTTGATGACGTGCTCGCGTATCAAATCGACGTTTTTGGAAATTGGTAAGCAACCGTTTTTTTGAAATCGTCTCGTCACCCTCGTCCGTTACGGATCGAGTATCCCGGCGCGGTCTATCCCTTATCCCATAATGTTCGCGCTCTTCGCTCCCCGAGCGGAGCGAGCCCCGATTCCCAGTCGGCGGTTCGAAACCTTCGCGCGAAATCCTTTTTGCAATTAACCGCGCCAGCGTCCAAAAGCGATTTCCTATCGGTTTTTTGGAAACGGTTGGGGTCTGCCTCGACCGAGCCGTTTTTGGCTCCAAATTGACCACCGCAGTCGTCAGGACCGTAAGCGATGCACCGGAATGCGTAAGGTCACTTGACTGAACGTTTCTACGGGCGCAGCATCCTCAAAAAATGAGACATTGTGAAAAGCAATTCTCCCTTAACCGCGCCAGCGTCAAAAAGCAATTTCCTATCAGTTTTAACTAGTGTTGTTCAACTCCTTCAAAAAAATGAAAACTATTTCAGGCTTTTTTGTTTTACTGGTCAGTTCTGTTCTTTTCACTTTTATGCCTCGATGTGATGCCCAAGGCACATCGGCATTCAATTTTCAGGGACAACTCGCAGGGTCTAATGCCAATGATAATGGCGTCTATGCCATGAGCTTCACCCTCTATGACGCCGCGACCATAGGCAATCAGGTGAGTGGCAGCATTGATGCCTCGGTTAATCTTGTCAGCGGTGCATTTTCAGTGCCTCTCGATTTTGGGACGAATGCATTCATCGGAACAGCCCGCTGGATGGAAATCACCATTGCAGGCAACACCATTGCTCCACGCACCCAAATTCTTACCGTGCCTTACGCTCTCTATGCATTGGATGGACCCGCAGGCAAAGGACCCACCGGGGCGACCGGACCTCCGGGTCCAGTGGGGCCTAAAGGAGCAACTGGACTGACTGGCCCCCAAGGACTCATTGGTAAAACTGGCGCGACCGGACTTACGGGTCCAGTCGGGCCAAGGGGAGTAACCGGACTGACCGGCCCCCAAGGACTCATTGGTAAGACTGGCACGACCGGACTTACCGGTCCAGTCGGGCCAAAGGGAGTAACCGGACTGACTGGCCCCCAAGGACTCATTGGTAAAACTGGCGCGACCGGACTTACGGGTCCAGTCGGGCCAAGGGGAGTAACCGGACTGACTGGTCCAGTCGGGGCAAGGGGAGTAACCGGGCTGACTGGCCCCCAAGGACTCATTGGTATAACTGGCGCGACCGGGCTTACTGGTCCAGTCGGGCCAACGGGTGCGACCGGTGCTGCCGGCCCCCAAGGTATACAGGGACCGAAGGGGAATCCGGGTAGCCTTAATGCGGTCGGTGTCTGGACCATTGACTCCGGCAATATGAATGTTCCGGGTTATGGAACCGTCACGGGCGCTCTGCGGTTTTCCTCTTCTGGCGCGCAGCGATTTGGGGTAGACAAGGACGGAAACGGGGCGATCGTTTTCGGGGATTTGCTCGTGAACAACTTCCGCACCACCGGGGACATCGACGTCGCCGGAACCCTTTATGCGAACGCTGACTTGCAGGGCAATAACGCCAATCTGGACAATGTCTCTGCACGCGGTAACGTCAGCGCCACCGGCGACCTCATCGCTGCCAACAACCTCATCGCCAGCAATAATGTCTTTGCCACCGCCGACATGTATGCACAAAACTTTATTAACAACAGCGACCGGAATCTGAAGGAGCATTTCGCACCCATGGATGGACGGGAGATGCTGGAGCGGGTCGCCAGTCTGCCGATTTCCAGCTGGAATTTCAAGGCCGATGCCAAGACGCGGCATATAGGCCCCATGGCGCAGGATTTTTATGCCGTTTTCAAAGTCGGGCCAGATGACCGGCATATCGCCATTGTGGACGAAGGCGGCGTGGCCTTGGGAGCTATCCAGGGCTTGAATGAAAAACTCAAGGAAAAGGATTCTCAAATCAAGGCACTTGAAAAACGGTTGTCGGATTTGGAAAAGCTAATGAAAACATCCGCACAGAAATGAATTAGATGCGCCTTTGGAAGCAGAGTGCAAGTGTCAGTCCCAACTATTGACACAAATCCGTTTTTTGAAATCGTCCGTTTCGGATCGAGTATCCCTATCGTTTATCCCTATCCCATAATGTTCGCGCTCTTCGCGTCCGTCGCGAGACATCACCCATTCTTTCTCTGCCATCAAAACCAGCACTAAATTCAGCGGCTATTAGCAAGAATTAGCAGGCCAATGCAGCTCCCGACTACGGCAACCAATTCCTGATTAATGGGTTACGCCTGTTCCTGCGCCGCGCAAATTATTTTCAATAAAAATTCCACTTGGACAGCCTTTGTCCAAGTGACGTTGTTAGTCTCACGATAACTATGAAACTGTTATCGACTAATAAAACGAAAATTAAGTTCGAAGACCTCCACTTCTTTCACTCGTTTCAACCGCACAGTGACGGTTCCACATATGTCTACCAGGTCGCTGTGGGCCCTGATCGGACGCTCTGGATTTGTTCACGCGAAATGGATGTTCCCGAACCGCTCTGGGATAAATTGTACCTATGGCCGGTTCAAGCGCTCGTGTTCCACCCTCGCCAACGATGCTGGTACATAAACACTCATATCTACGCCAAAACCTGTCCTGATCCTAAAACGCGCAGGCGGCTGCTGACGATTTTTGATGAGCTGTTGGACAAGCTTTGTAAACAGCTCAAAAACAAAAAACCAAGTCGTGTAATTCCTGCCAACTCTCAACGCGCATATCCAGTATGACAAACGAAGCAATCACCGCGAACGAAGGTCCTTTGACTGCAACGTTGCCGACGTTTCCGCGCGCTCAGGGCGAAAGCCCTCGCGCTTACAGCGCCTTCATGACCTTTTTCCAACTCGGTCATGGCCGTTCGTTGCAAGCCGTCGCCGATAAACTCGATGAAGCCATCGGCACAATAAAAAAATGGTCCAGTAAATTTGATTGGAGCGATCGTATTCAATCGTTCAATGCCGGGGTGTTGCAGCAGCAGGCCGAATCCGAAGCCGCGTCCCGGCGCGAACAGGCCGCGCAATGGTCCGCTCGCCTCGCCGAACTCCGCCATCAGGAATGGACCGCCGCCCAAAAACTTCTCTGCGCCGTCCATTGCTTCCTGGAAACGTGCGGTGAGGAACAACTGCAAAAAATGACTATTTCCCAGGTCGCCCGCGCCTTGAACATTTCCTCAAACATTAGTCGTCTCGCCATCACCGGTGGCGATCTGCCCGAAAATGCGGAACCAGCACTGTCACCCATCCAAATCAAACTCACCAACGCCCTAAAACGCGCCTTCCCAAATTCTACCGTTGCTCAAAGCAACACGAATACCAACACCAGTAACTGACGACTCATCACCCGTCACTCATCACTTCATTTATGATCTCTCCCGACCAATTCATCGGCCTCTGTCAATCAGCCGGATCCCCCGCTGACCAGATCCAAAACTTCATCAACGCTGGAGTTATCCTTCAAGCCAGGCAACTCGCCGCCAGCGCCGCCGCGCGCCTCTGCGATAAAGCCGACGGTCCTACCGCCATCGGTTATGGAGGCGCGCGCGCCGGTGGCAAATCGCATTGGCTCCTCAGCCAGATCGGGGCCGACGATTGTCAGCGCTTTCCCGGCCTCAAATGCCTGCTGCTGCGAAAAGTCGGCAAATCAAATCTCGAAAACTTCGAGGATTTCACCGAGCGCCTGTTCTGTTCTCTGCCCCACGACTTCAACGCGTCTCGCGGTATCCTCACATTCGCCAACGGCTCCCGCATTGTCCTCGGCCATTACCAGCACGAAAAAGACATCGGCAAGTATCTCGGTCTCGAATATGACGTGATTGGCATCGACGAAGCGACTCAACTGTCTGCCGTCAAATACGCCGACATCGCCACCTGCTGCCGGACATCCAAAGATTGGCGTCCGCGCATCTATACCGCCACCAATCCCGGCGGTCTCGGCCATCAATGGTATTATGATAAATTTATCGTCCCATACGAATCGAGGACCGAGTCCACGACGCGATTCATCCCCGCCCGCATGGAGGACAACGCCTTCGTCAACGATGAAAACAAAGCCGAACTCGCCTCATTGACCGGTTGGAAGCGCGACGCCTGGTGCGACGGCAATTGGAATATTCCAGCCGGACAATATTTCCGGACATTCCGGCCCGACATCCACATCATCGGCGACGACGAGGTGGGGACCGTCGCGCCGCGCGGTCCGCTCCCGGATGATCGTAATTTCCTCGACGACCTCGCTCGCTTGCGCCGTTTTAAAGAATTCCACGCCGTCGAATGGGTGGCGTCAATGGATTACGGCTACACTCATTACACTGTGGTTCTGTTGGGTTGCTACGATCACGTGGGAAACCTCTACATCGTCGACGAACATTCCGAACGTTTATGGGTTCCTCAACGTCACGCCCAGGCTATCAAACAAATGTTCGCTCGCCACACCGTCTATTCGACCGAAGATCATGCCAAAGAAGCCATCCTCTCCCGCTTCCCCAACTACTCGCATGAACAGCAACACGCGTGGAATCAATGGACGAAACGCAAGGTGATTGGATTTCCCGCTGGCACAGATATGTTCGGCACCGAAAGCAACGGCAACTCCGTCGCGTCGCAATATCGCGATTTGGGCATTCGACTCACCCGCGCCAACATGGACCGCGTCAGTGGATGGTCCGCCATCCAACAACGCTTGGGCGACCCTGCTGCCGGGATCATGCCCAGCCTGTTCATTCACAAACGCTGCACCCACCTTCTCGAAACGTTGCCCTATCTCCAATACGATCCCGATCGTTCCGGCGATATATTAAAAACAAACACCAACGAGGAAGGAACCGGAGGCGACGATGCCGCTGACGCCCTGCGTTACATGGTCGCCACCAAACCGAACGTCATTCGCGTCGCAAAACTCAGGGGCTTATAATGCATTCGATTCGAAAAAACTTAATTTCGGTTCCTTTTGGTTCCCTTTGGTTCCTTTTAGTTCCATTCGGCGCTCAAATCAAAGGCCCGCCCTATAGACAAATTTGGCTAATGTTTCGCCAATTTACGCTGAGTCTCTCTCGATATTTCAGGAGATTCTTACTGCACATTGATTGCTGCTCGAATGTTGAAAGAAGTTGAATGAAAACCGCGTTTTGCCATTACCACCTCAATTCGCGTGATCAGTTCGCTTCCCTGTTATGACAATGCTTGACCAGATTTTTGTCACGCTGAAGCAATGGTTGCTGACGTTTGTTCCAGCCTTTCTGCAACCGGTTAGCTCGGTGGTGCTGAGCATCGCGGCAATCATCGCAGTGTTCGGGACAGCCTTTGCGCTCACCACGATTCTGGAACGTAAAGGACTCGGCCGAATACAAAACCGTTACGGCCCGAATCGCGTTGGCCCGTGTGGATTTCTTCAGCCAATGGCCGATGCCGTTAAGATGCTGACCAAAGAGGACATCGTTCCTTACGCCGCCGACAAAGTGCTGCACTACCTCGCTCCCATCGTGTTAACGGTTCCCATCTGGCTCGCCTTTGCAGTCCTGCCGTTTGGCCGGAACATGAGCGCGATCGATCTCGACGCGGGCATCCTGTTCTTCTTCGCCGTTGGCTCGGCCTCTGAACTCGCCGTGTTCATGGCCGGTTGGTCGAGCCACAATAAATACTCGCTCATCGGTGCGATGCGCGGGGTTGCACAGATGATCAGTTACGAAGTGCCGCTGGTGCTCTCGACCATCCCGGTGCTGATGCTCAGCGGGACTTTGAACTTGAACGAGATCGTTAACGCGCAGTCCGGTTTCGCGTTTGGTGTCGGTCAGTGGAACGTGTTCACGCCGTGGGGCGCCGCCGGTTTCTTGTTGTTCATGATTGCAGCCACCGCGGAATCGAATCGTGCGCCGTTCGACTTGCCCGAAGGCGAATCGGAAATTATCGCCGGCTTCCTGACGGAATACTCCGGTTTCAAATACGCCCTCTTCTTCCTCGGCGAATATCTCGGATTGTTCGCCGTGACCGGACTAGCAGTCACGCTGTTCCTCGGCGGTTGGAATGCGCCGCTCGCGTTCTTGAGCGTGTTGCCATCCTGGCTGTGGTTCTTCGCCAAGTTTGGCGTGCTGATCGCAGTATTCATTTGGGCACGCGGCACCGTTCCTCGTTTGCGCTTCGACCAACTGCTCAATTTCGCGTGGAAATTCGTTGTGCCGCTTACGTTGGTAAACATCGTCGTGGCTGGCATCTGGCATTTCGCGACCGTAAGTTGGCCCACCCCGGTCCTCTCCCGTCCATTGGAATATTTCGAAACTGTCGCACCGCGATGGCTGGCCTGCATCGGATTATTTTTTACTGCTTATGAAATTTTGGGACGCGTGTTGAGTTTGAAACGCGCGCCGCGGACCTATCGGTATGCCGAATAAAATTACATTTTGCCTGACCGCAGTTTTTACGCTCAGCGCCGCGGTCGCAGCAATGCGCCTGCGCAATCCGGTGCATTGCGCGTTGGCCGCGGCGTTGGCGTTTGCGGGTCTGGCAGTGGCGTTCCTGGGATTGGATGCGGAATTCATCGGGTTCGCCCAATTCCTCGTCTACGTCGGCGCCATTTCAATTCTCAGCATCTTCACGGTATTGCTGACGCGCGGGAGCGAAGTCGAACCGAACGTTGCCATCTTTTCACGTTCTTGGATCACGGGTATCGCAATCACGATCGGCGCGTTGGCGGCGATTTTGTTGCCGATCTTCAGCAGCTCAATTTCCTTCAAGACTGCGCCGACGGACGCTTCGGCTCCGGTTCAGTTGATCGGCAACGAGCTCATGACTCGTTATCTGCTGCCATTGGAAGCGATGGGCTTGTTGCTTACTGCCGCTTTGATTGGAGCGGTTGTGATTGCGATGTCTGACACGCCGGAAAAGAAGCGGTCTATGGTTCGTGCGGATTCAAAGCCCGCTGCGCGCTTTCCATCTGAAATCCCGCCGGCAAAAGCGGGAACTGCAAACAAACCGGAGCTCACAACTGTATGACACCGCTCTCGTATTATTTGGGACTGTCTGGGCTGCTCTTCGCGGTTGGATTCGCGGGCGCGGTCACACGGCGCAATGCGGTCATCGTGCTGCTCGGGATCGAGTTTATGCTCAATGCCGCCAATATGAATTTCATCGCGTTCTGGCGTTACGGCGTCAGCGGCACTGCGCCAACCGGCATCATGGCCGTGATTTTTTCCATCGCGATTGCCGCGGCCGAAGCTGCCGTGGGCCTCGCTCTGATTATTGCCGTCTATCGTCATCGCCAGACGACGCAACTCGAACAAATGGATTCACTCAAAGGCTAACGAATGATCGCGCCTATCAAAATATTGTGGCTGATTCCGGTGTTGCCGCTGATTGCGGCGGCCATCAGCTCAGTTTTGCCGCGCACATCCCGGAGGGTCGCAGCTTCGTTGGCAATCGGCGCGATGGCGGCTTCGCTCGTGCTTGCGGTCATTGCGTTCGCACACACGTTACCGAATGCGCCGCGCGAAGTTCTCAACTTCAAATGGTTCGATCTCGGCACCACAACGGTGCAACTCGGGTTCATCCTCGATCCTTTAACCGCGTTGATGGCGGTAATGGTCACGTTCGTCAGCCTGCTGATCTTCATCTATAGCGTCGGATACATGGCGAATGACGAAAACTTCGCCCGTTACTTCTGCTTCCTGTCACTCTTCGCCGCAGCGATGCTCGGCATCGTCGTCGCGAACAGTTTGTTGCTCCTGTTCATCTCGTGGGAACTGGTCGGGCTCTCTTCATATCTCCTTATTGGATTCTGGTATCACAAACCGAGCGCGGCGGCCGCTTGCAAGAAAGCGTTCATCACCACACGAATCGGAGACATCGGATTTTTCCTTGGCATCCTTTGGCTCTATTCGAAAACGGGCACGTTGCTGTTCTACGACAATGGCGCCGGTTGCCTTGAACAATCTTCCATCACCAAACTCCTGACCCAAACAACCCTAGGCGAAATGGCTGTTTCTACAGCCATTTCGCTCCTGTTGTTCTGTGGAGCGGCTGGCAAATCCGGTCAACTACCACTGCACGTCTGGTTGCCCGACGCGATGGAAGGCCCAACACCCGTCAGCGCGCTCATTCATGCAGCGACGATGGTCGCCGCTGGTGTGTTCCTCGTCGCACGCGTCTATCCGTTAATGAGCGCGGGCACTGCATTGCACGTTGTAACTTGGGTTGGCGCGATCACCGCTGTGTTCGCCGCGTCGATTGCTGTCGCGCAAAATGACATCAAACGTATTCTCGCCTATTCCACCGTTTCACAACTCGGTTACATGATGATGGGCCTCGGCGTCGGCGGCGTGTCCATTGGGATGTTCCACCTCATCACTCACGCATTTTTCAAGGCGCTGTTATTTCTCGGCGCTGGTTCTGTCATTCACGGCTGTCACGAAGAGCAAGACATTCGCAATATGGGCGGGCTGCGGAAGTTCATGCCGGTGACGTTTGTAACGTATGCCGTCGGCATGATGGCGCTCTGTGGTGTGCCACTGGTCTTTTCAGGTTTTTGGAGCAAGGACGCCATTCTGCACGCGGCACATCATTGGGAACCTTCCAGCGTTCCGTTTTTGCTCGGGGTTGTCGGCGCATTTCTCACCGCGTTCTACATGACGCGCCAGGTCTATTACGTTTTCTTTAAGCCAGCGAGTCGGACGCTGAAACATCCGCACGAATCGCCGCGCGTTATGACGGTGCCTCTCGCGATTCTTGCCGTGTTCGCCATTGGTCTTGGTGTCATCGGCACACCAGCTTGGCCTTGGTTCCAATCGTTTCTTGGCGGCGAACCCGCACGTGTTGAATTTGCCAAGCTCGGCGAGGCGACGGGATTGATGCTCTTGTCGACGCTCGTGGTCGCGTGCGGTATGGGACTGAGCTTCTGGGTTTACCGTCGCGCCAGGAACACTGATCCGCTGGAATTTAAATTCCCGTTCGTGTATCGCCTGCTGGAGCGGAAATATTTCGTCGACGAAATCTACGAAGCAACGGTCATCCGCTTGAATGCGGTGCTCGCCAAAACCTTCGCGTGGATAGATGAATATATCTGGGGCGGCCTCGTCAGCCTCATTTCGAATTTTGTTCTGCTGATTTCCAACTTCAGCCGCGAGTCCGATGAGAAGCTCGTCAACAGCGGCTTCGATGAAGGTTGCGCGACGGTGCGCGATTCGGCGTGGTTACTTTCCAAAATCCAGAATGGCCAGATCCAACGCTACATGCGCGCGATTGGCCTGGCGCTTTGCCTGCTGGTGATTGCTCTGCTTTGGGGGTGCTCATGAGTTCTTATCCGTTACTCACAGTTTTGACGTTTGTGCCGCTGGCTGGCGCAGCGCTTTTAGCATGCGTTCCGCGCGCCATCGCCCGGCAGACAGCGCTAGGGACGTCACTCGTTGCTTTCGCGCTCGCGGTTTGTATTTGGGTTGGCTTCGATCCGGCCAATGCACAGATGCAATTCGTTGAGCGCGGATCCTGGATTCCAACGCTCGGCATCGAGTTTCATCTCGGTATCGACGGACTCGGCTTGCTGATGCTTCTGCTCTCTGCGTTCATCATCCCGTTTGCGATGCTTGCGGCGTGGAGGATTGGACAGAACCCGAAGCTCTACTTCGCGTTGCTGTTGCTGCTCGAAGCAGGACTGTTCGGGACGTTCACCGCACTGAACTTTTTCCATTGGTTTATTTTTTGGGAACTAAGCCTTATTCCTGCGTTCTTCCTGATCAAACTCTGGGGTGGCCCCAATCGCACGCGGGCGGCGATGCAGTTCTTCATTTACACCCTCGTGGGAAGCGTGGCGATGTTGCTGGCGTTTATTGCCATTCAAGCGGCGACCGGGATTTTCGACTTCAACCAATTGGCCGACCTCGCACGTAATGGCGAACTGGGCAAGATACTCTTTGCAAAACTGGGTGGTGGGCTTTTCAAAACCGAACACAGTCTCATCACCGTTCTCTTTTTTGGCGTGCTGCTCGGATTCGCGGTGAAGGTGCCGATGGTGCCGTTTCACACGTGGTTGCCGGACGCGTATACTGAAGCGCCGACGAGCACGAGTATGGTGCTGACGGGCGCGATGTCGAAGATGGGGGTTTATGGTTTCATTCGCATTCTGCTTCCAATCTTTCCGGAACAGACCCGAGCGCTGGCGACGCCGCTGTTGTGGCTTGCCGTGGCGACGATCGTCGTGTCGGCGTTTACAGCATTTGCACAACGTGACATCAAACGAATCGTTGCTTACTCATCAATCAACCACCTTGGTTATTGCCTGCTCGGGATTTTCGCCATCGTGAAAATGACCGACGGAAGTATCAACGCGCCGTTGGAAAAAGCCGCGGCTCTGAACGGTGTGTTGTTGCAGATGGTCAACCACGGACTAACGGCGTGTGCGTTGTTCTATTTTGTTGGCGTGTTGGAACAACGCAATGGTGGGTTGCGCAACATCGAAAACTTTGGAGGTCTGCGGAAAGTCGCGCCGGTTCTTTGCGGGTTCATGGGTATTACTCTATTTGCGTCGCTGGGATTGCCGGGCTTGAATGGGTTTGTTGGTGAGTTCCTGATTTTCAAGGGCGTGTTCCCGCTTGCGACAAGTGCGGCGGCGGTTTCGACAATTGGTCTGCTCGTGACGGCGGTGTTTATCCTGACTTTGATTCAACGGGTATTCCATGGGCCGCTCACCAAGCCAGTCGAGGCGAAATTTGACCTGACAATGACTGAACGCTTCATTGCGCTCCCGGCGATTGCGTTGATGTTTGTGCTGGGGATTTTTCCGCAGATCGCGATTGCGATCACAAACCCTACCACCCTGCAAATTTTAAAAGGCCTGAACTGATTCTACGCGCGCCAGGTCAGGTCTTTGACTTGGCCCTGGGCTTTGTGCGTCGGATCGACGCACCGGAGTTCGAGGCGGATTCCATCTTGTTTCAGGGTTGCGTGGACCCAGGCGCTCGGGGCCTCAGGTTTGAACGGATAGGCGACGCACGGCAGATTGACCATGTGAATGCCGCTTTCGTCCTGCGCGACATTCCAATAGTGGGTGTGGCCGAAGAACCACGCTTTGACCTGTTTGCGCGGGCGAAGTATCTCAAACATTTCTTTCTGATCGTTCAAGTTGGTCGCCATGCCGGAATCGATCGGATTGTGATGAACGATGACAATCGCCGGTTTATCGGTATTCGCATCCAGACTTTTCTTCAACCATTCACGTTGCTCTTCGCCAACCAAGCCAGGGGTTTGCAACGTCTTGATGAGTGAATCGAGGACGAAAAAGTTTGCATGCTTGTTGCTGATCATCATGACCTGGCGATCAGCAACACTTGGTTCCGTTCGCTTGGCTGATTTCATCGAGTCCCAGAAGCGTTCGCGGTTGTCGTGATTGCCGATGCCGAGCACGACGGGCATGCCGTCTTTGCGCAATGGTTCGAACACCTTGGTAACGGCGGCGTAATCGGCGGTTTCACCGTTGTTGAACGCGAGGTCACCGTTGACGAGCACGCCTCCGGGACGCGTTGGCCAGCTCAGGATTTCTTTTCGCACCGCTTTGAGATTGTTCGTCATGTTGGTGTTACGCGCGACTTTCTTCGGATCGGCAGCGATGTGGATATCCGACAGAAATGCCCAGGTATCCGAATCGGTCTTACGGTTAGCGGCGAGCAGGGATGGGACACAGAGCGCGCCGGCAACGGCGGTCAACGAGGTGGCAAGAAAACGGCGTCGGGAAATTGGCGGAAGATAAACTGGCATGGGGCGAGGTTAGCAAAACCAGAACGGCGGACAACCGCAAATGGGGGAGACCCACCCATCCCGGGGTGTAAACCCGTTACAACGTTACAACCCTTGTAAATATTGGTTATTTTTCACGTTTTAACCGTTACAAAAGGGGTTACAAACCCTCTGCGGAGACGTAACAATTTATTATACTCGGTTGGCCGCCTGACGATTAAATCAGGTTCCTGGTGGTCTTGAGGTGCGAGTGCCGCCGGAAGATGTTGTCAGATGGACGATCTTCTCGGGTTGAAATTGCAGCCGCACGACCTGGGTTACGGTCAAATTGTCCTGCGCGCGTTGATCGTTTTTATCGGGTCACTCATCATTGTGCGGCTGGGGGCGAAACGCTTTTTGGGCCGGAAGACCATTTTCGATTTCATCCTCGCGTTCATACTTGGCTCGATGCTCTCCCGCGCGATCAATGGTTCGGCGCCGTTTTTTCCAACACTCGTTGCGGGGTTAGCGGTGGTGCTGTTTCATCGGTTGCTAGCATGGCTGAGTTTCCGGTTCCATGCGATTGGACGGTTGGTCAAAGGCAACGACGATAAGGTGATCGCCGACGGCCAAATACAGCCCAAAGCCATGGCACGGAATTACCTTACTGAACGCGACCTGATGGAGGATCTGCGGCTGAAATCACACGAGACCGCCAGTGAGGTGAAGGAGGCACGGATTGAACGCAGCGGAGACTTGAGCGTTATTCCATTTGATAAACTGTCGAGACCGCAGCCAACGGACACTGACAAAGTCCCTTAGTTGTGCTTTTGTAGTGCGCAACGATGTCCACCCCGACGATCGCAAAACAACTCATTGCAGCCGCAGAGGAACTGCGCGATAACGCAGGACGCCTCAGGTTTCGCGCGCCGGTCGCGCATATTTACAATCCGCTCGAATACGCCTGGGAACCGCACGAGGAATATTTGCGTCGATACGGCAACAGTCGAAAGCGCGTTGTGTTTCTGGGTATGAATCCCGGTCCCTTCGGAATGATGCAAACGGGCATTCCGTTTGGAGAAGTTCGCGCGGTGCGTGAGTGGCTTAAGTTGGACGGAAAGATTGTCCCGCCGGAAAAGCAGCATTCGAAAGCGCGCATTCTTGGGTTTGAATGCCTAAGGTCGGAGGTGAGCGGCCGACGTTTGTGGGGATTGTTCGAGGAACGGTTTGGTGCGGCGGAAAATTTCTTCGCGGACCATTTTGTGGCCAATTACTGTCCGCTGGCTTTTCTAGAACAGCGCGGTTCGAATTTTGCCGCAGAACGATTTAACAAAGCCACGTCGGAACGGTTGCACAAGGTTTGCGACCAGCATCTGAAAGCAATCGTGGCTGCATTGGATCCTGAATGGGTCGTCGGCGTCGGCGGATTTGCGGTGGGTCGGGCGCGAGCGGTTGTTCCAGAGCGGAAGATCGGACAGATTTTACATCCTAGCCCGGCGTGTCCCGCGGCGAATCGGGACTGGGTGGGGACGGTGACGCGGCAGATGAGGGAGCTTGGGGTTTGGGAAGATTAACCACAGAGTCTCGGTGGTTGTAAACCGCTTCGAGCTTTTCTCCTGCCGGCTTTCGCTCTGATATTGTTTTCGTCGCACATTCATCCATATTACGCGCTGCATGAAATATAAGATTTCGAAACGCGCGGCCTCGCTCACGCCTTCCATTACGCTGGCGATTGACGCGAAGGCTAAGCAGATGAAAGCGGACGGCATTGACGTCGTCGGCTTCGGCGCGGGGGAACCTGATTTTGCGACTCCGAAACACATTTGCGATGCTGCCATCAAGGCGATCAACGACGGGTTCACTAAATACACTCCCAGCAGCGGAATTCCGGAATTGCGCCAGGCAGTGGCGGATAAATTCAAACGTGACAACGGGCTGACCTACAAGCCGTCGCAGATCATCATCAATTGCGGCGGCAAACATTCATGCGCGAACGTGATCCTGGCGACTTGCGAAGCTGGTGATGAAGTCGTCATTCCTGCACCGTATTGGTTGAGCTATCCGGAAATGGTGCGTCTGGCGGAGGCGACACCGGTCATCATCGAAACGAGCGACAAGACGGAATTCAAAGTCACCCCCGAACAGCTTCGCGCAGCGATTACGCCGCGCACGCGTTTGTTCATTCTCAATTCGCCGAGCAACCCGACTGGCTCGCTCTACACACGCGAGGAAATTAAAGCGCTCGGCGATATTTGCGTGGAAAAAGGCGTGCTCATCATGAGCGACGAGATTTACGAGAAGCTGGTTTATGATGGCGCGACACACACCAGTGTGGCCAGTTTTTCGCAAGCGCATTATGATCATACGATCGTGGTGCATGGTTTGGCGAAGGCTTATTCGATGACCGGTTGGCGTATCGGAATGATCGCTGCACCGGAACCAATCGCGAAGGCACTGGACGCCGTTCAGAGTCATACGACGAGTAATCCGACATCGTTCGCGCAGAAAGGCGCCGTCGCTGCATTGAACGGACCGCAAGATCATCTAAAAACTTGGTTGGAAGAGTTTGCCCGCCGTCGCGCCTATGCGCACAAACGCTTCAACAGCATTCCCGGCATTTCATGCGTGAATGCGAAGGGCGCGTTTTACCTGTTCCCGAACATCTCCAAGCTTGGTCTCAACTCGATGGACTTTTGCGCGAAGTTGCTGGAATCGGAAAAGGTCGCGGCAGTGCCGGGAATCGCGTTTGGTGCGGATGATTACATTCGTATCAGCTACGCGACGAGTATGGCGAACCTTGAAAAGGGACTGGATCGCATTGAGAAGTTTGCGAAAACCCTAAAAAGTTGACCGCGGATTACACGGATTTCCGGAATCCGTGATTCATACATGAGCTTTGTCCGGTTCCAAAACATCACGAAGCGCTTCCCCGGCGTGCTCGCGCTGGATGGAGTTTCGTTTGAAGTGAAGCGCGGAAGCTGTCATGCACTCATCGGCGAAAATGGCGCGGGAAAAAGCACGATTGGGAAAATTCTTGCGGGTGTTTACACGGCGGACAGCGGTGAAATGTTTTTGGACGGGAAAGAGATTCATCCGACGACCCCACTGGATGCGCGGGAACTTGGGATCGCGATGGTTCACCAGGAACTGGCGTTTTGTCCGAATCTGACGGTTGCGGAAAATCTTTGTTTGGGGGCGTTGCCACAGAAACCGGGAGGGTTTCTCGACCGTAAAACAATGCGAGCACGCGCAAGCGCGATGCTTGCTGAAATTAAAGCAGACCTTCCACTGGACGAGCCCATCGCAAACCTTTCGACGGGTCAGGAGCAGATGGTGCAAATCGCGGCCGCGATGGGCACGCATGCCCAAGTCATCGTCATGGATGAGCCGACCAGTTCGCTGTCGGTGAGCGAAAGCGAGAGGCTCTTCGAATTGTTGGCCCACCTAAAACAGCGCGGCATTACGGTCATCTATGTATCGCATCGGATGGAGGAGATTTTCCGGTTGTGCGATGCGATTACGGTTTTGCGAGATGGGCGACATGTTGTGACGGAAAAGATCGCGGACACAAATCGCGACCGAGTCATTCACCAGATGGTCGGACGCGAAGTAGTGTTTCAAACGCCGCAGCATCTCGGGCGCGAATTGGGTGAGGAACTTCTGCGCGTCGAAAATCTTTCTTCGCCCGGCAAGTTCGAGAACGTGAGTTTTACGCTACGCGCTGGTGAAGTGCTTGGATTCGCCGGTCTCGTTGGCGCGGGCCGCAGTGAAGTTGCGCAGGCCATTTTCGGCCTTGACCCGGCAGCAACAGGAAAGGTTTTCGTTCGAGGAAAAGAACTGGCACTTGGGTCAGTTACTGATGCATTGAGGAGTGGGATTGGACTTCTTCCAGAAGATCGCAAGCGCCTGGCGTTGGTGCTGACGATGAATTGCCGCGAGAACACCTCGATGGCGAGTTTGCGCAGGCTGACGAATTTTGGTTTTGTGAATCGCACGAAGGAACGAGCCATTGTGCAACGGTATGCGGAACGGCTTCGCGTCAAAACGCCCACAATGGACGCGCCGATCGCCGGGCTGAGCGGCGGCAATCAGCAGAAAATTGCGCTGGCAAAATGGCTCGCGCGCGAGTGCGGTATTTTGATCGTGGATGAGCCGACGCGCGGGATTGATGTTGGAGCAAAGGCGGAGATTCATCAGCTGTTGGATGAACTGGCGCAAAATGGGTTGGGTATTGTGGTGATTTCCTCCGAGTTGCCGGAGGTGATGAATTTGAGCCGGCGGATTTTGGTAATGCGCCAGGGGAAAATGGCTGGAACACTGGCGCGGGAAGAATTTTCGCAACCGGCATTGATGAGGTTGATGGCGGGCTTTGGTGTTGAATAAGAACGGCGCTCGCGGAGCGACACGCCCCACCTGCTAAAACACGTTTTGCAAAAAGCGGAAGAGGCCACGGGAGTTCTGCGGGCTTGTAGGATCGAGCAACGGAGCGGACGCATGCGCGCGGTGGCGAGCCTCGAAGTCAATCTGGCAGAGGAACCCAATACTTTGGCCCCCTGGTCCATTGTTGCGCAAAGCTTCGAAGCCGTAGCCGTAGCTGCCGATGACCTGCCAGAAACCGGATTTGGACCGATAACCGATGCCGGCGCCCAATCCTGAATTGAAATGCCTCGTCTGTTCTTCACCGGGAATAAAATCAACCCCCGCCGCGCTACCCAGCGCCTTCAAACTCCAGCGCTGATCGTGATCCAATGGCAGTGAATATTCTCCGGTGAAACAGACAAATTTTCGCGCACTTAACTCCTGATAGTAATAGCCCGGAATAATCAGCGGGAACTCTGAACTGAGCGGCAAATCACCCCCGAGGCGATACGCGCTGAACCGGTCCACCTCCATGCTGCCGCCGGCGCTCACGCTGACACTGAAATTGTGATGCGCTTCGGTTGTGTAAATGAATAGGGCGCGCGCCCAAAACAGGTGCGAGAGTTCTTTCAATTCACGGTCGCCGTTGAATCCGTAGAGGCCGCTGCCGGTGCGATATTGATTCTCGTACCAAACCGAAAGTTCCAAAGCGACGTCGGGGATCATCACGGGCTCGCGACCTCCGAGGCGCAGTCCAGCCCGGGTGCTGATGGTGAGATGGTTTTGCGGCAAGACGAAATTGGGGGCGGTATCGCTATCGGGCTCGTAAACACTGTAATGTGGAATCACGTGGAGAACGCCGCTTAAGGGGATTTTCTGTCCGGGGTCGAACAGATGATAAACCGACGCCGAGACTAGCCCCCCATCGCCAATAAATGATTGGCCTTTGAGATATTGGCCTCCATTGATCTCGTAATAACTGTCGGCAAAACCGCCGCCAGCGACGCCGAGACCGACGTCAGTGTTCTCGCCCAGCGCACCGCGAATGCCCAATTCGGCATCGAGGTAAACCGGCGCGACCGCGAGGCGGAGAGTCAGATTTGAATGGGACAGAAAATCCGGCTGGTTGCGGTAATAAAACGCGTAAGCAGCCAAGGGGCCTTTGCCCACGAGCGGCTGATTGTATCCCAATTGAAAGAGCGTCCTTTTGTCAGGATCGATTTGGGCGTGAACAACCAATGGTGCGAGCAGCAGGATTAACAGCAGAAGCGGCCCAGGAACTATTTTTCGCACGGCATTTTTTGTATCTCAAAGGAGCCTTGGGGGCAAGAGGGTTGCGCCTGACAAACAAATGCGTATTTTCTTGTCTGTTGCCTTTAAGGGCCCGTCGGATACGTTTTCACCGCATGATAGCCAGGAAACTGTTGCATACCCGATATCGCGTCAACGATCTCGAACGCACGATCAAGTTCTACAAAGAAGTGCTAGGGCTGGAAGAAAAGCGCCGGCATAAATCGCCGCGCGGTTCAGAACTGGTGTTCCTCAAGGCGGTCGAGAGCGAGGAGTTGATTGAAATTTGTTCATTCCCGAACAGCGGGCCGGTGCAGGTGCAGACCGATTTGACCCACCTGGCCTTTGAAGTGGATAGCCTGGCTGAGTTCGGCAAACATCTGGCGAAGTTCGGTTTAAAGTATTCTGACGGGCCCACAATGCGCCCTGGAGGGGGTGGATTTGCCTTTATCGATGCGCCGGAAGGCTATGAGGTTGAGCTAATTGAGCAGCCAAAAGAGCTTCTATTGGATAAGCACATTGCCTCGGCCCATACCGCCTAGGAAGACCTGTAACCTGCTGACGGATAGCCTCGTCTAGCCTAAATATCCGGACACCGGAGACTAAATACTACATTAATACTATGAAAAAAATCCTAGCTACTATCGCTGGCGTTATTTGTGCCACCGCTATCTGCGTGCACGCTGCTGATGACAGCACCACTAAGAAGCACCACAAAATGACCGACGAACAAAAGGCCGTGCAGAAGGAAATGTTGGAAAAATATGACACCAACAAAGACGGCAAGCTCGATAAGGAAGAAAAATCCAAGATCAGCGCCGAAGACAAAGAAAAGATGAAAAAGGCCGGTCTCGGTGGTCCAAGAAAAAAGACGCCAGCCAATAATTAATTTCGGACTCAAGTCCGGAAACCGAACGCTCCATTGCTTAGGCAGTGGAGCGTTTTTCTTTTGGTAGGGCTCGCGCTCCGCGCGAGCCGAATTCCAGACGATTTGAGGGGTTGGACGGCGCTCGCGGAGCGCCCTACCTGCTACTTCGACTTCTCAACTTGGTGCAGGAAAACGAACGTTCCCTTTTTATTACCAACGACGATGTCCGGCAGTTTGTCTTTGTTGACCTTACCGACGACCACTTGGGTGCCGACGCCAGAGTTGTTGTCGATCTGATGCGGAACCCAGTCGACGGATTTGTCTTTGTTGCGAACGAGCTCGAACCAATAGAGGACAGGCGTGCCATCGGAATCGGGATCGGGACCTTTATGGCCGTGTGCCCAGAAACGTTTGCCAGTGACGATGTCGAGCAAGCCGTCGCCGTTCATATCGGCCATGGCGACGCCGTGAAGTTGTGAGAAGGCGACCCCGTATTTATTTGGCGTGGCGTCCTCGTTAAGGATCAGATGTTTCTTAAATTGGATTTCGCCATTCGAATCGCGCTCGCGCAATTGCTCATACCAGGCGAGCCCGTAACCGTGTGCCCACATACTGGTAATCACGTCCGGCAGGCCGTCGCCGTTGACGTCGTAAGCGAACATTTGCGCGCTGCCGTTGTGGGAAAACTCGAAGGAATGGAATTTCCAAATAGGGTCGCCTTTGAGTGATTTTGGCTGCTCGTACCAACCGTTCTTTTCCAGAACGTCCATACGACCGTCGCCGTTGACGTCACCGATGCCAAGACCGTGCGTGAATTTGTGATAATTTTTGTTTTCTGAGATGCGATGGAATGTCCAAAGATTGGTCGGATTTTTCCAATCATTCGGCGAGGCATAGCCCATGTAACCTTCGGACGAACAGATGAGCTCGGGTTTGCCATCGCCCGTCAGGTCGCCAAACATCGGCGATTCGTTGTCGGTGACTTTGATGATGGTGTGCTTGAGCCAATGGCCCGGTTTGCCTTTTGGGTTTTCAAACCACCACGATTCTTCACCGGGAAAACCGAGGATCACGATGTCAGTCCAGCCGTCGTGATTAATATCGTAAGTGTATGCGAAGAAATTGTGGCTGTAGCTGTTTTTGGTGCCGAGCCCACCTTCGAAACCGTGATAGGCTTTTTTTGTTCCGTCCGGCTGCGTGACTTCGAATGTCTCGGTGGAAGGCGCGAATTCGTGGCGCACTTTGAAATCGGGGCCTTCATACCAGAACGGGCCGGAGACGATGTCCATTTTCCCGTCGTGATTAAAGTCGCCGAAGTTCGCGCCTTCACTCCAGAACTCGTCGCTGAGTTGGATTTTTTCGAACGTGTGGATTTTTTCAGCGTGCAATTGCAACGCCATTGCAGACGAGAGAATCAGCGCGGCAGAAATTTTTTTCACAATGAAAGGAGTGTCAGTTTCGTGGCGCACCGTCAAGACGTATGCCAAAGCCATTGGTGAGCATCTTGCACAACAAACAGAGGTCACAATTAAATTTGCCACAGCGTGAGTCACTTACAGATTGCGAGGCCCAACTGCAATTGACACACGGCGAAATAAATGCGAATGAACGGGTGCTGAAGTAATTGCAGCCTAAATCGGCCTGCCTTCCTGTGGGCCGATGCGGGGGAACCAAATTCCCTTTGAAAAAGGGACGGGGCGAACGATTCCGGGTAACCGGAATCAAGGTCACTTCCAGGACCGAGCCCGTCAGCTAACCTCGTCGGCAATTGGAAGGGCGATCCTCTAGGACCCCAGGTCGGGGCACCACATGATCACCCTGTTGCAGAACTCGTTGCGGCTTTGTGTCGTGGCGGCTCGCGCCGTCGCAAATAAAGCATAAGGCGGGCACGACATCGGAGTTGGTTATGAAGTGTACTATGATTGGCACGCTGGTGCCAGGTGCGCACATGTTCGTTCAAACGTGGTCCGTCGCGCTCATCGCGTTGGCCGTGTTGGTTCCTATTGCTGTCGGAATGCTTTTCCTGCGGGAAAGATTCTGGTGGCGCGTGGGATTGTTGATCGTCGTGGTCAGCGCGATCGGAACGCTCGACGCATGGTGGCTTGCGGTGAAACAACCGCAAATCGCCAGCGCATTGGCCGTGAAGCAATTCACCGCATCTAATGAAGTCGCGAGCGAAGTGCGCGCGTTTCATGCTGCGACACAGGCATTGCAGGATGCGATCGCACTCGTAATCGTTCTAGCCACGTTGCTGTGCTTTTCGGATTACGCCCGCAGGGCGTTTCTGAAATGGCGTAGCGCGAGCACTAGAACGACCGTGCTATTCGCAGGCGCCCTGCTCGCGTTGACTATCAGCGGCTGCAAGCCGTTCGATCGACCGGAATACGTCGAGATCGACACGTCTGAAACGGGATTTGTAATTCCGTTAGAAGGCGATAGCGGTCAACAAGCGAAGTTCCAGTCAGAAGACTACTTGAAACAGCGTAAGGTCGCGACCAAGCGCGTGCAGATTCTGCATCGCTGGTCGCAGGAAGGGCGCATGGAGATGACAGGCAAATGGATCTCTAGTGTCCGATTGATCAAGGTGAACCGTTCGCCGGTGACGCGCGAATGGACCACGGAGCAATCGCCACAGGTTGGCGGCCAGGCACGCCGCACTGATCGCGCGATCTGGATTGAGAGCGGCGACAGTGTCGGGTTCAGCATGGGCTTTACTTGCACCGCCTTCATTTCGGAGGACGACGCGGCGAAGTTCCTTTACTGGTATCCGAGCGGCTCGCTTGCGACCGTGATGGACAGCGAAGTGCGCGCACGCATCCAGCAGGCTGCGGCCGAAGTCGCGGCGCAATATCCGTTGGATATTTTGCGCACGAAGAAGCAGGAGATTGCCGATGCCGTGAAGAACGACGTGACAAACTTCTTTTCTAAACGTGGCGTAGCAATCACGACCGTCGGCATGTTTGGCGGAATGACGTATGAGAATCCTGAGATACAACGCTCGATTGACCAGACGTTCATCGCGCAACAGTTGAAAGTCGTCGCGCAAGCCAAATTCGAGGCGCAAAAGAAAGAAAACGAACGCATCGAACTTGAAGCGAACGCCGTGGCGGAAAAGGCGCGCCGAGAGGCGATGGGCCTGGCTGACGCCCGCAAAACCGCTGCATCCGGCGAGGCTGAGTCGATCCGCAAGATCAACCAGGCGTTGATGGAGGTGCAACAGAGTCCGGTGCTGTATCAGTTGAAGGCGCTGGAAGTTGAGAAGGCGCGAATCGAGAAGTGGGATGGTAAGTATCCCACTTACTTTATGGGAACAGCTGGCAGCAGCCCGAGTCTGATGCTGCACATGCCGCCGATGCAATCGGCCGATTCGACGAAGTAACGTGAAATGGAGTGCGTCAAAAATGGCGCACTCCTTTCTTTAAAGCGCGGAACATTGTTGGTTGATCCACCCGCGGTATTATACGGGGCCGCCTACTGCAGCGCGACGAATACCTTGTCAAGGACTCAGTGTTTTATCTTATCCACACCTTGTTCACGAATGCGGACACTATGTCCATACCAAACCCTTAGAGATAAAGCAGACGCACACCTGATTGGCAGAGAAAGTGCAGTCAAGTAGCCTCGTCGCACAGTTTGGAAAACCTTTGCTTTATGAATACATTACAGGAAACCAAGTGCAATGCATCCACCTTCGTCGGAAACCGCGCGGCAAGCTGCCTTGATTTGGTTGGCCCGGATAAAAAAACGTTGCGGGACAAATATTACGTCGGCGAACCGCACGATTGCCCGATGGGCTCAGCCGAAGAAATGAAGATGCGCGGTTATGTCGGTATTTACCTGAAAGAGCCGGTTACGTTCTTTCGCCTGCCAAATTCTAATCGGATCGTTCCAAAAACGTGGTAAGCCGGTCAGGGAAGTGCGATCGCGCGGTAAAATCGCGCGGTGCTTCCAGCCGGGTCGGTAAAGGTCACATTTCCAGTCACAGCGGACACCTGCAAAATCTTCAAAGTGTTCCAACTTCCAGCGGTTAAACTTGTTGAATATTCAATGCGGTAATTTGCGGCATAGGGACCGCGCAACGTGAACGTTGGCTGACCGCTAACAGCGGTTGCAGTCAGTTTGCCAGCGACGGGTAAAGTCACAAACGGTACGCCATCAGAAAACTTGAACAGCACCGCATCACCGCCGTTGATGTCCATGACGAGTTGTCGCTTGGTGCTGGAACCACTGCCGGCAATCACCGGCATGGTGTTGGTCGTAACTACCCCGGTTTCCGGATCAAGCATTTCGACCGCGGTCACGTTGGTGCCGACGAGGAAGTTGAATTTGATTTCCTGCATGCAGTCGGCAGCAGTTCCGATGGCATCGGAAAGGCCGTTTACCACCATCATATAGATTTCGTTCGTGTTTTTTGATGGGCTGTAACCGTCGTCGATAGGATGGAACCAGGAGATAATGACATCACCGATGAGACCGTTGTTTTTCACGGCGCCCTTGTTTGTCACTGACCAGCCGTTCAAATATCGATCATTTACGCCCGATTCCCACCAGCTATAGATCAGATTGTTTTGGTTGGTCGGATTGGGAGAGGATTGCGGGTCGGGATATAAACCGACCGGGATCGAGTTCAAGTTCGTTGTTCCATTGCTCAGGTAGCGACCTTGCAAAAACATGATGCCGGTCGTTGTTCCCGTAGGGAAATTGGGATCGGTACTGGTGGGACCGGGAGGCGGCGGAACGGCGTTGGAGTTGTGTAGGTCGTAAACGGGCGTTAAACGGATGAGGGCTTTGCCAAGGTTGGACGCCCGTTTGTTTACGTCGATCATTTCGGTGTAGAGAGGCTTGGGCGCGCCGGTGTCGCCGTTGTAGCCGGTCTGGTCGATGGTGAAGAGCGAGGTGGCTCCGGCGTTGTATTCGAAGTCGCAAATCATTTTGTAGTTGTAGGCTAGGGCCATCGAGGTGAGCAGGCGCAACTCGGAAGGTGACGGGTCGCGGACGCCTTCGGCGGTGGAGTGATAGCATTGACGATAAATCATCGTCGGGATTTGATAGCCCAATCCAAATTGGCGATAGCGCCAGAGGTCGCCATACCAGTTGTACGGCCGACCAGTAATAGGATTGCCGCTGCCATCGGCGTGAAAGGGATAAGTGTCCCACGACAACATGTCGGGATGGGCGCGGCTGATGAAATCGCCTAAGTATTGATCCAGCACCTGGCCGCCATAGTTATTGTGGTAGAGAATTGTGTTCGGAAAATTTGTACTAACGCTGTTGAACCAATTGACGAGGCGGGTGCGAGTATTGTCGTCGTTCAGGTTCCATTCGTCTGCCAATTGCAAAGCGACAAGGTTGGTCATGACGAGAGCTTCGTCGCCATTGCCGAAGTCCTGCGGTGGCATTTGCGTCTCGTCGTTGGCCCAGCGCGACCACACCATTCCCGGCGCCATCCATTCGGGGCGCGATTGCGCACCCCAGTTAACGGAGGTGTAATTGGCATTGGTGTAGGTCGAGTAGGTCCAAAAATCGTTCCATTGCGAGAGGCCTTGCGTCTGTAATCCGCGGGTGAGAAGGATTTGAAACCCTTTACTCAATTGCGCATGGGAATTTGCGGCAAGTGACAGGACGATAACCGAAGCGGCACCGAAAGCTGAAAGTTTGGAAAACAACGGACGAACGGATTTCGAGAAACTGCTAATGAACATATTGGGCTCTTTTCAGACGGCGTGTGCCGGATTGTTATTCAATCACATCTCGGTTTGGAAATAAACAGAAACCATCATCTTTACGGCACTTTTTCGGCATTCCATGAAGAAAGTGTCATGCAGCGCTCCTTGATTTGCGGTGCCCGTTTGCGTTGACTAACACCGACTGTGAAGCGTTGTTTGTTTGTCATTTTTTTGGGGATTCTCGCGGGGTGCGTCAGCTACAAGCCTGCCCCGATTTCGCCAGCGCGAACGGAGGCGGCATTTCGATCGAGAGCAATTGACGACGTCGGGCTGCGTGAGTTCATCGCGAAAAACTCGACCAATCTAGCCGCAAACTGGCCGCCTCAAGAATTCGACCTGGAAGCCCTGACGCTCGTTGCGTTCTACTTTCATCCCGACCTGCAGTTGGCGCGTGCGAAAGTGGCGGAATCTGCGGCTGGGGAAATTTCCGCGGGAGAACGGCCCAACCCAAGCGTCAGTTTCGCGCCCCAATATGCCGTCAATTCGGATACCGGCACCTCCCCGTGGCTTTTTGGATTCAGTTGGGATATCCCGATTGAGACGGCAGGGAAGCGGAAGCACCGGCGCGAACAGGCCAAGCAATTGACGCTCGCGTCGCAACTGGCGTTGGGTGAAGCGGCATGGAAAGTTCGCGGCGATTTGCGGTCGAACCTGGTTGAGTATTACGCGGCGGACCTTGATGCGCAGTATTTGCGGACGGAAATGAATTTGCGTTCAAACCTTCTGGCTCGCTTGGAACGTTACGCCCAAGCTGGTGAAGCCTCGCACATCGAGGTGAACGTGGTACGCACGGAGTTTATCAGCTCATCAATTGCACAAACCAAAGCCGAGACACGTTTGGCGGAGGCGCGATACCAAGTGGCTGCATCGTTGGGTATTCCCATGTCGGTTTTCGAAAAGATGCGCGTCCATTGGCGCTACGACGAACCGCCGAAACCGGAACATGTCTCGAAAGCGGCTGTGCAGACTGCGGGCGTTCTAAACCGGCTCGACGTCCGTCGCTCGCTGGCGGAATATGCGGCGAGCGAGGCGGCGCTTCAATTGGAAATTGCGAAACAATATCCGGACGTTCACATCAGCCCCGGTTACGAATTTGATCAGGGCGAACACAAGTTTGGCATCGGTGCGTCGGCAACTCTTCCGATCTTGAGCCGCAATCGCGGGACCGATCACCGAGGCTGAAGCGAAGCGAAAGGAAGCGGAGGTTCGGTTTTTGGCAGTTCAGTCCGCAGCCATTCAGGATACGGAACGCGGGCTGGCCGCGTATCGCCGCGCGTATATGCAGTGGACCAATGATAGCACTTTGATCGCGGCACAGACTCACAATTTCAAATCGGCCGAAGCGACTGTTCAAGCCGGTGAAGCCGATCAATCAGCAGTTTGGATCGCGCAGTTACAACGACTGGAAGCGCGTCGCGGACAACTGGAATCGCTCCGCGTTGTGCAACAAGCTCTCGGAGCCTTGGAAAATGCCGTGCAAAAGCCAATTTCGGAGCCAACGAATGTTCGCTTGCTCGCCTCACCCGATCTCGCGACTGAGAAAGACAAACGATGAAAATTTTAAAACAGCACGTGGGACTGCTGCTTCTATGCCTGGCGTTAGCTTTCGGCTGCTCCAAACCCGCGGAAAAACCGGCTGAGGCAGCGACGACTGAAGCCAAACCGATTGAAATCAAACGCTCGGAAAAGGGCGACGTCATTGTGACGGTAACTGACGAAGCGCAGAAGCGAATCGGTTTGAAGCTCGAAGAACTTAAGTCGACGCAGCACACGCCGGAACTAGCCGCATACGGCATGGTGCTCGACCCGACGTCTCTGATTACTTCTCAAAACGAAATGGCCACGACGTTGGTGTCGCTTGAAACATCCAAAAAGGCTGCCGCCCGTGCAAAATCGCTCTTTGATCAAGGTGAAAATGTCGCGCGCAAAACTTTGGAATCCACCGAAGCCGACGTTCGCGCCAACGAGATTAAACTGCAATCGCTCCAGCAACAAATCGCACTCGAGTGGGGGCAGAATATTTCAAAACTTTCCGCCACCAATTTACAAACCTTGATCAACAATCTTCTCGCGAACAAAACGGCCATTGCTCGCATGGACTTGCCTGCCGGCGAAGCGATTTCAGATGAACCAACGGCAGCTCGCATCACCACGTTGAGTTCTGAACAATGGCAGACTGCGAAAGTGATTTCCCGAGCAACGAAGGTGGATCCGAAAACGCAGGGCGAAGGGTTCATCCTCGAATGCGATTCGACGCAAGTGCGTCCGGGCGCATCGATCAGAGCTCTGTTGCAAACGACCAGCGCGGCTCAGCAAGGCGTCACAGTGCCGGAATCGGCCGTCGTGCAGTTCATCGGCAAAGTGTGGACCTACGTTGCCACGAGCACGAACACTCTCACCCGCACTGAAGTCTCGCTCCAAATTCCGGCGCAAGGCGGATGGTTCCAATCATCCACCAATGCAGTGAAAGCCGGCGACCGCGTCGTTGTCCAGGGCGCGCAGGAGTTGTTGTCGGAAGAGCAAAAAGCACAAATCAGCATCGACTAATGCTCAACTGGATTGTCCAACACGCTCTACGTTTTCGCGCCGTCGTCCTGACGCTTGCGTGCGTGCTCATTGGCTACGGCATTTATGTGTCGCTGAATGCTAAGCTGGACGTTTTCCCTGAATTCGTCACTCCACAGGTTGTCGTCCAAACCGAATCGCCGGGGCTCGCGCCTGAACAGGTTGAAGCGATTGTCACGCGACCTGTCGAAAGCGCCCTCAGCGGAGTGAGTGATCTTGAAAACATCCGATCGGAATCAATCCAGGGATTGTCGGTTGTCACCGCGGTCTTCAAAGAAGGCACTGATATTTTCCGCGCGCGCCAAATGCTTGCGGAAAAACTGACGACCCTCGCAGGCGAACTTCCCCCCGGCGTGAAGTCGCCGAAGATGGAGCCGCTCACATCCTCAACGATGGACATCCTCAAGTTCGGGCTGATCTCGACGAATATCTCGCCAGTCGATTTGCACACGTTCGGCGAATGGACGGTGCGTCCTCGTCTCCTCGCGGTTCCTGGTGTTGCGAAGGTCTCCGTGTTTGGCGGTGACTCAACCCAACTGCAAATCCAGATTCGTCCAGACCGGCTCATCGCGTTCAACATTTCAGTTCAAGACGTTCTTAACGCCGCGCGTAATGCAACCGGCGTGCGCGGCGCCGGGTTCATCGAGAACGCCAATCAGCGCATTGTATTGCAAACAGAAGGACAAAGCCTCAACGCAGCCGCTCTTGGTGAAATCGCCGTCGCACATTCCGATGGCAAGACAGTCCGGCTCAAAGATGTCGCGAACGTGGTCGATGGACTCGAGCCAAAGTTTGGCGATTCTCTCATCATGGGGCAACCCGGAGTATTGATCACCGTCTCCGGCCAGTATGGCGCGAACACCTTGGAAGTGACGCAGGGTCTAGAGGCCGCCCTCGATGAGATGAAGCCGCTCTTTGAAAAGGAAGACATTCAGTATGTGCCACGACTCCATCGGCCCGCCAATTTCATTGAAACGGGGTTGCGCAACGTGCAGTTCTCGCTGCTGCTCGGCGGCGGGCTCGTTGCCGTGATTTTGTTTTTGTTTCTGCTCGATTTTCGCAGCGCCCTGATTTCGTTCATGGCGATTCCATTGTCACTGCTCACGGCTGTCATCATCCTCGATCATTTTGGCGCGACCATTAACACGATGACGCTGGGCGGCTTTGCGGTCGCGATCGGGGTTGTGGTCGACGACGCGATTATTGACGTCGAAAACATTCTTCGACGATTGCGCCACAACATCACCTTGCCGCAACCGCGTTCAGTTTTCGCGGTCGTCCTGGAGGCATCGATTGAAGTCCGTTCCGCTATTGTTTACGCGACGTTTATCGTGGCGCTCGTATTTTTGCCGGTGCTGACGATGAGCGGCCTGCAAGGACGTTTCTTCGCGCCGCTCGCGGTGGCGTTCATCCTCGCGACGCTGGCCTCGCTGGCCGTCGCACTGACCGTGACGCCGGCGTTGTGTTACCTGGTTTTTTCGCGGATCAAACCGCACGCGGAACCGCGATACATCGGTTGGCTCAAAACCCGACAACGCACGCTGCTCAGCGCCGCCGCGCGCTGGCCGAAACTGATCATTACTCTGGCAATTCTTCTTGTGCTCGGAGCATGTGCCACCCTGCCCTTTTTCGGTGGCGCGTTTCTTCCGGAATTTCGCGAAGGACATTTCGTCATTCAGTTTTCAATGGTGCCGGGCACGTCGCTTCCGGAAATGCTGCGGGTCGGCGCGGAGGTTTCCAAAGAGCTTCTCGCCAACTCCAAAATTCAATCAGTCGAGCAACAGGTTGGCCGCGCTGAGATGGGCGAGGATACCTGGGGGCCGCAACGCTGCGAATTTCACGTCGAGCTGAAACGGGGTGTCAGCGGTGAAGACGAAGAGGTCGCTGAAAAGGAGATACGTGAGATTGTTGAAAAATTTCCCGGCGCGCAGTCCAGCGTCATGACCTTCCTCGGCGATCGCATTGGTGAAAGCGTCAGCGGCGAAACGGCCGGCGTGGTGCTCAACATTTTTTGCGAGGACCTCGATGTTGCCGATCAGAAAGCGCGGGAAATTGCCGCGTTGCTGCAGGGCGTAAACGGCTCGACTGATGTCCAGGTGCAATCACCGCCGGGCGCTCCACGCATTGCCATCGATTTGAAACCAGAGCGGTTAACCCGATTCGGCTATCGCCCCCTTGAAGTGCTGGACGCAATCGAACTCGCGTTTCAGGGAAACATCGTCGGACAGGTTTATCAAGGGAACCGCGTCACGGATGTGGCAGTGATTCTCGATTCCGTGGATCGGCAAAACAGGCACAGCATCGAATCGTTTATGGTGCAGAATGATTCCGGTTTGCGCATGCCTTTGCGTGAGCTGGCAGCAATTTACACGACGTCAGGCCGTTACAATATTTTGCACGAGGGCGCACGGCGACGGCAGACGGTAACGTGCAACGTGCGCGGCCGTGATGTTTCGACGTTTGTGGCCGAAGCGAAGCAAAAGGTTGCGGCCCAGGTTCAATTACCCAAGGTTGCGTATATCGTCTACTCCGGCGCAGCCCAACAACAGGCGGCGGCCCAACGTGAGTTACTCATTCACTCGCTTATTGCGGGTGTCGCAATCGTTCTTCTGCTCGCGATTATTTTCGGCAATTGGCGCAACCTGCTGCTGGTTTTGGCGAACGTTCCATTTGCGTTGGTTGGCGGCATCCTCGCGGCCTTTATTACTGGCGTGCTGAGCGACACAGGCAAGGGTGATCTTTCACTCGGCTCGATGGTCGGACTTGTGACGCTCTTCGGCATTACGATGCGCAACTCGATCATGATGATTTCGCACTTCGAACATCTCGTCACCCAGGAAGGCATTCCGTGGGGGCCTGAAGCAGCGTTGCGTGGAGCCACGGAGCGGCTTGTGCCGATTTTGATGACTGCTCTGGTAACGGCGTTAGGTCTTTTGCCACTGGCCATCGGGACAGGAGAGGCCGGACGCGAAATCGAAGGACCGATGTCGATTGTGATTCTTGGCGGGCTACTGACCTCGACGGTGTTGAACCTGCTCGTGCTACCAACGTTGGCGTTGCGATGGGGGCGTTTTGCACCGAAAACCGCTCAAGGTTAAGAACTTACCACAGCTGCACCAAGGCAAGGCGCTTTTCTTGCGGGGATGTTGCTACTAGTTGCTACAATCAACTACAAGTCGCAACTTGTAGCTACTTTCCACGGCAAATTCGTAAACGGAACCTGCTACTGTAGTTACATTTATGTCAAAGAACGCGGAGCGAAACCAAAGGCTTCGGAACACCGACGAGCCGAGCCCGGCAGGCGATGGAGCGTGACATAAAGGCACTACTTGTCAAGATGTGAAGGCTGCACTGCTGAAAGGCTCAGCCGGAGCTTCGCCCTACCCCCTACCCATTAGAACCGGCAGGTGAAGTCGGCCTGGATGATTTGGTAGTCCTGAATGGGGTTTACAAAAGGGATGTCCTGGTTGGAGCCGCCGGTGCCGAGGAGGGAGTTGATGCGCCAAGCGTGGCCGAAGCGGAGGGTGCCGATGATGTTGTCGGTGACAGAATAGGCGGCGGCGACGTAGATGCCTTCAAGGTTCTCACGGCCTTCAAAGAAATCGGAGTCTATGAGGTTGGGATCAAGGGCGTATTGTTCGACGTGCTGCCAATACAAACGGGTTTCCCAACCGCCACGATGATTGTTGGAGCCGTTGACGGTATTGATGTTGTCACCATTGGAAAGTGCGATGCCGAGTTGATAGGCTTTGTTGTCGTTTTTCTGTAGCGGCAACGTCAGTTTCATGGACGTGTTGTTGGCTGCGCCCTGCACAGCAGCGCGGGCGCGATCGGCGCCGTCTAAATTCATTGCGAAGTCGCCGAAGAAGCGGGCGCGATAGTCACAAAGTTTGAAGTTGAGTTCGAACGGGAAGTCGAGGACGAGCAGGTCGTTGATGCCTGTTTGATTGAACACGAAGCCGTTGTTCGGGCCACTCGGGAATCCACTGCTGCCGTTGAAATTAGTCGCGCCTTCACCGACAAAAGGTCCGTTAAAGCCCGGATTGAGGGTGGAACTGCCCGCGAGCGCCAGGGCACCGTGGCTGGTGTAGTTGTAGAGCGTGGCGGCGGCTTTGGCGGAGATGTCCTGATTGATGTGGTAGTTGGCGCCTAATTGCCATGCGAACATCCAGGGAGAGGGCGCGTCGGAACCGTCTGGAAGTGTAGGTACGAGAAAGGCGGCGCTTCGCGTCGGGTTTACGTCCTGATAATAAAATTGGCCGAAATTGGCGAACAATTCGGCGTCACCGAGTTTGAAATTAAACCGTTCTGATGCGCCTTCGGGATTGAGATCAGAATCCCAAAGCATCGCCGTGGTGTAGAGCGGGTTGGGCATCTTTCCCAATGTGATGTCGACCCACGGTTTGGGTTTGTAGCCAATATAGATCTGTCCAACGTTAATGCCGGCTGACGATTTTCCGAAGGGCCCGGAGTAAGGCGCGCCGCTGGTGGAAGTGGCGAAGTTTACCCATGTCGAACGCGGGTTGGAGGCGGTTTCCAGACGCAGGCCGAAATAAAAATCACCCACAAGATCGGCGCGCAGGCCTATGCGCGCGGCGTAACGCAAACGGTCGAGTTCGAAGCGGGAACCGTTCGGAGCATGGACCGTGCGATCTTCGAAGCGCAAACGAACGTCGCCAAAAAACTCACCTTTCTTGAAGCCATTGCCAATCGTCCATTTCGTGCGCGCGAGATCAGTGTTGTTGGTTTGCGCCGCGCCGGCTTCGGCCCGGACTTTTTTGGCTTCGTCTTCGCTGACGTAACCTTTCTTAATCAGCAGGTCGAGGAGCGGGTCGGAAGGGAAGGTGTTTGTTTGCGCACCAGTGCGGCAGGCGATCACGCCCAACACTGCCGAAAGGATAATTAGTTTGCCAATCGTCCGCATGAGGCGAGCACAGTAGCAAAAGACGGCCCATTTGCAATTGGCTGTTGGATTGACTCGCCCACTCCGAATTTTCCCGATCGCGGCATCCGTTGGCAGAAAAGACTGGTCATTGGTAAATCGGGAGCCGTAAATTGCGGCCTCAGATATATGAACACGCATCGCATGTCCCGACGTCACTTTGTCCAAACCACAGCCCTTGCCGTCGCCGGCGCAGCAGTTTCGGCGCAAGCCAAACCGGGTGTGAATTGGCCGATCGGCGTTTTCAACCGGCCGTGGATGCAACAGTTCGGCACAAAGACGCAGCCGATTACGGTGCCGCAGAAAGCGAATTGGGGCATCGACGTCGCGCTCACCGGTGCCGAGAAGGCGGGTTACAAATTTTTTGGGTATCTGACGAGCATGCCGGAAGATCCGTTCAACGGCTCCAGTGCGACGCCGGAATATCTGGCGGCGTTGAAGAAGAAAACCGCGTCGCACCATCTGCACGCAAATATGTGTGCGCTACGACAGAAGGATTCGCTGCCGCTGGACGCGCAGATAAAAGACGTCCGCAAACAGGTGGATAATGCGCATACGCTCGGCACGGAATGGCTGCTGACTTTCGGCGTGGATAAACCGGAGCATTACGACACTTATTACAAGGTGATGGCGGACACGGCGGATTATTGCGCGGAAAAGAAAATTAAGCTGGTGATGAAGCCACACGGCGGCGGGAGTGGGGCGTCTGAGGAAATCTTGCGCTGTATCAAAGCGGTGAACCGGCCGAATTTCAAAATTTGGTACGACGCGGGCAACATCATTTATTACACGGGCAAAGATCCCGTCGAGCAGTTGAAGCCGATCGTGCAATACGTCACCGGCTTCTGCGCCAAAGATTGCGACGAACAGAAGGGTGACGTGTTCGTGCAGTTCGGCCAGGGCAAGGTGGATTTCCCGGCGGTGTTTGGCGAAATGAAGAAAGCCGGTTTCAACGGACCGGTGATGGTCGAATGCGCCGCAGGCAAAACGTTTGACGAAGTCACAGCCAATGCAAAAGCGAACCGGCTGTTCCTCGAAAAAGTTTTTGCGTCGCTCTAGTTCAGCGGATCAGCGAGAGGCGCTCTGATTCGGAGCGACCGTGCCCACAGCTTCATCAAGCGCGTGTAGGACGATGGATTTCGTCAACAGTGGCGGTAGCACGATTGCTGGTTTGTTGAGGTCCGTGGGAAAAACCAGGACAAGAGGCACACCGGGCCGATCATAACGTTGAAGTTCTTTGGCGATTACAGGACTTTGATCCGTATAGTCGGCCACGAAAGTCTCCGCACCGATTTCTTTCAGCTTCTTTTCAGTCGGTGCGACTTCGATGCTGGTCAGTTTGTTGAACTGGCAGTTGAGGCATGAATCGGCTGTGAAATCGACGAGAACGGGATGACCGTCGCGGCGCGCCTTTTCAACAGCCTCGGAACTCCACGGTTTCCAGACAATCGCTTCTTTGATCATTCCATTGGAACGCCAGGCGAGTTTGCCTTCAAGAATGTAGGTGTAGCCAACAACCAGCACCAACAGGGCCGCGCCGATGGCGAATCCGCGACGTTTGAAGGTGCGTTGGACAAATTGGCCCCAGACCCACGCGGCGAAAGCAAGCATCACGAGAAAGAGACCGAACCACAGGACGCCCGATCTGCCCATGCGCGTGGCGGTCAACCAGAAGAGCCACATGGCGGTCGCAAGCACCGGAAAACCCATGGCGACTTTGAAATGATGCATCCAGACTCCGGGTTTCGGCAGGAATTTGAGCAGGCGCGGGTCGAGGCAAATAATGACAAACGGAAGCGCCAAACCAATCCCAACGACGAGAAAGGTTAAGACGATAATCGGCGGTGGTTGCGTAAATGCAAAGGCCAGCGCGCCGACAAGGAACGGTGCCGTGCAGGGTGTAGCGAGGATCGTGGCCAGCACACCATTGAAGAATGCGCCGGGGTAGCCCTCTTTGGCCGTTAGTTCCGCTGCTGCACCGAGGGTGCTTCCGTTCAAGGTGACCTCGAATAACCCAAACAGGTTAAGAGCGACCAGCGTGATCAGGATCGTAATCAAAACGCGGAAAACCGGGTTGCGGAAGGCGGTCCCCCAATCCGGAACGCCGCCGGCTTTTTGGACGCCAATCGCGATGAGGGCGAGCACGAAAAACGACACGAGAACACCAACTCCGTAAACAATTCCGAGCTTGCGAACGAGCCGGGGTTCTTCTTTCGCCTGGTTGACGAAGCCCAAAACTTTCAACGCGATCACTGGGAGAACGCACGGCATGATATTTAGAATCAGGCCGCCGAGAAGCGCGTAGAAGAGCATTTTTATCAGCGAGGCCGAATTGGCGCCGGTTCTTGCAATCGCGGCGACGGGAGCTGAGCTGATTGGCAACGTGACTTCGTATCCTTCATTTGCACCAGTGACCAGAACGCCAGTCAAACTGGTTGGCCAGCCGCCTTCGGATTTCGAAAACACTTTTCGCAACTTGATTGCTTGCAGCTTTTCCGCATCGCGCCTGCCAACGGGTTGAGCCTCGGTCCGACCGCCCACGTCGAAGCCGGATTGTTTGTAAGGAAAAAAATCCGCTTTCGGGTCAGACGTCTGCCACTCGATGACGACGGTCCTTTCGTCAGCCGTCGCAGTGGCGGATTCCCAATATGCTTTGGCGTTCGGTTTTGGTTCGGCTATTGGCAGGCGTTGACGCCATTGATCGATCAAAGCTGCGTCTGCGGAAGGCTTTGTTTCAGTTCCGATGTTGAGCGTAGCGGTGACATCGGTGTGGCCTTGAACGCAGAGTTGCTCACATTCCTGCCAGGAGACTTTACCCTGAATGTCCAAGCGACCGGACGGAACGTCTTTGGAAATTTCGAGCGGGATCAATAGAACAGCCGTGTCTTCGTAAATGTAGGTGACCAGACTGATTTCGCCCTGGCTTTCAGTGAATTTTCTGGGAACCGGCCATAGGATTTCGCCGGCTTTGACACCGGGCGGAAGAGTCCATTTAATCGATGTCGCAATTCCGGAATCGCCAGGGTTGCGCCAGTAAGTATGCCACTTCGTCGGGATTTTCATCTCGAGCCCAGCCATGACGGTTTGGCCGGGTTGAACGCTCTCCGTCGAAAGGACTAACCGCCATTGGGTATTCGCTGCGGCGTGTGCAGATAGGACGATGAAAAATACCAGCAGTGTTCGGAGAAGAACCTTCACTCCAGAATGATGCACAAAATTCCGACTTTAGAAACATCTTTTGCGGCGCCTACGCTCGCGCTGTCGTCGTGGTGGTGGTTTTCAGTCGCGTTCTTCCCAAACCAGAAGCGCCACCGAACAGTGCAGCCAATCCGCCAACGGCCAGCGCAACCAGCGTCCAAGTGGCAGCTTCGGAGGTCATTTGAGCGGCGGCCCCGGCGGTTTCACGCAGTTGTTGCCGGTCCTGGTCTGACGATGACGTCGACTGCGTCGCTTCAGATTTATTTTCGGCCGAAGAATTCGCGTTAGCAACGTTTACATTGCCACCGGCGGGTTCGTTCATCTGAGTGTGCGCGCTGAATCGTTGGCTCCCCTGCCCTTGCAGACCGCCCGCAAGGAAGTTCGTCATGCCCGAAAGAACACCACCGAATGCCGAACCAACAAGGACAACGACCGCGATCGTAACAACGCCCCAAGTGACTATGCCGTGCAGCATGGCGTCACCGCGTCGGAATACGTTCGCCAACCTGCCCGCGACGCAACCACCGCAAAAGTAGGCCACAAAGGTAATGACAAGCCACCAGATCAACGCGCTTTGCCCAACGCCGCTGGTGGAAATCCCGTTGCGGAAGTCAACATTTGCAGCACCGATGGCAATTCCGAGCAAGCCCAACATGAAGCTGACCAGCAAAGTGACGATGCCGCCCGCAAAAATGGCGCCCCACCACACGCGTTTACCATTCACCGGATAAATGATTTCATCTGCCATAAATGCCTCCTCGTTAATAAGGTACGACCGACCTGCCTCGTGCAAATAAGTAGTCCGTCCTATTTGTTGAGGGGAAAAGTCAGGAGCCCGGCTTACCATTTTCTCTGACAAACCCCCGCGTGAATGTTAAACCTTGCGACATGAAACGTTTCCTCGTGCTCTGGCTCGTGCTGGCGGTCGCGTGCAGCGTGTTGTCAAAGGACACTCCGGTCGCGCGCATCGCTGCTTTCGGATACGCACACGATGTTACGCACAAATGAGCATGACGGCGTTTACGAACAGCACTTCGAAAAGGCCATCGCGGCTGTAAATAAGGCAAAAGTTGATTTCGTTCTCGTCACCGGCGACCTCTCGAACGGCGGAAAGCCAGAGCAATTGCGCGAGTGTCGTAATCGCGCGAAAAAACTCAACGCACCGGTCTATTACGTTCCCGGCAATCACGATGTGGGACACAAAATAAATTCCGGCAAAACAAACGGAACCGTCACCGTCGACAGTGTGAAAAATTACGAACGTGTGATGGGCCCGTCATTCTTCGCCAGGGACGAACACGGCATTCATGTCATCGGTGTGGACGCGTCGCTTTTCGGCAGCGGTTTTGCGCGCGAACGCGATCAATGGAAGTTTTTGGAACTCGAGCTCGCGAAAACCAACGACACGCCGAAGATTTTGTTCATGCACTATCCGCTCTTCGTGACGAACGCGACCGAAGCAGGCGGCGGATATTGGAATGTCGAACCAGAACAGCGCCTGCGCCTGCTAAAGCTTTGCGAGACGGCCAGGGTGAAAGCGGTGCTCAGCGGCCATTTGCACAAAGAACTCGTGAACCATGATCACGACATACTGTTACTCGGCGCGCCTGCGATTTCCTTCGGCTTCCCACGCAATGCGAAATTGGAGGGCTGGACGCTGGTGACGATTTGGAAGGATCGCGAGCCAACGTTTGAGTTGATGAGGCTTGATCCGAAATAGAATCCTCGCCCTACCGGGCCATCACCAAAGCAACAAGTTTCGGTGTTAATTCCGCGAGCTTCGCGTCGTTACGATTCGTCAAAATGATGATGGTGGTTTTCTTTTGCGGGAAGCGATTGATCATCGTATTGAAACCACAAGTGCTGCCGTAGTGCCAGACGTGATCGGGGCCGGCCACATACCAACCGTAACCGTAACCGCTGCCGGCCATGTCTGAGTCCTTTGAGTGCACGGTGTAAGCGTCCTTGAGCATTTTTGAGCTGATCAGTTTCTCGGTATAAAGCGCCTGATCCCATTTGAAGAGATCGACCACTGACGAATAAATGCCGCCATCGCCCAGCACAGCGCTGGTCAGGCTTTGATCTTTTGGAACAAGAGTCGAATTCTCCCGGGCATAGCCGAACGCGCGGTTTTGAACGGTGGAAATACCTTCCTCAAATGCCACCGTATTCTTCATGCCAACTGGATCAAAGATATTCGCCTTTTGAAACTGCGCGTAACTCTGACTGGAAACTTTTTCGATGATCAACGCGAGCAGCGCGTAACCGGAATTGCTGTAACGGAATTTGGTTCCGGGCGGAAAATAGGCCCCATCGTGCTCTCTGACAGTTTGTAGGACGTCTTTGTCTTTGAGTTGAACGGTAGTTCCCGGTGGAACGTGGTCATCGTAATCGAAGACGCCGGACGTGTGCGTCAGCAAATGGCGAACGGTGATCTGGTCGCCGTATTTTGGAAAGCCGGGAAAGAATTTTGTGATCTTATCGTCGAGCGACAGCTTGCCGCGCTCGACCAAAATCATGATGCCCATCGCGGTGAACTGCTTCGTCACAGATGCGAGACGGAAATTGGAGTTCGTTGTGCATCGAACATTTTGTTCGACGTTGGCCATCCCGTAGGCCTTGGCAAAAATCGGTTTGCCGTCTCGAATCACCATAACGCTCGCGCCCGGCTGGTCTCCGGAAAAATCACGGAATAATTCGTCAATTGCGCGCTCGTTTAGTTGACACATGGCGGTTGTCATGGAAGCAAGAAAAGCAACGATGATGGCGAGTTTCGTCATGAAACAAACTTGGGCTCGTGGACCGGTCCCAGACCATGCTTGCGCAGGAGTTCGACGAATTTGGCGATGCCGCGACGCTCATCGGTCCCGAGATGGTAATGAATGTGCCAGCCGAGATAGTCCTTGCGGAAATCGAGGGTGTATTCGGGACGCGTGTTGATGATGTTGTCCAGAGTCTCCATGCCGAACACTTTTGCTGAATGCAATTGGCGGCGGAGTTCATCGTTTTTTACGCCGCGGCGCAGAGCCCAGACGGCGTAAACGAACGGGAGCTTCGTCAACTCATACCACGCGGCGCCCAAGTCAAAAATCTGGTGATCGTAATTGCCGAACAGGAAGTCAATGGCGCGATCGCCAATAAGGAAGACGTTTTCTTTCGTCGATGCTTCCGCGTAGCTGGCGAGCGGCGTCAAGGTCGGTTTCAGACCGCGTTCGGCTAATAAAACTTTCAGCAAATTGAAACCGGCCAGAGAGGCGGTGTCGCAGTGAATTTCTTTGATTTCTTCGAGCGGCTGACGATGGGCAAGAAACACGCTTTTGACTTCACCGAGCGAGGCCACAGCCACGCCGTCGAGAATATCGTATTTATCATGCATCAATACTTCGCTGATACTAACCAGCGCGGCGTCGAGTTCATCACAGCGCAGCTTTTCGGCGAGTTGCGATGGTGGAATGAAAACGATTTCGTCTTCAATTCCACGAGTCAGAGGGATGGCGTTGAGGTAAGGAACGGAGCCGACGCGAAAACCTTTCAAGCCGCTGGACAGTTCGTCCTCATGCTGACGCTCAGCAAGACGCGTCTCGCGCTCGTAACGGCGCTTCAAGTCTTCGGCGCTTTCAGCCGGAGCGAGGCGCAGTTTTGGAATTTCATCGCTCATGTCAGCCGGTGGCGAGGTTTGCTTCCAAGATTTTTGATGCCCTATTGGACGAGGCCTCTTCGGCCTCACCATCGCCAACTGTCTTCAGTGGCTCGTAAAACGTGTTGCGTTGCACCGGTGTGCGGCCGGCTTCGCGAATTGCTTTGATCATTTGCGCTTCGGTTTGCAGTTGAGGCGTTGATGACCCAGCCATGTGGAAGATGTGTTCTTCGATAATCGTGCCGTGCAAATCATCTGCGCCGTAACTCAACGCGACCTGTGCCAGTTTCATTCCCATTCCTATCCAGTAAGCGGTGATATGGTCGAAGTTATCCAAATAGATTCGGCTGATCGCAATCGTGCGTAAGCAATCAAAACCAGATGGCGGATTCTCAACGGGAACATCGTTATTGCCGGGCTGGTAGGCCAAGGGAACAAAGCCGGTAAAACCATGTGTCTCATCCTGCAATGCGCGAAGTTGGCGGAGATGATCCACACGATCGGCAACGGATTCGATGTGCCCAAAAAGCATCGTGCAGGTGCTGCGACCGCCGAGATGGTGCCACGTGCGGTGGACGTCGAGATATTCTTCGGCGGACTCTTTTCCTTTTGCGATTTGCGACCGGACGTTCTTTGCAAAAATTTCCGCGCCGCCACCGGTGAGCGACTCAAGACCGGCACTCTTCAATTCCGTCAATGTCTCGCGCACAGATTTTTTTGCCAGCCAGGCGAGGTGCAAGATTTCGATCGCGGTAAAACATTTTAACTGCAACCGCGGATCAAGCGCTTTGAGAGCTCGCAACATGTCGGTATAATAGCTGAACGGCAGTGATGGATGGAGCCCACCGACGATATGCAGCTCCGTGATGCCGATGCTGAGCGCGTTTCGCGCTTTCTGCACGATTTCATCGACCGTGAATTGGAAACCGTCCGCATCGCGTTTTTTACGAGCGAAGGCGCAAAACTGACAACTCAGGATGCAGTAATTCGAATAGTTGATGTAACAATTGACGATGTAGGTGGCGCGGTTGCCGTTCTTCCGCTGGCGCACGATTTCAGCCATCGCACCGATCGCGTTCAGATCTTTGGACTCAAACAGGCGCAGCGCATCGGCTTCATTGATGCGTTGGCCGGCAGCCACTTTGTCGTGGATGTCGGCAAGTTCAGATGTGCGGAGTAGAGCTTTCACGTCGCGACCTTACAATGTTGGCACGAGCGCGGGAAAAACGCACATCGGAAATGTGAGGCCACTAAGCGCTGACTGCCCAGTTAAGAACTGCTTTCTGCACGTGCAGTCGGTTTTCCGCCTGGTCAAAGATGGTTTGGGCGTGAGCTTCAAGGGTCGAATCATCGATTTCTTTGCCGCGATACGCGGGCAGACAATGCATGACCATCGCGCCAGGTTTGGCGTGCTTCAACAATTCGCCATTGATCTGGTATCTGCCGAGCACCTTGATGCGATCAGCTGCTTCGGCTTCTTTGCCCATCGAAACCCAAACGTCTGTGTAGAGAACGTCGGCGGCTTTAGCGGCGGCGTTCAAATCTTCGGTGCAAATAATTTTGCCGCCGGCACGTTTGACCAATTCGGCGGACGGTTGGAATGCTTTCGGCGCGGCGATGCGCAGTTCGAAACCGAGTTTACCCGCAGCGAACATCCAGGAGATCGGCACGTTGCAAGCGCCGTCACCAATAAAAGTTACGACCTTGTTCTGAATCGGCCCGAGCTTTTCTTGAATTGTCAAAATGTCGGCAAGTATCTGGCACGGATGCTCGTCATCGGTCAGGGCATTGATCGTCGGAATTTTGGCATGCTCAGCAAAGACTTCGATGTCGCGCTGCGCGAAGGTACGAATGACCGCGCCATGGATCATTCGGCCCATGACCCGTGCCGTATCCTGAATCGGTTCACCACGGCCAAGCTGTGAGTCGGCCGGCGAGAGGAACATGACGTTGCCGCCAAGTTCATGGATGCCGACTTCGAATGACACGCGCGTGCGCGTCGATGATTTGGTGAAAATGAGCGCCCAGGTTTGACCGGCCAGCGGTTGGACTTTGTGAGCGCCGCGTTCGCGTTTCATCTTCACGCTCGCGGCGAGGATGGATTCCATGTCCGCGCGGGGAAGCTTTTCCAGACTCAGTAGATGTTTCATGAAGCTGTCCTGGCCACAACCAACTCAATCATGCTCATCGCCTCAGCGGCTTCCGAAGCCTTGAGGTTGAGCGGTGGCAATAAACGAATGACCTGCTTGCCCGCGGGCACGGAGAGAACGCCAGCGTCGTGCAAGCGATTGACAAATTGAGCCGCGACCGTCTTATCGCTGTCGCTGAAGCTGGGGATCGTATCCTGGAGTTCAAGCCCGATCATCAAACCGAGGCCGCGCACATCTTTGATGATTTGCGGAAACTTATCGCGCATCCAGAGCAACTCCGTATTGAAATAATTCCCAAGTTCGCGCGCGTTGTCGGCGAGCTTGTCGCGCTGGATAATTTCCATCGACTTAAGCGCAGCGGCGCAGACCAGCGGCGAACCGCCGAGTGTGGTGCCGTGCATTCCGGCACTGAGCAGGTCGGCATACGGCTGGCGCACCCAGAACGCGCCCATTGGCAAACCACCCGCAAGCGATTTACCCATCGAAATTGCATCCGGCAGAAAATCTTTCGCCTCGGGCGTGTTTTCGAGAATGCGTTGGAAGCTTTGAAACCGGCCCGTGCGGAAATTGCCGCACTGCACCGCGTCCATCATCAACAGCATTTTCTTTTCGTTACACAACTTGCGCAGCCCCATCAGATACTCGGGCGAGGCTGGGAAAACGCCGCCTTCACCCTGCACGCCTTCGACAAGAACGGCGATTGTTGAAGGCGAAATCGCGGCGCGCACGGCATCGAGATCGTTATAGGGAACGTGCTTGAAACCTTGCACCATCGGCTCGAAACCCTTCTTCACCTTGTCCTGGCCCGTGGCCGAAATGGCGGCGAGAGTGCGCCCGTGAAATGAATTTTCAGCAGTGATGATTTCAAATCGGCCTTCGTCATGGCCGAATTTGCGCGCGAGTTTGAAAAGTCCTTCGTTCGCCTCCGCGCCGGTGTTGCAAAAGAACATCTTCCCGGGACCGACAAGGTTGACGATCTGTTCCGCAATCTTCCCCTGCCCTTCGTGGAAGTAGAGGTTCGAAGTGTGAACGAGCTTCTTAGCCTGGGTGGCGATGGCATCCGCAATTTCCACATTGCCATGGCCGAGCGCCGTCACAGCGATGCCGCCGCCTAAATCAAGATACCGCTTCCCGTCCACATCCCACACGTAAGCGCCTTCTCCGTGCGTCAGCGCGATATCAAACCGCGCGTAGGACGGAATGACATATTTCCGAAAACGCTCTTCAATATTGTTAGTGGCGCTGCTCACGCGTTGCGCAGTAGAATTCATATCTCTTATACTGATGCAATATCGGGAGTAAACCGCCCCTGACGTCAACGCAAAAACGCGCAAAAATGCTCACGCGCATCAATGACGTTATCAGCAGGGAACAACCCATTCTTACTCGCGCATCGTCTGTAAGTCCAATTCGCAATTGGTCGAACCCACCCCACACTAAACTTTATTTTTCGCGCTGCCACATTAGTTTACAGGCGTCGAATGAAGAAGTATTGGCATGTGATGAAGACCGGCGTGCAAAACACGCTGGTTTATCGCTTTAACTTTTTCTTTCGGGCGGCGTTCAGCCTGGTCCCGTTGCTGGCGACCATTTATCTATGGCGCACGGTCTTTCGCGGGCAATCCGGCGACATCGGGGGTTTTTCGCTCGCGGGCATGATCTCTTATTATCTGCTGGTCACGATTGTGGACACATTGACGGCGGTGACGGAGGACGATTGGCAAATTGCTACGGACATCAAGGACGGCGCCATCAGCCAGTTTCTGCTGAAGCCCATTGACTACATGGCGTATCGGATTTGCCTGTTTTTTTCGGGGAAACTGATTTTCACCGTAGTCTCGTTAATTCCAGTCGGGATTTTCATCTATTGCATGCGTCAATATTTCGTCGCTCCGCCGAATCTGGCGACATTCGGGTTGTTTGTGTTGTCCGTCGCGCTGACGGGCGTGTTGCAATTCTGCATGTCTTACACGATGGCGCTGCTGGCGTTCTGGGTGTTGGAAGTGTCGACGTTCATCTTCATTGTGTTCGCGTTTGAATACGTCGCCGGGGGCCATTTGTTTCCCTTGAATATTTTACCGCCGGCTGTGGCGGCGGTGTTGAATTACACGCCGTTTCCATATCTGCTTTTTTTCCCGGTGAGCGTTTATCTCGGCAACGTGAAAGGCGACGCGCTTTGGCATGGGTTGCTGATCCAGATTGGATGGGTAGTTGTGTTTTACGTATTGGCGCGGTTTACCTGGAATCGCGGGATTAGAAAATATTCGGCGGTGGGAGGCTAAGGATGACCAAACTCAAACGCTACCTGTACATTTACGCGGCGCTCTGGCGCAATTCCGTTGTTCGCGAAATGGGATTCAAGAGCAACTTCATCCTCTGGATTTTCGTAGAACTGCTTTGGTTCGGTCTCCAACTTTGCTTCATCGGCGTGATTTACTTGCACACCGACCACATCGGCACGTGGACGAAATGGCAGGTCGTTATGCTCGTCGGCGCCAGCCATTTCATTCAACAGATTTTCCAGGCCTTTTTCCTGACGAATTGCGTCCAGTTGTCGGAACTGATTCGAACCGGCCGTCTCGATTTCATGATGTTGCTGCCAATCAACACACGATTTTTGATATCGTTACGGCAGGTGGATTTGGGAGGGTTCGTGAATGCATCGTCGGCGCTGGCGGTGATGGGTTATGCGGCAAAGCAGATGCATTTAATACCGACGGCGATGCAGGTGGTTGGATTCTTCCTGCTCTGCGTAGCCGGTATCCTTATCCATTACTCGCTCATGTTTTTGCTCACGACGGTGGCGTTCTGGACAGTGCGCGCGCAGGGAATCGTTTGGGGTTACTACAATCTGTTCCAGATCTCACGTTTGCCGGACGCGGCGTTCGACCGCGGTTTTTTCAAGGCGTTTTTCATGTTTGCGTTGCCGATGTTGTTGGTCGCAAACGTACCGGTGAAACTGTTAACGCAACGATTGGATTCGTCGTTTGAAATGCTCCTGCTCGTCGTCATGACGGGCGTGTGCTTTATCGCGTCGGAGCTGTTTTGGAAATTCTCGATTCGACGCTACACGAGCGCGAGTGCTTGAGACTTTTCGAAAGCCCGCCTATTTCGGCAACGGCAGAGTTACGCCGTTACTTTTGTTCGGCTTATAAATTCCGGGCTTAACTCCGGCGAGCGGGTTTTTCGTCCGTTGTTCGCTCCAGGATTTGTAGATGAAGTAGCCGATCAGAACCGTCGCAATCACCGCGAGGCCAGGAAGAACAACGCGCCATTGCAACTTGGAACATTGATACATGATCACGTCCAGCACGGTGCGTTTGCGTCGCGTTAGTGCAGGTGGACCCTGGTGTCGTGGCGAACGCCCCAGTTCCTCGCTCAACGTTTCCAACACTCGAGGAACATCTAACTTCACTGCGATGGCGTAGGCGCGAACGGAGCCGCGAATGTAAACCGGCGCGGAAAAAACGTCGTAATTGCCTTCGTCCAAAGCTCGGATGTGATCCGTGCGGATCTTCGTGATTTCGGCGACCTGGTGAACGGTCAGGTTTTGAGCTTCGCGCGCTGAGCGCAATTGGTCGGCAACCGTTAACATTTCGTCCTGTTATTCATACTAGTTTTTCGCGTGTTTTTGCAATGCTCGAATAAGGTTGTGAATTTTTCGCTGTGCGGGCGTACGGCTATGGTTAATCTCCAGAGATGAAGTGGTTTGTCGCTGTGCTCGCGTTGGCGGTTCAACTATTGCCGTGCAGAAGCGAGACGTTTATCCGCGTTAACCAGAGCGGATATGAACTGCACGACTCGAAAATTGCTATTGCGTTTTCCGATTCCGAACTGCCGCGCAACTTCACGGTCGAACGCGGCAGCCAAGTGTTGTTGGAAGGTGTTTCCAAGCCAATCACGAACGCCAATTGGGGAAAGTGGAAACATCACGCCGAACTCGACCTCTCGCGTGTGGTTACTCCCGGAACAAACCTGGTTGTGCGCGTCGGTGCAATGTCCGTTCCGATTCGCATTGCTGAAGCGCCTTACGGCCAGTTGCCGGATGTATTGCTGGAATTTATGCGCGAGCAGCGCTGCGGCTACAATCCGTTTCTTCAAGCGCCGTGCCACACCAATGACGGGCGCACCGCTTACGGGCCGTTACCGCCAGGCACATTGATTGATGCGACCGGTGGATGGCACGATGCCGCGGATTTGCTGAAGTATCTGCTCACTTCAGGGAATGCGACGGCACAAATGTTGGTCGCTTACGATCTTCGGCACAAAACGATCAAGTTCGCCGACCATTTCGACGCGCGCGGAAAAGCGAAACCGAACGGTGTGCCGGATATTCTGGACGAGGTGCGTTGGGGATTGGAGTGGATGTTGAAACTGCACCCGGCGCCCAATCAGCTTTATCATCAGGTCGCCGATGATCGCGACCATAGCGGGATGCGTTTGCCGAATAAGGAAATCGTGGATTACGGCTGGGGCTCCGGAAGCAATCGTGTGGTTTATTTCGCGGACGGTAAACCTCAGGGGTTGCTGAAATACCAAAGTGATTCGACCGGCCTTGCTAATCTTGCCGGACGTTATACTGCGGCCATGGGTCTCGCGAGCATTGCATTCCGGGACATCGATCCGGCATTCGCGCAGAAATGTCTCCAGGCCGGCCTCGACGTGTATTCGCTGGGGAAAGCACATCCCGGCGTGCAGCAAGGCAACTCCTACAGCCAGCCTTATCGCTACGCCGAAACAACTTGGGCCGACGATATGGAATGGGGCGCCGCTGTTTTATATGGCGTGTCCGACTTGAAGGAGTTTCTCGAGGACGCGAAGCGTTACGCCAAACTCGCTGGCAATGACACGTGGATGGGCAAAGAACAAACTGGGCACTACCAATACTACCCTTTCATCAACCTGGGCCATTTCGCACTCTACGATTATGTCGACCAGGATTTCCAAAAGGTGCTCGCGGGATATTATCGCGACGGAATCGACCAGTGTGTCCGGATGTCCCAGAAGAATCCTTATCGCGTCGGCGTGCCATTTATCTGGTGTTCGAACAATCTGCTCGCGTCACTGGTGACGCAATGCCTGCTTTACGAGCGCATGACGGGCGATACGCGCTATCATGAGTTCCTGTGCAAAAATCGCGATTGGTTGATGGGCCGCAATCCGTGGGGCACGTCGATGTTTCTTGGGATGCCCGAGGGCGGGCGTTATCCCCGCGATCCGCATTTAATCACCACGAAGCTGACGGGACGTTCCGTGCGCGGGGGGCTGGTGGACGGACCAGTCTACGAACGCATTTTCAAAACGTTGAAAGGTGTCAGCGTGCCGGAACCTGATCGCGACGCGCCATTCCAAAGCGAATTGGCCGTTTATCACGATACAATCCACGACTACTCCAGCAACGAACCAACAATGGATGGGACGGCGTCTGCGATTCTGATGTGGTCGCTCTGCAATTAACGGCTGGCTTCGCTGCCCGGTGTCGACGTGAGCGCCCGGAGATATTTCTGCGCGTCGATGTAGTTCGGTTGCAGTCGAAGTGTTTCCTTGAACTGCGCGATGGCATCGTCGCGCCGGTTCTTCTTCACCAACGCCACACCGAGATTGAAATGGGCACGCGACAGGTCGGGTTTCAAACGAATGGCTTCCTGAAAGTGCGTGATGGCCTCGTCAATGCGGCCTTTCTCCTGAAGAGTCGCACCGAGTCCGTTTTGTGCGGCCGCGAGTGTTGGATCGATTTGGACGGCTTTTTGGAAATGCGGCAACGCCTCGTCCACTCGACCGGCCCGACCGAGTGCATTACCAATTTCGTTGTGAAGATCGGCGTCGTCCTGCTTCACACGGAGTGCGCTTTCGAACGCGGCAATCGCTTCGGCGCCACGACCTTTGCGGGAAAGAACCAGACCGCGATTTTTCATCGCTGTGACGTTTGTTGGATTGAGTTTCAACGCTTCGTCGAACTGCGCGAGCGCATCGTCCAGCCTGCCCGAGTGATCGAACGCGGCCCCGAGCGAATTGTGCAATGAGGCGTTCGTTGGGCTCAGTTGGATAGCAGCTTGGAGTTGAGTGATGGCATCACCGACACGGCCAGTCGTTTCCGCAAGCTGACTTTTTTTGTTGAGCACGAGTGCAAGATTCTGGCGGGCAGTGGTGTCGTTGGGATTAAGTTTGGTGGCGAGCTCGAATTCCTGACTTGCGCGGTCTAAATCGCCTTTTTTCTCCAGCGCTGCACCAAGACCATTGTGCGCACCGCTATCATTCGGCTCCAACTGCAAAGCCTGTTCAAATACGGTGACCGCATCGGCTGTTTGATCGCTCTTGAGCAACGCATCGCCGAGGTTGCGATACGCCTCTTGCCATGTCGGCTTGCCTTTGATCGCTTCGCGAAAATGAGGAACAGCTTCTTTGTGACGGCCAAGTTCGCCGAGAACGAGGCCAAGATTGTTTTGTGCATTGAACGGTTCCGATGCGTTCGTGAGCGCTTGCGAAAATTCAATCACCGCCAGTTCGCGCTTCTGCTGTTTGTAATAGGCGTTGGCGAGATTGTAATGCAAATCGCCGGCGGCGGGATCAACGGCAAGGCCGGCTTTGTATTGGACAATGGCTTCGTCCATTTTGCCGTTTTTAAATAAAGCTGCGCCATAGCTGTTACGCACGCGCCATGAGGTCGGATTCTTCTCCACGTTGTCAGCCCAAAGTGTTTCGGGGACGGCAAAGATTTTCGAATGATTCCACGTCAGCCCGCAAAGTATTACCAGGAACGCACCGACAATTACGTGCCAAGCACGAGGTTGTTTCTTTTCGATTAGATACGAACCCGCAGCGGCGACGAGCGCGATAATACCGGGAATGGCGAGGTATTGTAGGTGATCTGAAGCGCGCGAGATTGCGAAGTAGGCCATGTTGAAGACACCGAGCACCGGCGCGAGCGCAATGACGAAGTACGCAAGCGCAAACAGGACGGCTTTTCCCCACGTGAACCGGAAATGCCAAAGCACAGGAATGAGTAGGAGCGCGCCGACCACCGGAACGTAAGTCACCCAATGGCTCAGCGACACGGGCCAAAGTGGATACACCATGGTCAGATTTACCGGCGCAACGTCTTTCCAAATGTAGAACCAAAACGCGCGCGTCCCACGCGAGCAATCTCACCAACAGGCTGTCCTCCGGAAGCCCCATCCCGCGATGTTGCAGCAAGATTGTGGCGCCAGCGCACGCAGCAGACATCGCGAAGTACGGCAACGTGCGAACAAAATCTTTTTGTGTAATGCGATCGTGCCGCCACCAAACCAGCAAGAGCAACACCGCCGGCAACACGGTGACAGAACCTTTCGACAGCAGCGCGAACGCGAATGCGAAAAGAGAGAGCGCGAACCATTTGCCCGCACCCTTTGCTTTCGGTTTCGCGCATTCATCATCAAACCGAAGGAAAAGCAAAATGCTCAACAGGTAAAAAACCATTGAGAGAGTGTTTTTCCGTTCGGCAATCCACGCCGCTGAAGCGACACATACGGGATGAACAGCAAACAGCCACCCCGCTACCGACGCACCGGGAATGCGCAACCGTTTTAAAACGCGCCACAGCAAAATCGCGTTAATCGCGTGCAAAAGCACATTCGTAAAATGATACCCCAGCGGGTTCGTGTGCCACAGACGCCATTCGATCCACAGCGACGTCGAAGTCACTGGCAGGTAATCTACGAGTTTCGTTGTGAACCAGATTGTATGAAGCCCGGCGTTGTCTTTGATGGCCGCGTTGTCCGTGAGCAACGCATTATCGTCCCAAATGAATCCGCCATTCTGAATTGCGGACGAATACACCAGAAGCGTCAGCACCAGAATACCGAGTGCGGTGATCCATGCGCGTTCTTTTGTTTGGACGGCAACCATCAGCCAAAGATTGTAGCAGCCGATGTGAGGAGGCTCTAACTTTTATTCATCTAATATGTTCAAACCTGCCTCTGCTAAGGCCGAACCTGCGACCGCTTCTGTTTGCGATACGAAGCTTTGGACTGCGCCTTGGGAGCAGGCTCGCCGACAGATTGCTTCAACTCGCGGACCTGATCGCGCAACAGGGCGGCGCGCTCGAACTGTAAATTATCCGCCGCTTCCACCATCTCCTGCTGAAGTTGAGCAATGGTCTGGGTGACGTCGAAATCGGCGTTACCTTCGCGCAAAAGGTGGTCGGCTCTTTTGCGGGTGTTCTGATAAACGGCCAAACTGTCCTCAACCGCACGAACGACTGTTCTGGGTGTGATGTTGTGCTCTTTGTTATAGGCGAGTTGTTTCTCACGACGATAATTGGACACGTGAAGAAACTTTTTGATGCTCTCCGTGATCACGTCGGCGTAGAGGATGACTTCACCATTAATGTGGCGAGCGGCGCGACCGGCGGTCTGGATGAGACTGGTTGCACTGCGCAAGTAACCTTCTTTGTCAGCATCGAGAATGGCAACGAGCGACACTTCGGGCAGATCCAGACCTTCGCGCAACAGGTTAATGCCCACGAGGACATCGAAGTCGCCTTTGCGCAGCGAGCGCAAGATTTCCACGCGTTCGATCGCATCGATTTCACTGTGCAAATACCGGACGTTGATGCCGATATCGCGCAGGTAATCTGTCAATTCTTCAGCAGTGCGCTTGGTCAATGTCGTGACGAGTGTGCGTTCTTTTTTGTCGATGCACTTACGAACTGCTTCAATCAAATCGTCGATCTGGCCTTTGAGCGGTTTAATCGTAATCGTGGGATCGATTAAGCCTGTCGGGCGCACAATTTGTTCCACAACGCGGCCCTGCGACCAGATGAGTTCCTGGGTTTGCGGCGTTGCACTGACGTAAATGGTCTGTCCCTGGAGCGATTGGAATTCCTCGAAGTTCAGCGGCCGATTGTCCAATGCGCTCGGCAGACGGAAACCGTGTTCGACAAGAACGGTTTTTCGCGACTTGTCACCGGCATACATACCGCCAATTTGCGGAACGGTCGCATGCGACTCGTCAAGGATGAGCATGTAATCGGACGGAAAAAAATCGATGAGCGTGCCCGGCCGCGAACCCGGCGGACGTTGCGCGAGGTGGCGCGAATAATTTTCGATTCCGGAGCAGAAACCCATTTCTTCCATCATTTCCAGATCATATTCGGTGCGCATCTTGATGCGTTGCGCTTCGATGAGTTTGCCGCGCGCTTCAAACCAGGCGATGCGATCACCGAGTTCTTCGCGAATCGCCAGCAAAGCACGTTTGATTTTCGTTTCAGGAGTAACGAATTGTTTCGCCGGAAAAATAATAACCGAATCTGGCGAATCAAGTTTCTCGCCGGTCAGCGGCTCGAAATAGGTGATGCGCTCAATATCTTCGCCAAAGAATTCGATACGCAACGCATCTTCGCGTCCGGCAGGACGCACTTCGACCACATCGCCACGCACCCGAAACTGGCCACGTTCGAACGCAATGTCGTTGCGGGAATATTGCAGGTCGACGAGACGGCCCAGCGCTTGATCGCGTGAGACGCCAGGGCCGAGGCGAAGCGGCAGGATCAGGGCTTCGTAGTCTTCCTTGCTGCCGATGCCGTAGATGCACGAGACGCTCGCGACCACAACGACATCACGGCGGGTCATGAGCGAACTCATGGTCGAGAGGCGCATCCGTTCGATTTCTTCGTTCACGCTCGAATCTTTTTCGATGAACGTGTCTGTGCGCGGAATGTAAGCCTCTGGCTGATAATAATCGAAATAGCTGACGAAATATTCGACAGCATTTCGAGGAAAGAAACTTTTAAACTCAGCGTAAAGTTGCGCCGCTAATGTTTTATTGTGCGAGATGACTAACGTCGGTTTCTGAACGTTTTTGATCACGTTCGCTACCGTGAATGTTTTCCCGGAACCAGTCACGCCGACCAACGTCTGATGCTTCGCGCCAGCCAATGCGCCTTCGGTCAGCTTCGCAATGGCGTTGGGCTGATCTCCAGCTGGCTGATAAGACGAGACGAGCTCGAACATAACAACAAACGTACGGGCAGCGGAATTTAGTGTCAAACGAGCGCGTCCGAACGCGGGCTCAGTCTGTCTTCTCTGCGACTACGACAGCTTCGCGAATGGTATCTTTGAACTTCGCGACACCTTCGTCAAATGCCGCCGAAATCGGAAGGACAGGCACCTTGCGGAATTTACGTTTGAAGGCCTTCAAGTTCTCTTCAGCGACAGCTTCGTCCATTTTATTGGCAACGACGATTCGCGGTTTATCCACAAGCCCTTCATCGTAAAGCTCGAGCTCACTGAGCAGTTGCTTGTAATCGTCCCAGGGCTTTCGGTTGTCAGTCCCAGCCATGTCGAGCAAGAGCACGATGAGTTTGCAGCGCTCGATGTGGCGCAGGAACTTGTGGCCGAGTCCCACATTGTTGTGCGCGCCTTCGATTAAACCCGGCACATCACAAACGGTCAGGCGTTTGAAATCGGCATACTCGACGATGCCGATTTGCGGATGGAGAGTCGTGAAAGGATACGCGGCGACTTTTGGACGTGCCTTGGAAATTGCAGTCAGAAGAGTCGACTTTCCGGCATTCGGGTACCCGACGAGACCGACCTCCGCTATGATGCGCAGTTCCAGTCGATAGTCTCCTTCAAGCCCATGCTCGCCAGGTTGAGCAAAACGCGGTGTTTGACGACGCGCTGTCGCAAAGTTGCGATTGCCCAAACCACCGCGGCCGCCTTTGCATAAAATAAATTGCTGACCATGTTCGGTGAGGTCAGCCACCAACTCGCCTTCTTCGATCGGCTTGGTAGATTCGGTTTCGCTTTCTTCCGACAAATCAATTTCCATAGCACGGTCGGCGCCGGCACGGCGAAGCACTGGACGATTACTCGTGCTGGTCATGAACCCCATCGGTTTTTTCACCGGCACCTCGGATTCTTCACCCTCGTCCTCATCGGCTTCCGGATCGTTGCTCGGTGTCGTGTCGCGAAGTTTCCATACAAGCGTTCCGCAAGGAACCTTGATGATGAGATCTTTTCCCGCGTGCCCGTCCATCCCCTTACCCATTCCTGCCTCGCCATCCTGGGCAAGCAAGCGTGGCGTGTAGAATTGATTGATGAGATTGTTCAGGTCGTGATCGGCCTGAAGAATGACATTGCCGCCGCGCCCCCCATTGCCGCCGCTTGGGCCGCCTTTGGGACGGAACGTCTCGCGCAGAAAGGCAACGCAGCCTTTACCGCCGTGTCCGGCGCGCGCATACACTTTGACTTCATCAATAAACACGTTTGGAAGTTAGAGCCTACTTACGTCGGCTGCTACTGAAAACTACACCGGTGCGCCGGGTTCGTCACCCTGCCCATCCGTGCTCATATTCAGCCGTTGCATGCGATACCGCAAAGCATGACGACTGATTTTGAGCTGTTCGGCGGTCTTAGAAAGATTGTAACGATTTTGTTCCAGGGTATTGCTGACGAGCTGTCGTTCGAAATCCGCCATAATATCGTCGAGCGACCGATCCCCTGTCGCGATTGCTGGCGCGTCTTCGGACTTGCGCAACCGGCCTTCGAGGTGGAAATCCGGCAGACTGCCGGGTTGAATTTCCGCTGCCGTTTCCAAAATGACCGCGCGTTCGATGACATTACGAAGCTCGCGCACGTTGCCCGGCCAATGATGACCCAACAGCTTTTGTTTTGCAGCGTTGGACAACCCTTTAACGTGTTTATTCATCGACTGGTTGTAGTGGGCGAGGAAATTCTCAGCCAGCACCACAACATCAGTACCACGCTCGCGCAAGGGCGGTGGACGGAACTGCACGACGTTCAATCGATGGAACAAGTCTTCCCGAAAATTATTTTGACGGATCGCTTCGATGATGTCGCGATTCGTGGCGGCGATGAGGCGCACGTCAACCTTCAATTCGTCATTACCGCCGACTCGCGTGAATGTGCCATCTTCCAAAAACCGCAGCAGCTTCGCTTGCAGCGGCCGGCTCATATCACCGATTTCGTCCAGGAAAATAGTGCCGCCATCAGCCTCTTCAACTCGGCCGAGTTTCTGACGAATCGCGCCGGTAAAGGCACCCTTTTCGTGGCCAAACAGTTCGCTTTCCAGCAAGTTCTCGGGAATGGCCGCGCAGTTGATGCGAATGTAATTGTTGTTTTTACGCTGACTTAAACTGTGCAACGCACCGGCAATCAGTTCCTTGCCCGTGCCGCTTTCGCCCAAAATCAAAACCGTCGCATTTGTCGGCGCGACGCTTTGAATGAGTTTGCGCAAGTCCACCATGTTCAGCGATTGGCCGACGATACGATCGAGGTGGTAAACTTCCACCGCATGCTCGCGCAACGTCGCATTTTCACGCAAGAGATGAAAGCGTTCCGCGCAACGCGCTACGGCGTGGAGCAATTCTTCCGGGGCAAACGGCTTCGCAAGATAATCGATTGCACCTGACTTGATCGCTTCGACCGCGAGCTTCGGCGTCGCATACGCCGTAATCATCAGAAATGGCGTCTTCGGCCAACGCTTGCACGCCGTGCTCAGAAATTCATAACCACTCATCCCGCCGAGGCGCGCATCGGTGATGACCATGAAGAATTCTTCCTTCTCCAAATGCGCAAGACCTTCCTCTGCCGACTCGACCAGACGCATGTCATAACCTTCGCCCGCTAAAATCGAGCGCAGGGACAGACGCATGTTCTTTTCGTCGTCGACTACGAGAACTGGGGGAAGGGGCCGTCTCATTTATTCAGTTTCATTAAAATCCTCGCCGGGAATTTTAGCAGGAACCGTGTGCCCTTTCCAAGCTCCGATTCCAACGTGCACCGTGCCACCGTACATTTCAGTGTTGTGCTTAACGATGGCCAGACCAAGGCCAGTGCCTTTTGCGCGCGTCGTGAAATAGGCCTGGAAAATTTTATCGATTTTGTCTGGTGCAATGCCCGGTCCGTTATCGCCAATAGTAATCAAAATAGATTCGTTTTCGTCATAGCGGATCGTTACGTCGATCTGGCCGTGGCCATTCATCGCTTCGCGCGCGTTTTGAATGATGTTTACCAGCACACCCGAAAAATGCCGCTTTTGCATAAGCAACGCCGGCAAGGTCGGCGCGTAATCGCGTCGGATCAAAATGTCGTATTTAGAAGCGCGCGGGAACACGTCGAGAATCGCCTGATCCACTTCGGTATCAACCTCGAGCTTCTCTACGGTGCCTTCGGCCAGCTGCGCGTAGCCCATCAGCTCGGTGATGATCTGGTCGGCGCGATGAATTTCTTCACGAATAATCTGCACCTGTTCGTCGACGGCCGTGCTGCCCTCATGAACTGAGCGCTGCAGGCAGAACGCAGCGTTAGTGATGATGCCCAGTGGGTTTTTAATTTGGTGGGCAATTTCCGCGGCGAGCCGGCCTGCGGTGTGCAAACGTTCCTGGCGAACGGCAAATTCGGTCGCTTCAGCCTCAGCCTTCTTTTGTTTCTCGAATAGCGCTTGAATCCCATAGCAACAGATTGCCCAGGTTAGCAGCACGATAAATCGTTCCCGTTGATCTTCGCGGTCCGGACGGCTCTCGTAGTCAGCCAGAGCGGTGTTCCACGCAGCTTTAAACTCTTCGGGACTGGCGCTATTGATCGCCTGCGCCGCCGCTTCCGGCGACGACAGAACAGCGGAGTGCACTGTGTGGTGCGTATTCGTGCCGACATGATCTCGGCTTTGCGTCGAGCGCTCCTTCTCCTTCTCGCGCTTGAGTGCGTCCATGTTGGCCTTGTCGATTTTCTGCAAAATATTCCAGCGCGCGCCGTCAGAAATTCTCGCCGCCTTATCCGCCATACCGCCAAACAGGTAACAACAACTCAACAGGACGTTCAAAGCAAGTTGCGGAAATGCGACTGGAATCGACATCGCATTGCGCAAAATCAAAACTGGAAAGGCCCAATAGACAATCGTGTCGTAACCGTTCGTCAAAAACGTGAGTGCAACGATCAGCGCGCAATCCAGCACGCCCATTGCGAACACCGTCCATTGAATTGCCTTCAGAGACGAAGGTCGGCCGGAAATATAAAAACCGGCCATCGCGCCGTTTACTGCTATATAGAACCAAAAAAAGATTCGAATCCACGACCACGTCATTTGTCGCGCGCTTTCGCTCAACAACGCCATTTCGGGAACGTCAGGCGACGAATGGTTTTGCAGGAACCAAACAATCAGGATCAACACCAGCAGGCCTTTGATCGGCATGACGATGTCTTTTTCCACCGCGAGAATGCGCGCGGCGCGCTGATTCGGTTCGACCGTTGGCGCGGCGAGCAACCGGGTCAGCTTTTGAAAGATTTGCCCGCCGGGGACGTTCATGCCTGTTTGCCTAATAAAGCGACTGCCTGTTTCGCAATCTCCTCAACATTCCATAAACGTCCCAGGCCTTCGTAGCCGCAGCTCAGCATTCCCTTATCAGGACCGATAAATTGCACGCCGCGTTTTTTGAGTGTCGCGACATTTTCCTGAGTTGCAGGATGCATCCACATCTTTCCGTTCATCGCGGGAGCAACCAACATCTTCGCCTCAGGATTCAGCGCAAGGACGATGCACGTCAGCGCATCGTCGGCCAAACCGTGTGCCAGTTTCGCGATCGTCTGCGCCGTCGCGGGCGCGATCACCATCAAATTCGCTTCATCAGCGAGTCGAATGTGGGTTGGTTTCCAACCTTCCTCCTCGTCGTACAAATCCGTCACGACCGGATTGCGCGAAAGCGTTTTGAATGGCAGCGGCGTTATAAACTTCTGCGCATCCGCCGTCATGACCACGCGCACGTTGCAACCTGCCTTTGTGAGCAGAGAAGCAAGATCGGCGGCCTTGTGAGCAGCAATGGAGCCCGTAACACCAAGAACGACCTGGGATGGAACACTCATTTCCAATCGTATGCTACCCCGACCCCACGCACCTAAACAAGCCGTTTAACTCCCGGTTCGACCCAAAATTATTTGTTCGGTTTTCAATTCCAGCGGGTTCTTACTCTTAAAGAGATGAGCGAAACCAGCCAATTGCTTTCGGATTACGCGGAGAACGGTTCCGAAACAGCCTTTCGCGAATTGGTATCGCGCTACATCAATTTTGTCTACTCCGCGGCCTTGCGAATAGTCGGCGGAGACACCCATCTCGCCGAGGATGTTGTTCAGACCGTCTTCGTCGATTTAGCGCGAAACGCTCGCAAGCTCTCGCGTGATAGCGCTCTCGGCGGCTGGCTCCATCGCGATACCTGTTTTGTCGCGAGCAAAATGTTGCGCACCGACCGACGCCGCGCGGCGCGCGAACGTGAGGCTCTGCTTATGAAGCTGACCCGAGATCATTCAGAAGCCAACCTCCGCACCGTCGCTCCGGTTCTTGACGAAGCGATCAACAATCTCGACGCCGAAGACCGCACCGCCATCCTCTTGCGTTTCTTCGAACAGCACGATTTCCGCGCCATCGGTGCCGCACTCGGCAGCAATGAAGACGCCGCCCGAATGCGGGTCAATCGCGCGTTGCAAAAACTTCAACTCACCCTCAAACGCCAGGGCATCAGCATGAGCGCAGTTGCACTCGGAACGGCGTTAGCCGCCGAAGCCGTCAACGCAGCGCCTGCTGGCCTGGCTATCAAAGTCGCAAGTGCTGCGCTCGCAACTTCTCTCGCAACCGGCGCAGCAACAACCGCAATTAAAATTATGGCATTCACCAAAACCCACGCGGCGATTGCAGGAGCAATCGTCACCATTGCAATCACCACACCTCTATTTGTAATGCACGAGGCCAGACTCAAATCGAACGCCGAATTGGAATTAGCCAAAGCAAAAAAACAACTGGCCGCTTTAGCCGATGACAACGCCAACCTTTCCAATAACCTCGCCGACGCGCAAACCGCGCAAGAGAAACAAATGCGAGAGCTGCTCAAGCTGCGCGGTGTGGTTCGTTCAACGGACACAAAACGGACAGCATCAACCCGCCCCACGCGACAATCGACGGCCCCCACCCCAACCGCGGCAGCCGACTCAGATCAAAATCAGGAACCCTATTGGGCATCTCGCGGGCGAGATAGTCGCAATATCGTGACCATGCTCATCATGCACGCAAACGAACATGGCGGGAAACTTCCGCAAAACGTGGACGACCTTAATGCATACTCCGGCAACTACCCGCTCTCCGGCACAAACCAGTTCGACATTGTCTATCAGGGTTCTCTCAACGATCTCAAAAACCCCTCTGAAACAATCGTTTTGCGCGAACCACAACCTGTTCGCACACCTCAGGGTAAATGGGCCAAAGTCTACGGGTTTGCTGACGGCCATGCCGAACTTCACGAAGAACCTACCGGCGATTTCCAGACCTACGAAAAAGAGCACGGCATCGCCTCGCGCTGATCGGAATGTGGACGTCATTGTCCGCGATTTCTGATTTGAGTCTTGGCGTCTTGGTGGTTAAATAATCGCCCATGTCTGAACCAGTCGCGAGCACTTCCGCCGGGGCCAAATTCCGGGCCGCCCTGCAGCAGGAAAAGCCGTTGCAAATTGTCGGCGCCGTCAATGCCTACACCGCGATGCTGGCCGAACGCTCTGGATTCCGCGCCATATATCTATCCGGCGCGGGCGTCGCCAACGCCTCTTATGGCCTGCCGGACCTCGGCGTCACTTCACTCAACGACGTGCTCGAAGACGTCCGTCGCCTCACAGCCGCGTGTTCACTGCCGTTGCTGGTAGACATCGATACTGGTTGGGGCAGCGCCTTCGGCATTCAACGGACTATTCGCGAAATGATCAAAGCCGGCGCTGCGGCCGTGCACATCGAAGACCAGGTCGCCGCCAAACGTTGCGGCCATCGTCCAGGCAAAGAACTCGTCAGCCGCGAAGAAATGTGTGACCGCGTCAAAGCCGCTGCCGACGCGAAGACCGACAAAAATTTCGTGATCATGGCCCGCACCGACGCCGCCGCCAACGAAGGTGTAAAAGCCGCCATTGACCGCGCCTACGCTTACCACGAAGCCGGCGCTGACATGATCTTCGCAGAAGCCCTCACCACGCTCGAAGAATACAAACAATTTTGCAGCGCCATCTGCGTTCCCGTTTTGGCCAACATTACCGAGTTTGGCAAAACACCGCTCTTCACCACCAAAGAACTCGCCGACGCCGGCGTCAGCATGGCGCTTTATCCGTTGTCCGCATTCCGAGCCCAAAGCGCCGCCGCTCTCGAAGTCTTTCACGCGATTCGCCAGGACGGCACTCAAAAAGCCGTGCTCGACAAAATGCAGACGCGCAAGGACCTCTACGAAGTTTTGAATTACCACGCTTACGAAGCGAAGCTGGACGACTTATTTACAAAAGGAAAAAACCATGAGTGACCCAAAGAAAACAGGCGGCCTTGCCGGAATCGTTGCAGGAGAAACCACAATCGCCACTGTCGGCAAAGAAGGTTTTGGCCTGACCTATCGCGGCTATACCATCGAAGACCTCGCCGCCCAGGCGACGTTCGAAGAAGTCGCTTACCTGCTCATCTACGGCGAACTCCCCACTCAAACCCAACTGGACAACTATCGCAAAACGCTGAAGTCATTGCGAAGCCTTCCCGCGCCGCTCAAAACTGTTCTTGAACAGCTCCCAAAAGACGCTCACCCCATGGACGTCCTGCGAACCGGCTGCTCGGCGCTTGGCACGATGGAACGCGAAACAGAAACTCACGACCAACTCGCCATCGCTAATCGCCTCCTCGCGCTTTTCCCGTCGATGCTGCTATATTGGTATCACTTCACCAATAGCGGCAAACGCATCGAGACCGCTAGCGACGCACCCAATATTGCCGCGCATTTCCTCCAAATGCTCCACGGCAAACCCGCGCCCGAATTGCACGTGCGCGTCATGGACGCTTCGCTGATTCTCTACGCCGAACACGAATTTAACGCTTCCACCTTTACCTGTCGCACCATCGCTTCAACCATGGCCGATTTTTATTCAGCCGTGACCGGCGGCATTGGCGCGTTGCAAGGACCGCTCCACGGCGGCGCAAACGAAGCCGCGATGGAATTGATCGAACAATTCCAAACACCAGACCAGGCCGAATGCGCGTTGTTGCAGATGTTAAAAGATAAGAAGCTGGTTATGGGTTTTGGCCATCGCGTTTACAAAAAAGCCGACCCGCGCTCCGACGTAATCAAAGTGTGGTCGAAGAAGCTTTCTGAAGCCGCTGGCGACAAAGTCATCTATCCTGTATCCGAACGCCTCGAAGCGATCATGCGCCGCGAAAAAGGAATGTTCCCGAATCTGGATTTTTACAGTGCATCCGCGTATCGCTTCTTAGGCATCCCGACTCCGATGTTCACGCCTCTGTTTGTGATTTCGCGCATTTCAGGTTGGTCGGCACACATCTTCGAACAACGCGCCCATAACCGGTTGATCCGCCCGACGGCCGATTACGTCGGCCACGAACCGCGCCCATTCGTGCCAATCGGAAACAGATAACGCGACCCGTCTCACTTCGGCATCGCCCGCACGAATTCATCCGCGGGCGCGATCGACGCATTCATTTCCTGCAGCAACTTGCTGATGTCATCAGAGGTGTGCGTGCCAGCAGGCGGGACACTGACCGGCGGCAGCCGGGCTGACGTAAGGAATTCCCAAAGCTAACCCACGGAAAATTAACAACACCCCCGCAACAACTGCCACGATGGGAACCACACGTTTCAATCGAAGAGAAGTTAGATTCAACGACGCCCCGCCAATGCCAATCGCAAGAAGCATTGGCACTGTGCCAAGTCCGAAAACGAACATGTATTCCATCCCACTAAACGCATCCCCCGTGCTGGCGCTTCCGGCGCACGCCACATAAACCAGCCCGCACGGCAACAATCCATTCAACGCGCCCAGGCCACCGATCGAACCAAGTGTCCGCTTTCGCAGGAGCATGCCGAATTTCGAGCGGACCCATCCAACCGAACGCATCAACGGCGCGGAAACCATAGGCCGCATCGACAATACCAAAACCAGAATGATCAACATTCCTGCGCCGATCGATAACCACCGTTGCAAACCGGCGATCGCGAACGCACGACCAAACAATCCGAACAACGCACCAAGAACGGTATATGTCAGAAGGCGACCGGCGTTGTATATGATGCGGCTCAACACCCGGTCAGATTTAGTCGGACCAGCCACCGGAACCAGCAGCGCCAATGCACCGCACATCGCGGCGCAGTGAAGACTGCCAGCGAGTCCCAATATGAATGCCGTCCAAAGTTGCACGTTATGAGTTCGCGATCGTGATCGGTTTCTCGACGAAGTATTCCCGGCCCGCGTACGTCCAGGTCACGCGTACTTTCCACAAGCCGGACTTGAGACCGCGAACATCGATTTGCTGTGTGCCGTTTTGATCGGCGGCGAGCTTGATGTTTTTGTCCTGGCGCGCGTCGGAGGGGCGATAAAGTTCAATTTTGCCGAACGCTCCGGTTCGTGAATCGCGCGGGAGTTGGACAACGATCTTAGCGGTTCGCGCGTCGTAGTTGAGCGCAGCCTGCGCATCGGTGGGACGGCTGCGTTCGACGCGATCAATCTGCTGCTGAAATTTGATTTCAGCTTCGTAGTAATCCGCGCGGACGAGGTCGACACGTTGACGCGAGGCGAACACGATGAAGCAGACGATAAACGTCATGAACACCGCGAAGTAGGCGACGATGGCGATTGGCCACGGATTCCTGCGTGATTTAGATGTGTTCATTTTAGTGACCATCGCGCGGGCCGACAAAGCTGGTATTCACGGTTTGCAAAAGTTTGCCATTGGCGAATATGCCAACTTTTAAATTCTTCTTTCCGTCCTCAAGGACGCGCGCCGGCAATTGAATGAGGACAGATGTTTCAGCGAGTTTCTCTTTCGGAACACGAATAGGATTAGTGCCCATGACCTGCAGTTCGCCATTGCCGCTGAGTAGCTTAATTTCAGCGACCATGTCGCGAGACGTCTTATTTATGAGTTGAACGGTATAGAGGTTTTCAATTTTCCCACCGGGCAATTGTTGGAACATCGCCCCAGGTGCACGAAGGAACGTCGCTTCAACATCCGTGCGCGTGAACACGAGAAAAGCGAGAACACCTGCGAGGATTGTCACCACGGCAGCGTAGCCGGCCATACGTGGTGTGAACTTAAACTTCGTCCCGTGCTCGACCGTGTTTTGGGACGCCCAACGAATAAGCTGGCGCGGGCGTCCGATTCGGTCAGAAACTGTATTACACGCGTCGATGCATGCGGTGCAGTTGACACATTCCATTTGCGTCCCGTTCCGAATATCGATGCCAGCCGGGCAAACAGTCACGCAAGAGCGACAGTCAATACAATCGCCAAGACCGTGCTCATGCCGGCCATCGAACGTTTCGCCGTGTTTCAAGTGCTTGCGCCCCTCCCCGCGCCGATAGTCGTAGATGACCAACATCGTATTCTCGTCAAGAAGCGCGGACTGGAAACGGCCGTATGGACAAATATAAGTGCAGGCTTGTTCGCGAAAACAGGCGAAGATCAAATAGAACACCGCAGTGAATAGCAGCATGAAAGTCAGCCCTGACACATGGTTCAACGGGTTGTCAGTGATGATGGCCTTCAGTTGGCCAATCCCGATGAAGTAACTCAGCAGTGTATTGCCGATCACGAACGAAAGCAGCACGAAGACTGCATGCTTCAAAATCTTCCTCGCCATTGTTCTCGGCGTCGGATTTTTTGCCGCAGCACGTTGGGCGTGATTATCGCCTTCGATCCAATATTCAATCCGGCGGAAAACCATTTCCATCAGCAACGTTTGCGGACAAGTCCATCCACACCAGAGCCGGCCAAAAGCAGCAGTGAAAATAATAATGCTCGTAATGAAGAGCAGCAGCGCCACCGCAAAAATCGCCGCGTCTTGCGGCCAAAAAATATGGCCAAGGATGACGAACTTCGCCTGAACGATGTTAAGCAACAGCAAGGGATTGCCGTTAATTTTGACGAACGGGCCACCAAACATTATCGCAAGCAGCGCAAGGCTCACGATCGTGCGCAGTTTATACAGCGCACCCTTCGGCTGTTTCGCATACACCCATTTGCGTTTGCCTTTTGCGTCGGCAGTCGCAAGGTGATTGCGAAAATCCTTCGGGTCCAGAGGATCTAACGAGAACTCCGGGCCCCACGCGCCCGACCTCTCCGTCTCACGACGGGGCGTCGGCAAAATCGTTTTCGCAATTCCAGGCGAATCACTCATACACACTCGGACCAGCCGGTGCCGTTTGTTGATTCTCCGGTGGCTTCGGATTCACCGGATGCGTCCCGCGCAGGGTATAGATGTAACTTGCCACGGCGTGAATCTCGTTCGGTTTGAGAATGCCTTTCCAGGTCAACATACCTTTCTGCGGCACGCCGTTGACGATTACCTTCAGGTTATCAGAAAAGGCCGAGCCGTGGATCCAATAGTCATCGCACAAATTCGGTCCCACCAAACCACCGGCGTCAGCCCGGTGACAGGGAGCGCACATCCGCATGAAAACTGTTTTTCCACTGTTGAGAACGGCTTCATCTTTCGACGGTTCAAGCGTCGCGATCGACGTTTCAAATTTCGCAAGCGCCGTGGCCTTGATCGCGTCACCCGCTTTCGCTTCCTTGGCATATTCCACCGCTTGCAAGTCACCAACGCGCAGCACGTGGTAATACATCATGTAAACGAACGCGAATACCGTCGACAACACGAACAGCCACACCCACCAACGCGGCAGGTTATTGTCCAACTCCTGGATGCCGTCAATTTCGTGGTCGAGCAATAATGGGTCTCTTTCTTCGCTCATATTAATTCGCTCCTTTGCCCACGCGCGAGGCGGTCTCTTCTTCCAATGGCATTGCACTCATTTTGTTGAGAAACATTTTGTTCTGCCGCCACGCCCAGATAAGCGCACCAGTGAAAACCATTCCGAAAAGACAAACGGAAATCGTGCCGAATGCGCCGACGCCGCCGACGCTTTCAATGAATTTGTGAATCATAAAATCAGTTGCTCGCGGTTGAGTTGGTTAGAGCCGCTTTCGGGCTCGCCTTGATATCGGTCCCGAGCCGTTGCAGATACGCGATGACTGCAACGATTTCTTTGTCCGCCTCAGTGGTGACCTGGCCGCCCTTTAGGTTGTTGACGATGGTATTGGCTTGCGCCTTTAATTCGCCAAGCGCCTTACCCTCGTAACCCGCCGGATACGGCACGCCCACTTTGCGCAACGCTCCAATACGCGCCGGCAAACAATCGGTGTCGAGCTTCTGTGTCAGCAACCAGGGATAACGCGGCATGATCGATCCAGGTGAAGTGCTTCGCGGATCATCCAAGTGATTGTAGTGCCACGCGTCCGGATAACGTCCGCCGATGCGATGCAAATCGGGTCCAGTCCGTTTCGAACCCCACAAGAACGGGTGATCGTAAACAAATTCCCCAGCCTTCGAGTATTCACCGTAACGTTCCGTTTCAGAGCGGAACGGACGAATCATTTGCGAATGACAACCAACGCAGCCCTCGCGGATATAAATGTCACGCCCGAGGACTTCGAGCGGTGTGTAAGGCTTAACGCTCGCAATCACCGGCACGTTCTCTTTCACCAGAATCATCGGAATGATTTCGAGCGCGCCACCGATGAGCACCGCAACGAACGCAAGCGCGGTCAGGGTCATCGGCTTGGCTTCAAGCCAGCGATGTGTCCAACGTTTATCTTCCTTAACGGCTGGGGCCGCCACCGCAACTTGCACCTCCTGTTCAGGAACAAAACTTCCCGCACGCGCAGTCTTCCACAAATTGTAAGCCATCATGAACGCGCCAATGAGATAGAGAGTGCCGCCGATAGCACGCAGGCGATACATCGGGACAATCTGCAAGACCGTCGTAAGGAAATTCGGGTATTGCAGGAAGCCGTCAGCCGTGAATTGCTTCCACATCACGCCTTGCGTGATGCCGCTCCAATACATCGGCACGACATAGAAAACCATGCCGAGCAGCGCGACCCAGAAATGGTAATTCGCAAGCTTCGTCGACCACAACTTCGTGTCGTAGAGCCGTGGAATAAGCCAATACAACATGCTGAAGGTCAGGAAACCGTTCCAACCGAGCGCGCCAGTGTGAACATGTGCAATCGTCCAATCGGTATAGTGCGAGAGTGAATTGACGCTTTTGATGGCAAGCATCGGGCCCTCAAGTGTCGCCATCCCGTAAGCAGTCACGGCCACGACCATGAATTTTAGCATCGGATCCTGACGAACCTTGTCCCACGCGCCACGCAACGTGAGCAACCCGTTTAACATACCGCCCCACGACGGAGCCACGAGCATGACCGAGAACGCCATGCCCAGCGACTGCGCCCAATCGGGCAAGGCGGTATAGAGTAAGTGATGCGGCCCAGCCCAGATATACACAAAGATCAACGCCCAAAAGTGGATGATCGAAAGCCGATACGAAAACACGGGACGGTTCGCCGCTTTCGGCAGGAAATAATACATCAAGCCGAGATAGGGCGTCGTGAGGAAGAACGCGACCGCGTTGTGTCCATACCACCATTGCACCAGCGCATCTTGCACACCGGCGTAAATCGAGTAACTCTTGAACGCGCCAGCCGGAACTTCCAAAGAGTTCACGATATGCAACAGCGCCACCGTGATTGCCGTCGCAATATAAAACCAAATTGCAACGTAGAGATGTTTCTCGCGGCGTTTGATAATCGTCCCAAGCAGGTTGACCGTAAAAACCACCCATACAACCGCGATGGCGATATCGATCGGCCACTCCAGCTCCGCGTATTCTTTACTTGTTGTTAACCCCAGCGGCAGCGTGATGGCAGCGGCGACGATAATCGCGTTCCACCCCCAGAAATTTATCCACGAGAGCACGTCGCTGAACATCCGCGCTTTGCACAGACGCTGCAGCGAATAGTAAATTCCCATGAACATACCGTTGCCGACGAACGCGAAAATCACCGCGTTGGTGTGCAGTGGTCGCAATCTTCCGAATGTGACGTATTGCAGGTTAAGGTTCGCGGCGGGGTAGAAAAGTTGGATCGCGGCGGTTAACCCCGCGAGCATACCGACGATTCCCCAGATGACCGTTGCAATCGCGAACGCGCGCACGATCCGATTGTCGTACTTAAACGTCTCGATCCGCGTCGCGGCCGAAGTTAAGGGTGCTGTTGTTGTTTGGCTCATAGTTAATCTTTTACTGAGGCTTCGCCTCGAAATTGCTTGGATTTTTGCTTCGGCTCGTCAGCGAGCAGCCGCATTGATGGCGTGCACGTGTCTTCGTATTGGCCGGAACGAATCGCCCAGATGAATGCCCCAAGAAAACAACCCGCGAGCAAAATGCTTAAAGGGATAAGAAGAAAAATGACGTTCATTGCACCACCTCCGCGTAACGCAATGCCGGAGTGCGTCCGTCCTCGGCCGCAGCAAGGTCCGAAGTTCCTCGCGCGATACGTTGCTGCGCCCGAGGACGGGCGCACTCTGAAGAATTCAACTTCTTCGCCGCCAATGTCACCGCCCCACACGCAAACAAAACCACCGTCAACGAACTCATCGGCATCAACACCGCGCAAATCACCGGCGACAGTTCTGCGCGCGCCGCAATCGCCAGACCAACAATGTTGTAAAGCGCGGAAACAACGAAACTCCACCTCACAATCCGCACGCAGCTCTTTGCAAATTCCAAAACCTTATCCAACCGCGGCACCACATCTCCCGAAACAATCACATCACTCGCCGGTGAAAACGCGTTCACGTTCTCAACCACCGCGACGCCCACATCGCTCTGCTTCAGAGCCCCGGCATCATTCAATCCATCGCCCACCATCATTACCGTGCGCCCATTCGCCTGCATGTCGCCGATGTAGGTCAGCTTGTCGTGCGGGCTTTGGTTGAAACGCATTTCTGCATTGCCGAAAACCGTGGCAAACAAAGCCCGCTCCTTCTCATTGTCGCCGCTCAGCAAAGTCATTTTGCAACGAACGCTCTCAATCATGCGCGTCGTTTGCGGCCGTAAAGCGCTGGTGAGAACAAAAGTCCCACGATAAACACCGCCAATAGCCACATGCACCTGGCTACCTGCCTGATCATTTTGCGGAACGCAGATTCCGCTTTGTTCGAGCCAAACGCGCGACCCCATTTCGATGCGCGTCCCGCCGATCGTCCCCGTGATTCCGCACCCGGCGGTCTCCGAGAACGAACGAACGCTGACATTGCTGTTCGGCAGCGTTTCACAAATCCGCGTTGCGTAAGGATGAGTCGAGTCCTGCGTCAACGCACCAATCCATTGCCGCTCCTGCGTCGTTAACGAACCTCCACAAAAACGAACCTCCCCCGCTCCTGCCGACGTAAGTGTCCCGGTTTTGTCAAATACGATGTGATCAACACGCGCCAGTGTTTCGAGCACGCCCGTGTTCTTCAGAAAAATATTTTTGCGCGCCAGGAATCGTTGCGCCGCGCCCAAGGCAAATGGCGCCGCCAGCGCCAGCGCACAAGGACACGCAACGATCAACACTGCGGTGAACGCATTGATCGCTTTTCCCGCGTTGCTAAAACTCCAGAACAACCCCGCCGCAATCGCAATCCCGAAAACAATTTTCGTGAACCGGCGACTATATTGGTTTGTGAGCGAATCTAGCGTCGTGCTCTTCTCTTTCTGGAACGGCTTCTGGTTCCAGAGCGATGTAAGGTAACTTTGCGAAACCTCTTTAACGGTTTGGATTTCGATGGTCCCGCCCGCCTGCCGACCACCGGCAAAAAGATGCTCCCCGGCACACTTTTCAACCGGCGCCGATTCACCGGTAACGAAGCTGTAATCGACCACCGCGCCTCCAGATACAAGCCGCGCGTCCGCTGGAATCAATTCACCATGACGAAGCACCAGCCGATCACCGACGCGCAACTGTGAAAGCGAACAGTGCTCGTCGCGCTCTCCGTCCCGACGTGTCACCGACAGAGGGAAAAACGATTTGTAATCCCGATCAAACGCCAGCCGATCAAAAATCTTTTGCTGAAACAATTTCCCGCTCAGCAGAAAAAACAGCAGCCCAGCCAGTGAATCGCAGTAACCATCCCCACGCCCACTCACCACTTCAAAAGCACTCTCCGCAAACAACGCCGCGACGCCAACCGCGATCGGAACATCCAACGAAATGCTTCGTTGCCAAATACTGCGCCAAGCCGCCTTCCAATAATCCGCCGCGCTGAAAAAAACCACCGGCAACACCAGTGCGAGGCTCACGTAACCTAAGAACGGTTTGAACCACGCCGCCTCAAACGCGTCCAACCCGAAGTAGGACGACAAACTCATCAACATGATGTTGCCGAACGCAAAACCCGCGAACCCGATTTGCATCCACAATCGGCGCGCCACTGGGCTGGTCTGTTTCTTGTCGAGGTCTGAAAGTTTCAGCTCCGGTTCATAACCCAACGACGTCAGCAACGTCACGACCTCACTGAGCTTCACCCGCGCCGTGTCGAACGTCATCGCCACTTCCTTCTGCAAAAACCGCACACGCGATTCGGCAATGCCCGACTTCAGCCGAAACAAGTTTTCGAGCAACCAGACACACGCAATACAATGCATGGATGGCGCGCGGAACGTCACCTTCGTGATCTTGTCATCGGAGTAATCCACCAACTTCGCGCGAACCGCCGCATCATCGAGATAAGCGAAGCGGCCATTTCCGACGGGACCGGTGATACGCACCCCGGCTGCGTCGCTCATAGAATAAAAATCCTCAAGCCCGTTTTCCGTCAGCAATTGAAAAACAGTCATGCATCCCTGGCAACAGAACGCTTTACTTTCGTACGCAAACCGCCCTTTCCCGACCGGCTCGCCGCAATGAAAACATTGCTCGGCCCGGGAATGCTGAGTGCGTGATGGAACCGTCTCTAACATCTCTTACAAACGACGGCTAAAAATGGCCGGTTTCGGCGGAATCGGCTTACCCTTTGTTGGCTTCTGCTTAACAGAAATTGCTTTGCTGCCACCCAATCTTCTCTGTGATATGCTCGGCCAATGCGCCTTCTTACCCTTTTCACAGGCTTGATTGCGGTCACAGTTTTCGCCGCTGAACCCGCGCAGTGGAATTACGACGAATATCGGAAAACCCATCCCGAACAGGTATGCGCGATTCGCACCTCGCAAACCGGCAAAACAAACTACGAAGCGTCTCTCAATTTTCGAATCGACGGAAAAGACGCGCCCAAAAACAACCCCGCCTTACGCACTCAAATCCTTGAAGCCTGGCGCGATCTGCTCGGCCCATCATCACGCAACACCGGCCCGCTACACGCACGCGTCCTCGAAGTAAAAGAATTTCCAAAGTTCACCCGGAAGAAGATTGAATATATCGGCGACCCTGGAGAACCCATCCGCGCCTGGCTCTTCATTCCAAAAACAATCTCGGCCTCATTCGTCCGCCTCTCATCGCCAAAAAACGATAGCGCCCAAACCCACAAATTCCCTGCCATCCTCTGTCTCCATCAAACCGTCCGCAGCGGCAAAGACCAAACCGCTGGCGTCGACGAATTAAAACCAGAATTGGAATACGGGCCGCTCCTCGCCGAACGCGGCTTCGTCACGCTCTGTCCCGACGTAATTTGTTTCGGTGAACGCTATCAGGTCGGCGGCACGTTCTATTGTCACTATGGCGATGCCGTTCGCATCTACAAAGGCAACGCTGGCCGCAGCATTCTCTCGAAGATGGTCGATGACACGATGCGCGCCGTGGATTACTTGCAATCGCTGCCGGAAGTCGATGCATCGCGGATCGGCTGCATCGGCCATTCGCACGGTGGCTACGGAACGCTCTTTGCGATGGCGTTCGATCCGCGCATCAAAGCGGGCGTGGTAAGTTGTGGATTTACAACCTTCCGCTGGGATCCAACACCGGCCCGCTGGTTTCGCAACACAGCATTGATCCCGCGACTTGGCGGCTTTGAAAGCCACATGCAAGGCACGCCCATCGACTTCCACCACCTCTTCGCCGCCATTTCGCCTCGCCCACTCTTCATTTCCGCAGCACTACAGGATTCAATATTCCCGCATCTTGGCGACACGGAATGGATGCGCAGCGATGTGAAAGCAGTCTACGCGCGCGCAAACAAACCAGAGAATTTCCAACTCTTCACATTCGAAGGCGGGCACGGTTTCGTGCCGGAAGCTCGCGATCGCGCCTGGGCCTTTTTCGACGAACACCTGAAATAATCAATGCGCCGCCGCAGCGAGCATGCCCTCGTAATATTTGCGGACATCCCGCTGATATTGGGCATTCAATCCGGCATCGGCGTCGTACTCGGGCGCCTGCCTGATTTGTTCTGCTGAGAGCTCAACAGTAATTGTTCGGTCAACCCAACTTACATTTTGGACAAGCGCGTGGGGTATCAAGACCTTCTTTCCTGGCCACCAATTGCGCGTATCAATCAACAAATCCGTTACCGTCCAGGTCGCGTTGTCCAAAATGAAATCTTCGACGTGCCCGATTTCCTGGTCGGTCGCCTGGATGTGATAGCCGTGTATTTCTAACGCGCTGCGTAGATGCACGTCCCCCTCGCCGCCCTCATGCGGTAACTCTCGCGGAGGAGCCGCTTCGGGCACCGGAATAACCGGCGCCGGCACACCGCCCCAACCCCACACACCGGGTCCGCCCCAATAATAAGGCCATCCATAATACTGGAAATACTCGCGTTCCTGTAGCCGCGAAATCGGTTCCGCAGTATCAATTCCTGGGCTCTTCTCCACCTTCGCTTTGGTCAGGTCGACAATGAGACTCTTTTCATCTTCATTAAAACCCCGTGCTGCAATGGGCGAAATCAATACATCCCGACCCATCAACCACGCGCCGGTGTGAACGACCAGATACCGAACCGTCCAGCGCTCGTCGTCGAAATAACAGTCTTTAATATTTCCAATCAGACCATCCGTCGCATGGAGTGTATATTTCCGCAAATTGTTGACAGTTTTCAACATAACGAGCCCTCCTTATTTAAAATCGCACGGCAACGCAAGTTTCTCAACTAGCGTTGGGCCTGCTCCGTGCATAAGATTTCCTCGATGCTATTCGTTACGCGAGTCTCACTTTTACTTCTAATCTGCGCCATGGCGTCGTGTGCCATTGCTGTTGCGGACGAGGCAAAAACGTCGCCGACAAAATCGGTTCAGGAACAAATTGAGGACCTCCGCAAAGGACAGGAACAGATCCTCAAGCAGCTCGACGAAATTCGAACACTCCTAAAGCAACGGCCCACCGCTGAGGCAAAGCCAGCGCCCAGCTTTCTCTCCATCAACGTTCATGGCGAACCCTTTCGTGGCAAGGCCAAGGCGCGCGTCGCCATTCTACAATATTCCGATTTCGACTGTGCCTTCTGCGCCGACTACGCAGTCAAAATCCTTCCCAAAATCACCGCGAATTACGCCGATACCGGCAAAGTGAAACTGTTCTTTCGCGACCTCCCCCTGCCGGAACATCCCAACGCGCTCTTCAAAGCAAAAGTCGCCCGCTGCGCCGGTGAGCAGGCCAAATTTTGGGAAATGCACGACTACTTGTTCGCCCACCAACAACCGATGACCGAAGCCGACATCCCCAACCTCGCGCAAGCGATTGGTCTCGATGTGAACAAATTCGCCGCCTGCATCGGTGCCAACAAATACGACGTCGCAATTCAACGAAGTGTCGCCACCGCCGAACGCTTGCACGTCGACGGCACCCCTGCCTTTCTGATTGGAACGTTGAGTGACGACGGCGCGTTTTTGAAAGCGTCGCAAGTCACGCTCGGGGCGCAGTCCTACGAGTTCTTCCAAAACAAATTGGACGAACTCCTGTCTGCAAATGGATCGAAGGCTGCAGCCGCAGCGCCGTGATTACTGCTGGTAAGTCTTCGTCGCCGGATCGTACGCAGTCGCGCAGAAATCAGTTTCTGCGCCGCTTCCGTTGAACGTGCGAAGCAAGTTGCGTTGGATCAAGTAATCGCGGTGATAAAGAACGGTTCCCGTCGTCGCATTTAAATAGTCCCAACCCATGTTGGCCCACGCACCGTTTGCTGCTTGATATTGATGCTGTCCGAAAGTCCATGCGCATTTGTCCGCATTCTCCTGGCCCTGACGGTCATACCACGCGTTCAAGTCGGGGTCGCTCGTCGCTTCTTCCAACTCATGCGCGATCACAGAAACCATCCCATCGACACCCGCGTTTCCGTTCGGGCCGACGTTTTGCGCCGCGCAGGAACTCAAACAACGCGCCGCATTTCCAACAAACGCGTACTTGATATCCGTTTTACTCACCGTCCCGTGCGTGTGCCATCCGCAATACTTATTGCAGAAGCCCGAGCTTTCGTTCACATCCGATGACGTCAGCACAAAATAAACGCCATTTACATCTTTCGGCAGCGCTCCCAGCGATATCGCCCTGCTGACCACTGTCTGCACGCCGGCGTCAGTCAACCTTGTCCCTTGCGAACCGGTATCGCTGGTTTCCCCTGCAAACGTCACATTGCCATTTATCAACGTCGCGCTCGTTGAATAGGTGGTGTTAATCGCGAAATACGGAGAACCGCCAACCGCGTGTAAAAAATCACGCACGATTTGCTGGCCGGATGCGGTATCGGTGCCGTTGGCCTGGTTCCAATTACCGTACCAAATCACATAAACATTCGGCTGCGCCATTACCGGACCGCCTTGATACAAAATCGTTTTTATCGAGGCCGTCCCACCGGGCAGCACGCCAGCATCGGCCGATGGATTGGTGCGATGCGGGACAAGATTAGGCGCTCCTGTTTCGATCGGTTGATCCGCCTGCGCAGAAAACATCGAGACTAAAGTTGAGGTGACAATGGTTGTAAACCAAAAGGATAATCCAATTTTCATAGTTATGCCGGAGCGTATATAAACGCGATAATTGCGTGGCTCAGTTCTTTGTCTCAGTGCAAGGCTGCAACGGGGAGGCTATTCAGGGCGTAACTTACCGTCAAACAAATACCAAGATTTATTGCTCGAACCGACCAGTGGCCGGATCGTAACTGGTCGCGCAGTAGTTCACTTGCAACCCCGTCTTGGTAATCACCCGCACCGTATTCCGTTGAATGAGGAAATCACGGTGATACAAAAGCACCCCGTTGCCGTCGAAATAATCCCAACCCATATTCGCCCAGGTGCGATTGGCCGCGTGATATTGGTGTCGCCCGTAGGTCCACGCGCACTTGTCGGCATTCTCCAGGTGCGCAAGATCGTACCAAGCGTTTCCGTCCGGGTCCGTCGTCGCCTCGCTTAATTCATGCGCAATGATAGAAACCATCCCATCCACCGAAGCGTTTGCGTTCGGACTCAACACTTGCGGCGCGCAGCTCCTCAAACACCGCGCCGGATTGCCCACATACGCATATTTAATGTCGCTCCCGGTGACACGCGTGTTCTTGTGAAATCCGCAATACCGAGTGCAAAAACCCGATGTCTCGAAAACATCCGACGAACTCAGCACGAAATAGATTCCGTTCGTATCGCTCGGCAACGCTCCAGACGCGATCGCGTTTGTTACGACACGGACCAGTTTCAGATCCGTCAGAACTTTGCTTTGCGACCCCGTATCCATCGTTTCTCCGCCGAACGCAACATCACCAGTGATCACGTTTGTCCCGCTCGACAACGACCTGTTGATTGCAAAATACGGCGACCCACCAATGGCATTAAGAAAATCACGAATGATCTGCTGCCCGGCCGCGTTATCCGTCCGGTTTGTCTGTTGCCAGTTGCCGTACCAAATCACATAAACCGTCGGCGTACTCATCACCGGCCCTTTATGATAGTACAAGCGACTAACTGGAGTGATCGCTCCAGGACGAATCCCCAATTGCGCTATCGCAGAGAGCATCGACAAAACAAATACCAACACCACCGCAAAATAAAATCTGCTGCGGTGCAGTGCTGCGTTAGGGATAGAAATCAGGTTCAAGGCTTTGCTCTTTGGTAGTGCCTTGTCTATCAAGCCCGCCAAATACCGTCAAACAAATAGCCGATTCCCGGCAGCACCGGTTTTCAAGAAGCCCCTCTTGAAGCTTGGTTTTTCCACCTTTTCTGCTTTGTTTGCCAGATGTCGTTTGAACCCGACAAATTCATAGCACACAACGTCCGCGCCATCCCGCGCTCGGGCATTCGCGATTTCTTCGACATCGTCCAAGGGATGAAGGACGTCATCTCCCTCGGCGTCGGCGAACCCGACTTCGTCACCCCCTGGCATATCCGCGAAGCCGCCATCTACGCGCTAGAACGCGGCCGCACCGGTTACACGTCAAACCTCGGTCTGATGAAACTGCGGGAAGCCATCAGCGCGAGCATCGAAAAGCAATTTCCACGTCAGCTACGATCCTAAAAACGAAATCCTCATCGCCGTGGGTGTCAGCGAAGCCATGGACATCGCCTTCCGCGCCCTGATCAATCCCGGCGACGAAGTCATCTATCACGAACCCTGCTATGTCAGCTATGCACCCAGCATCGCCATGACCCACGGCATCCCCGTCGCCGTGTCATGCCGCGCCGAAAACGATTTCTCCGTCACCGCCGAACAAATCGCGAAAGTCATCACCAATAAAAGCAAAGTCCTCGTCCTGAACTTCCCGACGAACCCAACCGGCGGCACCATGACGCGCGCCGAGCTGCAAAAAATCGCCGACCTCGCCAAGCGCCATAATCTCTTTGTCATCACCGACGAAATTTATTCCGAGCTCACATTCGAAGGCGAACACGTCAGCATCGCCTCGCTACCCGGAATGAAAGAGCGCACCATTTTTCTGCACGGATTTTCCAAGGCTTACGCCATGACCGGCTTCCGCATCGGTTACGCCTGCGGCCCGCACGAAATCATCGAAGCGATGATGCGCATCCACCAATACTCTATGCTCTGCGCCAGCATCATCTCGCAAGAAGCCGCCCTTGAAGCTATTCAATACGGCGAAGTCGACACGGCCGAGATGCGCGACCAATACAAAGTCCGCCGCAATTTCATCGTAAACGCGCTGAACGACATGGGCCTCAAATGCCACTTGCCGCGCGGCTCCTTCTACGCCTTCCCCAGTATCCGCAGCACCGGCCTCAGCTCCAAAGAATTCGCCGTCAAACTACTGGAACAAGAAAAAGTCGCCTGCGTCCCCGGCAGCGCCTTCGGCCCCAGCGGCGAAGGATTTCTAAGATGCTGCTTCGCCACCGCCCTCGACAAAATCCAGGAAGCCGCCGACCGCATGAACCGCTTCGTGTCAAAAGTCCGATAAGTCTGTTCAACGCAAAGGCGCAAAGATTTAAAATATTACCCGTTCTTCCTTTGCGTCTTTGCACCTTCGCGTCTTTGCGTTGAAAAATTCCTTCTCCCAACTACCCTAGCCGAATGCCCAAGCGCGCACTAAAAAAAGCTCTCATGATGCAAACCTTCCCCGGCAAAGACGAACTGTCGTGGATGGACAAATTCAAAATGCTCAAAGAGGCCGGCTTCGACGGCGCTGAACCACCCAGCCACCAGGACCACAAAGAAATTCTCGCCGCGCGCGACGCCACTGGCATCGCCCTGGCCAGCGTCACCGTCGGACACCACACCCGCACCATGTCCGATCCCGACCCGAAAAAGCGCGAAGCCGCCACCGAAGCTTTGAAGCAAGCCTTGCGCGACGCCAAAGCCTACGGCGCCACCTCGGTTCTCTGCGTCGCCGGCCGAGTCGATGAACAAGTCCACTATGCCGACGCCTACAAACGCGCCCATGACGCCGTCAAAGGCGCCGTCCCGCTCGCCGAAGAACTTGGCGTCAGAATCGCCATCGAAAACGTTTGGAACAATTTCCTGTTGGACCCGATGGAAATGATTCACTTCGTCGACGAATTCAACAGCCCCGGCGTCGGCTGCCATTTCGACATCGGCAACTGCATGAACAACGGCTGGCCCGAGCAATGGATTCCCGTCCTCGGCAAACGCATCCAAAAAATTCACGTCAAAGAATACAGCCAGAAAAAAGAGAACAGCCAAGGCGTCCGCAAAGGCTTCAACGTCGAATACATGGAAGGCGACAACGACTGGCCCGCCATTATGAAAGCATTGGACGAGGTCGGCTACGGCCCATGGGCCATCGCCGAACCCGCCTACCGTCCGACAGGCGTCGAACCCTTAGAACGCCTCAAACAAATCTCCCAGCGCATGGACAAAATCCTCGCGTCTTAACCCGTATCGCAGGTTTCCAAACCTGCCGTATCGCCGATTTCCAAATCGGCAGGCGTAAATTCGCGGAACTCCTTTCCATCGATCCGACGCGCGAGTTCGCGACGTCTTCCACTCTCGCTTTCACTTTGCCTTCTTCAACAAAAACCCCTCCGGCGTCGGTGGCCGCGTCACAAACCGCGTATCCCCCTCAAATATCACCACCTTCTTCTTCACCGTAAACGTCGTCTTCCCCGCCATCGCCATCGCTTCGAGCATCTGCCACCCATTCAGTTCCCAGCAACAAAATGTATTCCGGAAAAAATGCGCCGTCTCGTGTGTCTTCGTACCCGGCAACACCCGCGTATTTAATTCGAACTGTAACATCGGCTGAATCTCATCCCAGCGACGGTCATTGTAGATCGCGAAATGTGAAAACTCCTTGTGCCGAATCCGCTCCGCCGTCTTCTGATCCTCCACGATCCCGACCGGCTCCATCGGATCCTCCGCCGTATGCAAAATTAAAAACGGCGCACGAAACGTCGCCACAATGAAAGTCTGGTTCGTCAGCGCCGAAACCGCATCCAGCAAAGTCGGCGCAGCATTCGTCAAAACCGCCCTGGCCCGATGAAAAAAATAAAACTCATCCGTCGCCCCCGGCATAAACACCAACGCTTTCACCACCGGATTCCAGCGCAGCGACGGCAACATCACATCCGCGCAATTCTTCTCATTCAGTTCCGTGACCGAATGAGCCAGCGGCATCTTCGCCAACTCCTCCTGCCAGGTTTGCGCCCGTACCGGCAGCACAGCCATGATCAACAGAAAGCTAATCAATCCAACTGCGCCATTGCTCCCCTGCAGTGCTATCTGCAAAAGTTGCGCTTTTTTGGCGAAGTTTTTCAAGTTTTGTTAATCGACGATTTGGCTATCGGCTATGCTTCTGGCTCTCGACCTTCGACCTTCGACCCCTCGACGTTCTTCGCGCCCTTGCGTTGGCCATCTTCACAACGACAGATGCACAATGCGTTGCTGGATTTGTTCTGTCCAGCGCGCGATAAAACTCACGCCCCGATAAATCTCTTCTAACCGCCCCAACGGAAGCACCTCCACCCGGGCCGCCCCTTCCGACGGGGCCGATTCCCAAACCGCATTCATCCCGCGCAATTCGTTGCAAAACTCATCGCGGCTTCCATTAATCCGCTTTTGAACCCCATTCAACCGATCCGTCCATTCCATCCCCTTTTCAAACGTCTGCACCTTGATCAATGGCGAAGTGATTTTCGCCTTTTGCGCCAGGAACACATCCACCTCCCGAAACGTGTTCCCAATTTCCATGAACAAATCCATCGAAGCCGACGGAATCTTCTGCACATTCCCCGGCTTTGCCTCCAACTCAAGTTCCAGCAAATGGCCCAACCGCTCCTTCGTTTCGCGCAGACAATTATAAGCCGCGTTCAAGGCCGAATATCGGTCAGTCGCCAACAGTTTATCACTGTCGCTCGCGTTATGGAGCCGGTCCGGATGAACCCTCGATGAGAGTGCCAAAAACTTTGCTTTGAGTGGCTCAACCTCGACCCACGGCCTGCGCGGCTCTTCGAGGAGAGCAAAAAAATCCGTTGTTACCATTTGAAGAATCCAAAGATTAAACCTGTTTCAAACCCGCTCTTTTGTTTCTCGCAGTCCATCTCCAAACTGCGACCTAATAACCACTTACACCCTGCCACTCCACGCACCAGTTGACAATATAATACGAACACGTATAATCGGCACTGTTAATGAAAGTCACGTTCACAGTCAAAACTAGTCCGTGCCAATTCGGAAGTATGCGTCAACAGCGCATCTCGCCGTCCTGGCACTGGTCATCGACTTGCACCGTGGCATCGAATTTTTAAACAGACCAGATAACGATTTTGAAGCCCACGGTTGCAAGTCAACCGTGGGTTTTTGTTTTTTGACCCACAGAGCCGCGCGCGTGAGCAAAGCGGTAAAACCGGAAAAGACGAACGAAAGCAAAACCGGAAAAGAAGAAGAAGAAAGAGACAGAAATGAATACGACAGACAATTTAAAGACGAAATTCGCACGAAACACCCGTTTCGAGGTTAATCCTATGACCACCGTGCCCTTTCGCGACAACCAAGGGACTGACCTTGAACAACTTAAGGCGCGTTTGCTCCGGCAAATCCTTGCCGGCGACGTCACCGCGGACTTAACCGTCCGCTTACGGCGCGCGGCCAACGAAGCGGCCTCGCTCGCTTGGCTGGAGCCCTACCCCCTGCTCGTTTTTCCAACCTTGTTGGAAGAAAAAGCCGTGGTAGCCAAAAAACAGGTCGCCAAACAACGCAAAGTTTACCAACGGAGCCGGCGGTTACTGGACGCGGCGGAAACGCCAGTGCCCAACCTGCCCGGCTTCGTTGACGATCGCAACTGCGCCAAACTGCTCTAACCAGAGCATCGGCCAGTTTAAAAAGACGCCAGGAGCAGAATGAACATGGCGCATCGGCTCAAAACCGGTGCGCCATGTTATTTATCCGACCCGCCCGCACTCCAATATAAAGCCAAAAGTGTTACCCATGTATTGAACCGGAAGCGTCGATGTTCCGACCGCTCCCCGCCCAGTCCGTTTTTCAATTCTCCAATCTCCAATCTCAAATTCGCAATTTGCCGTCCTCCGGCTCCCGCTCCCCCAACCCGAATGGGGGCTGAAGCACTCAGCCCAGGGCCACGAGCAAGCGTCCTCAAAATAATTTGTTCTGATGTGGTAAGGGCAACGGGGACCTACCCTGGGTAATAATCCAAAAACGAAGTTTCTCGAGCGCGCGACGAAGGAGTTAACAATTCCCGAACTCGAAATCAAAATGCGGCAGCGGTGACCAATATCACGCAGCCCTATAGCGCTGGGTGAATGGCCTAATAATCAGGGAAGTTCTTTAATGCGCACGCGGCGGTATTCCATTTGGCCGCGATCGGCTTCAAGGCCAATCGGGCCGGTGGCCGGGACTTTCAAAGCGTCTTCCAGAACTTCACCATTGCAGGTGCAATATGCGACTCCGCCCTTCACGATCACCTCAATTTTGTTCCAGTCCTGGGGTTTGTATTTCTTGAGCAACTTGTAGGGACCCGCAACCAGATAGTCACGCACTTGCAATTGGGGTTTGCGAATGAAAAGACCGCTGTCGGCGTTGACCCCGGCGCGGAATTCCAGTTTCAGGATAAAATCCTTCGCGAATTCATGCGTGGTCCATAATTTTTCCACCAGTCGCGGTGTCCGGGGATGCACAATGAGAATGTCATCTTTGGCCGAGTAACGGCCATCATCGCTTTGGATTTTGCCATCGAAATTGTTCGTTCGGTAACCCCAACCGGTGAGGTCCTGCCCGTTGAATACGCTGACATAGCCCGGCTCAAGCTTGAAGTCTTCGGCGTGCGCGCCGATGGTTGCACACAGAAAAATGGAAGCGATCAGAACAGACAGTTTCACGGCGCCAGAATAAAAGAGCTGCCCGGCTAAGCGACGAAAATGTGCTTTGCGAATGGATGACGCCTATGCGCCGATGCAGCCGAATCGAATTATCTATCTGCCGACTGCAGTGACGACAACCGTGCCACAAAATGGGGTTGACGATGTGTAAATGTGTAGGACTGACACTTGGTCTATGGAGAGGTGGAGCTCGGTGAAGTCACACGGCGAGACGCCGACTTTCCAAATTGCTCCGGAACAGGGAGGCCGTAATGTATTCGTAGGAGGAAATATGAGACTATTGAGAACTATCACGCTCGTCGCGGCAGTTGTAGCAGTGTTGCCAACGGGATGCCAACGGCATGAGATCAAAGAGGAAGCGGGCGCCTCCACATCATCGACACGTGTTCGCGCGGTGGACGACTCCAACTTCGACGCGGAGATCGGGAACGGCGTGGTTCTGGTGGACTTCTGGGCCACTTGGTGCGGACCATGCAAAATGCAGGCGCCGATCGTTGACCAGGTTGCGACCCGGGTAGAAGGGAAAGCCAAGGTCGTTAAGGTGGATATTGATGCAGCACCGAAAACCGCGCAACGGCTGGGGATTCAAGCCATTCCCACTCTAATTATATTTAAGAATGGAAAACCTGAAAAACGGATGGTTGGCCTTACAAAAGCCGACGCGTTGTCCTCCTCGGTCAGTTCGGTTTTGGAGGGCAGGTAATCCCGATTTGTCGGAGCAGATGTCAGTCCTAACTATTGATATTCGTGAACGGCCGACCACTGAAACCTGACGATTTCCTAAGTTGTTTTTTCTGGTGAGACTAGCGAAAAGCGCAGTGTCGATAGTTAATTAAGCTACCACGGCGGGTTAACTTCTATCTGGTGCTGTACATGATTTGGTGGTTGAGTTCTCGGAGCTAGCTATTTGTGAAACAAGCCGTCAATGATTCTGTCTCCTTTTGCAGTTTTCACCCCTCGGGAGTGACGCTCCGCTTGACACTGTCGTCTCTTCACTCTATTCTATGCAGCGTCCGCCGGAGTATTCCGGTCACGGGCTCTCGGGCGGACTCGAAGTCCCGCGCTGTTCTTTGAAATCCTGATGGTCGATTGAGGCGTTATCGTTAATCCAAGGTAAACCGAAGCAATCCGAGGTAAACCGAACCTAAATTAAAAAACCGAACCGCCGCACCGCAATGCCAGTGCTGGAATAGCGAAATTTAGGATTTTTTAACCTTTTTGGTCCTGCGCGTCGCCTTTGACAACGCGGTGTGAATCAAGGTTGCCAGCTACAAATTGCCGGTCGATTTGCTAAAATGACGCAGAATATTGCTACAAGTTGCGACCAGTAGCTGGTTGTAGCAACTAGTAGCAACATTCCGCGAACATTTTGCACTTCAAAGGGACCAAACGTGACTCAAATCGGCCTGCAGAGCACATGGCTACTTCTTGCCGCACCGCGTGCAAAAAATGTTCATTGAATGCCAAGAGACGCGAAGCCGACATGGGCGCTTGCATCTAGCCTGCTGCACATGCACGATTTTGACCCTGCATTGCAACCGCGGCAAACGGAGACCTTGACCGGTCACCAGCCAACTTGGCCTTCGCCAGAAGCGGTGCAATGGTATGCAGCTATGCCTGACTCGAGAACCCGTTTTCTTAATGCGTTGAACCGTAAGCCGGTAGACCCTCCACCATTCTGGTTTATGCGCCAGGCCGGCCGTTGTTTGCCTGAGTATCGCGCTCTCAAGGAAAAATACACTTTCCACGACCTCATCACGAATCCCGAATTGGCGACCGAAGTCACGCTGCAGCCGATTCGCCGCTTCAAAATGGATGCCGCGATTCTATTTTGTGACATCCTCGTCATTCCCGAAGCGATGGGCCAGGCCTTTAGTTTTCGTGATACCGGCGGCGTGCACATGGACTTTCGCCTTACCAATCGCGCTGAAATCGAGAAACTCGACGCCAGTGGACTAAGGGAAAAACTGAGCTATGTTGGCCGCGCGCTGCAATCCATCCGCAAAGAACTGCGGGGCCAGAATGCGTTAATTGGCTTCGCCGGTTCGCCGTGGACGCTGGCCAATTTTATGTTGGAAGGCGGCAGTTCGAAGTCGTTCGGAAAAGCCTACGAGCTGTTCAAGAACGATCGCGAACTGTTCGATTTGCTGCTGGATAAGTTGAGCAATGCTGTGGCTGATTTTTTGAAATTCCAAATTGAGAACGGCGCTGATGCCGTGCAGATCTTCGACACCCTTGGCGGCAATCTACCGACCGAAGAATTCGAAGCGGCGTCTGGGCAATGGATGCGTAAGATCGTTAAAGCGCTGAACCACGCCGCGCCCTCCATCGTATTCGCGAAGGGCTGTCACGATTGGCTGACGTTGCGAAACATTGGCTCTGAAGGCGTTGGTGTTGGGCATGAATTCAACCTGCGCGACGCCGCGCAGCAGCTGCCAAATATTACCGTTCAAGGCAACTTTGATCCGGAACTGCTCGTGACAGCGACACCGAAACAAATCGAAGCCGAGGCAACCAGGTTGCTCGGGTCGATGCGTGCCCGCGACGGCTACATTTTCAATCTCGGCCACGGCGTACCGCCGGATGCCAAAATGGAGAATCTCGAAACCCTTGTTGCCACGGTGCAAAATTTCGCATGAGCGCTCTCTCAGTTAATCTCGATCTCGTCAAAAAGTACAACGTGGCCGGCCCGCGCTACACGTCGTATCCGCCGGCGACGCAATTCACCGATAGCGTGAAGTGGGACACGCTCGAACAGGAAATCGTCGAGGCACAGGACCCGAATCGCGACATCTCGCTGTACTTCCATCTGCCATTCTGTGAATCGCTTTGTTGGTTTTGCGGTTGCACAACAGTGATCACGACGAAGCACGAGCAAAGCGGCGACTATCTTGATCATCTCGAACGCGAGATGGACAAAATGCGCGCGCTGTTGAACCCGAAGCGCAAAGTCATCCAACTGCACTTCGGCGGCGGCACTCCGACATTTCAACGCCCGAACGAACTTCGCCGTCTCGGCGAAATGATCCACAAGCGGTTCACGTTTGCTGATGACTTCGAGGCCGGTGTCGAAATCGATCCTCGGCGGATTACCAGAGACCACATCGTCGCGTTGCGCGAAATCGGCTTCAACCGCGCGTCACTCGGCGTGCAGGATTTCAACGCAAAAGTGCAGGAAGCCGTTCACCGCATACAACCACGCGCACAGGTCGAACAAGCCATTGATTGGATTCGCGAAGCTGGATTCCAATCGCTCAATGTCGACCTGATCTATGGGCTGCCTTATCAAACTCCCGCGACTTTTGAAGACACTTTGAATCAGATGCTGGAATTGTCACCGGATCGTCTCGCGATTTTCAGTTACGCACACGTCCCATGGTTGAAGCCCGCGCAAAAGATTCTCGAGAAAGAAGCCGCCCTTCCCGCCGCTGAGACCAAGCTCGACATCCTCAAGCTCGTCATCGAAAAACTGACCGCGAATGGCCGCTACGATTACATCGGCATGGATCATTTTGCGAAGCCGACTGACGAACTTTCCATCGCGCAAAAGAATAAAACGCTGCAACGCAATTTCCAGGGCTACAGCACGAAGGGCGGCGCTGACATTTATGCATTCGGCATGTCTGCGATTTCGCAGGCCGAAGGCGTTTATTGGCAAAATGAGAAAGAGCTGCCGAACTACTACTCTGCTGTTGATGAAGGGCGCGTCCCTTTTACGCGCGGTTACGTCATGACCGACGACGACAAGATTCGCCGCTGGACGATCATGCGCCTGATGTGCGACCTCGGTCTCGACTACGCGGCAATGTCGAAAACGCTCGGCATCAATTTCAAAGAATATTTCGCCAAGGAACTCGGCTATTACGGGGACATGCAAGCAGACGGCCTCGTCACGTTGAACGACAACGAAGTGAAAGTCACCGACACCGGCCGGCTGATGATCCGGAACATCGCGATGAAGTTCGATGCTTACTTACCGGCTGAGGGCCAACGACGATTTTCGCGAACGATATGAAGTCAGTGGCAATTATCGGCGGGGGCATCACGGGTTTGACGGCCGCGGTTCGGCTCAAGGGATTGGGCGTACCGGTTACAGTTTATGAAGGTGGATCGCGCGTTGGTGGGGTGATCCAGTCAGTGCGCAAGAACGGATTCCTCGCGGAGTTCGGTCCCAACAGCATTCTCGAAACTTCGCCGCTGATTACCAGTTTGATTCAGGATCTCGGTTTGCAAAATCGACGCGTCAACGCGAATCCCGAAGCGGCCAAGCGCTTTGTCGTGCGTCGGAAAACGCCGGTGGCAATGCCGACGTCACCTGGCAAATTTTTCACCACACCATTGTTTTCAATGGGTGCAAAGTTGCGTTTGCTTGTTGAGCCGCTCATGTTTCGTTGCCCGGCGGACAAAGAAGAACCGTTGGAGAACTTCGTCCTGCGCCGCCTGGGACGCGACTTTTTGGATTACGCCATCAACCCGCTTGTCGGCGGGATCTACGCGGGTAATCCGGCGAAGTTGTCGGTCAAGCATGCGTTTCCGAAACTGCACGCACTCGAACAGAAATACGGCTCGCTATTGCTCGGCCAATTTCTCGGCGCACGCGAACGCAAGAAACGCGGGGAAACCTCGAAGCAGGACGCGAAGCCGTTTTCGTTTGAGAACGGTCTCCAAGATCTGATCGACGCGCTGCAGCAACGTCTCGGCACGGACTTGAATCTTCACACGCCAGTTTACAAAGTTTCGGAGGGCCGTGACGGTTGGAATGTGACGGCACAACAGGACGGAAAAGATGTTGTGTGCGAGCACAACAATGTTGTTTTGGCTTTACCGGCGCACAAGCTTGCGAACGTTAACCTCAAAACCCGCAAGCCCGCTGATCTGAAGCTGCTCGAACAAGTTTACTATCCGCCGGTGGCAAGCGTTGTTCTCGGTTTCCATCGTGAGGATGTCGTTCATCCACTCGACGGATTTGGGATGCTCATTCCGCAAAAGGAAAATTTCGGCATTCTTGGCTGTCTCTTTTCGTCGTCGTTGTTCCCAAATCGCGCTCCTGACGGCAGCGTGACGCTCACCTGTTACATTGGTGGCGCGCGCAATCCTGATCTCGCGCTGTTACCGCACGATCAACTCGTCGCGCTGTGCGTGAACGATTTGAAAACGATTCTGGGCATTAACGGTCAGCCGGTATTTAACCACATCCAGGTCTTTCAAAAGGCCATTCCTCAATACGAAATCGGTTATGGCCGATTCAAAGATCGGATGACTGACATCGAGAACAACGCCCCCGGACTTTTCTTTGCGGGCCACGCTCGCGACGGAATTTCGCTGGGCGATTCGATTGTTTCGGGGCACCGTGTCGCCGAGAAAATTTCCAAGTATGTCCGATAAAAAACGCGCCGTTCTACTCGTCAACCTCGGATCACCGGATTCCACTTCGGTGCCCGATGTTCGCAAATATTTGCGCGAGTTTCTCATGGACGGACGAGTGCTGGACGCACCGTTTCCGATCCGTTGGTGCATTGTTAACTTTGCCATTTTGCCAAAACGGCCGGCTCAATCCGCCGAAGCTTATCGTGCTATCTGGACGAAGGAAGGTTCGCCGCTCGTGGTCACGAGTAAAAACGTCCGTGCAGAACTTGAATCACGCCTAGACGTTCCCGTCGAGTTGGCGATGCGCTATCAAAATCCCTCGATCGAAAGCGCCGTCCACAAATTGAAGAAAAACAAGGCGACGGACGTTCTGCTCATCCCGCTTTTTCCGCATTATGCGATGTCCAGCTACGAAACCGCCGTGGTGCGCGTGCAGGAACTCATGTCAAAGATCGCGCCGGACATTCGCCTACAAGTGATCAAACCGTATTACGATCATCCGCAGTTCATCAACGCGCTTGTCGGCGTTTCGAAGCCCTACCTCGACAAAGGCTACGATCATTTGCTCTTCAGTTTTCACGGCATTCCCGAACGCCACTTGCGCAAATCCGACCCGACCGGTTCGCACTGTTTGGCCACTGCCGATTGCTGTAGTCGGCCAAGTAAGGCGCACGAGACTTGCTATCGCGCGCAATGTTTCAAGACCGTCGCCGCATTCGTGCAAAAAGCCGGCATACCCGCAAATAAATACACCGTGTCGTTCCAATCGAGACTTGGACGTGATCCATGGCTCAAACCCTACACCGATTTTATCATCGAAGACTTCGGCAAAGTCGGTCTTAAAAAACTTTTGGTGATCTGCCCAGCGTTCGTCTCGGACTGTCTGGAAACGATCGAAGAAATTGGCATTCGTGGACGCGAGAGCTTTCACGCCGCCGGTGGTGGCGAACTCGAACAGATCCCGTGCATGAACGAAAATCCGCTTTGGCTCGACGCGCTCGCGACGATGGTGCGAGAGAACAGCACTGATTAGCGGTTTGCATTTCCACCAATCTAAGGCAAAACCTACCGCATGCATTTTCGCGACCTGACCGAAGCCCAGATTCTCGCGGTCGCGATTGCCGCTGAAGAGGAAGATGCGCGAATTTATCGCGATTTCGCCGAACAGTTTCGAAAAGATTTTCCCGCCAGCGCCGAAATGTTCACCAAGATGGCCGAGGAAGAGGATCGCCATCGCAGCCGGCTGATTGATACCTACAGTCAACGGTTCGGCAATCACATCCCGCTCATCCGCCGTCAGGATGTGAAAGGTTTTACGGTGCGACGCCCGTCGTGGTTTACCCGCACTGTTCGACCGGAAAACGCGCGCGAACAAACCGCTTTGATGGAAATGGAAGCGCGACGGTTCTATGAGTCTGCTGCGCAACGGACCACGGACGCCGGGATTCGGCAATTGCTCGGCGATCTTGCCCAGGAGGAACAACGGCACGAAAACACGGCTGAAACCATCAAGACCGAGCAGGACGCAGCGGGCGCGGCACACGAAGAACATGCCATGGCGCGACGGCTGTTTGTCTTGCGTTTCGTGCAACCGGGTCTGGCTGGCCTAATGGATGGTTCGGTCTCGACACTCGCGCCGCTGTTTGCCGCCGCGTTTGCCACGCACAATACCGCGGATACTTTCAAAGTCGGTCTCGCGGCCTCGGTCGGTGCCGGCATCAGCATGGGTTTTGCCGAAGCACTTTCTGATGATGGGAAAATCAGTGGTCGCGGCGTTCCATGGATTCGCGGTCTGGTCTGCGGTTTCATGACGATGCTGGGTGGCCTCGGTCACACGCTCCCGTTTTTGGCGAACGATTTCCGTTTTGCGACAACGATTGCTATCGCGGTGGTCATCGCCGAACTCGGCATCATCGCGTGGATTCGCAAACGCTACATGGACACGCCGCTGCTCGCGGCAATTTTCCAAGTGGTCGTTGGTGGTGTGCTCGTGTTTATTGCGGGTTGGTTGATTGGTTCTGGTTAGCCGGTGGCCCAGGCGGCGCGCTCGAGCCAAAATTCACGGATTTGTTTCGGCAGGACCTGGATGATGGCTTCAATTTCGCCGCCAGGCATGTGAATGGCCATTACCGCGAACACAGCCCGCACCACCTCTTCCGGATTTACGTCCTCTTTTGGGAAGTGACCAGCGACATCGATCAGAAACTTCTCGGCAGAATGATCTTTGATCGGTTTGCCAGCCGGGTGCCAGCCCTCGAAGAAGAGACCGCGTATCAACATCGGCATCTGGGATGCGAATTGCGCCGTTTCATTCGTGGGCAAATGGTCTCGTAGCGTGTGCAACACGCCGCGCAATCCCTGATAGGCTCTATGGCGCGATTCCCAACCGAGTTCCTCATCAATGTCGTGCAGCCATTCCATTGTCTTGTGTACGGTCGTATCGAAAACGGGTAATCCAGTCATGCTCATGCAGTCCTCCTTAAGAGTACCCAACGCGCATTGCCGGTTAATCGCAATGGGCAAATGTTGCATTCTCAGTTCATCAAAATGACGCCAGCAGGAAACCAAGACACGAGGTGATTAAAAAAGCGCCGCGGGGTCACCGCGGCGCAATAGGGAAGGAGCGTTGGCTAGTCGCTCCCAGTGGTCACCGTTTGCACGGCGCTGGGCACCAAATCGTTCCTTATCGGAACAAAGTTATTTCGCGATAACAATCGTAGCAGCACACCACTTCGCCCCAGGCAGTCGCATAGAAGCTGCCGTGGAACATATTGCGGTGTTCAGGACTGATTTTGTCGCCTTGGAACAACAATTCCGGAACTTCAATCGTTTTAAACGGATTTTCGCATCGCGGATATGCGCAGAGCACATTGCGCATTGTAGAATTTTCAGTCAGGACGTTCATGATTCCTATTGTAATGTTTCGGCGTGTCTCCACATTGGCTCGTCATTTCAATGGTTGTCTATCGATGACCAAATCCATATCAGGCGAACTGCAGTTAAGATAGGCGATCAGGCGCTCTCCGCAAACGGTCACTTGGCTTGCAATGCGGTCTTTGGTAAGGTTCACAAATCGAGAAACGTAAACTTAAATGTGAACAGCAAATAGTTCACAAAACACGTTTTGTAAACTGAATCTAGAAGACGCTTATGCCGCAAATCGAACGCCCCAAACAAGAGCAAGTCGTCACGAAGCTCAAGCGACTCTGCGAGAGCCACAATTTAAGCAACACGCGGTTGGTCGAACTGACTGGTTTGTCCAAGGGACTGATCAGCCAGATGTTCAACGCCAAAAAGATCACCAGAGCAACGCTGAACCGCATCCTGCGTCTCGTTGTTGATTTTGATGCCAACGATCGGCGGGAACTTGCAAGGGCGGCGGGCTTCCTCGAAACCCACGTCACCGAAGATGAACTAGGCACGTTGATCTTGCAGAAACTGCACAAGATCGGCGACGACCCAACCATTTTGAGCACGCGCCGTCGATTACTGTGGGAAGCGTTGGACTTCCAAATGAAAAACTGGGAGGACCGCAGTCGCGTGCATGTTCGGGCAGCCATCATTCCAATGGCAGGTTGGCAGCGGCAATTGCTCTCACCTGAGTTCACTGCCGAACTTCTGCGGCACGCTATCATTGAGGCGGCATTTGCGAGAATCAAACGCCTCGTGGTCGTCATCTCGCAGGGTCAGGACACGATCATTAAATCGACAGCTGCGTGGGCAGCAACCAGGCGATTGATTCACGACAAACAATTGCGTGTCGATTTTCTTGTACAGCCGCCGAAACCCTCCGGCCCCGGAGGCGCCGTTCTCGCGGGTGCCGACCATTTGAGGGTTGAGGAAGCGGACGAACCGTTCGTCACTATTTTCCCGGACGAGTTCACGCAGGAATGGTGTGTAAACCGCATGATCGAAGCTTACGAACGCGAGCAGAAACAGATCGTTGCGATACAAAACGTTGCCCGGCGCGAAATCGCTCCGCTGCACGGGGTCGCGCACACAAAAGAAAATGCTTCCGCGTCGGCACAAATCGGGAGTGCGCATGTTATCGATGCACTTGAGGAAAACCCTTTGTCTGCGCACCATTTCCGCGCCGGATCATTCCGTGTCTTTGGTCGCTACATTCTGACGGCAAAGTTCACCCGGATTTTACGAAAAGAAAGTGAGGAGAATCCTGAAGCGCCACTGTTCCTGACGAATTCCCTGAACACCCTCGCCAAAGGCGAATCTGTCCTCGGCATCGTTGTAGGCGCCGAACTGCAACCGCTACGCGGCCTGCGCGAAGAAATGAAGAAGGGATTGGAGAATTTGCAGTCAGGATTGGACCGCCGGATTTCCGCGAAATCAAAGGCTACGCGATCAAAGTAGCTGAATTCTTTCACTCGGCGCGCAACGAGGCACAACTTTGCATCGCCACATCGTAAACAGCCTTTAGAGGGACCCGCTTCAACTCAGCAAGTTTGCGACAGGACTCGAACTCTGGACTGGCTTGAATGACATTGCCGTCGAGTTTGCCGAGTTTGATTTGGACTTCGCCGTAACTTGTTTTGACAGTTGCAAATTCACGGTGAAGTTTGCGGCGCTCGCAGATGGTGCGACGGACGCCGAAAGCTGTGGTCTCGCGCAGGATGAGTTCGCTGAATTTATCTGCGTCCGTGAAGGCGCAGAGGATGCTGAGTAAAACGCCGGGACGGTTTTTCTTCATCTGGATCGGCGTGTGGAAAATGTCGAGGGCGCCGTCGGCTAAAGCTTTTTCTACGAACTGTCCGAGAATTTCGGCGGTGATGTCGTCGAGATTGGTTTCGAGAACGGCGATCGTGTCGGTTTCCCAATCGTGTGCGGATGAGGCTGCCGTTTGTTCGCCGAGCATGGCGCGGACGACGTTCGGGCGGGTCTTGTTATCGCGGCCGCCGACGCCGAAGCCGATCTTCTGCGGTTTGAAATTTTGCATCGGGCCAAAGTGTTCGACGAATTCGGCCAGGAGCGCTGCGCCGGTCGGGGTGACGAGTTCGTTTGGTTCGTCGGTTTGGGTGATGGCGACGCCGCGTGCGGACAGGATTTCGAGCGTCGCGGGAGCGGGAATGGGGAAGCGGCCATGGGCGCAATCGATCCAGCCGGAGCCGTCGACGACGGGACTGGCGAGGATGCGTGGTTTGCCAAGCATCTCCAAGGCGATGCATGCGCCGACGATGTCGACGATGGAATCGACCGCGCCAACTTCGTGAAAATGAACTTTGTCGACGGGCATGCCGTGGATTTTGCCTTCGGCGACGGCGATGCGTTGGAAAACGGCGAGCGACTTTTGTTTCACCCAATCGGACAACTTGCTCTTCGTGATCAGTTCTTTGATTTCGGTAAAGGTTCGCTGGTCGTCGTGCGAGTGGCTATGTGCGTGCTCGAGTTCGTGAGCATGTTCGTGAACGTCATGGTCTTCGTGCTGATGGCCGTGGCCGTGATGACCATGCTCATGTTCATGCGGCGGATCGTCGTCGTGATGATGTTCGTGCGAATGGGAATGGCCGTGCTCGTGTTCGTGACTGTGTCCGTGTGAATGGCCGTTGTCGTGTTCGAGATGAACGTCGAACTTGGTTCCTTCAATCTGAAAACGTTTGGCGCGTTTGGTGTGCAAGTGGTAGCCGTTGAGATGCAGCTTTTCAAGTTCGTGCTCGAATTGGTGAAAATCAACGCCGAGATCGAGCATCGCACCGATGAACATATCGCCACTGATGCCGCTGAAGATGTCGAGGTAGAGAGTTTTCATCGGTTCAGGAACTTTGGACTTTTTCTGAACGCATTTTCAGGATTCCAACAAACAGAGCTACACAAATAGCACACAAAACGGCGAACAGGACTGCGACAAAGATTCCGACGGATACGTCGCGGATATCCGATGAGAAGCAGAGGCCGATTGCAATAACCACTGCAGCTGCAAAACCGCACGCTGCACTGCCGCAGCCGAGCAGACTTGGAATACGACCGATACATTTGCCCGAAGTCAACGCTACGGCACCGAAAAACCAAACAATCACAATCGCATCAAAAATGATTTCTCGAAGATTCGTTGGCAAGTGCGCGGGTCTAGCCGCTGTAGATGAAACAGCCGAGTGGCAACCTGATGCAGACCCAACACCAATCAAAAAAGCAAGGGACGCCATTATCATGTTTCCCGTGCGTATCATTTCAGTTGAATAACAAGTTTCGGGGAAGGCGTCACTGCATATCATCGGCCAACGCGTTAATCTGGCTGGCGGCGTAGCCGGCGCCGAAACCGTTGTCTATGTTGACGACGGTGACGCCGCTGCCGCAACTGTTGATCATGGAGAGCAATGCTGTGATGCCACCGAAGTTTGCGCCATATCCGACGCTCGTTGGAACTGCGATCACGGGTCGACTGACTAAGCCCGCAACGACGCTCGGCAGTGCGCCTTCCATACCGGCGACGACAATGAGAACGTTCGCGCTTTGGATGGCGTCGATCTGACCAAGCAAACGGTGCAACCCGGCGACGCCGACATCGTAAATGCGTTGCACGCGGTTGCCCATCACTTCAGCAGTTACCACGGCTTCTTCCGCGACGGGCAGGTCGCTGGTGCCGGCGCAAAGCACGGCGACGATACCCGGACGTTTCGGCACAGGGACTTTTTCAACAACCATGGCGCGCGCGGTTTCGTGATAGACGACGCCTTTAACACGCTTCTTCACAGCGCGTGCGGTTTCGGCGCTAACGCGGGTGACGAGAAATCGTTTTTCTTTGCGATTCAGTTGCTCGCAAATACGAACAATATGCGGCGTTGTTTTACCGAGGCCAAAAACGACTTCCGGAAAGCCCTGGCGCAATCCGCGGTGCGTGTCGACCTTGGCGAAATTAATGTCCTTAAACGGCGCGGCCTGAAAGGCTTGCAGCGTTTTCGCGAGCGTGGCTTTGCCGTCGCGAAATTTTTCCAAAAGGTGTTTTGCTTCGTTTGCGGTCACAAATTGCTACGCTGGAAAAATACATCATCCCAACGCGGAGTCACGGGTGAAAACTGCGGCGACTTCTACAAAGACGGTTTGATCCAGCCGAGTTGTTCAATTGCGTTGATGACGAATTGCGCAGCAACGGCCGCCAGCAACAATCCCATTAAGCGAGTGGTCAGTTTCAGAGCGAGCGGACTCATGTAATGCGCACCGCGTACGGCCAACCACAAAGTCCAGTAGCTGACGAAGCAGACGAACGCGATACTTAGGAATAATGCGACGACCTGTTCAACGCCATGCGCCTGGCTGAGCAGGATGAGGGCGGTTGAGATCGAACCGGGGCCGACGAGCATCGGGACGCCCAAGGGAGTAATGGCTATGTCATCTTTTTCGGCGCCAGCGGCGACTTCTTCGTCGGATTCGCGCGCTTCGGAGCGACGACCGTAAAGCATGTCGAGAGCGATGCGGATGAGAAGTATGCTGCCGGCGAGTTGGAACGCTGGCAGGGTGATGCCCATGAATTTGAATATCCATTTGCCCGCGGCGGCGAACACCACCAGGACGCCGCCAGCGACGAAGCAGGCGATACGGGCCATGCGCAGTTTCGCTTTGGGCGTATCGTTCGGCGTCATGGCGATGAACGCGGGCACGACGGCGATCGGATCGACGATCACGAAGAGCGAACTGACGGCGAGGACTGTGTATTCAATTAGGGTCATCAGGCCTATTGCAGGTTGCGGATTGCGAATTGCAAATTAAAGCTCATGGCTCCGGGCATGTGGCGGCGCGCGCAGAGCGACGCGTCCTACCAATTGCATTATAGGCGGCGGACCCAAATATTGCGATAATGCACCGCATGTCCATGGTCCTGCAGGATTAGAGGACCTTTCTCAGCGACGCCGGTAAAATTCGCCGCGCGGGTTGCTTCGCCTTTGATTTCAGTATGGTCCTGAACCAGCACGCCGTTGTGCATGACAGTGAACGAACCCGATTCGACTTTGCCGTCGGCAGTCTGTTTCGGCGAATGGAAAACGATGTCGTAGGTCTGCCATTCGCCAGGAGCACGGCAGGCGTTGACCAATGGCGCAGCGATGCCGTAAATCGCCGCAGTCTGTCCATTTGGATAGGTTTTGTTGTTGTAACAATCAAGCACCTGAACTTCATAGCGGCCTTGCAAATAGACGCCGCTATTGCCGCGGTCCTGGCCTTCACCATGCGCCGGCGATGGTTCCGCGAACTCGACGTGCAACTGCACATCGCCGAATTCTTCTTTACTAAAAATATTTCCCGTACCGCGCGCCACTTCGAGCACACCGTCACTAACTTTCCATTTTGCGTCGCCACCGGTTTCAGTTTTCCAATGCGAAAGGTCTTTGCCATCGAACAGCACGATCGCATCCGACGGCGGCGCACTATCTTTACCGGGCGTGATGACCTTTGGCTGCGGCTCAGTGGGGCTCTCTGCGGCGAAAACAGCAAAGCTCAAAAACGAGACGGACAGCAAATGCGCGATCTTCATCCCCGCATCGTAACCGCTTGACTCGATTACGCCAAGAGTTTGTGAACCAGTTCGCCATGCACATCAGTGAGGCGGAAATCACGACCCTGAAAACGGTAAGTTAGCTTCGTATGTTCGAGACCGAGCAGGTGCAGGATCGTCGCGTTCAAGTCGTGGACGTGAACGGGATCGACCGTGGCGTTGAAACCAAATTCATCGCTTTCGCCCAAAGTAATGCCGGGTTTCACACCGCCGCCTGCCATCCACATCGTAAACGCGTTCGGGTGATGATCGCGTCCATCGTCGCCGCCCTGCACCATCGGCGTGCGACCGAATTCACCGCCCCAAATCACCAGCGTATCTTCCAACATGCCGCGTTGTTTAAGATCTTTAATTAGCGCAGCACAGGCGCGATCCGTGTTGAGGCAATTTTTCTTTAAATCCGCGACGAGGTTGCCGTGTTGGTCCCAGGCTTCGTGGTAGAGTTGGACGAAACGAACGCCGCGCTCAACTAACCGGCGCGCGAGCAAACAGTTGTTGGCGAACGACGACTTACCGGGTTCTGCGCCATACATTTCCAAGAGTCGCTTTCGATTCTTTGGAAATGTCCATTAATTCCGGCGCGCTTGTTTGCATCCGATACGCCATCTCGAAGGAATTGATCCGCGTGGTGATTTCCGGATCACCGGTCACATCGAATCGCTTGATGTTCAGGTTGCGAACGGTGTCCAGGGTGTCGCGCTGCATCTCGGCATCGACACCTTTCGGATTCGACAAATATAAAATCGGATCGCCCTGGCTGCGGAACAACACGCCTTGATAAACTGACGGTAAAAATCCAGAACCCCAATTCGATGAGCCGCCACTCGTGCCTTTCGGGCCAGAACTGAAAACAACAAACGCCGGCAAGTCACTGGTTTCGCTGCCGAGACCGTAAGTCGTCCAGGCGCCAATGCTTGGACGACCAAACTGTTGCGACCCCGTGTTCAAGAAAATCTGTGCAGGCGCGTGATTGAACGCGTCCGTTTTCATTGACTTCACGATCGCAATGTCATCGACCACCTGCGCCAGATTCGGCAACAGTTCAGACAGTTCCGCGCCGCTCTTGCCGTACTTCGCGAATTTAAACTTGGGCCCCAGCAACTTCGATTGGGGATTGATGAACGCCGCGCGATAGCCTTTCAACAACTCAGCAGGAGGCAACGTGCCGCTGAATTTCGCAAGCTGCGGTTTGTAATCGAACAAATCGAGATGACTCGGCGCGCCCGCCATGAACAGATAGATGACGCGTTTGGCTTTCGGCGCGAAATGCGGCGCTTTCGGCGCGAGCGGATTCGCCAGTGTCGGCTTTGCTCGCGCCAAGCAACGTCTGGCTCAAGCAACGACCCGAGCGCCATCGTGCCAAGGCCAACGCCGCATTGTTTAAAAAACCAACGGCGCGTGATCGCTTTACGCGCTCGTTGAAAAAATGTTCTGGCTTGGTCATCGGCTACTCCTTCGTGATTGTTTCGTCCAGGTTCAACAGCGCGCGTGAAACAACTGTATATGCGGCGAATTGAGTCGGGGTCGTTCCAGTGGGAAGCTTGTCCGGCTTTTCATTCTTTGCCGGTGGCAAGTTCGGAAGCATTCACCCAGCCTTCCGCGATTCGTTGTTGCTGACGTTTGAGAAGACCGAGCAATTCGGCTTTTTCATCCGGTGCAGGCAAACGACCCAGGGCGCGACGGAATGCGTAGGTCACTCTTGCATCATCCGATTTTCCGCCTTCACTCAACGTGTGCAACGCGAGCGCCTGCGCGCATTCCATAAACATCGGTTCGTTCAATGTTGTCAGGGCTTGCAACGGTGTGTTCGACCGCATTCGCCGCACGCATGAGTAATCGCCGTTCGGCGTGTCGAACGCTTGCAACGCCGGGAATGGAGTCGACCGACGGCGAAACGTGTAGATGGCGCGACGATATCTGTCCGCTCCGGTCGCTTCCGGCCATTCAAAAGGCGCGTAACTCGCTGGTGGTTGGAACAGGAAAGCAGGTGCAGGCGTGTAAACGCTCGGCCCACCAATATTTGTAGTCAGCAGTCCGCTCGTGGCGAGTGCGATGTCGCGGACAATTTCACCGTCAACACGGAAACGCGGACCACGCGCGAGCAATCGATTGTTCGGATCGCGTTCCTGCAACTCGCGCGAGACACGAGACGACTGGCGATAAGTTGAAGAGTTCACGATCAGTCGATGGATGTGTTTCAAACTCCACCCTTTGTCCATCAGCTCGCAAGCGAGCCAATCAAGCAGTTCCGGGTGCGATGGCAGTTCTGCGCGTGTGCCGAAATCCTCGGGTGTCGTGACAAGACCAGTTCCGAAATACGATTGCCAGATCCGATTCACAATGACACGAGCGGTTGTTGGTGAACGGCGATCGACGAGCCAGTTGGCGAAATCCAAACGCGTCGAAGCGTTTGGTTTGATTGGATGCAGGAATTCCGGAACGCCCGGCGTAACTTGCTTCTGCGGCTTCAAGAAATCGCCGCGAGTGAGCATGTGCGTTTCGCGCGGTTGCGCTCGCGCCATCAGCGTGTAAGTCGTGTCGCCGTCCGGCCATTCCTTCCAGAGCGTTTCAATCTTCTCATGCGCGGCCTTCCATTCGGCAACGGTCGTGCGCCAATACTTGAAGATGGTCGCGACTTGTCGCGGCGACCGTTTTTCACGGGGAATTTTGAAAATGTCACGAACACCTTTTGGAACAGGATCCGCAACAATCGGGCGCGGCGTTGGTCGTCACCGAAATCCTGAAACGACCTAAATTATTGTTCATCAGCTCGTCGCTGTTCCAACCGCCATGATTTTGTTCGAGGAACATTGAAAAATGGTTCCGCCGGCAAAACCCATCGGTTTCTCACATTGGAAAACAGCCTTGCGCGGTTGATTGCGACGGCCGGCGCCAGCATCAATTCCCCAAGCCGTGTCGCCGTTGCCATCGATCGCATATTTCGCCGGCCCAGTGACGCGATGCTTATCGCTCTTGTCGTAAAAGTTTGGTTCGAGTTCATGCTCGGCTTGTTCGTAGTCGGACGTGGCCGTAACAAATTTCACTTTTGCAATATTTGTCCGCGCGACAACCGATGAAACCTCCGCGCGAAATTCCGTCAATGCGCAGGTTCCTTTGAACGAACGGCCCGGCCCGTTGCACGGCAGATTACCGTCGTTGAACAATTCGATCTGAAAAGCGGTCACATCTTCTGATGCTGCTATTCGTCGACCAGAAAATCGCCGTGTGTTTCGTCGGCGCGTAACCTTGCGCGAACATCGAGCCGTCGGCTTTGCAGGATATATTTTTGGCCACCCGTGCTGATGTCTTCGATCCGCGGCGTCAGAACCGTCCAATGCAGTTGATTCGTCGACACCTCTCTTCCCACTTGCCATGCGCTCTTGCCAATCGGGTGTTTTCGCCTTCAGTTCGTCTTCAATTTTGGCCATCTCCGCACGCAGATTTTCCACTTTCATCAACTCCTCCGGTTTATAGACGACCCGTTGCGCGTCGTAGTCGTTGTTGATGAATGCGAACAGGCGGTAATACTCCTCTTGCTTGAGCGGATCAAATTTGTGGTTGTGACATTGCGCGCATTGGATCGTCAGGCCGAGGACGCTTTTGCCGATGCAATCCATTCGGTCGTACATCGCTTCCATGCGAAACTGCTCAGGATCCACGCCGCCTTCTTCGTTGATCATCGAGTTGCGCAAAAAACCGGTGGCGACAATTTGTTCCTGCGTCGCGTTGGGCAATTGATCACCCGCAAGTTGTTCGATGACGAATTGGTTGTAAGGCAGGTCGCGATTGAATGCGTTGATGACGTAATCGCGATAAAACCAGACCGACCGGCGCTTGTCTTTTTCGTAACCGTCCGAATCCGCATAACGCGCCGCGTCCAACCAATGCCTACCCCAACGCTCTCCATAGTGCGGCGACGCCAGCAACCGGTCGACCTGCTTCTCGTAAGCGTCTTTGTTTTTGTCGCTGACGAACGAATCGACTTCTTCAATCGTAGGCGGCAACCCAATCACATCCAAACTGAGCCGCCGCAACAGTGTGTTCTTGTCCGCTTCCGGCGAGGGCTTCAGCTTCTCCTTTTGCAATCGCGAAAAGACAAAACTGTCGATCGGATTACGAATCCAGCGACTCTTCACTTCAGGAACGGCAGGACGGACTGGAGCGCGAAATGCCCAATGGTTGGTTGCGGGTTCCGCTCCGCTCAACAACGCGAGCGAAAGCGTAAGCGCAATCAGCCAGAAAGCAGGAGTCAGTTTCACGATTCGACATTATTGCGGTAACAGCGAAAACAGTCAGTCAGTTTTTTTCCCACATTTTAGTACCGGATAGCCTACATGAAAAACGCAGGCCCGGTTCAGAAAAATGTCTCACGGCGCTTCATCCGATCACCCCGTCCCGTGAAGTCTTGGCCCTGACGTGGATGAATCAGGGTTTCACCACCACGGTTTGGGCAACCGCCTCATTGCCCCAGTTCGGCGGAGTGGGCTACCTTTGATGCAAGGAGATCGAATGAAACACGTCCCGCACATTTGCCAGCGGCAGAAGGCCTTGGAAGGTAAACTCGACGCGTTTTCGCTTCAATTTACGACCCCTCAACGTCCACAAAACCTCACGTTATACTGCACGCGTTGGAAGACCGGCAGGAAAGTGAACGTAAACATAAGGGTTTCGGTGACAAATGCCTGCGACTAAAAGCCCGTCAAGAAGCACCAATCGTAAACGGTTAATATGAACGGCGAACAACCCGCAGTCCGTCACCACAATGTGTGGTGGCAAATTCTGGTGGCATTCATTCTGTTGCTGCCGGTGCTGCTTCTTCTAACGCTACCGCAATTTCGCACGTCCAATGAGTTGATGGTGGTCATCACACTTATCCTCGTTGCGAATCTTATCCTGCTCTGGTTTGCGACCAGACGCCGGAGCGTCGCAACCCGTGCAGTGCCGCCGATGCTGCCGCGAGCGTTGATGCCGGAAGAAATTCCTCCAACAGTTCACGAAATCCTCGACGTGAAGGAAGCCGTTGCCGATGACGAATTGCAGATTTTCCGAGGGCATTTACGCGAAAATTCTGAGGCGGCATTCGAAAAATTAAAACAGGATTATGCTGGGCGCGCCACACCCCTGCTTCAGCAAGACCGGGTTTATGGCAGTGCGATTTTCCTCGCTCCAGAAATCGCACAACCGGTTGCACAGGAACGCCCGGCGCGAATGTGGCTACACTGGTCGTTGTTCGCGCTGACACTGCTAACCACCACCGCTGCCGGTGCTATTCAAGAAGGCGCGGATATTTTTCGCGACCCGGCGTCGCTCGCGATTGGTCTCCCTTACTCGATCGCGCTCCTGGCAATTCTCGGATTTCACGAACTCGGCCATTACTTCACCGCGCGACACTATCGCATCAATGTCACGCCACCGTTTTTTATCCCGGTGCCATTTGCTCTGGGAACTTTCGGTGCCTTCATCAAGATGCAATCTGCCCCCGAAAATCGACGTTCGTTATTTGATGTTGCGGTGGCCGGCCCGTTTGCCGGTTTGGTTCTCGCGATTCCGGCGCTGATCATTGGGCTGAAACATTCAACAGTTCTACCGAGCGCACCGGATGGTGAGCAGGTCCTCGGCGGACTGGTCAGTTCATCGATTTTGTTTATTACCATCGCCAAGTTGGTCCTCGGCGATCAATTGGCCCAGGGCCATCTGCTGCAACTAACTCCATTGGCATTCGCCGGTTGGCTGGGATTGCTGGTAACTGCGCTGAATCTTCTTCCCATTGGCCAACTCGATGGTGGCCACATTGCGCGGGGGATGTTCGGGACGCGCGCCGGCGGCTGGGTCAGCCAACTCGCGATGTTCGGCCTGTTCATTTTGGCTTTGATTGAGCCTCAGTATCTATTTTGGGCAGTGATCGTGTTCTTCATCGCGCGTCGCGTGTCGCCACCGATGAATGACGTCACGCGCATCAACTCGGGCCGAATGTGGCTTGGAGCGCTCGCCTTCTTGATCCTCGCGCTGATCATTATTCCGATGCCAGAAGTGCTTTGGGATTACTTCAACCAAAACGCCGACCCGCAGACGTTGACCCTTTAACTCCAATTATTGTGTCGTCCAATAAGCCCGATAAAACCGTGCTGAATTCGTAACATTCACAGTTAAGTTCAGTGCGTTCGTGGAAAAAAGATTAGTCACCAATCCAGTCCAGGTCGTCGCGTTGATGGAACTGTCAATTACGTAGCGTTGGTTGGGATATCCGGTGAGTGTCAGAGCGATCATTGTCGGACTTTGTAACGTTGCCGACAATTTCGGTGGCGCACCGGCTGGCAACACCAACAAGGTGATACTCTGGGCTGGCAACGTCGCGCTCACACCATTTCCGGTAAAAGTATTCGTCCCCAACGCCGCGATGACGTTGTTTGACGTCAACTGCCAGCATTGCGCCGTGCCGTTGTGGTAAAAATTCGTGAGCGACAACTGCACGTTCGCGCTGCTCGTCAGTTGCTTGTTGATCAGCATTACAGTTAACGCTCCATCTTTCGTCCGCAACCCAGCGAACGCGGCCACATTGTCCGGATTTGGGACCGATGCCGAGACGCTCACATCGCCGAACTTCGATTTGGAGCCATCGTAATTGCGATACATTTTAAACGCGTTCGCGACCGGCGTGTTCGAGGCCGGTGCGGTCCAACGGGTGGCGAGATACACTCCTTCACGTCCAAGAATTCCAAGCACATCGGCTTGCGCGGTGGCACCGTTGATATGATCGTCCGCGCCCCAGCTATATTCCGTTATCCCGAATTTTGTGCCGGGATAATACGCTGCAATCCATGCCTTGAACCGCGGCACCAGTTTCACGACGTTTCCGATCCAACTCGCATCGGTATAGTTGGTATCCCACAACGATCGGGTGGAATTATTGCGAAGCAGTTGCGCTTCCGTCGATGTATTGGTACTAAACTCCTCGACGAAATTGGTGTCGCCTTGCGGGTAATAATGCACCGTCAGCACATCCAGCAACCGCTTGCTGCTGTTAGTTTCGTATTGGCGGGCCTGATCGAGAAACCATGGGATATAATCCATGTTGCCATTGGCGCTGCGGTCGGGAAACGGACCAGCCGGGACAAATTGCTGGTCCATGCCGCTGTAGAAATATCCCAGCCATCCCCATTCTTCCGGCGCGCAAATCAACGCGCCGGGATCAACGGCTTTCACCTTGCTTCCGTAATCGAAGACTTTGTCGCGAACTTCGCGCAAGGACGTGGCGTCATGATGCACATCGAAATGCGTGCTGCTCCACAGACTCGGCTCATTATCCATCAAATAATATCGAACGCCGCCACCATTGGCCAATCTCCACTGATTCGTCATGTGTTTGACCCAATTCTGCTGGTTGGTTGAATCGAGCAGGACGTTCGCGTCAGTCGGGTCATTGTTCGTGATCTTGACGCCGTTCAACGAGCCGCTGCCGGCATCGGGTTGGAAAGGATCGGAGTCGCTTTGCGCGCCGTATTTGGCAATGGAATAACTCCAACGAAACGTGCGATCCTTCGCCACCCAACCCATGGTTGGAATGGTGATCATCGAATCAGCACCACCTGCTTTCGAGCTGGCCACGTGCAAGTCCGTCTCTGCGCCCGGAATCGCTGAATTATCGGCGATACTCTCGAAATACCAATCGGCGCCGCGATTGTGAGCATTGACGTTCCAGTTATAACGCGTCTCCGCATTGCCCCCCGACCGGTTTAATGGTGAGTTCAGATCGAGCAACTGATTCGAGCTGGCAAAGTTAACGCCGTAAATGAGATCGGAAATCGCGTGACGGTTCGCTCCGGCATCGACGGAAACGATCGTCTGTCCAAAAACTGGTTCGCCAGTCAGAAAAAGAGCCACTCCCAGGCTCACTACCGTTAAAAACCGCGTAAAGTACATAGCAAAAGCGATAAACTGCCATTTGGAGCACTTTCTCTGCCAACAAACGCAGAAAGCCCCGCGTTATCAAAGCTTTACGAAAGTTTTCGCACATGTTTCCATTCGCATATAACTATGCGGCGTTGCTTTAAGGTGGTTTTCGTCGGCGTTTTGTTGGCAATTGCGGCATTCACCTGGGCCAATTGGCGGTCAGATACTTTGCCCGAAGGCACGCTTGCGGATCGAATTGTGGTCTGGAAATCAAAGCATCAGATGGAACTCTTTTCCAAAGGTAACCTGCTCAAGCGCTACACCGTTTCTTTCGGCGGCAATCCGATTGGGCACAAACAAAAGGAAGGCGATCAACACACGCCCGAAGGCCTCTACAATATTGCGCTCCACAATCCGCACAGCACCTGTCACCTCAGTCTGCAGGTGTCTTACCCGAGTACAATGGACCGTGAGTCGGCGCGCAAACACGGCGTCCCACCCGGAGGGGACATCATGATTCACGGGTTGCCGAATGGGTATTGGTACGTGGGTCGGTTTCGACGCTTCAAAAATTGGACTGCTGGATGCATCGCCGTAACCGATCCGGAAATGGAAGAGATCTTCCGCGTTGTTCCCGACGCGACGCCCGTGGAAATTCACCCGTGAAACTCAGCAGGCTAATCGGGTTTCAAAACGATTTTGCCGTGGGCTCCAGGTTTCATTACGGCGTCGTGCGCTTTGGCTGCCTCAGCTAACGGAAGACTTGTTCCGACAATCGGGGTGAGCGTTCCGTTCTCAAATCCCGCCCCGAGCGCTGCAAAAATCTGCGTACGCTCCTCCGCCGTTGCGTTACCCAACATCACTCCGCGAATATCCGCATCACGTTTCATGGCATCGCGTGGATTGATCTCAACCGGCCCGCGACTGCCAATGATGCTGATGCGTCCACGCATCGCGAGCACCGTGAGGTCTTTTCCAAGATTCACGTTCGCGAGCATCTCAAGAATGACGTTCACACCATGACCCTGCGTAATTTTGGCAACTTCGCTGAGGTAATCCGGCTTGCGATGGTTTAGCACATGATGCGCTCCGAGCTTTTTCGTTAGCTCAATGCCTTCATAAGTTCCCGCCGTCGCAATGACAATCATGCCGGCGTTGCGCGCGAGTTGAATCGCCGCCGTGCCCACGCCACCGCTGCCACCGTGGATTAAAACGGTTTCACCGGCAACCGCACGTGCGCGTTGAAACAATGCGCGGTACGCCGTCGCGTAAGGAACGCCAACAGCCGCACCTTGTTCGAACGAAAGTCGTTCAGGTAGCGGATGGACATCGGCGGGATTGCAAAGCGCGTACTCGGCATATGCGCCGGTTAACGTGCCGTTGATGTAAACGCGTTGGCCGGTTCCAACAATTTCACCTGCGGCATCTTTGCCCGGCGTGTAAGGCAGTGTCGGTTTGGGATCATAGAGGCCGGCGCGAATGTAGGTATCGACAGGATTAACGCCGACGGCGCGAATGCGCACCAGCACTTGGTCACCCGAAGGTTGCATGTTTGGAATCTCTTCCAATTTCATCACCTCAGGCCCGCCGAATTGCTGAACGCGAATTGCTTTCATAAGTGTTTCCTAACAGGGCCGCGCGCGTGAGCAAGCGGTTTCGTTTGGAGCGGCTAGGTAAATCGCTTGCTCACGCGCGCGGCTCTGTTAACGGTCGGCTCTGGGATCAAACGCATCACGTAAACCATCACCAACGAAATTTAGCGCGAGCAACGTCACCGCCAATGTTGCACCCGGAAAAATAACCAGCCACCAGTAAATTCTCACTGCATTGATCTGCTCCGCACCACTCGCAATCAGCGATCCGAGACTCGCCTGAGGCGGTTGAATACCGAGACCGAGATAACTCAGGAACGATTCGTAGAGAATGATCGAGGGAATTGTCAGCGTGAGATACACTATGATGATGCCGTAAATATTCGGCAAAATGTGCTTGAGCAAAATTCTGGGGTGCGTCGCCCCCAACGCCCGGCTCGCATCCACAAACGCCCGATGCCTCAAACTCAGGACTTGTCCACGAACAATTCGCGCCATCGTCAACCACGACACCGCACCGAGCCCGACGAACAATCCGGTGAATTGCAGATTCCTCACCGTCGCCGCCGGCAACGCATGCGGCCCTGTTTGCATTTTGGCCAGTGTCGCATTGAGCGCGGTGATCAGCACGATGACAAATACAATCGTCGGCATGGAATACATGACGTCGACAATGCGCATCATCGTCGAATCCGTGCGTCCGCCGGCGTAACCGGAAACCAATCCCCACGTCACCCCGATGACAAGGCTCACCGCCGCACCAACCAACCCGACCAAAAGCGACACGCGCGCTCCGTAACAAATGCGGCTGAGTAAGTCCCGTCCATGGACATCGGTACCGAAGAGGTATTCCGTATTGGGTTTCGCGAACTGCTCGTCCGAAACCGCATTCGGATTATGCGTCATCGCATGCGGCATGTGAGACGCGAGCGTTGAACTGAACAACGGCCAAAGAAGAATCAGCCCAACAAACGCGAACAGGAATGCTGCGGAAACGATTGCGGGACGATTGCGCCGAAAGCGACGCCACGCGCGTTGATTGGGACTCAGCGGTGGTCGAAAGTCGACGGTCGAAGGCCGAAGGCCAGAGGGCTCTGTCGGGCTTTCGACTCTCGACCCTCGCATTTCGACTGCTTCACTCATATCGCACCCTCGGATCAAGTAAGCCGTAAGCAAAATCCACAACGAGGTTCAACACCAACAATAGCGCTGCATAGAGCAACACAAGCCCCACGACCATCGTGTAATCGGAATTTAAGGAACTGTTCACCATGAACACGCCGATGCCGGGAATCTGGAAAAGATTTTCCACAACGAACGAACCGGTGAGCAAATCCGCCAGCAACGGGCCGGCATACGACAACACCGGCAACACCGCGATACGAAACGCGTGTTTGATCAGCACCGCTGTTTCGCTCAACCCTTTTGACCGCGCAGTCATGATGAACTCAGAGTCCAAAGTCGTGCTCATTCCTTCCCGAATCAGTCGGGCGATAGACCCGGAGAAATACAACCCAAGAGCAACCATCGGCAAAATCACGTGCATCGGCGAACCCCAGAGCGCGACCGGAAACAGCCGCAGCCTGATCGCGAAAAACATGATGAGCATAGGTCCAATTATCAGCCCAGGAATGCAGATGACGAGAATCGCGAGAAAACTTCCGACGTAATCCCCCAACCCACCTCGATTCACCGCGCTAAAAAATCCCATTGGGATCCCCACGCCCAGCGCAAACAAAAACGACACTGCGCCAAGCGTGAGCGACACCGGCAATCCTTGCGCGATAATTTCCGACACCGAAAAATTGCGATACTTCAGCGATGGGCCGAGATCTCCATGAAGTGCGTCATTGAAGAACCGCCCGTATTGTTTCCAAATCGGCTCATCGAGATGATACTTCGCCTTCATGTTCCGTTCGATTTCTGGCGACGCCGCGCGCCGATCCGAATCAAACGGCCCACCCGGCACAAAGCGCACCAACGAAAACGCCAGGAAGCTGATAACCAGCAGCAACGGGATGAAAAACAAAATGCGCTTCAGAAAGTACATTTCAAATTTCCCTCCATGTGAACCTCAGCGTCCTTTGTGTCTCTGCGTTTAAACGAACCATAATTCAACACCAAGCCACAGACGACATAGAGGCTGACAAAACAGGCGACATACCGCGAATGCTAGTGCAACTCGGAAAACATTCCACGGCAAAAAGTCTTTAACCAATCCCATCGCCCTCCTAAACTCCCACAATGTCCGCGCCAACAAGCTCGACGCCTGCCACAACCAGCGCCGCCGCTCTCTCATCGTCGCGTGGCGTTTCGGGGTTCGTCGGGCGGTTCACGGTGCTCAAGGGTGCTACTCGCGAATTGTGGTTGGTGTTCCTGATCAAGTTTCTTTCCATCACCGCGTACTCCGTCACCAACAAGACACTGGTCCTATGGCTATCATCCGATTTTGGATACAGCGACAACGCAGCGGGTTTGATGGTTGGCAGTTGGGCGCTGACGATGACGGGCATGACAATAATGATCGGGTCTTTGGCGGACGCGATCGGTTTGCGGAAGAGTTTGTTCCTTGGTTTTTATATATGCATCATCGCTCGAGCGGCGATGGTGCTGGCCAATTTCAAATGGCTCGCGCTCGGACTCGGGTTGTTTCCGTTAGCAATCGGCGAAGCGTTGGCTGGCCCGATTCTCGTCGCCGCCACACGCCGCTACTCCACAACGACACAACGTTCGATTTCATTTTCACTACTGTACGTCATCATGAATCTTGCCTTCTGGACGGCGAGTCTCGTGTTTGACTGGGTGAGACAAGGTCTCGGGGAACATGGCCATTACAACCTTTTTGGGATGCACATCAGCACCTACCGGACTTTGTTCCTGGTCAGTCTGGTCTTCGAATGTGCTCTGATCCCCGCCGCTTATTATTTGCGCAAAGGAATGGAAGTGACTGACGCAGGCTGTCAGATCGTTCCTGAAACGCCGAAATATCCGAAGGCGGCGCTGTGGGATTCATTTTGGTTTACTGTGCGCGATAGTGTCAAAGACACCGTGCGACTGTTCGCGGGGCTGTTGAAACAATCCGCGTTCTTTCGCTTGCTCGTGTTTCTAGTTTTTATTGGATTTTTGAAAGTGATCACGGTGGGCATGGACTATGTGTTTCCCAAGTTCGGCATTCGCGAATTGGGTGACGGTGCGCCAGTCGGACATCTGTTCGGGCTAAATAATATCCTGATTGTTTTTCTCGTGCCCATTCTTGGCGCATTGACGCAACGTTTCGCAGCTTACAGCATGGTGATTCTTGGTGGCAGCATCTGCGCTGCGTCGGTCTTTATCATGGCGCTGCCGACGGCGTGGTTTACTCCGTTAGCCGATGGGCCGTTCGGCAATTTGATCCATCATCACTTCCTTCACATGACGGGACCGGTGCATCCCTATATCGTCATGATTACGATCAACGTAATAATCTTCTCGATTGGCGAAGCGTTTTATTCGCCGCGTGTCTATGAATACGCTGCCGCGATCGCGCCGAAGGGACAAGAAGCTGCCTACAGCGCGCTCTCTTACGTGCCGCTATTCCTGGGCAAACTCCTTGTGGCCAAAGCAGGAATTTTGTTGCAGGTCTATTGTCCGGAAAAAGGGCCAAGGAATTCCGGTATGATGTGGCTGGTTTTCGCGGTGGCCGCCACAGTCGCGCCGGTCGGCCTGGTCGCTTTGCGTCGCTTCATCCGCGTCCGTGAGGCCGGGCGCGAGGCATAAAGCATTTCATAGCTCCTAAAAATCGCGGGAACAAATGGATTCATCGTTCATCTTACAGACAGAGAGCTGAATTCCCTTCCCCCAGGGTTCTGCCGGTAAAAGGAAAGAATAGAATGAAAGCGTATGTCAATCGCATAGCGGTAGGCCTTTGTCTCGTCATCATCAACGTAATCGCCATTTCGGCCCACGCATCCCCGAGCGTTACGATCACGAATCCGCCTGACGCGGCCGTTTTCGGCAACACCGATAGTTTCACTATCAACACCATCGCCAGCACCATGACCGGCACCGTCACGAACGTCCAACTATTCGACGGGACAAACTTGCTGCGCAACTTTACTACAGCTCCGTACAACTTCGGTGTCGGCGGCTTCACTTTCGTGTTGGGAATACACAAATTGACCGCCGTTGCCGCGGATAGCACGGGGTTGGTTGCCACCCCATCACCTGTCAACGTTACGATCGCTCGCTACACAGCGGAGGTGACAAATGGCGCGTTCTCACTTTTCCTCATCCCAGTCGCCACCAATTTGTCCGCACCGCTCTACGGCATCAGTCCGCCGGGCGATACTCACCGGCTCTTCGCTCTCGAACAGAATGGCCTTATCCGCGTCATCGAAGACGGCGTGCTCTCACCCACATCTGCCTTGGACTTGCAAAGCCTCGTCTCGCCGCCGCTCAGTGTCTCGAATCCAAATGACGAACGCGGCTTGCTCGGCCTCGCCTTTCATCCCGGCTACAACAATCCCTCGAGCCCCGGTTATCGCACGCTCTACACCTACAATAGCGAACAGACGAACGGGACGCTGACGTATCCACTCCCGGGCGGTGCAGCCAATCTTTACAAAAACGCCATCAATGAATGGAAGACTTCCACCACCAACGCCAACGTCATCGACCGCACGTCTCTGCGCGAAGTCATCTCTTTCGGCAAAAATGCCCAAAACCATAATGGCGGCACATGCACCTTCGGCCCGGACGGCTACATGTATCTGGCTTTGGGGGATGGCGGCACGGCCAACGACGTCGGCGTCGGCCACATCTCGCCCGGTGGCAACGCACAAAATCTCAGTGTTCCGCTCGGTAAAATGTTGCGGTTCGATCCGCTCAACCCAAGCCTCAATCCTTCGAGCCCAGATCCAATCAGCACCAACGGTCAATACCGCATCCCCAACGACAACCCTTTCAAAGACCCCGGCCAGGTGCCGGAAATCTACGCCTACGGCCTGCGCAATCCCTACCGTTTCGCCTTCGATTTCGTGACCGGCGACCTGATCGAAGCCGATGTCGGACAGAACAACATCGAAGAGATCAACCGCATCACACGCGGCGGCAACTACGGTTGGGCCATCAAAGAAGGTGATTACCTGTTCAACATGACCAACGGTCCAGCCGGTAGTGCCGGCACCATCGGCGCACCACCGGGACATTTCAGCCCGGGATCACCAAGCGGATTGATCGACCCGATCACCGGCCCGAACGGCATCCTCGAATACGACCACAACAACGGCATCTCCATCACCGGCGGCTTCGTCTATCGCGGCAGCACCATGCCCGAGCTCTACGGCAAATATATCTTCGGTGATCTCGCTCTGATTCCGTCGCCGACTCGAATCAATGGCCGCATCTTCTACGCCGACCTTCAGCTTGGCACGTTAAATGTCTTCACACTGCCGCAGTTCGGTTCCGAGATTTTGCCCAGCGGTCAAACCGTTCACGGCTTCGGACAGGACGCCAACGGCGAACTGTATGCGATGGCGACAAGCACTCCTCCTAATGGAAACGGCGGTGTCGTCTACAAACTCGCCTCGGTCCGCCTCACCGCCAAACTGTCGGGCAACACCCTCGACATCTCCTGGCCAGTTCCAGGCGGGCGTCTGCAGGCCCAAACCAACAGCCTCGGCGCAAACTGGGTGACTGTTGCCAACTCAAGTGCAACGAACCACATGGTTGTTCCAATCGATTCCAACAACACCGACGTGTTTTACCGTTTGGTCGTACCTTGAGCGCTTGAGGGCGTTGTCCAAATCGCATTCAGCGGGTGAAGGTCTAGCACGTTCGGGTAAATGCCTTTGACCTTGGCCGGATTGTAGAAAGTGAATCCGACCCAGAAGTAAAGAGGCACGATGGGCAGGTCGTCGCGGACCAGAAGTGTTTCGGCTTGTTTGAGCAGGGCAGTGCGCTTTTTCAAATCGGGCTCGTTGCCGGCGTCGTTCATGAGTTTGTCGTAGAGCGGATTTTTCCAACCGGTGCGGTTATTGCCGTCGAAGCTGCGGAACAGATCGAGAAAAGTGTTGGGATCATTGTAATCGCCAATCCAGGTGCTGCGACTCACGTTGTAGTCCAGCCGGTCCTGGGCATCGATATAGATTTTTTTCTCCATCTGTCGCAACTCGACGTGAATGCCGAGTTCATGTTCCCACATGTTTTGGATCTCAACTGCAATTCGCGCGTGCATGTTCGCGCCGCCGCCAGAATCGAGAAGGTAATTAAACGTGGGAAATCCTTTGCCGTCCGGATAACCAGCTTCGGTCAACAAACGCCGCGCCTCCTCAGGATTGTAGCCGAGACCTTCAGGCGGATCTGAATTCGCAACGCCGTCCGGCACGAGATGCGACGCGGCTTTTTCTCCCGAGCGCGTAATCTTTTCGACTATCCGTTTCTTGTCGATCGCCAGCGCAAGAGCCTTGCGGATGCGCAAGTCATTGAACGGCGGTTGCGTCACGTTGTAGCGCAGGAAGTAACTGGCGAGATAAGTGAAGCTGTGAAAATCGGGACGACTGCGCAATGCGTCGAGGAGTTCGGGCGGAATCAAATCTTTGTCCCAAATAATATCCGCAGCGCCGGTGTCATAGAGATTCAGAGCCGTGCTCGGCATGGCGATGGGCAGCCAATCAACCGTTTCAAGCTTTGTATTCGACGCGTCCCAATAACGCGGATTTTTTCGCATGCGAATGCGGTCGTTTAATCGCCACATTTCCAGCGTGTACGCGCCGCTGGTCGGAACTGGTTGATTCCGCACCCATGCGTCGGCGTATTTTTCGATGGCGAATTGCGGGACAACCGCAAACGTCGGCAACGTGGCGAGCCCAAGGAAAAACGCCGTGGGTTGATTCAACTCCACTTGCACTGTGCTGGCGTCGAGCGCGTGGATGCCGATTTTGTCCGGGTCCTTCAGTTTACCTTCGGTGAATTCCTGCGCGTTTTTGACGTAGAAGAGTTGGCTCGCGTATTTCGCGCCGGTGCGCGGATCTAAAATGCGTCGCCAGGAATAAACAAAATCCTTCCCTTTAATCGGCTCGCCGGTGGACCACTGCAGATTCGTGCGCAGGTGAAATGTGTAAACTCGTCCATCGGGAGAAATGTCCCAGCGTTCGGCGAGACTTGGAATCGCCTCGCCTGTGACAGGATCGCTTCGGACGAATCCCTCGAACAACGCCGCGCCAACGCGACTGTCTTCGACGGTGCTGCCGATGGCAGGATCGAGCGATTCAGGCTCGTGCCCGTTGATGATGACGAAGTCCGCGCGCGGATAAGAGACGGTACACCCGGCCGCTACCAACAATGAGAGCAGCGCAGTACTCAATGTCTGCGCCAGGAATCTCATCAGCAAAATTTATTTCGGCTTTGGCGTCGACGGTGTCGGAGATGGAGCCGGGGTCGAAGGTGTCTTTGGCGTATTGGTGTCGTCAGCCGAAGTGGTGGTTGGCGTTTGCAACAGACCAGCGCCGGTCGAACCAGGGCTCGACTTCGGGCGATTCGCCAGCTCTTCAGTCAACGAACGCGCGCCCGTGTTGCGCGATTGGTGTCCACTCATGACGGCGAGCACGAGGCAAAGGCTGAAGAAAATTCCAGCCGTCCACTTCGTGATTTTCGTCAGCATGTTGCCGGAACCCGCGCCAAACAGCGCATCGGTCGCACCGCCGCCGAAAGCCACCCCTACGCCAGCTTCTTTCTTGGGCAATTGCAACAGCACCAGAAAAATCAAAAATACGCAGTCCAACACGAGGAAGAACGTCAAAAATCCAATTACTAAGCTCATAATTTCCTATTTATTCCGATTCGTTACGTGGCAAACGTGCTCACGCGCGCGCCTATATACACTGGGCACCGACTCAAATCGAGTTTTTGATAATATCAGAAAAACTGCGCGCGTCCAGCGAAGCTCCACCGACCAAAGCACCGTCCACGTCGGGCTGTTCCATCAGCTCACGAGCATTAGCCGGCTTAACACTGCCACCATATTGTACACGAACGCGCTTAGCAACGTTTTCGTCAAACAGGCCCACAAGCAATTTACGTATAAAGGCATGTACCTCTTGAGCTTGCGCCGTTGTAGCGGTCTTGCCGGTGCCAATGGCCCAAACCGGTTCATAGGCCAGAACTGTCTCAACCATCTGCTCTTTCGTCAATCCAGCGAGGCTGCCTTTGACCTGCGTTTCGATGACCTGCTCGGTTTTATTTCCTTCGCGTTCGGCCAAAGTTTCGCCCACGCAAACGATCGGTTTCAACGAATTCGCATGTGCCGCCTGCGCCTTTTTCGAGATTAATTCGTCGCTTTCCTTCTGAAATTGGCGACGTTCGGAGTGGCCAAGGATCACGTAACGAACGGAAAATTCCTTCAACATTCCGCCAGCGATTTCGCCGGTGAACGCGCCATAACCATTCTCGCTCATATTTTGCGCGCCCAGGCGAATGCTCGAATCGAGCACGGCCTTTGACACTTCGCTCAACGCCGTGAACGGCGGGCAGATCACGATGTCCACCTCTTTGAGGTTGGCGAGTTCGATTTTCAATCCGCGCACCAGAGCCAAAGACTCGGCGACGGTTTTGTTCATCTTCCAGTTACCTGCGATAATCAGTTTGCGGTCTTTTTTCATTCGTAAATTATTTGTTTAACCGAGCCGCGCGCGTGAGCAAGCGGTTTAAGACTTTGCACGCACGATAGCAATCGCTTGCTCACGCGCGCGGCTCTGTTGTTATTGATTGCTCAGCGCCGCGACACCCGGCAATTCGACGCCTTCCAAAAATTCCAAACTCGCCCCACCGCCCGTGCTCATGAACGTCACTTTGTCGCCCATGCCGGCTTTGTTCAACGCTTTCACGCTATCGCCGCCACCGATGATACTCTTCGCCCCGTTCTTCTGGGTTGCTTCGACGACCGCTTGCGCCACGGCAGTCGTGCCTTCGGCGAAACGTTTGTCCTCGAACATACCCATCGGCCCATTCCACAAAATTGTTTTCGCGCCGCGCACGATTTCTGCGTAGTGCTTGGCCGTCACCGGTCCGATATCAAAACCCTCTTCCGCATCTGGAAAATCTTTTCCGTCGAATACATGCGGGTTCTGGAACTCCATGACCGGCCTGCCCTTCTTGTTGAGTTTGCCGCTATCGACCGGCGTGGCAAGCACGGTATCCGTCGGCAACACGAACTGCACATTGCGCTTGTTCGCCTTGTCGAGCGCTGCGAGTGCAACATCGGTCTTGTCGGCTTCAACTAGCGACTTGCCGACCTTGCGACCTTGCGCGAGCGCGAACGTATAAGCCATTGCACCGCCGATCAAAATCGTATCCGCCTTTTCGAGCAAACGATCAATGACCTTAATCTTATCGGAAACCTTCGCGCCACCGAGAATCACCACAAACGGCCGCGCCGGTTTTTCCAACTCGTCACCTAAAAACTTCAACTCACGTTCCATCAACAAACCCGCCGCGCACTTGCCCCCGCGCTTGGCGATGAACCGCGCGATACCTTCGGTCGAAGCATGCGCACGATGCGCCGCGCCGAACGCGTCATTCACATAAACATCCGCCAACTTCGCCAACTTCTCCGCAAACGCCGGATCATTGGCCTCTTCTTCGTTGTAATAACGAACGTTCTCCAGCAATAAAATCTCGCCGTTCTTCAGATTGTTCGCCGCCTGTTCCGCTTTCGGTCCTACGCAATCATCCACAAACTGCACTGGTTTACCGATCATTTCGGAAAGCTTCACCGCAACTGGCTGAAGCGACATCGACGGCTCACGTTTGCCTTTCGGACGACCGAGGTGCGCCGCCAAAATCAATTTCGCACCTTTGCCAAGCAACAGCTTCAGTGTCGGGAGCGTTTCTTTAATGCGGGTAGTGTCGTTGATGACCATTTTGCCGTCCTTCTCCTCCATCGGCACATTATAATCCACGCGCATAAACACGCGTTTCCCAGCGACATCCAAATCGTTAACAGTAAGTTTAGCCATAAACTGAATGGGCAGCTTAACGCAGTGAGGCAGTCAGTCAAAAAAATTTGCGAGCCATCTTGATGTGCAGCATGTCCGTCCAGAAGTTGACCCGGCTCACGTTAACCGGCAATGTTGATCAGGGGTCATGCTCTTGCGAACTGGCCCCGTTCAAATCTACTTTTAACCATGGCCACTGAAACATTGCACTTCGAGAATGCCCGCCTCGCCCAACAGCTATACAACAACGACCCGAAAAATCTGCAGGCGCTCGAAGAGGAACTGGCCGTCAAAGCCGTCTCACGCGAAAACTGGATCAAGCTCGACGGTGCTGCCGAGGCCATCGAACGCGCCAAGCAAATGTTTATGGCGCTCGAAGGCTCCGTCAAAGCCGGCACGCCCGTGCGCAACCGAGAGTTTTCCCAGGCACTGAACGTTATCAAAAATGAAGGTGCCGAGATGTTGCGTTCGATTTATTCCGATCGCATCCAGACTTCCGTTCGCAAAACAGCCGTCGTTCCTAAAACGATCGGTCAAAAGAATTACATCGACGCCATTCGCAAACACGACATCACGTTCGGCGTCGGCCCTGCCGGCACCGGTAAAACCTATTTGGCGATGGCGATGGCCGTCGCTGCATTGAACGAACAAAAAATCGGCCGCATTATTTTAACACGCCCCGCCGTTGAAGCCGGTGAAGCGCTCGGTTTCTTGCCCGGCGATCTCTACGAAAAAATCATGCCGTATCTGCGCCCGCTTTATGACGCGCTGCACGACATGTTGCCCGCTGAAGAAGTGCAGAAGAGCATTGAACGCGGCGTCATCGAAATCGCACCGCTTGCATACATGCGCGGACGCACACTCAACAACGCTTTCATTATTTTGGACGAAGCCCAGAACTCCACCACGGAACAAATGTTCATGTTCCTGACCCGGCTCGGCATCAATTCGAAAGCCGTCATCACCGGCGACGAAACGCAAATCGACCTGCCCGGACATAAACATTCAGGTTTGGTGGAAGCGCATCGGGCATTGAGAGACATCGAAGGCATCGCCATTATGGAATTCACCCGACGCGACGTTGTGCGCCATCCTTTGGTGCAACGCATCATAGTTGCTTACGAAGAACACCGCGGAAAACCGTGATGAACGAACTGCGATTCTTCAATCGCCAGAAGACCCGTGCGATTTCGCTGCCGCTGCTCAAGCGCATCACCCTGCGCTTTCTCGAACAAGTCGTGCCCGCTGACGGATTCGAATTAGGCATTCACCTCGTCGCCGCGCCCGAGATGGCGCGGCTCAACGAGCAATACTTGCAACACGAAGGCTCAACCGACGTCATCACGTTCAATTATCGCGAAGGAAAAAAAAGCGGCCCTGTTCTCGGCGAAATTTTCATCTGCGTTGATGACGCCATCAAACAGGCAAAGGAATTTAAGACAACCTGGCAATCGGAAGTCGTCCGCTACGTTGTTCACGGCATCCTACATTTGCTCGGCTACGACGACTTGAAGCCCGACCTTCGTCGCACCATGAAACGCGAGGAAAACCGTTACGTAAACTCGTTGTCCCGCGAGTTCGATTTAGGCACACTCCAGCCCGATGGCAAAAAAAGAAAATGACGTCCTCGCGCAATTCCGCGCGAACTTCTTTACCGGCCTCGCCATCGTCATGCCGGCCGTCATTTCCATTGCCGTCGTTGTCTGGCTGTTCCGCAACGTCGCCAACCTGACCGATTACCTGCTGTTCTTTGTCCCGCGCCACATCACCCACGAGAATCGCGGCCAGGGCGAGATGTACTGGTATTGGAGCCTCTGCGCCTTCGTGCTCGCTATCTTGTTGATCTTGCTCATCGGACGTTTCGGCCGAAATTATTTTGCCCGAAAAGCGATCCAATGGACCGACAACGCCCTCTTGCGCATTCCCCTGCTCAACAAAATTTACGGCACGATCAAACAAGTTAACGAATCGATCTCCAGTAATAAATCGTCGTTCAAACAAGTGGTGCTCGTATCGTTTCCCCACAAGGAATCGCGCAGCCTCGGATTCGTGACCGGCGAACAAAAAGGCTTGGACAATCAAAAGTGGATCAGCGTGTTCATCCCAACGACACCGAACCCAACTTCCGGTTTTCTCATCATGGTGCGCGAAACCGAAATCACCAAACTCGACATCTCTGTCGCCGAAGGAATCAAGTTCATCATCAGCCTAGGCGCCATTTCGCCTGACGTACCCGGGCTTGCCGCTTTGAAGCCGACTTCGAAAGATTAAATGAGTATCGAGCGCGCACGCGGCATCGTGCTCCGCACCAGACCGCTGACTGATACCAGTCTTATCGTGAACTGGCTCACGCCCGACCTCGGTCGCGTCGCCACCGTGGCGAAAGGCGCACGCGGCCCCAAGTCATCATTTCGTGGCCAAATGGATCTATTCTATTTGTGCGACTTCAGCTTCGTCCGCAGCAAGCGTTCCGACCTGCACACTTTGCGCGAGGCCAAAGCCATTGAAACCCACGCCGACTTGCGCCGCGATCTCGCTTACGTCCAACAAGCTTCGTACTGCGCGACCCTTATCGAACAAGCGACCGAAACAGAAACACCGCTCAAAAAAGTTTGCGAAGATTTTTGCGGCCTCATCAAAGAACTCGTAAAACATCCGGCCCAGCCCCAAACAATTTTCGCATTCGAAATCAAATTCCTGACCGAACTCGGGCTGGCACCTGATCTCGACGATGCAAGTCTCACCGTTGGCGCAAAGCAGTTGTTGAAGAATTTCGCGCAAGCGGATTGGCCTTCGATTTTCCGCGTTAAATTAAGCCCACCGCAAAGCAAAGAGCTTCAGGGGTTTTTGCATGGATTTATCATTTATCACCTCGACAGGCTGCCGCGCGGACGCGCCACCGCCCTGGACGTTGGGTCAAGACCATGAAGCAATTAATGGCACGCTATCGACAATTATTGAGTGGTTTTACAACTCGGCTCGTCTAGTGTATTAGTCAAGTTACATATGAAATTCACCTACCCCTTGATTGCGGCGGTTGTGTTGAGCGTCGCCGGCATGACCGTTCATGCTGAAGATTCCAAGACCGACAAAAAGGCCAAGCCTTATCCTTTGAAGAAGTGCGTCGTGTCCGATGAAGACATCGGCGGCGGTGACATGAAACCTTACGTTTGGGTCTACAAAGGTCAGGAAGTAAAAATGTGCTGCAAAGATTGCAAAAAAGACTTCATGAAAGATCCGGAGAAATACATGAAGAAAATCGCCGCAGCCGAAAAGAAATAACGCCTGAAAATCGCGAAAACATTTATTGCCCTGCTCTTCAGCCTCGCGCTGTTGGCAGGGCAATTTTCTTTCGCGACGCCCGCGCCCGCACCAAAACAAGGAAAGGCCTGCTGCGGCAATCATTGCTGCTGCACGTCATCGAATAATTCTGAATCCGCACCGCTTCCGCTACTGCCCAGCCGCACGATTTCGCAAAACGATTGGCAACTGGCCGCATCCATTGCGCACCATCTCGTTGCCTTAATCAGCACTCCTGATCACCCGCAAATTTCCGCCCGCACCTTCGCTCATATTTCTACCGCCGTTCCTCTCTACCAACGGCATTGCAGTTTTCTCATCTGATTCACTCTTCACACCCGTAGTGTGCCCGCCTCTTGCGAGCACAGAGCGCGGACAATCATGCCCGCGAGTTATTCCAGTCCGTGTGTTGAAAAGATGAATCATGAAACTACAAATTATTTTGCGGTCCTGGCGTTGACAGCGCTGGCCAACGCTAGCATTGCGCAAACGCATCAACATTCCCCGCCGCCAACGACGAATACATTCACGCGTCGACTGGGTGATCGGCGAGATTCTGCAAAACAATCCCTCGCTCGCCGCCGCGCGCGCGAATGTCGACGCCGCCGAAGCCCGCGTCACGCAAGCGCGCTCGTGGGACAACCCACGCGCGTCGTTCGACACGAGAGCCGGACGTTTTGTTTCCGTTCCCGACAACGCCTTCACCGACCAGCGGATCGACGTCGAGCAACCCATTCCCGTCACCGGCAAAAATCGTCTTCGTGGCCACGCCGCCAAAGCCGAAGTCTCGGTCACTGCCGCAGCCTTGCGCCGCCGGGAACTCGACCTGATCGCCCAGGCGCGCGCTTCCTACCTGCGCCTCGCCAATGCATATCAATTTCTAAACCTGAACCGCGAGAGCGCCGGTTTCCTCAAACAAATCGCCGACAGCGCTCGTTTCAAATACGAAGCCGGCACCGAAACTCAGGCCAACCTCCTCAACGCCGAAACCGCATTGGCGAAGCTCGAAGAGTCCGCATTCGACTTCCAACGTCAAATCGCTGACGAGGAATCGCTCCTGAACACCTTGATGAACCGCCCGCCCGCTTCACCCCTCGCCAGGCCCCTGGTTCCCGCGATGCAAGTCGTCGACACCGAATTCGACCAACTCACCGAGATTGCGTTGGCGCACCGTCCAGAGATCCTCGCCGCACAAAATAAAGTCGCCGCTGCCAAAACAAATCTCCGTCTTGCGCAACGCGCATGGTATCCCGATCCAAGCGTTCGCGCTGAAATCAGCAGATACAACGGTTCGTCGGAACCCGTCAGCGAATTCATGGTCGGCTTTGCTGTTGAACTGCCGTGGTTCAATCACAAGAAAATCTCTGCCGGTATCAGCGAACAATGCGCAATGCTCGAATCCGCCGAGCAGGAACTTGCGGCTGCGAAAGCTGAGTCTGTCGGAATAATCCGCCAGCAACTCAACAAACTTCACACGTTCCATCATCATTACGAATTGTTTCCACGCGAAAGTCCTGCCGTTATCACGCCAGACCATCGAAGCCACGCAACTCTCGTATGAAACCGGCAAGACCAGCTTCATGGACGTCATGCTTTCCCGCCAAAACAACGCAGGAAAGCGAAGCCATGTTGATCCAGCACCAGACCGATTATCAAATCGCCCTCGTCGAACTCGAATCAATCATCGGCGCCCCCGTATCGCAGGTTTCCAAACCTGCCGTATCGCCGACTTCTAAGTCGGCAAACTTCGAGAAGCAAAAGGAGCAAAAATGAAAACCATCTCCCTATTAATAACAATATTCGCACTTGCCTTCACCTCCTGCACGAAGGAGGAAACCGCCATGCCGGCCGACGTCGCCTATTACACCTGCACAATGCATCCATCCGTCCGCTCCAAGGACCCGAACGCCAAATGCCCAATCTGCGGAATGTCCTTGGTGCCCGTGAAAAAATCGACCGCGACAAATTCCTCCGAGCTCGCCGCAATCGCAAGAAAGTCATCAACACACCGCCGAGCCTCAATCCACCACCACTGCGCAAGAACATGCTCCCTCCGAATTCTCCGTTCCCGTCGAACGCCAACAACTCATCGGCGTCACCTACACCAACGTGGAAACGCGCCCGCTCGAATGCAAATCCGCACGCCAGGCATCGTCGCCTACGACAAACAACGTCACTGGGACTACGTCAGCCGTGTCGACGGCTACGTCCAAAAACTTCACGTCTCATCGCGCGGCGACGTTGTCGAAAAAGACCAACCGCTGCTCACGATCTACAGCCCCGACCTGCTCGTCGCGCAAGGCGAATACGTCAACGCGCTGCGTTCACGTGACACGCGCGCCAATCCGGCTCAACCAACCTCGCGCAATCCGCCGAACGCATGCTTCAATCCGCGCGCCAACGATTGACTCTCTGGAATATCAGCGATCATACAATTGAATGAACTGGAAAAATCTCGTCAGCCACAAAACACACTCACGCTCTACTCGCCCTTTCAAAGGAGTTGTTCAAGACCTTCCTGTCGATCAAGGTCGGCACGTGAATATTGGCGATCATCTGGTCGACGTCGTGGATTTGTCCGTCGTCTGGGTCTGGGCCGAATTTTATCAAGACGAATTGCCGCTTCTGAAAAAAGGCGAGAAGCGTTTCCATCACCACCTCGCATTTCCGGGCACGACCTTCAAAGGAAAAATCGATCTAATCGACCCCTTTCTGAACGACGCCAAACGCACTGCTCGCGCTCGCATCTCCGTCAATAATCCGAATTCAAACTGCGCCCCGAAATGTATGTCGACACGACATTGCAATCGGACCAAGGAACCGCCTCGCAATCCCCGCCAGCGCCGTCCTGCCCACCGGCACGCGCAACCTCGTTTTCGTCAACAAAGGCCAAGGCAAACTCGAGCCGCGCTTCATCGAAGTCGGGCGCACCTTCGGAAACTTCTACGCCGTCAAATCCGGCCTGCGCGAAGGCGAGCAAATCGTCGCCAGCGCCAACTTCCTCATCGATGCCGAAGCCAAAGTGCAAGGAGCACTTCAACAATGGTAATCAACCGCATCATCGAGACGAGCGCGCGGAACAAATTTTTCGTTCTGCTGCTGACCTCGTTCGCTGTCGCCGCAGGCGTTTGGTGTTTATGGCGAACACCACTCGACGCCATTCCCGACCTCAGCGATGTCCAGGTAATCGTCTACACCGATTGGGAAGGTCGCTCGCCCGACCTCGTCGAAGACCAAATCACCTATCCCATTTCCACGCGTTTCATCGCCGCGCCGAAAGTGAAATTCGTCCGCGGCGAATCGATGTTCGGCAAATCGTTCGTCTACGTTATTTTCCAGGACGGCACCGACATTTACTGGGCGCGCTCCCGCGTCATCGAATATCTCAACTCCGTTCGCGGCAGCTTGCCGGAAGGTGTTAATCCTGTCATTGGTCCTGATGCAACCGGCGTCGGTTGGGTTTACGAATATGCAATCGTCGATCAATCCGGCAAACACGACCTCGCCCAACTCCGCTCGCTGCAAGATTGGCATCTTCGTTACGCTCTCGAATCCGTGCCGGGCGTTTCCGAAGTCGCCCCCGTCGGCGGTTTCATCAAGCAATACCAGGTCGATCTTGATCCCAATAAACTCGTCGCCTACGGAATCCCTATCACCGATGTCATGGACAAAATTCGCGCCTCCAACGGTGATGTTGGCGGCAAACTCTTCGAAATCGGTTCAACCGAATACTACGTGCGCGGCCGCGGCTACATCAAAAATATCGCCGATATCGAAAACGTCGTTCTCAAGTCCGTCGGCGGCACACCCGTCCTCGTCAAAAACGTTGGCACCGTCCACCTCGGCTCCGACCTTCGGCGCGGCGTCGCCGAACTCAACGGCCAGGGCGAAGTCGTCGGCGGCATCGTCGTGATGCGCTACGGCGAAAACGCGCTCAAGGTCATCGACAGCATAAAAAAGAAATTCGCCGAAATCGCACCGTCATTACCCGAAGGCGTAAAAATTGTTCCAACCTACGACCGCAGCGATCTCATCCGCCGCTCCATCGACACGCTTCGCGAAAAGCTCATCGAAGAAAGCATCATCGTCGCGCTCGTCTGCTTGATTTTCCTCTGGCACGTCCGCTCCGCGCTCGTCGCGATCATCACGCTTCCAATCGCAATCATCCTTTCATTCGTGCCAATGTTCTGGCTCGGCCTCACCTCCAACATCATGTCACTCGGCGGCATTGCCATCGCCATCGGTGCAATGGTCGACGCCGCCATCATAATGGTCGAGAACGCCCATAAAGCCCTCGAACATTTTCGCGAGGAACACGGTCGCGACCCCGACAGCGCCGAGCGCCTCAACGTCATGATCAGCGCCGCCCAAACCGTCGGCCGTCCCCTTTTCTTCTCGCTCCTCGTCATCACCGTCAGCTTCATGCCCGTCTTCACGCTCGAAGCGCAAGCGGGCCGAATGTTCCGTCCGCTCGCTTTCACAAAAACCTTCGCCATGTTTTTCGCATCATTGCTCGGCGTCACACTCGTGCCCGTGCTGATGGTGCTACTCGTGCGCGGCAAAATTACACCGGAGATCAAAAACCCAATCAACCGCCTGCTCATCTGGCTTTACCAACCGATCGTCCATTTCGTCCTGCGCTTCCGTTGGACCGTCCTCGTCATCGCCGCCGTCATTCTTGCGATCACCATTATTCCGTTCCGACGCCTCGGCTCCGAATTCATGCCGCCGCTCAACGAGGGTTCAATTCTCTTCATGCCGACCGCCGTGCCCGGCATGTCCATCGGCGAAGCCACGCGCATCCTGCAAATTCAGGATCGCCTGCTCCGCACCGTTCCTGAAGTGGACACCGTTTTTGGCAAAGCCGGCCAGGCGGACACACCCACCGATCCCGCGCCACTCTCCATGTTCGAAACCGTCGTCACGCTCAAACCGCACGAGCAATGGCGCGCAGGATTGACCTGGGAAAAGCTCATCGCCGAACTCAATGACAAGCTGCAAATGCCCGGCATGGCCAACCAATTCTGGATGCCCATTCAGACGCGCACCGACATGCTCACCACCGGTTTCCGCACCAAACTCGGTATCAAAGTGTTTGGTCCCGACCTCGCCGGCATCGAACAAGTCGCGTTGCAAATTGAAAAAGCTCTCGCCGACCAACCCGATACTCGCAGCGTTTTCGCCGAACGTCCAATGGGCGGTTACTTCCTCGATTTCAAAGTGAAGCGCGAAGCCGCCGCGCGCTATGGCCTGACCGTTGGCGACGTCAACAACATCGTCGAAAGTGCCATCGGCGGAAAAACCGTTTCCACGACTGTCGAGGGCCGCGAGCGTTATCCCATTCAAGTCCGCTACGCACGCGACTTCCGCGAAAACCTCGACGCCCTCAAACGCGTCCTCGTGCCAGTTCCAATGTCCTCTTTCCTCTCCTCACCCAAGGGAGGACAGGCCCGGGGAGAGGAGGCCAATCCCTCAATCACCCACATCCCCATCTCCATGCTCGCCGACATCGAATTCAAAACCGGCCCACCCTCCATCCGCAATGAAAACGGCCAACTCGTCGGCTTTGTCTTTGTCGACGTCACCACCGACAACATCGACGGCTACGTCCAATCCGCGGCCAAGCGAATCAGTGATCAAGTGAAATTCCCACCCGGCTACTACGTCCAATGGGCCGGCCAATTCGAATATCTCAAGAGCACCGAACAACGCCTCAAGCTCGTCATCCCACTCACGCTGCTCCTGATTTTCGTCCTCATCTTCATCAACACCCAATCCGTCACGCGCACCGCCATCGTCCTGCTCGCCGTCCCGTTCTCGCTCGTCGGCGCGTTCTGGTTCCTCTACCTGCTCGGCTACAATCTCAGCCCAGCCGTGTGGGTCGGCATCATCGCACTCGCCGGCCTCGACGCTGAGACCGGCGTCGTCATGCTTCTCTATCTCGACCACGCGTGGGACAAGTTCGCCAAAGCTCGGCCGCATGAACACAACCAGCGACCTGCGCGAAGCCGTCATCGAAGGCGCCGTCCACCGCATCCGCCCAAAAATCATGACCGTTTGCGCCATCCTCTTCGGCCTGTTGCCGATCATGTGGTCGCCCACCCATCAAGCCGGTGCCGACGTGATGAAACGCATTGCCGCACCGATGATCGGTGGCATTGTGACGAGCGCCGTCCTCGAACTCCTGCTCTATCCCGTCATTTATACCTTGTGGCGCCGCAGGCACTTACCGCGACAATCTTGATTTCGTCGTCGCCGCGGATTAGCTTGCATCGAACGCGACTGACCTCGTGTCAGTCCAATAAACGGAAGAATATGAAATTTGCCCAAATCGCCAAACGAGTTTTCCTCTTCATGATGGTGAACGTTTTGGTGATCGCGACCATCACCCTCGTCCTGAGTTTGTTCCACGTGCCCGCGCGCATCGGTGGCGGTAACTTCGTCGGCCTGCTTTTCTTCTGCCTCATCTGGGGCATGGTCGGCTCGGTCATTTCCCTGCTACTCTCGCGCGTCATGGCTAAGTGGATGATGGGCGTGAAAGTCATTCATGCGGACACCACTGATGCCTCGGCGCGTCGTCTCGTTGAAACCGTCCATCAACTCGCGCGCAACGCCGGGCTCACCACCATGCCCGAAGTCGGCTTCTACGAATCCCCCGAAGTCAACGCGTTCGCCACCGGCCCGAGCCGTTCACGCTCACTCGTCGCCTGCTTCCAGTGGTCTGCTCAATCACATGAACCAGACCGAAGTCGAAGGCGTGCTCGGCCACGAAATCGCGCACATCGCCAACGGCGACATGGTCACGATGACCCTCATTCAAGGCGTCGTGAACGCCTTCGTCATGTTCTTTGCGCGCATAGCTGCGATGGCGTTGACTTCACGCGGCAACGACGATAACCGCGGTGGAAACACGTTCGCCTATTTCATGCTCGTGCAAGTGTTCCAAATCGCCTTCTCGGTTTTCGGCATGGTTGTCATCTGCTGGTTCTCGCGCTGGCGCGAGTTCCGCGCCGACGCCGGCGGTGCAAAATATGCCGGACGCGGCAACATGATCTCAGCTCTCAAGCGCTGCAGGCGTATCACGAACGAGGATTCGACCAGGCGGTCAGCAGCAACCCGCGTTTCAGGCGCTGAAGATTTCAGGCAAGACCGGCGGCATGATGATGCTCCTCGCCACGCACCCGCCGCTCGAAGAACGCATCGCGCGGCTGGAACAGGGCGCTTAACGATTCGACCGTCCGGAAAAATCAGCAATCATCTTCACAACCTTATCCGACTCGACGCGCCACGACCCATCGCGACCCGCGTCGTAGTTATTCAGCATCACCGAGAAAACCAACTTCTCCCCACCGCGATCAGTCACGTAGCCCGAAATCGTGTTCACGTAACGCAAGCTGCCGGTTTTGGCGTGAACATTCTTTTCCGCAAACGTGCCCTTGAAACGGCTCTTCAAAGTTCCATCCACGCCAGCAATCGGCAGCGCGTCATAAAACTGTTCCGCGCAACGATGCTTCGACATCGCGGTGAGCAATTTCACCGAAGCGTTCGGCGTGACCAATCCGCCACGACCCAGACCGGAGCCGTCTTCGAGCAACACAGTATCTTTTTCCTGGCCGATTTCGCCCATGAACTTGCGCAGTTCGGCAATACCGGCATCGTCAGTAAACTGATGGTCCTTCGTGAACGAACTCTGCACGCCGGCTTGCAACAGCATCAGATGCGCATATTGGTTTTGCGATGGCTTCATACACCCTTTCACAATCTCCGCCATCGTCCGTGATTGCACGGACACCACTTCAACCATCTTCGAGTAATTCAACCGGTTCAGCCTGACGATCGAGCCAATTGACCGAACGCACGCCGCCGAGTCACTTCGATGCCTTCTTTGGCCAAGACGTTCTTTGAGCCTCGTGACATACCACAACGCCGGGATTGTCGATCGGAAACCGCGTCCGTGACGTTGGAGCCGATCGCAACATCGCCCCAGAAATAAACAACCTTCTCGACCGAGTGGACGATAAATCGTGACGTTGCCCTTCTTGCCTTTCGCAACGGTCTTCGTGCGATTGATGACTTTCAGGTAAGTCGTTTCAGGCTTCATTACGACGATCGCCGGTTGGCCGACTTCCTTGCCGCTTTGAAAACCAGGTCAATGGCGTTGTCGTCCAGATTCAACGCTGATACCGGAGCGCCGTAATAATTTTGAATGTCGTCCCAGGCCCAATCAGAACCGTAAGGGCGCGCAGTGGAAATAGCTCTCGTCACCAATCAAATTGCCTTCGACCTTCTTAACGCCGGCCGCCACGAAAGCGTCCACAACCGGCTGCAACGACTTGCTGTAATCGTTGTCATTGAATCTCCACGACAGCGAAGGGTCGCCACGGCCATAAACAACGAGATCGCCGCGCACCACGCCATTGTCAGGTTTCGACAGCGCATAGAACGAAGTCTTGATGCGATAATCCGGCCCGAGACGATCCAGCGCGAGCGAACCCGTATACATCTTCGCGTTCGACGCCGGCTTCATCAATTTCTCGCCATTGCGATCAAACAACACCTTGCCCGTTTCGAGCGACACAACTTTCACGCCCCACATGCAATGCTCAAAGCGCGACTGAGCGATATGCGCTTTGATCTGCGCCTGCAACCCAGGGACTGTCTTGACCGCGGATTCCGTCGTCGACGCATTCTTTTGCGCCTGCAACGAAACGGCGACGCACAACGTCGCGACCAGAAAGCTGATTTTTTTCATAAACCTATTCGTTCAAACCGGCCAGATACCGTTCCGCATCGATCGCCGCAGCGCAGCCCATGCCCGCAGCGGTTATCGCCTGCCGATATACGTGATCGGAGCAATCGCCCGCAACAAACACCCCGGGAATATTCGTTTGCGAACCTTTGTGGCGAAGGATGTATCCGTTGTGATCCATATCGATCACGCCTTTGAACAAGCTGCGTGTTTGGCACATGCCCAACCGCAACGAACACGCCTGCACACGGCAGCGTCGACTCTTCATTCGTCTTGAGATTCTGCAGTTTTACCGCCGTCACCTTGTCCTGCTTCACATCGAGAACATCCGTAACCACAGAATCCCAAACCGGTTGAATCTTCGTATGCGCTTTGACGCCGCTCGATCATGATTTTCGAAGCCCGCAACGTATCGCGTCGATGGACCAGATGAATCGTCGAACCAAAACGCGTCAGATAAAGCGCTTCTTCACAGGCTGAATCGCCGCCGCCGACAACCACCAGCGGTTGATTGCGGAACATTGGCCACGCGCCGTCGCAAGTCGCGCAATACGTCACGCCTTTCTTCTCGAGCAGATGCTCGTTTTCCAAACCCAGATGCCGATGCCCGGCGCCGGTCGCGATGATGATCGTTTCCGCTTCAACCTTGTCACCGTCGATCGTCAGCGTGAACGGGCGCTTCGACAAATCAACATGCTCCACGTTCGCGCAACGTCTGAATGCGCGCGCCGAAACGTTCCGCCTGCTGCTGCATATTGATCATCAACTGATACCCGTCGATTCCTTCCGGAAACCCCGGGTAGTTTTCGACAATACTGGTGGTCGTAAGCAGACCACCGGGCATGGTGCCGGTGATGACGAGGGGCGAAAGATTGGAACGAGCGGCGTAGATCGCAGCGGTGAGGCCCGCGCAACCGGTGCCGATAATGACGACTTTTTCCATACAAAATTCGTTGTGACGGTAGAGTTCCGCTCCCCCTTTGGCAAGAAAACCGTGGACTCGGAATTGCAACAGAGCCGCGCGCGTGAGCAAGCGGTTTCAACACTCGACGCCAATAACCAAGCCCGCCTACTCACGACCGTGGCTCTGGTCAGGGAAGATCGCAAAAGATATTCAGAGCCCATCACCTTTGACGCAATCAGAGTATGGCCGGATAGAACAGGTATGGGTGGGTTCAAAAAATTCTTATTGCGAGGCAACGTCGTTGATTTAGCCGTCGCAGTGGTCATTGGGGCTGCATTCGGCACAGTCGTGACGGCGTTGGTCAAAGACATCATCACACCAATCATAAGCGTCTTCGGCGGCTTACCGGATTTCTCATCGTGGGCGATCACAGTGCGACGGTACGAAGTTCATGATCGGCGATTTCATCAACGCGCTGCTGGCCTTCATCGTCTTGGCGGCGGTGGTTTATTTCGCCGTGGTATTGCCGGTGCAAAAATTCATGGACCGCTCAAAACCGCAAATGCCGCCAGAACCGGAAACGTGCGAGTGCCCGCATTGTTTGAGCAAGATCCCAAAGGCCGCTCACAAATGCGCATTCTGCACCTCAGACCTCGATGAGGCTGAACACGAGATGACTATCCCTCGCCGTGGGATTACTCCGGCGACTTAGGGTTCATCAGAGGCGTGCACCACCGCCGCTATTGCGAGGAGCAACCCTCCGAGGGCAATGAATCCAATACATCGCATAACCGAGTCGATAACGCGGATTCTTATCGCACCATATAAGACTTGTCAGTTTTAAATTGGGCTGCACGAGTTGTGTATTAACATTGACAATGTGCAGCTTACGTAGCTAATATCGCCGGCATGAACTTCGGGCGGGCGATTCGTAGTTTTGCTGTTCTCCTTTTTGCCACAATCGTAACAGAACGACTGCCAGCACAGTCATTATCTGTCCAACTCGGCCTTCAATCCTCCAACGCCGTCTTATCATTGCCGGCGCAGCTTCCGAAAGCAGGGCAAGGCTTAGTATTTCCTCAATATGAACTCCAGACCACGAGCGACCTGCTTCATTGGCATTCGGTCGGCGGGAAAATCCAGGGAGACAACACCGCATTGACCCTGTCAGGGCCGTTGCTGAAGACTCGCCTGCAAACGACTCGGCCGAACACGTTCTACCGTGTAATCGCAAATCTCGACGCAACCAATGCGCCATTGACTGGCGACGGCGGAGCTGACGTTTTCGGTTACAATTTAGCCATTGCTGACGAACTCGCGCGCATTGGTCAAATTTCTCCTGCCCAATTCGCGGCGACCTACGATCGACACCCGCCATACCTGCCGCAACTCTCGTGGGACCCAACTACAGCTCTTTACTGGGATCAGTTCAATATCGACCCCGCTGCTTGGAACGCTACAAACACCACCACTCACCGGATAAACGATTTCCGCCTCAATCCCGCCGAACTTGGCAGCTTCATGACAAACGGCTTTGTCGTCAGCGAACGCCTCGGTTCGCTCAGTTTCGCTGACAGCTACTATCGCGTATTCCACGACGACCTTCCCGTGTTTGTAACAGCCGATTCAGTCCTGCAGGCGTGGCATCGCAATTACAATAGCATGTTGGAAGAATCCGAGGAACTGCAGATCTACACCCTTCTGCAATCCGTCATTAATGGCATGAGCGCCTACGTTTCCACTGCGGCGACCAACTTTGGCGGGACGCAAGAGTTTTTCATGCCACTTTCGTCAGATCTCGGCGCCAGCATATATGACGCCGATTATTTTCTGACCGTTGCCCGCAGCCTTTTGACCGGCCAAACACAGAACAATTCGTTTATTGATTTTTATGGTGAGGGTGTCACCCCGACGTTAACCGCCATCAACAACCTCGTTCCTGCGCAAATCACAATTTTTGGCACCAATCGCTGGGTCGACTTCTCCCAATTTACCGTTCGCGGTCACTACGATGATTCAGAACGCCTTCGCCGCTACTTCCGCACCGTGATGTGGCTCTCCTTAGCGGATTTGCGCCTAAAGACATATGATCCCGACAAAGAAGACGACATTCGTGAATTAGGAACTGCCGTCATTTTCAAATGGCTGCTCGACCAGTCGGGCCAATACACAAACTGGGCCGCCATCGAACAATTCACTCGCGCCTTCGTCGGCGAAACCGACTCCATGACCTTTGCGCAACTAAATGACCTCCTAAGCAGCGCAAACATTCAGTCGCCGGGCGACGTCAACAGCCGGGCGGCTCTTACGAATCTGCAGGAGCAACTGTTGACCGGCCAACTCGGAGTCCAGAATATCCACAGTGGTTACTTCTTCTCTCCTCTTAACCCGGCACAGGTCAGGCTACCTCGTTCCTTCACCGTCTTCGGTCAGAAATTTATCCCCGACAGTTGGGCATTGAGCGAGGTGACCTTCGACAGCATTCGTTGGACACCCGACGATGGCACAAACGTTATGTTCGGCAAAGTTTTGCGCCGCAGACCAAGCTGCCTCGACGTGGCCTTCTCCATTTTTGGTAACGATCAGGTTGTCGCAAACCTTGTTGACCGAATGACCGCTACCAACGGAGAGCGATGGAGAGACGGCTTGCCGTATCAACACAATCTCGCCGCTGTTCGCAACGTAATCGATAGCGAGTCTGATGGAGTCTGGACGAACAATATGTACAACGCATGGCTGTCGGCGATTCGTTCACTGTCAGCGCCCACAACCGATGCAGTCTACCCTGAAGCCATGCGCACGCGAGCTTGGGCCATGAAATCGCTCAATACACAACTGGCATCCTGGACGCAGCTCCGGCACGACACCATCCTTTACGCCAAACAGTCATATAGCTCCCCCTTTGCTTGCAGTTACCCGTATGCCTTTGTCGAACCGCGTCCTGAATTCTGGGCAAAAATGAAGACGTTGACCGACATCGCGTCGGCGGGCATTTCATCACTTCCCCTTTCTGGAACCGTAACTGTCCCGGACCGCCAAAATACCAATTATACGATTCAATATGACTTGGCTGTCGTAAAATCCAATCAGCTCGCATGTTTCCAAAACTTCGCCAATACCATGTTGACCCTGCAAGATATTGCTGAGAAAGAACAGCTCCAGGTGCCGATCACGCCCGCGGAAACCGACTTCCTCAAACAGTTGGTCGAAATCAATCAAAACTGTGCTGGCGAGCGCAAATACACCGGCTGGTATCCTGCGCTTTTTTACAAAAACGTTTACCAAACCGATCCTTATGATATGGGCCAGAACCCGGGCAAATGGGACCCTGTCATCACCGATGTTCACACCGATGTGCAGGATAATCTTACGGGCGATCCCGGTGTCGTTCTCCACGAAGCAGTGGGAAACGTTCACCTGCTCATGATTGCCATCGACAACGGCCTCGACCGCATGGTCTATGCTGGACCAGCCCTCAGCCACTACGAATTTGAAGTCCCTGGCTCGGTGCGAAAAACAGACAACGACTGGAAGACCGACCTCAAGGCAGGAACAAAACCCAACTCCCCCGAATGGACGCAAAGTTATCTGGTGCCGTCGCCATTCGTTGTACCGGCGAATACTCCGTGAGACATTACGAATCAGGTGCGGATGACTGAAGATGCGTGTTCAATTTTCATGCCAACCCACTTCAGTTGACAAATTTTGTCAGAAAAAAGTGCTGTTTCTTCCCCTGGTTTCCCTCCTTTCCCTACATTTTTTGACGGTTGCGTTACTTCACGTATGCTCGCCCTCATCCGACGAAACTCGGACCGATGCGCAATAACGCTCATCGCAAGAAAGAAAGGCCAGTTATGCGATACAATGTCGCCATTGATTCCAGCGCGCTCGCTCCTGTACAAATTTCAGCCTCCGATCTTTGCTTCGGATTTCGGATCTCGGATTTCGGACTTTTCTCCCCAAGGCTCATTCCAACCTCATCGTCACCTGATCGATTATTGGCCGAAATAAGTCGAAATTCGCCCAAATGCGCCGAAATGAACCTTAAAAGAAAAATATTTTTTACAACCCAACTGCCAATCAACCTCGGCCTAGGTTCGGGCCAGCCTCAGTTCAATCTCGGGCAAACCGCATCAAACCGAGCTAAACCGAGGCAAACCGCACCGAGCCGAGGCCACGAAAAAAATATTATTTTTGCCCCTCGAACCAAACCGGGGTTAACCGAAGCTATCCGAAGCTAACCGAGCTTAACCAAACCAAATTTTTTTACCTTTATCCTTTAGCCGTTAACATTTAAAACAAACCCTCGCTATGACCACCGCATCTAACAATTTTCCTAAACTGCACAACGCCATGTGGCCCGGTCTCGTGGGCAAAGGCAGTCCCGGCGCCGAACCCTGCATCGACCTCGACACCATGCTCGACCTCACCGCCAAAGCCTGCGTCAACGGCACGCGCTTCGACGGCGTCGATCTCTTCCTTTTCGACCCCCACGTCAGCATCGATAGCACCGACGACCAGATCAAAAAACTCGCCGACAAAATCCGCAAAAAAGGTTTCGTCGTCGGCTCTGTCGTCGCGCCCGTTTGGCCGCCGACCGGTGGTGGTTCTGCGATGGGCAGCGAAGAAGACCGCAAAAAATTCGTCAGCTCAGTCCAAAAAGCCTGCCGCATCGCAAAAAAACTTCGCAACCTCGGCATCCGACCCCACGGCGTCGTCCGCATCGACTCCGCCGCTGGCGTAACCGATTGGGACAAAGACCCGAAAAACAACACCAAGCGCATCGCCAAGACATTTAAAGAAGCCGCCAAAGTCGCGAAGGATCACGGCGAACGCCTCGCTGCCGAAGGCGAAATCTGCTGGGGCGGCATGCACAGTTGGAAATACATGGTCCAACTCCTCGAAGAAGTTGGCCAACCCAAGCTCGTCGGATTCCAGGCCGACATGGCCCACACGCTCCTTTACACCCTCGGCTACAACGCGCCCGAGCACCGCATCGTCCCGAAAGATTTCCATTGGGAACCCGCCGCCTTCCACGCTGCGATGCAAAAGCTGACCAAGGCCCTTCGTCCCTGGACCATCGATTTCCACGTCGCCCAAAACGACGCCACCGTCAACGGCTCCGGCTCCCACGACAAAACCGGCCGCCACTGCCTCGCGACCGACCCGAACGGCAAACTGAACATCGCCCGCGACGCCGGCTACTGGCTCCGCGACGACAAAGGCAAAGTGACGAAGAAAATTCAAACACATCTGCTGGGACGGCTGCATGTTCCCGAACGACGTGATGATGAAACAAGAAACCTGGAACAACATCCTCGCCTCGATGATTCAAGTCCGCGAAAACCACGGCTGGAGAGCATAAATATATGAAGAAACTAAATGTCGGCCTGATTGGCTACGGCTTCATGGGCAGAACGCACTCAAACGCGTTCCGCAAAGTTAACAACTTTTTTGATCTGGAATATCAACCAGTTCTCAAGGCGATCTGCGCCCGCGATGAAAAAAAGGCCCGCAGCTTTGCTTCGAAATGGGGATATGAATCAGTCGAGTCCGATTGGCGTCGCCTGATCGAACGCGCCGACATCGACGTCATCGACATCGCCAGCCCGAACAACACGCACGCCGAGATCGCCATTGCCGCCGCCAAAGCCGGCAAGATGATCATGTGCGAAAAGCCGCTCTCCATGGACGGACCAGAAGGCAAAATCATGGTCAAAGCCGTCGAGAAAGCCAAAGTGCCGAACATGGTTTGGTACAATTACCGCCGCGTTCCCGCCGTGACGTTGGCCAAACAACTCATCGACGAAGGCCGTCTCGGAAAAATTTTCCATTACCGCGCGAAATTCCTGCAGGACTGGACCATCAGCCCCGACCTCCCGCAAGGCGGCGCGGCACTCTGGCGTTTGGACGCGAAAGTCGCCGGCAGCGGAGTAACTGGCGACCTGCTCGCGCACTGCATCGACACTGCCATTTGGATCAACGGCGGTATCGACAAAGTCAACGCCATGACCGAGACGTTCATCAAAGAACGCAAACACAACCTGACCGGCAAAGTGCAGAAGGTCAGCATCGACGACGCCTGCGCGTTCCTGGCCCGTTTCAAAAACGGTTCACTCGCCACGTTCGAATCGACCCGTTACGCCCGCGGCCACAAAGCGCTCTACACGTTTGAGATCAACGGCGAACACGCCTCCATCGCGTGGGACTTGCACGACCTGCATCGCCTCCAATATTTCGAACACAAAGACGAAGGCCGCGTGCGCGGTTGGCGCAACATCCACGTCACCGATAGCGACCAGCCCTACATGAAAAACTGGTGGGTGCCCGGCCTGCAAATCGGTTACGAACATACCTTCGTCCATCAAGTCGCCGATTTCATCGAAGGCCTCACAACTGGCAAACCGGCCAGCCCAACTTTCCGCGACGCGCTCGAAACCCAATTCGTCTGCGACGCCGTCCTCAAATCGGCCAAGACCGACAAGTGGGAAAAAATTCCTAAATAACTTATGCGCGTCGGCGTTTTAAATCGTGGTCTGGACGAACTGAAGTGGGTTGAAAAACTCGGCTTCAAGTCCACTGGCTGGTTGCGTTTTTTCCAAAGCCCGGCGGCCGATCCGCAGGCTGACTGGAAATCGTACGCCGACAAATACAAAGACGAAGCCGGCTCCCGCGGCATCCGCGTTTCCGCCATCGGCGCGCTCTACAAAAACCCGCTCGACCCAAAACAGACCGACTACTCCCGCGAACTTTTCAAACGCGCCATCCTCGTCGCCTCACGCATGGACGTGAAAACCATCTGCGGTTTTCCCGGTGCAGTGATCGAGTTGGAAATGAACGAACGCGGCGGCAATCCCGTTTACAAACCGTTCGAGAACCACATCCCTCAACTCTGCGCATTTTGGGACCCGATCGGAAAATTCGCCGCCGACAACGGCGTCCGCATCGCCTTCGAGAACTGCCCACAAGGAACATATCTCCTGCCCATCATGGGCTACAACATGCTCGCGAAGCCGGCGATGTGGGAACGTTTCTGGAACGAGAGCAAGTGCGCCGACAACTTCGGCATTGAGTGGGACGCGAGCCATTTGATCTGCCAGTTCATTGACCCGGTCACAAACATCCACAAATACGGCCGCAAAATTTTCCATATCCACGCCAAAGACGCCTACATCAATCACCAGTTGCTGAGCGTCTACGGCATCTGCCATCCCGGCGTCGCCGAACATCGCCACCCCGGTCTCGGTCAGGCCAACTGGCCCGAAATCGTCCACGCACTCCTGCGCGCCGGTTATGATTCCGACCTGAACATCGAACCCTGGCACGACCCGGTCTATCGCGATCACGAAGCCGAACAACCGGAAGATGTCCGTACCGGCGGCGTGGATTATCAAAAAGGCCAAAAACTCGAAGAAGCCGGCCTGATGATCGCCAAGCGAACACTCGAACAATACACGACGGGAACGGAGTAGTTGCCAACTTGCGTTTCGCCCATCACTGCGGAATACTGCGCGCGTGAGCCTCACGGTCACAGATTTGACCAATCAACTGATCGCGTCGTACACAAAAGTCGGCGGCATCAATCATTTGGACGGCAAGAATCTCCCGTCAAAAACGCGCATCGGCTTCATCACTGTTGATCTCTTGCGCCTGCTCTTTCCCGGTTTCTTCGACGAAAAACTCCTCGTCGCCTCAGAACTGAAAGTCGAAACCGCGACCCTGATGGACTACGTCTACGAACGTCTCGAAGACGAAGTCGCCAAGAGCCTGGAATACGCCCCGCCGGAAGGTGTCGCGAAAAAGGATCTTCGCAAACTCGGGCACAAGCTGACGTTGGATTTTCTTAGCCGCCTTCCGCATGTCCGCGACCTTTTGACGACCGATGTCGACGCGGCATTTCGAGGTGACCCGGCGGCTCTAAGCCGGGAAGAAGTGATCGTCGCCTATCCATTTGTCGAGGCCATCGCCGTGCAACGTTTAGCTCACGAACTGTACGATGATAAGGTTCCACTTATTCCACGGATCATGACCGAATGGGCACACACCCGCACGGGAATGGATCTTCATCCGGGCGCAAAAATTGGGACGCACTTTTTCATCGATCACGGGACCGGCACGGTAATTGGTGAATCGTCGGTCATCGGCAACCACGTAAAAATGTATCAAGGCGTCGGTCTCGTTGCGCGTTCGCTAGCCGGTGGCCAGGCGTTGAAAGGCCAGAAGCGCCATCCGACTGTCGAAGATCACGTCACCATTTACGCGAACGCGACCATCGTCGGCGGTGAAACAACCATCGGCGCCGGAAGCACGATCGGTGCAAGCGTTTTTCTAACGCAAAGCGTCCCGCCACATTCGCTCGTTACCTACGAGAAAGTGGACGTGAAAGTCACTGCGAAACGCGACAAGTCGAATCCTGATTTTCAAATTTAGCGCAGGACCACCGAGCGTCTGCGCGATCGGCCACAGAACAAAGCGGCGATTCGAGAGTTCAATTCAGGACATTAGACGGACCGTTAGCCGCCATTTTGTTGACTTGCATCAAACTATTGCCAACATTTGTATCGCTATTGTTGCCTTGGAGGACCCGCACATATATGAAAACCCAAACCGTCCGTTTTGCATTATCGATTGCCACCGTCTGTCTACTCGCGTTGAGTTGTTCCAAATCAAAGGAGCGCGTCGCACAATCAAAGCCCTCTAATTCGTCTGAGCCAGCTGTCGAATTGAAAGTCAAATGGACGCCTGGCAAAAAAGTCGTTCAGCGAATGGCGATTTCCACGACTAGTCAAATGGAACAGTCGAAAAACAAACAAGGCCAAACGACTCAACAGGTGATGGACATGTCGTGGGATTACTCAATTAACACCCTGAAACAACTGGACAATGGCGGCCACCAGGTTGAATTGGAATTTGTCGCCACAAAAATGGAAAGCCGCGTCGGCGATCGGGTTTTTATGTCATTTGATTCCGCGCACGACACCGGCAAAGACACAAAAGATCCATTCACCCCGGCGTTGCGAAAGATCGTGGGCGGGAAGGTCCGCTACATTTTTGGTCCTGATAACAAACTGGAACGGATTGACGGCTATGACGACTTCATGGTCCGTATCGCGCGGGGGAGCAAGAATTCGGAGATGCTGAAGTCGATGTTCAACGAAGATGTGTTGAAGCGCTTGTGCAGCTGGAGTGAGGCGCTACCGGATCATCCGGTCAGCCCTGGCGACAGCTGGAAAAACTCGATGGAAATGAATTTGTACGGCATGGCAAAGATGGTCATCGACGGAAAATTCACTTTCGCCAATTGGGAAGACCACGAAGGACATAAGTGCGTAAAGCTGGACTACGACGGGACGATCACTGGAAAAAGCACCGGCGCAACTCCGTTCAGCATCGACAAAGGCAAGATTCACGGCAGTTCCTGGTTTGACCCCGAGCAAGGCGTGGCGGTCGGCTCGGACAATGATCAGGCGATGACGATCAAGATCCAGCAAAGAGGCGGCACGGTGTCACAACTGGTTATCCAGAACGTCACTATGCGCCTTGTCGAGTAGGCGGCGGTTTGGCTAGCTGGACACGCGTAGCAAAACCACGCCGTGCTTCGGCACAACTGTGTCGAACTGTTCCATCGCGCCGATATTTTTCTGCCGCCAAACATCGCGCACGCGTTGCTTGCTTCCGAAACCGAGCACCGACCAGTTCGCCGTCATAAACGTTTCGGCTTCACCTGCGTTGCACAAGCCGATGGCGTGTCCACCGTCTTCAAGATTCTTAACCATCAGGAATGTTGTTGGCGTCAGGCGCACAACTTTCGCGCCTTCACCCAACGCATCCTGATCGATATTGATCACTTCTGGATTGCAGAGGACGTTTAAGGTGAACTCGTCGAGCTTCGCCATGTCGCCACTATAAAAAATTGGCGACGCCATCAAGCACCAGAGAGACATGAACGAGTATTGCTCGTCGGGCGTGAAAGGGCACGGAGCAGGCAACCCGCCGCCGCGCGCGTTGCCGATGTAACCGATCTGGATATAGTCCGGATCATTCCACGCGCCCGGTTTTTGCCACCCGCGATGTTCTGAATTTTTCAGCGCGACGGCAAAAATTTTGTTCAACTCATACCCAAGGTCACCCGCCGTGCGCCATGATTGACCGCCGACGTCCGCACCCCATTCCCAAACGTTGCCCATGCCGTACTGGCAAAGGTTGAAGAGAATGTCGCGATTTTGCTGTTCGAGCAGAGCACCCATAACTGCGTACGGGTTTTTGAGTTCGGCCAAAGGCGCTGGCTTCGGTGCGATATGCCCGTAACTGCACCAGTCGTATTTCAGAAAGTCATAACCCCAATCCGAAAACTGCTTCGCGTCTTCGCTTTCATGTTCGTAACTGCCCGCGCAACCGGCGCACGTCTTCGGCCCTGGCGACGTATAAAGGCCGGCCTTCAATCCTTTGCTGTGGATATAATCTGCGAGCCTTTTCATGTCCGGGAAATTTTTGTTCGGCATGATGTTCCCGTGATCATCGCGAAACGGGCCTACGTGCCGTGGATCGCTCGACTTCTCTGTGTTCATCCAGCAGTCATCGACATTGACGTATTGGTAGCCGACATCGGCCATTCCGCTGGAAATCATAACATCGGCAGCCTCGCGCATCAGTGGGTCCGTAATGCGCCTGTAGTGCGCATACCAACTGTTCCAACCCATCGAGGGCGTGAGTGAAAGCGTGTCTCCGCTGACCAGACGAAACGCGCGTTGTGATGAGCCATCCTTATTTTTAGCGCACAGCACCAACTCGTAAGTGCCGCGTCCCGGCGTCGTCCCTGAAATAATTCCGGTGTTCGCATCGACCTGCAGCGTGTCCGGCAGGTTGTTCACCGAGAACTCCATGGGCCGCTTTCCTTGCGCGGGTATGCGATAGAGGAACGGATGCCCGGACCGCGCGCCGTAAATGGTTGGGCCATTCACGCGCGGGGCCGGGCCGGGTTTCGGCGTCAGAATCACGGCAGGTTCAGCCGCACTTGCCGCGGTGGCTAACGTCATCACGAGCCAACCAAACCGAATCATGCGCCTGAAAATGTTCATATGCATTATCTGACGACGCAGCAGTTCTAATCTTATTGACCCACATCAACGAACTCCGCGGCTGGCGAACGTCAAATACGATGATGAAACCGACCCAACTTTGGCGGCCACTATTTTGTGCCGTTGTCCTCCTGTTGACGACTCGACTGTTCTGTTTCGGCCACACGTTGCCGATCAGCTATCTCACGGTCGTGCCAGATTCCGATCACCTGCATGTTGAACTCTCGATCAATCCATTCGAATTGAACTTCCTGTCGAGTCGTGCTTGGGAAGATGCAACCGTGCTGATGCAACAAAAGGATAGCATCACGAAAGAAATTTTGGCGCACCTTGAAGTCCGCGAGGATGGCAAGACGGTGAAATCGGATTCAGTCGGGACGATGATGGATGAAGGCTCACACCACCTCACCTTTCTGGCGCATTATCCGGCACAGCGCTCGCAACCCGTCACGATCAATTCAGATCTGACGACGATCACCAGCGTTTCGCACATCACGGAAGTTACGTATCGCGGATCGTCAGGTGAACAGATGGCACATTTGGATGCGCAAAACCGGCGCGTGGAGTTTTCGCCAACGCCATCCATTGCTGTGGCAACGCCCGTAATGCCAACTACCGCCACGAAATTGAACATACCCGGCGTGTTGCTTATTTGTTTCGCGATTGTTCTGGTCTGCCTCGCCGTAATAAAACCGCGCAAGCAAGCAATCGTTGCGGCGATTGTCGTGATGGTTTTTTCGGTGTCATTCGCACATGGACAAACCAAGCCGCTCTGGACGATGGGACAAACCGACGATACATCGATGGAATTCGCGCCGGGCACGCGGGACCAGGCGGGCTACGACGTCGAGAAGGGCGTGCTCAGCCGCGATTTCCCAGGCAATCAGAGCGCCGGACGCTCCTACGCCATCACGTTTGAGACGAAAACGAACCCAAGTGAAAGCTACGATCTCGTCATCGATTCCGTGTTCCACTCCGCCTCGCCGAACCAAATGCAAATCGAGTTCAACGGTCGTCGCGGCATCTTCCCCATTCGCCTATCCGCCGCCGGCCATGCAAAAACGAAGCGGGAAGAAAACGAAATGCTGCTGACGCGTGGTCGGCTGACAGCGTCGCTGCGCCCTGAGTGGTTCCAGGAAAAAAACAAACTGACGCTGACACCGATGGGCATTGGCAACTTGAGCTATGACTCATTGACGTTGCAACGCTGCGCCGAAACAGAACCGCGTGAGATGCTCCGGCTTGAACCGACCATCTTTTATGTGAAAACAAACGGTACGATGCACGAACGCTGCGATCTGCTGATTCCTTTCAACGAACGTTTTTCCAATGGCAAAGCGACTGTCGAAATCGGCGGCAAACGATTCTCTCACCAGTTCAGCAACACCAACTACGACTTCGGCATTCTCACCGAGACATTCGAGATTCCCGCGAACCTGAAACCCGGCGACGCCAATATCGAACTGACGCTCGACGGTTCCGTTCGCAGCACCGCTTGCGCATTTAAGCCGGCCAAACAATGGAAAGTCTATATCTGCCCCAAGGTGCATAATGACGTCGGCTACACCGACCTCCAACCGCACGTGAATGAGCTGGACAATCGCAACACCGACACCGTGCTCGACGTGCTCGCCACCCATCCCGAATACAAGTTCAACTTCGAAACGTCGTGGCTGGTCGAAAATTATCTCAACTGCCGCTCGCTCGATTACTGCAAGCGCTTCTACTATGAAGCCGCACACAAACGCGCGACCGTGAACGCGCTCTATCTCAATCTTATGACCGGCATTTGTTCCGGTGAAGAGTTGTATCGCGCGGTCTATTTCACTCATCGCCTGCATCGTGAGCATGGCGCAAATTTCGATTTCGCCTGCCTCACCGACGCGCCATCGCACAGTTGGTTTTTGCCGACTCTACTGAGGGATGTTGGCGTCAAGGCCTTCTCCAATGGCAGCAATCAAACGCGCGCGCCGATTCTCCAATACAGCGATCTAAACGAAAACTCGCCGTACTATTGGGAGGGGATGAACGGCGAAAAGATCATGATGTGGTATGCGATCAGCTATCGCCAACTCAGCCGGTTGATCGGATCCGATGGCGGTCCAGCCGTGGGCGTGCGCACGATGGAAGCAACCGTCCCGCAATTTATCACGCGGTTCCAACGGGATGACTACAATCCTGATGCCGTCATGATTTACGGCGCTTACGTCGACAACGCTGCGATCCCAAAAAACGCCGATGCACCCGTGATTGAGGAATGGAACAAGCGCTATGAATTTCCGAAATTAGTGGTTGGGTCGGACGGCGATTACTTCAATTACATCGAGAAAAACTTCAGCGACAAACTGCGCACCTATCGAGGGGATTGCGGCGCGTATTGGGAAGACGGTGCAGGATCGTCTGCCAAGGCCACCACTCTCAATCGGCAGAGCCAGCGCATTTTGCCGACGGCCGAAACCGCTGCTACGCTCGCCAGCATTTTTCAACCGCGCAATCGCTATCCGGCTGAGGAATTCGAAGGGGCCTGGAAGAACGTCATGTTCTACGACGAACATACCTGGGGCGCTCACAACAGCATCGGTCAGCCGGACCGCGAATTCGTGACGCGCCAGTGGGAAATTAAAGAGAGCTACGCCGCGCGCGCTAATCTCGATGCACGCAACCTGCTCGCGCGCGGATTCAATCGGTTTGTGCAAAATATCGCGGCGGAAAATAATTGTGTCGTCGCGTTTAACTTCCAGCCCTCGATGCGAACAGCGCCACTTGAAGTTGAATTAGATCACAACCAGACGTTGATCGATCCGGCGACTGGCAAGTCCGCGCCAATGGATATCATTGGCGGCAAGGACGGCTGGAAACGCGTGCGCTTCCTCGCGAAAGACGTTCCCGCGTTTGGCTACAAATGTTTTCCCGTCAAAGGCGGCGGCAGCGAAAACAAGAAGAGTGACGGCAACACGATCGAGAATCGTTTTTACAAATTGACGATCGATACCACAACCGGCGGAATCAAATCTCTCTTCGACAAAACCGAACAACGCGAGCTGGCCGACACGAACGCGGCATACAAACTGAACGAGACGCTTTACGCCAGCGGCGGCGAGGATACGCGGATTCTCAATCACAATTGGGGATCGGCGCCCGTCGATTTGAAGATCGATCAACCGACGACCGCCAAAATTGTTGAGAACGTCAAAACGTCACTCGGCCATCGCATCGTCATCGTCACCTCGACAAAGAACCTGCCGACGATTCGAAGCGAATACGTGTTGTATGACGATATCAAACGCGTGGACGTGATCAACACTTTGGAAAAAACCGAGACGCGGTCGAAGGAGGCGGTTTATTTCGCCTATCCATTTGCATCGGCGAATCCGAGCGCAGAATACCAAATCCAAAATGGCTGGGTCCGTCCCAACGACGATCAGATGCCGGGGGCCTGCCGCGAATGGTTCACTTCTCAAAATCTCATCCACGTCAGCGACGGTGATTTCTCGATCGCATGGTCTACACCCGATGCGCCGCTTTTCACGCTCACCGACATCAACCGCGGCCGCTGGCCCACTTACCTGAAGCTCAGCAACGGCCACGTTTATTCGTATGCCATGAATAACTATTGGTTCACGAATTATCGTGCGACCCAGGGCGGCTCCTTCCGTTTCTGCTATTCGATCACCAGCGGAAAAAATCTTTCGCGCGAAGCGCTCGCGCAATTTGATGCCGATACACGCGCACCAGTAGTCGCCTACGGTTACTTCACCGTTCACAATGCCAAAGTCGCCAAATGGCCGCGCCCGCTTGCTGCCGACGCCGGTTCGTTGCTCTCGATCGACGCAGCAAATCTGCAGGTCGTCATGCTGAAAGCCGCCGAAGACGGCGATGGTTATATTCTGCGCCTGCAGGAAGTCGCGGGTAAAACCGGTGACGCAGAAATGAAGTTTCCGCTGTTCGAAACTGACCAGGCGTTCCTCTGCAACGGGGTTGAAGAAAACCATCAGCGCCTGCTGACAACCGGCAGTGCGATCAAGTTTCCTTACAAGGCAAATGGCTTCACCACGTTGCGCCTGAAACTATCCTTCACACCGACGCATCTGGCGCGCGAATAAAGGTCATCGACCACCTGATTGCATTTGAAGTTTCGGGTTCAACTCCTAAGCTCGGGCGCATGCAGGCAGCAGTGTTATATGGCCGCGAAGACATCCGCGTGGAGGAAGTGCAACCCTCCAAACTCAAACGCGGTGAAGTGCGAGTGCACATTCGCGCGGCTTTGACGTGCGGCACTGACCTGAAAGTTTTCAAACGTGGTTACCACGCAACCATGATCCGCCCACCGGCGGTGTTCGGTCATGAACTGTCCGGCGAAATCTACGAAATTGCCGTGGGCGCGAAAGGTTGGAAACTGGGCGATCGCGTCGTCGTCGCAAACTCTGCACCGTGCGGCCGCTGCTTTTTTTGCAGGCACGACCAGGAAAATCTCTGTGACGACTTGCTCTTCCTGAATGGCGCCTACGCCGAATCCATCGTCGTCCCCGCACGACTCGTTGAGAAAAACATGTTGCGCCTCAAAAAGACAACAAGCTTCCGAGACGCAGCGCTGACCGAGCCGCTCGCTTGCGCGGTGCAAGGTTGGGAAGATTTGAAAATGCGCGCAGGCGAGAGCGTGCTCGTCATTGGCTCCGGGCCGCTCGGGCTCATGTTCGTTGCGCTTGCGCGAAATGCCAAATGCATCGTGACCGTCGCCGGCCGCGGCGAAGCGCGGTTGAAGGCCGCACAGAAACTTGGAGCAAAGAAAACCATCGACGTCACCGGCGCGACTGACCTTGTCGGCGCGATCAAACAAAATGCGCCCAAACCGTTTGATGCAGTCGTCGAAGCCGTCGGCAAACCAGAAGTGTGGGAAGCCGCCGCGCAACTCGTCCGCAAAGGCGGCAAAGTAAATTTCTTCGGCGGTTGTCCATCGGGAACAACCGTGTCACTCGACACTGGCCGGTTGCACTATTCAAACCTGACCTTGCTCGCGAGTTATCACCACACGCCGCACACCATTCGTCGCGCGTTGCAGTTGATCGAATCAGGCAAAGTGCCGGCACGCGAATTCATCAACGGCGAATGCACGTTGGCACAATTGCCGGAGCTATTCCGCTCCATGACCGCCGGGAATCGCGCTGTGAAGACCTTCGTGCAAACCAGCTCTGTTTACTAAAAACCTCAACCCACCCGCGTCGCCCAGTCACCGCGCGACTACGACGATTGCGACTCTGCCCATCGCACCGCATAGCGGAGTAACTCCGGTGCAGTCTTCATGTTGAGCTTCGCTTTGATATTGGCGCGATGGACTTCGATCGTCTTTGTGCTGACATGAAGTTCGTTGGCCATTTGCAACGTCGTCAGCCCTTTTCCGATCAATTGGAACACCTCAAATTCGCGGTCGGTCAATTTTTCGACAGGTGAACTGGAAGCGTCGGGACGGCGACCGGAAAAAATCTCCAGAATCTTCGACGACATTTTTTCGCTAACGTAAATCTGTCCGCCCAACACCTGACGGATGGCGACCATCAATTTCTTGCCGCCCTCTTGTTTCATGATGTAACCTCGCCCGCCCGCCCGCAGGACGCGTTCAACGTAGAGAGCCTCGTCGTGCATCGAAATTACGAGAATAGAAATTCCCTCGCCGCCCGCAGCCCGAATGTCCTTAATCAATTCAAGGCCGCTCTTGTCCGGCAACGTGATATCGGCGAGTAACAAATCGGGCTTCAACTTTCGTACGGCTTCGAAGGCCTGTGCCGCGTTCTCGGCTTCGCCGACAATCTCGAGGTCCTTCTCGTTCTGGATCAACTGGGCGAGGCCCTGTCGCATCATCGGATGATCGTCGACGATGAAGATCCGTTTTTTCGCTGACGTGTTTTTGGTAGAGGGCATTTGATTTAGTGTCGAGCGAGAGTGCAGATAACGCGAGTGCCCATATCCGATTTGCGAACGTCGACCGAACCGCCGATAATGCCGGCCCGGTACTTCATCACCTGCAAGCCCATACCTTTCTTCTTTTGTGTGGGCGTTTGCAACCCGACGCCGTTGTCCTGGATTGCGAGGGTCAGCGTTTCGCCTTCCGACGACAGCACGATTTGAATTTCACGAGCCTTGCCATGCTTGATTGCATTGCTGACCGCTTCCTGCGCGATGCGATACAAATGCGTCGCCGTCGTGAGATCATCGATCAACACCGGTTTGAGGCAAAAGAACTGGCACGACACGCGGAACATATCGTGGGTGTTGGACGCCAACTCTTTTAGCGCAGACATCAGTCCTTCCGACTCGAGCAAAACCGGCGACAGACCACGCGACAACGCTCGCGTTTGGCTGATGACCTCGCGAACTTCTCGCGAAATCTTCTCCGCATCGGTCGCCAACGCTTTCGCTTGCTTCCGAAGCTTCGTTTCCAGCACCTCAGCCATCAATTCGATTGCGGTCATATGCTGGCAAATACCGTCATGAAGGTCCTGGCCGATGCGATGCTGTTCCAATTCGCTGATCTGAAGGATTTCTTTTTCGAGACGTTTGCGATCGGTGATGTCGCGGACGAACCCAGCAAAAATCATCCTGTCGTGAAGCTTTACCTGGCTGACGGCGAGATCCATCGGGAACGTTGTTCCATCCTTACGCTGGCCAACGACTTCACGTCCGACGCCGATGATCTTAGCATGGCCCGTGCGCTTGTAATTATTGAGGTAGCCATCGTGATGCTCGCGATACGGCGTGGGCATGAGAACTTTCACGTTCTTGCCAACGAGTTCGCTAGCGGAATAGCCGAAGATTCGTTCCGCAGCAGTATTCATCGTCTCGATCCGACCACGGTCGTCGATGGTGATGATCCCTTCGACAGCCGTGTTCAAAATAGCGCGAAGCCGCTCTTCGCTGTCGCGTAAGGCGGCTTGGGCCGTCTCGCGGTCGAGGTCCGATAAGGCTTGAGATTGCAAGTTATACTGCTTGAGGGAGGCCATCCGCTCGATCAACTTGGCCTTACTCCAGCCGCTATAATCTTCCATCGGAGCAAGATATACCCGCCGCAGCTAAAAAATAAAGGCCAACCACTGCGACCTGGCGCTTAGTGAGCTCCAAGCTGCGTGCGATAATGACTCGGCGATTGACCAGTGATTTTCTTGAACACGCGGTTGAAGTGAGTCAACGACTGGAACCCGACTTCATACGCGATTTCGCTAATGCGCAGGTTCGGATTGAGCAACAGGTTCTTCGCTTTCTCCACACGCACGCGCGAGACATAATCGGTGAAATTAAGCCCTGTCGCCTTCTTGAACATCTTGCAGAAATGGAACGTGCTCGTATTCACGGCCTTGGCGACCTGGCCGAGCGAAAGATCTTCGGTCTGGTTTTCGATGATGAATTCCTTGGCGCGAGTGATCGCCGGTGGTTCGGAATTGTGCTGTTGCACCAAAAGCTGATTGCAAACCAACGCGATGTGCTCGGCAAAAATCGAAAGCAATTTCACGACCGCATCATATTGGCAGGGCGAAAGCACCTTGGTATTCGCATACAGGTTTTGCAACTGATCGGCGCTGATGTCCAAGCCCCATTCCGCCACAAGCTTCGACGTGCGCACGATCTGCGCCTGGGACGCCTTCTTGCGCAAGATTTGGCCAGTCTGGAGGAAGCCGATCAATTGCTCACCCTGGCGCACCGGCACGGCGGTGTCAGTTAATCCAACACGACAGGTGGCGGTATACGCTTCAAATTGAGCGTTTTCAGAAAGCTCCTGTTGCGTTTGGAGACATGCGGCGCAGGCCTTACTTTTTTCAGCCAGGATCGCACACAACCCGTTCTCGTTCTTGCGGCCGTGGTTGGGCAACTGCCACGATTCCACCGGTCGGAAAGAAACAGGCAGACCGGTCGCATCGGTGAAGGCGCGTTCGTAATCCTGGTAAATTTTAGAGGCGGTAAGGGAGTGAATCAGGTTCTTGTTCTGCTGCCGCTTGTTTGCCGCATTGTCCAGTGTCGGTTGAGCAATTGCTGTTTGCATGTAAGCAATTAAAGACTAGTTCGCAATTTCGGGCTATTGGGAGCCTCGCCAAATGTGGGGGGTGAAGCACAATTATTGGTTCTAAGGGAATTCCTTAGATGCGCCTTCCGCCGCACCCAAGGCGTCCTAAAACACTTCCGCACGTAAACCAATCGATTTAATGCGCTGGCGCAGATTGGAAAGATACTTCAGTGGCAGATGTGAGACCTGCCCGTGCGAGATCGGTCGCGTCGCCGAATAAATCTGCACCATCGAAATTTTCGCGCCGCCGTTTTTCAGCTCCTGCAAACGATTGATGTATTCATCGATTTCCTCGGCTGGCGGTTCTGCGTCGTTCAATTTCGCAAACAAACTCTGGATGGTCACCGGCCGTTGATGCGCCACGAGCAGGATGTTCGAGATAATTTTGTCGAGCGACACCTCGCTGCGATTGATTTCGTCCATGTACTCCTGCGTTCCCGCGTCGAGCTTGACCCATACCTCATCATCCCGCGTGAAGTATTTCAAACTTTGCTGAACGTTCGGCAAATCCAGGCCACTGCCGTTTGTGATCAAGACAAGCTTGAAATACATGAACGGGTTTTTGGCGCGCACGTGAATGACGGATTCGACCACTTCAGAAAAATTTGAAGATAATGTCGGCTCACCGTCGCCGCTCAAGGCCACGTGACGCAGCGTCAACAATTCATTGCTGACGGCGCGATACGCGCAACGCTCCCGGAGCGCTCCCGAATGCACGAGCAGCAGCGTCTTCTGCAATTCCGCCGCCATCACATTCACATCCAAATCGTTCGGCTTTCCGTTCACGTCCTGGCGGTTTACCTCGCAATAAATGCAATCGAAGTTGCACTTCTTGTCCGGGTTCATGTTCAAGCCGATCGACATGCCGCGCGCGCGCGGCGAAATCACCGTGTAAACGAAGCGATTGTCTAGAAAATCGCGCGGACAACCAAATGCTGTTGCGGGAAGTGGGCTGTCGAGCCCTGCGATACATTCCACCGTGCAGGTTTTACCATTCATATTAATCTCCAATGAATTGATTTTGATGTTTTCGAACCGTCAACACGGGACAGGTGGCATGTCGAACAACGTGTTCAGCCGTGCTGCCAAAGACCACGTGCTTTAACCGGTGTTCCATGAGCACGTGACTACGGTTGAGCGCCGGCCTGATTTTCATTCTCGCTAAACCTAGGCAGATGCCCATTTCGCAACTACACGGGCCTTGGTATTTGCTAGCTATTTCTTGCGGGGAGCACAACAAAGGGGGTCTTAGGGGCAAAACATCGTCATGTTGACTAAAATTGACACTCGCGCCCGAACCATCTAAACGAAAGCCGTCATGAATCGCCTTCTCGTCGCCCTGTTCGCCTATATCTATTTGACCGTCGCACCGCAGGGCCGCACTGAGGCAACGACCGACGTCATCGAGTTCACCAGCACAAACCTGGCATCCAACCCACTCCACGATTCGGCTCAGCGCCGGACATTGATTTGTCTTCCAAGCCAACTCGCCAGCAACGCGCCTGCGCCGATCATTTACTACCTGCCCGGTTTCGGGAGCTCCGCCGAAAAGTTCCTCAAAAGCAAAATTGTTTGGCAGACCTTCACCGACAAATTGGCCAAAGAAGTTCAACCCATGCGCGTCGTTGTCATCGATGGCCACAACCATTGGGGTTGCAGTCAATACGTCAATTCCAGCGCCCAAGGCAACTACGCCGACTATATCTGCAATGAAATCGTCGAACATGTCGAAGCCTGCTATCCAATCCCGGCCAACGGCATTCGCCGCATTGTCGCCGGTCATTCAAGCGGTGGCTTCGGCGCGTTACGGCTCGGCATGTATAAGCCGCACCTCTTCGACGCCGTCATCGCGCTGAGTCCTGATTCCTATTTCCAGGTCAGCCACCTTCCGCTCGTCCAAGTCGCCTCCGTCAGCAACGCGCCTTTGGCCGAAGTTCGCGAACTTATGATCGCTGGCAATTTCAAGCCGCTGCCCAAAGGCGGTGACTTCGTTTACGCTCTCGCCCTGTGCGCCGCTTACGCGCCCGTGGGTTCCGATCACCCTGGCCAATTCCAATGGCTATACGACGCCCATCACAAATTCCGCCCGGAAGTCTGGCAGCGCTGTCTCGACGCCGATCCGCTCGTCATTGTTCAACGCAACAAAAACGCCTTCCTTCCGAGCCAATCCGTGTTCCTCGAAGGCGCCGCCCAGGATGAATACAGAGCGAACATCGGTGCCCGCGCGATCTACGAAGCCATCAAAGACCGCCCCGTTCGCTCCACCTTCCGCGAACCTCCCGGCCACCATAGCGACCACACCCTCGACCGCCTTCAGGCGGGTGTAACATGGGTACTTTCAAACCACTGAAGTCTTCCGCCCAACCGCACGAGCCCCGGCATTACAAAGTAGTCCGCTGGTCGGATGCCAATCCCGCCGCGCTGTGGGCCGCAGGAAATGTGGGTGCCAAATGTGTCCCCACCGCGTACTGTGCCAGCCAGTCCTTCAACGTCCGCGCCATCACAAGACATTCTTCCAAGCTTGCGGGCTTCACCAGATATCCATTGGCCCCGAGCGCATAAGCACGCCGAAAGTCGAGCGGATGTTCTGATGAACTCAGCATGATCGTCACAAGCGACCGAACGGCGGCGGTGTTGCGGATCCATTGCAACACCTCTATTCCCGAAACGTCCGGCATATGGATGTCCAGCAACGTCGCGCTGGGTAACGCGTGCGGCACGATCTCGGTCTGCGCCGTCGCGCGAGTCAGATGGTCGATTGCCGCCTGACCGTCAGTTACACGAACCAGCCGATGAGCGATCCCTGCATTGCGAAACGCGCGTTCAAAAAGAATTGCGTCCGTGTCTTCATCTTCAGCGTAGAGAATATATGGGTTAAGCCGGCTCATAAAAGTTGTAGGAGCGATACCCCGATGCACTTACTGCACGTGGTTGTTTGACGGCTTCAGCAGCGTCGAATTCAACCCAGAAGGTGCTCCCTTTCTCTGGCTCTGATTCAAGCCCAACTGTACCGTTCATCCGTTCGACCGCTTTCTTGACGATCGCCAGGCCAATGCCGGTACCTTCGTGTTTCTGATCCAATCGCTGGAAAATTTCAAAAATTTTCGCGTGCGCCTCCTTCCGTATCCCGATGCCATTGTCTTTGAAATACAAGCGAACCCGTGAATCGCGCGTTTCAGACCAAACCCGCACCACCGCAATTACCCCAGGAGCAACGAACTTGATACCGTTTGAAATCAAGCTCGAGATGCACTGCGTCAATGCCGCTTCATTTGCGTGGACCGAGGGAAAGTTGCCGCTGAGTTCGATTTCAACATCGCGCGTTTGAAATTCCGGATAAGTTTCGACGATCCCACGCAAAAATCGGCCGAGATCAATTGTCGTAAGCGGCAATTCAGCCCGCATCATGCGATTGTAGTTGAGTCCGTCCCGAATCAGGTGATCCATCCGGGTGGCTGCAATTTTGATCCGCTCTACATAATTTTCAGCCGCGGGCCCAATTGGCGCGCATTCCCCCGCCAGCAATTCCGCAAAACCTTGCATCGCCCGCAACGGAGCCCGCATGTCATGCACGATGCTGTAGGAAAGAGCTTCTAGGTCCCCGAGCATCTCCTTCAGTCGCGCCGTTCGTTCGTTGACCAATTCTTCCAGGTGAACCGCACGATCCGCCAGTTGTTCGTGCGCGTTTTGCAACTGTGCTTCCACTCGTTTACGCTCGATATAATCCGCCGCCTGCCGCGCGAGCAAATCCATCAACCGCAATTGGCTTTCGCTGCACGAATACGCCTTCACGTAATGGGTTGATACAAGCCCAAGAACCTTGCCCGAACTGCTGACCAACGGCGTGCATTGCATCGCGCGCACGCCCGCGTTCCTGATGGAGTGGAACCGATGAATATCTTCGCATTGCCTGAGGTCCCTTACCGATACCCTTTCGCCAATTCGCACTGCGTGCGCAAAGGCGCAACCACTATTCGCATCAATGCAGGCGAGACCATTTAGACTCTGCGCATCGAAGCCGCGATGTGCAGCGAGTCGGATTGCTCCTGACTGCCCGAGCAACTGCACCGTTCCCCTGTCAGCATCCGTCAAAGCGACGGCCGCTGCTAGAATCTGTTCCACGCATTCCTGAAAATCATCGCCCGCACGAGCGCATTGAACGCCTACTCTTTGCAGAGACGCCATATCCATCATCGCACGATGTTGCTTGTGGGTTTCACTGCAGATTTTCCGATAACCCCACCACAAAAAAATAAGGTTCAGCACACAACCGGCGACAAGCGTCTGCGTGCGGGCATTACCGACCCACTCAGCCCAGTCGCTCGCGGCCTTGAGTTCCCGTTCTTCGACCGAGCGGATATCGGCCGTTTGAGCTTCAATCAGCAGCATCAGAGCTCGTTCTTCATTGGCGTGGATGGCATCTAACGCGCTTTGCAATCCGATCTTGCTCCTCATCGAAATCGTACCATTCATCTCCGATAATCGCCGCTCCGTCAGTTCCGACAGCTTATGTATCATGTCCCGAGGCAGGTCTGTCGTGTTAACAAGGCTATTCAGCCGTGTCAGCTTCGTCCGCACTTCCGCGCTCTGGCTTGCGTAAATGTCCAAATACGACGTGTGCTCTGTGAGTAGATAGCCTCGCTCGGCGCTCTCCGCTTCGTTTACAGACGACAAAAAACCATCCAACTCCATAACCACCTGCAGTTGGTGCGAAACCCCGTTTTGTGCCGCTATCCGCATCGACGTCAACTGATAGAGCACGATCGCGCTCAACCCCAAAAAAACGATCGCCGCGAGAAAAACGAGGGCGGCCAACCGTAACTTCATCGGTACAGGTGAGGAGTCGAACTTATGAGAAGAACCATTTCCATGCGCATTCGGCACCGCTTGCGCATGCTGCGATTGACCGTCAATTGCTTTCACTGTGGACCCAATGTTTAGCGGAACCCTTGGAAGAAAAGCCACGCGCCGACACACCTGCGTATTCTTCCAGTATGTCAACTATCCAACCTGCCCCGCACGCAAACAACGAAAATCGTTTTTACTTATTCACAAGTTGTTCACACCTGACCGCTCGTCTACGATCCCTAATCCTATTCCGCGAACGATCGAACTCCCCTCTTTTACATTTTTTGTAGGATCGTTGAAAAAGACTCAAATTTCACCTGACCAATTGCCTGTTCGAAATCACGTCGGATTGAAATTGATCTCAATTTGCGCGCTCTCCGCGCAGCCATGCGTGAAAACCGGCCACAATTCTACGCCCTCGCCAATTGCTCCCTGCGTGCGACCACACGGCAACCGTTATGCTGACTGATTGACAGAGAGGTTCGCATGAAACAAAACGCCTTCACGTTGGTTGAAACTCTTATCGTGATTGGAATCATCACCATCCTCACCGCACTCATCCTGCCGTCATTATTGTTATGAACGACGAGAGGAGGCCCATGGATCCAACAAACAGAACCTACAAAATGAAAAACCTCACCCACCCCAACTGGATCAAAGCCAAAGGAATCCTGTTTCTGTTCCTCGCGACATTTTCAACCGCGATGCTGATTGCAGATCATGCCAATCTGCGATTCACTCTGCTCTTCAGCATCGCGGTCTGGTCCTTCTGCCGTTTCTACTACTTCGCCTTTTACGTCATCACAAATTACGTCGATCCAAATTACAAATTCTCTGGCCTTGTTTCGCTTGCGAAGTATCTCCTGATCAAAAACAAGTTCCGTAGAACACGACACGACATATGAAATCAAAAACTAAACAAGGATTCACTCTAATCGAACTCCTCGTCGTCATTTGCATTCTGTTCATCTTGGCAGCAATGATTCCGTGCAGTTTCACCAGTGCGAAGCCAAAGGCGCAACGTATTCAATGCGTCAACAATCAAAAACAAATAGGGATCGCCTATCGAATTTGGGCAGGCGACAACGGCGACAAATATCCCGCTCAAACGTTAAGAACGGCCACAAATGCTGGATGGGCTGATTTCGCGAACATGACCAATGCGGGGCCCTACTGCTGGAGCAACTACTCCATCATGCAAAACGAATTAGGCCAAACAACGAAGATACTAAACTGTCCGGCAGACGACCGCTTTCGCGCGAAGGATTTCAACGACTTCGGCAACAAAAACATCTCGTATTTCATGAACCCAGATGCGAACGATAATTTTCCGCTATCAATTCTAGGTGGTGATCGAAACCTCACTCCCGGTTCGAAGCCACAACATGACTACGGCTTTTCGCCGGACGACGGCAGCGGCAACGACGTAATCCTCCAAACCAACTCACCCGTTTGCTGGTCCCTGAAAATGCACTCGGCAGACAACTCGGTCGGAGCAGGGAACATTCTGATGGGCGACGGCAGCGTCCAACTATGCAGCAGCGCTCGTTTCATGACCGACTACCAATGCAACGCTCTCGACGCCGGCAACATTCCCGCCGGTTACATCAACAAAAGCAATTCATTCCGGCTGATCTTCCCATAACCGGCCGGCGTCACCGCGTCATCCTTTGTTACCTTCGTTTCCTTCTGTAGTGATCTTTGCTGGCCGCCTACGGATGCCGTAACCGATAAAACACCTGATCCACCGAAATCGCCTGCGTCACAACGATGTTCCCTCCGTTCGTCGCCGGCGTGTAAACAACCGGTGTCCAGTTCGTCCCAATCGGCGTCACAGATTCCAAATTGAACCCGCTCGACGGCGCAAGCCACGACAAGACAATATTCGTGTTGTTATTCAACATCGCCGTCAGTTGCGGCAGCGGTTGACCCGTGGCGGTGAAGTTGCCACCACCATAACTCGCGCTTTCCGTTGTCGCATTCGCGTCTGCAATCTCGCGCAAAATCGGCTGATCTCCGAAACCGACCCCGGCCGTGTACGACCCGAATCCGCTCGACACAAACGTCACTCGGGCAACTTCAATATCGCCCGCCGCAAAATTATTGCCCGTCGTCAACGCCAGCGCCACGCCGACATGTCCACTCGCCGCCTGGCTGCTGTTCACGTTTATCACCGAGCCGCTCGCGCCGCTCCCCAGAGTCGTGCTGACATAACCCAATTGCGTCGGATCAAAACTCAAGCTGAACCCAAGTGCATTCTCATCCCCCTGCGCGTTCAAATGAACCGCAACCACGTTCGTCAATCCGTTCTGCGACACAAGCACCAACGACACCGGCCGCGTCGGCAACTTCGGCGTTTGCGCCACCGTGAAATTGGTCGGCCCACCGATTGCCGCGATCCCATCAAACCCAAACGCATATCGTCCCGCCTGTACCCAGTCTGCGATCGACAGCCGTCCATCGCCACCATTGGTGCGCGGCGCGCAATCGGCCCGCAAAAATTCCAGCGTATTGCTCACCACATCCAACCCCGCCACAAACCGGCCGGCTTGCGTCCAGTCGGCGATACCCATGGTGTGATTGCCATTGGTCCGCGGCGACACGTCCCCTTCATAATCCGTCACCGGCATTGTCACCACCGAGTTTGAATACCGTATTACCAATGTATTGAAATTCGTGTCGACCACCTGACGGATCACCGGCACATCGCCAAACGTCAACGCATTCGTCAACGCATTGGTGACAATGCCTGCGCGGAATGTAATGCGCGCCAGTTCTTGCGTACCGATTCCAAAATTACTCGAATCCGTGAAGAACACCGCCACGCCAAGCCGACCTGACGGAATTTGATTCGTATTCACGGTCATCAACGCTCCCGCCGCGTTGGAGCCCAATGTTGTCGACGCATAGACCAAATTATTCGAGGGCCAGTTCACACTCACACTGACCGAATTCTCGCTGCCACCCGCAACCATCCTCAACGGAACCGTCACCGGCCCAACCGTCAGCGCGGCATTTTCCAAACGCACGTTCGGCGTAAACACCGACAATACCGCATTCGACGAGGTGAATGTTCCGAAAAGGTTGCTGACCACCACGCGATAGCTGGCCGCATCGGTCGTTTGCACGCTTGAAATCGTGAAGCTGGTATTCGTCGCCTGTGCGATGTTCAAACCATTGCGCAGCCATTGAAACGCCAAGGGCGCAGTTCCGGTCGCGTTCGCGTTAAATGTCACTGGTGTAAACTGGAGCGCCGTCTGGCTCTGCGGTTGCGCGGTGAGTCCTGGCGCATTCCCCACCACCAAAACCGCGTTCGAACTGGTTGCCGACCCATAATTATTTGTGACCACCACATAATAGGGTCCCGCATTCGTCAGTTGCACATTCGTGATCATCAAAGGCGAGCTAGCCGTGACATAGACATTCGTTGCATTGAAAATCCAGTTATACGTCAGCGGTGCCGTCCCCGTCGCTCCCACGCCTAACGATAAGGTGCTGCCGACCGCCACAACGACATTCGTCGGTTGCGTCACAATCGATGGACCAGTCGGCGGAGGGGGACACTTGCCCAAATAACCCGAGCTGTAAATCGATTGGATTTCGCTTAACGACAGCGCCCGGTTAAAGATCGCCACTTCATCTAGATTGCCCTGATAAGGCTGCATTCCACAAACGTCCAAGCCGAGTTCGAATGGGTAGGCGTTGGTGAAATCGATCAGGCCGGACGTTGTGACGTTTGTCCTCTGTGTGCCGTCGAGATAAAGGGTCACGAGTTTACCGGCGCGCGTCATCGCAAAGTGGTGCCACAGTCCATCGTTGATCGTGACATTTGGCACGACCGGTCCCCACGCGCCGCTGGAGTCAAAAACTTCAATGCCAATCGTTCCGGCGGCGTAGGTGACACCGTTGGCATACCCCGTCAGGATGTCCCAGCCGGCGGGATTTAAATTGCACACTTGTCGTTTGGACATGATCGACATGATTTGCGATGACGATGTCATCAACCAAAACTCGACCGTGAAGTCGTTAGTCCGAAAATTTCCCGTGCTCGTATCCATCGTCACCCCGCCGGTTCCGCCGAAACTAAAACTCTGGCCGACTTTGCCCGACGAATAAGACACTCCCGAAGAAAGAGTTCCATTTTTCGTACCGATCGAATCGAGGGCGTTGCTCTCCGCTTGCCACCAATTCACCAAGCCCGGGATGCTAGCGCAGTTTGTTGACGTTCCACCACCACCGGTCGTCACTGTCAAAATCGCGTTGGAACTTTGAGCCGAACCGAACGCGTTGGTAACGAAAACCGAGTACGTCCCGGCATTCGTCAATTGAACAGGGTTGATGGTCAGACTCGAATTGGTTGCTCCGGAAATTGTGCTGGAATTAAAACTCCACTGGTAGGTAAGGGGCAAAGTGCCCGTCGCCAGCACAGAGAAACCCGCCATCGAGTTCGTCTGCGCCGTGATGCTCGTCGGTTGCTGGGTGATCACTGGCGCGGAACCGCCACCGCTTGAACCGCATTTCCCGAAGGTGTCAGCGTTGTAAATCGCCAAAATTTCCGAAGCACTCAGCGCACGGTTGTATATCGAAATTTCATCCATCAACCCCTGATACGGCTGAATTCCGGCGGCACCCTCACAAACGTTCCGACCGAGTTGAAAGGGGTTGGCGTTGGTGAAATCGATCAGGCTCGCCATGGTGATGTTTGTCCTCATTGTGCCGTCCAGGTACATGGACACACTTGTGCCGGCACGCGTCAGCGCGACGTGGTGCCACAGACCGTCATTAATGGTCGTATTTGGCACAACCGGTCCATCCGCCTCGGTCGGGTCAAAGACTTCAAAGCCGATTGTTCCAGCATTGTATTGGACGCCGTTGGCATACCCCATAACGATGTCCCAGCCAGAGGGATCTAAGTCACAAGCTTCCCGCTTCGCGATGACTGCCATGTTTGCCGACGACGACGTCTGCATCCAAAACTCGACCGTGAAATCGTTCGTGCGAAAATTTCCCGTGCTCGTATCCATATCCACTTCGCCGGAAGTTCCATCAAAATTAAAACTCTGACCAACCTTGCCTGACGTATATGATATTCCTGTGCTGGCAGTACCGGCGCTCGTTCCGACCGAGTCATGGGCATTTCCTTCCGCTTGCCACCAATGCGTCAGGCCCGAAATCGTAGCACAATTTGTCGACGTACCACCGCCGCCACCACCACTCCCCGTTGTCACCGTCAAAATCGCATTCGAACTTTGGGCCGAGCCAAACGCGTTCGTGATAAAAACCGAGTACGACCCTGCATTTGCCACCTGAACATTGGTAACCGTCAAACTCGAAGTAGTTGCTCCCGAAATCGGGCTCGAATTAAAACTCCACTGATAGCCAAGGGGCAAAGTGCCCGTCGCCAGCACAGAGAAACCTACCATCGAGTTTGTCTGCGCCGTAATGCTCGTTGGTTGTTGCGTGATGAACGGCGCGGAACCACTGCATTTGCCGTAAGTGCCTGCATTATATACAGACAAAATCTCCGCAGCGCTCAGCGCGCGGTTATAGATCGACAATTCGTCCATAAACCCGGAAAAAGGCTGTGTTCCCGAACAACAACTGCACACACCTTGGCCGACCACAAAACCGACCGCGTTACTGAGATACACTGTCGCCGGGTTCGTTTGTGAAATGTTCAGCGTTCCGTCCAGATACAACGACATCGTTCCGAAGAAACGCGTAAAAGCCACGTGATGCCACACTCCGTCATTGATCAGCTTGTTGGCCATTATGCTCTGCTGATTCTGCGCGGCATTCGACGATGCTTCCACAATCAGCTTGCCGCCGGTCCCCGCCCCACCCATTCGCATCCCCCAAAACGACAGAGTCGCATTACAAGCCGGTCGCTTTTCCATAACAGCCATTTCAAAGCTCTCCGACACCTGCGCCGTAGTCTTTAGCCAAAATTCCACCGTAAAACTATTGGTGCCAAAGTTTGCCGTGTTGGTTCCGAAGTTGACCTTGCCGTTCACAAACGCAAATGCGCTGCCCACTTCACCCGTGCTATACGAAACAGTTCCGGTCACCGTACCGCCGCTCGTGCCGATACTGTCATTCGCATTGGAATCACCTTTCCACCAATTCACCAATCCAGATGGTTGACTAGCGCAGTTCGTCTGACCATTCATCGTCCCGCAAAAAAGCAGGAGCATGGCACACAGTAGGTTGCGTATAATTCTTACAGTAGATTTTTCCATAGCAGGGCCAGTAATTCGAGGTCGCGCGATTCTCTCACATACGGAATTCTTGTCAATAAACCTATACGGAATTACGCGATCAAAACTTGTGCCACGGGAGCATCAAATGTAATCTGAAACTGATTTTGTCGCTTTAAACGGCTCAATCAAACTTATGAAAGAATTCAGGCCGGGTCAGCAATCCGTTTCTTCGAGTTCTCTCCTAACATCCAGCCTGTCAACTAAATGCAAATCACGCCACCCCAAATAAAGCTATGAAAACGTCACTCCTTCGATTCGTTGCCGCGACTCTCGCGGCTATCACATTGAATTCCGCTCAGGCCGCCATCCAGGGATGGGAGCCCAACGGCACAACTACCGTCGGCGGTAGCGGCACATGGGATACCACTACCCCACTTTGGACCCCGGAGGGCACGCAAACCCAGGTCGACCCTGCCTCGCTTGTCCCCTGGAACATTAATGGCACTAATGCCGCTCTTTTTTGTGCAGGTCCAGGCGGCAGCACCAACCTGGGAACATTTGCGATCACGGTAAACTCTGCCATCCCGATGGGAGGAATCTATAACGGACAGCTAAACCCCGGCCCATGCACGGTGACCTTCTCTGGCCCCGGCTCGTTTGATATTTCTACTGCCATCGGCCAGCTTGCAACCTTTGCAACTTTCAACGGCAGTTTGGGATTTACCCACGTTAACATCCCGATTACTGGAGCGAGCGGGATTCAAGTGCAAAGCACCGGACAAATCTTTTTCGATGCAACAAACACGTATTCGGGCGGCATGAACCTTAACAGCAGCGCTTCGCTTGTGAATTTCAATAACGGTTCATCGTTTGGAACTGGACCTATCACACTTACGACTGTGAGTGGCCCGGCATTAATCGCGGAATCGACCGGCCTTGTCATTACAAACGATATTATAGACGCGCATACTGCCGTCGCGGCTCTCAACTTCTCTGCTACGGGCCATCCGTTTTCGACCACGTTCAGCGGCAATGTGGCCTTGAATAGTTTCAATGTGAATTACGGCGTTGGTGGCGGGACGGACAATACGGTCACGTTGTCGGGCGTCATCAGTGGCCCCGGTGGATTTGGCCGGCAGAGTTCGACGACACATGGCGTGCTCAAGCTCACGGGCGCGAACACTTACACTGGCAAGACGACTTTGCAATCCAGCGTTACCAGCGTCAGTTCAATCAACAGCGTCTCGACGCCCGCGCAACAGCCCACCAGCAATCTGGGAGTACCGTCCAGTGCTGCCAACGGCACGCTGAGTTTTGGAGCGACGACTTTTACCGGCACGCTTCTTTACACCGGAGCCGGTGAAACGACCGACCGCGTCGTTGACCTCGCTGGCCAAAGTGGCGGTGCGATCTTGGATCAATCCGGCACCGGACTGCTTAAGTTTACATCGGCGACCACAGCCACAGGTATCGGCACCAAATCTTTGACTCTCCAAGGTGCGACTGCCGGCACCGGTGAATTTGCTGGCATCATCTCTGATAACGGCACAAGCGGTTCGACCGTGACGACCGCGGCAGCAGTGACTACCGCCACCTCGCTCACCCTCGGATCGGTGGACGGCATTGTAGTTGGTGCAGCGGTTTCCGGCACGGGTATCGCTGCAGGAACCACTGTTCTGGGTGTGACAAACAGCACTTTGAAAATAACTCTCAGTGCCGCAACGACAGCCGCAATCACTGCCGGTGCAACCATTACCATCCCGAACCTTAAGAACCGCACCTATGTTGTGAAATCGGGTTCGGGCACGTGGACGCTCTCTGGTGTTAATACTTATACCGGCAATACGACTCTCAATACTGCCGGCCGTCTTAATCTCGCCAACGCCTCTGCTATGGGCACTGGAACGAACATCATCGGCGGCAATGGTTTCTTTGACAATACCTCTGGTTCAGACATGACCGTAGCCAATGCATTGACGTTGAGCGGTGGCAGCCCAACCTATGTTGGTAACGCGAACAACATGACCATCGGCGGACCAGTGACTCTCAGTGCAGCAAATCGCACCATCACCGTTTCAGCCAAAACTTTGACGCTCAACGGCGCAATCGGCCAGGACGCGTCAGCGCGCAATTTCACCAAGGCGGGCGCGGGCACATTGGTTGTTGCAGCCACGAGCACCTACACGGGAACCACACCGATTAACGCCGGCACCCTGACGGTAACTGGCAACATCTCCAGCAGTTCATCCGTTTCGATCAACAGCACTGGCACACTCAACGGAACAGGAACCACCCCGGCAGTCACTGTCGCCACGAACGGAACGATTGCTCCTGGCATCAACGTCGGTACGATCAACACTGGCAATCAAACCTGGAACGCCGCTGGGCATTATGCGTGGCAAATCAACGATGCGCTCGGCACTGCCGGTTCCGATCCTGGTTGGGACACCGTCGCCATTAACGGAACGCTCACCATTGCCGCGACTTCAGCCGGTAAATTCAACATCGATGTCCAATCGCTCTCCGGAACCGCTCCGGGCAACGCCGCCAGTTTCAACAGCGGATCAACTTGGGCTATCGCCACGACCACCGGTGGAATCACCGGTTTTGACCCCACCGCATTCAATGTCACCACAAACAACCTCAGCAACTCGACCGGTGGTCGCGTATTTGTCCTCAGCACCAGTCAAGATGGCAAGTCGTTGCTGTTGAACCTGCTTTTCCCAGCGCCGTCCCAGTCTGTCACCGGCGCTGGCACCGGCACATTCACCGGCGCACCGAACACCAGCTACACAGTGCAATACACCGACACTCTGACGCCGATTAACTGGCAGACACTTGTCGTTGTCTCGACAGACGCGAACGGCGCAGGCTCCTATAGCGACCCCGGCCCGCTGCCGACCGAACGTTACTATCGCATCACCCAATAAAACAGACGTTAGCAGATTGAAAGCCAGGCCGGGCCTTGTCCTCATTAATGGACTAAGCTACGGCCTGGCTTTTTTTCACTAAACTCGTTGTGCAGTTGACACAATGTTTCGATCCCAAACAAATCCATTCAAAGCATTGAGCGACGGCAGCCACTCGTAATTACGCAAGGGGTGCTAGGTCTTTTTCCACATTGTCTTTAAGGGAAAGTTCGTGTAACCTCTGGCCGCTTATGCAGAACTTTCGACGGATTATGGTTATGGCTGCGCTTTCCCTGGCGTCAGCCGTTTTGGCTCAAACACCAACGCCGCCCGCGCCGCCAGCTCCAACTGCGCCGGTGCCAAACGTGCGTCCCGCGCGCGTCATCCCAAGCCCGAGTGGCCCGCTCCGTCCGGGAAGCCCTGCTGTCGTTAACGCAGGCGTTCCAATCTCCTCCGTCACCGTTCCGATGACCAATCTGCCCAAGGAACCGACGCTCGTTTTCGATTCCGAGACCAAGACTTACGACGCCAAAGTCGGCGAAGCTTCCGCCCCATACGTCTTCAATCTCACCAACGTCTGGACCAACGAAGTCATCATCGAACGTTGCCAGACCAGCTGCGGCTGCACCGTCGCCCAATTACCCTCGCAACCCTGGCACCTCAAGCCTGGCACCAACGGCGAAATCAAAGTCACCGTCGCTTTAGCCGGCAAACCTCCCGGCCTCATCACCAAGACCATCACCGTTTACACATCCGTTGGCATGAAAATGTTGACCGTCAAAGTCAACAACCCCCCGCCAGCCCCGATGGTCGCGATGACTGACGAGCAACGGAAGAAGAACCTCGATCAAGCGATGAAAGATCGTCAGGCCGTCTTCCACAAAGTCGACAACCAGGACTGCGCTGAATGTCACGTCCGCAAAGGCGACGGCAAAATGGGCCTGCAGTTGTTCGCTGCTGACTGCGCCATTTGCCACGAATCACCTCACCGCGCCGCGGGCGTGCCTGACCTGAAAGCCCTCGCCGCAGTAAAACAGACCACCTTCGATTACTGGCGTGACTGGATTAAGGACGGCGGCAAAACCGGCTCGACCATGCCGGCCTTCGGTCAGGACCACGGTGGTCCGCTCACCGAAGCTCAGATCAATTCCGTCGCAGCCTATCTCACTGCAATTTATTCCAAAACGCCCGTGCACACTGGCGGAGCGGTAACGAACGCAGCGTTGATCAAGAAAACGCCATAAGTTTCCGAAGGTAGGGCTCGTCGGTAGTTTTTCCTGGTAGGGCGCGCCGCTCCGCGCGCGCCGAAAATTCAGGTTAAAACAGGACTTGCCAAGCCACGGGTCGGGGTCTAGGCTCTCCAACTCTTTTTTAGGACATACTATTTTATGCCAGTTAGAATTCGAATGAAGCGGGTCGGCGCAAAAAATTCGCCGTATTATCGCATTGTAGTGGCGGACGGTCGCAGTCCTCGTGATGGCAAGTTCATCGAGGAAATCGGCACGTATCAGCCACGTAAGCAGACCGACAATTTCAAGCTCGACACCGCGCGTGCCGATTATTGGGTAAGCAAAGGTGCTCAACCCAGCGAAACTGTCGCCAGCTTCATGAAGAAGGCGAAAAAAGCTGCCGCGGCGACCGCTTAAGGTTCCGCGCGACTCGGCCAAAACCGAGCAAATTAGGCCCGATTCGCTATTTGGACCTAATTCGAGCTAGTTCGACCTGAAATTTTTTTAAAAGACATGCAAGCCTTCCTCGATTTTGTCGTAAAGGGATTGGTCAGCCATCCCGAGGCCGTCACCGTCACTGAGGTGCCGAAGGAAGGCCTGACTGTCTACGAAGTGCGCATGCACGCCGATGACGTTGGTAAAGTGATTGGTCGTCAGGGCATCACCATCAATGCCATTCGCAGCTTACTTTTGGCGGGCAGTGCCAAGCGCGGATTGCGCTGCACCATGGAAATTGTCGAAGACGGGCCGGGAGGAAAAGGAAAACCGGATCGCGAGAGGGAACGAGATGCTGAGAGAGAGTAATCACGTTTGTAACGTTTTAACTTTTTAACCTTGTAACGTTCGCGTCGTTAAAAAGTAAAAAGGTTAAAAGTGAAAATCGACGTGCTCACCCCTTTTCCGGAGATATTCTCCGCGCTGGACGTGAGCATTGTGAAACGGGCGCGGAAGAATGGGATCCTTGACCTGAGGGTGGTCAACTTGCGTGATTACACGCATGACAATTATAAAACGGTCGATGATCGGCCGTTCGGTGGCGGACCAGGAATGGTCCTCAAACCTGAACCGATTTTTGAAGGGGTCGAAGCGTTACGCGGCGAAAAAACCCGCGTGATCCTGATGACACCAGTCGGACAAAAGTTCGACCAGGCTGCGGCGCGACGTTTGGCGCAAGAGCAGCATCTGTTATTCATTTGCGGCGCGTATGAAGGGACCGATGAAAGGGTGCGCGAAGGGTTGGTGGACGAGGAATTGTCCATCGGCGACTATGTTCTGACGAACGGTTCGCTGCCGGCGATGCTGGTAATTGACGCGGTAACGCGCCTCTTGCCCGGAGCGCTCGGCGACGACCAAAGTTCGCAAGACGAATCGTTCAGTGCGGGCCAGTTGGAATACCCGCACTATACGCGGCCGGCAGAATTTCGCGGGATGAAAGTCCCGGAGGTGCTTTTGTCCGGGCACCATGCGGAGATAGAAAAATGGCGGCGTGAACAGTCGCTGCAGAGAACGAAAGAAAGACGACCGGACTTGTTGAAATAAGGTAGCGACGCTGCGCTGCGGCGTCCGAAAGAAAATTTATGAACCAGGTATTACTTGATAAAATTGAATCCGAACAATATCGGAAAGACGCGGGCAAATTCGCCGTCGGCGACTCCGTGCGCGTGCACACCAAAGTTATCGAAGGCGACAAAGAACGTATCCAGATTTTCGCTGGCATTGTCATTGGCCGCCGCGGTCATGGTTTGAACGAAACCTTCACCGTCCGCCGCATCAGCTACGGCGAAGGCGTCGAACGTATTTTCCCGATTCACTCGCCCCGCATCGACAAAGTGGATGTGGAACGCAAAGGTGCCGTCCGCCGCGCCAAGCTCACCTACCTGCGCAATCGTATCGGCAAAGGTGCAACTCTGGTGAAAGAAAAAGAAACATCCAGAGTGGCCGCCCCTGCCGCAGCTGCAGCGAAGTAATTTCAATCGATCGCGGACACCCTCGTCCGCCATCTGATTTTACGAGCGCGAACCGAAATGGTTCGCGCTCTTTTTTTGTTTCGCAGGTAAGGACGACTTCCACGTCGTCCCAAACTCAGCGTGATCGTCAACCGCTCAACGCGTTCCCGCACCAGCGCTCATCCGCGGAGACGTGCCCAGCCCTTCTGCAGTCGTCGGTCGCCAAAGAGTTGGTCGCATTCCTAGCAGGTCGCCAACTGTCTGGACCAACTCGCGGCAGTGGAAGTCTTTCTCGATGCATGCGTTAACGCCCAGTTCGCCGAAAACACCTAGATCCTGGAAAAAAATCGACCCGTAATACAGAACCACGGGAATATCGTGCAGTTCAGGATACGTGCGGACGCAGCGCAACACATCCAAACCGCCCTTCAACGGCATCTTGGAATCAGTGATGACGAGCCTCGGAAGGGGAAACTTCGCGCGATCGGCATAATCGCCCTCGCCACGAAGCCAGCTGATCAGGTGCGCCCCGTCATCCACTATCCGCAAGTCGATCGGTAAATTGCTGAGTTCGAACGCATGTTCACACAACAAGGCGTCATTCGAATCATCTTCTGCGTAAAGCACCAGGGGTTTCATATCAAAAAACCAGCTCAACTTGGTGCCTACTATGAAGCTACTTTTCTGCATCAGGTGCAATTCCAATCCGCTCAGGATTTGCCTGAAATCGGCCTTGGGGATTTTGTTGAAACCTACTCAGCGTTAAACACCGCACCCCTCGGTATTCCCTCACAATCAACTTGATGTGTTAGCGGTTCGAATTAAGCCCGCTCGATCGGCGCTCCCGGCGGATATTTCCGCGCCAACTTCACCGATGCCGACAGCGATTTGACCCCGCCTGTACACGTCGGGTGCGACAACGACGCCGCCGCCACACACACACCGGTGAACAACGACTTCTGCAGCGCCCAACCTTCGTGCAATCCCAACAACACACCAGCCGCAAACGCATCCCCGGCGCCAGCCGTTCCAGCGATGTGTTTGGAAGGCAGCTTGAGCGAACTTTGCCAAACATCCTCACCCTTACGCGTGCGGGCAAACGCGCCCTCCGGAAAATGAATCACCACCAGATCCTTCACCCCGTGCTGCAACAGCGCACCCGCCGCATGCCGCAGCGAAACCGTATTCAACTTCCCATCCGCGCCGCGAATCGTGAACCCCGTCGTCTTCCCCGCTTCAATCTCATTGAGAATGCAATAATCCACGTGCTTCAGCGCCGGCGAAACGATTTTGGCGAACCGATTGCTGTCCTCGCTCACCACATCCACGCTCGTCTTCAGACCGGCGTCACTCGCCATCTTTAACAAACGCGCCGCGCGCGTGCCGAACTTCGCATCCGGCGCATCCAACGCATCCAATAAGAGCAGATAACCGAGGTGGAAAATCTTTGCTTTAACCTTCGAGAAATTCAGGTCATGCCCATCCCACAAGGCATTCGCGCCGCGATGATGAAAAAACGTCCGATGCCCATCGCTCGATTCCGTCATCACATCCGTGTAAGACGTCGGCGCCAGCGGCGTCGCCCGCAAATACTTCCAATCAATCTTACGCTCGCGACAATCCTGCAAAATCGTGCGACCGAGATCATCATTGCCGACCAGTCCAGCCGCCATCAACGGAAACGGCGCCTGCAAGTTCGCCAGATCAACCAACACATTATAAGGCGACCCGCCGGTCCCTTGCGATTGACTACGGATATTGGCGAGGTGATCGCGCGCCGGATAGGCATCGATCATCTTGACCTGGTCAATGATCCAATTCCCCCCGGCAAGTATCCCGTTTCGACTGGCAGCTTTCATGGCAGGGCGTTGTTGTTTTTCGCTGTCGTGGCCAATTCCACGTCCAACTCGCGGAGTGTAACAACGGCATGGAGGAATAGCAACAACCTCCGCACCTGTAACAACCGAGGACTGCCCGACGCTGATGCCGAACCCGTATCGCAGGTTTCCAAACCTGCCGTATCGCCGACTTCCAAGTCGGCAGGTGTGTAACGGAAGCCCTGCAGGTTTGGAAAGCCGAACGTCGGCCTCGCCATACGACACAGCAGACTCGGAAGTCTGCGATACGAAAAAAACCGAAAAAAGTTAGTGCGACTGGGTGTTACTGGGCGTGACTGGTTGCGACCAGGCGCGACAAATTGGAGTGCAGTCGCACCCCAGTCGCGGTGGCAGTCGCAGTCAGTCGCACTCGCCTTTTTTGTGGCGGTCGCCGGCTGCGCGATTAATTCAAATTCACACATGCGGCGAGGTTACTACGGCGCTGGAATAAAAGCTTCTTAGTGGATTGAGGTTTTTATTAAGAAAGAAATTCTCGGCGCGCATGGCGGCGGGCGCGGACGGCGGGCGGTCGGGCGCGGGCGGGCGCGGAGAGTTAGAACAAATTGGTCGATGGCACCGCTAACCGCGGATGCCGGCCCGCCCTACCTGAAAAATTTTACGCCAAAAAGCGGCGTTTTTGTTTAATTCGCTCGGTATCAAGTAGATAGAGGCGACATCTTTTTCCGGGAAAAAAATTCACTTGGACAGCCTTTGTCCAAGTGACTTTGCGACAATGGGCGCATGAAAAATAAAAACGAAAATAAAAATAACGAAAATCAAAACAACAACGAACCGACTCCGCGCCTCGTCTTACCATTCATGGGAACGATGGAGGACGCCTACGAACTCTGTCGTCTTGAGCAGGACAACTTCTATATGTCTGCCTTCATGATCCAGGGTTGGATTGGACGCGCCTCGGTTTTGGTCGCTAAGGAATACGCCGAGAAAAAAGTAGCGCGCACCCGTTTGCTTCAATCCGGACAATCCGCACGCGCCTTCGCCGAAATCATCGGCAACGCCTTGTGCCGGACAGAAGCTAACGACGAGCGCGCTTGCCAACCGAACGGTCCCGCGTCGTCCGCTGACGCTTCCCGCGCGGACGAGATCGTGCGCGATCAACTCATCCTTCAACTGGCCGCCCTCGACCAAACAAAATCCCGCACCTTCTTCCAACATATTCTCCGTTTCTCCAGCTTCGACGACCCTCTCGCTGGCATCTGTCGTGAAGCGGTCATGAACTTCGCCACCGAAGTTCAGCTAAAACCACAAGCAGTGATCGAGCAACCCTTCATCATGCATCCCAGCTTTGGCGACCCGCGCGTCGCGCTCATTTACTTTTGCGAATGGCTGGACTCAATTCTTCACCTGAAGACGCACGCGATGTGGTATTGCCAACCTGCCATGTTTGATCCGGATGCTGAGAAACGGGATCTCGCTGCCGGTGCTTTCGTTCGAAATCACATCGCCACTGCTGACGCCGAGACGAAGGCGAGATACCAGGCACAGTTCGAAGCGGCGGTCGAACATTACCCCGACTCGCCTAAACAGCGCGCCATGGCTGCGACGCTCGACGCCGATACGCCGCGGGTGTGGAATTACGAAGACGTGGACACGGCGGTGATCACGCTGTGGCCGTTGGTGAAACGTTTCAACTGGACGTATGTGGACCTGCTTAAAACGATCCGGCCGAGCGTCAAACGGCCCAAGCTCTATCCGTGCCACCGGGAACAGAGTTTTGCGACTTATTGCACGAACGTTCTCGGTCTGCGAAAAACCGAGAAAGGCCGCACGAGTGATGGTGATCCGGCGGGCGCCGATGTAGCGCGCTATTTGTTGGGGGTAAAGAAATAAGGAACGCGTTTTGGAAGGCGCGAAGCGTATGGAGTGCGGCAGCTGAGCTGCCGCTTTGGGATACGAACTTAATCGAAGCCCGCGATCCCAAAGCGGCGGCAAGCCGCACGCACTCCAAACGCTTGGCGAGTCACTACGCGGCAGTCGCATACGATGATCAAGGCTGGTGGGCAATCGTTGTCGAGTTCCACGACTTGAAAATAAAACCCGAGATCAAAACATCCGTTCGCAACGTTCCCACTAAATCCTGAAAGGACATTGAAGCATCCAGCCCAGGGTTGCGGAGGGATGCGGGGAGCTACCCTGGGCGCACCGTCGATTTCACTACCAACGCTGAAAGGTTGAAGCAGTCACAAAAGGCGAAGTTTCACGACAGCGTCGAAGGAGTATATCTGTCCTGCCTATTTCGGTTGTAAATTACATAGTGCTAAGAGTAATTTCCTGATTCCCTATGCTGAATATTCCAAGAATGCGCATTCCAGTATTCGTGTCAGCACCAAGTCCTGACAATTTAAGCCCAGCGCAGGAGGCGAGCGCAAAGTTGATACTCGATTTAGTGCGCCGCTATAAACTTGAATGGCGAGCCCTCGGTCGAAGTGATTATCCGAATGACGTGCCGCTCAAAGAGGTGCTAAGGATGGTTAAGCATTGTTCCGGCGGGATTATTCTCGGGTTTGAGCAGTTTCGCGCCAAAGGCGGGGAGTGGAAGCGTGGAAGCTCTAAAGCGGTAGCTACAAAAGAAATTGTTAGTTTTCCCACGCCGTGGAATCAGTTGGAAGCAGGCATTCTATTTAGCGCTGGCATCCCGACTATGATCTTCCGCGAGAAAGGAGTTGAGGGTGGCATCTTCAGTGTGGGCACAACGGAAATTTTTGTTCACGAAATGCCGATGCCCACGGCAGGAGTTCAGGCTCTTGACGACCTGGATTCAGTTTTCCAAAACTGGGTAGCTAGGGTTCGCAATCACTATTATGGCGAAAAGGCAAATTGAAGGATGCAGTTAATGGAAACCGCTGCGTCGTAGTATGGTCATAGGCAAATGTCCGCAATGTAAACAGCGCGTATATCTGAAATTGAAATCAGATACGGCGCAGGTTGTGTCGGACTGCGCCGGCTGCCCCTTAATCAGCCCTGCAGTTCCCGATGAGTTCGATGCAACTCCTGAATTCCTATATAAGTATAGGCCTCACGATGAACACTCGGCGTCATGGATAGCTCGCGGCGAGGTTTTCTTCGCTAGTCCAGCGATGTTCAACGATCCCTTTGATTCGAAAGTTAGATACAGTTTTGAAGGCACGGAAGACCAAATCAAAAAATACTTTAGTAAAGCTCTCGACCGACAATATCCCGGGATCAAGAAGCGGAAGAAGTGGGCGCTTATCAAAAAAGTTAAAGGAACGACCGTCGTTGATAACGAACATGTGCGCGACGATCACTGGCGACGGATGCAAGAGCGTATTGACAGGTACGGCGTGCTGTCGCTTTCGGCGATTCCCAATGACATTCTCCTTTTTGCTTACTATGGTGCGAACCATAGGGGTTATTATTTAAAATACAAACGGGCAGCAGAGAATTTGCTATGCCTTGCCGAGCACGCGAATTACCTAGATGTCTATCCGAAGTTTAGCGCGCTCGAAATGGATTTTGCTAATCCGGGTGCTTTCGGAGATAAGATTCTGCTGAGCAAGGCTCAATGTTGGCACCACGAAAAGGAATGGCGAATCGGCGTCGCGACCGTTCCAAAGCGCTGTGTGCGAGTAGACGACTTGCTCGTTTCTATCACGGTCGGCTGCGATATGAGCAAACCTCATGAAGAGGAAATTCTTGCGCTCAACCAAAAGAGATCTAAGCCGGTCCCTATCTTTAAGTCGGTAAAGAAGGATTTTGAGTTCGCTCTCGATTTGGTCCCGCTTTTCAGCTGACCAACATCGCATTTCTTCTTCGTAAAAGCCGATTCTTTCCAAGTTGTTGTGATGTCCAATACCTCTTCTTTTTTTGTCTCGCCTCTCCTTCGAATTAAGGCACGTCTTTCGGCCAAACTTGAAAAACGTTTCGTTTCGGATTCTCGTACGACCACACATCACCCGATTGATGCAAGCTTCTTCAAGTCCAATCCGTGGCTAAACCAGTCGCAAGCCCTTGCAAATCACTTTCCTAGTAAAAGGTCGGTTTCACTAAGAAGCTTTTCGTTCAGGCGCGGGGCAAAATGGGGGCATGAATGAAAATATAAATGAACTTGAGGGTCGAAAGTCGATAGTCGAAGGGCGAGAGCCGGACGAGCAGCAGGCGGACCGCGCAGCGCGCGATCCCTACCTTGATGCGGTGCCGGGGGCGAGTGGTCACCGTCGCAATGGGAAGATTGCGCGGTTGCCGAAGGCTGTTCGCGAGGACATCAATGAGTGGATCGATGATGGGGTGGAGTATGAGAAGATCATTGAGACGCTCGGCGATGAGGGCAAGGGGTTGACGAAGCAGAATATTTCGCGCTGGGCCCAGGGTGGGTATCGGGATTGGGTGAAGGAGCAGGAGCGAAGCGCTCTTCTCAATGGGAATTCTGACCGTGTTGTCGATCTGCTGACGAAGGCGGAACCGGAGGAGATTCCTGATCTGATCGTCAAATTATTCGCCGCGCGAGTGGGTGGCGTGCTTTCTGATCTCACACCGCAGGAACTCCGGGATAATTCTGAGAAGGATCCGCGCAATTTGGTGCGGTTGTTATCGCTTGTACCGAAGTTGAGCAGGGAAGCGTTGCGGACGCGGAAGTATCGGCGGTCGGCGGAACGGGAGGAGGCGCAGGAACTCAAGTTGCGGGATCCGAAGAAGCCGTTTGGGGATGAATCTGATCATCGGGCGGTCGTTGATATTGTGGATCGAGTGTTGGGATTGGGACGCCATCGCCGCCAACACATTGAAGCTTTGGACGGTCCGGCGCCAGCGCCAGCGCCATCACAAAATCAGAATACGGACGGCGCCGCTGCGTCGACCGAAACACCAATAAACGAACAACAAACCATTAACTAAATCTGAAAATGCAAAAAATGAAGACGGCGTGAGAATTGAACAAATTGTTTTGATGTTCGCTGCCGCGAACCGCGCGACCGTCTCTACCTTAGAAAGTTGAAAATTATGATTATAAATACGAAACCAAATATTGGGTCGGTGAAATTGGCCGACTATTTCATGCCACATCAGATCGCCTGGATTGAGGGTGAAGAAACACTACACGCCGCCGGCAAACAAGTCGTGGCGCTCGCGGAGAAATCCGTTCGCATCGGCTGGACTTATGCCGATGGATTTAAAAATGTGCGCAAGCGATTGCTGCATCCGAATCGCGATTATCTTTTCGCGACCAAAGATTATGCCAGTGCGCTCGAATACGTCCGCCAATGTTACAAGTTTGCGGAGGTCTTCGATCTCACTCGCACGATCAAAACGCACGGGGAAGAGACGCTGAGCGTCAATCGGTTGGATGGAAAGGCCGGCCGTCGGCGTTCACGCAAGATGTCAAAGTCGGCGTGATCAAATTCGACAACGGCTCGCGCATCATCGCGTTCTCAGCCAATCCGCAGGCGATGGCTGTTTACGGCGGCGACGTCGGCCTCGATGAATTCGCCAAACATCCCAACGCGCGTTTGCTCTGGGAAACGGCGCAGGGTCGCGTGACGTGGGGTTATGATCTCGCCGTGTGGTCGAGTCACGATGGGGAGGATACGTTGTTTAATGAGTTCGCGCAGGAGGCGAGGGTGACGGTGGGAGCATCGGAGCGCGGACAGCCTTGTCCGCGTGTTTTAGTTCCTGCTACATCGAACACTGTCGAAGGTTCCACTGCTTCTGCGACGACGAACACGCGCGGACAAGGCTGTCCGCGCTCCGATGTGCGCCCAAACGTCCCCTGGAACCTCTACTACAAAGTCACCATCCAGGACGCCATCGGCCACGGCCTCGTCGAAGTCATCAACAAATCGCGCGGGACTAAGTTTACTGCGGATCAATTCCTGGCCGATTGCAAAGCACGCGCGCGCGATGAGGAAGTGTTCCAACAAGCCTACATGTGCAATCCGCTCGGGGCGGCCACCAATCACATCGTTGAGTGGAGTGCCATCGAACGTTGCCGTCACGATTACAAGATCGAGCGTGTTCATCTCGAAGCGGACGAAGTCCAACAACAATTCGGTGCGTTCAATCCGTCGAGCGCGCGCGAACGCGAAAACAACATCGAAGCGTTCCTGTGCAAGAAGTTTCCATCGCTGGATTTCAATCCCATCCACAGCACGCCGACGTTCCGGCTCGGCTTCGACGTCGCCGCCAGTGGCACGGGTGATCTGGCCGTCATTTATATCGACGAGAAAAAGGGCGACGAACATTGGCTTCGCGCCTTGTTCACCTGTCGCACCGAAGACTGGCACTTTCTCAAGACCGTCCTGTTCTATTTCATGAACACGACCGGTTCGCTCAAAGGCGCCGGCGACGAAACCGGTCTGGGCCGCCAGATCTGTTGGGAAGCGGCGCAGAAATTCGGTTCGCGCTGGAAATCGGTGAACTTCGCCAGCAAGAAGCATGACCTTGGTTTCAACCTGATGAACCAGTTGAGCGTCGCGCAAAAGCGGTTCCCGAGCAGCGAACACGATATCGCCGGCGATTACTATGCGCTCAAAAAAATGTTCAACGGCAACAAATGGAATTTCGCCGAAGGCAAAAACGCGCTCAACCCGGCGAGCCATTGCGATATCGCCTGGGCTGGCGCCTTGGCGAGTGAAGCGCCGAAGAGCGGTGGCGGCATCGGCATTTCGGTGATGAACGACGACGGCACGTGGTCGTCCTATCACACGGACGACCCAATTCCCAAGCCAACGCCGTATCCAGGCTGGTACTAAGGTAGGGACGATCGCGCGGTTCGCGGCAGCGAACGACAAAATAATTTGTTCAAATCTCCCGTCGTCCGTCGTTAAAGTTGACGATGGAAAGAGGACGACGCAGCGCGTCATCCCTACCTTGAAACTAGCGTCGCACTAAATCGCAGTAGTGTTTCGCGCCCTTTTCGATGTAACGTGAATTATGGTTCGTTTGCAAAAACATCTTGCCGAAGCCGGCATCGCATCGCGTCGCGCCAGTGAACGCATCATCCTGGACGGGCGCGTTGCCGTGAATGGCAAGCTGGTCAAAGAGCTGGGCACGAAAATCGATCCGCTCCACGACAAGGTGGCGGTCGACGGCAAAACGATTCGTGCGAAGAAAAAGCTCTACATCGCGCTAAACAAACCGCGCGGCTTTATGTGCACGAAAGCGGCCGATGACGATCGCGCCAAGGTGAACGAACTGCTCCCGCGCGAATGGGCAGACCTCGTCACCGTCGGGCGCCTGGATTATGACAGCGACGGTTTGATTTTTTTGACGAATGACGGTGATTTTTGCCTCAAGCTGACTCACCCGCGTTACGGCGTTCGCAAAATTTATATGGTGCAGGTCGAAGGCCGTCTCGAAGGCGACGTGTTGAAGAAGATTACCGAAGGCATCACGCACGAAGGCGAAACACTGCGGGCCGAACGCGCGAAGATCCTGCGCGTCAGTAACGCCAGCACGATTGTGGAATTGACCCTCGGCGAAGGAAAAAACCGCGAGGTGCGGCGGCTGTTTGAGAGCCAGAACTTTCGCGTTTTACGATTGCAACGGACGCAGATTGGACGCATTAAACTTGGAGAATTGCCGGAGGGTAAATGGCGAGCGTTGACAGAACCGGAAATAAAATCTCTACTGGGCTCGCCGTGAACCTCCGGGACTGAAAAATTTCCGTACCCGACAACATATGAAATCGAAGTTTTACCTGATTACACTCATCTCCGCGCTGACCGCTGGTGCCCTTGTCGCCCAAGACAACGCCGCGCCGCAACCCGCCGCCCCTGCTCCAGCCGCGCCCGCAATACAACCGGAGACGGCTCAGCCAGCGCCAACGCCAGAAGCCAAGCCCAAGCCGGCGAAGAAGAAAAAGGCCAAGTCCACCAAGACGACGAAGGCCAAAGAATCAACCGCCGCCGCCAATCTCGTTTACAACCCGCCCGCTACCGCGACGGTGAAACAAGAAGCCGTCAACGTCCGCGGCCGCTCGTCGTTCGTCGGCGAAGTCATCACCCATTTGCACAAGGGTGAAACGGTGTCGGTCCTGGAAGAGATCAACATCAGCAAGCCCAAGAAAGATGAACCGGCCAAGTGGGCCAAGATTTTGATGCCGACCAATACGCCGGTTTGGGTCAGCGGCGATTACGTCGACGCCACCAGCATGACTGCAAAATCGCGCCTCAACGTTCGCGGTGGTCCTGGCGAAAATTACAGCGTCGTCGCCCGTGTCGAAAAAGGCACGCCCATTAAAGAAATTCGCAAGAACAAAGGCTGGATTGAAATTGAGACGCCAACGAACGCCTTCGGTTTCGTCGCCGCTGATTTCCTGAACATTCAACCTGCGACTGCTCCGGTGATCGCAGCGACAACGCCTGAACCAGCACCCGCACCCGCGCCGACCCCTGCTCCTGAGCCGACGACCGTGACACCGGAAGCCGCACCAGTCGCAGCCAATCCGAACGAAGCCCCGGCCCCTGCGGCGACCCCTGCTGATGCGGCACCAGCGCCGGTTGCACCTGCTCCTGAAGTTTCCAACGAACCGCCGCCGAAGCGCGTAGTGACCCGCGAAGGCACCGTCAAGAAAACGCTCAACATTCAAGCGCCGACCGATTACGAACTGCACGACGCCCGCACCGGCGAAGTAATCGAATATTTGATGTCCGCCACCTCCGACAAAACGCTCAAGCCCTATCTCGGCGTGCGCGTCCTCGTGACCGGCCCGGAAGTTCTCGACGCGCGTTGGAAGAGCACTCCCATCGTCGAAGTCGAAAATATCGAGCTGCCATAATGCCCGTGGGCAATCTCATCGACGGGCGCGCGATTGCTGAAGAGATTCATCAGCAAACCGCCGCTCGAGTCGCGGGACTGAAATCACGAGGCATCCAACCGAGCCTCGTTTTCGTGCGTGTCGGTGAAGATCCGGCGTCGAAGGTTTACGTCGGCATGAAGGAAAAGACCGCCGCACGTCTTGGTATCATTTCCACGACGCACGCGCTCGCCGCCAACACGACCGAGCAGGAACTGATCGCGTTGATTGCGAAATTGAATGCCGACAAAAACGTTCACGGCATTTTGGTCCAGGCGCCATTGCCGAAACACATTTCGGAGACACGCGTTTATTCGACCGTTTCGCCGATGAAAGACGTCGACGGTTTTCATCCTGAAAACGTTGGCAAGCTGATGTTGGGCGATGAGACCGGATTTCGTCCCTGCACACCGGCTGGCGTTCACGAGTTATTGATACGCTCGAAGGTTAAAACGGAAGGCGCGGAAGTCGTTATTCTCGGGCGTGGCAATATTGTTGGCAAACCGATGGCGGCGATCCTTTGCCAGAAGTCGAAGCACGCCAACGCGACCGTGACGATTTGCCATTCGCAAACCGCCGACATCGCGGCGCACTGCAAACGCGCTGATATAATCATCGCCGCACTCGGTTCGCCGGAGTTCGTCAAAGCAAACATGGTCAAGCCCGGCGCGACCGTGATCGATGTGGGCGTGAATCGAATCAATGATCCGGCGGCCAAAGGCGGTTCGCGTTTGGTCGGCGACGTCGATTTCGCGAATGTTCAAGCGATTGCCGGAAAAATTACACCGAACCCCGGCGGCGTCGGTCCGATGACCATCGCGCTCTTGATGCAAAACACCGTTCGCGCCGCTGAACTTTTAAATAAAGCTTAATATGACTCCGTCCAGAATTTTACCCGACCTGCAATGCTCGCTCATTTGCGAGGACATCCGGCAGGAAGTTAATGGCAATTTCATCCTTGTTGGGGTGATCAATTATATCAATGTCCCGCAGTTGCCGGTGACGGCACTGAAGCTTTGCTTTTTTAATCGTTGGACGGCTGGGTTCGGCCAGTTCAATGAGAGCGTGCGGCTGATTGCTCCGGACCAGACGACGGTTCTGCGGAAGAGCGATCTGAAATTTGCGCTGCAAGACGTCGCGCTGCACGCGACGAATGTCACTGTGCTTGGGCAGGTGAAATTTGAAACGCCGGGAGCTTATTATGTCGAGGTGATGGTGGATGACGTGATGAAGCTTCGGTTTCCATTGGTCGTGAATATTGTTCAACCGCCGGCGCAACAACAGGGCGGCGGCCCAACTGCAATGGCTTAAGCCGTGGCCGACGAACCTCGCCCAACCGAACCTGCTCCAGCGCCAACACCGCCGACAGCCTGGCAACCGTTTACTTTCGGCGGTGTCGCCGCATTCGCGACCGCGCCGTTGCGGAGGCTGTTGTTGGTGCAACTTCTGTTCGCGATTTTGACAAGCGCGAGCATCGTCTGGTTTGTGGCGCATGCTTATGGACCGGTGATCAGCCAGACCATTGCGCAACTTCCTGAGACTGCGGCGATCGAAGGCGGCGCGCTGACCGGGATCGAAGCGCCCATCGTGGTTGAAACGAAATTTCTGTCGGTGCAAATCAACCCGAGCGACGACGCGGAGTTTTCGGAAATTGCGGATTTTCAAATCGAGTGCCAGAAAACGATTGGACGGGCGTGCTCAGTGTTGCGGTCGCTGCTCGGATGCGTTGAGTTTGATTATCCGCGCGATCACAAGATTAGTTTGGCGCGGTCGCATTTGGAGCCGTGGTGGGGGGCGCGTCAGCCGCTGATTTGGGCGCTAACGTTTGTTGTCGGAGTGGTCTACATGTTCATTTCGTGGGGTGCGCTTGCTATCGTTTGGACGTTTGTCGCGAAAATTGTGACGTGGTTTTTAGATCGGCGATTGAGTTGGTTCGGCACGTGGAAGGTTTGCTCGATTGCGCTGATGCCGGGGGCGCTGTTGTTGGCGCTGGCGGTGCGGCTATATCACTGGCAGGTGATTGATTTGTTTGGGCTGTCGTTTTTCTATTTTGGCCACCTGGCGCTCGGGTTGGTTTACGTGATCGGAGCGCCGTTTAAATGTCCGAAGCTGGTGGCGGAGGACGCGAAAATGCCTCCTCCGAAAAACAGCAACCCGTTCGCTTAATCCATCTGCGGCGGCTCGGCGCGGAATTGGCGCATGCGTTCGGCTTCGACGATTGCTTCCATTAATCGGACGTCTTCAGCGACGGTTGTGCTGATAATGAGGTATTGAAAATGTTTCCACTGCGCGATTTCTTCCCGGGCATTTTGCAGGCGACGCACGAGGTCGTCGGCTGATTCGGTGCCGCGGCGGCGCAAGCGGATTTCCAATTCGCCGATGGTGGCGGGGGTGAGGAAAACGGTGACGAGCGCGTGCCTGAGGTGGGGATCTTGTTCGGCGTGGTGACGGATGGTCTCAGCGCCTTGAACATCGACATTGAGCAGGACGTCTTTGCCTTCGGAGAGGCGGGCGATGACTTCGGATTTTAAAATGCCGTAGCTGTGAGCGTGGACGGTGGCGTTCTCGAGGAACTCGCCGGCCTTGAGCTTTTCGTTGAAGTTCTCGGTGCTGAGAAAGTAGTAGTCGAGCTGGTCGCGCTCACCGGGACGGGGCGGGCGCGTGGTGCAGGTGACGGCGCGGGTCATTTCGCCGTGCCGGGTGAGCATTTGGTGGCAGAGCGTGGTTTTGCCGCCGCCCGAAGGCGCTGAGATTACGATCAATAACGAAGTCGGCGGCTTCATTCTACATTCTGCACTTGTTCGCGAAATCGTTCCAATTCGGATTTCAAAGTGACCACTTCGCGCGAAATGATACTGTCGTTCGCCTTCGCGCCGAGCGTGTTAATTTCACGATTCATCTCCTGCGCCAGAAAGTCCAGAGTGCGTCCGATGGGTTCGGCCTTTTTCACGCAATCGTCGAATTGTTTGAAGTGGCTTTGTAAACGAGTGAGCTCTTCGGTGATGTCGATGCGGTCGGCGAAGTAGAAGACTTCTTTGATGAGGCGCTCGTCTTCCAAACCGGGCACCTCAAGGCCGGCGGCTTTAATGCGTTCGATGAGTTGCTGGCGATAACGCTCGGCGACTTGCGGCGCTTGCTTTTGCACGCGGGCGACAGCGTCGCGCATGAGCGTGATGCGTTGTTGCAAATCTTTGGCGAGATGTTTGCCTTCTTTTTCGCGCATCGAGACGAGGGTATCGAGCGCGCCACTGGTGGCTTTTTGAACGACGGGCCAGAGTTGGCTCGCCTCGAGAGCGCCGTCGCTCGATTGCAAGACGCCAGGAATGCGCAGGAGGAGGTCGAGGGAAATGGCGTCGGGAATGTCGAGAGTCTTGGCGAGTTTTTTAAGTTCTTTGGTGTGCGCTTTGGCGAGGGCAGTGTCGATTTTTAATTTGGCGGTGCCAGCTTCGGCGGCGTGAACGGCCACGCGAACCGTGACACGACCGCGGGCAACGCGTTCGTTGACGGCATCGCGGATCTGGGCTTCGAGCAGCTCAAGTTCACGCGGAAGATTCACCGCAATTTCACTTTGCTTGCGGTTAACGGAGCTGACCTCAACGGTAATTTTGAATCCGGCTTGAGCGCACTCGCCGCGCCCATATCCGGTCATCGACTTCATTGGTGGCCGAATATGGGGAAAGAAGTTGCGAACGCCAATCTTTTTCCGAAATCGGAAATTCAAGACCGAGAAAAGAACAAAGAGCAAACGGCTTGCCTCGCATGTGAGTTTTGTGCCTATAACAAGTGGCAATGACCTTCGCCAACCAACGAGCCGCCGGGCTGTTTTTCTTCATTGTGGGGTCGGTGGCGTTGATTGGTGGGTATGTGATGTTTCGGGACCGGGTGCCGGGGCTGCCGTTGATTTCCGGGTGGTTGTTGTTTGGGTTCATGTTGATCCTCACTTTTTACAACGCGCGCAAGAAACTGCCGTTCCTGCCGCTGGGATCGTCGGAGGCGTGGCTGCAGTTGCACATATATCTTGGGCTGCTCACCGTGGTGCTGTTCGGTGTTCACATCGCGTTTCGTCTGCCGAGGGGATGCTTTGATTGGATTCTTGCGAGCTTTTACGTCGGGGTGACGGTCAGCGGTGTGTTTGGATGGTTTGTTTCGCGGGCGATACCGAAACGGATGACGACTCGCGGCGGTGAGGTGTTGTTTGATCGCATCCCGGCGATCCGGCGGTCAATTCATCAACGAGCGGAGGATCTCGCGCTGAAATCCGTTCCGGAAGGCAAGTCGACGACGATCGCGGATTTTTATATCAAACATCTCGATTCGTTTTTTCGCGAGCCGCAGAACGGGTTGAAGCACTTGTTCGAAATCCAAAGCCCGCTGCAACGACGGATTTATCAGATTTCGGACTTGAACCGGTTTTTAAACGAGAAGGAGAGAACGGTGATGGACCAAATCGCTGAACTGGTACGACAGAAGGACGGGCTGGATTATCACTATTCGCTGCAGTTCACGTTGAAGGCATGGTTGTTTGCGCATATTCCCCTGACGTATGGGTTGTTGATTTTTTCGTTGGTTCACATCGTGTTGGTGTATGCATTTTCGGGAGGGGCGCGGTGAGCGAGCAGTTGCCATCACCAGATTCCAGTGGACGCGATTATGATCGGCCGAATCAGAATTGGATTTGCGGCCGAGCTTGCGAGGGGACGCCGTGTCGGATTGGGCCGAGTGCGAGCGGGAGGTGTCGGGCGACGTTTGAGTGCAAGCCGGCGCTGGAAACCAAGCCGGGTGAAACTAAAGGACGTTATCGCTGCACGCGACCGAAGGAACACGGCGGGCCTTGCGAGAACGGGCCGTTGCCTGATGGAACGTGCGGTCGGCCGGTTCCAAAATGTGCGCCGGTTCGAAGTCTGCGCGGAAAACGCGGGGTGGTGACGGTCTGTTTTGTGGCTGCGACGATTGGCGGATTGTTATTGGCGTTGTGCGGACGGTTTACGTTCAAGTTTATTTCGCCGGGGGCGCTTTCGGCTCAACACGCGGGCATGTCGTTTATGCGTGAGAGTTTAGCTGGGCAGAAAACGTTTAAGCGTAACTCGTGGAAGTTTGGGCCGGCCAATGAACCGACATGCGCGGCGTGTCATAACGCGGCGGCGCAAGGACCGTCGCAATGGATTTCGGCGGCGATGACAGCGGAGCCGGGGCCATTTGAATTCCACGAGTTGATGCACGTTTCGAAAACGAAGATGAAGCGGATCGATGCTTCGTGCCAGGTTTGCCACACGCAGCACAATTTTCACCAACCGAATGTTGTTCGCGATCATTCGTGCTCGGCATGTCATCGCGAGCACCAGGGGAGTGGGCGTATGCTGGAGCCGGATGATGCGAATTGTATCTCGTGCCACGGCAATGCGGGCGTCATGCAGGCGGCGGTTGAAAAGGGAAAGACTTTGGCGGCGAGCGCGTTTGATTATCGGGCGGACCTTGGGCGGGTTTTGTTCAAGGAACCGCGACCGGAGCGCGGCTATACCGAAGTGTTTCATTCGTTTGCGGATCATCCGGATTTCGAAGTTCACGCGCAGAACTTGAAGGAGAACGACACGTTGCGGTTTAATCATCAACGGCATTTCCAGAGTGATATTCGACTGCACGGGAAACAACTCGACTGCAGCTATTGTCATAAGCCGGATGCTCCCGGGACGTATTACCAAAAGATTTCGTTCGATGCGGATTGCAAGGCGTGTCACTCGCTGACAGTTTGATTCACACAATGCTGACCTGACGTTGCCGCATGGCAATCCGGCGGCGGTGCGCGCGTTTTTGCGGAGTTTACCGGCGCAATATACGGAGCTTGGATTACGCCGCGGGATCACCGGTGACGGTTTGGATAAGTTTGTTTCGGAGCAGATGCGGCGGATTCGTGAGCAGATGCAATCGGGTGAAGATCTGGAGCGGACGGTGTTTTTTAGCACGGAAAAATCGGGACCGTCTGCGAATGTCGGCGGAACGGGAGATGCGGCCCCGGTGAAGTTTGCGGGCTGCGCGCGTTGTCACCAGATGACGGCAAGTGGTGAACAGGTGCCGGTGGTGACGAAGCCGGTTATTCCAGATCGCTGGTTTATTCGCGGGAACTTTGATCATTCGAAGCATTTGAATGTGGCGTGTGAACAGTGCCATGATGTTGCGCATAGTCGCGATACGGCGGATATCAATCTGCCGGGAAAACATACTTGTGCGACTTGTCACACAAGAGCCGGTGGTGCGCCGGATACTTGCGCGACGTGTCATAGCTATCATGCCAAGGGGCAGTGGGTGACGGCGGGAGGAAGTAGCTGGGGGATTATTCAACGCAAAGGCGCAAAGAAGCAGAGGCGCAAGGACTAAAACTCAAAACGCGAACGTCCAACATCCAATCAAAGCGCTGGGTTGCGGGGGAATTTTGCGTAGGGCAGACGGGTGCCGCGGAAGGTGAAGTGGTCGGCGCGGAGATTGGAGGCGGCTGGAAATAAGGAATCGCCGGCGGCACTGATGAGGTCGTCCTGGTCCACGCCGTCGCCGCTCACGCCGATTGCTCCTATCAAGACGCCGTTGCGATAGAGCGGAAAACCGCCGGGAAATATTGTAATTCCATTGGGCAAGCTCGGTTCCAGTGACACGTCCGGAAGCAGTCCGGAGAATCTTTCCTGATCACAATAGAACGGGCCGGGTGAGGTGCGGATGATTCCCGGCGGGTACAGGCTTTGGGCGAGGAAGCCGACGGCGCGAGTGGAATAGGCGATGGTCTGCGAGAAAAGATTGGTTCGCGTGGAGTAGTAGATGACGGTGCGGGCTTTTTGGATGGCGACGTCCCAACTGAACATGGTTGCATCGGGAGTCCGGAATGGTTCCAAGGACGGTTGGGGCTTGAGTGGGGTCGTTGGGATTGTTGACGACGGTGATGAACACGGCGCGGACGATCCGCGCGGCAGACGAATGCCGGCGCGAGTGTGATACGGAGCGGGTGGCGGCGTGCGCGAGGATGTTGGTGACTTCGGTGGCGGTCAGGCGAGGTTGGCCATCGATTGTTCCGGGAATGGGGTCGCCGATGATTGGCTGGCGCAGTTCGCTGGTGACGTTTCCGATAGTGACGATTGGATATGGAAATGGTGTTGGTGCTCCGATGATGTTATATGGCGCGACTACTGCGCACCAATGGTGCCGAGCGGAACAGAAGGTGCGAGTTTGGTTCCGCTATTCACGTAAGGGACGCGAATGCCGTCGATGAACACGCTTCGAGCCGAAGATTTCTGCGCGCGGAGCAAAGCCGGTTGACCAGCGAATGCGATATCTTCATCGCGATTGTAGGCATAGAGATTTGGCAGGAAGGTCGGGATAACCACAGCGGATGCTGCCGTCTTTGATTCGTGTCGAAATGCGGCGGGGGCGTTGGCGACACCAATCGCGCCGACCAGGATGTTGCTTTTGTAGAGCGGCAAGCCGCCGGGAACACCAGCGAGAGAGGTGAATGGAATCGGGACGATGCTGTTGCCAGGTGAGGAACCGAATGTGATGGTGCTGCCGGGCGCTTTGAACTTGTTGATGTCGGAGAATGGCAGGTTGGAGAATTCCACGCCGACGAGCGGGCCGGGCGGTTTGTTGTTTACTGGCGGCGGGAAATGTTGCTGGATGATGAAACCGGCGGAACGTGAGCTGAAGGCGTTTTGTTTGCTGCTGAGGAAAGCGGCGGTGCCGGCTTTGGAAATGGCATTACCGACGACATCGGCTGCCGGGCTCAATCCATTGACGCTCCACAAGCCGAGCACCCAACCTTCGCGATCCATCACGGTGATGGTGATGACGCTGTTAGAAGAAATGGCGCTGGCGCGCGTGACGGCGCGAGCAAGGATGTTGGTGACGTCGCTGGCGGTGAGTTGAGCGCTTACTCGAAGCGCGAAGACGCAGACAAATAGAAGGCACGCGAGTCGTTTCACGCTCGCCATGTTAGGAATGATTTGGTAATCCGACTAGGAAATTGCACTCCACCGCCGACGTAAACAACCAAACCACAGGAGACCTGAGGACGTGTGTCAAAGGGTGCAAGCCTAATAAAGTTAGAGCCTCGTTACCTCGTCTCCTACAAATATTGATTGTTACGGCTTTGGCTTTGGTAAGCGCGATTGCACAAACCAATCCACCACCAGATGTGGCGAAGCCGCATCAGACGGTGAGCACGAATCAACCGCCGCTTGCGCCGCGAAGTTTAATCCGGATACGGGCCGGCAACTACCTTCGCCGAGTCAGGCGGAGGATGAGCCGCGATATCAGCGGCGATTCATTTGGATCGCAGTCGACCTGAGGCGCCGCCGTCACAATTTAATCCTGATCCGGGCGGTGGCATTGCCACGCCAAATGCAGAACCGTTTTACAAAACGAATTTTGGAGTGCTGCCGGAGTATCAAGGGCAACCGATCGAGAAACCGATGCAATTGCCGCGGGAGAATCTTGAGAGTAGTGAAATTGTGCCGACACAACCTGTCCCACAGGGGAATTATGGGCACGAGCCGGTTCCGGAAAATTTGAAGTTGCCGCGATCGCCCACGCGACTGAATCAACGTATTCCGTGGAAATGGGAGACGCCGGAATATGTGGGACACGGCTATCCGCCGAATACCGAAGCGATGACGAATCGGTGGAAAATTCCGTTCGCGCCGTGGCGACGTTATGTAACAGGCGATGCGGAGACGCCTTACCTCAACCCTGAACCGGCGATGTGGCGGCCGTATCGGCAAAGTATTTTAAAAGGAGATTTGCCAATCATCGGACAGGACATTTTTTTGAATCTGACGGCGAGCACGGAAACGTTGGTCGAAGAGAGGGCGTTGCCGACGCCAAGCGGGATCAGTTCGTCGCAGCCGTTCAGCGCGGAATTTTTTGGCAACAGCGAGCAGACGTTGGTGCAGCAATATTTTTCGTTCTCAGCCGAGTTGTTCAAAGGTGAAACGGTTTTTCAGCCGGCGCACTGGACGTTATTTATGCAACCGGTTTACAACTTCAACTATGTGGACCTGTATGAGACGACGGTTATCAATCCAAATCCGGCCCGCGGCACGACGCGGTTCTCGGATTATTTTTCGCCGCTACAGCAGGCGTTCGGCGAATTGCACCTGGGCGATTTATCGGACAATTACGATTTCTGGGCGTTTCGATTGGGCAACCAACCGTTCAACAGCGATTTTCGTGGGTTCATTTTTAACGACATCAATACCGCTGCGCGAGTGTTCGGAAATTACGCGGATAATCTTTGGCAATATAACGTGATCGCTTTCGACATGCGCGAGAAGGACACGAACTCGGAGTTGAATAAACCGGATGAGCGCGACCAACAGGTGTTCATTTTGAACGCTTACAAGCAGGATTTTTTTGTGAAGGGTTACACGGCGGAGTTCAGTTTCCACGCGAACCTCGACCAGGGACGGACGCACTACGATCGCAATGGCAATATCACGCGACCGGAGCCGATTGGGACGGTGGTTGAACATGATGTGAACGCGTATTACCTCGGATGGGCGGGCGATGGACATATAGGTCGTTGGAACGTAAATCATGCGTTTTACGAAGTGTTCGGGCACGATTCGTTTAACGGCATCGCGGGGCAACCTGCTGACATCAACGCGCAGATGGGGGCTTTGGAGATTTCGTACGATCGCGATTGGATTCGTTACAAAGGTTCGTTCTTTTATGCGTCCGGCGATGGCCATGCGGAGGACGGCAGGGCCACTGGCTTCGACAGCATTGTGGATAATCCACATTTTAGCGGCGGTCCGTTTAGCTGGTATGGGCGGCAAGGATTTAATTTGGCGGGAACGTCGGTCGGGCTGAAGCAGCGGAACAGTTTATTGCCCGACCTTCGCACGAGCAAAACCGAGGGGCAGGCAAATTTCGTCAATCCCGGCGTGTTCATCTATGGACTGGGCGCGGAGATGGATGTCACGCCGAAGCTTAGAAATTTTATTAACTTTAATTACATCCGGTTCGCCGAAACCGATCCCCTGAAAACTGTTTTACTGACGGATAAAGTTGGAGCGGAGTTTGGCTACGACATCAGCACCGGGTTTCAATATCGGCCGTTGCTGACTGACAACGTCATTATCTCCACGGGCATCGGCCTTCTGGTTCCCGGTCGAGGCTATCGCGATATTTACCGGTCGAATACCGATCCGATTCCCGGATTCGACACGGGGAGTCGCGGGCGACTCGATACGGTTCTCTACTCGGGATTGTTTGCCATTACCCTAACTTACTAACTTTTCCTGATGACTTCCGAGCTGAGGAGTATTTAACTGACAGCACGCGAGTTGTAAAATCGCAAACGACTGTGAAGACACTCAGAATTTTAGTTACTGCTTCAATTTGTTACGGGTTGACCTTGCCGGGACATGCCGCGGAAGATCTGCCCAAGAAACCGTTCGGCCAGGAGGCTCTTATCCCATCTGATCATCAATGGATCCTCACGCCGCTTTATCAATACACCGGATTCCAAAATGTTTGGGTCGGTAAAAGCAAACAGAATATCACTTTCCCCGACGATCATGGTTTTGATCAGAACGATTTTGCGGTGCTCACTGAATATGGATTTCGGAAGGATTGGGCGGCTGATTTGATGTTTGGGTTCACTGATTTGGCGACGCGCGCATACACCGACCCGCCCGGTTCAGTTCGGCACACGCGCGGGTTGATGGATACGACTTTCGGCGTTCGTTACCAGCTCTGGAATGAACTTCACCCCAAGAACTGGTGGACACCGACTTTCACGCTGCGCGCCGGCGGAATATACCGGGGCAGCTATCAAAAGAGTTTCCCATTTGCTCCGGGTAACGGAGGTGTCGGTCTAGAGATCGCCGGGATGTTGCAGAAAAGTTTCGGTTGGCCAGGCTTGGCGGGATATGCGACAGGCGGATACCGGAGTATCGAAAGTGGCGCTAACAGTCAGTTTTTCGGCACTGTGGGTTTGAATCAGAGTTTCCGTGGCGCCACACTGAGCGCAGGCTATCGCCATCAGCAAAACACCTCGGGCCCCGACGCCACATCTTCAGGCACCAGTAGCGTCACTGGAAATCGAATCGACTACTCCTCCTTTGACAAGGAAGTAAACGACCAGATCGAGGCGGGTGTCGGTTACACCGACAAACGTGACTGGCATTGGCAGTTTTACTATCAGGGAAATTTTGACGGCCGCAACACGGGTGATAAAGATAGATACGGCGTTTATGTCAGTTTCCCGCTTGGTGGGAAGCACTGCGACAAATAGAGAGTGTCCGCCTCCTCACGGCGGCGGCTACCGATTCAGGCGTGAAGCCGGACCACGGATTCGAACTCAGTCAGTTCGGTCTGTAATCGTTCCATCGGCAACCCGACGACATTGGTGAACGAGCCCTTCACGTGCGCAACGATTTGGTCGCCGCTTTCCTGGATGGCATAAGCGCCGGCTTTGTCGAGCGGGTTGACGTGCCGGTAGTATTCTCGAATCTGATCGTCGTTCAAGGAACGGAATGTCACGACAGTTTGCTCGGCGAAAATCTTTTGTTTGTGCGAGCGCAGGTGAATCAAACAGACGCCGGTCAGCACGCGATGGGTCTGTCCTTGTAACGCGCGCATCATTGAAAATGCCTCGTCCATGTCGTGCGGTTTTCCGAGAACTTTTGAATCAAGCGCGACGACGGTGTCCATGCCGATGACGAGCGCATCGGGATGATGTTTCGAAACGACGCGTGCCTTGCGGTAGGCGTTAAGGGAGCAGAGTTCGCCAGGCGAGAGATGTTCGGATTCGCTTTCGGGCGCGGCGCTGGGCATGACTTCGAATTCAACACCGAGTTGACGGAGCAACTCAGAACGGCGAGGCGAGCCAGAAGCCAGGATGACGGAAGGTAAGTTCATACGGTCCAGATCCAACTTTCGCCCACTCATAAGATTTGGCGCAAACTAGTTCCTATTTTGTTTTTTGGCAACTCCGCTGGTTAAGTGAATTCGGCCCAGTTGACGTGACGCATGTCGCTGTTTTTTTGAAAGGCCAGGTGCATGCCAAATGCCGCGCGGAGCGTTTGCGGTGAATGGGTGTGGCCGGACAGCGCGACGTAGTCGTGCAAAATTTTTCGGTACTCGGGATGGGCGCAGTTGTTGATGATCGCCTCGGCGCGAGCGGCCGGGCTTTTGCCGCGCAAATCGGCGACGCCCTGGTCGGTGACGATGGCAAGCACGGAATGTTCGCTTTGATCGAGATGACTGACGAGCGGGACGATGGTGCTGATTTTTCCGTCCTTCGCCGTCGAGGGACATGTGAAAATAGACATGAAGGCGTTGCGGGCGAAATCGCCAGAACCGCCGATGCCGTTCATGATGCGACTGCCGAGAACGTGCGTGCTGTTGACGTTGCCGGCGATGTCGACTTCGATGGCCGTGTTGATGGAAATGATGCCGAGACGACGAACGAGCTCGGGGCTGTTGGTGATTTCCTGCGGGCGCAAGAGGAGCTTGGAACGGAATTCGTCGAGGTTGCCGTAGATGTCGCGGAGCAGCGGGGCGGTAACACTCAAGGAACAACCGCTGGCAAAGCGGCATTTTTCTTGTTTAATGAGTTTGATGACGGCGTCCTGAATCACTTCCGTGTACATGTCGAAGCATGGAATGTCGGGATGCTGCCCCATAGCGTCGAGCACGGCGTTCGCGGTGTCGCCGACGCCGGATTGAATCGGGAGAAAGGATTTCGGAATCAGCCCGCGTCGCATTTCACCGCTGAGGAAGTCGGCGACGTTCTCGCCGATTTTGCGTGTGATGGGTGAGATTTCACCGAAGGAGCCGGCTTCGTCGGCAGCGTTGCTTTCAATGACGGCAAAAATCTTTTTTGGATCCACTCTGACGGTGGGCGTGCCGATGCGGTCAGAGGGCCGGAAAATCGGGATGGGATTTCGGAAGGGTGGGTCTTCTGGTTCGAATATATCGTGGAAGCCGCGGAGTGATTCGGGATGAAAGCGGTTGAGTTCGATGATGATTTTATCGGCCTTGTGACAAAACGTCGGACTCGCGCCGACGGAGGAAGTTAAGGTAATCTCGCCAGAATCGGTAACATCGCACGCCTCGATCACAGCCCAATGGACCGGGCCAAGAAATCCATAGCGCACGGCCTGCGGCATCATCGATAAGTGCATGTCGAAGAAAGCGGTTTTGCCTTCGTTGATGCTTTTGCGAAGGTCGGGGTCGGATTGATAGGGCGTGCGGAATAAAACTGCTTCGGCCTGGGCTAACGCGCCGTCGAGAGATCGACCTGTGGACGCGCCGGACATGACACCGATCCGAAACTCTTCGCCTTTAGCATGGAGTTGTTTGGCGTGTTCGGCGATTGCCTTTGGAACGATTTTGGCGGCTCCGGCCGGGGTGAATCCACTGAAGGCGACGGTTTGGCCGTTCTTGATGTTGCTCGCGATTTCAGCGGCAGAAAGTTTCGGGAAATGGTTCATGAGATGACGGCTAATACCTGGCCCTCGCTGACCGCGTCACCGACGGCGACTTTGATTTCTGTCACTTTGCCTGACTTCGGCGCGTTCACGCCCGTGTTCATTTTCATGGCTTCCAATGTGAGCACGCGGTCGCCCTCGCTGACCTGTTGACCGATCGTCACGCCGATTTGCACAACCAGTCCGGCTAACGGACTAACGACGGAACCCGGGCCAGCGACGCCTGGAGCTGCAGCGGTTGGTGCAGGCGCGGGCGGTGGAGCGGCAGGTTTTGGTGCGGGCGTGGCAATGACCGGAGGCGGCGCGGCGACTGGCGGCGGTGCGGATGACGTTGATTCAGGTTCGTCCGAAAGCTCGACGGTTACCTCGTAGGGTTTGCCATCAACGGTGACGCGAAGTTTTTTGATCATGGTTTTTTCGTATCAAGGTGGTTAGCGAAGTCTGTGGGAATGGAAAATTTCGGTGCGCCCTTCCACTGCCCAAATGTTCATGTATGGGCTGGAAGGTTGAACCGGTTGAACTGACATAACGCGATGGGCGCGGCCACCTAATGTGACTGCAATCGCGGCGGCTATGACGGCGACGATTTCCGGCGGAACGCCTGCACCAACGCCAACACCGAGCTGGGTTTCGAAGAATTTCCTGTGCGCGTCCCGCGCAGTTTCGACGCACGCGGCAGCGCGTTTCAACGCATTCTGCACATCGGTTGCACGCCTCGGATCGTCGAGTCGCGGCAAGACGCGTTGCAACAGAACGAGAGCCTGGCCGAGGTTCGTCTCGACGGCTCCGAACTCGGGCGCGTTGGCGTTTGGTGTTTGGTCGGTGGCCATAGGTTAGAGAGGGATGGTGCCGTGTTTCTTCGGCGGGCGCGTTTCGCGTTTGGTCAGCGAATTGCGCAGCGCCAATGACAACGCGGCGCGCGTCTCGGCGGGACTGATCACGTCGGTAATCATCGCGCTTTTGGCGGCTTCGTAGGGTGAACAGAATTTTTCGCGATAGTCGGCGACGAGTTCTTTTTCTTTGGCTTTGGGATCGGACGCCGCAGCGATTTCGCGTTTGAACAAAATTTTGACCGCGCCCTCGGCTCCCATGACTGCGATTTCAGCGGTGGGCCAGGCGAAGACGAAGTCCGCGCCCATGTCGGGGCTGCACATGGCCAGATACGCGCCGCCGTAGGCTTTGCGCATTATCAACGTCAGCTTCGGAACCGTGGCAGATGCGTAGGCGAAGAGCATTTTTGCGCCGTGACGGATGATGCCGCCGCGTTCCTGTTGCACGCCCGGCATGAAGCCGGGGACGTCGACGAGGGTGAGCAGCGGGATGTTAAACACGTTACAAAAACGAATGAAACGCGCGCCTTTGTCGGACGAATCGATATCGAGCGTGCCCGCTTTAACCGACGGATTGTTCGCGATGATGCCGACCACGATGCCTTGAATGCGCGCGAAACCAGTGACGAGGTTCTGCGCCCACATTTCGTAGACTTCGAGGAAGTCGGCGTTGTCGACTAACCGCGCGATGATTTTTTTCACGTCGAGCGGGTCTTTAGCGGATTCCGGAATCAAGTTGCCCAATTCCGGATCGTGGGACAAATCGAGTTGTTGAACCGGCCGATGCGGTGGATCGAGCAGGTTGTTCGCAGGAATAAAGGACAAGAGTTTGCGCGCGATGTCGATGGCGTGCTGATCGTTCTCGGCGACGAATTGGACGTTGCCGCTCACGGAAGCGTTGGTGAGCGGACTGCCGATTTCATCCATGGTACATTTTTGACCGGTGACGGCTTGAATGACGTCGGGGCCGCAAATGAACATGTTCGACGAACCTTTGACCATGATGATGAAGTCCATCAGGGCTGGTGAATAGGCTGCGCCGCCGGCGCATGGGCCGGCCACGACGGCAATCTGGGGCACCACACCGGAAACGAGAACGTTTCGGAAGAAGACCTGTCCGTAACCGGAAAGGGAGTTGTCGCCTTCCTGAATGCGCGCGCCACCGGAGTCGTTGAAACCGAGCACGGGGCAACCGACCTTCAAAGCATAATCCATCAGGTCGCAGATTTTTTTCGCGTGAATGCGGCCGAGCGATCCACCGCTGACGGTAAAATCCTGGCTGAAGGCGGCCACCAAACGTCCATCGATCATGCCGGTTCCGGTCACGACGCCGTCGCCGGGCAAGCTCTTGGTTTCCATGCCGAAGTTATGACAATCATGGTTGGCATGGAGGCCCCATTCCTGGAACGTGCCGGATTGGAAAAGCTTCTCCAGACGATCGCGAGCGGTCATCACGCCTTTGGCGCGGCGGGCCTGCAATTTGTCTTCACCACCGCCCGCCCGTGCGGACTCGCGGCGCTTTTGTAAATCATCCAATGCTGCTTTGGGTATGGCCATAATCGTGTCCCTAGTGGTTGTTGGACTTGGGCGCACAAAATTCGGTCAAGACACCGAAGGTCGATTTGGGGTGAAGAAACGCAACGAGCTTGTCGGCTGCGCCTTCGAAGGGTTGTTCGTGGATTAGTTTTACTCCCGCACCGGAGGCCTGCTTGAGTTGGCCGTTGATATCGTCAGTGGCGAAGGCAATGTGATGAATGCCACCGCTGGGATTTTTTTCCAGGAATTTCGCGATCGGGCTTTCCGGCGAAGTCGGCTCGAGCAATTCGAGATGCACTTCACCACATTGGAAAAAAGCGGTGCGCACTTTTTGGGACGACACTTCTTCGCGATGTTCGCATTTCAATCCCAGCGCCTTTTCATAGTACGGGATCGATTCGTCCAAGGATTTAACAGCAATGCCGAGATGATCGATTTTCTTGAGCATAAAATTATTTTTCTCCGCTAAACGCGGACAATAGTTTTTTTGCGCCTTGCATCGCGGTCAATTCGCCGCGCAACAGTTCGCCTTTTACGGTGGCGAGTTGCTCGGCAACCGCCGGATGCTGATAGAACCTCCTATGCAATTCATCGGTAATCAAGTCTGCCAACCAGTCAATCGACTGTTGTTGGCGACGGCGGGCGATGACGCCTTTAGGCTCGAGCTCCCGGTAAAATTTTTCGATGGTTTCCCAGGCCTGCGGAATACCGTCGCCGGTCAGGCTGGAGCTCAAGGCAATCTGGGTTTTCCACTCGGGCGTGGCGGATTCAAGGTAGTGAGCCATTATCTCCTGTTCGGCACGGGCCAGCTCCGCGCGCGAGCGATTGTCGCCATCAGCTTTGTTGACGAGAATCAGGTCGGCCATTTCGATGATGCCTTTTTTCATCGCCTGGAGTTCGTCGCCGGCGCCGGGGAGTTGGAGCAAAAGGAAAAAGTCGACCATGGAGCGGAGCGCCGTTTCGCCTTGGCCTACGCCGACGGTTTCAACCAAGACAATGTCGAATCCCGCAGCTTCGCACAGCAGCATCGCTTCGCGCGTGCGGCGGGCGACGCCACCGAGGTTGTGGCCGGCGGGCGATGGACGAATGAAGGCGTTTGGTTCGCGACTGAGTTTCTGCATGCGCGTTTTGTCGCCTAGGATGCTGCCGCCGGAACGACTGCTGCTGGGATCAATCGTAAGGACCGCGAGCTTGTGTCCCTTGCCTGCGAGCATGGAACCAAACGATTCGATGAAGGTGCTCTTACCAACTCCGGGGACGCCGGTGATGCCGATTCGCTTTGCTTTTCCCGATTCCGGGAGGACGCGACGCAACATATCCTGCGCCAATGGTTCGTGCAGTGTGGAACTGCTTTCGAGCAAGGTGATCGCGCGGGCAAGAATGGTGCGGTTTCCGGCGAGCACGCCCTTCACGTAATCGTCGACAGTCAAAGCAGTGCGAGGCGCCGGGTTGTTGCCCGGCGTTGGTCTGGTTTCACTGCTCAACGTATTCAATGGGCCCTCTCAAAAACAGGAACCGAGAACTTCAGCCGATACGCTGGTTCAGTTCAGTCAATAACTGCTTCGCTGCATCGGGAATAAATGTGCCGGGACCGAAAACGGCGACGGCGCCGTTCTGTTTCAGGAAATCGTAATCCTGCGGCGGAATGACGCCACCGACGACAACGAGAATGTCATCGCGGCCGATGCGCTTCAGTTCCGTCTCCAACTGAACGAGCAATGTCTTGTGACCGCCTGCGAGCGAGCTGATGCCTACAATGTGGACGTCGTTTTCTGCCGCCATTTGCGCGACTTCATCCGGCTGTTGGAATAACGGGCCAATGTCGACGTCGAAGCCGAGATCGGCATAGGCGGTCGCGACGACTTTAGCGCCGCGATCGTGGCCGTCCTGGCCCATCTTGGCGATGAGCATGCGCGGGCGGCGACCGTAGCGCTTGGCGAATTGGTCGGCCAATTGACGCACCTGCTCGATTTGTTGATTGGAGCCGTATTCGGCGCCATAGACGCCGGACACCGAACGAATGGTGGCTTTGTGCCGTGAAAAAACTTTTTCCATAGCAAAGGATATTTCACCGAGGGTTGCGCGTGCCCGCGCCGCTTCGATAGCGAGCGCGAGCAGATTGCCAGTGCCATTTTCGGCAGCACGCGTGATCGCTTCCAGCGCGCCGTGCACCTTCACGTTATCGCGATCTTTTTTGATCTGCTGCAAGCGCGCGATTTGCGATTGGCGCACGGTCGTGTTATCGACTTCGCGAACATCCAAGTGCTCCATCTTGTCGAGGCGCAACTTGTTGACGCCGATGATTGTTTCTTTGCCGGAATCGATCCAGGCCTGGCGACGGGCCGCGGCTTCTTCGATGCGCAGTTTGGGCAGGCCGGTTTCGATGGCCTTAGCCATGCCCCCGAGCGTTTCGACTTCCTGAATGTGCGCCCACGCACGACGCATCAAAGCGTCGGTCAAGGCTTCGAGAAAGAACGAGCCGGCGAGCGGATCGATGACGTGACAGATGTCGGTTTCTTCCTGGAGCAACAACTGCGTGTTGCGGGCGATGCGCGCGGAGAAATCGGTCGGCAACGCGATGGCTTCGTCGAGCGAGTTGGTGTGCAAGGATTGCGTGTGACCCAGGGCCGCAGCCATGGCTTCGATGCAGGTGCGCGTGACATTGTTGAACGGGTCTTGTTCGGTGAGGGTCCAACCGGACGTTTGCGAGTGCGTGCGCAACGCCATCGATTTTGGATTCTTCGGATTGAATTGTTTGATCAACTTCGCCCACAGCGCTCGGGCGGCGCGCATTTTCGCGACTTCCATGAAGAAGTTTTTGCCTTGGGCCCAAAAGAATGAAAGTCGCGGCGCAAAGGCGTCGATGTCGATGCCGGCTTTGATACCGGTGCGCACATATTCCAAGCCGTCGGCGAGCGTGTAAGCCATTTCCAAATCGGCCGGTGCACCGGCTTCCTGCATGTGATAACCAGAAATGGAAATCGAATTGAACTTCGGCATGTGCTGCGAAGTGAATTTGAAGATGTCAGCGACAATCCGCATCGACGGCAACGGTGGATATATATAGGTGTTGCGCACCATATATTCTTTGAGGATGTCGTTTTGGATCGTGCCGGAGAGCAATTCCGGTTTCACACCCTGCTCTTCTGCCGCGACGATATAAAACGCCATGATCGGCAGGACTGCGCCGTTCATCGTCATGGAAACGGAAATGCGATCGAGCGGAATGCTGTCGAAGAGGAGTTTCATATCCGCGATTGAATCGACTGCGACACCGGCTTTGCCAACATCGGCAAACGCGCGCGGATGATCGGAGTCATAGCCGCGATGGGTGGGCAAATCGAACGCGACGGACAAGCCCTGTTGACCGGCGGCGATGTTGCGCCGGTAAAATGCGTTGCTTTCTTCCGCGGTGGAGAACCCGGCGTATTGCCGGACGGTCCATGGCCGTGAGCGATACATCGAGCCATACGGGCCGCGCACATAGGGCGCGATGCCGGGCATGCTGTCCAAGTGCTCGCAGCCGCGATAATCGTCGGCGGTGTAGAGGGCTTTTAAATCGAGTTGCTCGAGGGTTTTGAACACCCATTGATCAAGCGATTTGCCGGTCTCTTCTTCAAACTTCACCTGCCAATCGCCCCACGAGGCGTGGACTGGCGGCACTTCAAACGCTATTTCAGCAAAATTTGGAAACGGTTTCATCGCTCAACTCCTGCTTCTTTATGACACTTTTTGAGCACTGCGACGGCGTCGCAGCGAAGGTGAATAAATTCGTTCACGTCAGCGGCCTTGTGCGCTGCGACCTGGTCTTGCGGATAACCAGCAAGCACGACAAAAACATCGGGCCGCTTTGCGCGTAGCGCTTTAACAATGTCGGGAACAAGCGCTGGATATTTGTCGTCGGTTGAACAAATCACCGCGATGCGTGCCGCTGTTTCTGCAAATGCGTTGGCGGCATCGGTCGCGTTGGAAAACCCATTAGGCGAAACCACGTCGTATCCGCCGGCAGAAAAGAACCCGCGCGAAAAATCGGCACGCGCCTTGTGCTCTTTGAGCGAGCCCATGTTGCAGAGGAAGACCTGCGCCGGGCAACCTGCGCGAGCGGTATAGGCATCCATCTCCTCTCGTAGCTTTTCGTAAGAGGCCGCTGCGCGCGTAATGCAAACGGGGGTAATCGGTTGGCACGGGCTTTCGTGAATCCGCAAAGCGCGTGTGATTTCACCGATGGTCGCACCTGCAATGACAGCTTCGAGGCAGGCCTCGAATCGCAGCGCTCCACGCTTCTCCACCACGGCAGTCAATTTCTCCAGCACGACTTCGCTGGAATCTGTTTCCATCGAAGTGCGATGGGCGATCACTTGATTGACGCGGCGTTTGTAGAAAACGTTCGGATCCAAGTGGAGGCCGATCGAGCGGTTTTTCTTTTGGATTGGCGTATTGATTGACGCCAACGATCGAAGCCTTGCGACTGGTCGACTGCTTTCAACTTATCCGCCGCGACTTTCGCGACTTTCCTTTTGCGGATAACCGGCGCGCAAGGCCACTTCCATGCCGCCCATTTTCCAGACTTCCTGAAATAGCGCCCAGGCGAGTTTGCCGAGTTCGGCGGTTAAATTCTCGACGAACCATGAGCCGCCAATCGGATCGATGACGTGTTCAAGATGACATTCCTGCTGCAACACAAGCTGAGTGTTACGTGCGATGCGGCGGCTGAAATCGTCCGGTTGTCGCACGACTTCGTCGAACGCGCCGACCTGCATGGAGTCGCACCCGCCGAGCACGCCAGCTAACGCCTCGACTGTTGTTCGCAGCAAATTGTTGTAGGGATCGTGAGTCGTTTTGTTCCAAAGGGAGGTGCGCACGTGCAAGCTGAGCCGTTGCGATTCGGGACTGCCACCAAGCGTTTGCACTGCGCGCGACCACAACATTCGCAAGGCGCGCAGCTTGGCAATTTCCATGAAGAAGTTCTCGCCAACGGTGATGGCGAAGCGCGTTCGCGGGGCAACGACGTTCACGTCGAGGCCGCGATTGTTCATCTCGCGCAAGTATTCAACGCCCATCGCAAGAACGAACGCCAACTCCTGCACCGCGCTCGCGCCCGACTCATGCCAGGCACGGCCATGCACGCACATTGTCTGCAAATGTGGCGCGCGTTCGGCGGACCATTGCGTCAACGCCGCCATTTCATCGTAAGCGCCTTGCATGGATTGCGGCAGTTTGCCTTCGTGCGATAACACGCCGAGCGGGTCCATCTCAATACAGCCGCGTAGTGCGGTAAGCGTTTTCTTTCGTTTGCGGGTGAGAGCGACCAATAACGCAGCGATCGGCATGGCCGACGCACCGGAGCGAATCAGCAGAGACGTTTTCTCGAGATCAATTCCATCGAGAGCGCGATCGAGGTCGTTGACCGTCGCAATCGACAGGCCGCCAAAACCAACGTCTTCGGGTTTCGCCCAATCCGGGTCGTTACCATCGCGCGTCGCTTTATCGAGCACGATGTTGAGGGCGTTTAGGCCGCGGCTGATTGAATTGCGTGCGGCGTGGTTGAATTCGGTTGGGCTTGAAAAGGTCAGTTCCTGCGAAACTTTCCACGGGCGCCCGACCATCCCGCTCGCATTTGAGCCGCGCACAAAAGGCGCGAAGCCGGGCATCGAATAGACATGGGGCATTTCGGCGATGTCATCGCGGCGATAGATCGGCCGGAGCGTGATGCCTTCCGGCGTAGAGGTGAACATCTTCTTGAGGAACGGCGCGCCTTTGAGTTCAGCTTCAACCAGCTTGCGCCAGTCCTCATATGACACGGCCGGAAATTCCGACAGTAATCCGTTAGTTGCTGTATTACTCATACAAAGCGTTTTTTTAAAGTTGTTCGACGGTCACGTCGTGGCGCGTCCCTTCGACCGTGACGTAGATATGCCGCGCAACGCTGGAACTAGTGGTCGCGGTCGATGCAGGAGCGGCCGCAGCCGCTACTGGTTTTGCTGCCGGTTTGGCGGCAGCGGGAGCAACGGGTTTCGCCACGCCGGCCGGTTTGCCTTTAACTAACTCCTCGACCTGCTGCGGGAACATCGCGAACAGCACGACAGTTTCATCATCCGTCGGCAGCCCTTTGTCGGCGCATTGCTTGCGGTATTTCGGCATGCCGGGTTCGAGTATATCCGCGGGACGTTCTTTCATCGGCTTCTTGCCCGATTGTTTCTCGACTTGCGCCAACACATCCGGCGCGATTGGTCCGGGTGGCTTGCCATATTTGCCGAGAACAATGTCCTGAGCGGGTTGACAAATCATTTTCCAGCGACCGAACTTCACGTTCATCATCGCTTGCGTGCCGACGATCTGGGACGTCGGCGTGACGAGCGGAATCCAACCAAGCGCCTCGCGCACCACGGGAATTTCCTTCAAGACCGCATCGAATTTGTCGGTCATGCCCTGCTCTTTCAGCTGATTGCGGAAATTTGAGAGCATGCCGCCCGGCACCTGATAAGTCAGAATATCGCTGTCGACCCGTTCGTTGGCTGGACTCGTGAATTGCGAAAGCTCTTTGTAAACGCCTTCGAAGTAGGCGCGCAACTGCGCCAGCTTCGCCATGTCAAATTTTGGACAACGCGGATGCCCTTCCAATAGCGACAACATGCGCGCGGTATCAGGCTGCGAAGTCCCATTGGCGAACGGCACGATCGAAACTTCCACGCAATCCACACCGGCATCGATTGCAGCCAAATAAGAAGCCGCGCCGACACCTGCCGTGTCGTGCGTGTGCAGTGTGATCGGAACCTTCACCTTTCGCTTCAAGTCTTTGACAAGCCGATGCGCAATCTGCGGCAAAAGAATGCCCGACATGTCTTTGATGCCGATCGAGTCGCACCCCATTTTTTCCAACTCGACGCCCATCGCGACAAAGTTCTCAACCGTGTGCACCGGGCTGATGGTGTAACAAAGCTCGCCGCGCGCGTGTTTGCCGCAAGCCTTCACCGATTTGATCGCGGTTTGCAAATTTCGCAAATCATTCAGCGCGTCAAAAATACGGATGATGTCCATGCCGTTTTTGCACATGCAACGAACGAACGCCTCGACCACGTCGTCCGAGAAACTGGCGTACTGCACGATATTTTGTCCGCGCAACAACATCAATTGGGGCGTTTTCGGCGCGACGCGTTTTAACGTGCGGAGCCGGTCGAACGGATTTTCGCCGAGATAGCGGAGACAGGCATCGATGGTGGCTCCGCCCCAGGTTTCGAGCCCGTGGAAGCCCATTTCGTCGAGGATTGGCGCAGCGGGAAGCATCTGCGCAGTGGACATTCGCGTAGCAGCCATCGATTGATGACCATCCCGCAACACAGTGTTATTAAAGAGAACAGGTTTCGCGCTCATGACATTAGACTGAAAAGAACATCACCCTTTTACCGTAAGCTACGCTTATCAGGTGAAAACAACGTAGCACAGCCGATCTAATGACCTGCCCCCGAAATTGCGAAAGGGTGAACGCCTTTTGCATCTCTTCCTACAATCGTTAATTGCTAAGCGATACGCAAGTTCTGTCAAATGAAATTAGAAAGGAGACGCACTGCTCCCGTGCGCTCTCTTGAAAAGCCCTTTACAGCCCCAACTTCATCAATATCAAGATCGGCCATCCTTCATACTTTTGCGCTCTCTCGCAACGTGCCGACAAGGCAGCGTCCCCGCAATGTTCGCTGATATGATCAATGCGCAATCCCGCGTTCACCACCGCGTTGACATAATCCGAAAACCGATGCTCCTCGCTGGCGAGCAGAACTTTGTTGCCCGAAGCAGGATCGGTGAATCGCGCCTGGACCCCGCGCAAAGACATTGCCGGATGCATCCCGGAAAGCGCAATGAAGCCATCAGGTTTGCAGATCCCTTCGCAATTCACAAAAGAAGTTTTCGAGGTTCCCGATGTGATCGAGCACCAAACAACAGATGACGCGGTCAAACGACGCATCGGCCAGAGGCAACCGCTTGCTCAAATCGTGCTCCACAAAACGGATGGGCTTGCCCGCGGCCTTGTCTTTTGCGTGTTGAAGCATTCCTGCGGAAAAATCCATTGCGGTCACGCGCGCCCCCAGCTCCGCCAACCTCAGCGCATGCCGTCCCGTGCCACAGCCAATATCGGCAACATCCAGTCCATTCACCTCGCCGAGCAACTTTGGAAAATGCAGATTCTCCAACAACACCAAAGGATTTTGGTCAGCATCGTAAAACTCTGACCATCGATCGTAACCAACCCGGGTGGGAACCGCTGAAAGGTTCGCGTTCGTTTCTGGCATAGCGTCGTTGAGTCAAGGGCATCTCGGCCACTGCCTCAACTTTTTTCGGCCATGGCTTTTCCGGCGAGCCATCCCGTGGTCCATGCTGATTGGAAATTGAATCCGCCAGTGATGCCGTCGATGTCGAGAACTTCGCCGCCGAAATAGAGGCCAGGGCAAACTTTGCTTTCCATGGTTTTGAAATTCACTTCGCTCAGGCGCACTCCACCACAGGTGACGAATTCATCGGCGTTCAAGCTTTTGCCGGTAACGGGTAACTCCATGCGCGTGAGTTGTTGAATAAGGCGATGGCGCGACGCGCTCGATAAGTCCGCCCAACGCGTCTCGCGCGGAATTTCCGACGTCAACACGAGGGCTTCCCACAAACGGCTGGCGAGCGGCGCGATGGGTGAGTTGACCACAAGCCGCGATGGAGAACTGTTTCTTTGGGTCTCGAACTGTTGCGTCAATGAACCCTCGTTGAGTTGCGGCAACCAATTCACTTGCAGCGAGAATTTGTAACCGAGGCCGTGTAATGCACGCGCTCCCCACGCCGACAATCGCAAAATCGCAGGGCCGCTCAATCCGGAGTGCGTGATCAGCACTGGACCTTGCTCTTTTAATTTCACCGCGGGCACTGTTACTTGCACCAGAGGGACGGAAATTCCCGCCAGGTCGCGCAACCACGGCACGCCGACATGAAATGTGAACAGGGACGGCACCGGTGTTTCCAAGGTGTGCCCGAGCGAAACGGCGAGTTGCCCGGCGGCTGGTGTGCGGGAACCACCGGTGGCGAGCATTAGTTTTTCGCAGCACATGACTTCGCCGTTGGACAGTGACAGTTCAAATCCGTCTTCGAGTCGTTTGGCCGACTGAACTCCGAGGTCCGTTTTCAGTTCAACGCCTGCTCGGTTGGCCGCTTGCATTAAACAATCGATGATTGTCTGCGAAGAATCGCTTATCGGGAAGACACGGCCATCGGGTTCGACTTTCAGCTTCACTCCACGTGACTCGAACCATTCAGTGGTGTTCTGCGAAGTGAACGTGTGAAATGGACCGACCAGAGCGGACCGTCCACGTGGATAATTTTGACTAAGTTCTTTCGGCTCGGAGGTTCGATTGGTCACGTTGCAGCGACCTCCGCCGGAGATGCGCACCTTGGACAAGAAGTGAGCAGTTTTCTCGAGGAGAATGACGTGAGAATCGGGATTGGCCTCAGCGCAAGTGATGGCCGCGAAAAAACCTGCGGCTCCGCCGCCAACAACCAATACACGCGTGCGTTGCACGTCAGAACCTGCGTTGAGTTGATTATTAGTCACTTAAACCGCTCCTCGTTACCCACTTACCCGACGACAGTCAACATATCACGCCGCAGGGTATTAACGTTGACCTGCGAGGGTGATTTCGGCATCATAATCGGCATCTATTGTCCAAGTTGAGCAGCCTCCGGAACTGAATGCGGAAAAGTCATTTGAAGCCGTCCACTCTCTTTGTGTGGATCATTGGTCTGGCGTTGCTAAGCGACGCACCAATCGCAACGGCTGGCACTAAAACGTTGCAGCAACATGTGCCCGCTGCGGTGGCGCGTTTACGCGCGATTTCGCGCCTCGATGCGCGTCAATCGATGCGACTTGCGATCGGTGTTCCATTGCCGGATGAGAACAAGCTAAATGCGTTCATCGAGAGCCTTCAGGATCCAACGAGCCCGAATTATCACAAATTCCTTACGCCGGAACAGTTCGCGGAAAAGTTCGGGCCGACCAAGGAAGATTACGAATCAGTTAAAACGTTCGCCAAAGCGCATCACCTGCACGTCACGTATTTGCATGGGAACCGGCTTGTGCTGGATGTTGAGGGAAGCGCGGGCGATGTCGAGCAAGCGTTCGGCGTTAAGTTGCATGTCTACAATCACCCGAAAGAGGCTCGCACGTTTTTTGCGCCCGATACCGAACCGAGCATTGACGCCAATATTCCTGTGCTGCACGTCAGCGGTTTAAATAACTATTCATTGCCGCATCCGAAATATCACAGGGAGGGGAATATGACGCCTTCGGTTACCCCGCACACGGGCTCAGGCCCGGGCGGTTCGTATTGGGCGAATGATTTCCGCAAAGCTTACGTGCCTGGAACGACCCTCACTGGTGCCGGTCAATCAGTCGCTTTGTTGCAATTCGACGGCTTTTGGCAAACTGATATCAACGCCTACGAAAACCAAGCTGGTTTGTCGCATGTGCCGCTAACGGTCGTCCCGGTTGATGGCGGCGTTACCACGCCGAGCGATGGCAACGGGGAAGTCTGTTTGGATATCGAAATGACGGTTGCGATGGCGCCGGGGCTTTCGCGGATTTATGTTTACGAAGCGCCAAACCCGAGTCCGTGGCCGGATTTGCTGAGCAAAATGGCGAATGACAATCTCGCCAAACAACTCAGTTGCTCGTGGGGCGGCGGTCCGCCTGATCCGTCGTCGGAACAAATTTTCAAACAAATGGCGGCGCAAGGTCAGACCTTTTTTAATGCGAGCGGCGACAACGACGCGTTTACCGGCGCGATCGACTTTCCGTCGGAGAGCACGAACATTGTTCAAGTCGGCGGAACGACACTGACGACAACTTCGAGTGGGGCGTATGTTTCGGAATCGGTTTGGAACTGGGGCGGCGGCACTGGAAGCAGTGGCGGTGTCAGCGATACTTACCCGTTACCCGCATATCAACAGGGCATCAGCATGAATAAAAACGGTGGCTCGACGAGCTTCCGCAATCTTCCGGATGTCGCGCTCACCGGTGACAACGTTTACGTCACGTATGACCACGGTTCATCAGATGTTTTCGGCGGGACGAGTTGCGCCGCGCCACTTTGGGCCGGACTGACCGCGTTGATCAATGAGCAAGCGACGGCTAATTCACATTCGCCGGTTGGATTCATCAATCCGGCCATTTACACGATTGGTAAAGGTGCCAGCTACACGAGCGCTTTTCACGACGTCACGGCGGGCAATAATACGAGCGGCAGCAGTCCGAACGCTTTTTATGCAGTGCCCGGTTATGACCTTTGCACAGGCTGGGGCACGCCCAATGGTAGCGCTTTTATCGACGCGATGGCCGGGCCCACCGATGTATTGCGTATCTCACCAACGACGGGTTTTACCGCGAACGGCGGCGTAGGAGGTCCGTTTGATGTGACGCACGTTACGTTCACAGTAACAAACTCCGGCGACACAACTGTTAATTGGCAGGCCTTCAACGATGCTTCGTGGCTATCCATTTCAACTGTAGCAGGCACGTTGGCGGGCGCGACGGCGAGCGGAGTGGACGTCAGCCTCAATTCGATCGCTTACACGCTTTCTGCCGGAACCTACACTGCAACTGTTGCTTTCACTAACATCAACAATGGCGTCGGCCAAACGCGCGATTTTACGTTGAATGTTCTTGGCGCACCGGTCATCGCTCTCCAACCCAAGAGTCAAACTGCCAATCAAAATGATGCTGTGACGTTCTCGGCATCGGCGCAAGGTCTCGCCAAGCTTCATTATCAATGGACCTTTAACAACGGGACGATTGGTGGCGCTACGGGCGCGACGTTAACACTGAACAAGGTCACGCCCTCAGATTCCGGCACATATAACGTGGTTGTTGCGAATTCAGCCGGCACGGCCACGAGCTCGAATGCGGTCCTGATTGTCTACGGTCGCCCGCCCAACAATGACTGCGCTAACGCCACCCCCATCAGCGGCGCAACCTACACGAACGTGCAATCGACTTTGTTTGCGACGAGCACCGGAGATGTTCATCCGAGCTGTGTCAGTTTTTTTGGCAATGCGGTTTGGTATTCCTGGACAGCGCCGACTGACGGTTTCGTTACTGTCGATACAATCGGCAGTGGCTTCGATACTGTGCTCGCGGTTTATTCGGGGAGTTGCGGCGCTTTGACACCGATTGATTGCGATGATGATGGCGGCGGGAATCTAGCCTCGCAACTCAGCCATTTCGTGAACGCCGGCGTGACCTACTATTACGAAGCTGGCGGCTATTCCGGGGCCACAGGCCAACTCGTGTTTCGCTTTACCGTCGCGCGACCGCTCACGATCGAAGCGCAACCGATTGATCGACCAACAGCATTTTGGGCAAATGCGACTTTCAGCGTTTTGGCATCAGGCGGAACAGCGCCTTTTCACTATCAGTGGTATTCGACTCGCAACAATGGATTGTCCGGGACCAAATTGGCTAACCAAACAAATGATACTTTTCTTTTGCAACGAACGGTGACCACGCAGCCGCCGGGTTACTACGTTGTAGTCTCGGATTCGTTTCATCCGCCGAATGTCGTCACGAGCAAAACCGCAAAAGTGGTACTCTACACCGCGCCGCACTTTACGGTTCAGCCGGTGAACCTGACGAGGATCGCGGGAAACAACGTCAGCTTTCGAGCGGTCGCGGCTGGGACAGCGCCGTTGACCTATCAGTGGAACTTCGAGGGCACGCCAATCGATGGCGCAACTTCGATCACGCTGACGAGAACGAATGTCCAGACACGTGACAGTGGCCATTTCCAGTGTGTGGTCACGGGTGCATATGGCAGCACAGCGATGACAGCGTTGACGAGGGGAAATCTCTCGATCATTCCCGACACAGATTTTCCGACCCTCGCAATACTTCGTCCAATGAAAGGGACTTCATTTACCAACAGAGTGTTCGTGCTGGGCGAAACCAATGTAGCAACTCAGTTGGATGTGATGGGACGCGCTTACGATCACGGGCTTATTACCAACGTGACGCTCATCCGCACGTTTCCGACAAACGCGTTCTTAACGAATATCGCTGCACTGAGCGGGACTACTCCAAATTTGAAATCTTGGATAACTCGCGTCACGCTCGTGCCTGGCGTGAACACGTTCGTTGCCACGGCCACCGATTCGGCGGGGCACACGACACAAAGCTTGCCGACAAGTTACTCCTTGAAGAGTCATTAAGGTGGCCGGGCCTAATCGGTCGGGACGCGCTTGAGGTTCGGCTCCGGCATTCCGTTTGGAAATTCAGGTTCGATCCACGAACGGCGAGAAAGTTCTGTCGTGCGTTCGCGATGGGCATTCTCATACACGCGCAAAGTTTCCGTCGCAGTGCGATGCCAGTCGAATTGGGTTGCGCGTTCCAAACCAGCTTTGCGCAACCGCGCGCGCGCACCATCGTCTGTCGCGACGCGTTGCATTGCGAGGCGGATGGAATCGATTTGTTCGGGATTGACGATGTAACCAGCGTCACCAACCACTTCCGCCAAAGCGCCACGGGGCGAAACGATCACAGGGCAACCACACGCCATCGCCTCAATCGGAGGCATGCCGAATCCTTCGTAAAGCGACGGATAGATGAACACGTCTGCGGCGCGATAAAGGTGGGCCAGGTCTTCGTCGGCGACAAAGCCGAGCATGTGAATGTCATCAGCGAATGGCGATTCCTTCGCCGCTCGGTGAATCACTTCCGCTCCGTGCCAATCGCCGCCGGCCAGCACCAGTTTCCAATTCGACTGCGTCCCTTCTTTGAATTGGTTAAACGCTTCTATCAATCGCCAATGATTTTTTGCCGGATGCTCCAACCGCGAAACGTAGAGGAAACAACGCTCTTCATGGGCAAACCGGCTCGGCTCGGATGGGAAGAAGCGGCAATGATCGAGGCCATTGTGTATCACTGAAATTTGGTCTTTCGGCAGACCGAAATATTTCTGCATATCAGTCGCCGTCGTATTGCTGATGGCAATGATTTTGTCCTGACGCCAGACTAAAGACCGTGCGACCACGCGACCGTAAAACATGCGTGCCCAATCATACTTTCCTTTGACCTCGAAGGCCGCGAGATCGTGAACGGTGCCGACCCGTGCACATGACCTTGTCCAGAGTAGACGACGATAGGATGGCACGTGGATGACATTGATCCCAAGCTCGCGCACCAGTCGCGGCAATCGGATTTGATGCCAAAGGATGTTCCTAATCGGAGAACGATAGCGTTCCGAGACTGTCACGATTTTGGCGCGACCATCCACAAAGTTAAAAAGATTGAGATCATCCTCCAGCACGAAGAGGACGTATTCGTGTCCGCTGGGTTGATCGAGCAACGCGCGCACGAGCCCGAACACGTATTGGCCGATGCCGCTTCGTCCGCGAGCCACAACCGACGTCGATATTCCAATCTTCACGCCATGCCTCCACCGACAATCAAAGAATCGACTTTCGATAATTCGAGAACGTTGCGCACAGCCGGCCGGATACCGGTGAACACCAGGTCTACGCCTTGTTGTTGCGCGGTTTTCTTAACGCGCAACATCATCCCGGCGCCGGCTGTGTCGATAAAATGCAAACCCGAGATATCAATGAAACAACGACGATCACGGTTCGAACGCAACAACAATTCGCCCTCGGTTGATTTCCAGACTTCGTCCACGTTGCGCGAGGTAATCTCGCCTTGCCAGAAGATCGACGGCTTTGAAGGAAAATAGTTCGGCTGAACCAGGACGGGGCCGTCAAAGTGGTTCGCATCGATCATTTGTTTCGCACACGCCTGATCGTTAGCGACCGTGAAAAACTTATCCACCTTCATCAGCCGCAAGGCAGATCGCACCGCGGAACTCGGCGCCAGCAGAATAATTTTGCGTCGAGCAATGCGAGCTTGCCGTTGTAATCGCACGAGCAGGCCCATGCCCGTGCTGTCGATAAAGCGCACACGTTCCAGATCAAGCAGGCAGGTTTGCGACGAGGCCAGAGCGTTAGCGCATAGCAACGAGTATTGGCGAACAGCCTCGCCGTCGACGCGTTTCGGGAAAACAATGTGTTGCCATTGCTTTTTGTTCTGCACCGGATTGACGCGTGGCGCGGATCGGCTCGCGACACCGCGTAATTGCATGCGCCACCATTGGAGCGCGATCGCCCAGCCGAAAATCCAAAGGCCGCGCATGTAACGCTTGAACAGCCGGCGCGGTTCTTGTGCGAGGCGGAACAACCATTCCGCGCCTGTCGCACGCATCCAACGCGGCGCGCGCAATACTTTGCCGGCGAGAAAGTCGATGGTTGCGCCGACACCGACCGAAACCGGAACGCCGAGATCGCGATAGTGCATCGCAATCCACTTTTCCTGTTTCGGACACCCAAACGACACGAACAGCAAATCCGGTTTCGCTTGCCGGATCCGGCGACAAATTTCCGCGTGATCCATCTCGAACAAGTTGCCTATCGGCGGCGAGTAATGTCCTGCGATGACAACCTGCGGATGTTTTTGCTTAAGGTTTGCGACCGCTTGCGCAGCGGTTTCAGAACTTCCGCCTAAAAAGAACAACCGAAATTGTTTACGTACGGCCGTCTCGATTAGCAGCGGCACGAGGTCGGAACCGGCAACGCGTTCCGGCAACGGATTGCCCAGCAATCTCGAGGCCCAAACCAACGGCATTCCATCGCACAACACCAACTGCGCATCGGTGAGGATGCGGTGCAGTTCGACGTCGTGCAGCGATTGAACGAGGAAGTCGACATTCGCGGTGACCAGATGGTTCGGCTTGCGCGATTCAACCATGTCTTCGATCACCGACACGGTTTGTGCGGTGGTGACATTGTCGAATGGCACCCCGAGGATGAGGATCGGCGCGGCGACGGTCGACTTCACCTCTTCGAAGTCGCTCGCTTTGCTTTGCGTGCCATCGTCTACACCGGGTGGCGCCGCGGGCGCGGACTGATTACGCCCGAGAGACGGACCAGTGACATCGCGCAGGGCGCGAAACGACAAAACGGACGGACTTGGTTGAACTGCTTTTATCATGCGTGACTTTGCAAAGCTCCCATCGACACCGGCTCATTTTCGATTTGCAACGACTGGATCGGCACAGCATAGCTGCGCTTGGCCGGTTGCTTCGTCAGAATGATCAGGGCCGAATTCAATTGTTTCAGCGCCAACGGCACACTCTCTATGGCGTGCACGACCATATCGCCGACAACGGAGAACTTGTTATTGAGTTTTTTGCGAACGTGTTCAGCGACGTAAAATTTTGCCTCAAAACCGGCATCCTTCACCGAACGGTCGAAGTCAGCATATTCGATGCGATGATGTGAACCAGTGTCGCTGGTCGATTCAGGGCAAAACAAACGTTGCCGAAGCGAACCAAATTCTTCGTTCACCATTGCGATGATCCCATCCGGTTTCAAAACGCGGAAACATTCCGACAACGTGCGGTCATGGTCGGGCGTGTGATGGAAGGATGCATTGAAGGTGATTCGATCGATGCTGCTGTCGGAAAACGGCAGATGCGTCATGCTTTCCAGAACGCGCTCGAAATAGACATTGTGTGCGGAAAACAAAATATCCGACGTTTTCAGGCCATAGAAATTGGCTTCGTTAACATCGAGAGCGATAACGCGAGCGCCCCGTTGTGCAAGCAGGCGACTGCTCCAACAGGGACCAGTGCCGATGTCGAGCACCCAGTCGCCAGGACGCACGTTGATGCTGTCAATCAACACGCGGAAGTCCGGGCCGAAGTGAGCGGTGTGGGGCCACAACTCCGTCAAAGTGTCTGGAAAGCCGGCGATGATTTGTGGATCGGTCAAACGATCGCTGCCGTGATAGGTCGTGTTCTCGTATTCGATTTCCTTTTGCACGATTTCAGCGCCGAAGCCCTGGCAAAAACGAATGATGCCATCTTCAATGTCGTAGTGGTGGCGAAGCATTCCGCCGCCCAGTTGGGAGTGACCATTGCAGACGAGTTGCCCGTTGCGGATCTCGTCCCCCGTGCGTTGATCAACGCGTGCGGTAAATTTGGAATTGCATTGCGGGCAGCGCAAAATTTCAAGTATTTCGGTTTTCATAGTTCGTTTCGGCGTTCAGTTGAGTGCGACCTTTCTGTCTGCAACGTCGTTGAAGGAGACAACTTTCAAATCTTTGCGACTGGCGAGATAGTCGGCGGTGCGATGCAGCACATCGATGAATGCGTCATCAGGCCTGCCGTCGCGGAAATATTCCCACCAATGGGTCACCAGCACGGTGAGCCTGCGGCTCGCGATGCTGCGTTCGATTTCCTGCAGCATCAAACTGTAGGAGCGGTGATACGACAAATGGCAGCCGGGATGGGAAAGCAAAGCGGTGCGTCCGACGCGCCAGTGCGGCGAATGGCGCATTTTTTTCAATGCGTACTTCGGCCACCAGGACGGTGGAATGCGGCCCAATTCAAACCATCCGGTTGAAATAACTTCGAATCGTTTCGCAACTTCTTCCATGCTGACACGCGAGAGTTGGTCATACGGCGCGACAAACCCCCGCGGCCGTCCAAGTCCCGCCTGTTCGAAAAACTGGATTCCTTCGTCGAGCCGTTTCGCAATTTCAGCGCGGTCTTCGTGATCGAACTCGTAATGGTCGCCGACGAATTCATGACGAGAACCGTGCTGGACGAAATTGTATTGCGGGAAGCAGCGCAAATAACGAAGCAACTCGGCATTGGTGCCGATCGGGACGCAGCCGTTTTCTTGTCCGCGATAAGCAAGCAAGAATTTTTCCAGTCTGCCGGGGGCGTAGCTCGCCTTGGTTGAAACGTTCGGAATGACGGCAAGGTTTATCGGCAGGTTACGCTGAATAAATGGCCGGTAGAGCCGTTCCAGATATTCGACCGGCATCAACGCGTTGGTGTCATCATCTCGAATGATCACATATTTCATGCCCGCCCCTCCTGAAGCCTCGGCGCAAGACGCGCTCCGCGCTTCCGTTCGATTAGCTCCTCATACAAGCATTTCACCTGGGCCGCGACTACGACCGAGTCATATTGTGCGCGCACTCGCTCGCGGCCAAGTTCCCCTGCGCGCTTCGTCGCCTGAGGTTTGGTCAGCGCCTCATGCAGCGATTCGTGAAAGCCGATTGGATCAGAAAGGTCGAACAACCAACCGTTCTCGCCGTGTTGAATCAGCTCGCTGCCCCCTGATGTGCGACTCGAAATCACCGGTGTACCGGAGGCCCACGCTTCCAAAATCACCAAACCAAACGGTTCCGAGATCGACGGCAACACCAGCGCCACTGCCTGCTGAAACAATCCAATCAACCGCCGATCCTGCGGTGGCAGGCCACCGGTCATGATGATGTTATTCTGCAAACCGAGCCTCTGAATCTGTGCTCGAATACTTGCGAGATAAGCGTCGTCGGTGCTAGCGCCAGCCATGACCAAAACTGTGTCCGGATAACGTTGGAAAATACACGGCGCCTGCTCGACCACCCAACTCTGGTTCTTGACTGTGTCGATGCGACCGACCATCAACAACGCGCGTTTGCCGACGATTCCCGGAAATGCCGCCAGCGCATCCGCGCGATGATCATGCGCGTAATCGTCGGCTGGAATCCCGTGCGGCTGGACGATCACGCGTTGATTTGGATACTTCTCCTGTAGCAATCGCGCTTCATTGCGATTGCAGGTCAAAATCGCGTCGGCCTGCTCGAGCACCTTTCGTGAGCGCAACAATGCTCCAAGAAATTTTCCCCATTCAAAACCGCCGCGCAACGGTTCAGCAAGATGCGCCTTCGCCGTTGCCGGCAAATCGAGCACTCCGCCATGGATTGACGCGACGAGCGGAATATTACGAGCACGCGCGATCGTCAGGGCCGTTCCGCCGAGACGATTCTGGGTGTGCGCGTGAATCAAATCGATATTCGCCTCGCGCGCCAATTGCCAGATGAGATCGAGTGAAATCAGGTTCCCACCCATCGCAACGAGAGCGCGCCGTTGTTCCGCACCGATTCCCCAAACTGGAACAATGGCTTTGAACCTTTCGACGCGATGACCGGCAGCACCGAGCGGATCGCTACGAACCACGCCCGAAAGACGCGGCGCATACGCGATTGATTTGACCTCGTGGACGCGCAAGCCGTCGCAAAGCCGTTTTACCGCTGTTTCTGTTCCGCCCCATTCGCGGGGATCGTATTTTCGCAATACGTGAGCGACTTGCATCATGACAACCTTTAAAACCCAAAATCGGGCACCGAATGTGTCATCCCATTAAGCGCGGAACACTGTTAATTGACCATCGGGTCAGTCGCTGTTTCTTCGATGCGTGCATTGCCTCAATGGTCTCATGCCGACACTTAAGCATTCTTCGCAGGTTGCCCTGATTTCATTGCGGTAAATCCAGCTTAACATTGAGCGGTTTGGATACTGTTGACCTAATCAAGCTTTGTGTCCTGTTCTTCGCTTACTTTATTTTTGCGCCGTTGTTCGGCGTGCTGATCAGAGGACGAACGAAAATTCAGGACTGGGTGTTTTTCGTCATGTGTTTCATGACGATCTCGGGTTTTTTCGGACCATCAGAATGGGGTCTGACGATCGATTTTCATCCGTTCTATCGCGGCACTGCGCGTGGCTATCACTTCTATTTCAACGAGGCACTCGCAGGCGCGTTGATCGTTGCGAATTTTCTCGAATCGCCACGACGGTTTCGTTTGCTGCCGCCCGGCCTGATTCTATACGTCGTCTACATTTGCTTGAGTTTTGTATCAATCATCAACGCACCGCATCCGGAATACGTCTGCATGGCCGCGGTAAAAGCAGCCGAAGTCATCGTGATCTTTGTCGCGGCATACAATTATTTGCAAAACACCGAACGCGTTCGCTGGTTCCTCACAACGTTTTGTTTCATCCTGTTTTGGGAACTGATCGTCTGCCTGAAGTTGAAATATGCCGATCACCTCTACCAGGTCATCGGCACATTCGAGCACCAAAACCCCTTGTCGATGTATTCTATCCTGATCGGCGTCGTTCTGCTGAGCGCCGCGGCGGGGCCAAAACAAAAACGTTCCACACTGTATTTAGTGGGATTTTGCGCAGCGGCATGGATTGTCGAATGCACTTTGTCACGCGGTGGATTGGTTGCTTTTGCGATCGGGACGGTTGTTGTGATGGGGATCGGATTGGCGGACAAAATTACAATTCGCCGGCTGTTGGTCGTTGTGAGCTTGGCCGCCGTTGTCTGCGTCGGTATCGCCGCATCGTTGCAAACAATCATCAATCGTTTCAACGACACCTACAATGCCGACAGCTCTGAAACGCGCCGCATGCTCAACATCGCGTCGCGCGAAATGCTGCGCGATTATCCTCTCGGCGGTGGCTGGAATAATTTCGGCGTGCTCATCAACCCGCCTTATCCCTACGGCAGCCTGATTGATCAATATTTCAAAGACCACAATGAGTTCAAAGAAGTGGACACATCGAAGGGAATCGTCGAGAGCCATTACTATCTCCTGCTATCCGAGACGGGTTATCCAGGTTACATCAGTTATCTGATTCTCATCATCTACTTCCTGTTCCTGAATGCCCGTGCGGCAATTTTCTTCAGGAACCATTTTCTCGGTGTCGTCAGCATTGGTATCGGCGTCGGTTGTTCGTGCAACTATCTACAAAGCATTCTAGAACGAGTTCTTGTCCAACCACGAAATCTCATGCTGTGGCTGTTAGTGCTTGCGCTTACCGCTCGCATCGAGACGTGGCGCCGCCAGGCGAAAGCGCAACGACTGCGCCACAGTTCCCAACCAGCGCTCGCGCCGGAAACGCACACCGAAGTCGAAGTGCAACCGGCATAGGCAGCACCTGTCAGCATTGACGTTAAGCTCTCCCAAACGATACTTTAAGCGTAATGATTGCGCCTGTTCCGAACAGTTCCACCAAAAGCGCTCAACCGACTTTTCGCGTCGGTGACGAACGCTTGATCAAGGTGAGCGACAGCGCAGCCAAAAAAGTTGGATCATTGTTGCAACGACAAGGACGTCCGGGCGGCGTGCTGCGGGTCGCAGTTATCGGCGGAGGTTGTTCGGGGTTGCAATATAAAATGGACCTCCAGGATCAACCGGCCAATCGCGACATTCTGGTCGAGAGCGGCGGTATCAAAGTGGTGGTGGATCCCAAGAGCGCGCTTTACGTCACCGGCAGCGAGTTGGACTACGTCGACGCACTGCAGGACGGCGGTTTCAAAGTCAAAAATCCGAATGCTGCCAGCACGTGTTCCTGCGGCGAAAGCTTCAGCGCCTAGCGCGATCCAAAAGGCCCAAACCAAATCGCACGCTCTGCGTACATTTGTTATTAGCCCAGCAGCGTTAATCACGCAGTCGAGAGAATAGGCCCGCATCAAAGGTGTGATTAAAATCGTGTTTTAATCACCCAGCGCCGAGGCGTTTTGACTTCTTAATTCCGCGCTCTTACATCTTAATTGTGACCGTCGTGCCTGAACTGTTTTTAGATGCTTCGCTCGTGATTGTTGGTCACGGTTCCACTGTGAACATCGAATCGGCCGCGCCCGTGCGTCAGCACGTCGAGAAGTTACGTCGGCGCAAAATATTCGCACAAGTCCTGCCAGCATTTTGGAAAGAACAACCGTTGGTCGATGTGGTCGTAAGTGGGATTTCCAACTCGCGAATATTTGTCGTTCCGCTTCTCATCAGTGAAGGCTACTTCAGCGAAGAGGCCATTCCCGAAAAACTCGGTCTTCGCCAAAAAGGAGAACCTGATTTCAACCGCATCCAAAAACGCGGCGCACAAACCTTATATTACTGTCACCCCATCGGCACGCATGAAAGCATGACCAATGCCCTGCTTGGGCGAGCTAGGGAAATCGTGGAGCAGTTTCCTTTCCCGCGTGCGCCCAAACCAAAAGACACGTCTCTGTTCATCGCCGGTCACGGAACCACCGCGAACGATAACTCGCGGAAAGCAATTGAGCATCAGGTTGAATTGATCGCCGCGATGAATATATACAATGACGTTCACCCGATTTTCATAGAAGAAGAACCGCGCATCGTCGACTGCTACACATTAGCGGTAAAAAAGAACATCATCGTGGTTCCTTTTTTTATCAGCGACGGCATGCACACAGTTGAGGACATTCCCGAAATGCTCGGCGAACCTAAACGCATTGTGCAGGAGCGGCTCAAAAGCGGGCAGCCAACGTGGCGCAATCCGTCGGAGAAGAAAGGAAAACTCGTCTGGTATACGCGCAGCGTCGGCACCGAACCGCACATTACCGATGTGATTTTGGAACGAGTGGTTGAAGCAAGTAAGCAGTAACAAGTCTCATTGGTTCGAACTGTTCACTCACTACTGTTTGCTGTTTACTGGTAACTCGCGTTAATGAAAGCGTTCCTGATACTTGCGGCCATCTGCATTTCTGCCCTGATCCGCCCGAATTTTGGCCGGCGCTTTTTTCATCGAATCGAAGTGCGGCTCACTCAATTTGCGAACGGACGTTGGGCCATGATGTGGCTTGCGTTTGGAGTCTTCGCCTTCAGCATCGCGCTGACGCTATTCTATCGTCTGCCTCAACCTCGCATTCACGACGAGTTCAGCTACCTCCTGCAAGGTGACACGTTCGCGCAGGGCCGACTGACCAATCCCACCCATCCACTCTGGCGCTATTTCGAAACGTTCCACGTTTTGCAACAACCGACCTACGCCTCCAAATACCAGCCGGGCCAAGGCCTGTTTCTCGCGTTTGGACAAATCGTATGGAAACCAATTTTGGGCGTTTGGATTTCAACTGCGCTCGCCATCGCCGCACTCTTCTGGATGTTGCGCGCGTTGTTCAAACCGAATTGGGCGCTCGCCGGTGCGGCGCTTGCGTTCTTCAACGCTCAGGTACTGTGGTGGAATTGGAGTTTCTGGGGCGGCTGCGTTCCGATGCTCGGCGGCGCGCTCGTGCTCGGCGGAATGTTTCGAACGTTGACGAAACCGTGCCCGTGGACGAGCGCTGCGATTGGCATTGGCGCCGGCATTTTGGCAATCACAAGACCGTTCGAAGGAGCCGCGTTGTGCGCGCTGGTTGCGGCCGTTTGCCTTTGGTCATTCTGGAAAACGCGCCCATCGAATGTCATTGGCCGTTTCGTTGTTCCCTTAGTTATAGGAGTGTTCCCGTTTCTGACATTCGATGCCTATTACAATTTCCGCGTCACCGGCAACCCGCTCCAACCTCCTTACGCAGTCTACGAAAAAACGTATAGCCGCAACGCCCTCTTCATTTGGCAAGCCGATCCAAAAAACGACCGCAATCATCGCCTCGAAATCAATCGCTTCTACGACGACGAAAAGCGCGACGCCAACATGCAACGATCGTTCTCCGGATTCGTTCGTGGGCTTTGGCCGAAACTGAAATTATACGACCGCTATTTTTTACACGGGATTATTGCATTGTTGATCATTCCGGCGTTCTTCCTCTGGCGCAGACCGCAAGTCCGCATTTGTTTGTGCGTGTTCGTCACACTAATTGGGCTCACACTCGGCAGCTCCTTTTGGGCACAACCACATTACTCCGCACCCATCCTGCCGTTGTTCATCGCGCTGGTGCTCTATGGTTTTCGAACACTGCACGCTCATGACCGCACTCGCTTATTGGCGCGACTTCTACTGATCGGTTTATGCCTACTCGGCTTGACGATGTTCACCGCGCGTTTGTGGAAAGATCAAAAAACGCAATGGCAATACAAGCGCGCAGATATGCTTGCGACGCTGAAACAATCCCCGCACAAACAACTAGTGCTCGTGCAATACGCGCCAAAGCACAACCCAAAAACTGAGTGGATTTACAATCGCGCCAACATCGACCGTGCGCAGGTCGTGTTTGCGCCCGACGGCGATGCGGAGTATTTGAAACCTTTGCTAACGTACTTCAAAGGCTACGAAGTCAACCACGTCGAGCCTGACCGCCCCATGTGGGGCGATTAATTATGAGCATCCTTTATTTGGTCGCGACACCGATCGGCAATCTCGAAGACATGACTTTGCGCGCCATTCGCGTGTTGAAAGAATGCGATATTGTTGCGGCCGAAGACACCCGTCGCACCGGTCAATTGCTCAAGCATTTCGAAATCTCCAAACCTCTGCTCAGCTATTTCCAATTCAACGAAGCAAAGCGCAGCGAGGAAATCCTGCAACGTCTCCAACGCGGCGAAAAAGTGGCGCTCGTCACTGACGCCGGCACACCCGGCATCAGCGACCCCGGCGAACGTGTCGTTAAAGCAGCCATCGCGGCCGGTTTCAAAGTGGAACCAATTCCCGGCCCATGCGCTCTCGTCGCTGGCTTGACCGCCAGTGGACTGCCTTGCGACGAATTCCATTTCGTCGGTTTCCTTCCGCACAAATCCGGCCAACGCCGAAACCTGCTCGAAAAATTAAAAAGTGTTCCGGGCACACTGGTGTTCTACGAATCGCCCTATCGCGTTATCAAAATGCTCGAGGAACTAGCCGATATATTTCCCAATCACCAGGTAGTACTCGCACGCGAGATCACCAAGAAATTCGAAGAGTTTCTCCGGGGCAAACCGCGCGATCTGCTCACTCAACTTCAACAGCGCTCGATTAAGGGCGAGTTCGTCGTAATGGTTTCTCCTATGGTGATGTAGCAATTTTAGGGGATGAAATTTCCAAACCTTTTTCGTTGCATACATTGTGTGATTGTCAATAGAGTTCGTTAATTCCTGGCACGGAAACGTCGGTTCGTTCGCGTGGGCTCATAGCGCCATGTGGCCGACGAGAGATTAAACACCAGGGTTAAAGTTAGAAGTATATGTCAGCTAAACTATTCGTAGGAAACCTCACCTTCACCGCGACCGAAAACGACCTGCAAGATCATTTCGCGCAAGCCGGCGTCGTGGTGTCTGTTAACATAATGCAAGATCGCATGACTGGCCGCTCCCGCGGTTTTGCATTCGTCGAAATGGCGTCTCAAGAAGATGCCCAAAAGGCCATCCAAATGTTTCACTCCAAGGACTTCCAAGGCCGTGCTCTGACGGTCAATGAAGCTCGTCCCCGTGAAGATCGTCCCCCAGGCGGCGGCGGGGGCGGTGGTGGTGGTGGATATCGTGGGGGTGGCGGCGGCGGCGGCGGCGGTGGCTATCGTGGTGGTGGCGGTGACCGCGGCGGAGAACGTCGCGGCGGCGGCGGCGGATACCGCGGCTAACGAAACCTCCTGGTTTCAAATTTAACAACCCATCCAGCGCGAGCTGGATGGGTTTTTTGTTAAGCTCCCACGGGGACTAAGAAGAAAATCAAACGCACCTGTGAGTCGGTCGCACGACAACACTTGCCCGCCTCCGCGTTTCTGATACGGTTGCCGCGCAATGTTAAAAGTTATCCTCCCGCTGTTTTTGGCGACGGCTGCAACGGCGTTTGCAGCGGAACAGCATTTTGATTTCACTCAGCTTCCGGCTGGAAGCACCCCGAGTAATTTCGTCAGTGCCATCACAGGCAATGGCGCACCGGGGACTTGGCGCGTCATCGAGCACGAAGGCAAACGCGCGTTGACGCAAATGGATCTGGTAACGACCGACGAACACTTTCCAGTGTTGTTATATGGCGGGGAAATTTTTTCGGACTTCACGGTGACCATGCATTTCAAGATTGTCGGCGGGGAAAAGGACCAAAGGGCAGGAATTGTCTTCCGCGCCAAAGATGAGCGCAGTTATTATTGCATAAGTGTCAGTGCGTTAGGGAATAACGCAAAGTTTGTATCCTTCGTAGGCGGACTCCGCGGAAAACTATTCGGCAACAACGTAAAAGTGACCCGCGATGAGTGGCATGGATTGAGTATTCAATGCGAAGGTAACAAGATTAATTCATTTCTGGATGGCAAAAGCCTTCTTCCGGCGATCACGGATACGGCATTTATTAAAGGGCAAATCGGGCTTTGGACAAAGTCAGATTCGCAGGTGCTCTTTTCTGATTTGCACATCGAATACACGCCACATTTGCCATTCGCCCAAGCGCTGGTGAAAGAGACGATGGAGAAGTTTCCGAACAAGAAGTTGGTGGGCATTAAAGTTTATGCGCCCCAACCTTCGAACAAGCCTCGCGTGATTGCAGCGACTAATCCGAAAGACATCAACCAAGAGGGTGGCGACTACGAAATCAAAACGCTACAAGGCGCGAACGGTTTCTGCACACGGAGCAAGAGCTTGATTGAACTGACGTTGCCATTGCGCGATCGAAACGGTGAGGTCGCGGCCGTGGTGAAAATTGCGATGAAACCGTTCCCCGGCGAAACGCAGGACGCAGCGTGGGGTCGTTGCAAGCCGATTCAGGAGGCGATGGAAGATCGGTTGCAGGGTGTAAACAGTCTTCTGGAATAATTGCAAACGAGCAATGCCGTTATGCCGAAGCAAGTCCAACCGAACACATCACCGTAGCGGTTGTAGAACGTTTGCGCGTGCTTTTGATGCACCGGAATTTCGGTGACCAGAAAACCTTCACCGTAAACTGTCGACTGTGCGTCGCGAAATGTTTCGCGGATGCGACCGTCGGAATCGATCCAGCAGGTCAGTCCGTCGTTGGTGCAGCGGACCAGCGGCACGCCATTTTCCACCGCGCGGAAAACGCCACCGATTGCTTGTTGCCATTGCTCCGCGCCGTGGCCGAACCATCCGTCGTTGGTCAGGTTCACAAGAAAATCCGTGTCTTCCACGACGTGCTGCCGGGCTTCGGCTGGGAACATGTCTTCGAAACAAATCAGCACGGATGTTTTCAGGTCGGGCTTCTCGACATGAAACTGAACGGGACGAATACCGGACGTAAATTGCCCCTCGATGGGCGTGAGCCATTTTAGAAACGGCAGCCAGTTCGAGAGCGGGACGTATTCGCCGAAGATAACGAGGCGGCGCTTGTGATAGACTTCTTTAACCATTCCCTCGGGCGAGAGCAGAAACGCGGCGTTGTAATATTTCGGCGGTGTCGACTGCTCGACATCGTCCCCACATAGAATGATAGATACGTTGTTGCTGGTCGCCAGCCCGGCGATTGCGTTCGCCGTTACCGAAGTCCACGCCGGCAGAGCCGATTCAGGCCAGATGATGATGTCGGGCTTTAAGGTGACGCTTTTTTCGGAAAGTGAGAGGACTTTCTGGAAACGCGGGGCGTCACCTGCCGCGTCCCAAATGACGGTCTGTGGGATGCTTGGTTGAATGAGCGCCAGTTTAACCATTCGATCCGGGGCGACATCCGAGCGTATTTTTCCCGAACCGAAAAGCACCGCTCCTGCAACGGCCAGAGCCGGCAGAGCCACTTCTGACCAAATTGCTAATTTGCTCTGTGGTTTATTGAAGAGCGTAATCGCACCGCTAACCAGCCCGACAGACAGCCACACGATCAGGAACGAAACTCCGTAGACGCCGGTGATGGACGCGATTTGGATCAGCGGAAGCATCTTGAACTGCGATGCGCCGAGAAAATTCCACGGAAACCCAGAGAGGAACCAGCCACGAAAAAATTCGATGCCAGTCCAGGTGACTGCGCAAGCCAGACACCAGAGGGCGCGCTTGGTCCATGAGGTTGCAACGTAGGTTTTGAAAGTTAGAGATTCGTCATCCTCCTTCGCCGAGGCTACGGAGGACAGGCGTCGTCTCCTACCAACAAAAACTTTCCAGCAGAGCCAAACCCACGTTGCTGGAAACATCGCGCAATAAGCGCTCAACGCCAGCCAAGCCGATCCGGGCCCGAGCGGAATTCCGTGCCATGTGTACGGAATGTTTAACAACCATGACAGTGAACTGAGGAAATGCGCGAAACCGCCGAAGAAGCCGAGCCAGAACGCGCGGCGCCCGCTCGTGCCGAGGGCGGAGAACAAAAGCAGGCCCGGCGCAACCCACGCCAGGCCGGGCACGTTCATCTTCGGAAACGCACACGTCAGGATCAATCCGCTGGCGATTGCAATGACGTAGCGCAAAACCGGTTTCTGACTTACGATTGACGATTGACGAGCCGCTTCCACTTACGCAATCGTGGAGCGCATTTTGTGAATGGTAAATCGTAAATCTTCGATGTCTGACAAAGTTTTAGAGCCTTCCAATGGCCCGCTCCCGTGCGAGTTGGGCTTCCGCATGCCCGCCGAATGGGAAACTCATCACGCGACCTGGCTGACATGGCCGCGTCCCGAAGGCATCAGTTTCCCGGATAAATATGACACTGTTCCGCCGGTTTACGCTGAGCTGATCAAGCACCTCGTGCAGGTCGAAGACGTGAACATCAACGTCTGGAATGCTGAAATGGAAGAGTGGGTGCGCGGGTTATTACAAAAGGAGAACACGCCATTGGCCCGCGTGCGCTTCCATCATTTTCCGGCGTATGAACCGTGGTGCCGCGACCACGGCCCGATCTTTCTTGTGCGCGACGGCAAAGGCGTACATGAGCGCGCGATTGTTGATTGGGGTTACAACGCGTGGGGCGGTAAATATCCGCCGTTCGATTTGGACGACGCCGTTCCACAACACGTGGCGAAATTGCGCGGACTGCCGCTTTTCTCGCCGGGTATTGTGATGGAAGGCGGATCGCTCGAGGTCAACGGGCGCGGTGCGTTATTAACAACTATTTCGTGTCTGTTGAACCCGAATCGCAATCCATCGCTGACGCAGGCGCAGATCGAAAAATATCTCTGCGATTACCTCGGCGTGAACGAAATCATTTGGCTCGGCGATGGCATTGTCGGCGACGATACCGACGGGCACATTGATGACCTGACGAGGTTCGTGAACGCAAAAACTATCGTCACCGTTATTGAAGGTGATCCGAAGGATGAAAACTTCGCGCCGCTGCAGGAAAATCTTCAGCGCCTGCAAATGCTGAAAAAATATCGCGTCGTAACGTTGCCGATGCCGCGCGCCATCGAGTACGAAGGACAACGATTGCCTGCCAGCTACGCGAACTTCTACATCGCCAACAAAATCGTCCTCGTGCCGACATACCGAGACAAAAACGACAAGGTTGCGTTGCAGATCTTGCAGGATGAATTTCCGGACCGACGAGTAATTGGCGTGGATTCAACTGAGTTGATCTGGGGCCTCGGCTCTTTCCATTGTATTACGCAGCAGGAACCGGCTTAACCAAAGATTGCTTTTGCAATCGGTGCGGATAAAAGTTTGCTTATGAAAGCCGTTGGCAAGGAACTGAAGTGGGCTTTGGGCGGATTCATCGGAGGCTTCGTCCTGTGCTACATTTTAATCGGTGTGCTCAACCAACCGCACCATGCACAAACGTTCCGGGCCCACATCCCTCTCGGCGCATCGACCGCTCCCACGATGGTCATTGTTGATCAGCGCACCGCGATTCCGCAATCGGACGTTCCCCATGCAATTAGAGCCAGCACGTTGAAGCCATCGACTTTACGCAACGTGCCTTCTGGCACGCTTCCCGAAACCTATTCCGTTGATCTAATTGATGGGCGCGATTTGCCTCCGGCCGGCGACTAATCGGATTTTTTCTCCGGCTCTTTTTTCATCGAGCGAAAATTCCCCTCCTCGCAACACTGCACGAAACCCTCGGTCACGCATTTCAATTCTTCCCAGCGCGCCCGGATGTTTTTGGCTTCTTGCGCAGTAATGTTGCTGTCAGTGGCAGCATTGGCCATGACCGCCAACAAATCGGCGAACTCCTGGACGACCTCATTCATCGCAGGCACGAGAAACGTTGGATGGGCATTAGCCGCTTTCGGATTTTTGATGAAAAATCCACCCGCCCGCTGGCAAATCCATTGCACGATGCGCGGATCGTTGCTGCACTTGATCAGCGCGTCGATGCGGTCGAGCGGATTGGCCGCTCCGCTCTTTTGGTCCCTCGGTTCGGCCCATTTATAGATCATCGATAGCGACAATCCTAATTGCGCCGCCGCTTCCTTCGGGCTCGTCTTTTGAAATACCTGTTGCAACAACTCGTGGGATTCCATGCAAAGATGATGAACAGAGCCGCGCGCGTGAGCAAGCGGGTTTACAACTACCGTCGCAAAAAACCGCTTGCTCACTCGCGCGGCCTATGATTTTGGCTCGTCTAATCTTTCCGCAGCAGTAGAGTTCGCCAAAATGAAGACCTTGGATTTTAAGCGGAAAAAGCTGTTGATTGGCGTCATTCACCTCCCTGCCCTGCCCGGCGCGCCGAACTACGGCGGCAATTTTGGCGCGATCATCGACCGCGCGGTCGCCGACACGAAAGCTTACGAAAAAGGCGGGGCCGACGCGTTGGTCATCGAGAATTTCGGTGACGCGCCCTTCACCAGCAAATCGGTCGCTCCTGAAACAATTGCGGCCATGGCTCGAGCTGGCACCGCGGTGCGCGCCACGACGAAGTTGCCCATCGGCTACAATGTTTTGCGCAACGACGCTCGTGCAGCCGTCGGTTTGGCCGCGTCCTGTGATGGTTCGTTTATTCGCGTCAACATCCACAGCGGCGCGATGATCACCGACCAGGGATTGATTGAAGGCCAGGCTTACGACACCGTCCGCGCGCGCCAACAACTTTGTCCGGGCGTGCAGATTCTCACCGACGTCCACGTTAAACACGCCGTTCCGTTCGGCGATTGGACACTCGAAGACGCCGCGCGCGACACCTGGGAACGCGGCGCGGTCAGCGCCCTGATCGTGTCAGGCGTCGGCACCGGCCATCCCGCTTCGCTCGATGACGTGCAAACGGTGCGCCGCGCTGTTCATGATGCCCCCATTCTCATTGGCAGTGGATTCAACAAAGACAACGCCGACACTCTTCTGCCGTTCATCAACGGAGCGATTGTGGGCAGCTCACTCAAACGCGATGGCAAGTTGGACAATCTAGTCGATCCGGCACGCGTAGCGGCTTTGAGACGCGTTATGAGGTAATCGCTGGTGGTTGCGCATCAGCAACTTCCCTAATCACGTTCAGCGCTTTTTTGATTGGGTTAAAGGTGTGTTATTGATACAATAACACCATCTTTTCCAATCCCGTGCGTGCTCGTTTCATAACTTTCGTTTTCGGTTTACTTTTTCTCGCTCTCGCCTCCAGAGCATTTGCGCAGCCGGATTATCCGCTCGCGCATTGGGTGCCGGCGGCTTGTACGAAATATTACAATAGCGGCAACGGTCATAAGTTCTGTGTTATTCACGACATGGAAGGTTACTACGAGTCTTCAGTTTCGTATCTCAACCGCTGCGACCTGAACACCAACGGCTCTTTCAACGTCAGCGCCAGCGTTTACTATTTGGTGAACGGCTTGCAAAACGGAATCGATACAAAGGGAAATGTCGAATCTACCGAAGTGACGAACGACGCCGCACAAGGTGACATCACACAATCAGTGCTCGAATCGAAATACGCCTGGCACGTCGTCTGTTGGAACACGTGGATGTTTGGGACTGAGCACGAAGGGTTCGTCAGCAATCCATGCTGGTATACCGAAGAAATGTATTTGGCGTCGTCGAAACTACAACGCTACCTCTGCAATAAATATAACATTGCCAAAGACCGCAATCACATCATCGGCCACAATGAATGGCAGAACCCAACCTGGACAAACTGGATGGCGATCAACTTTCCGACCATCGACACGACCTGCAACGATCACACCGACCCCGGCGTGTTTTGGGATTGGACGCATTTCATGGCGTTGCTTACAGGCGCGCCCGCGATTTCGACGCAGCCTTACAGTCAGCTAGTTGATGCCGGAACCAACGCGACATTCACGGCGACGGTTCAAGGATCAAACACGATGTTCCTGCAATGGACGAAAAACGGTTCTCCAATTTCCGGCGCAACGAGCAGCTCTTACACGATTACGAATGCACAAGCCGCAAGCGTCGGCAGTTACTCCCTGATTGCGAGTAATTCGCTGGGTTCCATTACCAGCCGTGTCGCGACGCTTACGGTCAGCCCGGCCTGGGTGCTATCGTTTTCGGACACTTTTGAAACGAACAGCGCGTCGCGGTGGAACCTGTTTACGAGTTCCACGGATTACACAACCAACTGGGCGATCGATTACAGCACTCAAACCTATGTCACTAATGGCGTGACCAGTTTCATACCGACTGCCCCGAGCGGAACCGGCACGCATGGCCTGAAAGTCACCTGCAATAAAAACGACGGAACCGCCGCAACTTCAGCTTTGAGTTTATATCCAAAGGGACTGACGTTTAGTGGCGATTACATCCTGCGGTTTGACGCCTGGGTCAATTACGCGGGTGGACCAGGCGGCACCAACGGTTCGACGGAATTTGCGAGTTGCGGCCTGAACCATACCGGCACGCGCGTTGACTGGGCCGGTGGCAGCGCTAGTGATGGCTTGTTCTTCACGTGGGCCGGAGATGGTGCGACCGGGGGCGACGACTATCGCGCGTATCAAGGCGCCGGAGCTGCGGCGCCAACGTTGCTGAGCTTCGCCAACAGTGGCATGTCAGCAAGTGGCGCAACACGTGATCATTATTCGGATCCGTTCTTCCAATCTCTTTTCCACTCGCCCGCCTTCGAAACGCAAGGTGCGAGCGGAAAACATTGGATCAAGTGCGAACTCGCTCACATCAACAAGAATATTTATTTCCAAATCAACGGCCAACTCGTCGCTCAACGCACTAACACAACCACCTACACCAGCGGCGCGGCGATGATCGGTTACATGGATCCGTTCGCGTCCATTTCCTCAGTTCCACAGGATAACTATGGCATTTTTGACAACGTGCGCGTCTACGTCGCCGCGACCGCTCCAGTTGTCACCTCGCAACCTGCCAGCCAAACTTTGCTCGCAGGTAACAATGCTCCCTTCACCGTGAACGCCGGTGGGACTTCGCCATTAAGTTACCAATGGCGATTGAACAACGTGAATATCGGCGGCGCGACCAGCAGCACTTACACCCGCAGCAATGTCCAATCAGCAGATGCCGGCAGCTATGCAGTTGTCATCAGCAACACGTCGGGTTCAACGACGAGTTTAAACGCCATCCTGGTTGTGCTCACGCCGCCGTCGATCGCAACACAACCTCAATCGCAAACGGTTTCCGCCGGCAACAGCGCAACATTTACAATAGGTGCATCGGGCGACGCACCACTGGCTTATCAATGGCGCAAGAACAACAGTCCAATCGGTGGCGCGATCGGCACCAGTTACACAATCAACAACGCAAGCTCGTCTGACATTGCTTCCTATTCGGTCGTTGTCACCAACAACGTTGGTTCCGCCACCAGCGGCAATGCCATCCTCACTGTCAACGCGCCGCCTTCCATCCAGACCCAACCGCAAGCGCAAACCGCTGCGATAGACGGAACGGCGACATTCAATGTGAATGCACTCGGCACGTCGCCGCTCTCTTATCAATGGCGTTTTGATAGCGTTGACATTGCCGGCGCGACCAGTTCGACGTTTACGATTTCGAATGCGCAAAGCACGAACATTGGCTACTACTCGGTCGTCGTGACGAACGCCTATGGGTCTGTCACGAGTGCAAATGCAAATTTCACAATCGGGGGTTGGTTCTTCGACCCGCTTAATGCGAATACGCTCGCCAACTACAACACTAACTCCTCGAGCGCGACCGACAATCGTTACACATTTGCATTTGATTATTCGACCGTCGGCGTCCCGCAATTGGCCGGATCAAGCGGTACCAAGGCTTTGAAACTTGAAGCGAATCTATCCGCGGCACAGGTCGCCTCGATCAGTTTTTCACCGAAAAACCAGAGCTTCACTGGCGATTATCAATTACGTTTCAACGTTTGGCTGAATTGCAACGGCCCTGAACCGGCGGGCGGAACTGGTTCGACCGAAGCCTTTATCGCCGGCATCGGTACAACCGGTGATCGGATCGAATGGGCGCAAGCAGGCAATACCGCTAATGGCGTTTGGGTGCTGGCCGACACGGACGGTGGCGCGGCGGCGACCTCCGTCTATCCCGATTACGCGATGTTTACGAACATAACGTCGGGCGCGGCTGCAACTCTGGTTAAAACGAACACCGGCGTCTACGCAGCGCCGAACAACGCCAACCCAGCCACTTTTCACGGCAACACCTATTACACCACTGCGTTCCCGGGCAACACCGTTCCAGCCGCGCAAACAGCGCTTGCCCCATCAACTCAAACCGGAACGGCCAACAACGGCTCGCTTGGATTCGCATGGCATGAAGTCATCGTGAAGAAAACAAACAACCTCGTCATCTGGTCGATCGACGGCGTGAGAATTGCAACAGTTACGAATCCGGTAATCTCCGGAAATAATGTCTTCATCGGTTACATGGATCCTTTTGCGACCGTAGCCGCGACAAATTACCAATTCGGCTTGTTCGCCAATCTCCGCGTTGAACCCGCCGGTGCTGAATCCGGCGCAACCGCGCCTTCCATCAGCTCGCAGCCACAAAGCACGACTGTCAATTTCGGCGCGAACGCAACCTTCACCGTCAACGCATCCAGCAGCAGCACGCTGCGTTATCAATGGCAGAAAAACGGAACAAGCGTTGCCAATGCAACCAATTCATCGCTCCCGCTGAGCAGCGTTACAATCAATGACGCTGGTTCATATCATGTCCTTGTGATGAACGATTTCAATTACGTCACCAGCAGCGATGCCGTCCTGACCGTGCGCGATCCTGCAATCACCCAACAACCGCAGAGCCAGACAACCGGCCTCGGATCGAGCGCAGCGTTTGCCGTAGCTGTAATCGGCACGTCACCTTTCAATTACCAATGGCGGTTCGATGGCACATCGATTTCCGGCGCGAACGCTTCGACCTACACCCGCAGCAACGTCACCGCGGCGGATGCCGGCAGTTATTCTGTAATCGTTGGCAATAGCGTAGGTTCGACCACAAGCGCGGACGCAGTGCTGACGGTTAATATTTCGCCCATGCGCCTGCTCAGCATGACATCGAATGCCGATCAAACTATATCGATGCAATGGACCACTGATCCCGGCAACACTTACGCGTTCCAATACAAAAACTCTTTGCTCGATGCCCAGTGGACAACACTCTCGAACTGCATAGCGGCCGGCACAACCATCAAGACGTTGGACAGTGCGCTGATTAGTACACAACGCGTCTATCGCCTGTTCGCCGCGCAACAAAGCAGCGAGTTCGCGGGCTTCAATGAATTGGCACTCCTAGGCAACTCCGACACGTTTGTTTCGGTTCCTTACACACGCGCAGGTGTCATAGCTGAAACTGTCGGTTCCGTAGCGGGAAATGTTGTCACCGTCAACGGCTCGCCCAACTGGATTCCGAACCAATTCGTCTATTCCGCGGGTGTTCAAACGAATTCTTATTTCGCCCGATTCACCTCCGGCGCAGTCGCCGGAAAATTCTATCCGATTACTACCAATAGCGCGAACGCGCTCACGTTGAGTCTCGGCACAGATTCGCTTGGCTCGGTTATCACTGGCGACAACCTGACTATCGAAGCCTACTGGACGCCAGCAACGCTCTTCCCGAATGGCGCCGGAATTTTTGCTTCGCCCACGCCCGGAAATCGCTACACCGAAGCGCTCTTACCCGACACGACAACAACCGGCATCAACTTGAGCGCGACGACAGTTCTCTATTTCAATGCGGGCGTTTGGAAACAAGTCGGCCAGGGCAGCACGAGTCACAGCGACGATATTTTGTCTCCAAACTCCTTCTTCATTGTCCGCCATAACGTTCCCACCAACTCAATCCTGACAGTCTTAGGCTCAGTCGTATCCGCCAAAATCGCAGTGCAACTCCAGGCCTCGCCCTCTACGCAACAGGATAACTACGTCGCATTGCCTCGTCCGGTCGCGGTCTCGCTCAACGATTCTGGTTTGATTACCAGCGGCGCGTTCTTGGCCAGTCCCCTTCCCGGCAATCGGACCGATGAGTTGCAAATCTTCGACAATTCGGTCGCGCAGAAAAACAAATCCTCGTCCGCGATCTATTACTACTGGAGCAGCGCCTGGCGACGTGTTGGCGCTGGCTCAACAGACGTTGGTGCAGACCAGGTGTTCACAGCGGGCGCAGGAATCGTGATTAGAAAAGCCACCAACAGCGCAGGTGCAACCTGGATAAATTCGCCGACGTGGTAAGGCTCAGTAAGCGCCGCCACGAGCCAAGGTCACCGAATCCTTGATCTTCTTGTTGTCGACGCGAATCCGCGCCGCCAGCGTCTTTCCGATCGCGAACAAAAACGGAGCCGCCAAATCCGGCGCTTCCTCGATCAGTCGCGTCAGTCTTTCTTTGGAAATTTTCAGGACCGTGCAATCCTTGTTCGCCACCACATCCGCCGAACGCGTGCCGTCGTCGAACAACGCGATTTCGCCGAAACAATCCCCCGCGCCAAGCTGCGCCAGAATCGTTTCCTTGCCGCCGATCATGAGGCGAACGCGAAATTCACCGTCTAAAATTAAATACATCGTGTCACCAGCCATCCCTTGCCTCACCAACTCCGTCCATTGCCGGATCGGTTCCAGCACCATGAAACTGGCAAAGCGCTCAAGCTGCTCGTCGCGCAAATCCGCCAGCACTTTGACCCGTCGCAACATTCCCGGCTTGAACTGTCCACTAACGCCAGTCGGGGCAGAGGTGTCTAACGCGCCGGAGCTAGCCTTCAAGACGGATTTCAATTCCGGCAACGCCGACGCTTTGTGCCACGCTTCCTTGCGCACATCGAAAAGCCATGTTTCCGCCGTGACGCGGTCGTCCTGAATCCACGAAATCAACGTCGATATTTCAACGGGTCCGTAAACGGCCTGGTCGACACCCCAAATCTTATATTGCGCGGACTCTTGCGGGATCATAATGCGGTCTGAATTGGTTTCCGCTAGTAAACTAAATATACGAACGTTGCGCACGTTAAAATTTTTTGCTTTAAATTCTGACAATTGGACAACCTCACTCACACTCTGATCGGTATCGGAATGGCTCGCGCTGGCCTTTCGCAAAAATTCGGCCGCGGCACGACCGTCATCCTCGCAGTCGCGTCAAATCTGCCCGATCTCGACGTCGTGTGCCTGTTCGGCGGACCAATCGCATTCTTGTGGCGTCGCACTCCAACTCATTCTTTTCTAGGCGCGGCGATTCTGATCGTGCTCGCGACGTTCGTCTTTCGTCGCTATTACCCAAACCTCTCCTGGCCGGTGGTATTTGGTTTAACAACTCTCGGCGTCGCGGGCCATCTGTTCGCCGATTTATGGAACGCATACGGCGTCGTGCTCTTCTGGCCGTTCGATTGGCGTCGCGTCAGCCTCAATTGGATTTACATCATCGACCTGATGATCTGGGCACTTTTGATCGCCTCCTGGGCTTTGAGTCGCGTTCGGCCAGAACGAACGACGCGTATTTGGCAAACCGGCCTTTGCCTCATCGCAGTTTACGTCGGCATCTGTGAGTGGTGCAGCAACACTTCAATTACCCTCGCCCGCGCACAATCCAACAGCACCGCGCCAATCTACATCTATCCCGAGCCATTCGGTCCGCAACGCTTTCGCGCCGTCGTGCAGCAGCCCGAAATTTACGAGCACTACCTCGCCTACCCGTTCCATCGCAAAATCGAGTTGTTGGCTAAAATCATTCCAGAAGAAAAAACGCCGATCGTCGAAGCCGCCCGCAAAACTGAAGCTGCCGCTCGTTTCGACGCATTTTTTTTAACGCCAGTCTGGCGCGAATCTTCCGACCACCAGGCCGCCATCGTTTACGGTTTGGAATTCCGCAGCGCCCTCATGCCCCGCGGCGTGCCCTTTACTTTCCGCGTCACTCCTCAGGGCGAGGTTTCTCGCGAACAGTTGGTGGCCCCTGCCGCAGACTGAACGCATACATATTTCGTCGACTGCGCGGGAGCGTGATGCGGTTTTTACCTTCGCGCTTGCTTGCGAATAAACATTCGTCCGCCGACGCCAGCAACCCTTCCTCATCCTTCGCATCGTGCGGAAACGTCGCCATTCCGAACGACGCCGTCACACGCACGTAAAATTCTTCCCTGTCCAAAAACTCCGTTTCGCTGATCGCCTCGCGCATTGCCTCCACCTTCAGCGCCGCAGCCGCCCTGTCTTGTCCAGGCAAAACCACGACAAACTCATCGCCGCCATAACGCACAATGCGATCTTCCGGATCCAGCACCTTATTCACCGCCTGCGCAATCTCCCGCAAAACCTTGCTTCCCATCTGATGCCCGTAGGTGTCCACGACATTTTTGAAATCATCGATATCAAAGAAAACCAACGACAGCCGTTTGCCGCGCAACTTCTGTGCGCCGAAAAATTTGTCCATGTAGCGGCGCAAATAACGCGTGTTGTGATAACCGGTCACGTCATCCGTCACCACCAACCGCGTCACCGTGTCATGCTCCTTTTTGTAAACAAGTGACAGCTCGCGGCGGCGCAATAAATTCTCCACGCGCGCCCGCAATTCATTCCGATGCACCGGCTTTACGATCACGTCATCCACCAGCTTGCCCAGGGCCCGCGTTGGAATGTTCCCTTTGTGCCGCACCGTCAGCAGCAGGAATGGCAAAAACACCGGAGCTCGCGCCTCGCGGCATTTACGCACTTTCGATTTCAGTTGCTTCAACATCGGCCCATCGATGATGGCGAGGTCAAAATGTTCTTCGAGTAGACGATGCAGACGTTCGGTCGGGTTTTCGGATTGTGAGGCCGTTTCTGTGTCGCTCGAAACGAGTTGAAAATCCTCCTCCAGGCCCGTTTCCAGTGCCTGGCGATTTCGTTTATTACGGATGAGCAACAGAATTCGATACATCACCTCAGGCGCCGTGGGTGACCGGCTGCCCGCCTGAATGTAGTCTCAGATGCCAGAAAAACAAAATCTGGCAACCATTGCCCACGCTGCGGTATTACTACTCGCGCCAAAGTAAGGTTTTCAACCAATACCGTGAGTCGTTCGGCTAAACAACAAAGTCCAGACGCCGCGAGCAACCACCTGCTCGCGCGCAAAATCCACGACGACATCAGCCAGAAGCTCACCGTCCTCGGCCTCGAACTTGCCGTTCTACAGGCCACACTGCCGAAAACCAACTCACTCGCGCCAAAAATTCAGCAACTCTCACAACTCACCACCGAGATCGCCATCTCGGTGCGCGAAGTCATCGAACAAGTTTCCGCCAAATCGAAATAACTATGCGCATCCTCATCACTGACGACCACGCGCTCATTCGCATGGGCTTGAAGCAGCTCATCCAGGCTGGGTTCGGCAACGCAGCCATTGGTGAAGCCTCCAATGCCGGCGAGGCGCTTGAGCAAATCAGCAAAAAAGAATGGGACGTGGTCGTGCTCGACATCACCATGCCCGGCCGCAGCGGCATCGATATTTTGCGCGACATCAAAATGCTCCGGCCAACATTGCCCGTGCTCATTTTGACCGCTTGTTCCGAGGATGAATTCGCCGTGCGCGTTCTCAAAGCAGGCGCGGCCGGGTTCGTCCGTAAAGAAATGGCTCCGACCGAACTGATTAATGCAATCAAGAAAGTGGTCGCCGGCGGAAAATACATCAGCCAATCGCTCGCCGAAAAACTCGCCACCAAACTCGGGCAAGACACCGACGCTCCCCCGCACGAATCATTGTCCGATCGCGAATACGAAGTCATGCGCCTACTCGCCAAAGGCAACACTCCAACTGAAGTCGCCAAAATGCTTTCCTTAAGCGTTAAAACGGTCAGCACCTATCGCACGCGGCTATTGGAAAAATTAAATTTGCGCAGCAACGCTGAACTGACCTACTACGCGATCAAAAACGGCCTCGTGGAATAAAAGCACGCAAGGTGCTGACGCCGGTTACATATCGCGCTCACGCCCTCGGCAACTCGAACCAAAACTTACTTCCCGTCCCGGGCTTCGAATCCACTCCGGTCCGCCCTCCCATCCGCTCAATCCCTTTTTGCACAATCGCCAAACCAATGCCCGTGCCCGGATATTTATTGCCGGAATGCAGCCGCTCGAAAATTCGATAAATCCGATCACGAAACTCCGGCTGTAAGCCAATTCCATTATCCTCCACCACCAGGCGAACGTAACCATCGCCCGCTACCGCCTCCGTTGCATACACCTGCACTCGCACTGGTCTGGCCGGATCAACAAATTTCATTGCGTTGCCCAGTAGATTCGTCATGACCTGCTCAAGCGTTGTCCGATGTGCCTTCACCACCGGCAAGTCGGGCGCAACGTCGAGCGATGCGCGCACAGCTTCAATCTCAACCTGCATATTGCGCGTTACCTGTTTAACAACTTCATCGAGATGGACGGCACCTACCGGAAGCTCATCATGCGACAAGCGTCCGTAACTCATCAGGTCCGTGATCAAATTGTCCATCCGTCGCACCGACTTGATAATTTCCTGGGCGACCCGTTTGCTGCTCTCGTCAAAGTGCGACGGATTGTCCTCCACCAAAATCTCCGTCATGCCTTGAATCGCCCGCAACGGCGCGCGCAAGTCGTGCGCGATGCTGTAGGACAAACCTTCCAGTGACTTGTTCAAGTCTTCCAATCGCGACGTGCGCTCGGCCACACGTTGCTCCAAAGTCGCCGCGTATTCCCGCAATTGCGTCTGCGCGTGTGTCACTGCTTCATCCGCCGTTTTCTGCGCTGTAATGTCGCGCGCAATCTTCGACGCGCCCACGATGTGCCCTTCGTCGTCGCGAATCGGTGAAATCGTCAAAGAAATACTGATGCGCCGTCCGTCCTTCGTTAAACGAACCGTCTCATAATGATCCACGCGCTCGCCCCGTCGCAATCGCTCCAGGATCTTTGGTTCTTCCTCGCGGCGTTCCGGCGGAATAATCAATGTGATGTGTTCGCCGATCGCTTCCTTTGTCGTATACCCGAAAATTCGTTCGGCACTTTTATTCCAGCTTGTGATATAGCCATCGAGATTCTTGCTGACAATCGCGTCGTCACAAGAATCGACGATGGCGGCCAAACGCGACGCTGCTAACCATGAACTTCTTTCCTCCTTCGAATCGGGCATATCTTGCGCAAACACTTTGTTTAAAGGCTCTTACTTTAACCCAGCAGAGCTCAATCAGCCAAAGTTTTTGCCTAAGGTTTAACGTCCGCTTGCGGCCAAAGAAAATCAAGTATTCGCGTGTAAGGAAACGCATGGTTGCTGCATAAGGAAAATCCCTGAATGCCCCGATTTGCGAGAACGATCGGTAAGTTGCCCCTTGGGTTCCCGCCAGAATGTTGCACCTACGAACTTTTAAACAACCGTTCCTTCAGCGCCTTCAAACTGCGCGTCGGATGCCGGGCCGTAATGCGATTCATGGCATGCTTGGCCGTCTCAGGCGTGTTCACGCCGAACTTCGTCGTGCATGCCGTCTGGTAGCCAGCTTCAATCACCACATCGCGAATTGCATCATTCCAGTTTCCATACGGATAACAAAAATGAACGATCGGACAAGCGAACATATCCTCCAGCTTCTTCTTGCTGCTGATAATTTCCTCGCGCGCATCCCGCACCGAAAGCCGCGTCAAGCTGGCATGCGTCATCGAGTGCGACCCGATTTCGTGCCCGGCGGCCAGCCAATCCTGCACCTGAATTTTATCCATCAACGTTTCCGGCACTTCACCGTCGCGCAAATCCCATTCATTGACCTTGCCCAAATAATTCGGCACTAAAAACTGAATCGCCTTAAACCCAGCCTTGCCCAATGGCGCCACCGCATTCTCCAAAACATTGCGAAAGCCATCATCGAACGTAAACACGACCTTGTTCGATAAAGGCGCAGAGGCGGTCATCGTCGCCAACTCCGAGAGAGTCGCGCTGGCAAAACCGTTATCCTTCAACTCCTGCACATGCCGCTCGAACTGCTCCGGGTTGACATAAAGCCCCTTGAGTCGAACCCCTCGTGGTCTTTTCCCGATTTTGTGGTACATCAAAACCGGCGTCCCCGTCTGAAAAAACTCCTTAAACGGTCCTACACTATCGAAACAAGTCGGCAAACGATCTGGCATCGCCTTTGATGTAACACAACTCATTCCACCCGACAAAGCCCAATCGTTATTACAACTGACCAAATGCGTAGTACAACGCGACGCGTCTTGAACTGCGGTCTCGACCCGTCGGGACCGCTTTTTCCCACCCACCGACCCACCGAAAATTTGAAATGCGAATTTGAAATTTCTTTTTTCTTCCTTTGAAATCTGAAATTTGAAATTTGAAATTCTCTTCCCATCCCTCATCCTTCTCTTCGCATGGATTTCATAGACCTGAAGACCCAATACCGCCTCTACCAGGCGGAGATCGACGCTCGCATCAAAAAAGTTCTCGAACACGGCCAATACATTCTCGGCCCCGAAAACACCGAACTCGAACAAACCCTCGCGACTTACACCAACACCCGCCATTGCCTCACCGTCGCCAGCGGCACCGACAGCCTCGAAATCGCCTTGCGCGCCCTCGACATCGGCCCCGGCGACGAAGTCATCACCGTCCCTTTCACCTGGATCAGCACCGCTGAAGTCATTCTGTTAGTTGGCGCAAAACCCGTCTTCATCGACATCGAACCCGACACCTACAACATCGACATCAGCCAAATCGAACCCGCCATAACCCCTCGCACCAAAGCCATCATCCCAGTCAGCTTGTTCGGCCAAATGCCCGGCTGCGACGCAATCAACAAAATCGCCGCAAAACACAACATCACCGTCATCGAAGACGCCGCCCAAAGCTTCGGCGCGACCCAAAACGGCAAGCGCAGCTGCGGCGTCACCAAGATTTCCAGCACCAGCTTCTTCCCCGCGAAACCCTTGGGTTGCTACGGCGAAGGCGGCGCGTTGTTCACCAGCGACGACGAACTCGCCGATAAAATGCGCGCCATCCGCACCCATGGCGGCATCAAACGCCACCACCACCCGCTCGTCGGCATGAACGGCCGTTTCGATACCATCCAGGCCGCAGTGCTTATGGCCAAATGGCCCCATTTCGAAAAAGAAGTCGAAGCCCGCATCGCTATCGGCGCGAGATATTCCGAAAAACTAAAAAACTGCTGCATCGTCCCAAAGATCGAAACAGGCAACACCCACGTCTACGCTCAATACACCATCCGCGTCCCCAACCGCGACGAAGTGGCAACAAAGCTAAAAGCCAAAGGCATCCCAACCGCCGTCTACTACCCAAAGTCCATCCACGAACAACCCGTCTTCGCCCCGTACGGCTACAAACCCGGCCAATTCCCCGTCTCCGAAAAAGCCGCCAACGAAGTCCTGAGTTTGCCAATGCACCCATTCTTGAGCGAGAAGGACCAAGACCTCATCGTAAGCGCCATCGAAGAAGCGGTCAGATAGCGCGCATCACGCAGGCGCGTTGAGCACGGATGATCAAGTCCGCATATCGTTCGACGTTGGATGTTGGGAGTTGAACGTTCGCCTTCCTCTCTGTGCCTCTGTGGTGAAGCCCCCTCTCAAAAACCATGCCAACCCCATAAAAACGCACAATTTCATCACAAAAAACTGCACTTCTTTTCCCTCCTTTCCCTGGCTTCCCTCCTTTTCCTACATTTTTTGACAGAGTAGCCACTTCTTGCACAATCCCCCTGCACGCACAACGTGTGCCCGCCGAGCAATAACGCTCTTCGGAAACATGGAAAGATCAGTCATGAAGAATTCCGCCACTGCCACTGCGCCGACACATAGCTCCCATTCTTCCGAGAGGTCCCATTCCTCAGGCGCCTTTTCAAAGCAATTCAAACCAAATTAAAAAAAATTCCAACCTTATCCGATTCGCGGTTATTCGCGGTTATTCGCACCTAATAAAAAATCGTTGTGACAAACAACCTAAACAACCCAATCATGCGCCATCCAGTCGTTCACGCTTCTGGTAAAACCATGCGCCTGTACAAAGCCATTTTTGCACTTTCACTCTCACTCTCCCTTTCCCTTTCCGCCACCGAAACCAACAAACAACACAGCGCCTTCTATCCCCAGGACGTCCTTCAAAAAATCCGCACCAACCTAAAACACGACCCCAACGGCAAAAATTTCCTAACCACCGTCATCACCAACGCCACCTGGTGGCACACCAATTCCGACGAACAACTCCGCGACCTCGTCTTCAGCCCCGGCACCACTCGTTCCTGGATGGTTTGGTCCGATGGCTATTGCCCCACCTGCAAAAAACCAGTCCGCATGTACGACTGGAAAATCGACGCTCAAAAAAAACCATGGAAACTCTCCTGCCCCAACTGCAACGAAGTCTTCCCAAAAAATGATTTCTACGCCTATTACAAGAGCGGCCTCGATGAAAAAGGCTGGTTCAACCAAAAACACGCCAACCGCGCCCTGCTTTTTAACACCGACCATCCCGACGCAGCAGACCCACTCCACATGTTTGGCGTCGACGACGGCGAAGGCTACGTCGACGACGGCCATCGCTGGCGATTCATCGGCGCGTACGAAATCTACGGCCAATTCAAACAAGTAATCCTCAACGGCGCAAAAGCTCTCGCCCGCGCCTACGTCCTGACCGGCGACGAAACCTACGCCAACCAATGCGGCGTCCTCCTCGATCGCCTTGCCGATTTCTATCCCAGCTTTGACTACGCCAGCCAAGGCTTGACCTACGAAACCGGCGGGAATAACGGCTACATCTCCGTCTGGCACGACGCGTGTGAAGAAACGCGCGAACTCGCGTTGGCCTACGATCAAATCTTCGAAGGCTTCCGCGACGACGCAAAGCGTCAAAATATTGAAACCGGCCTCTTGCGCCACCCGCTCATCCACCGCGAACGCGTCCACAGCAATTTTCCACGCGACGAAATCTGTCTCACGGTTTTAACCACCGTCCTCGGCTGGCCCGAAAACCGCAAAGCGGTCGAAGCGATGATCGATCATTTCGTAAAACCCGCCACCGCGGTCGACGGCGTCACTGGTGAAAAAGGCCTGAGCGGCTACACCTCCTACACCATCGCCAGCCTGGCCAGTTTTCTCGAAGAATACAGCCGCGCCGACGCCACCTTTCTGCCCGCCCTGATCCAACGTAATCCGTCACTCACCAACACCTGGCGCTTCCATATCGACACATATTGTTTGGACCAATACTACCCGCGCTCTGGTGACTGCAGCGCTTTCGGTCAACCCACGCCCCATTACGTCGGCGCTAGTTTTGACAAAACTCAGTCCGATCCTCTTGCCCCCTCGATGTATTCCTTCTTCTGGCGCTTATACGAAGCAACGCACGACCCGGCTTATATCCAAATTCTCCATCGAGAAAACAACCACTCAGTCAAAAACCTTCCGCACGATTTGTTCGCCGATAATCCATCGCGGTTCCAAAAATCGACGAAGCAAGTCATCGCAAAGAACGGCGAAGACCTAAAACTCGGCAGCATCAACAAAGAAGACTGGCACATCGCCATCCTCCGCAGCGGCAAAGGCAAAAACGCTCGAGCCCTCTGGCTTGATTACGATTCCTATGGCAACCACAGCCATCTCGATGGCATGACCATAGGTCTCTTCGCCCACGGCATGGACCTTTTGCCTGACTTCGGCTATCCACCTGTCCAATTCGGCGGCTGGTACCACTCCGCGCGCCGAATGGTACAAAACAACCGGCGCTCACAACACCGTGCTTGTTGATCAACCCCAACGTCCTGCCACCGGCAAAGCAACCATGTGGGCCGACGGCGAAATGTTCCACGCCATCCGCGCCGATGCTCCAGCAGTGGTCGGCGGCAAACAATACGAACGCACCGCCGCGCTCATCGACATCGACGACAAAAATTTCTACGTCCTCGACATCTTCCGCACCATCGCCGGCAGCGGCCACTACAAATTCGTCTACGGCCCCATCTCGACCCTCACCACGAGCAACCTACATTTCACCCCTTCAAAAACCGACCTCATCACCGGTGGCCAACTCCGCAACTTCGCCCTCGCGACTAATCCGCCAAATGGCTGGAGCCTGGACTGGAACATCGAAGATCGCTTCCACCAACTCCCGAAAAACACGAACCTAAAAATGCGCTACACCGATCTCTCGACCGGCGTCGACGCCATCACCGCCGAAGCCTGGATCGCCCCACCCGTCCACCTCGCCGACAATTTAGGCGAAGCTTGGATCCCATGTCTGATTACGCGTAAAACTGGTGCCGCACCTTTGAGTTCAACCTTTGTCAGCGTGCTTGAACCGTTCGAAAAGACGTCAACCATCAAGCGAATCACTCGCCTTTTGTTGCATAGCGTTACCAACGCGACAACTGGTGCTGACGTTGGCCTGTACGTCGAACTCATTTCAGGCGATCGCGATTACGTCTTAGCCGCTGACCCACAACAACGCAGCGATCGGACGTTGTCCGCAGATCATCTGTTTTTCTCAATGAAAGGCATGCTCTGCGTAGTGCGGGCTGATCGAAACAACAGCTTAAAATACGTTGCTCTCAGTCATGTCTCTCAGCTTCAGTTCGGCGACCGAGGGATTATAGTGAAATCGAGATCAGGATTTCGTTGAGATCGACATGACAAAGAAACGAGTGCTCAAAGGGGATGCGAAAGCCGTACGCATTTCGTGGATTGATCTGTAAAACATGAAAACTATTTACTTCGACTATAACGCGACAACGCCTCTGGACCCACAAGTCCGCGAGGCGATGATGCCGTATTTTGGTGAAGTGTGGGGCAACCCGTCGTCCGTCCATCACATCGGCCAAGGCGCTCGCTCCATTCTCGATGACGCCCGCGACCGCGTTGCGAAAGTCTGGCACTGCAAACCGAGCGAAGTCATTTTCACCAGCGGCGGCACGGAGAGTAATAACCTCGCCATCTTCGGCACCGCACGCGCGCTGTCCGACAAAGGCCGGCACATCATCACATCGACCATTGAACACCACGCCGTCCTGCATTGCTTTCAATACTTGGAAAAACGCGAAGGCTTCACCGTTACCTACATCCCGGTGAACAAAGAAGGTTTCATCAATCCTGAAGACGTGAAGAACGCCATCCGCGCCGACACCACCCTTGTCTCGATCATGGCCGCCAACAACGAAATCGGCACGATCCAACCCGTCGCCGAAATCGGCGCGATCTGTCGCGAGCGCGGCGTCATCTTCCACACCGACGCCGTCCAATGGTTCGGCAAAGAACCGTTCGAAAACATCGACCAATTCAATGCCGACCTGGTCTCCTTCTGCGCGCACAAACTACATGGGCCAAAAGGCATCGGCGCGCTCTACATCAAATCGCCGTTACATCCCGACCCAATCATCTTCGGCGGCGGCCACGAAAACGAGCGCCGCGCCGGCACAGAAAATTTAGCCGCCGTGATTGGATTAGCTGAAGCGATGGAACGTTTCGTCAAATCTCCGGTCTTCCCGCGCGAAAACTTGTTTAACCTCACAAATGAACTCGCGAGTTCAGTTTCGAAAATTCCCGGCGTCCATCTCCGCGGCTCTCAAACAAAACGCCTCAGCAACACCATTGCATTCACCGTCGACGGCGCTGACAGCATCACATTGCTTGCAGGCTTGGATATAGAAGGCGTCTGCGCGTCGAGCGGTTCCGCCTGTTCCGCCGGTTCATTGGAACCCTCACACGTCATCACCGCATTGGGCGTGGACAAAAAATCCGCCAACTCTCTCGTCCGTTTTTCGCTAGGCCGCGATTCCACGAAGGACGAAGTCCGCGAGACAATTCCGATTTTAGAAAAAGTCGTGAATCGCAGTCGACGTTAGTCGAGTTGGCTTTTTTCCAACGAGGCGAGAACTTCCGGATCGCGGACATCGACCCAACGCCCCTGAATCTCCAACCCAGCAAACTTATGACCAGCCACGAGCATCGCAATAATCGCATCGGTGAGTTCATACTCACCTCGTGGCGATTTCTGCAACTTCGCCGTGAACTCAAAAATGCTCGGTTTGAAAATGTAAACACCCGCATTATACCAAGCCGTATCACCAGACTTTAGATAACCCTCCGCTCGCAATGCATCAATTTCCGCCGCACTTGGTTTCTCCACCAGCTTACAAAGACAAAACATCTTATCGAAAAACAACAATCCGCCTTTGGTCACATCTTCACTGCCTGTGCAAGTGAGCAAACCAGAAACCGGTTTCTCGCCATAACGAGCGATCATCTGTTTGTAAGTTTCCGGTCGCACAAGAATATCGCCGTAGGTCAGCACAAAATCATCCGAACCAACAAATGCCTTCGCCAATTCCGGTGCTTTGCCCGTCCCATCCTGAACAACTTGTCGCCCATACTGAACTTTGATCCCGAACTTCGATCCGTCGCCGAAGTAACTCTCGATCACCTCCGCATGCCAACCGGTCACGATAACGAACTCACGAATACCCGCGCTTTGCAGGCCGGTAATAATGTGTTCGAGAATCGGTTTGCCGTGCACGCGAAGCATCGGCTTGGGCAAGTCGGAAGTGAGACCGCCCATGCGCGTGCCTTTGCCGGCGGCGAGAATGACTGCTTTCATTTACGTAATTGTGCGGAAAGTTCGGCGGCTGACGTTTGTCCCGGCGCCAACGGTTTGTCGAGGTACCCGTATGTGAGACATGAGCCAAGTTTCGGAAATTCAACGCGTGTCATCGCGGCGTGTTGTCCCATGCCCATCACGCACAGCGGCGAGGAACGGTTGCTGAGCAGGGTTCGCAAAATTTCAACATCACGCTCCGTATTCGCGAGCGTCACGATTTTCACGATTGAGCCCACTTTTTGTCCGCGTTCGACAATCGCCTGCAACGTCTCAAGCGTCGGAGTTGCGCTAAAATCGTGGAAGGAAACGATCGAAGGTACGCCCGCGTCTTTGGCGAGCTTGCAAACATCAACCGCAATCAGGCTGCTTAATTCAACATCAACGGCCGCCACCAACGGAATCCATTTACGATACAGTTCCAACCGCTCCTTATCCGGTCCGTTCCATTGCCCGCCTTCGGCACTCGAACGAATCGTGAGCAGAATTGGCAAATCGATTTGTGGCCAAACCACTGCGGCTCCGAGCAAATCCAAACGAACCTCAACAACATCGCAAACCTCAGGCGCAGCCGGCGGAACCGGAAACGTAGACAACGTCCCGACAACGCGTGGAACCGCGCCGACGACGAGTTCGCCTTTCGGTGTTCGCAATGTGACTGTTGCAGGCACGCGTCAGTGTACTCAGTTCGGCAAATTATTCCCCAATTATTTTGACGAGAACCCGTTTGCGCCGGTTGCCATCGAATTCTCCGTAGAAAATCTGTTCCCATGGGCCGAAGTCCAGCTTGCCCTTGGTGATCGCAACCACGGTTTCACGGCCGAGAATCTGGCGTTTCAGATGCGCGTCGGCATTGTCCTCGCCCGTGTCGTTGTGCCGGTATTGATTGATGGGCGCGTGCGGCGCGAGTTTTTCCAGCCACACTTCCCAATCGTGATGCAGTCCCGCTTCGTCGTCGTTGATGAATACGGAAGCGCTGATGTGCATCGCGTTCACCAGACAGAGCCCTTCCTGCACACCGCTCTTGCGCACGAGCGCGGCAACGTCCGGCGTGATATTTACAAAGCCGCGGCGTCCCGAAATTTCCATCCACAGATAATCGGTCAGCGATTTCATCTTTGCATTAATACAGCAGGAGTCGTTCGCGGACAATGGCAGGGCGCGCGGCGCGGCCCAGCATATTTGTAATAGACAAAATCAGCAGAGTTTATTACGGTGCCGCTGCTTAAAGTCTTGCTATGCAGTCGCTCTCTGGCGAAGTCGCCGTGGGGAGATGGCGCAAGCGGGATTGGAAAGCACCGGCATTAGCCGGAACGAAAACATATGAAGCTTATCAAGTCATTGACAGTGTTCGCGTGTGCGTTCGCGCTGTTGGCTGGTCCGGTCCTGGCGGCAGATGATGCCCCGAAGAAGGATTCCGAACTCCCAGCCTGCTGTGCAAAAGCCAAAAAAGCCGGCAAAGAATGCACTCACAAGTGCTGCGTGGCCGCAGCCAAAGATGGCAAAACTTGCGAAAAGTGCGCCAAGAAGAAGGCCGCCAAGCCCTCAGCTTAATAACATCTTCACAATCAAAACGGCCGATGCTTCCGCGTCGGCCGTTTTTTTATTTTAACGTTTTCGCAAAATCGTCGAGCGCGTCGGCGAATTGGCCCGGGTCAAAATCAGGACGCGATTGCGCGAGTTTGAAAATTTTATCGAGTGCGGCGTTAGCGTTCTTGTTGTGTTGATGTTGAGCGGCGAGTAAGCGGTCTAAAGCCAAAACCAGACGCTCGGCATAACGCGCTTTATCTATTTGTGACCCGGGTTTGCGAAAGTAAGAACTTCCACCAGCCAATCGGGCCAGGCACGCCGCAGTCAGTTTCGGAGCCCAGGTAAGCTCAGTCACGCTTCGCGCCTGCCCGTCTGCGATGTGATGGTCAGCCGGGCCAAATCGAGATGTGGCGAAAAAAACTGATGCATCTTTCAATCCTGGGACAGCGTCCTCGAGATTCGTGAAAAGCACCGCGAGCCCGAACCATCGCTCGCGATCCAGATCGAGGACGGATTGACTGTTGGTTGGCTCGGTGGTTTGAACAATTGTGCCATCCCCCATCACTGTCGGTTTCCCTTTGGTCTCATCGCACCGCTTTTGCCAACTGACTTCCCGCAGCGCCACTGCCTGCCCGACCAACCACGTCTGCGCGCCCGACCAACTGGTTTGTTCCTGCCAATGTTTGTGTTCGGAAACCGATTGGCCATCGAGTTCGAAAATCAGTTCAGGATGGCCGGCGGCGAGGATGTCGGCGTCGACATTTTGATGGCAAGCGACGCAGGTGTTGGCGCGATCGTAGAGATTTCGCAACTCACGCATGCCGCTAGCAACTTTGTCCGTGTGCGAAAGATCTTTGCGTGTGTGTGAACGCAACCACGTCTTGGCCATGCCATGGCACGATTCGCACGAAACACCTTCAGCGGGATCTAGAACCGTGGCGGCAAGTTCGGGAGGGACGGTTGCAAATGGAGCATGACATACGGTGCAACGAGCGCTCTTCGCGGCATTAGTAATGTTGAGCGATTCGGCGATGCGTTCGGAACGGGCGCTGATGAGTGTCGCGAACGATTTGGCGTGCGGGTCGTGTTGGGACCAAATCAGGTTTTGATTGCTCTTGGCATCCGCGCCGCCGTGGCAACTGGAAGACGAACAACTTTGTGCGCCGAGGAATTGGTTGGTTTCAGAGGCGAATGCCGAGAAGGAGGTCAAAACAACCAAACCCGATATGACTGCCAAGCGCCGCAAGGAGGTTAGAGACTCGTTACCTCGTCTCCTACAAATAGAGAAACGGCGTTTACTCAGCACGCCCGTTTGTTTAACATTCGCATAGGCTAATGCAATCCCTTATCGCAAAGTTGCAAGCCGCTTTTGCCGGCAATGTGGGCGTCAGTGTTGGGTTTCTGATCGTGGCGGCTTTAGCTGCCCAGATCCTGCTGATTTTCTTCACGTCGGTGCGGCGGGTGTTCTACGAACGCGAGCAGCAGAATCTTTCGCGTCAACGACTGCAACTCCTCGTCAGAGCCGCGGCGCTCAAAGCCAGGGACGCCGAGCAGGTCAAATTGCTTTGGAACGGCTACCGCAAATTCCGCGTCGCACGCAAAGTCTTCGAATGCCACGACGTTTACTCGTTTTACCTCGCGCCGCACGACGGCAAACCGTTGCCGGCATTTAAACCGGGGCAATACGCCACGTTCCAACTCGACATTCCCGGGCGCGACAAGCCGGTGATCCGTTGCTATTCGCTGTCGGATTGTCATCGTACGGATTACTACCGCGTCACCATCAAACGCGCGTGCGCACCGAGCGAGGTTCCCGACGCGCCGCATGGTTGTGCTTCGTCTTACTTCTGCGGCAACGTTCGGGAAGGCGACATTCTCGATGTCAAAGCGCCTGGCGGCAATTTTTGCATTGATCTCGCCACGAAGGCCGCGCCCGTCGTTTTGATTTCCGGCGGGGTCGGCATCACGCCGATGTTGAGCATGGCGCACGCGATTTTGGAAAGCGGCGATAAGCGCGATGTCTGGTTTTTCTTTGGCGCACGCAATCGCGCTGATCACATCCAAAAGGAAACTTTGGAACGCCTTGCGGCTGAGTACGACAATTTTCATCTGCAAGTCTGCTACAGCAAACCAGCCGCCGAAGATAAAGAGGGCCGCGATTATCGACACGCCGGTCGCGTCAGCGTCGAACTGATGAAGAAGGTGCTGCCTTCGAATAATTTCGAGTATTACATCTGCGGCCCGGGCGCGTTCATGAAGAGCATCACGGACGGCCTCGCCGAGTGGGGCGTGCCGGATTCGACTGTGTTTTTCGAAGCGTTCGGTCCGGCGACGGTGAAGAAAGCAGCCGCTACGCCGCTTGCCAGCGAAGTTGCAACGGCAACGGCTGTGCAGATTACATTCAGCCGTTCGGGCAAGACTTGCGCGTGGAAACCAACGCTTGGCTCGTTGCTTGATTTAGCAGATGAGCACGGCATAAAAATTGAATCCGGTTGCCGCGCGGGAAACTGTGGCACTTGCCTTGTCGCAATCAAATCGGGCGCGGTGGACTATGTCACCGAGCATGGCGCGGACGCCGAATCCGGTTCGTGCCTCACCTGCATCTGCAAGCCGCGGACCAACCTGGTTCTCGACGCATAAACCACGGTCAATCACGAGTCGTTCGCCTGAGTTGGTTTTTCCTTCCCACTTTGCCGGCGGTTCTTAATTCTACCCACACATAACAATATGAGTTCACACATCAGCAACGTCCGACCGCCAGCCGACACCCTCCTGGCACAAATAGCAGATTACGTCTGTGCCGAGCCGAAGTTCAGCGACGAAGCTTACGAGACCGCCCGCTACTGCCTTCTCGACACGCTCGGCTGCGGCATCCTGGCGCTCAATTACGACGCTTGCACGAAGCTGCTCGGGCCGGTCGTTCCCGGCACGGTTGTGCCGAACGGCGCGCGTGTTCCCGGCACAAATTACGAACTCGATCCTGTCACCGCTGCGTTCAACATCGGCACGATCATTCGCTGGCTGGATTTCAACGATACCTGGCTCGCGGCGGAATGGGGTCATCCATCGGACAATCTCGGGGCTATTCTCGCAGTCTCTGATTATCTCACGCGCTCAGGGAAAAAAAAGTTCACCGTGCGCGATATCCTGACGGCGATGATTCAGGCGCACGAAATTCAAGGCGTGCTTGCGATTGAAAATAGTTTTAACCGCGTCGGCCTGGACCACGTGTTGTTGGTGCGCATCGCATCAACGGCCGTTACGACAAAACTTCTTGGCGGCACGCGCGATCAAATCATCAACGCTGTTTCCAACGCGTTCGCCGATGGCGGCGCTTTGCGTACATATCGCCACGCACCGAACACCGGCTCGCGAAAATCCTGGGCTGCCGGCGACGCCACCTCGCGCGCCGTCACGCACGCGCTTATGGCGATCAAAGGTGAAATGGGCTACCCATCGGTCCTCACCGCGAAGACGTGGGGGTTCTGCGACGTGCTGTTCAAATCACAGCCGCTCAAAGTAGCGCGTCCTTTTGCCTGCTACGTCATGGAGCATGTCCTTTTCAAGATTCGTTTCCCAGCCGAGTTCCACGCCCAGACCGCCGTCGAAGCCGCAATCACGCTCCATCCGAAAGTGAAGGACCGCCTGAATGACATTGAGCGCGTCGAGATGACCACCCACGAATCCGCCATCCGCATCATCGACAAACGCGGACCGCTCAATAATCCAGCCGACCGTGATCACTGCCTGCAATATATGGCCGCCATCGGTCTCATCTTTGGCGAACTCACCGCCGATCATTACGAAAACAAAATCGCTGCCGACCCGCGCATCGACGCCTTGCGCGAAAAAATGATCGTCACCGAAGACAAGCGTTACAGCCGCGAGTATCTCGAACCGGACAAGCGCTCGATCGCCAATGCACTTCAAGTGTTTTTCAAAGACGGCACAGGGACTGATCGTGGCGAAGTCGAATATCCCGTTGGACATCGCCGTCGCCGTAAAGAAGGCCTTCCGCTGCTGATCAAGAAAGCGAAAGATAATTTGGCGACGCAGTTTGATGTGAAGCGAAGCGAAGCGTTGGTGGCAATGTTTAACGACCGAACGGCGCTGGAGAAAATGGACGCTAGTGAGTTTGTCAGCTCTTGGGTGAAGCGGTGAAAGTTTCTCATCCATTCTCCTACCCAGCTACTTGACGCGTTCCCCTACGGAGACTAGTTTGCTCCAACAGTTTCATTGACTCATATGGATAATTTTTTAGTCCCAATGGTGGTCGAGCAGACCGGGCGCGGCGAGCGCGGTTATGACATCTATTCGCGCCTGCTGGTGGATCGCATTGTCTTTCTGGGCACGCCGGTGGATGACATGGTCGCCAACCTGATCATCGCGCAATTGCTCTTTCTGCAAATGACCGACCCGAAGAAGGACATTCATCTTTATATCAATTCGCCCGGCGGCAGCGTCACGGCGGGTCTGGCGATTTATGATACGATGCAGTTCCTGACGTGCGACGTGAACACCTATTGCATCGGCCAGGCGGCCAGCATGGGCGCGGTCCTGCTCTGCGGCGGGACCAAGGGCAAACGCTATGCCCTGCCGAATGCCAACATCATGATTCATCAGGTCCTCGGCGGCGCCGAAGGCCCGGCCAGCGACGTCGAAATCCGCGTCCAATACATGCTGCAAGCTCAAGCAGCGCCTCAACGCCATCATTTCCAAGCACACCGGCAATCCGATCGAACAGGTCGAGAAGGATTGCGACCGCGATAATTTCATGACTTCGGAAGAAGCCAAAACCTACGGTCTGGTGGACGAGGTGGTCCAGTCGCGCAAAGAAATTCCCGGGCTTGACGGACAGCACAGTCGCCTGACGAAAAAGAATAAGCTTAATGGCGCGGCCGACCAACATCACGCTGTGCAGTTTCTGCGGGAAATCCCACGCGGAAGTCAAAAAGCTGATCGCCGGGCCGGGCGTTTACATCTGCGACAACTGCGTCGTCCTGTGCAAAAGGTCCTGGACAAAGAACTGCTTCGGCAGACTCGCAAGAAGACACGCCCAAGTTCAACGTTCCCAAACCGGCCGAAATCAAGCGCCAGCTCGATCTGCATTGCATCGGCCAGGACCACGCCAAGAAAACCTTGGCGGTCGCGGTTCACAATCATTACAAACGCATCTTGCAGGAACGCAGCGGCTCGCGAAGCCGAAGCCGGCATCGGCTCCGGCGACCGCATGCCGAAGTCGAGATCGAGAAGAGCAATATCCTGCATGATCGGGCCGACTGGCTCCGGCAAAACCCTGCTTGCCCGCACACTGGCGCAGATTCTGGATGTGCCTTTCGCCATTGCCGATGCCACGACTCTGACCGAAGCCGGTTATGTCGGCGAAGACGTTGAGAATATCATTTTGCGCCTGCTGCAGAATGCCGATTACGATGTGAAACGCGCGCAGACGCGGCATCGTTTACATCGACGAAATCGACAAGATCGCGCGCAAGACGGAAAACGTTTCCATCACGCGCGACGTTTCCGGCGAAGGCGTGCAACAGGCGCTGCTGAAAATTCTGGAAGGCACCGTTTGCAATGTTCCGCCGCAGGGCGGTCGCAAACATCCGCAGCAGGAATATATCCGCGTCGATACCAGCGACATTCTGTTCATTTGCGGCGGCGCGTTTGTTGGTTTGGAGAGAATCGTCCAACGGCGTCTCGGCAAGCACGTCATGGGCTTCGGAGCCGCCGAACAGGGCGCGAAAATTGCCAATCGTTCACCGCGACAAAGTCCTGCAACATGTCGAACCTGAAGATTTGCTCGCGTTCGGTTTCATCCCGGAATTTATCGGCCGTCTGCCGATGGTCACGGTTTTGGCAGAACTGACCGAAGATCAATTGGTTTCGATTTTGACTGACACCAAAAACGCGCTTACGAAACAGTTCAGCAAAGCTGCTGGCGATGGAAGGCGTGGAACTTGAATTTTCGCCCGACGCGCTGCGCGAACTCGCCAGCCAGGCCATTCGCAAAGGCACCGGCGCGCGCGCGCTGCGCAGCCTGCTCGAAAAACTGATGCTCGATGTGATGTACGACGTGCCAACCTCAGAAGACGTCATCGGTGTGACCATCACTCGACCAGTCGTTCTCGGCCAGACCCAGCCCTTGCTTCGCCGTCGTGCCGGACAAGCCGCCGCTTAAGCGGCAAGTCATCAACGGCACGCCTCTACTTGTGCGCCTGAGCTTTCATGCCTTTTGACATCAAGTAAGCGATGAGGTTATTGAAATCATCACTCGAAATCGCCTGGCCGAAGTTATCCGGCATCAGTGACAACTGCGATTGACGCTTCTCCGCCACATCCGCTTTGAGAATTGAATGCTCTTTTCCGGTGGTGTCGGCGTACACAATCATCGCGCCTTCTTCGCGACGGAACAATCCGCTCTCCACATCGCCATCTTTCATCGTGAACAGCGTCACACGAAACGCCGGATCAACGTTTCGGCTTGGGTCAAGAATGTCTTCGATAATTCGATCGGCGCCGCGATTGCCGACGCCGTCAAGTTGGGGCCCAACCGTCGCGCCTACGCCGTCAAGCTGATGACAGACGATGCAATTTTTCTTGAACACTTGCATTCCCATGCCTGGAGATGCTTCTTTGGAGCTAAACGCCGTCGCGCGTTCATCGATCAACTTCTGCCGTTCCGCGTCCACAGTCGGCAAACCTTTTGTCAGCTCTTCGAGCCGCTTTTCCAATTGTTCGGCTTGGATGAAATCAAACGATCCTTGATGGTTTTGTCCTGCAACAGTTGTCGCGACGCTTTTCCGTTTTCGACCGCCGCCAGCAACACTTCTGCGCCTTCCGTCTTGCTCGCCAGCGTCGAGGGCAATTGCGTTTGCAAACTTTGCGGCGCGGTAGCCAGATGCGTCCTGACGATGAATGTATCAGCGGACGACGATTTGCTTTCGGCGAAGAACTTCGCGCAATCCTCGCGCAACTTCTGCGACTCGGCAGCATTGCCTAGCACCACTCCAAGTTCACTCGCATGCTTCGCTGGATTCAAAATCATCAACGCCTTGGCAGCGGCCGCGCGTGAAACTTCGTTCGCTGAATCGTCGAGGAACAATTCGTCGAGCGGTTTTTCCAGCTCGGAGATCTTCAATGCCGTTGCCAATTCAGCGGCCGAGCGCTGGCGCAGATCGACTTGGTTAGGAATCACGACCGGCATCGGTACAACTGCTGGGTTGAATCGTCCGGCTGCGAGCCACGCGTAAGAGTGTCCGCGATTGCCGTCCACCACTTCGATATAGCCCTTTTTGCCTGCATAGTTTGTATGTCCCATATGCACACGTTGCGCGAGGTCGTTGCGCGGCGGTCTCACGCTCTTGATGACTTTGCCGGTCCCTCTTCGCACAAACGCACGTAGTTTCTTTTGCCGATCGGTTTCTCTGGCGACACCATCGTGTCCGGCGAGCCAGAAAGTCAGATTATCTTGGGAATGACAAAATCGCGCGAACGCAAAATGCCGGTTAGCGACTCTCCGCCAGGAGCAAGGCTCGAGATGAAAGTCGCGTCTTTATTTCCATCCGCCGAGTCCCGTTTCTGCAACACCCATGGATTGGTCGCGTCATCTCCTTTGATTGTGGAGTTGCGCCAATCGAGTTTCTTCGTATCGACCGAAACCATCAAACGCTGCGCCAGTTCCGTGCCCCAATCCTGCAAAGCCTGGCCCAAGGCGCCGCCACGTTGTTGCATGCCTTCTTCGACAGACCTAAACAAGGTCAATTGGAAGTCGATGTCGTCGGCGAAACGCTTGCGTGCGAACGCAGCCAATTTATCCATCGCACTGTCGGGAGCATAACGCGCGATATGTTTCAAATAGACCCTCCATCTTTTCGGCGGCTCTCGTTCGCATGTTCGAGGTAAGAGGCCAAAAAATGCACCGGACGCTTTTGTTTTCAGACCGATGCAAACATCAGCGATGGCGCGTTGTTCCTGTTCGCTCAAATTGCTGCTCGCCATGCCGTGAATGTTGAGTCTGAATTCAACTGATTTCGCAACGAAATGCGCGTCATGTAAACCAACGCTTGGTCCTCCGGCGATTGTTCGCGCGCAATTTAAGAAGCGGGCACGTTCTGGCTCATCTCATGACGACTCACCGCATCCACCGCCGCGCGTTGAACATAACCATCTGTATCAAACATCCCTTGCTGCGCGAGCGCCACCTGGCCGTTGTTCCAATACTGCATGTCTGCCAACACGCGCATCGCATGAACGCGCACCAGACGATCAGAATCATTAGCACGCGGCGTCAAAATTTTTCATTCAATCCGTTCAACCGATGGAGCACCCACAAGCCGTGAGCGCGCTGATGTGCATCTGACTTTTTGCTCGTCCATCATTTTCGCAACTGGCTTGATCGCAGGCTGGCCGATGCGATCAACCAACTCATCCGTCGCCATCATGCGACGGCGAATGTTCGGGTCGCGAATTCTCGAATGAGTTGCGAGACGAAAGTCTTTGACAAATCGAATCGATGTCTTGTTTGTTGAGACGAGAGCATTGAGGCGTTCGTTTTTCGCCATCTGGACCTGTGTAAACAATGCGCCAGATGCGGCCGCGTTCGCGATCACGACCCGGGATGATCCAACGCCACTTCGTAATGGCCGATGATGCGATTATAAAAATCCGCGACATACATCGCGCCATCCGGCCCGAACTCGATGTTCACTGGACGAAACCACGGATCATCGCTCGACAGAAAATCCGGCTCCTCTTTTGCTATGCGTGTCGAACCGTGCTCGATGTACGAGTCGCGATTGATTTTGCAGGTCATCACGTTTCCGATGAACGTGTTCCAGCGATATTCCGCCGGCCATTGATCGTCATCGTAGAAACAGCATGCCGCAAATCGCTGTTGAACCATGGCTGTGCGTGCACACTTCCGGCGCGAAACCCAATCCGTCGCTCGGTTTGCCGAAGCTCGGATAATAACGCGCCGTGCAACAAATATACGTCGGCGCGCTATGGCAATCGGCCGACCACAAATCTCCCAGCGGATCGAACATCAATCCGAATGGATTCACCTGCCCATGGCTGTGTTGCTCAACGTGTGTGCCATCGGGATGAAAGCGGTAGCAGTTGCCCGAATTCATCGTGATCGAACTGCCATCGACACCACGATGGTCGAGTCGTTGTTGAATCCGTGATCGGCATAAACCCAACCATCGAAATCCGCGGCGAAAATTGCTCGTCAGCCCATGCGTGTCTTTTTGATAACCGAATCCACTCAACAAAACCGTGTCCTTGTCCGCATTCAGGTCGCCGTCGGTGTCTTCAAAAAAATGAATCTTCGGAATACTGAAAGGCGAGCACGCCGTCCTTGTAGGGATACAAACCGATCGGGATATTCAGCCCCGTCTTGAACGTGGTGAATTTGTGCGCGCGTCCGTTGGCATCGAAATTTTCAATGACCACGACTTCGATCGCGGCCTGGTTTCTCCACCGGCAACACAGGAAACGGATACTCGCGCGATATGGGTGACCCACAAGACGGCCCTTCGAATCGAACGCCATGTTCATCGGCTTGCCGATGTCAGGTTCGCTGGCGACCAGTTGCGCTTCGAACCCCGGGCGGCAAATGAAACGTTTTGACTTCCTGCTCGGGTGTGAGCGGTTCCGGTTTTGCGGATGTTCGTCGGCGAAATTATCCTGCTGGGCTATCGCAGGCTGCGCCGCGACAAACGTTGCGAGGGCGAGTAGTGCCCCTTTGAAATTCATAGAGTTAATTGAATCATTATAAAAACAAATACGCCAAGCGAGAACAATAGACGTTCTCGGACTTTGTATTCGTCGATTTATATTTCGCTTACAATTTCTAACTTCAGATTCTGGTCGGTCACCGCACCCAGGGACGCAGAAGTCACGAGATGCGCGTATTTGGCCAAGACGCCACGGGTATAACGTGGCTTCATCGGTTTCCACGCTTTCTTGCGGGCTTTCATTTCCGACGCCGAAACGCCCATGGTCAGTTCGCGCTTTTCCGCGTCGATGACAATTTTGTCGCCATTTTTCACGATTGCGAGCGGGCCGCCGACGTAAGCTTCAGGCGTAATGTGGCCGACAACGAAACCGTGCGTTCCGCCGGAGAAACGTCCGTCGGTAATGAGCGCGACGTCTTTGCCGAGACCTTTGCCCATGATCGCGCTGGTGGGCGAAAGCATTTCGCGCATGCCGGGACCGCCTTTCGGTCCCTCGAAACGAATCACCACGACGTCACCTTTCTTGATGGAGCCGTCCATGATTTTTTCCATCGCTTGTTCTTCAGAATTGAACACGCGCGCAGCGCCTTCGAAGCGCAGACCTTCCTTGCCGGTGATCTTCGCCACGGCGCCTTGGGGGCGAGGTTGCCGTAAAGAATCACGAGATGGCTGTCCTTTTTGATCGGATTATCAAGAGCGGTGGATGATTTGTTGACCCGCGGGATATGGATGAACCGCCGGCGAGATTCTGCGCCATCGTTTTGCCAGTGACCGTCATGCAATCGCCGTGCAGCAAACCAGCATCGAGCAACGTCTTCATCAACGGCTGAATGCCGCCGATGGCGACGAGCTCGGACATGAGGTATCGACCACTTGGCTTCAAGTCAGCGAGCACTGGAACGTGCTTGCCGATCTTCGTGAAATCGTCGATAGAAAGCTTCACGCCTGCAGCATTGGCAATGGCCAACAGATGCAACACAGCGTTGGTGGAACCACCGAGAGCGATAACGACAGTGATCGCGTTTTCAAAAGCCTTACGCGTCATGATATCCAAAGGCCGGATATTGCGTTTGAGTAAGTCGACGACCGCGGCGCCCGCGCGCTGGCAGTCTTCTTTCTTCGCTTTAGAAATCGCATTTTGCGCCGAGCTGTTGGGCAGGCTCATTCCCATCGCTTCGATCGCACTGGCCATGGTGTTCGCGGTGTACATGCCGCCGCAGGAACCAGGTCCGGGGATAGCGCACGATTCGATTTTTTGAAGCTGCGCGTCGTCGATCTTTTTGTTCGCATGCGCGCCGACGGCTTCGAAAACGGAAACGATGTCGAGCTTGCGCGGATCGCCAGTGATGCAGCCGGGCAAAATGGTGCCGCCATAAACGAACACGGCCGGACGATTCATGCGGGCGATGGCCATCATCGCGCCGGGCATATTTTTGTCACATCCACCGATGGCGACATAACCGTCCATGCCTTCGTTGCCGACGACCGTCTCAATCGAATCGGCGATCACTTCGCGCGAGACGAGGGAATATTTCATTCCTTCGGTGCCCATCGAAATACCGTCGGAAACCGTGATGGTATTAAAGATGATCGCTTTGCCGCCGGCCGCGTTTGCGCCGAGCTCAGCTTCGATGGCCAGCTTGTCCAAATGCGCGTTGCACGGCGTGACCATGCTCCAGCTCGAGGCGATGCCGATGAGCGGCTTCTTGAAATCTTCCTGTTTGAACCCGACGGCATAAAGCATGGCGCGGCTGGGTGCGCGTTCAGGACCGTCGAGAACGAGGCTGGAATATTTGCGGGGGTTATTCGGCTGATTCTTTTTCATCGAAGGAACAATTCAGCATGAAATCGGGCTGATTACAAGTTTGCGGTGTTTTTAGCCACTGATTGAAGCGGAACGTCCGCCTCGCAACAGATTGAACACCAATATATGCGGGGATTTTGGTGCAGATGGAAGTGATCAAAAACTACTGCGATCTGGTGCGATTTAGTGATATCTACTGCGACTGCGGTTAACTGCGGATAGCTGTAGATGCGACACGAAAGCGAACGGCGTCGGGCCAACAACCCTACCCCCACCCTTCCAGGGGGTTTGACCCGTTACATCGTTACAACCCTTGTAAACATTGGTGATTTTTGCGTTTTTACCCGTTACAAAGGGCGTTACAGACCCTCTGCGGAGGCGTTACAAAATCGAACCGGCCGATCAGAACGCCAATTGCAAGCGGGTGAACAAGACGTTTTCGTCGTGGCGCGTCACTGTTGCAGGAGCAGAACTGCCGGCGCTTTGACCGCCGCCTTCGAATTGTGTGTGGGAAAAACTCGCGTCGGCGCGGACGTTGCGGCTGAGATACCAGTTAAGGCCGATCGCGAATTCTCGAGCGGAGCGTGCGGATGCGCGCGGGTCGGCGAAGCTCGGGAAAGCGGCGTGGTCGATGTCGAGTTGCGAATAGCGCGCGGCCAACTGCCATGCGCCCCATGAGCCTTCCGATGGATTGAAGTCGAACCGAGGAACTACGCCATCGAAACTCGCGTCTTCACCAGTCAAGACCCACGATCCTGTGATCTGCCAGGCCGTGTTGTTTAGGTATGCCGGAGCGCCGCTGCGAAGACGCACCTTTTGATTGGAGATACCGTATTCACCGAGCAGACCGAACGGGCCATAGTAATAGGAACCTTGTGGCGAAAGCCGCCAATGCTGGCCTGTGGCCACGACGCCGTTGGTGTAAGCGAAAAATTGTTGTTGGCCGACGGTCGCGTAGCCGGGATTTGAGCCTCCGGTAGTGTTGGGCAAACTCGCGGTGTTCGTTCCTTGAATATCTTCGAAGCTGCCGCCAAGTCCGAAGCCGAATCCTTTGAGCCCCGCCAGCGCCCATGGTTTGAACGGATGGAAAAACAGACGGCCCGCGAATGCCTTGTCGTTGTTCACATTTGAATTACTGGACAGGCGCGCATCACCGACGCCGTTGAAGATGCCAGCCGCATAACCGACGGTTCCGTCGAACAGATCGCCGTGCAGTTCAAAGCCGAGATCACGATTGGGCACCAGGTCCGTCGGCAGCGCGCGTTCGTTGAAGGTGATATCGCGGTCGGACTGGAGTTGTTCAAGGCCAACCGGCGATTTGAATTTTCCGGCGGTAATCTGCAGGGCTGGGTTGTAGCGATAGGTCAGGGCGGCGTCGAAGATTTGCGGGGTTGAGGTTGTGCCATTGTTGCCGCCATTGCCCGACGTTCCAAAGTCCGGCACGAAATAAAAATCAAAATCATGCAGCACTGTGGCGGCGAGGATTGGTCGAGCGCGCCGCAACAGAAATCCATTGTTACCCGGATTGCCCGGGTCGTTGAAAAAAGTGCGCGTGTCCAACTGCAACACCGCGCCAAGACGGAGCACATAATTGCTGTTCGCCGACGCGAATGAAAACCCGCGGTCGTCGAGTCTTATGGTGGGAATTGGTTTCGATGCTGTTTCTACGGTGGCGGCGCGGGCAGAGGTGTGTTCTGCAATTGCGGGCGGCGTGTTCGTGACAACCGATCCGCGTTCGAGCGACTGGACTTTTTTCTCGAGTTGTTCGATGCGCTGCTTGAGTTCCTGGATGATTTGAGCGCTAGAGTCGTCAGCGCGCATGGGCAGCGGCGCATAAAGAGCAAAGAGGACCGTAACAATGCAAAAGTGTTTCCGTTGCTTCATGAATTCGTTAGTTCCCGATCAGCTATGCGATGCAGTAAAGATGCGCGCTGGGCTCGTCTCGCGGAAATCAGGGATAGACTGATTCCAGTTAATCGCCCGCTTAATGATTAGCATGACGCGCAACTTACTTATGTATATCTGACGGTATAGTTCTGTCAACAAATGCAACAATCCGCGCGCGTGGCGGACCACGTCTGGAGCATGAAGTGGAAGATATTCTCGAAGAATTAACCGGTTATCAGCGGATTGCGCGTCGGGAGCTGTGGGAAAGCCGAGAAATCGCGGTCGGCGGTCCAGAGTTCGTTGATCCCGTGGTGCAGGCAAAGGGAAGCGATGCGGGCGTCGTGAATGCGGGCCCCTTGCAGTTTGGCTTTCGCGGAAAGGTCGCGGAGCCTCGTCAGGTATCCGTCGCTTTCGGCTATGATCTGGAGATTGTCTCCGGCAAGCCATGCGTCGATACAGGCAAATGCGGCGTCCAGTGGTGTTGGAACTTTGAAGATTTTCGGATTTGTAACGATGGCGATGAATTCATGGATGCATGGCCATGGGATCGCCCATTCCGCAGAACTTTCCCGGAGTTTTTCGATAAGCTGTTTCGCGTTTGCGTGAAAGGTGCTTTCCTCGCGGTGGGAGTAAACGAGGATGTTCGTATCAACTGCGATCATGCGCCGTGTTTGTGGTAAATTTCGTCACGAATTTTGTCCCAATTCCAGTCTTTGAATTCGTCGGTTGTGCCGCCGCCATTGAAAGTGACCAACGGCGGAAGTTGGGCTAGCTTTTTGGTGTGTTTGGTCGCAACAACCATGCGCAAGCCGGCTTCGGTCAAAGCGCGGAAGGAGGTGTTTTCCTTTTGCGCAAGGCGCTGGACCTTTTTGAATAGGTCGTCGGCTATTTCAATGGTGGTCTTCATGATATGGCAAGACATATTAGCGTAGATTGATAGCAATATCAACAAGGAAACAAGCGTGACAACCCTTGTAAACTTTGGTGATTTTGCGGTTTTAGCAGCGGCACAAAGGGCGTTATAGACCTTGTATCGAAGGTAACAAATGCCTTGGTAGCTGAAGTATTGGACGGTAAATGGCAAACGGACGAATGTGCAGGTCGGTTTACTTCCTCAAACGGAAGAACTTTTTGCCCGAGCGCACTTCACTGAAAACGAAGGTTCCGTTAGTGACCACTGCAGGACTGTTAACGTCCATCCAAGCAACTGACGCAGATAGATCAGCTTTTGATTGCAAAGTAAACGTCGGGTAACTCTCCTCCCAGACAACAACGACATTGTTGGCACTAATGATTGGTGCAAGGATCGGGTTCAGTTGAAGTGAATTAAGCCTAAAAACATTGCCGGCGCCACCGGAGCCCCCATCTCGGGTCGTCCCATAAAAATTGCCGTCATTGGCGAGAAGCAATGCGGAGACGGGATGTTGGCCGTTCTTTCCATCGAATGAAACTAACGTGGTTAGCACTCCCGCTCCGGTTAGTTTAAAAACCGTGCCGTAATCGTTTACACCGCCCCATTCCGTAGTTCCAAAAAAGTTTCCTTCAGGGCTTTGGATTAATGATCCGACGGGATACCGGCCATTCGGGCCCGTAAACGAAATCAGGGTCGTCAACGTTCCTGTCGGCGTTACTTTAAAAACAGTCCCACGATTTGAAATGCCTCCTGAAGTGGTTGTACCATAAAAGTTGCCGTCGATAGCCTGAAGGAGTTTGGCATAAGGTGTCTTGCCGTTCGGTCCAGTGAAGGAGGCGACGGTTGTCACTGTGCCATTGGTCGATGCCCGAAAGACAGTTCCATTGCCATTGGCTCCGCCAGAAGATGAAGTGCAGTAAAGGTAGCCGTCGGTCGCTTGGATAAGACCAGCTACGGGCTGCTTGTTGAAAGCTTGCAACATAACGACGGACTCCAACGCTCCGTTCGTCAGTTTGAAAATAGTCCCCGCCCCGTTGATCCCACCGGCATATGTCACGCCGTACAGGCCGCCATCGCTGGCTTCGACTAATCCAGCAGTGGGAGCTCCGCCGGTCTGGTAGTAATCCAAGACAAGCGCCGTAGTTAAGTTGCCTGTCGGCGTCACTTTAAAAACAGTCCCGTAATTACCTGATCCCCCACTGGCGGTCGTTCCGTAAAAGTTACCGTCTTTAGCTTGAATCAAATCAGGATTTGGACTGCGTGCCCCACCGAGCGATACAACGTTTGTCACAACTGCGGAGTTAGTGACTTTATATATCGTGCCGTCGCTATAACGTCCTCCCCCTGTTGTCATGCCGTATATAGTCCCATCCGCCACCTGGTACTAGTGCGGGGGCCGAGCCGGCTCCGGCGAGGGCTTTGAATGTTGTAAGTGATTTTAGCTTTCCTGCCGGGGTGATTTGGTAAACCGCTCCGACACCTTCATTGCTACCTGCGTACATTGTACCGTAAAGATTCCCATCGCCGCCTTGGACAAGTCCTGAAAAGGGGTTTATTCCATCATCAAATCCGAGAAAATGATACAGAGATGTAAATGTTCCGTTCGAATCCAGTCGGAAAACTGTTCCTAATCCGGCACCTCCCGATTCAGTGGTTCCGTAAATCGAGCCGTCGGACGTTTGGAGGAGAGTGGAAAACGGGTTGCTCCCGTTCGTTTGATCAAAAGACCATACGACAGTCAACGTTCCTGACAGGCTCACTTTGAAGATGTTGCCATAGTCGTAGGACCCTCCGGTTTCCGTCATGCCATACAAGTTTCCGTCGGACGCCTGGATTAATGCGCCGTATGGCCAACCTCCGTTTGTCCCCCCGAATGACACCAAAGTGCTCAGCGTGCCTGCCGGTGTTACACGAAATACGGTACCGTAATTCATCGCTCCACCGCTTTCAGTGGTGCCGTAGAAGTTGCCGTCGGACGCGAGGACTAATCCGGCTTGAGGCGAGTGGCCCGAAGTGGCGTCAAATGCCGCCAGTGTAGTTAATGCTCCAGCGGTCGTAATCTTGAATATCGTGCCGTAACCGCCGATGCCGCCACCTACAGTCGTACCATATAACGCGCCGTCGGCGCCTTGGGTTAACTCACCCATTGGCGATGCGCCGTTTGTACCGTTAAACGACAATAGTAATGAAAACAAACCGCTTGAAGTCGCTTTGAATACGGTTCCCTTGTTACTCACCCCGCCACTGGAGGTCATTCCGTACAACAATCCATCGCTTGCTTGGATTAGTCCACCATATGGGGAGCTGCCATTCGATCCATTGAACGAGAATAATGTGGTGAGCATCCCATTTGTGGAGATCGAATAAATTGCACCTAGATTTCCAGCGCCGCCTTGCTGAGTTGTTCCGTAAAACAGCCCGTCCTTACCAAGCAACAGTCGGGCTCGCGGAGCCCCAGGAGGGAGCGGGAAACTAAAAAGCTCTTCGAAAGAGTAGGCGCTGAGAGAAACGCAGATAATCGCCAGCAGAAGCAGCCGACGGAACATAGGCTGCGAGACCGTCAATTGGTTGATATGCATTATGAACTACTCTTCGGCACCCTAAATTAGATGTCGGGCTGAAACTTGTTGGTCGCTTGATTGCCCCGCAGTAATAGTTGCCTGAGTTTGAAGTAACCTCCGTCGTAATCAAGTTCGAAACACCCGCTTTTAGATTCGGAGTAAGTGCATGCGACAGCGGAAAACATGCTGAGCCTGAGCGACTACCATCGAAGGCGGAAAAATTTCACTTGGACAGCCTTTGTCCAAGTGGGGTTGCTACATTTGGGGGATATGAATGAACAAAATATTTCAAATTTCAAATTTGGCTTCCCAAGCCCGCCTCCAGCTAGTTGCCCGACGAACAACGATCGCTTCACGATACGAGGTCAGATTTCAAACGGGATGCGAACACGGGTCAATGCTCTCGGGATTCGGGAGGTGGAGCCTTGGCAGGAGGCGGTGGATGGGAAGGCGTTGTTGGATGAGTTGGCTTCGGTGTTGACGCGGTTTGTGGTGTTGCCAAGGTGGGCGGCGGAGACGCTCGCGCTTTGGGTTTTGCATACTTATGCGTTCGAGTTGAGGGATATTTCAACTTACATCGGGATCGAGTCGCCAGAGAAACGGTGCGGGAAGACTACTTTGCTCGCGGTGCTCTCGGAATTGGTGTGCAGGCCGGTGGTGGCGGCGAATATTTCGTCGCCGGCTTTTTTTCGCGTGATCGAGGAGTTGAGGCCGACGCTTTTGATTGATGAGGCGGATACGTTTTTGCAGGGGAATGATGAGCTTCGAGGGATTTTGAATTCGGGGTATGCGCGGTCGACGGCGTTTGTGGTTCGTGTTGCGAATGAAGTTTTTAACCACAGAGAGCACGGAGAGGAAGAAGGGTTTCAACCACTGACCGGAACGTCCGGCTCGCGCACAAATGAACACGGATTATTGACAGAGGGGAACGAAGCGAACGAAGGAACGGGAAACAGTCAGACGTTGGCGCGCGCGGAGCGACGCGCCCTACCTGGGTCGAGGTTGGCGAGTTATTCTTGTTGGTGTCCGAAGGTGATGGCGGCGATTGGTCGGTTGCCCGATACGCTGGCGGATCGGTGCATTGTGATTCGGATGCAGCGCAAGTCGAATGGGGAATCGTGTGAGCGGTTGCGGTTGTTGGATGCTGAGGCGTTGCGGCGGAAGTGTGCGCGGTTTGTGTTGGATCATCGGGATGTGATTGCGATGGCAAGACCGCAGATTCCGGAGGGGTTGAATGATCGGGCGGCGGATATTTGGGAGCCGCTGCTTGTGCTGGCGGATTTGGCGGGGGTGAAGATGGAGAGTTTTACAGGAGGGAACGGAGGAAACGGAGAAGGTTTAAATTCGAAATTCGAAATCCGAACCGGAAGCTCCGGTGGCCACACGAAACAAATTCAAAATTCGAATGACGGAATTTTGGAAACGACAGCAAACGTGAATGCTCGGAACGAAGAGGCGGATGGGACGGACCGGCGTTGGGCAGTGAAGGCGAGGGAGGCGGCGGTGGGGTTGACGGGGATTTCGCAGGAGAATAATCCGATTGCGTCGTTGTTGATGGATCTCTTGTGTTGTTTTGCGGCGGAGAAGTCGGAGCGGGTGTTCAGCCGGACGTTGGTGCAAAGGTTGAATTGGATGTCGGGACGGCCGTGGAATGAGATGACGCAGCGCAAAACAAAGGAGGCGCCGCAAGGGGTGACGGATGTGTGGTTGGCGAGGGTGTTGCGGCCTTATGGCGTGCGGCCAAGGACGATGCGGATCGGTGAAGCGGTGGCGAAAGGGTATTCGATGGATGATTTTACGCCGGTGTTCCAACGGTATATCCCGCGGTCGGAGGTGGATGATACGAGGGCGAGGTTCGAAGGAAAGAGTCCAGAGCAGGTCGAAATGGAGGAGGAGGCAAAGGAGTTGAGCGCAGAGGTGGATGAGTGAGCAGGCGAAGTGGGCGCGGGTAAATGAAATGGCGAGGTTGGCGAAGCTGGTGAAGAGGTGAAGGGTGCCTACGCCTTTTTACGACTCCATGCTTGAACCTGAAAGACGGGGATTGCCACGGCCATGAGGGTTACTGCGACGCTCACGAGAAGGTAATTATCTTTATGTTCTGGCGAAATGAAGAAGCCGGCTATTCCCGTAGCCATGATGAGGAAGGACCATGCAGCTAAGCGACGGCCGCAGAAGGCGTTAATGTCATACCAGCGTTGTTCTGATTCGAAGGCTGCAGGGACACGGATGCCGTAGGCTCCGTTCATAGGGATCTTGCGACTGATCAATGGTAAACAGAGAACGAAAACCAGGACGCCGGTTAAGAGTGTAACAATGGCAATAGCAGTCATAACGAGTCCGACAACGGCAACTATTGCGTAGATGGGCTTGCGAGTCAAATACAAGACCGAGGGGTTCCCGTTCCTCGTGTGGAACCGATCGATAACTGCGTCGACGATCGATCGACGTCGCCACGAATCGAGGTCAACGCACGGTCAGGGCGGCAACAATACGGGTCGCTTCAACCCGTTCAGGGTTGAGTGAGAGTTTTTCGGCTCGCCGCGCCATTGGGAGTATTTACTCGGCAGTGATCGTGATCGTGTGGGTCACGGGCTTGAAGGCAGCGTGGATGGCGGCCACAAGCGGAGCGCGTTCGGCTTCGGTTTTGGCGACGGTTTCTTCGATGTCCTTCTGGCCGGCGGCGCCGTGGAATTGTTCTTTGATTTGTTTGGTTTCGAAGTTCTGTTTTTTGGCGACGGCTTCATCCACCGCTTTGAATGGCGCAGAGAAGGGATTTACCTGGAAGTCGTCGGCGAGGTTCACGCCTTTTTTCAATTGGTCAGCGGTGTAGGTTTTAGATTCTTCACCCCAGGTGACTTTGTATGTTTGTGCCTTCGCATTTTTACCAATCAGAATGAAACGGTTCAGGTCTTGATTGAACGGCACGATTACCATACCGGAGCGAATGGTGGTGTGCACGTTTGTCGCACCAGCGGCGCAGAAGGGATAACGCGAGCTCTTGATGGTCACTGTGCCATCGCCGGTCGAAACAACTTCATGTCCTTGGGTGGACTTCGCTTTGCCACTGCGGAGGTCAACGGTGATGGTGCCGATGTCGCCTTGGACGCCGAGGGCTTTCAGGAATGCATAGGCCATGACGGTGTGGCCGGCCCAATCGGGATGGACTGAATCACCGCCGGCGAGGGCATAAGTTTCACCGAACTTTTCGCGCGCGAAGTAATCACCGGTGAACATCGGCCAAAAGACATCGGCGAAACCAACGTGTTCGCTTTTGGCGATGTTGACGTCGATGTTTCGCAATGTGCACAGGCTCAGATTGCGTTCTTCAGAGCTGCCTTTGACGAAACCCCATGGGGTCTTTTGCCCCATGCAACCGGATGAACCGACGATGATGGTGCGCACATGCGCCGCTTTGCTGCCGCGCACAATGCCTTCCTGGTTGGTCTTGTAGGTGCCGCCGATTTCGTCGTTGTAAGGTTGATAGCGGTGATCGTTCATGCCGTAGCACGTCGTGACGACGTTGGGCTGAAAGCGCAGCACGTCATTGGTCAATCGCTTCAAAAATCCAGAGGCTTGTTCGCCGCTCCAACCGTATTGGCGCGTAGCGATGTTTAGCTCCGGCAACGCGACGGTGAGATAGGTCTCCATGATACGCGAATACATTTTCTGTTCGGTGATGGAGTCGCCGCAAATGGCGAGGCGATCGTCGCGCTTGAGCAACAAGTGAGACGTCTTCGGCGCTTTGGTTGGGTTGAACTTTTGAAAATATGGATCGTCCGGTTTATTTTCAGTCGCCGCAAAGGTGGTCGCTACAAATGCGACAGCAAACAAGGCAGATAGAATTCTGTGTCTCATAAAGTGTGTTATTGGTTTTACCACGGGCTCAATTCTTTGCACCAACTGTTTTCGGGCTACGGTCAGGAACAGCTACGCGGATCGCATGCCAACGGGGTTCGGTGTAAAATTGACTTCGGTCCGGTGTGGTCGCAATAATTTGAACAGGCGCGGCGAGGTCCCGTCTATCTAGTCATATTATGTGTGCCCGTTCTAAATTTATTTCGTCACTTTCCATTGGTTTGACTGCGGCGGTGATCGCTGGGTGTGCCTCGAACGGCATCGATAAACCATGTGGCGTCGGCGTGGTCGAAATGCGACCGGATGATAAAGGGTTCGTCGTAGGGACCGGGATTGAGTCGCAGGATATCATAGCCGTCACGGAAAAAATGGCGCACGGGATCATGGGTGTGCCGGAGATTGCCAATGCGCAAAAGGCGCCGCGCATTGTGTTGTTGCCAGTCAAGAACGATACACGGTTTCCGTTTAACAAAGATATTTTCATGGATGAAATCATGGCGCTATTGAATGAACGCGCGTCGGGTAAGGTCCGGTTTTTGGCGCGTGATCGCATTAGCGAACTGGAAAAGGAACGTGATTTGAAACGCACCGGTCAAGTGACGAGCGCGACTGATCCGAATATTCAGCAGTTCAAGGGCGCGGATTATATGCTGACGGGCAAGCTCGTCGGACAAACGACGAAAACCAGCGCCGGCACGAGTGATTATGTGTTGTATTCGTTTGAGCTGATTGATCCGAATACGAGTGAAGTTATTTGGAATGGCTCGCATCGGATCAAGAAGCAGGGGCAGACGGATGCGGCGTATCGGTGATCTTTTTGGGCACAGATAACGAAACACGGATTCGTGAAAGAACGAATTCGAGCCAATGAGATTCCCCCTTTCCTCAGTTGTTGTTTGCGCCTCCGCATTGCTCGTGGGCTGCGCCACGACTGAGCCAACGGCGCCGCATGCGACGGCGGGTGGGTTCGCAACTTCAGTGCCGGCGAAAGATTTGGTGCTTTGGGAGTATCGGGATGGGGTGACGCATTTGAGGAAGGGCGAGTTTGCAGAGGCGAAGCATTTGTTGGATGAGGCGATCACGACGATCAGCGGGATTCGTGCGAATGATAAAACCGCAAAAGCAGGCGCGCGGATATTTTCACCGGGAATCGAAAAAAACTTTTCTAGGCGAACCCTACGAACGCGTGATGGCGTATTTCTATCGCGGCATTCTTTATTGGATGGATGGCGAACCGGATAATGCGCGGGCGTGTTTCCGCAGTGCGCAACTGGAGGACAGCGATGCGGAGGAGCACACGTTTGCGAGCGATTATGTTTTGCTGGATTACCTCGATGGATTCGCCTCAGTGAAATTGAACCAGGATGGGGCCGATGCATACAAGCGGGCGTGTGGCCTGGCACGCGGGCTGAAGCTGCCGCCCTATGATGCGCAAGCGAATGTGCTGGTGTTTGTGGAGTTTGGGAATGGACCGGAGAAGTATGCGTCGGGTGAATATCAGGAGGAGCTGCGCTTCCGCGACGGACATTCCGTTGTGCGCAGCGCGGTGGTGAAAGTGGATCGCGATGAATTCCCAGCACCGGCTTATGATGATTTGGCTTTCCAGGCGCGGACGCGTGGCGGTCGGGTGATGGACCATGTCTTGGCAAACAAGGCTGTGTTCAAGACGGGCACGGATGTTGCGGGGAATGTCGGCCTCATTAGTGGGCTCGTCCTTGCCACGGAAGGCAGTGGGGATGCGCGCAATGCCGGCATTGGACTCGCGTTGGCCGGGGCGTTGAGCAAAGGAATTTCGGCTTTCACAACGCCGGAGGCCGACACGCGGTGTTGGGATAATCTGCCGCAGTTTTTGAGTTTCACGTCGTTCAAACTTCCGCCTGGCGATCATGAGGTGAAGGTTGAATTCGAAGATGCGAGCGGGCGTCTGTTACCGCAATATACGCGGCGGGTGAATTTGCATATTCCGGCGGGGGCGCGAGATAGCGTGGTCTTTGTCAGTGATAAGTGACTAGCCCCTGACGCGGTAGTTCGAGGCGGTTTTTAGCCACGGATTGAACACCGATCAAACACGGATTGGGGATGAGGACTGATTGGTTTACAAATTGAAACCTGTAGTTGATTGAATCTGTGTTACATCCGTGTTCAGTCTGTGGCTAAACACTCGCTTTAGGAGCCCGTAATTTCTTGACCTTACGGGCTGGTTTCCGTTATCAGCTTACGCAACGTCTCTTTCTCAAAGCCGCGCGCTGAATGCTGGCCGGGAAGGGTCCAAACAATAAACCGGAGACTGCTAATTCAAACCAACGGTCAACCTGCTGCCAGTCGCGTCCCAGTTGCCCATCTCCGACCCGTTCTTTAGTCTATGAAGTTCCATACCAACTTATCCTCACGTGTCATTGCCGGCTGCGCGGCGTTGTCGCTGCTTTGCTCGTCAATCGCACAGGCGAAACCAAACACGCACATTCCGGCAGCGGTCGCACACGCAAAAGCTGTAGAACACATGGCCGCGAAAGAACGCGTTCGGCTCGCGATTGCGCTGCCGCCCAAGGACCGCCAGGCAATCAAGGATTTCGTTGACTCGCTCTCCGACCCGACTAGCCCGAACTTTCGCCAGTTCATCACGCCGGAAGAATTCGGCACGCGCTTCGGTGCGACCGAACAGGATTACGCCGCGCTGCAGGATTGGGCGAAGTCGAAGGGGCTGACCGTAGCGAAGACATACAAAAACCGTTTATTGCTGAGCGTTGATGGGTCGGTCGACGACGTCGAGAAGGCGTTCAACGTTTCGATGAACGTTTACCAGCATCCGAAGGAAGCGCGCACGTTTTTCTCCGCTGACCGCGAGCCGGCCATCGATGCGCCAGTAACGATTTCGTCGATTGAAGGTTTGAGCAGTTATTGGAAACCGCATGCAAAAAGCCGTAAGGCCTCGAATGCGGCTCCGAAAGGCGGCACCGGTCCGAGCAGCGCTTATATGGGCAGCGATTTCCGCAAAGCTTATGTCCCCAACACAACATTGAACGGTCACGGCGAGACGATTGGCCTGTTGCAGTTCGACGGATTTTACGCCGCGGACATCGCGGCGTATCGCGCCAAGGCGGGTCTCGCGAATGTTCCTTTAACTGTTGTGCCAATCGATGGCGGCGTAGATGTGCCTGACTTCGGCAATGCCGAAGTTTGTTTGGACATCGAAATGTGCATGTCGATGGCGCCGGGACTGAGTCGTATTTACGTCTATGAAGCGCCAAACCCGAGTCCGTGGATGGACCTGATCGGACGTATGGCGGACGACAATCTTGTCGCGCCAATTAGTTGCTCGTGGGGTGGTGGTGATCCGGATGATTCGATCGAAGTGACTTTCCAACAGATGGCGGCGCAAGGACAATCGTTCTTCAATGCTTCTGGTGACTTTGATGCCTTCGATGCTGATGTAAATCCGGTTGAATTTCCTTCGGAGAGCCCGAGCATCACCCAAGTGGGCGGCACGACGCTTTCGACGTCCGGTTCACAAGGTTGGGTATCGGAAGTCGTTTGGAATTGGGGCGGCGGATTTTCTTTTGACCAAACGCCTAATGGTTACCTGGGCAGCAGCGGCGGCATCGGCGACTATTACGATATCCCGAAGTATCAACAGGGCATCAGCATGACCAAGAACAAGGGTTCGACGGACTTTCGCAATATTCCGGACGTATCGCTGACGGCGGACAATGTTTATGTCACTTATTATGATCCCAATGGCAATACTCACACCTCCGGTGCGTTCGGCGGCACCAGTTGCGCGGCGCCGTTGTGGGCCGGATTTATGGCGTTGGTGAACCAAACCAATATCGCCAAGAGCCAACCCCCAGCGGGCTTTATCAATCCGTTTGTCTATTCGCTCGGCAAAGCGAAAACAACGGGAGCGTTTCACGACGTGACCTCCGGCAATAATACCAATGATTTCAGTGACGGGCTGTGGCCGGCAGTGGCTGGATACGATCTTTGCACTGGCTGGGGATCGCCCGGCTCGAACCTTTTGAATCTATTCTACCAGGCGAGCTTCACCGTCGCGGATCTGACGATGACAGGAACGAACGGACCGGTACCAGCATCGATTAACACGCCATACGTTTTCGATTATGTCATCACCAACAAAGGGCCGCTTGGAACGACGAACGTAGTTTTTACGGCGGACTTCTCGTCGCCTGTTGGCGTCAGTTCTGTGAACGTCAGCCAAGGCGGATTTAGCAGCAATTCGACGAATGTGACGTGCCTGCTTGGCACGATTGCGAGCAATGGCACGGCGCGTGTGACCGTGACGATTGCGCCCGCAACGATCGGATTCCTCACGAACAGGGCGACCATCTCGTCAGAAGTTCCCGATCCGCGGCAAACCAATAACGTGGTTACGTCGGTTGTTCCGGTGAATCCGGCTGAACTGGGAATTGGTAATTTTGCGCCTGCGACGGTGTTTGTGGGCTACCCGATGACCTATACGATTTCGGTGACCAACTTTGGGCCACTACCAGCCACTGGCGTGACGGTAGCTGATACATTGCCAGACAGCGTAGGGTTTGTGACCGCGACAACTTCTCAAGGGGATTTCATTGCTGATACCGATGCGGGAACTGTCACCTTCAACGTCGGTTATCTCGACGTGAATTACGTCGCGACGATGACGATCACTGTCACAACGCCGACCGATCCACAAACAATCATCAATACGGCGACCGTAACGGCGAATGAACCCGACGCGTTTTTAACAAACAATACCGCGATAGCAACGACACAGGTGATTCCATTGCCGCCGCCGATCTATAACGTCAATGCGATTGGGTATCCGACCGCTGCGATTATTAACTGGAACTCGCTGTCGAATGGGACGACGCAGGTCGCATACGGTGTGACGCCGAGCTACGGTTCTGTTTCGAGTTTTGATGGGACGCTGCGCACGAACCACTCGGTGATGTTGACCGGTTTGGTTCCTGACACGTTGTACTATTTTCAAGTGACCAGTGTGATTGACGGTGCGGTTATGACCGCTACGGGCACGTTTACAACGACTGCGACTCTGATTCTGCAGGAACCGGACTCGTTGCTTTTTGGTGCCTGGACGTTCAGTTCGGCGACCGGCGATAAATACGGCAACTCCTTCCAATATGCAAACACCACAACCGATCCGTTCTCTCCAGATGCGACGGCGATATTCAATGCCGCGCTGCCGGCGGCGGGGCGGTATGATGTCGCAACCTGGTCGCCAAGCGGTTCGAATCACAGCACCAATTGCCAGGTGTTTGTTTTGAGCTCGGCATTCACAATTTTCACGAGCGTTGATCAAACCGTCGGCGGACATTGGGTGTCCCTCGGATCGAACCTCAACTTCCCTGATGCAACCGCCACCATCCAATTGCAAAATAATACCGGCGAACAAAACAAGGTAATCGTAGTCAACGCGGTGAAGTTCTCGTACGGCCTTGGCCAGGATAAACCTGCCAATGGCAGCGTGCCGGCATGGTGGTCGCAGTATTATCTGGGAACCAACTCTGTTTCCGGTTCAGCCGATGCCGACGGCGACGGCTACTCGAACTTCACAGAGTATGTTTTGGGCACGATGCCGAACGACCCGACTTCGCACCTGTCGTTCTCCTCCCAATCGACGACAAACGGTGTGAAAATCGTGTTCGGCCCGTACCAAGGCGGACGGGTTTATCAATTGCAATATCGCGCCACGTTCAACGCGCCGTGGACTGATTTGGCAAACACCGCGACAGTTGATGCAAATGGCAACGGCCAGTTCACCATCAATTCGTCACTGAACGGATTCTTCCGCTTGCGAGCCAGTCTTGCTCCGTAAACAAAAACGCTCCGCCATAGCGGAGCGTTGAAAGTTCGCTTTTGATTAAGCGCCGAAGTCGACCTTCGGCGCTTCTTTTTCTTCAGCAGGCGTTTCGAAAAACGGCTCTTCTTTGAAACCCAAAAACGCAGCGAACAACACCGCGGGAAACGTTTGAATCGAAGTGTTGAATTGTTGCACGGAATCGTTGTAGGCCTGGCGCGAGAAGGCAATGCGATCTTCCGTCCCGCGCAATTCGTTTTGCAGACCGAGGAAATTTTCATTGGCCTTCAGGTTCGGATACGCTTCGGAAACGGCGAGCAAACGGCCTAGCGCGCCACTCAGTTCGCCTTCCGCTTTGATCCGGTCGGCCGGGATCGTCGCACTGGTGGCTTTGGCGCGGGCAGAAATCACCGCGTCTAGCGTGCCTTTTTCGTGCGCGGCGTAGCCTTTGACAGTGTTAACGAGATTGGGGATGAGGTCGTGACGACGTTTGAGCTGCACGTCGATCTGCGACCACGCATTTTTCACCATCTGCCGGAGCTGAATCAGACGGTTGTAGATACCGACACCAAACAGCGCCACGATTATGACAACAGCAATAATCGCCAATAGAATGATGAGTAATATCGGTACCATATGAGCGAATGGTTACTCCACGGCGGAGTTTGCGCCATTACAAAAACGAGGGGGGTTTGGAACTTCAACCACCCATCGACAGAACCGTGGTCAGCTCTGGCGCTTTAAAAGATACTGCGCGAGTGCTTCGAGCGCGCGGGCTTTACCTTTAAATGGCTTAAGGCTGGCGAAGGCTTTGTCGGTGAGGTCGGCGGCGATCTTCCGAGACTTCTCTAAACCGACGATCGAGGGGTAGGTCGCTTTTTGGGCAGCGACATCTTTGCCGGCGGTTTTGCCAAGTTCTTCCGTGGTCTTCGTCACGTCGAGGATGTCATCGATGACCTGGAACGCGAGTCCGACGTGATAGCCGAAATCCGTGAGTGCTTTGAGTTCCGCCGCAGTGCAGTTGGCGCTCATGCCGCCGAGGCGCGCGGAAGCGCAAAGCAGCGCCGACGTTTTGCGCTCGTGAATGTAACGAAGTTGTTCAGCCGAGGTCTTCTTCCCCTCCCCTTCCAAATCGGCGACCTGACCGGCGATCAGTTGCAGGGAACCGGCCGCATAAGCCAGTTCGGCCACGATTTGTTGGTGGGAGTAGCGTGGCCAGCCTCTGGCTTTTGCAGCGAGCGCGAATGCTTCGGTAAGCAAAGCGTCACCAGCGAGAACCGCAATTCCTTCGCCGAAAACTTTATGATTGGTCGGTTTGCCGCGACGAAAATCGTCGTTATCCATTGCAGGCAAGTCGTCGTGAATCAGCGAGTAAGTGTGAATGCACTCGACGGCGCAGGCTAATGGCAGTGTGTCGCTCCATTTGCCGCCACACGCGTCCGCGGCAGCGAGGGTTAGCGCCGGGCGCATGCGCTTGCCACCCGCAAAGAGCGAGTAGCGCATCGCTTTGTGGATGGTGGCGGGCTTCGTTGTGGCGGACGGCAGCAGTCTGTCGAGGCCGCCATCGACGGTTTTGGTAACCCGGTCGAGGTAAGCGGATAAATCAAATGTGCGATTGGTTTTAGATGCCATTTGCGACGTAGGTTTGTACGCGGTCACGCGCGGACTTAACAAGCGAAAACTCACTTTTCGTAGGTGTCGAGGCAACAACGGGGGAGCCGGCTAGTGGTCACGACCACCTCTTCAGGTCAACGGCTACAAATTGTCACTAGTTTTTTAGGTTGCGTAGAAAGCCTTACCGAGTAACTTACCGGGCTCGTGAATAGTGAATTGATGAAACAGGCTTTGGCGAAGGTAGGCAACACAAACGTGCTGATTAACCTCGTGTCTCGCCGGGTGCGACAACTTACCTCGGTAGGCGGCGCCAGCAGCCGTCCCCTGCTGGAAGTAGCGCCCGGAACCGGTGCTGCCGACACCGCGCTTTTGGAAATCATTGAAGGCAAGATGGATTGGGTCGCCGATCCTCAAGCTGAAGAGGAAATTGAAGCCACGCCCAAAAAGCGCGGCGGCAAGAAGTAAGAGCTAGCGAAGGATCGCGCGCCGTGGCGGAAATCCTCAACAATCCCAAGGCGCGGCACGATTATTTCATTTCTGAGACATTCGAGGCCGGCATTGTGCTCAAGGGCTCGGAGGTCAAATCACTTCGCGCCGGCAGGGCGCAAATCAGCGATGCGTTCGCGCGCGTCGACAAGGACGAAGTCTGGCTCTACAACGCCCACATCGGCGAATACTCGCAGGCCAATATCTTTGGCCACGTCCCGAAGGCACCGCGCAAGCTGCTCCTTCACAAATCTGAAATCCGCAAACTGTTCGGGCTCGCTTCGGTCAAAGGCAACACGCTCGTCGCGCTCACGATGTATTGGAAGAATGGACGCGTGAAGATTTTGATTGGCGTCGGCAAAGGCAAGTTGCAACACGACAAGCGCGATGACATCAAGCAGCGGGAATCAGACCGCGAACTAAAACGCGCCACAATGCATCGGTCAAAAGACCGGTAGTAATTCTGCCGCGGACTTTTCAAATTTAGCGCCGCGGCAGGAGTTGCACGACAAACTCCCCTTTCACATGATCGTTGGCGGTCAGCGGAACTTGTCCGAGGCTACAGCGCGACAGTAAGAATCCTTCAACACCACCGGGCGTCAGTGCCGCGCGGAAATGGGCATCGGCGTTCGCGTGCAAAACCAGACCGTTGCCGTTAGGCGACCTTAGGCCAGCTTCATAAATATTAAATTTAACGGAGCGAAAATCGGCGGTCCCAAGTTCCGTTTCGTCCAAAGCCCATGGCCACACCGGCCGTTGGTTCCACCGCGCCAGGCGGAGTTTTGGGTCACGGTGGGCTTTTGCCGAACCTTCGGTGCGGCTGATATCTTCTTTTGGAAAAACGCCCCACTCGGACCAGCGCCGCCATTTGACTTCATCGCACGCTGCGTTCAGCAAAAGTCGAATCCCGGCTTCGCGGGTGTCCATCGTCGGGCCGGAATATTTGTAGTCGCAGGACACAACGCCGCGGCCGTCATTATCAATCAGCCACGATGTCGATCCGCTAAAGTTTTTGTAACGGTCGTGCACGATTAAGCGGAGTCCGACGGGTTCTTCTTTTACTTCGATCCGTTCGAATCGATGGGTATCGAGTTCAGGAAAAACCGCGTAAGGTGGCGAGTTGGGACCGTTGAGGTCGCCAAAATCGTAGCGAGTGACATGAGGCGCCGGGAATGAAATGACGGCTGCCGTGTGGCGCGAATCACTCGCGTCGAAATCTCCCTTTGTCTTGCTAAAGACGAGGCCGAAGCCATTGCCTTGCACGACGATTTTATTACCCTCATCGACAAAACGCGGTGCGCCAGAAGTTGCCTTGAGCAGTGGTACTGAATTTTCGTTTCCAAGTCGGACGGCGCACTCTTCAACAATTTGCCCGTCGCGGGCGGTGACGTGGAGCAGGAGTTGATCACCGTTTTTGGTACCGTGAGGAACGGGTATTTCTAATTCGCCGTCAGCGCCCGGAGCAAGATTTGGATGGAGGCGTCCTTTGTGATCGCCGATTTGCCAGGCGAAATTCAGTTCGTTGAAATCTGTAAACGAATAACGGTTTTCCACAGGCACTCGGATCGTCTTTTGACCAGGAACGAAATTGAGGTGCCGGGTCTCAAGCCAGATCGGGCTGAAGATATGCCGTGCCAACCACCATTCGGGTTTGGGTCTGCGCCACACGTCGATCAATCCCCAGTAGCCGTGATGAAACGCGTAGCCGACATGATTTGTTTCAGAGATATAAAAATCTTCATCGTGCGATGCCCAAATTGAGCCGCCGATCAAGTGGTCGGAATGTTGAATCGAAGTCCAGCCGCCGGGAACGAGGCCGGGTTTGATCGGTGGCTTTTTGGAATCCTCAAACAATGCTTTAGCGAAGGCCGAGTTCGTCTCGGTCTGACCTTGTCCCCACAACTCGCGCAGTCCCGGATCGATGCGGACATCGGTTTGTTCGTGGCAGATCGGAAAAAGGTATTCGCCGAAATAAACCGGGCGCGGGTCGTTGCGATAAACATCCTCGAAAGAAGGCGGCGGATAATGCCAGTTGGCGATGTCGGTGATGGCGCATAGCGGGTTGTTGGCAAAATCGAAATTAAATGTCGTGGGCCGCGTTGGGTCCAACTCCTTGCACATTTTAGCGGAGCGGAAAAATTGCAAATTGAAATGCGACTCGTTCGCCAGGGACCAGAAGAGAACGCTGGGATGACTGTGGTTGTAATCGATCATCGCCGAGGTAGGAATAAGCGTCGCATCAAGATTTGTCGGGGTGTCCAGCCCGCCACCGACCCAGCAAAACGGGGCTTCGCTTTCGACGTACATGCCAATGCGATCGGCAGCATCGAGGAGTTCGGCGGTGGGCGGGTAATGCGATGTGCGGATCAGATTGAGGTTTGCCTCCTTGAGCAGACGGACATCCTCTTCGGCGTGGATGGCAGTATTCGCGCGGCCCGTGAGCGGGTCGAATTCGTGATGACAGGCTCCAGCCAGTTTTACTTTCTTGCCGTTCACAAGTAATTGGCGGTCGCGAATTTCAATTTTGCGGAAACCAATCTCGCGCTCGATTCGTTCGAGGAGTTTGCCGCGTTGTTGCAGCTCGAGCGTGAGGTGATAAAGGTTTGGTTTCTCGGCGCTCCATTGCAGTGGATTGGTCACACGACTTGAAACCTCGACTGTCCCGGAACCTTGGAATGATTCGACGTTTGTGACGGGGTGGGAATGGTGAATTGTTTTTCCGGCCGGGTCGGTCAGTTTAATGGAGACCAAAATGTTTTCAGCGCGCTCGCTGGTGCTTTCCACACCAAGACTCAAATGCAACGTTCCGTCGCAGTAATGTCCATCAAGATCGGCGTTTACGTGCATCTGACGGACGTGAATTGGTGGCAAAGCGAAGACACGCACCGAACGATCGATGCCGCCGAGATTGTGGAACGCGTAGGCAGATGAATAAGAGAGCGCTTCCGAAACAGTCGCGACTTTAATTTCGAGGTCAAGCCGGTTTTTCTGGCCGCACTTTACGTCGCCGGTGATGTCCCATTCGACAGGCGTGAAAAGGTTTTCGCTGTAACCGAGCTCGTGGCCGTTGAGCCAATAGCGCGTACCGCCATGAACCGCGTCGAAGCGCAGAATGATCTTTTTGCCGTTCCAATCTTTTGGAACAACAAATTCCCTGGCTAACGCCACAGGTTTGTCCTGCGGAATGTCGAATCCTTGCTGCAAGAATTGGCCGGGCACTTGAAATGGTTTCCATGTCGAATCTACCGCTGAGTTCGTTCTGATTACCCATGCGCCATTTAAGAGCAGGCTGTTTTTGCTGACGCCTGCAGTCTTGCTGGGAAGGGGGCGATAATGCACCGGTTCGAAAAATAAATTTTTCGCGCTCAGTTTTGTTTGGCCGTTTTGGTCATCGTGTTCTGCGGTCAAAATGATTTCGCCGTTAGAGCCGAGCGATTCCACCGCTTTGCGGCTAAAACTAAAAAGTCCATCTGGACCGGTATTAGTCGTGGCGATTGTCTTTCGGTTTGAGCCAGACAGGGTGACTCTGGCTCCGGCCACACCGTCGTAGGTGAGATCAATCACCTGGCCATCGAACCACGACGCCAATCCAGCGAGGGCGGTGAAGTCGAGACTGCCTTTGGCTGGCGCATTGGCCCAAAGCTCGATGATGGAAACTGTCGCGTTGACTTCACCGTGGATTTTCCATGACAGAGTCATTTTGCCATCACGAATGGCTTCGGCGGGCACTTTGACAATGACGCGAGTCGCCTTGGCTTTTGGCAAAGCATAAGGCCCATGAAGAACGACGCCATTGGCTTCGAGGCTTTGAACGCGTTTGTAAACGTGGTCGCTTGCATACGTCAGGGCGAGCACATAGGAGAGTTTTGGGTCGAGGTTGGTATAGACGGCTTGGATTCCTTTATAGCTGAAAACGGCTGAGCGTTCTTTGGGGCCGGCATCAGTGTCACCAGTGCTGAAGGTGAAAAAGTAGCAGTCCTTCATCAACACATGCGGTTGGCGCCCCTCTGTGCCGCAATCATCATAAGCCTGGAGGTGATAACCGGCCGGGATCGCTGTAAGAAGGTTACTGGTCGCAGGTTCAGCTCCAACAACCAGCACAGTTGTTGCAATGAAGTAAATCAATCCGTAGATCCAGCGCATCAGTGTTGAGTTCATCGACGAAGCCATAAGACAACGACAAATGCAGCAGAACCGCAACGGTGATTCTCAAAATCAAAACGGCCCCGACTTTCGATCGGGGCCGTTTCTGGTTTTAGATTGTTTGCCGAATTAGGTCATCGACTTTTCCAAGCCTTCTTTCTTCCCGTGCACGTCGTGCGGGAGAACGAGGTTGCCATCGGCGGCGGTGTCTTCGGGAATACGCATGCAATAGAACGAGCGATAAACGAAGATGAGCGCGATGACGAAGAAGACTACGCCGATGCCAGTCTTCACCGCTTGGTCCTTCATGGTGACTGCGATTTCAACAGCGAGCAAACCGAACAAGGTGGTGAACTTAATCACCGGGTTCAAAGCGACCGACGAAGTGTCTTTGAATGGATCACCGACAGTATCACCAACGACAGTTGCCGCATGGAGTTCGGTACCTTTTTGGCGGAGATCGACTTCAACGATTTTCTTTGCGTTATCCCATGCGCCACCGGCGTTCGCCATGAATATGGCCTGGAACAGTCCGAAGAACGCGATACCAATCAGGTAACCAATGAAGAAATACGGATTGAAGAACGGCAACGCGAGCGCGAAGCAGAACACCACGATGAAGATGTTCCACATGCCTTTCTGGGCGTAAACCGTGCAGATGCGGACGACTTCTTTGCTGTCCTTTTCCGACGCCGTCGTCGCCGAGAGGTTCATGTTCTCTTTGATGTAAACCACCGCGCGATAGGCGCCGGTCACGACCGCTTGCGTTGAAGCGCCGGTGAACCAGTAAATCACTGAACCGCCCATGATCAGGCCGAGGATGATTTCCGGCTGCACGATGCTCAACGCATCAACCACCGGTTTAAAAATGCCGGTTTGGCCGGAAGCCAATTGGATTTCATACATCCTCTGCAAGAGCATGATGATGCCGAACACCATCGTGGTCGCGCCGACGACTGCCGTGCCGATAAGCACCGGTTTGGCCGTCGCTTTAAAGGTGTTGCCTGCGCCGTCACCTTTTTCCAACTGATGCTTCGCATTTTCGAAATCAGGATTGAAACCAAACTGGCTCTTGATTTCAGCGGCGATGCCAGGACGGCCTTCGATTTGGCTCAGTTCATAGACCGATTGAGCGTTGTCAGTAACGGGGCCGTAGCTGTCGACGGCGATGGTCACCGGACCCATGCCAAGGAATCCGAATGCGACGAGACCGAACGCAAAAATCGGCGCGGCAAATGCGAACTTCGCAGGCATCAAGCCCATCAGCGCCGGGTTTTGCGAGAAGTAATAAGACGCGGCCATCAGCACCATGATGCAAAGGCCCATCCAGAACGCGGAAAAGTTACCCGCGACGAAACCGGACAGAATGTTCAGCGACGCGCCACCATGTTTGGAGCAATTGGTGACTTCGCGGACATGTCGCGAGTTCGTGCTGACGAACACTTTGGTGAACTCAGGAATGAGCGCGCCGGCGATCGTTCCGCAACTGATGATCACCGACAAAACCCACCAGAGGTCTGGTTGGGCAACGCCCGCGCCATCTTTGAAATCGCCCAGCAACACTTTGCTGGCGATAAACGTAATTGCGATTGAAACTGCCGAAGTCAGCCAGACCAGGTGCGTCAGGGGAGCTTCGAAATCGAAATCCTTTTTGCTTCCATAGAGACTCTTGCTCAGGACTTCGTTTGCAAAATAAGAAATGAGGGACGTGACAATCATCAACGAGCGCATCACGAACAACCAGATGATGAGCGTGGCAGTGATTTGAGGGGTTGCGGCCAAGGCAAGCGCGAGGAATGCGATCAGCGCCACACCAGTCACACCGTAGGTTTCGAAACCATCCGCCGTCGGTCCGACACTGTCGCCAGCGTTGTCACCGGTGCAATCCGCGATCACACCAGGATTCTTCGGATCATCTTCCGGCAATTTGAAGACGATCTTCATCAAGTCCGAACCGATGTCTGCGATCTTCGTAAAAATACCGCCGCAAATACGCAAAACGCTCGCGCCCAAAGACTCGCCGATGGCGAAGCCGATGAAACAAGGTCCGACGAGATCGCGAGGCAGGAAAATCAGAATGCAAATCATGAAGAAGAGTTCGACCGCCACGAGGAGCAAGCCGACGCTCATTCCAGAACGCAGCGGAATGCCGAGGGTGGCCAGCGGGTTGCCCTTAAGCGCAGAGAACGCCGCGCGCGAGTTGGCAACGGTGTTAATGCGGATGCCGAACCATGCCACGCCGTACGAACCCAACATACCGAGGATGGATGCCAGAAGAATAACGATGACCTTGCCGAGCGCTTCATGTTGCAGGCCCATGAAGTAATACACCATGCACGCCGCAATCAGCACCCACAGGATCGCGAGGAACCGGCCTTGGGTGAACAAATACGTTTTGCAAGTCTCCCAAATGGTGTTGGAGACGTTGGCCATGCTCGAATGAACCGGCAGAGCCTTCGTCTGCACGTATTGGATCAAGCCGAAGACGGCTCCAATAAAACAGATAACGATGCCAGCGTACATCAACGTCTCGCCGCTCACGCCGCCCAAGCCAGCAAATCTCACTTGCGTCAGGTCTGGAATATGGATGTCCGCCTCACTGGCGAGCGCGCCGGGAACGAGACCAAATACGGCCACGAACAAACTGGCCAAGAAGCATAAGTTCTTTTTTGTCATATAAGATGTAGGGCCGGATTAAATGCCACGAGCCCTTCGAATTGCCAATATGTTTTTTCATCAGGCAAGCCTGATAAATAGCTAATCCTCTGGATGAGGAATGGTTTACGAAGGGTTGAGTAGCGGCGGATAGCGCTGTCATTGTGGCGCTTACACAAACAGTGTCGCAGTTTAGCATAGTGGTTCCTCAGCAATACCCATGTGAGTTTGCTCACCACAAAATCGCAAAAACTGCTCTCAAAAACGTGCAATCCGGTTTCAGCAAACCCCGTATAGCCACTAGCCCTCGGACATGCGACCGTCACATCAACTTTTTGAACGGGAGGGAATTTTATGACTAAACAAACGGAAGACTCGGTAATTTTGGATCTCAAACGTGAACTCAGCGCCCTGCAAAAGGGCTCGATCATGGCTTCCAAGGTCGGAGACTACGCCAAAAGCGCGACCATGGCGGCGCAAGCCGTGCAGATCAGCAAGGCGATCGCAAGGGAAGAAGGGTTGCCGCCATTTGATTTCTTTTGCCCGGATGAAGTGGTGGCGGTCTGATCGCATAACGACGGCTGCTGTGTCATCGGGCGGCGAAGATGTTGGTGGACCAGGTTGGGCGGTGCGACGGGCCGATGTCATACGGATACCAATCTAAAGCCATCCAACTGGAAATCGTTCCATCGGCGGCTATGCCGATTATCTCAGATTTTGATATATCGAAGTCAGACGAAACGGTGATCCAATCGGTATATCGACTGACTTTTACCCCTTCGCTCCTCGGTCGCCCGACGCAACTGCCATCATGCACCAACCATGTGCCGTCCGTCTTTAAAGCAGACATCGGATGCCGGGCCGTGAGCAGGCGCCAGTCGGATGCCGTTCCCAAACGATGAAGTCCTTGCTCAATTGTGACCGGTTGGCCGAAGATGGTCCATGGCGCCTTGATGACGTTCAGAGATTTGTCAGGAATTGAACTCCAAAGCGTGCCATCATCGCGCGTTGCGAAATGAATGGGAAAGCTCGCGAAATAAGACGTCCAGTTGGTGCCTTCAAACACCGAGGGTTGAGGTTCGAAAGGCGGGAAATCGGCCTTTAAGGACGTTTCATTCCTATTGAGACCGCCCCATTCCCATGAGGTGCCATCTTTTTTAAAACCCAGGCATTGATAGTCTGCGGTAAGGACCCTCGACCATGACGACCCGGGCCAAATTGGTTTTAGAATTTGGGTGCCCTTTTTGGGACCGGGGCCCAGTTGGCCAAAGTCGTTCGCGCCGCAGCCCCAAAGTGATCCGTCGCGTTTTAAAGCGAGGATGTAATTGCGTCCGCCACTTAACGAGGCCCAGTCGGTATCGGAACCAATTTGTTTTGGCGGGTTGAGTTCGTTAGCGTGAAACCTGGTTCGGTTAAGAAATTTAACGTAAGTCAATTGCCAGAGAGTTCCATCGGCCTTAATGGCGTAGAGAACTGGCCCAACGGAAAAATCCTTCCAGGTGCCGGGAAGGAATCGCGCGTTGCTCACCGTCACAGCGGACAAAACTTCATCTGATTTCGGTTTTTTGGAAACAGCGCGCCAGTGGTAATTGTATGTGGCCATCCAAATTCGGCCATCGGGTAACAATGCGATCGGACCGAAAGCACTGGAGGCAATTTTGACACGGTCGGTCGCATGAAGAACCGGTGCGCCATGTTCGGGTTCAAGGCGCAGGAAGTATTCCCAACCGCGATTCCAAGTGAAGCTCGCGACGCCCCACCCTGTTACGACGGTTGTCACAACGGTCGCCAATGTGATCGCGATATCGGGCAAGCGAATTTGCGAGCAGCTGAAATTTCTCCAAGCCAGCCAAAGGGCCGATAGCAGAACGAGGATGCCAGCGATTTCCGCTACATAGGCGCTGTAATAACCTGCAAGGGCGTTCATCAGCACGACGACTAAGGGAACTGCGACAGCACCCAGACAAATGGCTTCGATACTGCCGCGCATCGCGGCAGAGGCAAAAAACGCACACGAAACAATCCACAGTGTCATTTTCGCTAAATCGGCCAGCGTTGCATCGTGCATTAGGTCGAACGCCAAAACGCGTGGGATGTGGAATATTTTTTCAATTGCCCATGGCATGACCGCACCAAAGAAAAGAGCCAAAGCAAAAGTGACGATGAGTTTGACTGCGAATTTGCCGCAACGAGAAACCGGCTGCGTAAGCAAATCGTCCAGCGTGCCCAACCGACGCTCCTCGGCGACAGCCATGCTTCCAACAAAAAGCGGTAAGGCGAGCCAAAGGATCCACGCATTATCAATCACCATCCAGAGCGCACTCCTGGTTTGATGCGGAATAAATTCTCGGATCAGCAAGCTTCCGAGGTGTGCCAGCAGGAGTAGTAGCGCGATAAAAAAACTGACCTGCTGAAGTTGCAGTTCCTTTTGCAACAGGGCGACATACTTGTGACTGCGCCGAAAGGTGGAGAGAACGCGCCAGACGCTGGTCTGTCCGCTCGGCAGTGAAACGGTTCGGCTTCCCCAGGGGACGTCTTGAGCGCGCAAGAAATACCATCGGGCAAAAATTATACCAGCGATGCCATATGCGATCATACTCCAAGGCAGGAGGACATCGTCGTAGTGTGGCCCGATTTTCCCACCTATCCAACCTTCCAGCATCAGGACTGCCAAAGGCGCCACAATGGTTATTCCCAACGCGCCCAGAACCGTGCGAAAGAGAACGGTTGTCCAAAGGCCGCCTGAATAGGCGATAAGCGCGATCATCGGAGCTGCTTGCAACATGTCTCGCAACTCTGACCAACCTTTAATCGAGAAATCCGCACCGTAAAACCAGCGAAGAACAATATACAATGAAAGTAAATAGATCGCTAAGTTAAGAATTATCGCGACACCAAGCGACAGCGCCTTGACGAGCCACATGCGTTGGCGTGGTACCGGCTGTGAAAGCAGCATACTGAACGTTCTAGCCGTGAATTCGTGACCAAAGGGCAGCAGGGCCAAAGCGACGGCACTGAGGCCAAAGCAATAGCCCGAAACTGCACCTATTTCTGGTCGTGCCGTTTTTGCCCCTAACAAAAAACCCGCGGCGTTGACGGCGTAAAGCCACATCGGCAAGATCGCCAGTAGCAACGTTGCCACCCACGCGGGCAGGACTGCTCGAATTTCTTTGCGGATGAGTGCGTTCATGTCAGGCGCGGCTCAGGGTTTTTGAGGCGACGAAGATTTCTTCCAACGTGAGCGATTCGCAAGTGAGGTCTTCGGGGGATTTTGATTTCAACGCCGCAATGACCTGTTCGCTGTTGCCGTTGGCGAGAACCTCCACGTCGCGACCGGCACTCCGCTGACTGAGTGCGCCGGGGAGTTGCAGGTCGCGCATCGGTTGAGCGAAGCGAGCACGGATTTTTTTGAAACGATCGCGGGCGGCGTCGGCGTTCATGGTCAGGAGTTCTTTCCCCTGCTCAATGATGGTGAAATCGTCGATAAGACCTTCGAACTCCGAAATAAGATGAGTGGAAACGAATACCGTGCGGCGCTCAGCACCACTGCTCTGATACGCGCCGATGACCGTCTCGATGAATTCGCGACGGACAATCGGGTCGAGGCCGGACGTAGGTTCGTCGAGAACCAGAAGCTCGGGCTCGGCGGCAATTGCGCCGATCAGCGCGAGTTGGGTCTTCTGCCCTTTAGAAAGGTGGCTGGTCTTTTGGCTTTCATTCAGCTCAAAGCGCTTCAACAAGTCGGACTCGATTTGGTCGTTCCAGTTTTTGCGAAAGGACGCGAGATAGTTCAGCGTGTCGCGCACCGTCATCCACGGGTAAAACGCGACCGCATCCGGGACATATGCCAGACGCGATTTCACCGCGACCTCATCCTTCTGCGGGTCCAGGCCGAAAACCCGAACACCGCCGGACGTCGGTCGCAGCAGGTTGAGGAGGCATTTGATCGTTGTGGTTTTGCCCGCGCCATTGCGGCCAAAGAACCCGTAACATCTGCCGGGTTGCACCGTCAGGTTCAGTCCGTTGACGGCGTCGAGCTTGCCGTAGCGACGGATCAGGTTTCGGATTTCAATCGCGGGCGCTTCGTTACTCATCTTTTCCTCCTTTGATTTTGCGTTCAAACCACGCGAGGCGTTCGCGAACGAGCGCGAGAAAGCTTGCGTGGTCGATTTGCAGGTGATGCGCCGTGACCACAGCGCCATCGATCGCCTTCTCCAGCAGTTCCTCCTTGGCGTGTTTGGTAAAAGGAGAATTGTTCTCCTTCAAAAAGCAGCCTTTGCCGGCAATGGTTTCGATGACGCCCTGGTTTTCAAGTTCGCTATAAGCCTTGGCGACAGTGTTGCGATTGACCCGCATTTCTTCCGCAAGCTGCCGCACAGACGGCAGCGGCTCCCCCGCGCGCAAAGCTCCAGAAGCCGCCGCATAACGAACCTGGTCGACCAGTTGCAAATAAACCGGCTTACCAGATTTGAAATCGACCTTAAAGATCATCCGTCATAGGACAGTATGACAGTTAGGACGGCGTGTCAACTTTTTTGTGAGCTCAAACCAAATTCTTCGTCCGCCGGGATGATTGTTGAACCGCGTAGCGGTTCTTGAAGGTAGCCGTGGAATTCATTCCACGGATCAGAACGGTCGATCGTCGACTCGTCGCGTAGCGACGATTGAACCAACTCACCGACTCACCGCACCTACATACTCCTGCCCAATGCTCGTCGGCGGGCTTGTCCGGTGATAACCAGTTTACGAACTTGTCTTGGCAGATGCCTTTTTTGCCAAGCCCGCTCCTGTTCGACATCGAGACCAGCGAGCGTTGCAGCTTTCAAAGCATAGCCAACACCAAAACAATGATCCGCCATATGCGCCGTCGCGACGGCGTGGCCCGCGCAACGAGCCGCAGCAATCGCAGCCGGATCTTTGCAGGCCCGAGCGGCGGCATGGGCCGCAACCGCAGCTTTTTGGCAATCACCAACTCTGTTCTCACCACGCGACCACGCCCGCCCCTGCTCCACCGCTCGGAATGGCCGCAGGTCTTCTTTATTCATCCAGACCGCGTTCAAGATATGCTCCGCACAATCGGCGGCCCACTTCGCGAGCAATCGGTGATCACGCATCTTCAGCAACCCACCGCGATGTTCGGCTATAAAATTTTTATCGCGCATCTTTCATTCTTATTAGGACACCAGAACTGCTAAGAAGCTTCCAACCAACCGAGAGATTAACCTCTTGTGTATGACTAAACACCAGAACGTTAGAAAACTAAACCTGCCGCCTGACCGAAGTTCAATACAGTGCAATGCCTACTGCGAATGTAACTGCCAAACGAGTGCTAAAAGTTCCCGATTTTTAGCACTAGTTAGCACCATTTCGCACTACTTAGCACCATTTAGCAGTAGTTTTTTACCCTTTTTTGCGACTGCCAATCACCGCGACTGCTACTGTGACCGGGGTTTGACTGGTTCTGGATTTGTCAAACCTAGTCAAGGCCAGTCAAACCAGGTCAAAGTAGTTTTTTACCACTTTTTTCTGCCCATTGTAGCAGCCGACGTCAGGAGGCTCTGACTTCTTTCGGATTTCCAGAAGTGAGCATCGTCACCTCGTCTCCTTCGGAAAAGATCGAAAGTTTGGCCTCTCGAAACCAGCGCGAGCTTGAATTCATTTCGCGGGAGTTTTAATGTCGCATCCATGAAAAGGATGTTGTGCCTCACCTCAATTTTGCTCGCGCTGCAATTGCCCATTTTTGCCCAGAATGCCAGCACGGCTGCCGCCGCGGCCGATAGACAGGACGCCGAGGAGCGCTATAAACGCATGAGCGCCGATGTGGAAGCGCTGCAGGCCGCCAACGCTTCGTTGCAGCACAAGATCAACGCGCTCGAGGAACGCCTCAGCAAAATCAGCGAGGATCAGGCGAAGGCAAATAGTAATTCGTCGGTCCACGATGATATGAAACTGTTGCGCGATAAAATCCAGGAGGTCGACAAAAAGCGCGAGTCGGACAAGCAGATGATTTCCGATGAGATCAAGAAGTCGATTGCGGACATCGAAAAGGCGGTGTTAAAGGCGGGGTCGTCCCGTCCCGCGCCGGTGATCAAGGATAAGCCGACTACCACCGCCGATGCTCCGGCCACTACGGATGGTTTTCCGCACACTGTCCAAGACGGTGAAACGCTTTCGGCGATCGTTCAGGCCTTTAATAGAAAATTCCAATCAGAAGGGATGAAGAAAATCAGTATGAAAAAGGTTCAGGATGCGAATCCCTCGGTTAATTGGAACCGATTGCAAGTCGGCCAAAAAATCGTCATCCCGGCACCGGCTCCCTAAACATCCGCCGCCGCATTGCGCTGACCGGCTGAAGCCGGGACTATAAACTTATGTCACGGTTCATCTTAGCAATTGCGGTGTTTGCGCTCGCAACGCATGGCATCGCCGCTGAAGAGCCAAAATACGATGTCGTCATTCGCAACGGGGCGATTTACGACGGCACCGGCAGTAAGCGCTTCGTCGGCGATGTGGCGATCAAGAACGATTCGATCGCGCTCATCGGCAAAGTTTCGGGCAAGGGCTTCAAGGAAATCGATGCGACCGGATTGGCTGTCGCCCCCGGCTTCATCAACATGCTGAGTTGGGCCGAGAATACATTGCTTTACGACGGACGTTCCCAAAGCGACATCCGCCAGGGCGTCACCTTGGAAGTTTTTGGCGAAGGCGATTCACCCGGCCCGTTGAACGAGGCAATGAAGCGGGATGAAATGCTCGGGCAAAAAGACATCCACTACAAAATCGAGTGGACGACGCTCGGCCAGTTCCTCGATTACCTGACGCAACGCGGCATTTCGCCGAATGTCGCGTCATTCGTGGGCGCCACGACTGTGCGCATTCACGAAGTTGGCTACGCAAATCGTCCGCCGACTCCTGGCGAGATGAACCGCATGCGTGGTTTGGTGCGCCAGGCGATGGAAGAAGGCGCGCTCGGCGTCGGCTCATCGCTCATTTACACTCCGGCGTTTTTCGCGAAGACGGATGAGTTGATCGAACTCTGCAAGGTAGCGTCGAAGTACGGCGGCAATTACATCTCGCACATGCGCAGTGAAGGTAACCAGTTGCTGGAAGCGGCGGACGAACTCATTACCATTTCGCGCGCGGCGCATGTTCCCGCGGAGATTTATCACATCAAAGCCGCCGGCCAAAAGAATTGGGGAAAGATGGACGAGCTCATTGCCAAAATCGAAGCCGCGCGCAAATCTGGCCTGCGCATCACCGCCGACATGTATACCTACACCGCCGCTGAAACCGGCTTGGACGCCGCGATGCCGCCGTGGGTCCAGGAAGGCGGGTTGAGCGAATGGATCAAGCGCCTGCGCGATCCCGAAATTCGCAGGCGCGTCAAATCGGAAATGGATACGCCGAGCGATAAATGGGAAAACTTTTTTTTGGCCGCAGGTTCGCCGGACAAAATTATTTTATGCGGCTTCAAAAATCCGAAGCTCAAACCGCTCACCGGCAAAACGCTCGCTGAAGTCGCGAAGCTGCGCGGCACTTCGCCGGAAGACGCTGCCATGGACATGGTGATTGAAGACAACAGTCGCGTGGACACTGTTTATTTTCTGATGGATGAGAAAAACGTTCGCAAAGAAATACAGACTCCCTGGATCAGCTTCGGTTCCGACGCCGGCTCAATGGCGCCCGAAGGTGCATTCCTAAAATCCCATCCGCACCCGCGCGCTTACGGAAATTTCGCGCGCGTGCTCGGCAAATATTCGCGCGACGAAAACTTGCTGCCGCTCGAACAAGCTGTCCGTCGACTCAGTGGCCTGCCCGCCGAGAACTTGCATTTGAAAAAGCGTGGTTTGCTGAAGCGGGGTTATTTCGCTGACATCGTGGTGTTCGATCCCGCGCGCATCCAGGACCACGCCACATATGAAAATCCGCAACAATTCGCCACCGGCGTGCAGCACGTTTTCGTCAATGGCGTTCAGGTCATCAGGAATAGTGAACACACCGGCGCGATGCCTGGGCGAGTCGTGCGCGGTCCGGGTTGGAAAGGAAGGTAGGGTGTGTCGCTCCAGGCGCGCCGTTTGCAACAAAAATAAGGCGGTCGCGGAGCGACACGCCCTACCAGTTTTCTTGACATCGCCTCACTCGCTTGCTCAATTCCAACTATGTTGCTGAACGGTAAAATCGGTCTTGTTGTCGGTGTCGCTAATAAACGGTCAATCGCTTGGGCGATCGCACAGGCGTGGGCCAAAGCTGGCGCGACCCTCGCCTTCACGTATCAAGGCGAACGACTCAAGGAAAACGTCGAAGAACTGGCTGGCACATTTGGCAAAGACACTCTGCTCATTCCGTGCGACGTCACTAAAGATGGCGACATCGACAACGTTTTTGCGGAAGTCGGCAAAAAATTCGGCAAACTCAATTTGCTCCTTCATTCGGTTGCGTTCGCACCAAAAGAAGCACTCGAAGGAAATTTCGTGAACACCAGCCGCGAAGCCTTCCGCGTTGCGCACGACGTCTCCGCTTACTCGCTGATCGCTCTGGCACGCGGCGCGGCACCTTTGATGACCGACGGCGGCAGCATCGTTGCGATGACTTACTACGGTTCTGAAAAAGTTGTCCCGCACTACAACGTTATGGGCGTGGCCAAAGCTGCGCTGGAATCGAGCACGCGCTATCTCGCTTACGATCTCGGTCCGAAAAAAATTCGCGTTAACTGCATCAGCGCCGGTCCAGTGAATACGTTGGCTGCGCGCGGCATCGCCGGTTTCACGGACATGCTCAAGCACTACGAAGCGCACGCGCCACTCAAACGCAATGTGCTGCCCGAAGAACTCGGCGCGACGGGAACATTCCTCGCCAGCGACGGCGCAGGCGCGATCACCGGCCAGGTTATCTACGTCGATTCGGGTTATCAGATCATGGGGATGTGATGCGGGCTGCGCTTGTTTGTTTGATTCTCGCGATCGGTTGCGTCCACGCACTGTCGAACATTTCCGATGTCCACGACGCCCGGCTGATCAAACAGTTCCCGGACAATCGCCGGTTCGAATCTAACGGCCGCATTTGTTACGGCAGCGAACTCAATGGTCACGTTCTCGGCGTGCCGCATCGCGGCTTTTTACGCAGCAATCGGATCGTCAATCCCTCCGCCCTGACGCCTAAGCACAGCGTCGTTTGGGAGGTTCGTCCGAATACGGAGGTTGTGGATGGCGCGGGCGTGCGCCTCGGGACGGTCGCTGTTGGACATCACGAAGGAAAGACGTTTCCCGGAGCCAAGTTCAACTACGGAATGTCCAAAGTCATTAACGGCCAACTTTATCTTTACTGCTTTGCGACAGATATCGTTCCCGACCCGCGCGTCATCGATCCAATGGACAAGACGCAATTTGTTCACGGGATGATAGGCACGTCCGCGTGGTTGCGCGCTGAAGATGTAGTTGATAAGAAAACGTTGCTCGAACGGTTCGGTGTCGGCTTGGGTAAATTGCCTTCGCTGCCGTTGGCAAAAACAGTTTATAAAATTACGGGGGGCGATCCGAACGCGTATCAAACACCTTACGGCGAACTCGCTGTCGTCAAAGAAGCGAACGGCCCTGCCCCGTCGCACTACTTGCGGCGCCCGAGTGGCACGATCAACGTCCTTTACTCTGTCCCGGGATTCGGCCTGGGTGGCCAGGGGCTCGATTCATTTTTGCTGAGCGACCAACTCACGTTCCGGCCTGCCATTGGCATCCGCCCATTTGTCCAACCGACTTACTACCCACTGCGCCACCCGAAAGCCAAAGAACTTGCGCCAAAAACGATGACGTTTATTTACGGTGCCGTTGAAGCCTCGAATTGCGATCCAGTTTTCGGCTGGGTTGCAAAAGAAGCGTTGGGAGATGCGCCTTGAACTTTGGCCTTTAGCCTTTAGAATTCAGCCTTGTTGAAGCGGGTGTGGTTCAATGGTAGAACGTGGGCTTCCCAAGCCTGAGACGAGGGTTCGATTCCCTTCACCCGCTCCATTTGTAATCAACCGCTTACGTGCCTCTTCGATTTCTGTGAGAATGGAAGCGAATGGAATAGGATCTGCTCATCGTACCCGATGTTGTCAACAAAATTTCCAACGATGAAAGGCATGCGGCAATGCTGCAAATACCAGCTTGCGATGCTCTGGCTGGCGTTGCTCATCCTTCCTGCGCACGCCATTACGTTGCCGAATCCGCTCGTGTTTGTGACGCAACCGCCCATCCCACGCGAGTTGAACGGCACCGTTTCGAACACGTTCCTGTCGGTCGTTACAATTTTCGGCAATCATCTGCCCGACACGGCCCATGCGGCGCGTGGCGGAGATTTGTGGCTCGCGAAGACGAACGGCTCGTTGTTGAATCTCACGCGCGCCGCCGGCTATGGCGTCGATGGAGTCCAACACACAAATGGCATCGACGTGCGCGATCCGCAAATTTATTGGGATGGCAGCCGCGTTCTCTTTAGCATGGTGGTCGGCGCTCCCCGTTTTGCAGGGGACACCAACGTCTTCTTCTGGCAACTCTACGAGTTGACGAATCTAGCAACCGTCATTGCCTCCAACGCCACTCCTGCGATCATAAAAGTTTCGAATCAACCGACGAACTACAACAACGTTAGTCCCTGCTATGGTTCCGATGGTCGCATCATCTTCACGAGCGACCGGCCGTTCAATGGCGTATCCTGGCTTTACCCGCAACGCGACGAATACAAAGGTGCACCGACAGTCAGCGGCACGTACAGTCTTGATCCGCTAACGGGCGACCTGCGGATGCTCGAGCATCTTCCCAGCGGCGTATTTAATCCGTTCGTGGACAGTTTCGGACGGTTAATTGTTACGCGTTGGGATCACCTGGTGCAGGATTCGAGCGCCGCTGACGATCGCCTCGGGCGCTCAACCAATGGTGCTTTCACATTCACCAGCGAGGCGTCGAACGCAGTTGTTCTTGCATCAAACCCACTGGAGACGTTTCCCGAGCCGGTGGATTTCGACACCAACTATTCCGCGTCCCTCGGTGTAAATCCCAACGGCTTCAATTTGCTGCTTCCCTGGGCGTTGGACCAGGTCGGCGGCAATGAGGAAGTGCTCAACCACGTGGGCCGTCACGAGTTAATGCCAAACATTTTGCCCAGTTTCATCAATGATCCAAACCTGATCGCGTTCACCAATCCTTCGGCGCGTGCCAGCTTTGGCATCAACAGTTCGAACACCAATTACATCCAGAACTTCATTCAAATCACGGAGGATCCCGTCCATCCGGGCACGTATTTCGGGGTGGACGCGCAGGATATTTCGATCTTCGGCGGCGCGCATGCCTCCGGTCAGATTGTTTCGCTCACTGGCGCTGCGGGCCTGAACCCGACCAACATGGACATCAGTTACATCACGCCCAAGTCGGGCGCGAACGGGCCGAATAATCCCGTCGGCCTTTTTCGAAATCCACTGCCGATGTCCGACGGTTCGTTGCTGGCGGCATACACGCGAACATTTACCGGCACCAACTTCGGCGGCTGGGACACAAATCTCGGCACTGCCAGCGCACCAACTTCGATGTACCACTTCCGGCTCATGACTTTGACCAAGAGCGGCGCGACCTGGGTGACAAATGCCGTTGTCACCGGTGGTTTGACGAATATCGCGATCTATTGGGATGGCGGTACGCTCGTCACGAATGCCGGACCGCTTTGGGAATTGCAACCGGTCGAAGTCCGCGCTCGCCCCGTTCCGCCACTGGTCGTCACGCCGCCAGCTACAATCGAGCAGCAGGTATTCGCCTCGGAGTCCGTGGATATGCCAACTTTCCAAGCGGATCTTGCGCAACGAGGCCTCGCTTTGGTGGTGAGCCGCAATGTCACCGCTCGCGATGCCGCCGATAAACAGCAACCGTACAATCTCTCCGTTCCTGGAGGCGTCACCACCCTCGGCACCAATACGGGAAAGATTTACAACATCACGCACCTGCAATTTCTCGAAGCCGATTATTTACGCGGCTATAATTTTGGCTCTTTAAATACCGTGCAACCCGGCCGGCGAATCCTTGCCACGCCGATGTATGCGACGACCGCCTTCAATTATCCCAGCGCCGCGAACAATGCGCCGGTCGGCGGCACCCAGATCATGTCCGATGGTTCGCAGGCCACGATTGTGCCCGCTGGACGCGCCGTGACCTGGCAACTTACCGGCGTCACTAATGAAAGCATAGTGAAGGAACGTTACTGGCTGAATTTCCGTGCTGGCGAAGTCCGCACCTGTGCGAATTGCCATGGCATCAACGACAAAGATCAGGCTGGCCGCGCGTCGCCCACCAACGCGCCCCTCGCGCTCCGCCAATTCCTTCGCTACTGGCGCACCAATGCGGCGAGCGCCTACTCACTCACCGTCAACAACGGTTCCGGCTCCGGAAGTGTTGGCGCGGGCAGCATTGTTTCGTTGTCGGCAAATCCCGCGCCGGCAGGACAGTTCTTTTTCCAATGGACCGGCGCCGCTGTGAGTAATGCGTTCTCGCCCTCCACCCTCTTCACTATGCCCGCGAACAACGCGACCGTAACCGCCGTTTATTCAAATCTTCCGGCACCTGTTGTCACCGGTGCCCAGATCCTAAGCAGCTCAAATTTTGTGATCACTGCGACCGGGTTCGCCAATCAACCATGGGTCTTGCAAGCGTCCACGGACCTCGTAGGCTGGATCGACGTGAGCACCAACTTTGCAAACGGTTCCGGACAATTGCAAATCACCAACGTCTTCGGCACGAACTCCGCCCAAGGGTTCTTCCGCCTCAGATCGCCTTGAAACCTCCAGTGAAAGATTTAGAGCCACCAGACATTCATTTCGTAAACGCCGCACAAGGCTGGCTCGAACTTAACAATCCCGCCGAAGCGCAATCAGAGCTAGATAAAGTCACCCACTTTAAACCTCACCTCATCGTGATGGAACTGCAGTGGCAGATTCACGCGAAAACAAAGGCTTGGGAAAAAGCCGTCACCGCGGCGCGAGCGATCACAGCGACACATCCCAATGCCCCATTCGGCTGGATTCATCTCGCTTACGCCCTGCACGAACTGCGAAAAACTAGCGAGGCTTACGATGCGTTGAAGTCGGTTCTCGACCGATTCCCGAAGGAGTGGTTGATGCGATACAACATGGCTTGTTACGCCGTTCAACTCGGGAATCTTGACGAGGGAAAGAATTGGTTGGATTTGGCGCGCAAAAATGGCGACAAAAATGAAATCGCCGAACTCGTGGCAACCGATGCTGATTTAGAGCCGCTGCGAAAAAAATTGGGGCCCCTCTAACTCACGCGAGAAGATCGTTTACCACTTGGCCGTGAACGTCTGTTAGTCGAAACTCTCGCCCTTGATATTTGAACGTCAGTTTCTCGTGATTAATTCCGAGAAGGTGCAATACGGTCGCGTTCAGGTCATGGACGTGAACCGGATTTTCGGCGACGCCATATCCGAAATCGTCGGTCCTGCCGTAAGTGATACCGGGCTTTGTCCCGCCGCCTGCCAACCACATGGTGAAAGCGTCCTTATGATGATCACGCCCCGGCTTAGCACTATTGCCGTCGCCCGCCTGGACCTGCTGCATGGGAGTGCGTCCGAATTCGCCGCCCCAAATCACGAGCGTTTCATCCAGTAATCCACGTTGTTTCAAATCCTCAATGAGCGCCGCCATGCCCTGATCAACATCACGACATTTTCGCGGCAATCCATGAGCGATATCAGTGTGATGATCCCAGCTCGAATCAAAGAGCTGCACGATGCGAACACCGCGTTCGATAAGGCGTCGCGCGAGCAAACAATTATTGGCAAAGGAGGCTTGGCCGGGCTTCGCGCCGTACATGGCCAGCGTTTGCGGCGATTCTTTGGAAAGGTCGGCCAACTCGGGCACGGACGTCTGCATGCGGTAGGCCATTTCGTATTGACCAATGCGCGTGGCAATTTCCGAATCACCCACGTCCGCAAGCGCATGTTCGTTCAAAGCCGACACTGTATTTAGCAAGCGTCTGCGATCAGCGCGAGAGTGACCTTCTGGATTGGAAAGAAACAAGACCGGATCGCCGCTCGAACGAAACTGCACGCCCTGATAAATGCTTGGCAGAAAACCGGTGGACCACAAACTCGTCCCGGCGCCAGCGAGCGGGCCGGAAAGCAGAACGACATACGCGGGAAGATTTTCATTTTCCGAGCCGAGCCCGTAAGTCACCCACGAGCCAAAACTCGGGCGACCAGGCCGGCCAAAGCCGGTGTGTAAAAACAATTGTGCCGGACCATGATTGAATTCCTCGGTGCGCACGCTGTTGATAATCGCGAGGTCGTCGGCAACGTTGCCGAGATTCGGGAGAAGTTCAGAAATGACCTGACCGCTTTTACCATGGCGGGCAAATTTGAATTTCGACGCGGCGATTTTTGGATGTCCGCGCAAAAAAGCAAATCGCTTTCCCTTGATAAACTCGTCTGGACACAATTTATCGTCATACTGTTCCAGCAACGGTTTGTGATCGAACAGGTCGAGCTGAGAAGGAGCGCCAACCATGTGGAGGTAGATCACTTGTTTGGCGCGCGCGGGAAACTGCGGCTGTTTTGGCGCCAGTGGGCTGGGTTTCGCCAGTGGGGAATTTTGGCCAAATGTTTTTGCAAGCAACGAGCCCAAAGCAATCGAGCCCAACGCGAAACCGGTGCGCTTTAAAAAGTAGCGCCGGTTGATATGTGAAAAATGCTCGTCCAAAGGATTCATCGTTCAACCTTTTGTTATCGTTTCATCGAGATTCAGGATTGCCGAAGCGACGCTGTACCACGCCGCGAACTCGGCGGCGTTCGTTCCGGGAGGACGACTGTCGTGCAGCAGCTTTTGCGCGTCGTTCCCGGCGCTTTGCGACGATTGCAATTGCTGCTGATACAGTTTCAGCAAAGCTGCGACTTCAAATTTGTCAGGCAAACGCGCGGTGCAAAGCTCGAATGCAAACTGGATCTTTTGTTTAACACTCGTCGATGATTTCTCCGCTAAAACGCGTTTTGCCAGCGCGCCGGCAGCTTCCACATAAACTGGGTCGTCTAACGTCGTCAACGCCTGCAACGGAGTGTTTGAGCGAGACCGCCGCACGACACACGTATTTCGATTCGGAGCATCAAACGTAATGAAGCTTGGGTAAGGCGATGTGCGTTTGATTACGGTATAAATTCCGCGACGATACCGGTCCTCGCCGTCGCTGATCACATATCGCAGCGGAACGCCGCCGACCTTGCTTTCCCAGAGACCGGGCGGTTGATACGGATGCACAGGCGCGCCGCCCATTTTCAAACTCAGCAAGCCGGCGGCAGTGAGCGCGTTGTCGCGAATCATTTCTGCGTCGAGGCGGAAGCGCGGGCCGCGTGCGTAAAGTTTGTTTAGATCATCGCGGTCGCGAAGTTCGGGAGTGATCCGTGAAGACTGGCGATAGGTTGCGGACGTGACGATGAGTCGATGGATGTGTTTCATCGACCACGGTTTTTCGCCAGGGCGAAGATCCGTTTGTGGCGACATCAATTCGCACGCCAGCCAATCGAGCAACTCCGGATGTGTGGGCAAATCGCCCTTGATGCCGAAATCTTCAGGCGTCGTAATCAGTCCATGCCCGAAAAACTCCGTCCACCATCGATTTACCGTGACGCGCGCGGTTAAAGGATTGTTCGTGCTGACGAGCCATCGCGCCAAAGTCAAACGGTTTCGCGGCTCTTCCGTCAACGGAGGCAAAACCGCAGGAACATCCGGTTGAACCACAACGCCTTTATCCAGAAAATTGCCGCGCACGAAAATTGTGGACGCGCGCGATTGAATTTCCTCCATCGCGAGGGTCGTCGTTGTTTGAACGGTCTTTAGCTCGCTTTCCAATTTCGCGCGGTCGGCTGCGATTTTTTGTAGCGGTGCCTGGCAACTCAGGTAGTAATCGGCAATACGTTTTGCTTGTGCGGTGCTGCGTTGGGAAGAGGGCACTTGTAAAATAGTAACCACGTCCGCGGGAACATTTGTGCGCGAGATATCTCCGGTGATCACTGATAGCCGTAGTCGTCCGATCAAACGTGAGCCGCCGTAATTTTGCGCCAACGTGAACGTCAACGTTGTTCCTGCCGCGGAACCAATCGGCGACGCTGTTTCAAAAATCGCCCAATGATCTTTGCCAAATTGCGGTGAGATGCCCCACCCGGCCTTTGCGTCGCGAGTGATCGCCTTTAAGACGGGGAAATTTTTCTGATTGAAATCGGCGCGCGCTTTTCGGATCGCGACTGGTTGCATCTTTTCGCTTCCGCACTTCGCGCTCACTTCAAATTGCGACAAAATAAAATTAGGCCTCTGCGCATCGCCTCGTCCCGGACCGCCGCCGTGAAGGGAAGGATCAGCGAGCACTTCCAATTTAAAACCTGTGATGCCGGTGAGCTTCGTCTCGGCAGTAATGGTATAGGTATCGCGGTCTGGAACTGCGTCATTGTCATCGTCATGAAGCATGATCGATTGGTCGTTGAGGATTTCGTGAGCCGTTCCGCTTTCGCATTCAAATTTCGCGACATCCAAAACATAAATTTGCGCAACGTTTGAAATCGTGCTCAGCGTTTCCTTTTCCCAGGCTACCTGCCCGAGAACAAGGTTTTTGCGCGCAACCTCTGCGTCCTTATCAAGCGCGCTAATTTGCTTTTCGATAGCGGCGCGTTGTTCGTCGGTTTTTGGATTGGGCACCTTTAAATACGGGCCATTAAAGTCGAGCGCGATCGTCGTATGCGCGTTGGCATAACGGGATTCTTTCGGTGTATTGTTAAAGAAAGCAAATAGCTGGTAATATTCCTTTTGCGTGAACGGGTCGTATTTGTGGTTGTGGCATTGGCAGCATTCAATCGTCGAACCAAGCCACACCGTTCCAAGGGTGTTCACGCGATCCAAAACCTCGTTGACGCGACTCTCCTCCTGGTCTGAACCGGCCTCGACATTGATCGGCGTGCAACGATTGAAGCCGGTCGCGATTTTTTGTTCCACAGTCGCATTGGGCAAAAGATCGCCGGCGAGTTGCTCGATCGTAAACTGATCAAAGGGCACATCGGCATTCAATGCATTGATCACCCAATCGCGATACGGCCAGAGCTGCCAAAGATTATCGCGTTGAAAGCCGACTGAATCAGCATACCGTGCCACATCCAACCATGGCCGCGCCCAACGCACGCCGTATTGCGGCGATGCCAACAATCGATTAACGACCTGCTCGTAAGCGTCGGGGCTTTTATCCGCAAAATATTTTTCGACATCCTGCGGCGATGGCGGCAACCCAATCAGGTCGAGATAAACACGCCGCAGCAATCGCGCGCGCTCCGCTTCTGGCGAAGGTTTCAGCTTTTCTTTCTCTAATCTCGCGACGATGAACCGATCGATTTCATTCCTTGTCCACTTTTGATTTTTGACGCGCGGGAGCACCGGTCGGACTGGCGCGACATACGACCAATGCTTCACCGCCGGGGCGTTTGTCGCCCCCTGAACATCCACCGCTCCTGACACCGTCCGCACAACTAGCAGCGGCAAAAGCAGAAGAAAATGTAATCTTTGCGAGTTCATTCTTACCTACGCAACGATCCGCTGCACAATCTTCCCTTCTTCCGTCGGTCCGATGAGCCGCTGATTGAGGCCGAGATACTGATAGCTGAATCGATACGGGTCCAATCCCATCAAGTGCAGAACCGTCGCCTGAAAATCGCGCACCGTCACTTTGTCCTGCACGATATTGTAGCCAAATTCATCCGTTGCGCCGTGTACCACACCGGGCTTAACACCGCCGCCAGCCATCCACAGTGTGAAACAATTCGGATGATGATCGCGTCCCAGGAACGTCGAGCCATTGCGCGCTTCATTCATCGGCGTGCGTCCAAATTCACCGCCCCACACCACCAACGTGTCCTCCAACATCCCGCGCTGTTTCAAATCAGCAATCAACGCCGCGCTCGCCTGGTCCACTTCCTTGCATTTCATCGGCAGCCCGGTAATCAAATCGTTCGAAGCTGCGGTGCCGTGCATGTCCCAGCCCCAATCGAACAATTGCACAAACCGCACGCCCTTTTCCACAAGCCGCCGCGCAAGTAGACAGTTATTCGCAAACGAACCCTCGCCCGGTTTCGCGCCGTACATCGTGCGAATCGATTCGGGCTCTTTCGAAATATCGAAAACATTCGGCACCGTAATTTGCATCCGATACGCCAACTCATATTGCTCGATGCGCGTGAGCGTTTCGGGATCGCCATAAAGCTTCGCCTCGACTTCATTCAGTTCGCGCAACTTATCCAGACTGCGCCGCCGACTCTCCCGATCCATCCCCGCCGGGTTTTCCGAATACAAAATCGGCGCACCTGATGTGCGACATTGCACGCCTTGATAAACACTCGGCAAAAATCCGCTGCCCCAAAGACTTTTTCCGCCCGTCGGGTCGGTGCCGCCGCTCAACAAAACAACAAACCCCGGCAAATCCTGGTTCTCGCTGCCGAGCCCATACGTCACCCACGAACCCATCGACGCGTTACCTGCGCGCTGTGCGCCAGTAAACAAAAACAACTCCGCCGGCGAATGATTGAACTGATCCGTCCACATCGATTTCACGATGCAAATGTCGTCAGCGAGCCCGGCGATATTCGGAATCAAGTTGCTGAACCACGCGCCGCTTTTGCCGTGCTGCTTGAATTTGTGCGGACTACCCAACAGCTTTGGCACGCCTTTGATGAACGCAAACTTCTGCCCGGCAATTAGTGATTCCGGGCACGGCTGCATGTTCAACTCGTTCAACTTCGGTTTGTAATCAAACATGTCGAGCGACGGCGGCGCGCCGGACATGTGCAGGTAAATAATATTTTTTGCACGCGTCGGAATCATCGACTGCTTTATCGCCAGAGGCCTCGTCGCAGCGCCAAACGCATCGCGCGCCAACAAACCACCCAGCGCAACGCTGCCGAGGCTGAAACCGGCCCGCTGCAAAAACTGTCGGCGGGTCAACGCGCGTCCGTGGGCAAAATCGGAGTTCGTCATATCAGGTCATCCCTTCATCAAAAGGCCGTCGAGATTCAAAAGGATATTGGCGACGGTTGTCCACGCCGCAGCTTCGGCTGGGGTCAGACCTTCCGGCAACGGTCCGAGCGGATTGGTCGAAAGCTTCACCGCTTCATCCTTGCTCTTGCTGTAGTGAGCGACCTCCGATTCATACAACTCGCACAATGATGCTACTTCTCTCTTGCTGGGTTGGCGGCAAAGCACGAGCTTGAGTCCATACTCAATTCGTTTTGGCAACGTCGCCGCCGCAACCTTCGCCAATCGCCGCCCCAGCGACTGCGCCGCCTCCACATAAATCGGATCATTCAAAGTGACATACGCCTGCAGCGGCGTATTCGTCGGCAACCGGCGGAACGTGCACGTCTCACGGCTCGGCGCATCAAACGTCGCCATACTCGGATGCGGCGCCGTGCGTCGCCAAATTGTGTAAACGCCGCGACGATATCGATCCTCGCCCGTGCTGGTCGGATACGAGCGTTGTCCATTGAACGCCGCGCGCCAAAGATTATCCGGCTGCGGCGGATAAACACTCGGACCACCAATTTTCGGACTCAACAATCCACTCAACGCCAGAGCCTGGTCGCGCACGAATTCCGCGTCCAATCGTCGACGTGGCGCGCGCGCGAGCAAATAATTGCGCGGGTCCTTCGCGAGCAGTTCGGGCGTCACGCGCGAACTCTGTTGATAGGTCGCGCTCATCACGAGCGTTTTTAGAAATTGTTTGATGTTCCAACCGTTGTCACGCAAATCGATCGCCAGCCAATCCAACAATTCCGGGTGCGTCGGCTTCGTCCCTTGCGTCCCGAAATCCTCTTCCGTTTCAACAATCCCGCGCCCAAAAATCTGTGCCCAAAATCGATTCGCGACCACCCGCGCCGTCAGCGGATTCTCCGGGCTCATCAACCATTTCGCCACGCCGAGCCGATTCGTCGGCGCTCCAGCCGGCCACGGATTGAATGACCCCAGCACTCCGGGCGATACTTCGTCACCTGGAGCGAGATAACTGCCTTTGAACAAAATATGACTGACCCGCCGCTCCTTCGCCGGCAATTCGCGCATCACCGGCAACTCCACCGGCTTGATCGCATCGCGTTGCGTTTTGAGCGCCGCGATCGCATTGACCTGTTCTTTGATGGATTTCACGAACGGCCGAAACCACTTTGCCAACTCCTCCTTCTGATCGGCGCTGCGTTTATCAGCGCTGATAGCCAAAACCGCTTCGAGCTTTTCCGGCACAACAATCACCGGCGTCGCCACCGTCGTTCCCGAAATTCTGAAGCGTCCGATTGTTTGTTTCTTCCCGTATTGCTGCACCAATTTGACCTTCACTTCGCCTACCGGCAATCGCTCTGCAAATTCGAAAACCGCACTTTGATGTTTATTCGTCGTGCCATCCACCGACCAGCCTTTCCTCGGCTTGGACATCTCTTCAATGGTAGCAGCCACGCTGTAGTTCGTTTCCGTAAATGTCGCCGTCGCTCGTGCAATTTTGGCCGCCTTGCCGTTCACCGTGACCTCAATGTGATTCAACAAAAAGTTCCCGGTCGCATTCCGCCCCGGCCCGCGTGCTGGAAGACTGTCATCCGCCAAAACCTCCAGGCGCAACGCCGACACATTCGAAACCGCCGCGTGATACGTCACCGTATAATTGTCTTTGACCGGTGGCGTATTCGTCGCGAGCAAAGAATTATCAGAAAGTTTTTTGAACCCGCCGTGAGTGTCAGACTCAAATTTCACCGGCTCCAAAACCGTCCATGCATTTGAATCCGGCCGCTCCTTCTCCCACTTCGCCAAATCCGCGAGAACTGCAGGAGTCGAAGCCTCCAGCGTTCGCTCCTTCGCCGCGATCTGTGCGTCCAATTCCTGAATTTTTTTTCGCTCCTCCGGTTTATAGAGCGGCATCGTCGGACGCTCGTCCGGTTTATCGCTGTCCTCGGTCTGATTGAAGATTGCGAAGAACTGGTAATATTCTTTCTGCGAAATCGGATCGAACTTGTGCGAGTGACATTGCGCGCAACCCATCGTCAGCCCCATCCACGCCTGCACAGTCACATCCGTTCGGTCCTTCACTGCCGCGACGCGCCACTCCTCATCCTCCGTGCCGCCTTCCGTGTTCGTCATCGTGTTGCGATGAAATGCCGTCGCCGTCCGCTCTTCCTCCGTCGGATTCTCCATCAAATCCCCGGCAAGCTGTTCCATCGTGAACTCGTCAAACGGCATGTTCCGATTGAACGCCTTAATCACCCAATCGCGATACGGCCAGATATTCAATCGCAACGGATCCGAACCGTAGCCCGCCGAATCCGCATACCGCGCAATATCCAACCACATCCGCGCCCACCGCTCGCCATAGCGCGGCGAAGCCAGCAACCGATCTACCACGCGTTCATAAGCATTCGGCGCCCTGTCCTTCAAGAACGCCTCCAACTCAGCCGCCGACGGTGGCAACCCCGTTAAATCCAATGAAGCACGCCGCAACAAAATCGACTTCTCCGCCGCCTGCGACGGCTTCAATCCGTCCTTCTCGAGCCGTGCCAAAACAAATCGATCAATATCATTGCGCGCCCACTTCTTATTTTTCACCGCGGGCAGAGTCGGCCGCACCGGCGCAACGAACGCCCAATGCTTTTGATACGGCGCACCTTGTTGAATCCATTTCTTCAGCAGCGCCGTTTCGGCTGCACTGACTGCATGCGCTTCTTTAGGTGGCGGCATCACCTCATCCGGGTCCGAGCTCGTAATCCTCTTCACCAATTCACTTTTGGAGACATCTCCCGGTTTGACGGCGAACACCCCATCTTTGCGCTCCTTAATCGCCTCCTCCCGCACATCCAATCGCAACTTCGCTTTACGCGAATGCTCGTCCTGACCATGGCAATGAAAGCACTTCGAAGAAATAACCGGCAGCACCTGCTTCCCAAAATCCACCGCATCTTTGTCACTCGCCGCCGCCCAGACCGCTGAAGGCGATAACACCACCAAGGCGAGAGCGACTGCATAACGTTTGGTCATAGCGCGGATCATCCGGACAAAGAATCAGACCAATTCAAAACAGGATTGGTTTCATCAATAATACGTTGTCACCAGAACCGATTCCAGCAGATACGTCGGCTGCCTCCCAGTCGCCCGGTAGATTCCTTCGTGCAATTTCGCTCGTTAAACATCTCCCTTTCTTAGCGCCTTTGCCCCTTTGCGTCTTTGCGTTGACTAGCCCCCCCTTGTAACTACATTAATTGACAAATAGCTACTTCATACTACAATACCAGGCGATGAAAACGACAAACAACATCGCCAACCGGGAGCAAGGGAGCCAAATCACACCAGCGGTGTGCCTTGGCGCGGCGACAGCGCATTCATCCCGCTCTTCGCGCTCGTTGCGCCGTTTGTTAGACTCATCTCTTTCAAGCGTGATCACCCGAGCCCCTCTGCCACCGGCTGCCGCCTACTATCACCTACTGTCACCTACTAACGCCTACAAAAAAATATCTATCAAACACACTCAAAATCGGAATTCCCCACGCCCGCTTGCGTTTCGTGAGTTTCGACACGTCATTTTACCCCCTGTTTTTGCACGTTTTTTCAACTGTTCCGATTTGGTGCTTGGAGCCTGGAGCTTGAAGTTTCCTTGGAGTTTGATGTTTGGCGCTTGGAGTTTCCGTAGCTATGCTGGGCGCTCGATGAAATTGAAATCCATCGCGTTCGCCACCGCTCTCGCATTGTTCGCCTTGGCCACCGCCGCGACCGCCGACACCCGTCTCTCCGACTACATCCGCCCATTCGTCGGAACCGAAGGCGAAGGCAACACCTATCCCGGCCCGTCCGCTCCCTTCGGCATGGTCCAGATCAGTCCCGACACCGACACCACCAACTGGTCGACCGCTTCCGGCTACGAATACACCGACCCGACCATCCACGGCTTTTCACTCACGCACCTCAGCGGAACCGGTTGTCCTGATCTGGGCGATTTTCTATTCGCACCACAGGTAGGCGGACCCTACGGAACTCCCGGCACCAAAGACCATCCCGAAGCCGGCTATCAATCGGCCTTCTCGCACGCCGACGAAGTCGCCTCCGCCGGTTACTACAAAGTTAAATTGTTGCGCCCCGGAATCATCGCCGAACTCACCGCCGGCGAACGCGCTGGAATGATGCGCTTCACCTTTCCGGCCACAAACGCCGCCAGCATTCTCATCGACCTCAATCACTTCATCGACGGCGGTCGCGGTCGCGTCATCGAATCGCGCGTGCGCCTCGAAGACAAACAAACCGTCACCGGCTTTCACCTCGTCAACAACTGGGCGCCCGAACGCTATTTATATTTCGCCGCCCGTTTCTCACGCCCATTCGATGACGCCTATATTTTAGTGAATGGCAAAGCGATCCTCTACAACAGCTACCAGTATTATCGTTTCCACAGCCGCAAAGAAGCTTCCTCAAGCGGCATTGGCGCGCAATTCCTCGGTCAGTTTGCCACGCACGAAGGTGAAGTCATCCAGGTCAAAGTCGCCGTTTCGACAGTCAGCACTGCCAATGCGCTGCACAATCTCGACTCCGAAATTCCAGATTGGGATTTCGACAAAGTCCATGAAACCGCTCGCGCGCGCTGGGACAAGGAACTTGCGCGCATTGAAATCGATGGCAACCAGCAGCAAAAGGAAACCTTCTACACCTCGCTCTATCATTCGTTCCTCGTCCCCAATCTGCATCAGGACGTTAACGGCGAATACCGCGGTTTCGACCAGAATTTCCATCGCGCGGATAAATTCACGAAATACACCATCTTCTCCCTCTGGGACACGTTCCGCGCTGAGCACCCGTTGCTCGCGCTCATTCAATCCAAACGCGACTCCGACATGATCAATTCCTTGCTGGCGCATTACGACCAAAGCGCCGATCACCTCCTGCCGATGTGGGAACTGCAAGGCAACGAAACCTGGTGCATGATCGGCTATCACGCCGTTCCCGTTATCGTCGACGGTTACCTCAAAGGCGTCACCGGCTTCGATCCGCAACACGCCTACGAAGCGATCACCAACACCGCCATGAACCCCGACTACGACGGCCTGGCCGCCTACCGCCAGCTCGGGTGGGTTCCGTCCGATCAGGAAAACGAATCCGTCTCCAAAACACTCGAATACGCCTACGACGACTGGTGCATCGCGCAAATGGCCAAAGCTCTCGGCAAAGAAAGCGATTACGCCTACTACATGAAACGCGCCGGCTCGTTCACTAACATCTTCAATGCGACGACGGGCTGGATGCACTCCAAAGACGCCGCTGGCAAATGGGCCGCAGACTTCGACCCGTACGCTTTTGGCGGCGTCAGACGTTATCCCGCCGACGTAACCGAAGGCACCAGCTCTCAATATTCATGGTACGCGCCGCACGACGTGCCCGGTCTCGTCAAACTCATGGGCGGCACAAATGTGGTCATCGAAAAGCTCGACAACCTGTTCGCCACCAATCGCGCCACAAAAGTTTTGCCACCGAACGATCAACGCGGTTGCATCGGTGATTACTGGCACGGCAACGAACCGAGCCATCACATCATTTATTTGTACTCGTATCTCGGCCAGCCATGGAAAGCCGCGAAGCTGTTGCATCAGGTGTTCACCACGCAATACGGAAACACCCCAAATTCATTGTGCGGCAACGACGACTGCGGCCAGATGTCCGCCTGGTATCTCTTCACTTGCATGGGCTTTTATCCCGTCTGTCCCGCAAGCGATTACTACGTCATCGGCGCACCGCAACTGCCCAAAGCCACGATGCATCTTTCCAACGGAAAAGATTGGGTGATGACCGCCGAAAACATTTCCGACAAGAACATCTACATTCAATCCGTCCGTCTAAATGGCAAAAACTGGGATTCACCATTCCTGCCCTTCAACGAACTGAAAAACGGCGGATCAATTATCTTCACGATGGGCGCGGAACCGAACAAGCAATGGGCAATCCATCCGCAGTTGTGAAAAGATAGCTTTGTGAATGGGGAGCGCCAACCCCTGGTCGATGTCTTTGGGCATAACTGTTTGGGGATACGCGCGGGCATCCGGTCAGAACATCCGCGCGTGCCAGGCCAGGAAGGCATCGTCGCCACGGGGAATGAATCCATCTCTTTGCATATGTTTCTTGTTTCTAAGTGTTTATACCATTGTTTAGGACTAGTTTTTGGAGGTTGGGAGGATTTGTACAGAGCCGCCGAACAACCGTACAGAGCCGCCGTACAACAGTACGGAGCCGCTGTGCAATTGAACGGAGGGATTGTACAAACGAACGAAGGAAGTAGACGTCGCGCCCAAGCTCCGGATACCGATTCCGGAATGCCCACCCGTGCTTTTTTGAACCCGCCACATTTTCCGGCGGCGTTTGTGCCAAAGGCCCAAGGTGAGGTCAAGTGTTTGTTGCGCTTGATTCGCAGCGGCAGCAGAACAATAGTCTGCTCAACCAATATGAACCAACCGTTCGTCTCTCAAAATGACCGCGACACCCCGTCGCATAATCATAGTTAGCCACAGGCGTATGTCAGACAACAAAACAGTCCCCTTTTCGCCGGAGGATGAGCGGATGGAAGCTGCCATCCGCGAGGCAAAGAAAAGTTTCAGGAAGTTCATCGAGGCGTTTTGCCATCCAACCGAGGGACAGAAGAGCTTCCTTGTGAAGGTAGTGTTTGATGAAGGGGAGCAACGAGAGCACATTTGGCTGGCCGATTTGGATTTTGCAGGCAAGAAACCCAGCGGGGTTATTTCCAACGAGCCTAATTTGCCAAGGTTGAAGTTCATGCAGAGGGTTGAGTTTGAGCCGTCATATATTTCAGATTGGATGTATGTGGAAGACGGCTATTTGGTCGGTGGCTATACCACGAGGGTCATCCGTGAGCGTATGACTCCCGCGCAGAGAAGGACACACGATGCCAACGCACCCTACAAGTTTCGACAGGAGGACTAATAAGCCTGATGGAGCGGACGCGCCGATGCGCGTCGCTCATCGGCAGCGTTAGACTGCTTCGCCCTTTCCCTACGCGCTCCACTTCCAATCGCGGATCTCCGGCATGTCGTCGCCGTGCTCGCGGATGTGTTGTTTGGAGTTCCCGAAACGCACCTGCGCCATTTATCAGGCGAAGAGTTTCGTGACCGCTTTCGCCTTCACCAATTCGCGCGGTTGCTTGAGATGGTTGTAGACGATCGTATCCGGTTCGATGCCGAAGGCGTGATACATCGTCGCGAGCAATCTCCGTCGGATGCACCGGGTCTTCGGTCGGGCTGCTGCCGGTTTTGTCGGATTTGCCGTGGACATAACCGCGTTTGATTCCCGCACCGGCAATGATCGAGGTGTAGCAATAGGGCCAGTGATCGCGACCATCGGCGCGAGTTTGCGATTTCCGGAAGTGCTGATGCCTTTTTGCGGACTGCGGCCAAATTCGCCGATGGCCACGACCAACGTTTCCTTGAGCAAGCCCGCGTCGAATCCATGTCGGCAAAAAACGCGGCCAGACCTTTATCAAGCATCGGCGCCGGACTGAGTCGCGCATGCGCTTGGTGAAATCGACGTGATGATCCCAGGAATGATTGTCGGAGTTGGCGACTTTCGGCCAAATGACTTCGACAACGCGCGTGCCCGCTTCGATCAGGCGGCGCGCCAGCAGACAGCTTTGGCCAAAGGTGTTGCGTCCATAACTGTCGCGCATCTTGTCGGTTTCCTGCGTCAGGTCGAACGCATTGCGGGCGCGGCCGGAAACGATCAGTTCCAAGGCGCGTTTGTAGTAATCGTCGAGATTGTAGTTTTCGACGGCCTTGTCGATGTCGGGCATCGCTTGCCTCGATGGCCTCGCGTAACTGCGCGCGGCGTTTCAGACGAAGCGCAAACACTTCAGGCGGCAGCTTCAAATCGTCGACACGAATCTTGTCCATCTTCTTCATGTCCATGTCGTCGCCTTCGGGATAGAGCGTGTATGGGTCGAAGGCTTTGCCGAGGAAACCTGCGCCGCCGCCTTTGCCGACAACGCCCGATTCCTGCAGCGGACGCGGCAGCATGACAAACGGCAGCATCGGGTCAGTCAGTGGACGCAAGCGCGACGATTTGCGAACCGAAGTTCGGGAAATCTTTTGGATCCGGCGGCTCGAGTTGGCCGGACGGACTGACCTTGTCGGTCGTGTAACCGGTCATGATTTGATAAATCGCCGCCGTGTGATTGAACAATCCATTCGGCGTGTAGCTCATCGAACGAATCATCGTGAACTTGTCGTTCACCTTCGCGAGTTCCGGCAGAATTTCGGTGAAATTGACGCCCGGAATTTTTGTGGGAATCGGTTTGAATGCGCTGCGAATGTTATCGGGCACGTTCTCTTTTGGGTCCCACAAATCAAGATGGCTCGGGCCACCTTGGAGATAAATCATCACGACATTCTTGGCCGCGCCCCAACCGGGACCGCCGGCTGCGGTTCCTTGCGCGCCGAGCGCTTGGAGCTTCAAGAGCGACCCGAGCGAGAGACCCAGAATGCCGGTGCCTCCAATGCGCAAGAGGTCGCGCCGCGTCATTTTCATTCGCGGATCACAAAGATCGCTACACGTTCCACCAGCAATTCTAATCATAAAACCTTTCTAGTGATTGAACAAAAATCCGGGGCTGTTGATCAGCGCCCAGGTCAAGTCCTGCACTACCGTCAGTCGTTTATTTTCGCTTTGTTTGATGCTCTCTTTCGCATCCTCGCGCAATTGCACCAGGACAGGATCGAGATGAATCGGTTCTTCGGCTTTTTTTAGGCCGCCTTTGAGTTCCGCAAGTTTCGGGTCTTCCGGCAACGGCGCGGAAACTTTTGCGAACGCTCCTTTGCGCTTCCAAAATTCAGGATCGGAAACGCGCACGAGGTCAATGATTGCAGCGGATTGCTCAGCCGTGCGTTGGCCGGCCGGAGCACGCGCCGCTTTCACAATGTTTTCTGGGAATCCAAAATCCAACGGATCGGCGCTGCTGGTGACTGAAATGCGGAACTTGCCAATCAAGTGTTCTGGATCGAACTGCTGCTTCAAAGTGAAACGAAGCGAGAGCCCTTTGCTGTCGGTGAGCGGCTTTTCCAACTTGAATGTGGCGGTGTGCCGCATCGGTCCAGCCGCACCTGCGAGCGCCCAGCCGTTCGACTCCGCTGGTCACGCCGTCGATCGCTTTATGAACATCGAAGTCTTGCTGCGAAAAATCCGCGCGAGCATCCACGAACTTTGCGAATGTGTTGGCCGAATTTGTACCGCCACCCCACTTCAATTCGAGTTCAGATAAGAACAAAATTACCATTCGGCGCGCGGCCAGGTCCATATTCGGGAAGCGAATCGTCCGGCAACACTTCGAGCATCACACCCGTGATGTTCGTCAATGGCGACGAAGCATTGATGATGTAATCGATCGGCCCTTTGCCTTTGGACGAAAGAACCGAACCGTCACTATTCTTGGTCAGTTTCATTTTGCTTTTTCCCAGCCGACACTTTTTTTGGTTCGACGGTCACCCAAATCGTTTTGGTTTCCGCCGGATTGTATCTTCGTTTCGAGCAATGCTGCCTGCACTGGAATCGATCTTTTCGTATTCGGTGAGTTCGCGCTTCGTCAACGCGATTTCATTCTGATGTCGTTTCTCCAATTCCGGCAACAATGTCGCCGTCATTTCAGTGTAGACGGCCAGATTCGTTTTCGCGTGAGCGATTGCATCCTCGCGATCCGTCTTCAGTTTTGCAATGGACGGCGCGAGTTTCGTCTCCAGATTGGAAAGATCATTCGTTACAACCCCTCGGTCCTGGTCCACTTCCGCCATCAATGCCAACGTGTTCGTCACTTCTGATTTAGTGGCAGGTCGATTCAGAACGCGCATGAACACGTCGTCAATCAACTTGCGATCGTCCTTCTCGCTTTCGACGAGCTTGGCCAGCGCATTGGTGGGTTGATTGATTGCGGTTGAAATAGTCGGTCCGCTCAACAGCGCCATGACCGAACCCATGCGGATATCAGATGCTGCGTTCGCATTCGCACGCGCTCTGGCGCGCAGGACGACCGAGCGTCGCGAGTAAACCGTTGCTATCAATAGCCACATCAGCGAGCTGCATCGCGCGTTGACCAGGTTTTGCGCCAGGAATATCCGGTATCGTTCCAGTCACTCTGAACACGCTGTCGAACAATGTTTCGGCCGGCAACCGCCGCGCAATCTCGTGCGAGTAATTGACCTTGTCCTCCTCATTCCATTTGTTGGCCCGAATCGAAAGCTGATACGTGCGCGATTTGCAAATCAACCGCATCATATGCCGCGTGTCGAAACCGCTGTTGATGAACTCGTGCGTGAGATATTCGAGCAACGCGGGATTGCGCGCCGGATTGCCCGCGCGTGTGTCGTCCAGCGGTTCGATAATGCCGGCGCCGAGCATATACCCCCAAAGTCGATTCGCGTAACTCGACGCGAAAAAGCGATTATCCGGCGAAGTGATCCAATCAGCGAGTTGTTCGCGACGTGGCTTGTCAGATTCTTTCATTGCGCCGGATGGTTCCTTAATTTTTCCATCCTTGGACGGTGCGGGTGCTTTCGCCGTCGCGAGCACAACCTTGGCGGCAAAAGGAAATTCCGGCGGAGAAACTTTGCCCGTGCGATCGTGTTTCATCTCGCCTTCCTTCGCATCACTCACGATTTCGAACAGCGGCTTGGCGCCTTCAACAGCCGTGCCGCCGATGGTCTGGTCACCGCTCTTCGGGTCTTTCGCCAAAGACACCTGCGCGAAAAACGCCGCCAAATGATAATACTGATCCTGCGTCCAACGCTCGAACGGATGGTCGTGACACTTGTTGCAATTAAACCGCGTCGCGAGAAACAGCTGCGTAGTGTTTTCCATCGCCTCGGTCGGCGTGCGCAAAATCTTCCAATAACTCGCCGCCGGATTTTCCTTGTTCGAACCGGTCGCAGTCAAAATTTCGCGCGCAAACTTATCGTAACGGCGTGTTCTTGTCGACCTGATCACGAATCCAGTTGCGGAAAATCTCCGCGCCTTCGCTGCCGAGAAACTTGCTGTTGCACTGCAGCATGTCGGCCCATTTGTTCGCCCAATAATCAACGAAATCCGAATTGCCGATGAGCGAATCGATTAACGCATCGCGTTTGACGCGCGTCGCGGCGTTTGTCCGCCAGAAACGACCGAATCTCCTCGGGGCTCGGCGGCAAACCAGTTAAATCCAGGTAAACGCGGCGAATAAATTCGAGGTCCGTGCACAGCTCCGGATGGCGCGATTTTCATCCGCTCCCATTTGGCCGCGACCAGTTCGTCAATCTTCCCCCACGTCTTCGGCTGCTTCCAAACGAAACCTGTCCGGTCGCCCATCACCGTAATCGTCGTCGCAACGTAATTGCCTTCAAACCGCGCCAGCACCGGGGCTTCGCCGCGGCGGATCGTCGTGATCATCGCGCTCGTGTCAATCGTTGCCACTTCCGTATTGCCGCTTTCAACGAATGCTTCCGCTGTGACATCGCGAACAAATCCGTCCGCGTAGGTCGCTTTGATCTGCATCTGCTGCTTCGAACCGATCTCCTGCACGACTGGGTTCAGCGGCAGAATTTCAATTTTCACCACGCGGGGCGATTTCATGTCCAGCTTCGCGCCTTCCGCAATCCATTGGCGGAGCATCTGGTAATAATTGCTATCACGCGTCGTGCGCCGTCCGCCTTCATGCGGCACTTCAGCAATCGCCTTTAGCAGCATCAAGCTGTCGTCGGGCGAGGCAAGATTGACGCGGCGCGATGCCATGTCGTCCGTGAACGCGCGCAAATCCGTTTCCGGATCGTAACCGCGCAATGAAAGTTTGAATCCGTTCTTTCCTTCCTTCGCGCCGTGGCACGTGCCGGCGTTACACCCGAGGTGCGCGATAACCGGGCTGACATCCCGAATGTAATCGATCGGTTTGCTCGAAGCTTTTGCCACCTCCGAATTCGTCGCAATGGACGACGGCGGGAAATTCCACAACTACTTTTCCGTTGGTCGCGTTATACAAACGAATCATTCCGTCCGATCCCGCCGCCGCGATTTGACTGGCGTCGGCATTGAACGCTACAGAATAAATTTCCGCCTGCGGGACCGACGCACGCGCGATTTCGTGGATGCCCAGTTTCTTGTATTCTGCGAGGCGATCGTTTTCCTCTTTCTTGCGGCCGCCCGGAACTTTGCCCATAATTTCGCGCAATTCCTTCGGCACATCATTCGTGTAATCGTAACTGCACACCAACAACTCGCCGACGCGATCCATGCCGCCGGCACAAGCGATACGTTTGCCATCCGCGCTGAACCGCGCGGCAAAGACGCGTCCGGTCATAGGATACAAATCCGCAATCAACTGCGCGTCATCCCCGATCTCGCGCTTCACCTCACGAAACGTCCGATAAACTTTGGGCGTGCCGTCCGAACCAACCGCCACGAAATGCTCTAACGTCGGATGCTGCGCCACCGCCATGATGCCGCCCTTTAAGGCGCCAGGTGTAATCGAGGTGATGTTGTCGATGAACCGTTGCGACGCAACCTCCGTCAACTTCACGCTCATGTCGCGTCCGCTGGAAATGATGTAATCGCTTTTGATAGAAAACGCCGTGCTCAACACCCAATCACTATGCGACCCCATCTGCACGACTAGCTTGCCGTTCGCCGCTTCAATGGCGCGCACAGTGTTGTCCGGACAACCGAACGCCAGCAACTTTCCATCCGGCGACCAACTGACGCCATAAAGCGTGTCGTAACTGACTGGCGTCGACATCACCAATTTGCGCTTCTCCACATCCCAAACCTGAATCTCACCCATGCGCGCTGGATCACCGCCAGCCACAGCCAGGCGTTGGCCGTCCGGCGAAAACCGCAACGACTGCACGCGCTCGGATAATCCAATCAACCGCCCCGCAAGCTTCGGCGTGCCGCTCGTGGACGTTTCAAACAAGAGAACTTCGTGAAATCCCGAAACCGCAAGCAACTTCCCGTCCGGCGACCAGTCAAGCGACGAAATCACCGGCAACCGCGTATAAACCGGCGGATGTTCCGTGTCGTAATGCCGCTTCGCATCCGCAGGCGTGTCGTCGATCGCACCTTGCGCAATCCAATTGCGAATCGTGGTTACATCCGTGTCCGTCAACGGCGTTTTCCCTTTCGGCATCCGCACCTCGCCGTCCTTCGGGCGTGACCATCTTGAGAATTGAACTCTTTTCCGGATTGCCCGGCACCACCGCTGCGCCTTCGCTGTCGCCGCCGGCTAGTAACAGTTTAAAATCCGTCATCACATAGCCGCCCTTTTTCTTGGCAGGTTGGTGACAACCCTGGCAATTGGCCTGCAAAATTGGCCGCACCTCGCGGTAATAGCTCACCTTTGGGGAATTTTTCGCATCGTCCGCAGCAGTGCACGTCAAATGCACAAAGCCGCCCAGTGACAGGCACAAAAATACAGCGCGCGCTTTGCCGAAATTGGGAATCATTGCACCTATTTAGATGCTCGCGGACGCACTTTTAATCAAGATTTTTGCCGGAATTTTCGTGTGACTGAACCCTGAAAGATTTGTACAGCAAAATCGCAGGGTGCATACCGCTGGTCGTTCGCCGTATAATCACAACCGTGCCACGCCAAACGACAGCTCAAAAACTCACCCGCACAAAGGAAATCATTGCTGGCCTGCGCCGTGCTTATCCCGATGCGCATTGCGAATTGAACTACACCAACCCACTTGAGTTGCTCATCGCCACCATCCTCTCCGCGCAATGCACCGATAAGCAGGTCAATATCGTTAGCGAAAATCTCTTTAAAAAATACAAATCCGCCAAAGACTTCGCCGAAGCCCCCCTCGCCGAACTGGAACAAGACATCAAACGCATCGGCCTCTACCGCGCCAAAGCCAAAAACATCCAAGCGGCCTGTCGTGCGTTAGTTGAGCAGCACAACGGCAAAGTCCCGCAAACCATGGACGAACTCACCGCGCTCGCCGGAGTCGGCCGCAAAACTGCCAACGTCGTCCTCGGCAACGCTTTCAATATCAACGTCGGTATCGTTGTCGACACCCACGTCCACCGCCTTTCACATCGCCTGAAGCTGACAACCAAATCGACGCCCGAAAAAATCGAAACTGAACTCCAGCAACTCGTCCCGCGCGACGAATGGTGTCTCTTCAGCCATTTATTAATATGGCACGGTCGACGCCGCTGCTTAGCCCGCACACCCGACTGTCCAAATTGCGAAGTCAAACACCTTTGCCCAACCGGCCAAAAAGTCCTCAGTTACCCAACGGAAAAGTCGCTCGCCATGCGCAAGCAAATCTAAGTGAAACCCTTTGCGCCGCATCCGCGTCAAAGTAAGCTCGCGCCATGAATTGGTTGTTACGAACTTTAGTCGCAATGGTATGCAGCAGCTTATTGCATGCTGCCGCCGCCGAATCGTCCGCGCAAAAACCAAACATCATAGTCATTCTCGGTGACGACATCGGTTACGGCGACTTCGGCTGTTACGGCGCGACAAAGGTCAAAACACCCGCGATCGACAAAGTCGCCTCGCAAGGCTTGCGCTTCACCGACGCCCACGCCGCCTCCGCAGTCTGCACGCCCTCGCGTTACGCGCTCATCACCGGCCAATATGCCTGGCGCAATCGCGCCGGCGACCACATTCTGCCCGGCAACGCGCCGCTCAGCATCAAACCCGGCACAGTCACCGTTCCATCGCTTCTTAAAAAAGCCGGTTACAGAACGTCCTGCATCGGTAAATGGCATCTCGGCCTCAGCGACAGCGCTCCTGATTGGAATATCGAACTCAAACCCGGCCCACTCGAAATCGGTTTCGATGAATGTTTCATCATTCCCGCGACCGGCGACCGTGCGCCTTGCGTCTACGTCAAAGACCATCGCGTCGTAAACTACGATCCCAAAGACCCGATCACCGTCGATTACGAACACTGCATTCCCGGCCATGCCAATGTCATCGCTGGTATCGGCCGCATTGGCAATATGAGCGGCGGAAAATCCGCGCTGTGGAAAGACGACGCAATCGCCGAAACACTCACATCCCAAGCCGTCCAATTCATCGAGCGCAATCGCAGCCAGCCCTTCTTCCTCTACCTCGCCACGCACGACATCCATGTCCCACGCGTGCCCGCCGCGCGTTTCCGTCACGCCAGCGAAGCCGGTCCGCGCGGTGATGTCATTCAGGAATTCGATTGGACGGTGGGCGAAGTTGTTAAAGCTTTGGACAAACTCAATCTCGCCACCAACACGCTCCTGATCGTCAGCAGCGACAACGGAGGTATCCTCGATTTCGGCGATTCTCCGCAGCGCGATGGCGACGTCAAATCAAACCAAGGCCACGCCTTCAATGGTCCCTTGCGCGGCACCAAAGGAACCGCCTACGAAGGCGGCACGCGAATTCCGCTCATCGTGCGTTGGCCTGCCAAAATCAAACCCGCCACCTCCGACCAACTCGTCTGCCTCGTCGACACTCTTGCCACCTGCGCGGGGATCACGAAACAAAAACTTCCACCCACCTCCGCTCCCGACAGCTTCAGCCTGTTGCCGATCATCGATGGCAACCTGAAAATCACCGTCCGCCCTTCACTCATCGAACACAGCCGCCGCATGGGCGTCCGTCAGGGCTCGTGGAAACTGCTGACCCCTGCCCTCGCTGGCAAAGGCGCAAAAGCAAAACAAAGCGCCAGCCCCGAACTCTACAACCTGGCCGACGACATCGGCGAAACCAAGAACCTCGCTGCCGCCAATCCAGAGAAGGTGCAGGAACTCATCTCAATTTTGCGCGAAGCCCGCGAACAAGGCCACAGCCGCCCGTAGCAGTTTCTGCACCGGCAACGACCCGCGCCCGATGGACATTTTCAATATCAGCGCGTCGTTTAAATAGAGCAGCGGCGCTCCGTAAAACCGCATCGGTGAACGCCGGTTCGAGCCGTTCAACTGGCTGATCGACGAATAGGCATTTTCCTATTGCCGGTAAACCGGTTGTTGCCCAGGAGCTCCGCGCCTAGTGTTCGAGCTCAGCAAGAAAGGAATGGTATGCCATTAATTAATGTTAAGGTCATCGAAGGCGTTTTTACATCCGAGCAAAAACAGGAAATGGTTCGCAATCTCACCGACACAATGGTCGCAATCGAAGGTGAAAACTTGCGCCCGTACACGCTTGTCGTCATTGACGAAGTCAAAAGTGGCGACTGGGGTTACGGCGGTAAACCGTTCACAACCGAGGAAGTGAAAGCCGCCGCTGCCGGACTCGTCGAAGCTTGACGCCGCAACAGCAGCTACGGCCATCTCAGACGGCTCGTGCTGAAGCAGGAAACATAATTGGATAATCCGTGTATCCGTGCGGCCCGCGCGAATAGAAGGTTTCCTTGTCGGGGGCGTTCAACGGCGCGTGTTGCAGGAAGCGCTCCGGTAAATCTGGGTTCGCGATAAACGAAACGCCAAAGGCCACCGCATCGGCCTCACCTACCGTGACTACCTGATTGCCCGTCTCCCAAATGAACCGTTCGTTGGCGATGTAACTACCGCCAAACAATTTTTTCAGTTCCGGTCCAATCCGATTCGGCCCGAGCGCTTCGCGGGCACAAATGAATGCAACGCGACGTTTACCAAGTTCGCGCGCGACATGTCCAAACGTCGCCAACGGATTCGAATCACCCATATCATGCGCATCACCCCGCGGCGCGAGATGCACGCCAACGCGATCGTGTCCCCAAACCGAAATCGCCGTATCGGTCACTTCTAACAAAAACCGCGCCCGATTTTCAATCGGCCCACCGTAGTCGTCAGTGCGTTTGTTGGTCGAGTCCTGAAGAAATTGGTCGGGCAAATATCCATTAGCGCCATGAATCTCCACGCCATCAAACCCGGCCCGCTGCGCGTTTTCCGCTCCTCGCCTATAGATCCGAATGAGTCCAGGAATCTCGGTTAACTCGAGTGCGCGCGGAATTGGAAACGGGGTCAGTGGTCGCACATGACTTACGTGTCCCTTTGCGGCGATTGCGCTCGGCGCAATTGGCAATGCCCCATTCAAAAACATCGGATGCGAAATACGCCCCACATGCCAGAGCTGCAACAACATCCGGCCGCCGGCCGAATGAACCGCATCCGTGATTTTCTTCCAACCTGCGACTTGTTCATCCGACCAAATCCCCGGTGTTTCCGCATACCCGACGCCCATCGGATCGACCGACGTCGCTTCCGAAAAAATCATCCCTGCCGAAGCGCGCTGCACATAATACTCCCGCATCAAATCATTCGGAATGCGTTCTGGACCACTGCGCGACCGCGTCAGCGGCGCCATCAGAATGCGATTGGGGAGATTCCACGCGCCAACACGAACCGGATCGAGCAAAGTTGGCGGATGTTGTTTGGTTTCAGACATGTGTGAACCTACCAAAGTTGCGCGGGAGGTCAAAAATGGGGAGAAATAAAAAAGTGGTGCCCCGGCAAGGACTCGAACCGTGGACCAATTGATTAAGAGTCAACTGCTCTACCAACTGAGCTACCGAGGCAACCAAGAACGACCAATTTTGCGGGGAAAAAGGCATTTGTCAATCTCTTGCAGGCTCGATGAGGCAACTCGGACGCGTTGGTGACATGTTCGAACCTCGCTCAGCATGTTACCTTGCATCGATTTGCCTGAATTTTGCTGACTCTAGCTTTGCGCAGGCTTGCATAACTTTGCATTAGGCTTCATGGGTTTGCATAGGTTTGCGCAGACTGGCGCCGGAAACTACTTAACGGGATTTAAGGCGCGCCAGAACCGCTTTTCGATGCGCTGGTTGCATTTCGTCGCCGTTGGCCAGGAAATTGAACTTTTTTAGGTTCGGTTAACTTCGGTTAGCCCCGGTTAGGTTTGGTTAACCTCGGTTTACTTCCATGAACAGTAACACGCAACTCCGTTCCGATTAACTTTCAAAGAACATGGGTGCGACCGAACGGCATTCGGCACTCCGGCCAGCCGACTTCAGCTCGCAACACACGTTATACGATGAAGTAACTACTGTCGACAGTGATCAACAAATTCGAGGGAGGGGAGGGGCTGGTTGGCAGCAACTTCTCGCGACCAACCTCATTGAGCGGGTTCAAACCCTCAGCCCTCGAGACCGAATTTCTCAACAAGCTTGTTTTTATCGCGTCACGAGACAAGTCGCGCAATGACGTTGTTTCGGATCGATCGAATTGATAGTATAAAAACAACAATCTAACCACCCCATCGCTCAAACGAGCGATATACGCGCTGAGTCATTTACGTAATATTTTCAAGACTAAAAGCACATTGGCTAAATGGCCCTGAAGTTGAGGGCACAAGCACCTATGCAGACCGAACAACCCAAAGGAAATTGCGAGCGCGGGCGTGGATTTACTTTAATTGAATTGCTCGTGGTCATCGCCATTATCGCAATCCTTGCGTCGATGCTTCTCCCGGCACTGGCAAGGGCGAAGCAAAAAGCATACTCCGCACAATGTATGTCGAATCTGCACCAGTGGGGACTGATGTGGTCATATTATACTGAAGATAACAGAGGATCATACTGCGATGGGGACCAGGCGAGTTTCCCGGAACGCGCTCAGTGGGTGGGGTGTTTAAGTAATTATGTTGGGAGAAAACCATTCTTGTTACTTTGTCCGACGGCTGGCGAGATGCAGAACGGAGCACCGGCTGGCCAACCGGAGACGCGAGTTGCGTGGGGAAGCGCGAACGCGCAAACTCAGGGAGGACCAACCACCAGCTTCGAAATTGGAACCGACAATAAGCCGTACATCGATCCGCAGGACCCGCAACATCGCAAGGCCCTCGCTAGTTACGGAGCCAATGTGTGGACGTTCAATTATGCGAAAAAATCCGGAATGGTCAGCACCCTCTATAGTTGGCCAGCGGCGAGTTTTTGGCGCACCACCAGCGCCCTGACGAAACCGCCGTTGATTCCACTCATGGCGGATTCGATGTGGCGCGGCGGCGCACCGCAATGGGATCCTACAATTGCTACTCAACCACCGCAGTTCAACGGCGAGTACTTGGACGCTACTCATGAGATAGCGAACTTTGCCATGGCTAGGCACGGAAATGGCGTCAATATGGTGTTCGCCGACGGTTCGACACGTCGTTACCGTGCACGAGATCTTTGGAAGCTCCAGTGGCACATGAGCTTCGACACCGATAAAACCACGCCGCCAACCTTCTTTCCGACTTGGATGAGGTAGGTTTCGCCTCGACTTGGTTCGTCGAAAAAACATTCTCCTTTCCTTATTTCATCTCAACAGTGAGACGCGCTTGTCTTCCGCTTAGCGCATTGCGAGAAGTTGCGCACACCGCCCGGGAAGAGGGTGTGATTACAAGTGGTGGTTACTATTTTTCGGTAGGGCGAAGCTCCTGCTAAGTCTTTTACAGGAGCGGTGCGAAGTGTTGCAAAGGCTGAGACGGCGCAGCCTCGCCCCTCTAAACAACCGCACCTCTAGGAAGATCGGGCGTTTATTGTTCCAACTGGAGGCGGTAAAAGCGTTGGACCGCACCTTGAAACGTTGAATCGGTGATGGTGCTCAGCGAGTTTGTCGCGACCACTGAGCCGAGTGGTTGCCATTGCGATCCTGAAAGGTCGTTATTGAACCACACGTCATAGGTTCTGTTCGAAATGCTCGACCACGACAGCAAAACGGAATTCCCAGAAACTTGCACGGTGGTGAAGGTGGGGCGTGGTCGGACAATGATGTCAAACGGGGCGAAAGCGGTCAGCGGCGGCTCGCCGTCGTCGGTGACTTGTATCGTGATGTGGTTGGTTGTGTTTGCATGAGCGTCCGTCGGTGTCCACGTAAACACGCCGGTCACAATATCGATTTGTGCATCTTCGGGCGCGCCGTCGCCCAGGCTGAACCCAAGGAAATCATCAGGATCTGGATCGGTCGCGTAATTCGTGAACACAATACTGGTTCCCGCGTGGACGGTCAGGTTCGTCACGGGCGATAGCGATGGCGGATTGTTCGGCAAACGAGGCAAAACCGTGACCGAAAATGTGCTGGAAGCGCTTTTGGACGGCTGACCATTGTCGCTGACGCGGACGGTGACAGATTTGACAGTATTACTTTCAGAATCGGGAGGCGTCCACGAAAAGACGCCGGTCACCGGATGAATGGTCGCGCCGGATGGAGCGCCAGGATCAAGGCTGAAAGTCAGAACGTCGTTGGTGTCGGCGTCGTAGGCAAGGTTCGTAAACGTCAATGTCGCGCCTGCATGGATGGATTGGTTGTCGATCGGATAAAGCAGTGGCGAGCTGTTCGCAGGCGGAGGAGGAAGCACTGTCACGGAAAAACTTCCACTGGCGCTCATCGGCGGTGAACCGTTGTCGGTGACCTTTATGGTGATGTTGTGAACAGAATTCGTGTCGGCAGTCGTCGTCGTCCAACTGAATACGCCCGTGCTGGAATTGAGGGTGGCGGTTGGCGGCGCGCCGGTGCCGAGACTGAAGGTCAGCGTGTCGGATGGATTCGGGTCGTAGGCCGAGTTGGTAACGACGACTGTCGTCCCTGCATAGACAGTGCGGTTATCAATCGGGTTGAGTAGAGGAGGACTGTTCGCCAAAGATTGGCCAACGGTTACGACGAAAGAATTGGTCGCACGCAACGCTGGGATGCTGTTGTCGGTAACGATAATTGAAATTTGGTTCGTGCTCGGACTTTGCGCAGCAGTTGGCATCCATGAAAAAATGCCGGTGCTGGCATTAAGTGTCGCGTTGGTCGGCGCGCCCGTTCCAAAGCTATAGGTGAAAACGCGTGGCGTGAGAACAGCGAAGTTGTCGAGGTAGAACGTGTAGATGTTGTTCCCGCTTTTCGGAACGATGGCCAGATGTTCGAGCACGCCCAGGCCGGATGCGGTTGATAAGACGCCATTGCCGCCCGAGAAATTGCGGATCGGTTCGTTGGTGAAGTCGAATGTCAGGGTCGTCCAAGTGTTAGAGGTAACAGTTCGGGTACAGACCGGTGCAGTGCCAGAAACACCAGTGACACCGACCCATTCAATCGCGCCGCTCGTGCCGCCATCGGAACCGATTGCGGTTCCGACAGGGGTTGTTGTTTCACGACAGCCCAAGGCAACCTGAACCGACAGGTCGGAGTACATGTCAAAGCGGATTTTTTTGGCCAGATCAATCACCGGGTCAGCGAACCATGTTGGTCCAGCAGTCGTCAGCCTCAACCATGCATTGTTGGAATTGGTGAACTGGCATTGGACCATAAGCACGTTGCCGGACGCTTGGCCGCCGTTCGGATGAGTATCGGTGGTGACGGAGAGATCCATCTCCGGCACGTCGTTCAGAAAGGTTGAGGTGCTGGTCGAAGTGTTTGGCGTTTCGAATAAAATTGCGCCGTTGCCCGTTTCGCTTTGGAATGCTGCGAAATCGGTGATGAGTTTGACGTTGTCGGGCGCTGTCGCTGTGTTCGTAAATGTAATCAAGGTGTTAGGTGCAACGGCGCGGTTTTGAACAGCGGCCAATGTTGGGGCAACACTATTGGGAATGGTCGCGCTGACGGCAGCAGTGTAGCTGCTATTTCCAGAGGAGTTGTAGCTGCGCATGCGGTAATACCATGTGCTGCCTGGATATAGGTTCCGATCGGAGTAAGTCGTCACGCTTGCTGAAATCGTCGCGATTTCCAGCCATGGGCCGGTGGACGACGGCGCGCGCTCGATATAAAAGCCCGCCTCGATATTGCTACTGTCGATCCAACTTAGATTAATTTGGCTACCGCTGATCGCCGTCGCGGTGAAACTCGCAGGTGTGACCGGAAGTGACACGATGCGATCAAGATAATTTTCGCAGGACCAACCCGTCGTTGAATTCGCATCGTTCCATCGCACTTGAAACCACGTGAAGCCTTTGGTGTCGTTCGTCACGAGGATGGGACCGCCGATGATGACGCCGGTTTGGCCCGCCGATTTGCTGGTGAGCAATGGACACGACACGCCGCTGCCGATGCCTCCCCCGGCACACGCGCGCACGTTGCAATCGCCCGAAGTCGATTCAACGTTGTCGCCGATGATGAGTTCGCTGCCTTTGACCAGCGTAAGCGTCGAGTAGTAATGATTGACCATCCAAATCCAATCGCGGACGGGATAGCCATTGTTGCCGTCGCCCCATCGTTGTGTTCCACGCTGGCACATGCCGCGCCCGTGGCCAGAGCGATCGTGACCAGCGCAGATGGGGTCGTAGAGACATCCGGAAGTTGGAGCGGCGAAGCCGTCGCCGCACGGTTTTCCAAGGCTGTTGTTCTCAGCGGAATACTCGGTGCTGGGAACGTTGCCGCTCGAATTAACCACCACATAGCCGGAGGTGTAATCAACCGCGCGATCGGTCGAAGTGGATGACACGTTGACTTTGAAGTTCTGGCAATCGCTGTTGCCGCAGATATCGAAATCGCTGTCCGGCGCGCGAGCATTGACCCGCGCGATGGCGTAACAACGCACCGGTACCGAGCCGGCGTTCAAAGCGTTGCTGTTCCATGACGCGATCCACTCATGCGGCAACACGTGCTTCTCATAAAAGTTCATGGTCACGTAATAAATATTCGTGTCGTCCTGGACGCGGATGTTGCGCGGAACGCGAAGTGTTGCGTTTGTGCCAATGGTCGGAATCTTTGGCGTAATTAACAAGGGCTGCGGCGCGACTGTCGACGCTGGTGATGTTTGCGTTGTTTCTGTGGGCGGATCTTGTTCGACGGCCAAACGCAAGGGGCTGCGCTCATCGAGGGTTTGCTTTCCAGTGCCGCGTTCCAGCCGGAAGTTGAAGGTCCAGTCTCCTCGCGGGGAGAGTTCGAGTTGTTGCCGTTCTTCGGTGCGATAGCCGGGTTTTTCGACAACGAGATTTGCCGGCGATTGCAGCGGGATATAAAGTTGATAAAAGCCGCGAGCGTCGGTGACGGTTTTTACACCGCTGGGTTCTGATTTGATGCGGACTTCGCGCAATGGCTCGCCGGTATCGTCGGAAACAATGAAACCCTGGAACAACGTGGCGTCATCGCGTTGACGCACGGTGATGTTGTCCGGTTGAAGCTCGATTGGTTTCTCAATTGGGTCCAGGAGAAAACGGACTTTGTAGGGAAAAGCGTCGCGCACTTGCAGTTCGCCACTGAGCGGATGATATGCCGACAAATTCGCGCTGATCGTGTGGCGGCCGTGTTCCAACGCAACTTTTGCATGCCCATCCGCACGCATGTGGGCACGATTGAAACGTTGTCTCGTTGCGCCGTCGCGATGTGGCTGAGCCACGATTTCATCGGGCTGCAGCGCGTAACCAGTCGCGCTATCGAAGAACTGGAGATCGACTTCCTGTGGCGTCTCACCGGCCCGCACATTTGAAACAGGCAGCCCAAGACTGACCGTCAGGGCCGTCAAGGCAACAAATGCACGGATTCTCATGTTGTTTGGCCTGCATAGGCCCGCTCAATCGTTGCAGACGATGTTACCAGATAATCACGCGAAAGTAACGCTGCGGATCACCAACGGGTGGATGATTGGTCACCGAAACGTTGCCGCCAGCGCCCACAAATGTGGTCACCGGAATCCAGTTAGCGGTGGAGAGATTCGTATTGTATTGCACCTGGTATTGGTTGCCCGCGACTGTATTCCAACTCAGCACGACATTCGCGGTTCCGGCTCCGGACAAGGGTTGAAGCGATGGTGACGGCACAACTGTAAGCGATGCAAGCTGGCTTGTATCATTTCCGAGACCATTGTAAGCACGAGCAAAGTAACTGCCCGCACTTGCCGCCTGCACGTTCGCCAAAGTAAAGGTGGTGTTTGTCGCCCCCGGAATGGGCGTAAACGGAGCCGTACTGCGGAACCAAGCATACGTGAGAGGCTGCGAGCCATTCGCAGCAACCGTGAAAGACGCCGTTGTTCCAGCAACATTGGTCCGGCTTTGCGGGTGACTCGTAATGGTGGGTGACGACTGAACTGACGCCGTAAACGTGAGAATGATGTTGCCACTTCCATCAACAGCAGTTGAGAAGTTACCCGCGCTGTAGCTTCCATTGGCAATAGAAGCAAACGAGGCGTTGGCTGTGTTCAGGCCGCCAATCAGACTGATGATTTTCCACTGGTGGGTGGATTGCCAGAACGGCACGGAGCCATCTGGCGCAGTGCCGCCGGAGAATTTCAGCGACAGAACAGAGCTGCCGCCCAACTGTAATTCGCCAGCAGTCAGGACAATTTGGCCGAAACCAGTTCCGGCAATGCCGGTGCTATTATCTTGCAAGGCGGCCAGTTCCCATGTGTTTGTTCCGCTGCCGCTCATATCAAGGCCGCCTTGCAAGGTTAAAACTCCGCCAGCAGCAGCAGCCAAAAGATTGCCGCCGTTGGTAACAGCGACTGGGCCGCTGATTGTGCCTGTTCCGCCGAGAACACCAGCTGCGGTGACAGTGACCGTACCACTGCCTGTCGCACTGGCGCCGCTTTGGTTATTCGCAAGCAACGTGCCAGAACTAACTATGGTCCCGCCGCTGTAGGTATTATCCCCGTTAAAGATGGTGCGTCCGCCGCTGCCTGTCGAAACAGCGCGTCTGAATACGCCCGCTCCGGAAAGGCCGCCGCTAAAGGTTTGATCGCTTCCAGCAGGATTGTAAGAAACGAGGTGGCACCCGTTCCCAATATCGATCGGAAGCGAAAAATTGAACGTGTTCGTTAAAGCAACCTGAAACAAGAAGCCGTTCGTATTCGGGTTATACACGTATAGAACGCCTCCACCCATCGTCCACGTCCCGCCGTGGATAAACTGGATATTATTCGTGGCGTTCGCGGTCCCCTGCACGAGCGTCTCGGCCTCGAGGGAAGTGGGATTGATAATAGCGGTCGCATCGGTCCGTGATTCTGGAACGGTGAGCGTAGCGCCTTGCAGGTGGAGAGTGCCGACGCCATTGCCGAAACGCCCCGAAGCGTTGAGCGTGAGCGTTCCGGCCTGCAGGAATGTATCGCCGCTGTAGGTGTTGGGGGCGGCGAGAGTGATATTGCCGCTAGTCGTTTTGGTGAGTGTACCGGGACCGGCAAGAATCGCGCTCACATTTGTAGCCGTAGCGCTACGGCGCAAATCGAATTGCGCTGCAGTGAGACTGCCTGTTCCGACAGTGTCAATGATACGAGCGTTGCCGCTGGTGCTATCAAGAATCACTGTGGCCACCGTCTGATTGAAGCCGTTCAAATTGAGTCGGCCATTGAGAGAGAGATTGCTGACCATCAGCGTGGTGGTCGCTGGAAACACCTGATTGGCGCCGAGACGGACTTCGGCGGTCGCAATCCGCGTGATCCCTTGATAATTGTTGTTCGTGTTGCTTACGATGAAGATGCAATTATCGCCCTGGAGTTGGCTGGGCCATTCTGTATTGCCGGGGAAGTTCAGTGAACCGGGGCCGGTGATCGGCGCGTCAATTGTGATGATGCCGCCAGTGCCCTGATTGCCGAGTTGGCCACCGTTCAGACCAAGGTAAATACCGCGATTGGTGCCCAGAGACATCGCGGAGGAAGCGATGAATCCAAATCCACCGCCATCGAGCGTGATGAAATTTGAAAGCGATTGCGAGGGAGCAATCCCGAAAAGATTTGCCGCGGCGCTGCCGGTAATTGAACCCTGATTAACAACCCAGCGGCCGATGTTGCTGTTGGTATTATCGAGATGCAAGCGGCCGCCTCCATTCTTGGTAATGATCGAACCGGCGAATTCGCAGGTGCTGGACAGAAGATTGCTGGCGTTCGAGTTGTTTGCGCCGGCGACGTAGATGGAAGAGTCGGGCCCGAGAAAACTGATTTTGCCAGCACCGTTAAAAGCGTAGGCTGCACTCGGAGCGTTGGTAAGCGTGATGGTGTTCACGGCTACGCCCGTCGAGTTGGTGATCACGCCGGAACCGGGAGGAAATATCGCGTTATCGAGGCGGGTGTTGTTCCACTGGAGATTGAACGGACCAGCGATATTTTGTCCCCAGCGATTCGGTGTATTAGTGTCCCAATTGCCGCCGCTAACACCCGCGTTTACGCCATCGGCGGACCAAAAACGATCACCTTGCGGGAGCACGACGTCTTCGACCGTCAGGATCGCATCATCGCTGGTGACAGTTCCGGCGGTATTGGAAACGACGACGTGATAGGTGCCGGCATTGGAATATTGGACGTTGGTTATAACCAAATCCGAACCAGTGCCAGAATTAATTGGAGAATTGTTGAAATACCACAGGTAGGAGAGATTCCCACCGGTCGCTTTCACGGTGAATCCGCCGGTTGTGTTTAAATAATTAGTGTGACTTCGCGGTTGCTGAGTGATCGCGGGCTGTTGAGAAATTGCGGTGCCGAACACGCTGAAAAGGTCCCACCCGAAAAGAGAACTGGTGGGGTTGAAAGTCGAAGCGGGATCGCAAGAGACGTAAGCAGCGGCTCCGCTACCAGTGGCGGTGCTTTCGTATTCACCAACGATCTGGTAAACAAAGTTTGAGTTGTCCGCAACGCCGTCGACGCCAGTCAAATCATCGGAAAAATAAAAGAAGTTCTGAAGCGACACGCTGTGCCTACTAATGACTAGTCGATCAATCCAATTCGTGCCGCCGTCAATGCTGTATTGCCCGCGCCAATAGGCGGAGCTGCGCTGCGCCAGCCACAGTTCACCGCTGACGGCAACATTCTGGAAGCCCGCTGTGCTAACCGCGTATTTCGCGCCGCCGGTTTTGTTGGGCACGGTTGAAGCATAATTGTTCCAACGACGGCTTGAATTATCCGTCAAATTAGGGTCTGAAGCGGAACCTGTGTTGAATCCATTGGCGGTAATGCCCGTGCCAACAACGGTGAGCACGCCGGAGCCGATTGCCGGACTGCTGACACCGGTAGTGACAGAATTGTCCGATGTAGTGCTGTTAAAGTTCCAGTGCGTAAACCTTGTTCGGTCAGCGAAGAATACGGAAAGAACAGCATCAGAACTGGTAGTGGTAAGAGCTGTGCTGTCCGTTACCACAACGCTGTAGGTGCCAGCATTACCGATGTTAGTGACCAATAGACTGAGAGCACTCCCAGTCGCGCCGTTGATATTCGCACCATTACGTCGCCATTGGTAAGTCACCGGTGCGGCGCCCGTGGCAACTACGCTAAACTGTGCGAGATCGCTGATGTTGTTGGTGCGGTTGAGCGGTTGCGTGCTAATGGCCGGTTGTGCAGCAGCTGACAATGCCGACAGTAGCAACCCCAAGGTTACAACCTGGCAGGTCCTTTGGCGAATCAGGGCAAATGCACTGGCGGTAAAAGTTTTCGAGAGATGCGATAGTTGGGTGGTCATATCATTGGGCAAGGCATGAACCCTTTGGCGAGGTCGACGTTCGACTTTGGGAATTTTCTAAACAGGTCATCGGGACAGCACATTGTCTCAATCGCTGCCAAATGTGTCCATCGCTCAGATGAGTGAGGATGACACAAATCAATAGGGTTCGATAAACAAATATCCCGTTCGCGAGCCGAGGAAGTAGCCGCGCGCCTGGTTTTGGTCCTTCAGGAGGATGCCCCTGACATTCATCTTCAAGCCAGTCGATGGATAATTGAAGCTGCCGCTCCACTGGCCGGTCGATTTGCTAAGCGAAAGAGCGAGGCCGTTGGTTTGGCCGTCGAAAAGGCTGACGACGTTGTTATTAAGAGAAAAATAGTTGGTGATCGGCGCGGCCAGAATACCGTCGTGGAAGATGATCATCGCATTCGGCGAATTGAATGCAGGTATGCCAGTGGACAGCGAAGGCAGCACAGAACTGATCGCAACGGACTGATTGGTGAAACCGGCGAGGTAATTAGTTCCGTACGAACGCGTCTTAATCCAGCTGACATTGCCCTGATAACTCCGAGGCTGGCCTGTAACGTTCGTAAGCCATCCCATCACCGCCCCCCTGCCGCCGTAAAGCGCCACGTAGAACGGCCAATCGCCATTCGCGGTAATGTAGGTCAGCGGTGGAACCAGAGCGGAGTCGTCCGACATTCTTCCACTGAACAGAACCTGACCAGCCGTTGTGACGGCAAGATTTCCAAAGCCGTCACCACCCGGACTTAAAAGGCCATCACTACTGCCAGGAAACGCCAATGTGTAATTGCTGCCGGATTGCGGCGCGGGCGGCGAATATAGGAACCTTGCGCGTCCGCCAGCGAGGGTGGCGGCCCAATCTGTGCCGGTTACCGTTCCTGATACGGTGTCACCCGCTGATGTTAGGTCGAGTTTTAGATCAAAGGTAACTTTCGGCGCGTTCGGAAATACGACGAGCGACTCGCCCTCAATGTTGAATTTGCCAGTTATCGCGTAACTCAGACCCGCAACGTAATAGCGTCCGCTGTATGCGCCCGAGGCGCCGAGCGTAAAACTGAAGAAACCAGAACTATAATGACTGTGCGTGTTCGTCTCGTAAAAAAGGCCATTGTAAACGCCAGCACGCGGAATAAATGGATTGGCAACAAAGTTCGCGACGAGCGTCATGTTGCTCTGCATCATGAATGTCAGCGGATTCGTGCAGGAACTGATTGTGCCAGTCCAATTGGAAAAGACCTGGCCGTTCCCCGGCAAGGCAGTGACTTTGTAATTTCGGCCGACAAACAACATCTGGCCATTTGCCACACCGCTGAATGTGCCCGTGCCGGTCTTCGTCAGTATCAGCGGGCTGCTGACGTTGAACAAGAAGATGCGCGAAACAGCGGCGGACTCGATGCCGGCTGCGTTTATGCTTTTTACCACAAAAATATTCGTGCCGGCACGCAGCGAAATGGTCGCGGACCAACTGCTCGTGCCGATGGCGAGCGAAAAAGGTGAGCCGTTCAGTTGCCATTGAACCTGCGCGATAGAGCTGCCGCTGAAATCGGAGGCGGTGCCTGTAACGCTGACCGTCGGGACACTGAATGCCGCGTTCGCGGAGGGTGAAGAGATCGAAATCTTCGGCACAATCATCAACACCGCATTCGAACTGTTCGCGGTGCCAATGACGTTAGTGACAAAAACAGAGTAGCTCGCGACGTCGGTTTCGACGCACGAGGAAATCGTTAACACGCTGGAAGTCGCGCCAGAAATGTGGCCGGGAAAATTCACGAGTTTGTTGGTGCCGTTTTTGTACCATTGATACACCAGCGGCGCGGTGCCGCTCGTTGCGACCGCAAAAATTGCTTTGGAATTATACAGAACCAATTGATTGGTGGCACCGCTGACAATGCGCACCGGCACCACAACTGCGAGAGCGGCGTAACTGCTGACAGCCGAACCAGCAACGTTTTTAGTTTTGACGCTATAGTTCGATGCTGCGTCTTTCGTGGTGATGTTCGACACTGTCAACGTATCAGTCAAGGAACCGGAGATATTTCCGTCATCGACGAGATTTGTTCCACGCAGCCATTGGTAGAGCAAGTGTCCGCCAGTAGCGGTGACATGGAAGCTGACGGTGGTCCCTTCGTTGTCCGTGCGGCTGGCGGGCTGCCCGACGATGAGAGGTTTCGTATCTACATCCAGGGTGGCCGCGTCGCTGGTCGCGGACCCGACGGCGTTGATGACCACGACATTGTAAGAGCCGACAGTTCCGGTCGAAACGCCAGTCAAAGTCAACGCCGCGCCGGTCGCGCCGGAAACGCCCATGCCGTTGACCAGATTGTTCGTTCCTTTGCGCCATTGATATTTCAGGGGCGCAGTTCCGACTGCGGCAACGCGGAAGATCGCGGTCGTGCCTGCGGCACTGGTCCGGCTGGCTGGCTGTGTCGCAATATCGGGTGCAAAGAAAGCCTTGAACACAGCGGTGGAACTGACGACGGCGCCTGCGGAGTTGGAAACGGCAACGCTGTAGTTGCCATTGTCAGTTGTATACACACCAGTAATCGTCAATGAGGCTGTTGTCGCGCCGGACACGCGGCCGACATTCAACAGTTTCGCTCCGTTTTTTCGCCACTGGTAGCTGAGGGCGCCGCCCGTCGCGCCAACATTAAAAGTGACAGTGCTACCGACCACATTCGTTCCGCTAAGAGGTTGCGAAACTATTACTGGTTTCACGATCGTAACGGCGAGCATGGCAGTTGAACTAGTAACCGAGCCGGCGACGTTCGTAATGACGACGGTATAGGTGCCGGCATCCAAAGTTTTCGCACTCGCAATCGTATAGCTGCTCTGGGTCGCGCCGGAAATGGGCGCGGCGTTTTTGCGCCATTGATAAGCAAGCGGCGCGGTGCCGGAGGCGGTCACGCTGAATGACGCGATGTTGTCCGCAACGATGGTTATCGAATGAGGCTCTACCGATATTAAGGGTGCAACATTGATCGACAGGATAGCTTGATCGCTTTCGATTGGAGTGCCGCCATTGTCAACGATGACGGTGTATGTTCCTGCGTTAGCAGACTCAAAACTGTTGATTGCGAATGAACTTTGAGTCGCGCCCGAAATAATGGCGCCATTTTTCTTCCATTGATAAGTGATTGGAGTGGTCCCGTTCGCGGAAACGCTCAGTGCAATCGGCGAGCCAGCGTTGAATGCGCCGCCTTGTGGTTGCTGCGTGATCGAAACGGGTGTGAAGACAAACAGTGTCGCGGGATCGCTTTGAATCGAGAACAGCCCGTTTGCGGCGCTGACGATCGCGGTGAACGATCCGGCATCATTATCGCCAATGTTTGCGACAGACAAACTGGCGGTATCAGCGCCGGTGATTCGAGTGTCATTTTGCAAGTCCACGCCATCTTTTTGCCAACGATACGAAAGATTGATGCCCGTAGCGGCAACGTTAAAAACTGCGGTTTGTCCGACTTGTCGCGTGACGCTTTGCGGCTGACTGACGATGACCGGCTCGGCGATTGAGCCAAGAATCGTAATCATGTCGAAGCGTATTACTGCGTCAGTATTATAGGTGCTACTCGGGTTGGATGGAACGTAGGCAGCCGCGCCGGAGCCCGTGGCTGTGTTCTCCCATTCGGTAAGGATGCGAAACGCGAAATTCGGATTGTTGCTGACGCCATCGATGTCCCAAAGATCAGCGAACTTGAACTGGAAGTTAGCGTAACTGGTGTGGTTGATCACGTCGCGGTCGATCCAATCCGTTCCGTTGGTAGTGTATTGAAAGCGCGCGTATTTCGAGGCTCGTGCATTGTTTCGCTGTTCCCAGGTCACGGCGATTTCGTTGTAGCCAAGCGTACTGACGTTCACTTGAATGCCACGGATTTTGTTTCCCGTGCTGGACGGCGGGTAATTTGTAATCAGCCATGACGTATTATCCAATCCCAGAGACGCAATGTCGGAGGTAACGCTGTCGCCGAACAACGCCGTGGCGCCGTCAACTGTCGCAACAGTTCCACTCCCGAGTGACGGCGCGGTTACACCCGTGTTAGTATTGTTATCCGCAGGAACGCTGTTGAAATCCCATTGAGCAATCTTCGTCAAATCAAAAAACGGAATAGATAGAGCAGCGCTCGCTGTGACCTTGGTTGCGACCGGGCTGCTGATGACAACTGTGTAGACTCCTTCGTTGGTTATGCCATTGACCGGAATGTCGATGGCGCTGCTCGTTGCGCCAGCGATATCATTCGCCTGAAATTGCCATTGATAAGTCAGGTTCGTTCCAATTGCGGTGACAGCAAAATGCGCATTGTCTCCAATGTTGTTCGTGCAGTTGGACGGTGGAGTTGAAAGCGTAATCGGAGCGAAAACCACGAGTGTAGCATCGGAGCTGGTAATGCTGTCGGTAGCGTTGCTGACGATCACCGAGTAACTGCCGGCGTTCGTGAGTTGGCAGTTGGTCACGGTCAGCGTCGAATTTGTTGTGCCCGCCAGGACAGTCGTCGCGTTGAACAGCCATTGATATTTCAGCGATGTTCCACTCGCTTCAACGCTAAACACCGCGTCGGAGCCGACATTCGCAGTGGCGTTCTGTGGTTGGGTAACTATAACGGTCGGCGAAGACTGCGAGACTGTCACCGTGAAGGTATTAGTCGTGCGCAAAGGTGGGGAACTGTTGTCGGTGACGATTACCGCAATGTTGTTCGTGCTGGGCGATTGCGCTTGAGAGGGGGTCCAGGAGAAAATACCCGTGTTTGCATCAAGCGTGGCTCCAGACGGCGCACCTGCACCCAAGCTGTAGGTAAATGTTCGAGGATACAACACCGCGAAGTTGTCGACGTAAAAGGTGTACGTGTTCGTACCATTCTGCGGAACAATGGCGAGATGTTCGAGAACACCCAAACCGGATGTCGTCGATAACACGCCGTTGCCACCAGAAAAACTGCGGATCGGTTCGTTGGCAAAATCAAATGTCACCGTTGTCCACGTGTTCGGCGTAATCGTTCGTGTCGGCATCGGGGCGGTTCCAGCCACATTGGTCACTCCGGCCCATTCGATCGCGCCGCTAGTCCCGCCATCCATTCCGATTGCCGTTCCAACCGCCGTCGTAGTCTCGCGACATCCTACCGCCACCTGCACCGACTGGTCCGCATACATATCAAAGCGCAGCTTGCGTGTAATATCGATCACCGCATCGGGAAAGTAGCTCGTGCCAGCCGTCGTTAGTCTCAGCCAGGGATTGTTCGCATTGGTAAACTGACAAATCAGCATCAGCACATTGCCCGAAGATTGTCCTCCGGTGGGATGCGTGTCGGTAATTACGGCAATGTCCATTTCCGGCGCATTGTTCAGAAAGTTGCTCGTGCTGCTGGACGTGTTTGGCGTATCGAACAACACCGCACCGTTTCCGGTTTCGCTCTGAAACGCTTCAAAATCCGTGATCGATTTTACGGTGTCGGGCGCGGTCGCGGTGTTCGTGAACGTGATCAGTATTCCCGGAGCGACGACGCGATTTTGAATTGCAGCCAGGGTTGGCGCGACGTTGTTGGGAGTAGTCGCGCTCGCCACACTACTATAGCTGCTGTTCCCCGCCGAGTTGTAGCTGCGAACCCTGTAAAACCAGGTGCTGCTGGCATAAAGGTTTTTGTCCGAGTAACTCACCGCGTTCGCCACAAGCGTTGCGAGTTGTAACCAAGGCCCACTCGAGGCGGGCGCTCTCTCGACGTAGAATCCTGCTTCGATGCTGCTGCTGTCCGTCCAACTCAGGTTTATTTGGCTCGACCCACTGGCCGTCGCCGTCAAACCGGTCGGCGCTGTGGGTGCCGATACCACTCGATCCAGATAGCTTTCGCAGGACCAACCCGTCGTCGAACTAGCGTCGTTCCAACGCACTTGATACCACGTGAAGCCTTTGCTGTCGTTGGTCACGAGTATGGGTCCGCCGATAATCACGCCGGTTTGGCCAGAGGCTTTGCTTGTGATCAACGCGCATAAAGTTCCGTTATCGATTCCCCCGCCCGCACAAGCGCGCACGCTGCAATCGCTGGAAGTAGATTTCACGTCATCACCGATGACCAGTTCGGCTCCTTTGACGAGCGTGAGGGTGGGATAGTAATGTTCAACCATCCAAAGCCAATCGCGTACCGGATACCCGTTGCCCCCCGAACCCCACCGCTGCGTCCCGCGCTGACACATGCCCCTACCGTGGCCCGACCGATCGTGTCCCGCACAAATCGGATCGTAAAGACACCCGCTGCTTGGCGCAGCAAAACCGTCTCCGCACGGTTTTCCAAGGCTGTTGTTCTCCGCCGAGTACTCGGTGCTAGGAATATCACCGCTACCGTTAATAACTACATAGCCAGCGGTATAGTCCACCGCTCCATCAGTCGAACTGGAGGAAACGTTGGCCTTGAAGTTCTGACAATTGCTATCACCGCAAATATCAAAATCGCTGTCCGGCGCGCGGGCATTGATACGCGCAATGGCGTAACATCGCACGGGCACCGCGCCCGCATTCAAGCTGTTGGTGTTCCATGAGGCAATCCATTCATGCGGCAACACGTGCTTCTCATAGAAATTCATCGTCACGTAATAAAGATTGGTCCCGTCTTCCACCCGAATGTTCCGAGGAACTCGAATGGTCGCATTGGCGGGAAGCGTGGATTTGGGAGTGACTAGCCGTGTCATCGTTTGAGTAAATGTCGCCTTGGGCGCAATCACTTCCTCTGTGGGGTCTTGCTCGATGGCTTGGCGCAACCGGCTGCGTTCATCGAGTGTTTGCTTCCCATTGCCTCGCTCCAACCGGAAGTTGTAGGTCCAATCCCCGCGCGGCGAGAGTTCCAGGTACTGCCGCTCTTCAACCTTGTAACCTCCTTTGTCCACAACCAAGCTGGCTGGTGCCTGCAACGGCACGTATATCTCGTAGAAACCGCGCTCGTCGGTGACAGCACTCACACCACTCGGCGTCGATTTGATCCGAACTCCACGCAACGGCCGCCCGGTCTCATCTGACACGACAAATCCCTGGAAGAGCGTCGCATCGTCGCGGTGACGGGCCGCGATATTGTCAGCCTGCAGCTCACGCGGTTTCTCGATCGGATCCAGCAGGAAACGAACTTTGTAGGGAAAATTCTCCCGGACCTGCACTTCGCCGCTGAGCGGATGATAGGAAGGTATACTGGCGCTGACCGTGTGCCGACCGCGTTCCAATTGCATCTTTGCACGACCATCAGCACCAGTGTGAGCCCGGCCAAATCGTTGCTCAATTGCCCCGTTGCGATGCGGATGAGCCACAATTTCATCTGGTTGCAGCGAGTAACCGGTGGCGCTGTCCGCAAACTCCACTTCAACGCCAACTCCTGCCGCACCGGCTCGAGCGAGTGGATAGCCGCACACAAGCCCAAAAACCAATCCGGTCAACACAACGAAGGCAGGGGTTCTCATGTTTGTTGGCTTGGCGGTGTGGTAACTGGACGTACCAGCGTGTCACAGTGCCGCGAGCAGCGTCCATCGCTCATTTGAGTGACCGACCATGACGCTGCGAAGCTTGTAAGCCGAGCTATTGATATTTATAATTCGACAAATGCGCGTTGCTGTCCTGAGAGTCCTTTCGGTGCTGCAATTGGCACTTTTCGTCGCATTTTCCATACCGACGGATGTGGTCGCCAATCCGGTTGAGCCGCAGTTCGAATTAAAAAGTTGGGACCGGCGCAATGACCTTCCCGCCGCAGTCATCAGCCACGTGCAGCGAAGTGCGAACGGCTATCTATGGCTGACGACTGAAAAAGGTCTGGTGCGATTCGATGGCGTGCGTTTCAACCTGCTGAACGCGGATTCGATTCCTGCGCTCCAGAGCAACAAAGTCACCACGTTGCTCGCCGAAACCAACGGAAATTTATGGCTCGGCACTGCCAAAGGCTTATTTCGTTGCACCGAAGCAAGGCTGACAGAAATTCAACCGGTGGAGAACGCGCCGGAGTCTGTTGTCAAATCGTTGGTCAGCGATTCAAGCGGGACCATCTGGGCTCTGTTCGGCACCAATGAGATCACCCGAATGGCGAATGGCAAAATCACGACAGTGCATGTGCCGGCAGGAAAAGGACGTCGAAGGCTGATTTGCGATCCGCACGGAACTCTGCTCGTCGCGGGATCTTCGGATGCTTACATCATTAAGCAAGATCAAGTCATCGAGCTAGGTGATGACATCAACAAGCAAATTAAACCTGACATTCACTGTGCCAGCCGCTTTGGCGGTTTTTGGGTGACCGCTGGAACAACGGTTGGACGCCTGCTAGAAACCAACAATCAATTTCGCCTTGAATGGGTTGATGCATCGGGTGCTTGTCCGCAAACCTCCATCGGCGCCATGATCGAAGATCACGCCGGCAGGTTGTGGGCCGGCACGCGCAATGGCGCAATTCATTGCCTTATTCCCGGAACCGGTTGGCGGGAGATTACCCCAAAAAGGTCGCGTTCACTCGGCGGTGTTTCCTGCTTTTATGAAGATAATGAAGGCTTGGTTTGGGCGGGAACTGTCGCGGGCAATTTGCACCAGATCAAACCGCGGCTATTTAACCTTTTATCTCTTCCAACCGTCACGCAGGAAAACGTACCGCAAACCGTCTGCGTGGCGCACGACGGCACGGTGTGGGTCGGCACCGACGGAAATGGTATCTACCGATTCAAAGAAGAAGTTTTTTCACGGTTCGATATTTCCTCGCGTAGTTCCAACGCAACCGTGATGGCAATCTTCGAGGACCGCGATAATCAAATTTGGTTTGGCACATTGTCGGGATTGTTCAGGCTGGAAAATGATCGGCTGAAGCCAGAACTGGAATCCGTCATCCATGGCCAACCTGTGCCCGCGCTATTCCAGGACCGGGAGGGCGCTTTGTGGTTCGGCACCATCGGCGCGGTGATACGCAAGCGTGGTAATGAAATCAAAACGTACACTTTAGGAAATCCTGGACACGATAAAGAAGTGCGCGCCATCGCCGCGGGTCGCAACGAATTGTGGGTCGGCACGCGCAGCGGTGGTCTTTTCCGGATCCACAAAGATAAGGTCGAGCACTCGGCGAAGTTTCAACGGCCGGCTGTGGAGACTCTTTATCGCGATGATGACGGCGCGCTTTGGATTGGGTCCCTGGCCCGAGGCCTTTACCGTATGAAAGGCGGTAACATGCGCTATTGGTCGCGCACGGACGGGTTCCCAAGTGACTGGGTGCATTCGATTATCGAGGACTCCAATGGAATCCTGTGGCTCAGTTCCAATGACGGTGTGTTTGGCGTCGCGAAAAATGCTTTAATTGCAAACAGGCGCGGTGGCACACCATTACCCTTAATCCAAGTCGCGGCGTCCGAGGTGGAGAATTGGAGTGTCGGCAGCGGCCAACCATCCGCGGCGCAGTCACCGGATGGACGCCTTTGGTTTCCGGTGGGACACGGCATTCTGTCATTCAATCCAAAAGAATTGCTGCGAAATCGTCCCTTGTTGCCCGTGCTGATTGAAGCAGTGAAAGTTGACGAGGCGGAGCAATCATTCTCTTTGACGAAGCCGCTGGAAATCTACACAGGGATGAAGCGTGTCGAATTTCAATATACGATCGCTGATGCCGATTCACCGGGACGACTCAAGTTCAGATACCAACTGGAGGGCCAGGACGATCGGTTCGTCGACGCCGGGGCCCAACGCAAAGCGACCTACGGCGCCCTTCTGCCGGGGACCTATCGTTTCCACGTCATCTGCTCGGGCAGCGCCAATGATTGGACCGAAACAGCCAATCCCGTGACACTGATCGTCAAACTCCATTACTATGAAACCCTCTGGTTCCAGACGACGGTCGGACTGCTCGTCCTCAGCATGGTTGGAACAGGAGCGCATTTTGTCGGACGCGCGAAATTGCGGCGAAAACTGGAACGCCTGGAAATGCAGCAAGCAATGGAGAAAGAGCGTCGCCGCATCGCGCAAGATCTTCACGATGATCTCGGCTCAGGTATTACTGAAATCATGCTGTTGAGCGAATTGGCGGGTGGGGACGTGCCGCCGACTGAAATCCGCTCGCAACTCGATGGCATCACCGAAAAAGCGCGGCAGGTCGCCACGGCGATGGATGAAATTGTGTGGACGGTTAACCCGAAGAACGATTCTTTGCCTGATTTAGCCAGTTACCTTGCCGATCATGCTCACGAATTCCTGCGCGCTGCTAACGTGAGCTGCCGCATTGACATGATGGAAAATTTGCCATCGATACCGGTAACGGCGCAACAGCGGCACAATCTTTTCCTCAGCGTCAAGGAAGCCCTGAACAATGCGGTAAAACATTCCGGCGCCGCCGAAGTCTGGTTGCGCATAGCGTGGCGAGAGAACCGACTGAACGTCACCGTCGATGATAACGGATGCGGTTTCACCGAAGAAGCCGAACGCGGTAACGGCCTGGGAAATATGTTGGCGCGAATGGAAACCATTCAGGGCCGCGCCGAAATCGTTACTGAGCCGGGAAAAGGCTCACGCATCTCGTTTATACTACCGTTGGTGGGCCAAAAGACGCCTGTATCATAATGTCACCCGTTTGAGCGATATTCGCCGAAGATCAAATTGCGCACACTAACCCATATCCGAACCGCACGACGCGGATTCCTCCCTACCATGAGAATCAAAGTTGCCCTTGTCGAAGACACTCGCGGAATCCGTGAAAATTGGGCAAAACTCATTGACGCCTCTCCAGGATTTCAATGTGTGTGCGCATGCGGATCGGGTGAAGATGCTCTTAAAAAGGTGCCGCAAGCCGTCCCGGACGTGGTGCTGATGGATATTAATCTGCCGGGTATGTCGGGCATCGAATGCACCGCGCGACTCAAACAATCCATGCCGCAGGTCCAGATTTTGATTGTGACCGTGCATGCCGACAACGATCGCGTATTATCCGCCTTGCAATCAGGCGCGAGCGGTTATCTGCTCAAGCGCACGACTCCAGCCGAACTCCTCGGCGCCATTCAGGATGTTTTGAACGGCGGCGCGCCGATGACCGGCGAAATCGCACGAAAAGTCATCGCATCATTCCGCCGCCCTGCTCCGGTGACTATCAAAGACGCCGGCTTAACCGCCCGTGAAGAAGAAATTCTCGAATTGCTGACCCAGGGCTATGCCAATAAGGAAATTGCCGACCGGCTCTCCGTCAGTTTCGATACTGTTCGGACTCATTTGCGTCACATCTACGAGAAGCTTCACGTCCGTTCGCGCACCGAAGCTGCGACACGCTATCTGCGCAATGCGGAGAGCGTCGCAAAAGCAGAGTTGCGCCCGTTCGTTTGAGTTGATTTTCCGGCCAATACAACAAGCTGATCACTCGGTTGAGTGATAGTCGCAAACAACGCCTCCGAGTACCATACGAATCGTTAAAAATTCGATTCGATCCTTTATGAGAATGCAAACCTGCCGGCTTGTTGCCGCCATCGTCCTCTCGCTTTTATTCCAAAACACACAAGCCGCGCAGCGCCCGAATATCCTGTTCATATTCACAGATGATCACACACGACAGGCCATCAGCGCGTATAACAATCCGCTTAAACTCGTCGAAACTCCCAACCTCGATCGAATCGCCAAAGAAGGAATGTTGTTCGAACGTTGTCTCGTTCCCAATCCGATTTGCGGCCCGAGTCGTGCGACTGTTCTGACCGGCAAATACAGCCATCTGAATGGCTTCTATCGCAATAACGGCAACACCTTCAATGGCGCACAACAGACCTTTCCCAAGCTGCTGCAAAAAGCCGGTTACCAGACCGCGATCATCGGCAAGTGGCACCTCGTGTCCGATCCGACCGGCTTCGATCACTGGGAAATACTTCCCGACCAGGGAATTTATTACAACCCACCGATGATTCGGAACGGACAGAAAGTGACACACCAGGGCTATGTCACCGATCTCATTACTGATTTTTCGATCGAATGGCTGAAAAACCGCGACAAATCAAAGCCATTCCTGTTGATGGCCCAACACAAAGCGCCGCATCGCGAATGGTCGCCCAATCTCAAAAATCTCAATTGGAACAAGGACAGAAAGTTCGCCGAACCTGAAACATTGTTTGACGATTACTCAGGCCGCGGTCGCGCTGAACATGAGCAGGACATGACCATCGCGAAAACGTTCACCGCACGCGATGCAAAGTTCACTTCTCCACCCTCACTCACCCCGGAACAAAAGAAAGTTTGGGACGCCTACTACGAACCGCGTAATGCCAAAATGCAGTCGGAAAACCTGACCGGCAAAGATCTCGTGCGTTGGCGTTACCAACGCTACATGCATGATTATCTTGGGACGATTTTGTCCGTCGATGAAAGCGTCGGACGTTTGTTGAAGTATTTGGACGATGAAGGGCTCGCCACCAACACCATCGTTGTTTATTCGTCCGACCAAGGGTTTTACCTCGGCGAACACGGCTGGTTCGATAAACGCTGGATTTACGAGGAATCACTCACCACTCCGTTGATGATCCGATGGCCCGGCGTTATTAAACCAGGCACACGAAGCAAAGCGATGGTGTCAGTGCTCGATTATCCGGAAACATTGTTGGATGCCGCTGGCGTCAAAGTTCCTGACGACATGCAAGGTCGCAGCCTTATGCCGATCCTGCGCGGAACGGCACCCAGCGATTGGCGAACCAGCTTCTACTTCCATTACTACGAGTTCCCCGGCCCCCACAAAGTCCGCAAGCATTACGGCGTGGTGACGGATCGCTACAAGTTGTTCCACTTTTACGAACCGGACATCAATTACTGGACGTTAATCGATCAAAAGAAAGATCCGAACGAACTGAACAATGTTTACGGCGAGAAAAGTTACGCGAGCATTCAGGAGCAATTACAAAAAGAACTTGCCCGGTTGCGAACCGAAGTGAAGGAAACTGAAACAGATGCGCCAGAGTCCATCAGCAATGATCGGAAAAAAGACCACTGAGGCTGGCGTGATTTTATGAATCCCCATCTCTCTTTGTGATCTGTGTGTTCTGTGAGCTGGGCTGGACGCAGGCCGTTCGCGTATTGATTTTGAGTTTACTTTCTGCGCCATTGTTTCTTCGCGCCTTCGCGTTGAACACCCCCTCAACTTTCATGCCAACCGCGTAACAACGCACGTTTTCGTCACAAAAAAGTGCCATTTCTTTCCCTGACTTCCCTCCTTTCCCTACATTTTTTGACGAGTAGCTACTCCCTGACCTAATCCACCCGTCCGCATAGCCTCGGCGACGGCGGAACCGCTGGGCAATAACGCTCATCGTAAATGTAAAAAAGGTTTTTGCAGCCCATTTGCAGTGGTTTGCACTCGCTTGCAGCGGTTTGCACCAAAATAAAAAATGAACACCCTTTACGCAAAAAACGGATCGTCTGCCGAATTAGCGGTAATTCGCACCAAAATGACAGGAACCAAATCATGAGCACAGGACCACAAACCGATACCATCGTCCCGCTTCACCCAAATTGTGAAGCAGCACTGCCTTGCCCGGAGACAGCCCGTCGACACCACGGCAAAGTCAGCCCGCTCAGGCACTTCGCGACCCGCAACACGACAACGAAAAACAGGCCTATGGAAATGTCATCACTCTTTTGGACGATAGACCTGTCACTGTGTAAAAGCCAAACTGTCCACGTAATGAAGCTTGTCTTTCGAATTGGCCGGCGCCCTGACGGATTCTCCTCGGCCACCGGGTCTTGGGCTAGGGCGGTTGGATACCTTCTCATCATTTTATTGGCTGGTAGGGCCGACGTCGCATCGGCTGCGACAAAACACAATCTGGCTCTGAATTACACGGCCGTTGTTCCCGGGCTCGATTACGCTACTTTGCAAATGTCGAACTGGAACAGCGGCGACCCGTGGTCGATTCACATCGCGCGCCTCGACCGCACACACAAGGAATTACGACTTGCGGAGAATCTCGCGCACAATGAAATTTTCGGCGTGGCGCCTGTATCCGCCATTGCGAGCTCATTTCCGAAATCCAGGGGCGAGCCATTGGTCGCAATCAACGCGGGATTTTGCATTCGCACCGCCAACCCATACATGGGTGCGCCACGCGGCATCGGCAAAGACGCGCATGAGGCTATGGTAATCGTCGATGGTGAAGTCGTCGGCGCTCCATCGAAGTTCAGTTTTTGGGTCAACGAGGACAGGTCGATGCACATCGGCGACATTAAATCGTCCTACAACGCAAAATTGCCGGGCGGCGAGAAAGTGGCCATTGGCTTGAATCGCGAATGTTTCGCGGGCGAGGTCGTGCTTTTCACACATACGCTGGGCAAGCAAACGCGCGCTACAAATCATCTGGAACTGGTTCTTGAAAGCGCAGCGCACTCGAGTTTGTCCTGGCGCGTTGGCGAAACCCGCGTCATGCAAGTCAAAGCCATCAATCCTGCGGGCAATTCAGGTTTGTCGAACACCGTTTGTGTTCTGAGCTTCAGCGCGCAAGCGGCTCCCAAAGCAAGCGCCATTCACGCCGGCGACGCCATTCAAATCGAACTATCGACCTCTCCGTCACTGCAAAACGTGGTCACCGCGTGCCACGGCGTGTTCCCGGTGGTGAGCGACGGCAAACCGCTGGAGACATTTGACGCAGGCGCGGTCATTCAGCACCGGAATCCGCGTACGGCCATTGGCTTCAACGATCGCTATTTCTTCATGGTCGTGGTGGACGGAAGACAAAAACACCTCTCGATGGGGATGAATTCCCGTGAGTTGGCCGAGTTTATGGCCACCCTCGGCTGCCGCGAGGCGATGAATATGGACGGCGGCGGCTCGTCGACTTTCTGGAAGCAGGGCAAGATATGCAATTCGATCCCCGGCGGCAGGGAACGCACACGCGCTGACTCTTTGATAGTTGTGCGTGAACCGGCCTCGGCGGTTCTCGGCAAGCGTGCGGCAAAATGAACTATGCACGACGGCGGACCGATGTTGTAATTCGTTCGTGTAAGCAAAGCTATGAAACCAACGCCGCCCAACGACAGTTACATCAGTCGCCGTGAAGCGGTCAAGAAGACGATTTTTTTCAGCAGCAGTTTGTTGACAATGACAGGCGCCTGGAAACTTGCCGCACAACCTCCCTCAACTGAATTTGCCGATGGTGGACTGGATTTCCTCGCGCTCGGAGACTTTGGCACTGGAAATGTCAACCAGCGCGCCGTGGCTTATGCCATGGCGGAAGTCGCAAAAAAATTGAAGCACCCGCCGACCGCGGTGTTTGCTTTGGGCGACAACTTCTACGGCAAAATGACCCCGAAACGCTTTCTCCCGGGGTTCGAGGCCATGTACTCCAAAGAACATCTGGCCTGCCCATTTTACGCCTGTTTGGGCAATCACGATTACGGCCCATCTTACGACGCCAAACAAGGACCAGCCAAAGCGCAGATGCAACTGGACTACGCCAAGAGCAATCCATCTTCACGCTGGAAGATGCCGGCCAAATGGTATGCGGTGGAATTTCCCGACTCACAAAATCCCATCCTCAAAATTATTTTCCTCGATGCGAATATGTTCGAAGGCGCATTGACGCCACAGGAAAAAATTGAGCAGAAACGTTTCCTCGAAGCAGAGCTTAAAAAAGAAACGCGCGCCCCATGGCGTTGGGTCATCAGCCATTATCCGATGTTCAGCGCAGGGACTAAGGGCGACAGCAAACGTCTCATTGCCGAATGGGGCCCGCTTTTGAAAGCCAACAACATCTCCCTTTTCGTGGCAGGCCACGATCACAACCTACAACATCTCGAAGTGGAAGGTTACAACACCAGCTTCGTCGTCTCCGGCGGAGGTGGCGCCGGACTATACGCGATTAAACGCCCGGGCCGTGGTTTTGCCGAAAAGCTATTTGGATTTGTCCACCTGCACGTCACTCGCGACAACATCGACGTGCAATATATCAGTTCGACGGGCGATTGCCTTCATGCTTTCCGCAGAACGCATGCGGGCAAAGTGAAGACGATCTAACCAACTCACTTTTTCAGCGTCAAATTAATCTGACGCATGTCCATCACCGTTTTGCCTGGGATGTCCAGTGCGCGCAACGCCAGCAGACCACGGCCTTTTTCCAGATGAATGATTCCGAGGTTCAGTGGATGAAACTCTTTCATCCGCGATTCACCAACTCGCTCGATCGTGTCCTGATTGGTATAAAGCTGCGGGTCCCAACCGGGAGTGACTTTACCCGTGAGCTTGCTATCCCTGAAACCGAGCTGAACAGTGGAACCAGCGTCGGCCATCGGGCACGTATATTGAATCTCGACGAAATAATCGCCGGCAGTGGCCACGTCGATGTCCCACGTCATCGCATCTTCCGGGCTGGTCCAGTTGACGAAATATGAGCAATTCGGCGCGTTCGCGCTGCGTTTGATTCCACCATGCGGCACGCCATCCCGGGCAGGCAGCGGCGTGCGCGGGAACACCGCGTAACCAACCGGATACGGACGGTCATCCACGGCGTAAGACGGCGTTGCAAAAACTTCCTTGCGCCAATCAGCCACTGCGCGAGAAAGCTTCGCGGCAAGTTCGGGCTTCTCATGCGCCAAATCTACGCGCTGGCCGGGATCGGCCGCCATGTCGAACAACGCGCCGGCGCTATCGAGACGATATTGTTGCGAGCGAACACTGACTTTTTCATTGCGGCAGGAAAAAATCAGTCGGTCGGGCCAGTTGGCCGCGCGGCCCTCAAGTAGCTGCGACAGATCCTTTCCATCCAATTTTTTGTCGCCAACCCGGCTAATTCCCGCCATCGAAGTGAGCGTGGGCAACAGGTCGATCGCTCCTGCGATTTCGCGCACCGTCGCGGGTATGATTTTTCCCGGCCAACGGATGAAGAACGGAGCGCGGACGCCGCCTTCATCAGTGAGCCCTTTCCTGCCTTTCATATCGCCGTTCCAACGATATCCGGCCGGCCCGTTGTCGGAGAAATAAATCACGATCGTATTTTCGGCCAGCTTCAGTTCGTCGAGTTTGCCCAACACGCGGCCGACGTTCCAATCGATGTTTTCGCACATGGCCAGCACGCACCGCGTTTGGTTGATGTTCTCGGAATCACCGGCTCGCGCACGCATCGCGATCGGTTCATTTTTGAACCGTTCCCAATATTCCGGCGGCACGGCAAAAGGCGAATGCGGCGTGTTGAATGGAAGATAACAAAAGAACGGCCGCTCTTTATTTTTCTCAATGAAGTCGATCGCATGATCGGTGAAAACATCCGCAACGTAACCTTTTGCGCGAACCAGTTGGCCGTTGTGATCGAGCGGCGGATCAAAATACTCGCCCCAATGACCGGACGTGAAGCCGAAGAACTCATCGAAACCGCGCGCGTTGGGATGATACGGCCATTGGCTGCCATTGTGCCATTTGCCGAATGCTCCGGTCGCGTAACCCGCGGCCTCGAAGGCGTCGGCAATTGTTTTCTCGTCGAGATTCAACCGTTCTTGTCCTGTCGAAACACCGCGTACACCGCCGCGTGGATGATATCGGCCGGTGAGAAACTCCGCGCGAGTGGGTGAACAGAGGGGACACACGTAGAAACGATCGAACGACGCACTTTGTTTCGCAAACGCGTCGACGTTCGGCGTGTGGAGATTAGTGTTGCCGGAAACGCTCAGATCACCCCATCCCTGGTCGTCGGCAAGAATAACAACGATATTCGGTCGGCTCGCTGCCGCCGCATGGCCAGTGCACAGCAAAAACAACGCGAGACAAATTCGAACCGCGTTGCGGTTTCGAGAAAACTCCAGCAAATCGGTCAGCACATTTTCCACTCTGGATTGGACGAAAAAAAGGCAACTGAGGTGACAACCCAATGTCGATCCGATCCAGACCAACGTTAATTCACCTGCAGTTGCCAAATTGCTCGTTATGGCGCCGGTTGGACGGTCACGCCGCCAATCGTTCCAGTATTCTGGAATGCACCAAACATATTGGTGGTTCCCTGCAGCACGACGCCGTCGACAACTTTGTCACTATGGGTACCCGCCGCTGTGGGCCGGAATTTCATGCCGATTTCGCCAGTGGGCGCTTTGACGGTCAGGCTCAAAGCGTTCGTCGCGCTGCCCGGCAGAATGACAAACTTGTTTGCTGTGGTCAGGTTCACGATCCAGGAGAGGCTCGTCTCTGTGCCACTGCCAATGTCACTTGCAGTAACGACATAGCTATTGGAATCGCTGGTCAAGATGCGAGTTCCTACCGCAGGTGGATTGTAAACCGAGCCAGAAATGGCGAACGTGTTGGTGAATCCAGTTGTGTAGTTGATGTTGTGCGGACTCGACCAACCGCCCGGCTTAATCCAGGTCAGATCGCCCGCGGGAGCGCCGCCGTTCATGTCGATCCAGCCGAGCAACAGCCCGCCGCCGTTATACAGTTTGACGTAGAGCGGCAATTTACCGTGGACGTCAGGAGCGACGGATTGCGAAATCGGTTGGCCATCTGCAACTTTGCCACCGAGCGTAAACAGGCCCGATGCTTTGCCGCTGAGAGTAGCAAAGCCAAAGCCTCCAGGGAAATCGGTGGTGTTAGTCCCGTGGTCTATTGCCATCGTGTACTGGGCGAGACCGGCACTTACCGCGAGATCGGCGCGCACATCTGCAACCCAACCGCCTGCGGTCATATTTGAGATCGTGCCGGTGACTTGCCGGGTTCCTCCGTCCAAATCCATGTGCAAAGTCACCGCCAGGTCCGGCTTGCCCAACTTTGAGCGCGAGATGATGACCGGCTCTAGCTTCACGTTTTTCTTCAAATTCCCGTTCAGGTCAAATATGCCGGCCAATGGCTTGGTCCCTCCATCAACAAATATCTTTCCGCTCACCGGGCCATAACCGACGGTTGTGCTATTCGGCCCTTTTTGCGCTTTCGATTTGACGCTCAACCCGGTCAACAAACCTGCAGATTCAACTTTAATATCAGGCTGACTGCTAACCGTTTCATAGAAGAGCCCGTTGTATTTGCCCTCGACACCTGCTGCGAGAGCAGCATTCGTCATGAAGTTTGCGTTAAGCACCAGGTTCGATTGCATGACAAAGTTTTTCAACATGCTGCTGTTGGTGAGAACGTTTCCATTGCCATCGGTCCAGTTGCTGAAAATACAGTTGCTGGCAGGGGTCGCCTTGACGGTATAGGTTCGGCCACGCTGCAAGATCGCGTGATTGGCGACCGTTCCGTACTTCGTGGAACCGACGTGCGCGGTGACGCCAGTGCCGGTGCCCAAGTCTGTATTGATGATGAGTTCAGCGGTTGTATAAACAACGACCAATGCAACCGCACTGGTGGCGCTATTCGGCGCGGAAAGCTGGTTTGTGACGATACAGTAGTAGCCGCCTGCAGTAGCGTCAGTCGCGGGCCCAATAGTCAGAGACGCCGCTGTTTTGCCCGTAAGCTTGGCCACGGTGTGCGCGACGATATTGCTCTGATACCACTGGTAACGAAGCGTAGGAGTCCCTGCCGCCGTCACGCTAAGCACGGTGGTTTGCCCGCCGATAAGCGATGTGCTGGCGGGATCGCTTAGAATCGCAGGATCAATTACCGTAAGCGTCGCCGTTTCGCTGGTTACCGACCCGAAATCGTTGGTGACGACGACAGAGTAATCGCCCGAACTGCTGCGCTGCAAATTGCCAATAGTCAGGTTTGCCGACGCCGAGCCGGTAATATCCGCGCCATCACTCAAGGGCGACGCGCCGCGATACCAGGTATATATCAATGGCCCGGCACCAGTCGCGCTGACACTGAACACTTTGGCTGTGCCGGCATTGTTCGTGGATGACAGCGGTTGCACAGCAAGACCGGGAGCAGACTGGACGGTCAGGGTCGCATTCGAACTCGTAACGCCGCCCACCGCATTTGTAATGACCACGTAGTAACTTCCTGCGTCAGCCACCGTAGCAGAAGTAATCGTCAAGCTGCTGCTGAGTGCGCCCGAGAATTCTCCGGTATTGCCGACCGGCGCATTGTCTTTATACCACTGATAAGCCAGTGATGCGCCGGAAGCGGTGACGGTGAAAACAGCGTTGTCTCCGGAGTCCTTTGTGAGGCTTGCAGGCTGGTCAGTAATGGCCGGCACATCAACAACGGACAAAGTTCCGTTGTGATATGCGATGTTGTAATTGATTGCTTTCCCATCGGGATCATTGATCCCCGCCGCAATCGTGTAATCTCCTGCCGGGCTTGCGTCGGTTGCCGAGGTCGTAAACGCACCTGTGATATTGTCACCGTTTCTAAGCCCTTGGACGGTGCCGGTGAGCGATGGATTCGGCGCGCCCGTTGCTTTAATTTTGCTGTCAGCGGTGACCGACAGAGGAGCCGAAGTAATGGTAAGCGACCCATTGTTCGTCGTTACCGAGTAGTTGGCTAAAACTCCATTGGGGTCGTCGATCGTTTGGGTGATGTCTGTACGAGCCAACCGCAGTGGAGGCATCCGCCACAGTTACGTAAGACACTGAAATGCTGTCTCCAGAAAGCAGACCCAAAACACTGCCGGTGAAGGTAGGATTGGCATCGCCATAAACTTTGCCCGTGCTGTCCGAAGTGATCGTGAGCGACGCTGGCGTGATGGTGAGCGTGGCCGAACTGCTGTTAACGCCGGAAGCATCTGAATTGCTGAAGCTCGCCAGGTAAGCACCCGCGTCGCCAACGTGAACATTCTCGAGGGTCAACGTAGCGGTGGTCACACCGCCCGACGTCGATACCGATCCGGTGCCGATGCTATTACCATCTTTCTTCCAGACAACCGTAACTCCGAGGCCCGAAGCGGATGCACTGAAAATCGCAGTGTCGCCGGCGGTCACGGTCTGACTCGTCGGCGAGGACTGCACGACCGGCGGGGAATAGACGTCTGCCAAGAACGTCGGCAGGTCCATACCGAACAGAGAGCTGGTGGGGGTGAACGTTGAGGTCGGGTCAACTGACACATAAGCATTTGTGCCACTCCCGGTAGCGGTGGATTCATACTCCGCCACGATCTGGTAGAGGAGGTTCGTATTGTTTGGTGCCCCGGAGACCGAAGTCAAATCGTCGCCGAAATAGACGAAGCCACCGGCATTTAATCTGTTAATGACTCCGCGATCGATCCAATTGGTCCCATTGTCAACGCTGCATTGGGCGCGCCAATAAGCCGAGCTACGCGTCGTCACCCATAATTCGCAGGTGAACGCAATGTTCTTATAGCCCATCGTGTTGATCGCGTACTTCAAGCCGGTCGTCTTATTCGGCGCAGTTGCCGGAAAACCATTCCAGCGACGGCTTGAATTGTCTGAGATATTCGGATCCGACGTCGACCCCGTGTTAAAACCATTGGCGGTGGCTGTTCCGACAATCGTCTGCGTGAATGAGCCAATCGAAGGAGTCGTCGCACCGGTTGCTACGTTGCCGTCCGGTGACGTGCTATTGAAATTAAATTGCGCGATTTTTGTCCGAGTCGGGAAAAACACCGAAAGCAACGCGTCCGAACTGGTGGCGCTGCCGTTGCCGTCAGTGACCACAACCGAATACGATCCCGCGTTACTGCTGTCACTCACAGCTATATTAAGAGCAGAATTTGTGGCATCAGCGATGTTGTTGCCGTTGAATTTCCATTGGTAACCCAGAGCCGTGGCCCCTCCGGCACTGACTGAAAAGAACGCGTTATCGCCAACATTGTTGGTGCGGCTAGCTGGTTGCGTGACGATGCCAGGATCAGACAGACTGAGGGCAGCCGTTCCACTCGTTACCGCGCCGGCTAGATTGGTCACTACCACACTGTAGTTACCGAGGTCCGCCGACGTTGCGTTGGTAAGACTCAAGGTGGCTGTGGTTGCTCCAGCGATATTGCCACCGTTGACCAGGTTGTTTCCGTCTTTGCGCCACTGATATTTGGGCGACGTGCCAGTAACCTGGACCGTGAACGTTGCGGGAGTGTTGTAGGGCACGGTTGTATTGGCTGGGCCTGACGTGATGATTATCGGATCAATCACCGTCAGTTTGGCAGATGAACTGGTGACTGAACCGGCCAGGTTGCTGACAATAACCGAGTAAGAGGCGGCATCAGTCTGAGAAACGTTGGCGAGCGTCAACACTGAATCCGTCCCGTTAGCGAGGTTCACGCCGCCTTTCTGCCATTGGTATTGTACTGTGGTCGCGGTGATTGCGATCACGGTGAAAGTCGCAGTCGTGCCAGCGACATTCGTGCGACTGGTCGGTTGACCGGTGATCGCCGGGTCATTCGTAACCGTCAGCGTTCCGTTGTTCAAGGCGACGTTGTAGTTGCCAGCTTTGCTGTCGGGATCCACCAAAGCCGGAATAATCGCGTAGGTGCCGATAGGGCTGTTTACGTCGGCAGGCGTGCTGTAGGTAGCGCTAAAACTATCGCCGTTTAGAGTACCAGAGATAACGCCGGTGAACGTCGGATTACCTACTCCAACCACACGCAGCTTGTTGTCAGCCGTCACGCTTAACGGAGCTTGAGTGATCGACAACTGCCCATTAACAAAGCTGCCGAACGAATAGTTGTCCGCGTTAAGAGTTCCCAGCGACGGTGTGATCGCATAGGGACCACCCGCGACGGTGCTGGTCGCCGTGGCCGTTGCCGAAAATTGCGGCGCACCCTGAACCACAGACGAATTGTCGCTATTAACAAAACCGGAATAGCTCGCGCTGAAGGTCGGATCCGTAGCGCCGTAGGCTCTTGAGGTGTTATTGGCCGTAATGGTCAACGGCCGCTTGGTAATGGTCAATTGTCCATCCACAAAAGTTGTAAACGAATAACGGGCTGCCGTCAGTGTCCCCACCGACGCGGAAACCGTGTAGGGGCTGCCAGCAACGGTGCTTGTGTTCGTGGCCGTTGTTGTAAACGCCGGCGATCCGCTGACCACGCTTGCGTTATCGCTCTCAACGAAACCACTGTATGTGACCGTGAATGTGGGGTTGGTATCGCCATAGGCGCGGTTGGTGTTCACTACCGTCACAGTCAGCGGGAAACCCTGCACGGTTAGTGTTCCGCTAACAAATGCAAATGTGTAATTGGCCGCCGACAGGGTGTTTTGAGTGACTGTAATCGAATATTGCCCAGGGTTGCTGCCGATGGTCGCCGGCGTACTAAGGGTTGGCGTGCCGCTGACGACACCGGCGTTCTGGCCAAGTACGTATCCTATGATCGTATAAGTAAATGTCGGATTGGCTGTGTTATATGACCGGGTCTGGTTATCCGCCGTAACCGTCAACACCGCTTGGGTGACGGTCAATGTTCCAGCGCTGTAACTCAACGCATAATGGGATGAGCTCAGGCTTCCGGCGCTGACTGTAACCGGATAGTTGCCCGGCACACTGCTGGAAGTCGCCGACGTTCCCAATGTCGGAGCACCAGTCACATCACTTGTTCCCAATGTCTCGCTCAATTTGAAGCCAGTATAGGTGGCCGTGAACGATGGGTTGGCCGAACCGTAAGCACGCGAAACAGCGGCAGCGCTGACAGTCAGCGGTGCAGCCAAACCAGTGAAGGTTTGGTCAACGTTTGCCGCAGCCGCATATGTAGAGTTGCCTGCTTGCGAAGCCCTGACCGTAATACTGCCCACGCCCGTTACCGTCACGTTGTTTCCTGAAACTGATGCCGGCCCGGACACAATTGAGTAAGTCACAGGCAGGCCGGACGACGCCGTCGCACCCGGATTGAACGTGTCGCCATAAAGCTGATTTGACAGAGGATTGAAGGTAATGCTCTGGGAAGTTCTCAACGTATAGACCAGGAGAATATCAGTCACATTGGTCGTAACGCGGAATACACCGGACGGATCCAGCGGGTTGCTGAAGCCGGAGGAATCAATCACAAACGCGTTGGTATCGAAGCCGGTGATACCAGTCGTCGTCTTGGCAATGCTCCAACTGTATTGAGTGCCATTGTTGAAATCAGAGACCAATCCGAGCGCATCCGCAAGCGTGCGCGAAGTCACGTAAATAGTCATCGGGCTGCCTTGACTTGCTGTAATGGTCAACCCGCCGGTGATATTGAGCTGGTCCCATCCGGGATCCGTCCCCGCCGTGCCGCCCGCCTGGTTGACGTCCCAGGTGTATTTCGAGCCACCGCTCCACGTCGTGTCGCCGACAACGTTCAGTGTGCCGACATATCCGTTGGTTCCTGGTTTAACATTTCCCTTTAGGACAACAGGGCCGTGGACGGTTCCGCTACCGTTCAAGTTCTGCGCCGATTCGACGGTGAGTTTTCCGTCGAGGCGGTTGGTGGCCTTCAAGATTGCGCCAGCATAAATAGCGATATTCGCGCTGTTGCTGAACGACCCGGAAATGGTACCGTTGTTCGTCAGGACAAGAGTTCCGGCCTCGATGCTAGTGTCACCAGTGTAAGTGTTGGTGCTGCTGATCAAGATCGTGCCGGAGGTCGTCTTGCGCAATGTGCCGCTACCCGCCAGAGTCGCGCTGACTGCCGGGGCAGCCGTGCTGTTCCGCAATTCAACTTCGTTCGCGTATAGGCCCAGGCTCGCTCCGGTGCCGCCGGAGTCAATAACCGATGAAGCACCTGTGCTATCGAGGATGACCTTCGTAACGCGATTGGTAAACCCGAATAAGTTCAGCTTGCCTGTGCCAGCCAAGCTGGTGCTGTCGTTGATGTTAATCGTCGTCGTGGATGGCAGAACCTGGTTGGTGCCCAATCGGACTTCGCCAGCAGAGATTCGGGTCTGCCCCTGATAGTTATTGTTTGTGTTAGCAATTGTGAAAAGAGACGAGGAACTGTCAAGAGCTTGGCCGGGCCACTCAGTCTTGCCTGGGAAAATAAGATCACCTACTCCTGTGATCGGGCCGTCGATCGTGACGCCAAACCCCGAGCGATTAAACCCAAACCAACCGCCGTTTGCCCCAAGAGTAATTCCACGATTCGTGCCTGTCAGCTGGTTCGGAATGGTAGCGGCAGCCGTGTAACCTATGCCCCCACCGTTTAGTATAATACAATCAGTCGTCAACAACGCTGGGGCCGTTCCAATAATTGCCTTGAGACTATCACTTCCTATCGTGTTAGCTCCTGTAACCATCGAACCACCATTTAGCACCAGCTTTGCAATGGTATTGCCTGTATTATTTACAGCCAACGAGCCGCCACCAGTCTTGGTAAACGTGCCAGCGCAACTGATGATAAACTTCATTTGGACCGAGTTAGTTGTTGCATTGCTGTTGTTGGCGCCATCTAGGAAAACGGTCGGAGCGCTCCCCGACAGGGTCAACGTGCCAGTGGTTCCAAAAGCCCACGCGGCGGATGTCGAGTTCGTCATCGTGAGACCACCGGCAGTCACACTCGAGATTGTAACCGTCCCGGGACTACCAGCAAGGACCCCAGTATCGCCGTTGGCGTTATTCCATGCGGACGTAAACGGGCCAGCGGACGACGTGCCAAAGCGATTCGCGGTTGTGGCGTCCCATGTGCCAGTTCCACCCAAAGTGGAACCATTAGCCGACCAGAACATAGGGCTCGCGGCGGTAGCCACACTGCATACCGCAAAAAGCACAAACAAAAACATTATTGAGGCGAGGTTTTTTTTCATAGGATCCGAATGGATTTGGTTGAACGGGCAATCAAATCAAACTTTTAACCGTTAGTGTTAACTCGTACGCGGTGATTGGTGCTTTGAATGCAGTTTCCGTAGTGTTCAGACTGAACGTGTCAAAACCGCTCAAAATCGTCTATCGCTCATATGAGTGACCCTGACGATGCTTTCAATCCGAGTTGCTACCGGGTACTGGCCAACGCTTGTCACAAGGCCCATTGCGGATGAATATAAGAACTATGAAGATTCCTATCATTTTTGCTCTTTTGCTCGCGCTGGTCCTTTCAGCCTCGGCGCAGGTCACCGCGCGTCGCGCCCTTCAGCCGTTGAGCAAACAAGGCATCATCCCGCCCGCCCCGCGACCGGATTTGACCAAGCCGGGTCCTCCGGCTGCCTCGGCCGCGGTCGCCAAACCTGCCGCTCAAGCGCCGGCGATCGAAGCTGACCTAAAGCCATCACCAATTAAGTTGTTTGGCAAAATCGACGGTCTAGCAGGAACATTTTTCGTCACCAACGTCGGGACTCGCGCTATCGCTCCGTTCGCCCAACTCGCAGTCCTCGACAAAGCCGGCAAGCCAGTCGGCTGGGTGACAAACAGCGCGGGTGAGATACAACCTAAAGAAGCCGCAAAAATTCAGGTCCTCGCGACCAACGCGAATGCCGTCGATCTAAAGATTGTTCGCTTAATAGGGCGCAAATAGTTGATCCGGTGGGTAGGCAAAATACGGATGACATTCGGCAATAAATGGTGAGCGCGAGCCGCCCATCCGCTCCACATTGATGACGTGCGAGCAAAATACGTTTTCTTAATCTTAACTCTTATTTGTGCAGTTTTGGGCTTCACGGCTGGTGATTCGATGTATCTCGACCTCGGCCGTCCAATGGCTGCAATTTTCTTCGGACTATTTCTAATCACCACCGTACTTGAAAAAGAGTCTGACCTTTTTGATCAACAACTCGCTACCGAACAGACCTCCACGGGGCGCCGTTTCAAAAAAATCTGACAGGGAGGTGGCTGCAAACCCGGCTCTTACCAACGCTCATTCCTACTGAGCATTGCCGGAAACTTAGATGGCAACGACCTGGGCGCGTTTGAAAAAACGCGCCTTGTTGCTGTACTGAAGCGAAACAGGCAATTGCGGTAAAAATTTTCGCAATTCTCGCAAAGCGCCAGCGCTGGAACGCTGATTCATTGCTAGTATGAAAGCCGCAGAAACCAGTAAGATCGAATGCACACACATACAAAGGCAAACCACGGGGACCGCACGTCGGAGCCCTAGATATATCGAACAACAATTAACCGGTTATACGTTGCCCGAATTAATGCAGCGCTCTGAAACAGTAACTGAAGTGTTGAAACATTGCCTCGAATTTTCGCTTCCGGTGAAGAAAAACGTGCGGTAGCCGCCCCGCTAAAGCGGCATGCAAAAAAGGAGCGCCTCCATTTGTGGGTTTCTGATTCTGTGCTATCGTTGGCCGGTGTTTTTGGTTAAGTCGGAAAAATCTGCAAAAGCTGTTGCGCTGTTGTTCTTCGCTACAGCTTTCTGGGGTGCCAGTTTCGTGGCGATGAAATCGCTGAGCGATTGCCAGCGGCAGGTTCTTCCGAATGCGAGCACGTGGTTTTTATCGGCAATGTCGTTGCTGTTGCGCTTCGGGATTGCCGCAGTGGTAACGGCGATTTGTAGTGCACGCAGCGTTCGCAACATCACCCGGCTGGAGTTCAAGCAGGGGTTGGTCCTCGGATTGTTCGGCGGACTCGGGATTCTTTTCCAAATGGATGGCGTGTTGCACACGACGGCATCGGCCTCCGCATTTCTGACGCAGTGCTATTGCATTTTCATTCCCATCTACGTTGCGCTACGCAAACGTTGCTGGCCGTCCAAAATTGTAGTGATGAGCTGTTTGATGGTGACGAGCGGAGTCGCCTTGCTGTCCAACTTTAACTGGACGCAACTCACCCTCGGTCGCGGTGAAGCGGAATCTATTTTGGCATCGCTCTTTTTCACCGGCCAGATCCTTTGGCTGGAACGGCCCAGGTATACGGAGAATCGCAGCGGTCCAACGACGACAATCATGTTCGCGAGCATCGCGCTGATCATGTTGCCGGTAGTCGCTGTCACCGGGGGACATCCAAGCCAGTGGCTGGTAAGTTACAATTCCCCGCCAGCGATTGGGCTGATTGTCTTCCTAACGCTCGGGTGCACCCTGCTCGCTTACGGTCTGATGAATTATTGGCAGCGCCATATCTGCGCGACGCATGCCAGCCTGATTTACTGCTGCGAACCCCTGTTCACGAGCATCTTTGCATTGTTCATTCCCGGGCTCTTTTCTGCGTTCGCGGGAATTGCATATGCCAATGAAAAAATTACGATGCACTTGCTGACCGGTGGTGGATTGATCACCGCCGCGAACCTGCTCGTTTTATTTTATTCGTCCAAGCTGCCGATACGGCTTAGCGACCGGCCACGGCTCAGCGAACAACCCGCCTAAAATTTTTCCACTTGGACAACTCACATGTGGAGGCATGTTGAGTTGAATGAAACGATCGAGTTCATTTGACTTTGATGTCGCGGTGATTGGCGGCGGCAGCGCCGGTTACGCCGCGGCACGCAGCGCGGCTGATGCAAAATTGCGCGTCGTTGTCATCGAAGGCGGCAAGGAAGTGGGCGGTCTCTGCATCCTGCGCGGGTGTATGCCGAGCAAAGCGTTGCTGCACGCAGCGCATGTTTTACATCTTGCGCGTAGCGGCAAAACCTGGGGCCTGAAAATCCCGAAGATCGGTTTCGATTTCAAAGCCGTCATGGCGCGCAAAGCCGAGATGATCGCCGATTTCGCGAACTACCGGCACGAGCAGTTGGAAAAGGGCCGATTCACTTTTATCCGGGCGCTCGCGCGTTTTCGGGACCCACACACGCTGGAACTCACCGCCCTGCCAAGCGAATCCAAACAACGTGTTCCGAAGACGATCACAGCCAAAAACTTCGTCATCACCACCGGATCAACGATTGCGCCATCACCGCTGCCGCACCTGAACGAAGTCGGCTTTCTCACCAGCGACGAAGCGCTCTCGTTGGAAAAGCCGCCGAAATCACTCATAGTCCTTGGCGGTGGAGCGATCGCAGTCGAACTCGCGCAGTTTTTTGTGCGGTTTGATGTCGAGGTCACGGTCATTCAACGCAGCGAACATCTGTTGCGCGACTTCGACATCGACGCCGCTCAAGTGCTCACAAAAGTTTTCCGTCGTGAAAATGTCCGCGTCATCAGCAATACCCGTTTGCTGAGTGCCGCGCGGCGTGGGCGATTGAAGCAAATACAATTCGAGCACGACGATTCAACGCACAAAGTCGCAGCGCAGGAAATTCTATTTGCGCTCGGCCGCGTGCCGAACACAGCTTCGCTTGGCCTCGAAAACTCAGGAGTAGAAACAGAATACGGCCGCATTGTTACCACGCTGGAAATGCAAACCAGCGCGCCGCACATATATGCGGCGGGCGATTGTTCCGGCCCCTACGAAATCGTCCACATCGGCATTGAGCAAGGCGAGGTAGCGGCCAACAACATTGCTTATCCGCGACGCAAGCGCGCGATGGATTATCGTTTACTGACGAGTGTGGTCTTCACCGATCCGCAAATTGCTACCGTTGGATTAACAGAACGCGAAGCGAGCGCGCGCGGTGTGCCATTCGTAGTCGCGTCCTATCCTTTCAGCGATCACGGTAAGTCCATGATTATGGATGCTAAAGACGGCTTCGTGAAACTGCTCGCCAATCCGGAATCGGGCGAAATCATTGGTGGTGCTTGCGTCGGCCCGGTCGCGGGCGAATTAATTCACGAGATCATCACTGCGATGCACAATCGCATGACGGTTAACCAACTCGCGGCGATGCCGCACTATCACCCCACGTTGGCCGAAATCTGGACTTACCCAGCCGCGGAGTTGGCGGAGCGTATCCGGTAACGCGCCTCCGGACTACGGCGTCCGGATGGCGCGATAGAATTGTTTCACTCCCGTCGTCGGCACAGGCGTTGTGAACAGGAAACTTCCCTCTGGCAACGTGTTCGTCGCGACTGAAGTCCAGTTCACCAGGTCGGTCGAGGACTGCACGACGTGTGTCAATCCAGCGGTGCCAATCAACGTGGTTTGGAACGTTCCGTCGTCGAGGCAGCCCCAGTTGACGAACTTCGGCGCGACGTCGTCACCGTAGAATAACGTTAGTTCCCAACCGCCTTTCATGAAGCCGTCGTCAATAATATCGTCGTCGAGCACGTAGAGCGACCACGTGCCGGTCGGATCTCGGCCCGCGAGAGAGCTTAAACCAACTGCATTCGGCTGCGGCGCAGGCACCGGGAACTCCGGATTCGACAGATACGACGTCGGCTTGTAGGTGCCGCTGATGATTTGGTCGTTTTGCGGCAGTGACGACGCGGCTGCATCATCAAAGGTTAACGTCACAAATGATATCGGACCGGCGCCGCCGCATTCAATCATCAGCGGCACAGCTTGCCCGCTTGGACTAACCAACATCGCATTAATGTCTCTTGGATAAGAATGTGTGACGTTGCGCAGCGTGACCGTCACTTTCTTCGGAATACCGGGAATACAATGCACGAAAATGTTGGCCGGGTATGGCGTCGCCGGTTGGTTGTCGTTGATTTTGATATCCTGGCCGGAGCCGAACGTGATCGCACCAGGGACATTGGTAACTCCGTAAACCATCAGGTTCGCTGTGCTCGACGCGCTGCCGCAACCACCCGTCACGTCAACAGACACGATGTAAGCATTGGTCGAAGGAGGCACGTTGGTCAGCGTCAGCACGTTAGTTGTCTGACCGCTAATCACAGTTCCGTTAGTCTTCCACGTGAAAGCGAACGGCGCGCCGCCCGAAGGAGTCGTGCTGAATACAATCACGTTTTCGCCGGAGCAAATATTCTGATCGGCGAGCGCTGTGATGGTCGTTTGCGTGGCCACTGTCAACGAACCGAAGTTGGTTGCAGTATTGCATGTACCGGTCACTTCGACGCTATAGGTTCCAGTATTGGTCGTAGTGGCCGACGCAATCGTCAGCACACTGGCTGTTGCCCCGGATATAACGCTGCCGTTTCTGCGCCAACGATAGGCGAACGGCGCCGTGCCGGAAGCAGTCGTGGTGAATGTAACGCTTTGGCCCGAGCACACTGTGTAATCACCAACCGGCGTGGCACTGGCGTTCGTCTTCACCGTCAAGATTGCACTGTTGGTCACGCTATTGCAGGTACCCGTGACTTCGATGGAATACGTTCCGCTGTTGCCGTTCGCAAGCGAACTGAAGGTGAGTGAGTTAGTGGTTTGGCCTGCGAGAATCTGGCCGTTCTGTTTCCACACGAATACAAACGGACCGCCACCGCTGACAGCAGTGGTGAACGTGGCCGATTGCCCAGGGCAACGGGTCACTGGGACCAGCGCGCTCGCCGTCAACGATTGCCCCACCGATAGCGTTGCCGTATTCGTAATCGACGAACAACTCGAACTGACCACAACGCTATAAGTGCCAGCGTCAGATGTTTGCGCGCTCGGAATGGTGTAGGAACTGATGGTCGCGGCCGCGATGATTGCGCCATTTTTATTCCACACGTAGCTGAACGGTCCGGTGCCATTGGCGACTGTTGAGAACGTCACCGGTTGATTCTGGCAAGTAGTTGTATTGATCAATGGCGTCGCCACCAGGGTGTCCACACTGAGCATCGCACTGTTTGTGACACTGTTGCACGTTCCGGAAACCTCAACCGAATACGTGCCCGAATCGCTCGCGCTAACTAGTGTCAGCGACAGCGACGGATTTGTTTGGGCGTTGAGAATCTGGCCGTTCTTTTTCCAAACGTAAGTAATGGGACCGGTGCCGGTAGCGACAGTGCTGAAAGTAGCGGTCGTGCCGGGGCAGGCGTTGATGCCGGTCAGCGGAGTGGCACTGACGTTCGTATTCACAACAAGCGATGCGGTGTTTGTGACGCTATGGCAAACGCCACTGACTTCAACACTATACGCGGCAGCGTCAGTTGACGTGGCAGCAGCGATCGTGAGCGAACTGCCGGATTGGCCATTCACCACGGTGCCATTCTTGCGCCACAAATATGTAAACGGCCCAGTGCCGCTCGCAACCGTGCTAAATACAGCGGAACTGCCGGGGCACCGGACGATATCCACCAACGCCGTCGCCGATGTGTTCGTGTTCACGGTCAGCGTCGCAGAATTTGTCACACTGGTGCACGTGCCGGAAACTTCAACAGTATACGTGCCCGCGTCGCCACTGGTGATCGACAGAACAATCAATGAATTAGACGTGCTGTTTTGCGCAATTCCATTTTTCTTCCACACGTAGGCGAACGGACCAGTGCCACTAGGAATGGTTAAGAACGTGGCCGGCTGACCCGGGCAGAGCACGATATCCGTCAAAGCAGTCGCCGCCGTATTTTCATTCACCGTCAAGGTGGCGCTCTTGTCAGCGCTGTTGCAGGTTCCAGTGACATGGACGCTGTAGGTGCCCGCATTTGCAGCAATCACATTATTCAACGTGATATGGTCAGTGGTTTCGGTTGCGATCACCTGGCCATCCTTGCTCCAGACGAAGCTAAACGGTCCGCTACCAGAAGGAACCGTTGTAAACGTGGCGCTCTGAGTTGGGCAGACGACAAGGCTCGTCAAATCAGATGTGGTCGTGAGGCGATTAACGGTCAACGTGGCGCTGTTCGTCATGCTGGTGCAAAGACCAGTGACTTCCACTGTGTACATTCCCGCGTCACTTACCTGAGCCGATGCAATGCTGATGCTGCTGTCGGTTTGACTTGGCAGAACAGTTCCGTCCTTTTTCCACACGTAAGCCAACGGCCCGGTGCCGGATGCCGTCGTCGAGAAGGTTGCGGGTTGATTTTCACAAACCACAACATCCGTTAACGCTGTGGCACTCACGTTTGCGTTCACCGTTAAAGTGGCCGTGTTCGTAACGCTGTTGCAAACGCCATTGACTTCCACCGTGTAACTCCCCGCATTCGTCGCTGTCACCGAGGCGATGTTGATTGTGTTGGTGGTTTCGCCCGGCAACACCACGCCATCTTTCTTCCACACAAACCCAAACGGTCCGGTGCCAGACACCGTCGTCGTAAATACGGCCAATTGGCCGGGGCACAAAACGAGATCAGTTAAACTTGTTGCCGCCGTGTTTTCATTAACGGTCAGCGTGGCGCTCTTGTCAGCACTGTTGCAAATGCCGGTGACATGGACGCTGTATGTGCCTGCGTCGGCAGCAGTGACGTTGTTCAACGTGATGTGAGCACTGGTTTCGGTTGCGATTACCTGACCATCTTTGCTCCAGACAAAGCTGAACGGTCCGGCGCCTGAAGGAACCGTTGTAAACGTGGCGCTCTGAGTTGGGCAGACGACAAGGCTCGTCAAATCAGATGTCGTCGTCAGACGATTAACAGTCAACGTGGCGCTGTTCGTCGCACTCGTGCAAAGACCCGTGACTTCCACTGTGTACATTCCCGCATCACTTACCTGCGCCGATGCGATGCTGATGCTGCTATCAGTTTGACCTGGCAGAACGCTGCCGTCCTTCTTCCACACGTAAGTCAAAGGACCCGTGCCCGACGCCGTCGTCGAGAACGCCGCCGATTGATTTTCGCAAACCACAACGTCACTTAGCGCTGTCGCACTCACATTCTCGTTCACCGTCAAAGTCGCCGTGTTCGTCACCGCGTTGCACACACCGCTGACTTCAACCGTGTAGATGCCGGCATTCGCCGCAGTGACCGTTGCGATGCTGATGGTGTTAGTGGTCTCGCCAAGCAAGACCACGTCATCCTTCTTCCACACGAACCCAAACGGTCCAGTGCCGGACACAGTCGTCGCAAATGCTGCGGATTGGCCAGGGCACAAAATGAGATCAGTCAAACTCGTCGCCGCCGTGTTTTCGTTCACGGTCAACGTCGCAGAATTTGTCACGCTCGTGCATGTTCCGATGACTTCAATTGTGTAAGTGCCCGCGTCAGCGCTCGTGACAGCCGCAATCGTCAGCGCGTTGGTTGCGCTGCCTTGCACAACACCGTCCTTCTTCCATACATACGTCAATGGACCAGTGCCGGAAGCAACGGTCGTGAAGGTTGCAGGCTGCCCAGGGCAGAGCACCAAACTCGTCAGTGCTGTCGCAGTAGCATTTTCATTCACCGTCAACGTCGCCGTGTTCGTCACGCTCGTGCACGTTCCGGTCACTTCCACACTATAAGTTCCCGCATCGCCACTCGCGACCGCACCAATCGTCAATGTGTCGGACGCGCTGCCTTGCACCACGCCATCCTTCTTCCACACGTAGCTCAAGGGGCCAGTGCCAGAAGCTATGGTCGTAAACGTCGCCGTTTGACCAGGGCACAACACCAAACTCGTCAGTGCCGTCGTCGTCGTATTTTCATTTACGGTCAACGTCGCGCTCTTATCCACGCTGTTGCATGTCCCGGTCACATGCACGCTGTAGGTGCCCGCATTGGCCGCAGTCACATTGTTCAGCGTGATGTGGTCAGCCGTTTCAGAGGCGATCGTTTGACCATCCTTGCTCCACACGTAGCTGAACGGTCCGGTACCAGAAGGAACGGTCGTGAAGGTCGCACTTTGGCTCGGACAAACAACCAGGCTCGTCAAATCAGAAGTCGTGGTTAAGCGATTGACCGTCAAAGTCGCGCTGTTCGTGACGCTCGTGCAAACACCAGTAACTTCCACTGTGTATATTCCCGCGTCACTTACCTGAGCCGATGCAATGCTGACGCTGCTGTCGGTTTGACTCGGCAAAACACTACCGTCCTTCTTCCACACGTAAGCCAACGGCCCAGTGCCCGACGCGGTCGTCGTAAATACCGCCGATTGATTTTCGCAAACCACCACATCGCTGAGCGCCGTCGCGCTCACATTTTTGTTCACCGTCAAGGTCGCCGTATTCGTCACGCTATTGCAAACACCAGTGACTTCGACCGTGTAAGTCCCAGCATTGACCGCAGTGACCGTTGCAATGCTGATCGTGTTCGTAGTCTCACCAGTCAACACCCCACCATCCTTCTTCCACACATATCCAAACGGTCCGGTGCCAGAGACTGCCGTCGTAAATGCTGCCGATTGGCCGGGACACAAAACGAGATCAGTCAAACTTGTTGCCGCCGTGTTTTCATTCACTGTCAATGTCGCACTCTTATCCACGCCGTTGCATGTGCCGGTCACGTGCACGCTGTAAGTACCCGCGTTCGCCGCTGCGACTCCATTGACGGTGATGTGATCCGCTGTTTCACTCGCCATCACCTGACCGTCCTTGGTCCACACATATGTAAACGGTCCAGTCCCCGAAGGAATCGTGCCAAACGACGCGTTTTGGCCGGGGCACAATGTCAGACTCGTCAAATCCGTAGTCGTCGTCGTGGTATTGACGATCAACGTCGCGCTATTCGTCACCGCAGTGCAAACGCCAGCCACTTCCACTGAATATGTTCCCGCATTGCCCAGATCCGCCGACGCAATTGTCAGGCTGTTTTGCGTTTCGCCCGACAACACCGCGCCGTCTTTCTTCCACACATATGTATATGGTCCAGTGCCAGCCGGCGTTGTTGAGAATATCGCCGGTGCACCTTGGCAAACGACCAGATCCGTCAAGGCGCTCGAACTAACGTTCTGATTAATTGTGACAACCGCACTATTGGTCACGCTGTTGCAAACGCCCGTCACTTCAACCGTATAAGTTCCCGCGTCAATCGCAGCAACCGGACCGATGTTGAAGCTATTTGTCGTTTGGCCATCCAGAACGACACCATCCTTCTTCCACACGAAACCAAACGGACCAGTGCCAGAAACCACCGTCGCAAACGTCATCGCTTGACCAGGGCAGAGCACGATATCCGTCAAAGCAGTCGCCGCCGTATTTTCATTCACGATCAACGTCGCGCTCTTGTCGACGCTGTTGCAGATACCAGTGACATGAACGCTATAGGTGCCGGCATTTGCAGCAGTCACGTTGTTCAACGTGATGTGATCAGTCGTTTCACTTGCGATCACCTGACCATCTTTGCTCCACAGATAGCTGAACGGTCCAGTACCGGAAGGAACCGTCGTAAACGTGGCGCTCTGGGTTGGGCACACAACCATGCTCGTCAAATCAGATGTGGCCGTCAGACGATTCACTGTCAACGTCGCACTGTTCGTAACACTCGTGCAAAGACCAGTGACTTCCACTGTGTAAGTCCCGGCGTTGGCAACTTGAGCCGACGCAATGCTAATGCTGCTGTCGGTTTGGCCCGACAGAACACTACCGTCCTTCTTCCACACGTAAGCCAACGGACCAGCCCCCGACGCCGTCGTCGAGAACGCCGCCAATTGGTTTTCACAAACCACCACATCGCTCAGCGCTGTCGCGCTCACGTTTTCATTGACCGTCAAAGTCGCCGTGTTTGTCACGCTCTTGCAGACGCCAGTGACTTCAACCGTGTAAGCTCCCGCATTGCCCGCCGTCACAGATCCGATGCTGATGGTGTTTGTAGTCTCACCAGTCAACACCACCCCATCCTTCTTCCACACGTATCCAAACGGTCCAGTACCGGACACAGCCGTCGTAAATGCTGCCGACTGACCGGGACACAGAACGAGATCCGTCAAACTCGTTGCTGCTGTGTTTTCATTAACGGTCAGCGTCGCGCTCTTGTCAGCGCTGTTGCAGATGCCAGTGACGTGGACGCTGTATGTGCCCGCGTTTGCTGCCGCGACATTGTCCAGCGTGATGTGGTCGGCCGTTTCAGTGGCAATCGTTTGACCATCCTTGCTCCACACGTAGCTGAACGGACCAGCGCCGGAAGCAACGGTCGTGAAGGTCGCGCTTTGGCCCGGGCAAACAACCAGGCTCGTCAAATCAGAAGTCGTGGTTAAGCGATTGACCGTCAAAGTCGCAATGTTCGTCACGCTCGTGCAAAGGCCAGTTACTTCCACTGTGTATATTCCCGCGTCACTTACCTGAGTCGATGCAATGCTGACGCTGCTATCGGTTTGACCCGGCAGAACGCTGCCGTCCTTCTTCCACACATAAGCAAACGGACCTGTGCCAGATGCCGTCGTCGTAAATGCTGCCGGTTGATTTTCACAAACCACAACATCGCTGAGCGCTGTCGCACTCACATTCTCATTCACTGTCAAAGTCGCCGTGTTCGTAACCGCATTGCAAACCCCAGTGACTTCCAACGTGTAACTTCCCGCATTCGCTGCACTCACCGAGGCGATGCTGATCGTGTTTGTGGATTCGCCAACCAACACCACACCATCCTTCTTCCAGACATATCCAAACGGTCCAGTGCCCGACACAGTCGTCGTAAATGTTGCCGACTGACTTGGGCAAAGGACGATATCCGTGAGGCTTGTTGCCACCGTGTTTTCGCTCACCGTCAACGTGGCGCTGTTAGTGACCGAGTTGCAAACACCAGACACTTCGACCGTATACGTTCCGCCGTCCGCAGCTGCGGCAGATGCAATTGTCACAACATTCATGGTAATCGCTTGGATAACGCCGTCCTTCTTCCACACATATACAAACGGACCGGTGCCCGACGGCACAGTCGTGAACGTGGCACTTTGACCAGGGCAAACCACCAAACTGCTCAAGACGCTCGTGCTCGTGGGCGTGTTGACCGCGAGCGTCGCGCTGTTGGTGGCGCTGTTGCACGCGCCGTTCACCTCAACGGTGTATGTTCCCGCATCGCCGCTCGCGACAGACGCAATCGTCAGCGAACTAGAGGTGCTGCTTTGCACTGCGCCATCCTTCTTCCAAACGTAAGTGAACGGTCCGCTGCCCGATGCCACCGTGCTGAACGTCGCGCTTTGTCCCGGGCAGACAACCTGATTATTCAAAGCCGCCGCGCTCGTGTCCGCGTTGACAGTCAACATCGCGCTATTGGTCACGCTGTTGCAACTGCCGCTGACCTCCACTGTGTATGTGCCCGCGTCCGCGCTCGTCACCGACGGAACCGTCAACGAATTCGTCGCGCTGCTTTGGACGACGCCGTTCTTTTTCCAAATGTAAGTAAACGGTCCCGCACCCGAAACCACCGTGCTAAATGTCGCGCTTTGTCCGCACGTTACCACGTCGATCAACGGCGTCGCTGTCGTCAATTCGTTGACTGTTAAAGTTGCGCTGTTCGTCACAGTGTTGCATGCACCGCTGACTTCAACCGTGTAAATGCCGCCATCAGCCGTCGCAACTGAAGCAATCGTCAACGTGTTCGTTGTTGTGCCCATCACAACGCCGTCCTTTTTCCAAACATAACTAAACGGACCCGTGCCGGAAGCCGTCGTGCTGAACGTGGCGGATTGGCCAGAACAAAGCACCAGATCCACGAGGCCAGTCGCGCCCGTGCTAGCGTTCACCGTCAAAGTCGCGCTGTTCGTCACACTGTTACACGCGCCGGCGACCTCGACTGTAAAACTGCCCGCATCCGCGCTCGTCGCTGAAGCGATCGTCAATAAATTAGTCGTGCTGGCCTGAACGACGCCGTCCTTTTTCCAAACATATGTGAACGGTCCAGTGCCAGAAGCCGTCGTCCCAAACGCTGCACTCTGGCCAGGGCAAATCGTCAAACTATTCAACACTGTTGCCGTCGTCGGATCGTTCACCGTTAAGGTCGCGGTATTGGTCACGCTGTTGCACGTGCCGGTCACTTCCACCGTGTATGTGCCGGCATCACCGCTCGCGACCGACCCGATCGTCAAAGTATCCGAAGCGCTGCTTTGGATGATGCCGTCTTTCTTCCACACATAAGTAAACGGCCCACTGCCCGAAGGAGTCGTTGTGAAACTCGCGCTCTGCCCCGGACACAGCACCAGGCTCGTCAACAGCGAAGCCGTTGTCGGCGAATTCACCGTCAATGTCGCGCTGTTCGTCACGCTGTTGCACGTGCCGGTAATCTCTACCGTGTAAGATCCAGCATCCGCCATTGCAATAGACGCAACGCTCAACGTGTTCGACGTGCTCCCCTGGACGACGCCATCTTTTTTCCACACATATGAAAATAGCCCAGTGCCGGAAGCGACTGTCGAAAAGGCAACGCTTTGCCCAACGCAGTTTGTCAAATTATTCAAAGCCGACGCAGTCGCGAGCGCATTAACCGTTAACGTCGCACTGTTCGTCACACTATTGCACACGCCCGTGACTTCAACGGTGTAAGTTCCAGAATCCGCGATCGCCGTCGACGCAATCGTCAACGAGCTGGAGCTGTTGCCGAGGTTCACGCCGTTTTTCTTCCACACGTATGTCAATGGCCCAGCGCCGGCACCAGTCGTGCTGAAAGTCGCGCTCTGACCTTCGCAGGTGATAATTGGTGTCAATGCCGTTGCGGTGGTGAGCGTGTTCACCATTAACGTCGCGCTGTTCGTCACGCTGTTGCACGTGCCGGTAATCTCTACCGTGTAAGATCCGGCATCCCCCGTTGCAATAGACGCAACGCTCAACGTGTTCGATGTGCTGCCCTGCACAATGCCGTCTTTTTTCCACACGTATGTAAAAGGTCCAGTGCCGGAAGCGGCTGTCGTAAAGGCGACGCTCTGCCCGACGCAGTTCGTTAAATCATTCAAAGCAGTCGCCGCCGTCGCGGTGTTCACCGCCAGCATCGCGCTATTCGTTACTGAATTGCACGCGCCCATCACCACGACGGTGTAAGTTCCCGCGTCACCACCCGAAACAGACGCCACAGTCAGCGAACTGCTCGTGCTGCTCTGAACGACGCCGTCCTTTTTCCAAACATACGTGAACGGACTAGTTCCAGAAGCCACCGTGCTGAATGTCGCACTTTGTCCGGGACAATTCGTCAGACTGATCAACGCCGACGCGGTCGTCGCCGAGTTCACCGTGAGAGTTCCGCTGTTTGTAATCGAATTACAAGGCCCGTTGATTTCAACAGTATACGTTCCGGCATCGCCAGTCGTAGCTGAAACAACCGTAAGCAAATTAGACGTAATGCCCTGGACGACCCCGTCCTTTTTCCATACGTAAGTGAAAGGAGCACTACCTGCCGGCACGGTCGTGAACGTCGCGCTCTGGCCGACACACACCGTTTGGCCGCCGAACGACCCACCACTCAAAAGTGTGTTGACCGCCAGCGTCGCGCTATTTGTGATCTTATTGCAGTTGCCGGTAATCTCGACCGAATACGTTCCCGCGTCCGTGATCGAAACAGAACCGATATTATATGCGCTGGTGGTTTGCCCCGAAATATTGGCGCCGTTCTTTCGCCATTGATAAGAAAACGGAGCCGCGCCCGATGCAACCGTGCTAAAGCTTGCCGAGTTACCTGGGCAAAGCACCAAATTGGTCAGCGCCGTCCCAAACGTTCCCGTGCTGACCACGAGCGTTGCGCTGTTGGTAATACTATTGCACGACCCGGTCACCTCAACGGCGTAGGTTCCCGAGTCCGTCGTGGCCGTCGCCGGAATCACAAACGAACTGCTCGTCTGTCCACTCACTACTGCGCCGTTCTTCTTCCACACATACGTAAACGGTCCCGTTCCTGAGACGACTTCCGTGAACGCTGCGGTCGTCCCCGAACAATTATTCGTAATGCTGGTCAAGCCAGCCGAGCTCGCCAGTGTATTGACGGTCAACGTTGCGCTGTTGGTCACTGAATTACAATTGCCAGTCACGAGCACGCTATACGTGGCCGAATCAGCTGCCGACACGTTCGTCAAAGCTATACTGCTGTTGGTCTGAGTCGTGAGGTTCGAACCATTTTTCTGCCACTGATACGTAAACGGCCCGGTACCCGATGCGGTCGTGGCGAATGCGACGCTATTGCTCGGGCAAGCAATCTGGTTGGTCAAAGCCGAAGCAGTCGTGGCCGTGTAGAGCGTCACCGTAGCAGCGGACGACGTCACCGAACCGCAACCATTCGTCACAACCACCGAGTAGGAGGCAACATCCGCAGCCGACGCTGACGCAATCGTATACGCGCTCGCGGTTGCTCCCGAAATATTCGTTCCGTTCTTTTGCCACTGATACGCGTATGGCGTCGTCCCGTTTGCGCCAACGCTGACGGTCGCCGCCGTCCCGGGACATACAACAATCGAAACAGGTTGGGCGCCGATAGACGCGGCCACGCAGCCGCTCGTGACCGTGCTCGTGACCGTAGAAGTATTGTTCGCGCTATTTGAATCGTTGTCGGCCGTAAGAATTGTCGCGGTATTCACCACGGAACTTCCGTTCAGGGTGTTGGTAGAAACAAACATCGTATAAGAAACGATGCCGCTCGCTCCCTTTGCGAGCAACCCTAGGTCCCAGACGATTGTGCTGTTATTCGTGTTGCCGGTGCAACCTCCGCTGCAGCTAACGAATACTGCATTGGTTGGCAAAAAGTCCGTGATTTGAACACCACCGGCAGTGCTGGCGGTCGTGTTCGACCAAGTAAGCGTATAGGTGACAAATGATCCTGCGTTAATCAATGAGGGTCCGGTTTTTACGATAGACAAATCCGGCGTGCCGGAGCCCGCCCCTGGTTTGACAATCTGCACCGACCCGCCCGTCCCGGTTATTTTCTCCGACGTGCCCGGAATGCCATGGGCTCCAGCCGCCAACCTCGCACAGAAATACACGTCCGCCTCCGCGCCGTTCGTTACCGTAACCGTTAATGAATATGTCCATATGCTACCGGTTGAGACCGTCAAAGCAGGCGGCGAAACCACAACGACATTCGACGAATACGACCAGCTATAAAGATCCTGAATGCACGGCGTCGTCCCATTGTCTCGAGGAAAATTAATCGTAATCACAAGATTCGTCCCTGGCCCGCCGATCATGTCCACACGACACGGCATACAGTCCAATTCCTTGTAGCCACTGAGTTTGTTACCCCACGTCGAACTGCCATTGACCTGCCCGTCCAACGAATACGTCACGGCGGCATGCACGACCTGAGCAGACGAAAAAACGGCCACCACCACGAGCAGCAGCGTCGCAAATTTGCCACGCACGCGCTCGGCGAAGGTTAAGCAGCCCGTTTTCTGGACAGTAACATTCCTGTTAATGTCCACATTAGTTTCCCCGATAACCATCATCTGGTTTTCCATAAAATTTTAAAAAGCCGCCGACTGTATCACGGCTGCAAATACCTATAAAGACAAAACTTCCACATATCGCACCTAACTGTCTAATTGACAGTAACATGCGTCAAATATGCAGCGTGAGGCAAAAAGCCTCCGAGTTAGTTCGCAAAATAAATAACGACTAAAGTCAGCCATATTCATGCCATGAGAATTATTTATGACCTGTCGCATCCACCTGATAATCAAAATCTAGCAATTAACTTGCCATCATTCATCGGCAGCTCAGCCGCGGCAGGTAGGGCGCGTTGGCGAACCGGACGTTCCGGCTCCGCGCGTGCCATCCACAAATAAAAAACCCTCCCTGCCGAAGCAGAGAGGGTTGAGGAGTGCTTGATAATGTTTAGAACTTATAGGCGATTCCCGTCACCAGCTTCATGTCATTCTTCTTACGGCCCTCTGCCGGAATGCTGTTGTAGGTATCTTGCAAATAACTGCGCAGCGACAACTTCTTATCCTTTGTGATATCCGCTTCAATACCGATCTCGAAATTGATGATGTAATTGCTCAAGTTATCGACCTGCGGGAGGAACTCAGCCGTTTGCCAAATGCGCGCGCGGTCGCTCAACTTGTGATTAAATTTTTCGCCGAGACGCAGCGTAAAATAATCCTTCGTTTCCACCCCCAGACGTTGTGCCACGAAGCCTGGACCGACTTCGCCGCACAGATCCGTGGTTTTGTTTTTGATGAAATAATAACCAGCACCGGGGCTGAGCGTCAGGCGATAGCGGATTTTTGCAATATCATCGTGCAGCCCTTCCACGCGCGCATACGCGTAGAGGCGCTCGTTAAACAACCGATTGTATTGGCCGAACCCGTGAATGTTCGCCGCGTTTTTCGACTCGACACCATTTACCTTAGAGTTCCCGTAAGCGCCGTCCGCGCCGAACGCTACTTCATTATTTGTCCATTTCTTGCCCGTCGTTGCGGCGAGCGTCGCCAGCACCGTATCGCTGTTACCGCTCGTGAGCGTCAAGCCGGCGGCAGCGCTGCTTTGCCACGTCGGCCCTTTCGAAGCCGGTGTCGGATCTTGAGCGCGAGTTGAAACTTGGATGGCCAGTGTAGCGGCTGTGATAAGGACGAATTGTGATCGAAGGGATAACAGGTTTTTCATTTAAACATTTGCATTGTCAGTGGCAGGCCGGACACAGGCTCACCGCTTTGGTTGTTGCGGCGCGTATTCTCCAAATCACGCCCCAAACTGCAAGCCTTTGTTTGATTGCTAGCCTCTCGACTTTCGACCCTCGCCCTTCGACCTCCTCCCCCCTTGCCAACTGCAACACCGTTCGCCACAGTATCAACAGCAAATGAGCAAACGCTTCTACATCACGACCGCGATCGACTACGTCAACGGCCAGCCGCACCTCGGCCACGCCTATGAAAAAGTCATCGCCGACGTGATTGCCCGCGCCCATCGCTCCCTCGGCGAAGAAGTTTACTTCCTCACCGGCCTCGACGAACACGGCCAAAAAGTCCAGCAAGCCGCCGAAAAAGAAGGCAAAACCGCACAAGCCTACTGCGACGAACTCTCCAAAAGCTGGGAAGCACTCGCCACCAAACTCGGCCTCTCCAACGACGACTTCATCCGCACCACCCAACAACGCCATCAAGCTGTCGTTCAGGCCATCCTCCAATACCTTTTCGACAACGGCCAATTCTACAAAGAGATCTACAAAGGCTGGTATTCGCCGAGCCAGGAAACCTTTCTCACTGAGAAAGACCGCTTGCCGGACGGCACCTTCGATCCCTTCTACGGCAAAGTCATCGAGCTCGAAGAACAAAACTACTACTTCAAACTCGCGCCGCACCAGGACTGGCTCATCAACTACATCGAGACCAACCCCGACTTCGTCCAACCCAGCTACCGCCGCAACGAAGTCCTCGGCTTCCTCAAAAAAGAGAAACTCGAAGACCTTTGCGTCACCCGCCCAAAAGAGCGCCTGACCTGGGGTATCCAAGTCCCGTTCGACACTAACTACGTCACCTACGTCTGGTTCGACGCCCTTGTAAACTACATCACCGTCCCCGGCGGACTCGGCGATCCCAATCTCAGCGTCCTAAAAGCCGCGCCGCCTTCCGCACCGAAAACCGAACTCTGGCCGGCAGATATTCATTTGATCGGCAAAGACATCGTTAAATTCCACGCCGTCTATTGGCCCATCATGCTCAAAGCTTTGGGCCTGCCCTTACCCAAACAGATCCTCGCGCACGGTTGGTGGCAAAAGAACGGCGCGAGAATGAGCAAGACCACTGGCAACGTCGTCGACCCGATCGCCATCATCGACGAATGGGGCCTCGACGCCTTCCGCTATTACGTCGTGCGCGAACTCGACATCGGACCCGACGGCAATTGGACCGACGCCAGTTTCCAGGCGCGTTACCAGGCTGAGTTGGCCAACGGCATCGGCAACCTGCTCAACCGTTCGCTGACGATGATCAAAAAATATCGCAATGGCGCCTTGCCCGCGGGCAAGAACGAGTTGGCCACCGAAATCACCAAAGCCCAAACCGACGTCATCGAGTGCTATCGCAAGCACGCCCTGCAAGACGCCCTGGTCCACATCAACGCATTGGTCACGCGCGCCAACCAATACATTCAACAGACAGAGCCATTCAAAATGGCCAAAGACCCCGCCAAAGCCGCAGCGCTCGACAACGTCATGTACACCTTGGCCGACGCCGCCCGCGTCATCGCGATTCTGCTCTGGCCCGTCCTGCCCGGCGCGTCGGAAAAAATTCAACAACAACTCGGCATCGCACAACCAACGCACCTGTTCTCCGACTTGGCGAAGACCTTGCCGGTCGGCCACGTTGTCAACGACGCGGTCCCGCTATTCCCGCGCAAAGACCAGAAGCCGGCGTAGGTAGGTAGGGCGATCGCTCCGCGAGCGCCGCTTCGCGGTAGGGACGACGCGCTGCGTCGTCCGCCTTTCTCCATCGGAGTGCGGACAGTCCGCACTCCGCAGAAGTTCCCCGCAAACTTCACCCTTCCCATTCATTTTACAGTTGAGACATTAAGCGACAGCAAATGACCTTTCTCCCTGTCGTCGCCAGAGAGCTGATCGTTAAAGCGCGCCAACCGTCCACCTACCGCACACGCGCCGGTGCGGCGGCGGTGATGGTCGCGATGTTCACCCTCGTTCTCATAGTAAGCGGCAACGTCTCTCAACACGTCATCGGCCAACGTCTGCTCAATGCCTGTGGTATGCTGGCCCTGGCCTTCACCATCATCTCCGGTTTGTTTTTAACCGCCGATTGCATCTCCTCCGAAAAACGCGACGGCACCATCGGCCTGCTCTTCCTCACCGATTTAAAACCTTACGATGTGCTGTTCGGTAAACTCGCCGGCTCATCCCTCAACGCTCTCTTCGGACTACTCGCCGTTTTTCCAGTGCTTGCTTTACCGATTCTGGTCGGCGGCGTTACCGGCTCCGAATTTGCGCGACTCTTACTCGCCTTCGCCTTCGCCGCATTTTTCTCATTGAGCATTGGCCTGCTCGCATCCGTTCTCAGCCGCGAGGCCAAGGACGCCCTCACCGCGGCCGTTGCCGCGATGTTTATTTTCTCCGTATTGATGCCGGCGCTTTGGTGGTTGATCGCGCTCGCTACCCAAAAAGGAACAACCGGAATCCCGTCCGATAACGCCTTCAATTTTCTGCTCTGGCCCTGTCCCGTTTACACCTACATCAAAGCCTTCTCATCGGGCTACACTACTCGCTACGGTTTGCCTGCTTATTGGTCGTCTCTGTGGACCTTGCTCGGTATTTCCCTGGCTTGCCTCGCCGTCGCGACGTTCTTGCTTCCGCGCGTATGGCACAACGAAGCAAACACGCCGAATTTGCTGTCCCGTTTCAAATCCCTATTTCGCAGAGCAGCGGGCTCAAGGCCGCGCTTCGACAACGCCAACCCAATCTTCAACTTGTGCATGCACGACTCCCGGACGCGCCGGCAGGTGCGCACCACATTGATAATTCTCGTGCCGATCTGGCTTGGCTTTCTGTTCCTGTCCGTCACGCGAAAGTCCGGCAACGAAGCTTTGTTTTGTGCCGCTTTTTTCACCGCCTATGCCGCTCATCTCGCGACGAAAATCTTCATCGCACTCGAAGCCAGCCGCCGTTTCGCCGAAGACCGCCAAAGCGGCGCGCTCGAACTTCTCCTCGTCACACCGATCCAGATCAAAGAAATCCTCATAGGCCAATTCGCGGCGTTGAAACGGCAATTTCGCGGAGTGCTCGTTGTGCTGTGTGCCATGAACGCAGCCATGATGTTTTGCGTTATCAATTTCTCGAAACAATTGCACACGACCGGCAACGAGACGCTCATGGCGTTCGGGATGATTTTCTTCGGCGGGATGTTCGCGCTGGCGTTCGATTTTCCCGGGCTGGCCTGGCTGGCGATGTGGCGCGCGATCAAATCGCGCAAGCACCATTACGCCGTCATCATAACCATCCTGCAAATTCTGGCGCCCGGCTGGCTGCTGACTTTCTTTCTCATCATCTGCGAACCACGAATGGGGAATGAAGGTCCGGCGCTGGTCATCGGTAGTTGGTTGGCAATGGGAGCAGTGGTGAGCTTGGTCACGAGCATCAAGGCCCGCCGAAACATTACCACTCAATTTCGAACCGTCGCGGTCAGTAGATTCTGAGTCCACACTCTGCAAAAATATCGCGGGAATGTTTCTACTTCCGGCAACTTCCTTCAACTTCTGGCAATTAGTTGCCAAGTGGAGAAACTTTGTAGAAGGAAATGTTTCTACTTTTGTTGCGGTTCTGCAACGGTGGCTTGGGCGGATTAACGATACGGAAGATGTGAGCTCGTTTGCATTCGGCCAAACCGAACGCGCTGAATTTTTTTAGTTTGGGTGATATTTAGTGATAGGTGGTGATATTTAGTGATATTTTCCTGGCGGAAGTTCCGGCCCCCACGAGCCTCAGGCACAACAGCAACGCCAACGTCCGCGACCGCATCAACGCACGATCCTGCTTCGCCAAGGCTACGCAGGACAGGAGGGCACGAAAGCGCGATCTTCGCCGTGTCCACCTTCAGGTTGGCGGACAGGACGAAGTTGATCTTCGTTCGCGTTTTTGTTGCGGGTTGCATTCTTAATCGTGTCGATTTCCATTTCCGTCTATTCACAATCTACTTAGATTGATGTGAAGTAGTTTAATTGTTTTGTTGCGGACGTCAAGAATCACTCGATCGAGAAAGGGGCTTTTACTTGTCAATACTAAGAACCGACCCTTTTCCATGTGCGAAAGAGTAGCGCGCCCAGTAACGAAGTTCCGGATCAGGCACAAACTCACGAAATGTCCGTATTTCCATCTGGGAAGCCATGTCAACTGAATATAGGATTTCGATTCGAATCACAAACGCTGTGAGGCGGCGCGTTCTGTTTATTTCGCAATATCAGTTCCCGATTTAGGAGCAATGGTCGGGCTTGACCGATCGCTCAGTTCGACGGCCACGCCGATTTCTTTGCCGAGCCATTGGGCGAAGTTGTCGGCTCTCAAGCTATCGCGCCAGTCGGCGAGTTTTTGGTCCGAATGGTTGCTGCGTAACAGGCGCAAGGTCGGTGCGTAACTATAGGTTGCACCGCCTCTGCTGCCGCGGTGCTCGATCGTTTCCACCCAGATGGATTGGATATCGGATATGTCCACGGTAATCGGATTTTTGCGGCCGAAGGTCGTCGGCAGCGACAACGTCCGGGTATATTTGTTGATGACCAGATCGTCCGCGCCTGAAGACACGACGCGCCATTGCCAGAAATAAGCGATCACACCCGCCGCGTAAACTCCGGCAATTACCGAGGTCCCAACCGTCCAGCTCGGGTGCATGCCGATGAAACCCTCTAGCACAAAAAATGAAATCAAGCCAAGCCCGCCAGTGGCGACGAGGCCCCACACCAAGGGTCCATATCGCGGCAGGCGCGCGCGGATGGTCAGGTCATCGAAAATCAGTTTTGCGCCCCCGGCAATGGGGTGGAACTTCCTGGCGCGTAACCAATCGATCGCCCTGCCGCAGAGCCAAATCATCAGCGCGTTAAAGGGCGTGAGAATCAGTACAATCATCAGGTCGCTGCCGTCGAATCCGGGTTCAAGGATGGCTTCATCCGGATTCATGGTATTGTAATAAACCGTGGCCTCGGAGCCCGGCGGATGGCTGTGCACGATTTGATAAGCATGAGAACGATCGTCCATGTTGAAGCCAAAGCGCACTTTCTGTCCGAAATACTTTTGCTCACCGACCTGGTAACTGTAACCGATATCCGCTGAATAGGTGGTGCCGCCTTTGGAACCGCGCCGGGCGCTAACGATGCTATGCGTGATGGTACCCGTCACTGTCTGGTAGGAGGCAGCTTCATGCTGTTTGTACGCGCTGTAAGCGACGTGTCCGTCGAAAAACAGCACAATTGCAGACAAAAATAATGCAACTAAAACCGGCACGATCCCATCGTAGGAGCCGCCCTTGGTCGGGTCTATTATAAATGGCGGAGGATTTTGGAAGAGATCGAGCGCAGGGGTGGTTCACGTCCCGAAGCTTGTAGTTGGAGCGAACGATAAGACCATCAAAGAACAGCGCTCCGGCAGACCAGCATAAGGTGAAGCAAATGAGGAAGAATCCTGACACGAAGCTTATCGTATGGGCAGCGTTTGTGAGGGTCTATTATAATTGACGGACGGTTTTGGAAGGGGCGAGCGCAGGCGCTTGGTGCTACTTCATTGCTAGGGTTTATTGACGTACAATTTTTCGCCCATGGTGATGGTCAAGGTCGTTGGAGCGTTGGTCATATAGAAGGGCGAGGTGACGAATTCCGCGGGCGCGGGATACGAGCGGAAATACGGGCTCCACGCCATTTGCCTCAACGACGAATTCGTTGAATTGTGGTATTGAAAATAGGTTTGCACACGTTCGCCGAGTTTGGGCAGGCCGACCGTTTCTCTGGCCACAAAACCACGCACACGCAGTGGGTGCATACGCAGCGGGTTCGATATGGAGTTTTCTGGAGCCTCGAAAGGAAGGGTCGAAGTGACATCGTGCTTTTTGAGCATCACTTTCCACTTTGAGAGCTGGATGCTCGACCATATGGTGCCCGCATCGGGCGCTTGAAACGGCCAGGCGACCCATTGGCCATTGGTCTGACATTCCAAACGCAGGTTTAATAGCACGCCTCTGTCGCAAAGGTTGGTGATGTTAAAAGTCGGCTTGAGAACATCTGGTGAGCGCAAGGGTGCCACCGTGAATTGGATGGGTGAAGACGAGTCGTCCGCGTCGAAAATCATGGCCACCGCCACCGCCATCAACGCGACGATGAACAGGGAGAGAACGAGGATGAGTTTCTTGCGCCGTTTCGAATGTGTGTCGTTTTGCGGATTGGATTCCATGCCCGTCGCGCAGGATGTGGCGGGGCGTGGTTGGTTTCAATACGTTACTTGGCGAGGGAAACGTTCTGTGCCGAAGGCACAACAGATGCAGCCCGGCGTTGAAACGCCGGGTAAGGAATCGGGATTGAATAAGTCCCGAATGGACAAAGGTCGCGTCGTGGCATTCGCTATTGGACGACTTCGATGCCGGACCGAATGTTAGTCCGTTCAAAAAAGCGCCAGGGGACTGGCGCACTCCAAAAGCTTCGCCGTATCGACGCTTAATCCGATGCGAAGCGTTCGGGAGGAAACTTGAAACTTCCACTCGCCGGCCTCAGACTGGCGGCAGCGGACGACCGAGCCGGTCGTCCCTACCTAATTTTGCCTTTATGTCGCAAGTGATAACTCTAGGGCATTCGCCGGATCCGGATGATGCTTTTATGTTTTTTGGGTTGGCCAAGGATCGCATTGCCGCCGGTGGATATAAATTCGAACACATTCTTCAGGATATCCAGACGCTCAATGAACGGGCCACGCGCGGGGAGCTGGATGTGACGGCGATCAGCATCCATGCCTACGCGTATGTGAGCGATAAATACGCGCTGCTGCCGAGCGGGGCGAGCATGGGCGATGGTTACGGCCCGATGTTGGTGGCGAAACAGAAGTTTTCGAAAGCGGAGATCGCTACGAAAAAAATCGCGGTGCCCGGCACGATGACGAGTGCGTTTCTGGCGTTGCAACTTTGGCTCGGCAAACCGGCTAAGGATATCAATTACGTCGTCGTTCCGTTTGACCAGATTTTTGCGGCGGTTCGCGCCGGCCAAGCCGAAGTCGGCCTCATCATTCACGAAGGCCAGCTCACTTTTAAAAACGAAGGGCTGGAGCTTTGCGAGGATCTTGGCGCGTGGTTCAAGAGCAACAACGATGGGTTGCCGTTGCCGCTCGGCGGTAATGTGATTCATAAACGGTTTCCGGTGGCGGAGCGTCGCGCGATTTCGAACATTCTCACCAACAGTATTCAATACAGCCTGGATCATCGCGCGGAAGCGGTGCAGCACGCGTTGCAGTATGCGCGCGACATGGGCAAGGAGCTCGCGGATCAGTTTGTCGGGATGTATGTGAATCATTGGACGCTGGATTATGGCGATAAGGGGCGCGAGGCGATCCGAAGGTTTCTCGGGCAGGCGTTTGAGGCGGGGCTGATTCCGAAGCGGATGGAGTTGGAGTTTGTGGGAAATTAACCACCAAGGCACCAAGAACACCAAGGTGGGAGGATTCACCACAGAGGCACCGGAACGTCCGGTTCGCAAGAGGCACAGTGGGAAGAGGACGGCGAGCGATACAGCCGACTGCCAGTCGGCGTTACCGGTTGCTGTTTGATTTACAACGCATGTTGTGCTTAAATAACTCTCAATACGCAGCTTACTAAGTTTATGAAGAAGACATTTTTGACGATCGGTCTGTTGATTGCGGCCGCCACATCGAATTTCGCCGCTGAGCATGATGAGGCCTGGGACATTTCGAAAATTGACGTGAGCAAGTTGCCGCCTGCGTCCGACAAAACAGGCCTGGCCTACGAAAAGGATGTCGCGCCGCTGTTGAAGGCCTCCTGCGTCCGCTGTCACGGCTCCGAACGGCCGAAAGCGCATCTGCGCCTCGACAGTAAAGAAGCCATTCTCAAAGGTGGTGACGACGGCAAGATCGTCGTGCCCGGTGACAGTAAGAAAAGCTTGATGGTCGCCGCCGCCGCGCAAGTGAACGAGGACGTCGCGATGCCGCCGAAACGCAAGAATCGCGGGCCTGGTGGTCCCGGTGGTGGTGCTGGTCAAAATGGCCAAGCTCGTCCGAATGGCCAAGGTGGCCCTGGTGGACACAATTTCACTCCGCCAAAGCCGTTGACGGCGGAACAAGTCGGTGTGTTGCGCGCGTGGATTGATCAAGGGGCGAAATAAGGTCGAGGGTCGATAGTCGAAGGTCGAGGGCGCGTTGCGAATCCGCCGACTTACGTCGGCGGCTACAAAGCTGGTAGGGTTTTCCCTTGTGGCGGCGTGAGGTGGTAGCTACCCTGCTTTTTTCGTCGCCAAGAGAAGATGGTTAAAAGTCAGTCCAACGAACGTAAGAAAGCAGACGCTGGTTCCGGCGGATGCCGCATCCACATCGAGATTCCTCGTAAAGGTTTGTTGGTGCTGCTGTTGGTGCTGATCATCCCTTACTTCATCGCCGCCGGATTTTTTCTGGCGAAGTACGATTGGCGCCACCTCACCGACTCAGGGAGCGCCAGAGCCTCCTCGGAAGGAGCCACGCCTTGTAACCCAGGTCCATGGGGAAAACTGGAATACATTCCGATCAAGATCGAAACGCCGGAAGAGTTTCTGTCGATCCAGGCGTTTGAATCGACTGACTCGCGCTGGTTCTTCGGCGGCATGAATCGCGACACGGCCCTCGCGCTTCTGGACCGCGCCGGCATCACGGCGTCTGAGCACAGCCAGCTTGCGAATGCAAAGTGGGACACCGTGCAGAACGGCGTGTTCGTAACCGCACCGATGGATACGATCATTTCGCTGCGTCCGCCGGCGCGCGAGGCCATCTACAAAATGCTTGGGCAATGGCAGGAAAATTCGTCGCAACAAGACGTGTTCTTCTTCCCGTCGGATGACATGAAGACGTTCTTCGACAAGAGCGGGGTGTCGGACGAGACGATCGCGTTGGTGAAACAACTTTGTTACCCGCACGGCAAGCTGCAGTTTTTTGCGGACCTGCCTTTGGTGTTGCGCAAGCTGCAGACCTACGATGACAAGCGGCGTTTAGCAAAAGCGGTCTCGCGCCGGTCGACGTTGCTCTTGAAATTGTCCATCGACGCGAACTCGAATGTGGACGAGTTGTTAAAATATTGGGGACACGCCGGCCTGGAGAAAGATTTACGGCCATTGTTCGAATCGCTGACGAAAGTTCCCGGCGGAGCGCGCATTTCTTTAATCAACTTGTTGCCGCCCGCGCCGTCATCACGGCTTTACACGTTCGCGTTTCCGTCGATGGAACCGCTCGAGCACGACAACTGTCATTGGACGTCGTTTAACTTTTTCAAGGACCCTCCAGACAACGCGTTTACAAATGCGGCGGTGGTGCGCAAGACGTTGGAAACCGATTATTACCCGGTTTTCACCGATGCTCGCTACGGCGACCTGGTGTTTCTCTCCAAGCCGAACGGCGAGATCATCCACTCGTCGGTCTATGTCGCGGACAACATCGTTTACACCAAGAACGGCGGGCATTATCTGTCGCCGTGGATGTTGATGAGAATTCCCGATATGGTCGACGCGTTCTCGGCGATGTATCCGCCAGATGAGCAGTTGAAGATCACCTACTACCGGAACAAGTACTACTAGGGAGCTGAACTCACCACTGCGGCGCAGCGCGGCCAAGCCGCAACGCAAGTCGAAGGGTCGAAGGTCGAAAGTCGAGAGCCAAAAGCGAAACCGATAGCCATTTGGAAAAGCTTTGCAAAAAGTGCGCAACTTTTGCAGATAGCACTGCAGAGGAAGACGACGTCGAACTTCCAACGTCCAATATCGAACGTTCAACGAACCGGCGCGCGCGGAGCAGGCGCCCTACCCTCAAGGCAGACCGCCGATAATCGCGCCGTGATTTTCGTCGCAACCCCGGATGAACGATGGCAGATACTGCTTGCGGGTCACCCATTGCGCGTGACCGTCCGCGAAAATAACGTTGCCGCCGAGAATTCCGTGATTATCGCCCTGGTCAGGAAAGTCTTCGTTCAATCGGGTCGGGTCGGCCGGATCGCCGTCATCAGCATCGTACATCAACCAAATATCCGAAGCGCCCGCGCGCGTGTTGAAGACGTTGTACTGAGGATAAACGGTGTAGTTGAGTTGATAGGTGTAGCCGACGACAGAGCGTTGCGTTTTGCGGGTCCCAACCGGCCCAGTCAACGATTGAGCGTGCAAGAATCCACCAACTTCATAGCTGTGTCCGCCGGTCTTGTCTTCGCGCCCCTTTAACGCGTTGTCCGAAAGTTGCGTGATGTAGTTAGGATACTCGTGCATGCGGTCCGGAACGCTGCGGTTCGCCGAATAGAACGGCACCGCAGGACCCGGATTCGGCGAGAGGCCGGTGCCGTTGTTGGGGTCGCCGAAGCCCTGACAAGGAGTTGGTTTGTTGGCGATGACGTTCTGGGTGCCGGGACAAATGAACGTTTTGAGGTTCTTAACATAGCTCGGGTAGAGCCAATTCAAATCGTCGTCGATGAAGTTGCCGACGCCGGTCAATGCACCGCGATAATCGTCATCGGCGTAAAGCTGGCTGCCGATGCCCATTTGCTTGGTGTCGTTGAGGCAGGCAATGCGCTTGGCTTTGTCTTTGGCGCGGCCGAGTGCGGGCAACAGCATCGAGGCAAGGATCGCGATGATGGCGATTACGACCAGAAGTTCGATGAGGGTGAAGCCGGACGGGGCTCGGCTCGAAACACGTTTGGGCACTGTCATAACAGGAGCGGTATTCCCAATTTGCGACAGGTGGTTCTCCATTACAAGCAAACAGGGGCGATTTTCGATTGCAATGATTGCCAAAATGGCCGATTGAAACAGCGATGAGATTTGTGATGGTATTGCTGTTGATAGTTGCATGGACCGTGGTTGCCGACGAAAAGACGTCAAAATACGAGCAACCGGAGTTTCGGACGGCGACAATTTACGCGCGCAACTCGAATCGCAAAGTTGTGCTTTATAAGCTCACGCGAACTTTCAGCGAGGCCGGCAATTTGGTAAAGGTCGCGCGCGAATTCACCACGCCACAGGGCAAGGTTGCCGCACGGGAACGTGTGACTTATCAAGGCGACCAATTGGTTTCGTGCGAGGTGGACGATTTGCAGGCCGACGGCAGGGGTTCAGCGAAAGTAGTGCGCGAGGGCGACGAGACGAAGATTGTTTTCGACTATGTTTCCGGCACCAAACACAAAACGGGCAGTGAGACGTTTACAGCGGACACAGTTAGTAATGACATGGTCAATCCATGCCTGGTCGCGCATTGGAATGAACTGATGAGCGGGAAAGCTGTAAAGTGCCGCTACATCGCTTTGTCGCGTGCGGAAACCGTCGGAATTCAGTTTATGAAGGTGGGCGAAACGACGGCGAGGGGCCTGCCCGTGATCCTCATCAAGATGGAGCCGTCGAGCTTTTTTCTATCGGCCATCGTCGATCCGTTGTTTTTCACGGTCGAGAAAGGTGGGCGACACCGCGTCTTGGATTATGACGGGCGGACGACGCCGAAGATCAAAGTTGGCGATAAACTGAAAGATCTCGACGCGATTACCGTTTTTGATTGGTAGGACGGGCTTGACGATGGGGTGCGGGAAACATACCTTGTTCGGCCTTGGTTGGTGGTCGTAGATCAATGGTAGATCCCCAGATTGTGGTTCTGGTTGTTGCGGGTTCGAGTCCCGTCGGCCACCCCACCTTTCCAAAAGGCAAAACGCTGAAGGCTGAAGGCTAAAGTAAGCGAACTTGCTCGCGAGGTTCCTGCATTACTCTTTTCCAATGGCTCAAGAGCTATTGGAACAAAACAAAAGCGCGCGTCCCTCAAAGAAAGACGCGCGCTGAGATTTGATTCAACAACTAGAGCTTGCCGAAGAATTCTTCGACGACCGGACGAAAGTTGTTCTCGTCCACTTTCACGATCTTCATTTCGCGCGCGGAGCTTTCTTCCGAATCGCTCGCGTGAGCGGCATTGACCATGATGTTCGAACCGAATTCTTTACGGATGGAACCCGGAGGCGCTTTCGACGGATCGGTCGGCCCGAGGACGTCGCGGATTTTGCGGACGGCTTCGACGCCTTCGTAGATCAACGCGATGCACTTTTCGGTGCCGGGCTTTTTCTGACCGGCTTCGTCGGTTTCGCTCGGGGCGCGGCCGGACATGAATTTGACGATGTTCTCGAATTGGTTGTCGCCGAAAACAGGCCCGAGGATGTCGCCGAGTTGCTTTTCCTCGTTCGCGCTGATTTTGAAACCAAATTCTTTTTCCAACGCAACCTTCGATTTGGAGGCGACCATGTCTTTCAACTTGGTGCGCAGGACTTCGCGGACGGGGCCGTAGAAATCCACGGCGTCGGCGACGCTCATGCGCAGCACTTTGATGCCGATGATGTAGAGGCCGGTGCGGGACAAGAAATCGATGACGTTACCCGGACGGCCGGTGGCGAAACGGAAGTTGTCCGGCTTGATGAGCACCAGGGTGCGCTGCGGTTTCTCCTCAGGGAGATAGGTCAAGGTCTTATCAGTCGAGGCCGCCGTCGGCATCGGAAAACTTGGCCCAAAGCTTAAGCTTCACTTCGGCTTCTTCGACGTTCGGAGCGGCAAGGACGGCGGGCTCGAAGTATTTCACGCTGCCCTGCTCGTCGATGATAAGGTCGCCGTAGGTATCGCGAATTGTTTCGCCACCACGACGCTCGGCGCTGATGTTGCCGATGACGCTGCGGACTTTGCGGACGGCTTCTTCGCCCCGGAACAAAAGCATCATGACGCGGCGACGCTTGCCGGTCTTCGGATCGGGCGAAAGATTTTGCAGGATGTAATCGCGAATCAGTTCCTGGATTTTGCGATCCTGCGGGTCGTTGGCGGAAATGATGACTTCGGAATATTGCTTCACTAGCTCCGCGCTGGGCGAAAACATGCGCGCGCCGACGAGTTCGAGACCGGTGCGGGTGATCAAACGTGCCAGGATCCCGCCAGTGCGGGACTTGTGCAGCGTGTAAGGTGTAATGATGACGTAAGCCAGTTGTTGGGACATATCGATCGGTAAAATTCGTTCGTTCAGCTCGGCACGTTTCCAGTTTTGTTATCTACGACTGCCGGTGCCGGAGCCGCAGCCGGTGCCGGAGTGGCTTTGCCACCCAAAATTTTAAACATAACGGTGCCACAAGTGGGGCATTTGCCTTTGATGGCCCTGCGACCGTTCTTCATGATCTCTTCTTTGCCGTCAGAGATCTCTTTCTTCGCCTTGCATTTAACACAGTATCCTTCAGACATAAAATTATCGCGGCAGCAACTGCAATTGGGCAAGCCACGCCGCTATAAGAATATAGCTTACGGGCCGGTTGAACGCACCGTCAACAGGGAAAAGGCCGTTTTTGACGCAAGTCACTGGTTGTAAACAGTATAAATTGTCAACCGCAAGTTCAATGGGAAGCAATAACCGGGCTCGACGGAGCCGCGCGAGCGGTGAACGGGTGTTTTCGTTTTTTCCGTCAATGAGGTCGGTAATTCGTTTTTCCGAACTCGCGACGAATCGCGCAACTTACTTTGCTCCTTGCAGTTTGAATTTTGACTCGTAGACTTCAACGACCGGGGCAGGATAGCTCAGTTGGTAGAGCAGAGGACTGAAAATCCTTGTGTCGGCGGTTCAATTCCGCCTCCTGCCACCACTTTTCACTCGCTTTCGACTCGGCTTCTCCGAGTTTTTCGATCCGACCACATAGTTTCGCAACCAAGCAGTCTATGCTTTCGTCTCAATAGTCGTGATTAGAATTGTTTTTGTTTTTCTGGCGTGTGTTGTGGGCGTCCAGTTATCCGCCGGACAGACGAATTTGCCCATTACCGCTTACCAGATTTACGTGGGGAGCACACATGCGCATACCTCCTTTACGACGTCGCACGGGGCGCAATTCAAGCGGGCCAAGAACACGGCGCCGGGCCCGAAGGAGTCTTTAGTCCAGGTTTCGAAAGACGGCGTGCAGACAGCGACAAAAAACATGGTCCTGCGACCCGACTGGCAGAAAGTTCAAGGACCGCCGTCGGTTCATTACGCGATTGCGAGAAAGAATGGTTACGATTTTTACGTCACCAGCGATCATTCGCAAGACACGCCCTTTCACCCCGTCAGTCCTACGAACGCAGCATGGACCGCGACGAAACGGCAGGCACAAGAGGCGACGGACTGTGATTTTGTAGCGATCGCCGGTTATGAGCACTCGGAGAACAACGGACCCGGCGGCAAGGGACACATCAACGTCATCAATTCGGCGGCTTACTTGAATGCGTTTTCCCCGGGTGTTGATCTGCCGTTCTTATATAAATGGCTGGCGACGGCGAAACCGAATGGCGACGGGCCGGTGGTCGCGACGTTTAATCATCCGGGCGAGCATCAATACGACAATTGGTCGCATCGCGACAACGCGGTAACCGATGTAATCACGATGTTGGAGGTGATCAACGGGCAGGACCACATTCATTACGCGGGCTTTATTGCTGCGCTGGATCATGGCTGGAAAGTTTCTCCGGTGTGCGGGCATGACAACCATGGCACGGAGGGAATCGTCAGCCTGGTGTCGCGGACGTTTGTGTTAGCGACCAATAAAACGAAGGCGGCGATTCTGGACGGGATGAAAAACCGGCGCACATATGCGGCACTGGATCGCAACATCCAATGTCGTTATACCGTGAACGGCGCGATCATGGGCTCGACCCTCGACAAGTCGAACAGTTTTCAGTTTGAGATTGAAGTGAGCGATCCAGACACGACGCGTGCAAAGGATAAGATCACGAAAATCGATATCGTAAAGGACGGCGGGAAGGTTGTGAAAAGTTTCAGCCCCGAACCAACCTTTGCAGTGCATTGGAGCCCGACCATTCAGGATGCGAACGCGCGCTATTTTTTGTACGGGTGTGGAGTGCTGGTGGCGGCGATGTTCCGAAAGCGAATCCAAAGCAGCCAGTGGCGTGGCTGGCGCCGGTTTGGACGACGGCAACTAACAAGTAAGAAGGCCGAATACGTTTACGCGGGCTCGGCGTGACACGCACTTTATTGCAATTGAAGTTCCGTGGATGTGCCTTCGGGAAGCTTGAAGCGAAGGATTTGTTTGTTTCCGCGCTGTTCCAAATGGGCGGATCGAGCAATGGCAGCGGTTTGTTCCGGAGTGACTTCGGCGCAAAGAATGGCGACGCGGTGGGCGACTTCTTCGCCGGCTTTGAACTGTCCTGGATGAACCGCGAACGAACCGTAGAGGATGTCCTGACAAATCGAGATACCGGGCGAATAGCCTTGGGCCTGCTTATAGCATATGCCGGAGCCGGAAATGATGACGAGGCCGAGGCGGCTGTCGACGTTTGCCCATGAACCGGGAATGACGGTTGGGATTTGCGGTGAAGCCTGGTTGAAAGTGGTTGAGCCGCTTTGATGGTAAACGACTCTCGTGCCACCGGTGATTTGGTCATTTTCTATGCCGAGGGCGATGCCGTGTTCCTCGTTGATTTTCACGTTGTGAACGGCGGTGACGCGATCTTGATAGACGACGGTTTGTTTGCCAACAGTGGTAACGCCAAGCTGTTGTTTCAAAGCGCCGTCGTTCAGGAGCAGGACTCCTGATGTTTCAAATCCTTTTTTGGTCTTTTTCCAACTGTGTTCGATAGCGACGGGTTTCGAACGTTTCGGCAAAGGTTCGAAGGTGCCGACGAATCCGTCGCGGATCGGAGCGGTGAAGTCCGGATTTGTTTCGTGGCCTGCGGCAATGGGGACGAGCATGCCCATGACGTAGTTGGTCCAGGAAAATGAGACGAATTCCTTGTCGCTGCGTTGGGTGATGAGTTTGACGTCATCGTAAGAATGCACGCCGTCCACGATCGATTCGGCTTTTTTCGCGGAAACTTCCCGAGTTGCTGGGCCGAAAATTTTGTGGGCGAGAAAGGCCCAGGTGAGCTGATCGATGGTGCAGGCGTGTCGGGTGAAGCCGAATCTCGAGCCAAGAAAGGTGAGGCTACCGTCGTCAGACATTTCTTGCCAGGCGTGGAAGAGTTGAAGCGATTGGGACTCCAGGCGCGCAGCCAGCGGATCTTTCTGATAGCTGGCAAGTGATGCGAATAGGTTAAAGTAAGGCAAATTGTGAAGTTCCCAATCCATGCCTTGCGGATAGGCGGCTTCGCCATTGGGCAGGATGAATTTTTGGTACAGGTGCCATGTGTCGAGGAGATGATGGTTGGCCGCCTGCGGGACGGATTGATGCGCGTAGGTGTAATACATCGCGGTTTGCGTCAGGAAATAGGAGCTGCAGGCGATGTAAGACGGATGAAAGAAGCCGTGGTTTTCCAAGGTGAAGTCGGAATGGACATTGGCACCGGAAAACCATTCACGGACCGGACGGCCGTCGACGATCGTGTTGTCCTTGGCGTCTTGCGGCGCGGACAAAGTGTTCATCATGTATTCGATGGCTTTTTGGTTCCATTGCGACGCGTGTGGATGATTGGGAAACATGTTCGCGGCCATGGCAATGCAGGTGAGATTCCAACCGTTTTCTTCGGCTTTGGTATCGTTGAAACTGCCACCGGGCGGTTTGGTGGGGAGGAAGCGGTCGGATTCGTGAGCGATGACGCGTTCGACGTCTTTTTGTAACTGGGCATCGAGATCGTCCCAGATTAGCCACGCGCCAAAAGTGGCCGTTGCGTCCCAAAATGCGGACTGCCAATGATTGCCCCATGGCTTGCCGTCGGGACATTTTTGCGTGCCGGTCACATGAGTGGAGGTAAGGTAACGGAGTGTGGCGAGAGTTTTGCTTTTGTATTCCTCGCGTTCGGCTGGGGTGAGGATGTCGGAATATTTCAAAAGCGCGGCGTTGGCCAGGACCATTCCACACATGGGACGAATGCCTTGCTCGCCGCTAGCCCCCGTGTACCAGCGGCCCATGCGTGGATCAGTGGCTACATTGGTAAAGAATTGGTCGCCGTGTCGGCAGGCGTCCCGCAGCATCATCGTGTAAGTCTGTAACAATTCTTTCTCCGACAATGGTCGAATGGGATAGAGGTCCTTTGCCTGCATGCACAACGGCAGTAACAAGCATACGATGAATGACCGAAGACGGTTCATAGTTATTATTATTATTGAGACGCGCTTAACGTGTCGTCGATTCGTTTCGAGAGTTCGACGAGGTAATCGTCGCCTTTTGGGTTGCGGGTCATGGCGACCAAAATGTAATGACGATTCGCGCCGGTAACGATGGCGCTGTCGTGGAGCCAATCCTGCCAGGTGCCCCATTTGCGGATGATCTGCAGATTGCGACCGGCGAGGCCTTTCACGAACTTGATGTCGTCATGCGGAATATCGGGAGAGGCGAAAATGTCGCGCATGGTTTTGCTCGCGGCGGGGGAAACGAGTTTGCCTTGTTCGAGCCAGAGGAAGTAGCGCAGGAGTTGGCGAATGGTCGCGGCATGTGAGTTGTCGCCGATGGGGTCGCCGAACCGTTCGGTGCCTTTACCGTAATGTTTGCCGACCCAGATGCCGCCGCCGTGGTTGGTATTGTAGAGGTCGTAGCTGTTCAGGATGGATTGGATTTTTTTGAGGCCGAGCTCGTGGGAGTATTTTGAGGCCATTTCGTTGTCGGACGCTTTAGCCATGCGGCCGAGTTCGTGTTTGGCGATGGGGTCGATGTTGGTGGCCGCTTCGGGGTGGAGCTGGAAATAGGCAAGTAGAATACCGACTTTGGCGACGCTGGCAGCATAGTCACCACGGTCGGGATCGATCATGGCGAGGCGGCAGGTTTTCAAGTCGAGAATGCCGACGGAGCGCTGGTCCGGTTTTATTTCGAGTTGCGTGCGGAGTGTGGAATCGATTTTTTCGAGTGCGGCTTGGAGTTTGGCGTCGGTCGGCGCGTCATAACCCAAGGTGTATTTCTCGAAGCATTCGGCGGCGCGCATGGACGTGCAGAGAATAAGAGCGAACAAAATGGTGGTTGTGAATTTGTTCATCGTTCAAGAGGAGAGCACGTTGCGGAGAAGTCTCAATCAAAATCCGGTTTGAACTTAGTGAGGCCGTTCTCTAGTGTCGACTGACCAACTAACCCAAGCAGTGACCACAACTAAACCTAAATCTTCCGGGCGCGCTCCATTCGCGGCGACGCGATGGTCGGTGGTTCTGTCGGCGCGTGACCAGCATTCGCCGCAATCGAGCGAAGCACTGGAGACGTTGTGCCGGAATTATTGGTATCCACTCTATGCCTTCGTGCGGCGGCAAGGTCGCAATCCGCACGATGCGGAGGATTTGACGCAGGCGTTTTTCGCGCGATTGCTCGAGCGCAATTACCTCGCTGACGTCGATCAGGCCAAAGGGAAGTTCCGATCGTTTTTGGTCGCGGCGTTGAAACATTTTTTAGCGAACGAATGGGACCGCGCGAATGCGCAGAAGCGCGGAGGCGGCAAGACGGTGATCTCGATTGATCGGGATGCGGCGGAGAATACGTATCGTTTCGAACCAGCGGATAGCCTGAGCGCGGACAAGATTTTCGAACGGCGTTGGGCAATGACTTTGCTGGACCGAACGTTACAACGATTGGCCGCCGAATACGAATCTGAGGGCAAGCGGCAACTGTACGAGGAATTAAAGTCGACGATCAGCGGGGATCAGGGAGGCGCCGCTTACGCAACGATCGCGAAACGGCTCGATAGCAGCGAAGGCGCAATCAAAGTGGCAGCTCATCGCCTACGGCAGCGTTACCGCGAAGTGCTGCGATCGGAAATTGCGGAAACGGTAAACACGCGCGAGGAAGTTGAAGAAGAACTGAGGCATCTGTTTTCCGCACTCAGCCTCTCGTAGCAAACAAATTGAAAAAACTTCGTAACCTTCGACCGGATTTTCTTCTGTAAGGGGTGGAAAGAGATAAACTCCGGCATCGAATGCCGGGAAACACTTGGTTATGCAATTGAATCCAATCATGGGCGTCCTGGGGCTCAGCGGCGGGGAACTAGTCATCATTTTGTTTTCGTTAGTGGTGATGGCCACGCTTGCGATTGTGGCGATTGTCGTAATCGTGATGTTTTGGAGACGCATCGGTTCGTCCAACAACGCAACGCCTCCGATCATGCCATCGGCCACACGTCGCATCTGTCCACAGTGTCGAACCGAAATGGCACCGGATGCCCCGCAAGGGCTGTGCCCGCAGTGCCTTGCGCGGGCGGCTTTCGAAACGCAGGCGGCAGGCGCTGCGGACCATCGGTCTTCAGCACTGCCGATTTCGGAAATCACAAAAGTTTTTCCGCAATTCGAGATTATCGAACTTCTCGGCCAGGGCGGCATGGGCATGGTTTACAAAGCACGCCAGCCGCAGCTTGATCGATTTGTTGCGCTGAAAATCCTTTCACCTGAACTCAGTCGCGACCCGGCATTCGCGGAACGTTTCGCGCGCGAAGCTCGCGCCCTCGCGCGCTTGAACCATCCAAACATTGTCGCCGTTTACGAATCTGGGAAAGCCGGAGAGCTTTACTATCTCGTCATGGAATTCGTCGACGGGTTGAATCTGTCGCAGATGCAATTCGCGAAGAAGCGACTCACGCCGGAAGAGGCGTTTGCTATCGTTCCAAAAATTTGCGACGCGCTTCAATATGCGCACGACGAAGGCGTCGTTCATCGTGACATCAAACCAGCAAACATCCTCGTCGATAAAAAGGGGCGCGTGAAGATCGCTGATTTCGGTCTGGCCAAAATGTTGGGCCGCGAAATCACCGGTCTCGGCCTGACGCAAAGCCGCGGCATGATGGGCACGCCGCAATACATGGCGCCGGAGCAATTGGAGAAGCCGCTCGAAGTGGATCACCGCGCGGATATTTATTCGCTCGGCGTCGTGTTTTACGAAATGCTCACGGGCGAATTGCCGCTGGGGCGTTTTCCTGCGCCATCGAAAAAGGTCCAGATCGACATTCGCCTCGATGAAATTGTTTTGCGCACGTTGGAGAAAGAACCGGAGTTGCGGTATCAGCAGGCAAGTGAACTGAAGACCCAGGTAGAGACGGTTGTCAGCTCGCCGGGCGCTCAAAGCAAAGCTCCATCTGCTTCGGCGAAGTCTGCCGATGAGTCGCGCCCGTGGTGGGCTCAACAGAAACACATTTCAGGGCAGAACGCGGAGCGATGGGCGAACTGGCCGGCAACACCACACTTTTCACGGTCGGCGATTATGGGTGCCGTCTGGGCTGTGTTGTTTGTGTTGATGGTGCCGATCATTTTGATCCCAGTTTTTTGGCACACAGTCTCGATGCCAATTCCTTCGAACACTTCAATCGAGCCGACATGGCGGTTTGCCTTGCGATCAAATTGGATACTCCTGCTTGTCACAGGTAGCGCACCGATTGGAGTAACCCTGTGCGGCTGGGTTGCGATTTCTAAGATTCGGCAATCGGCAGGGACGATATATGGCTTGGGTCTTGCGGTGTTTGACGCGTTGCTGTTCCCGATGCTGGCTGTCGCTGGAATAATATTCTTTGGCTGGTTCGCGGGCTTCAAACTTTTCGCGATGAGCCCCGCGATGCCGGAGTGGCTAAAGAACCGTGGCGGCGATCATCTGCTGACCGCCATTTGGATTGGCCTCGGTATCGTGACCTCTGCTCCTCCCATTTTTCTGATTTTTCGGAAAGTTTGGCGTTCTGTGCACCGGCCCATAATGGTCAATCAACCAGCAGGCTTGAGATAGCTCAGGCGCGCAGCTTCACCAACAAATCTTTGCTCTCCACTGTGTCCCCAACCGCGACAAAAACCTTATCCACAGTTCCGTCTGTCGCAGCGTAAATGGTAGTCTGCATCTTCATCGCTTCGAGAGTGACCAGTTTTTCGCCTTTCGCGACTTTCGCTCCGACGGTGGCAGACAACGCGGTGATCAGGCCGGGGATCGGTGCGCCGAGTTGCTGTGGATCGGCTGGATCGGCTTTGGCGCGGGCTTTCGCTTTAATGCCGAGAGATTTGTCGACAACGGTTGCTTCGCGCGACATGCCGTTCAACTCGTAAGTCACGGTGCGACGGCCGTCTTTGTCGGGCGCGCCGACGTTGATCAGTTTGATGAAAAGGGTTTTGCCTTCTTCGATGTCGACAGAAATTTCTTCACCGGGCTTGAGGCCGTAGAAAAATGCAGTCGTCGGCAAGACGCTGACGTCACTGTAGTCGCGCGCGAATCGGGCGAACTCGGTGAACACTTCCGGATACATTAGATGGCTGTAGAGATCGTCGTCGCCGGCCGGGCGTTTTGTTTTTGCAGCAACCTCGTCGCGAACTTTGTCGAGGTTCAACGGCTTGAGGCTTGCGCCGGGGCGGCCGCGTAACGGTTTGCGATCGCCGAGGACAATTTTCTGCACCTTCTTCGGCCAGCCGCCGACCGGTTGGCCGAGATTGCCCATTAACATGTCGATGACGGACGAGGGGAACGGCGTGGTGCCGGGGTCGAGATTCAAGACATCGGCGGGCTTGATGCCGCGCGTGATGAGGAACATGGCCATGTCGCCGACGACTTTGCTGCTCGGCGTGACCTTGACGATGTCGCCAAACAGCTCGTTGACTTCGGCGTAGGTGCGGGCGATTTCGTGCCAACGTTGGCCCAGGCCCATGCTCGCGGCCTGCTCCTTCAAATTGGTGTATTGGCCACCGGGCATTTCGTGCTCGTAAACTTCGGCGCTGCCACTGCGCGGCGCGGTGTCGAAAGGAGCGTAGAACGTGGTGACGTGCTCCCAATAATCGGAAAACTTGTTCAGCGCATTGAGGTCCAGACCTGTGTCGCGCGGGGTGTTGGCGAGCGTGGCGACGATGGCGTTTAAGTTCGGCTGGCTGGTCGAACCGCTCATCGAAGCGATCGCTAGATCTACAACGTCGACGTTCGCTTCGCTCGCTTTGACGATCGAACCGGAGTTGATGCCGCTGGTGTCGTGCGTGTGGAAATGGATTGGCAGGCCGACTTCTTCCTTCAGCGCTTTGACCAAAGTATAAGCCGCGAACGGACGGCAGAGACCGGCCATGTCTTTGATGGCGAGGAAGTGCGCGCCCATCTTTTCCAATTCCTTCGCGAAATTGATGTAATATTTGAGCGAATACTTCGTGCGCTTCGGATCAAGGATGTCGCCCGTGTAACAGATCGCTGCTTCGCAAATGGCGTGCGTGTCTTGCACGGCTTCCATGGCGACTTTCAAATTCGGCGCGTAGTTGAGCGAATCGAAAATCCGGAAAATATCGATGCCATTTGCGGCGGCGTGTTTGACGAACCCGGCGCAAACATTGTCGGGATAATTTGAGTAGCCGACGGCATTGGAACCGCGGAAAAGCATCTGGAAACAGATGTTCGGAATGCGGGCACGCAGTTGGCGAAGACGTTCCCACGGATCTTCATGGAGGAAACGCATGGACGTGTCGAAGGTCGCACCGCCCCACATTTCGAGGCTGAACAATTTAGGCGTGAGTCGCGCGACAGCGTCGGCAATCTCCAGCATGTCATAGGTGCGAACGCGGGTCGCGAGCAAGGATTGATGGCCGTCGCGGAAGGTCGTGTCGGTGATGAGAAGACGCTTTTGTTTGCGTGTCCACTCGGCAAATTTTTTGGGCCCAAGTTCCAACAACAACTGGCGCGTGCCTGCGGGCGGAGTTTGTTTGCGATCGCTATACGGCGCGGTCGCGGAGAGCAGAGCGCTTTTGGGCACGTAACCTTTGGCCGTCGGATTGCCGTTAACGACAACGTCGGAAAGGAAATTCAAAAGTTTGGTCGCACGATCGCGGCGTCCTTTGAACGTGAATAATTCCGGCGTGGTATCGATCAAGGTCGTTGTTGCCTGACCGGAAAGAAAAATTGGATTGGAGATAACGTTTTCGAGAAACGGGATGTTCGTCTTGACGCCGCGGATACGGAATTCGCGCAACGCACGATCCATGCGCGCGAGTGCCATTTCGAAACTGGCGCCCGAAGCTGTAATTTTGACGAGCAAGGAATCGTAAAACGGCGTGATAACAGAACCGGAATCGCCCATGCCGCCGTCGAGACGAATGCCGAGCCCACCAGCCGAACGATAATTGAGAATCTTGCCGTAGTCGGGAGTAAATTTATTTTCCGGATCCTCGGTCGTGACGCGGCATTGGACAGCGCAGCCGATGCGCGGAATCTGACCTTGTTGCGGAAGATTGACCTGGGCGTCGTGCAAGGTGTGGCCTTGCGCGATCAAAATCTGCGAGCGCACGAGGTCAACGCCAGTGATGACTTCAGTGACGGTGTGTTCGACCTGGATGCGCGGATTGACTTCGATGAAATACCAATTTTTCGAATCGATATCGTAAAGGAACTCGACGGTGCCGGCGTTGTCGTATTTGGCTTCGCGCGCCATGTGGACGGACGCTTCGCAAAGTTCGCGACGGACCTTGTCGTCAAGGCCAACTGATGGAGCAATCTCGACAACCTTTTGGTGACGGCGTTGGACCGAGCAATCGCGCTCATGCAAATGGAGCACGTTGCCGTGACGGTCACCCAAAATCTGCACTTCGATGTGCTTGGCGCGCGGAATGTATTTTTCGAGGAAAACCGCCGGATTACCGAATGCGCGGCCGGCTTCGCCTTGAGCTTCATCGAGAAGATGTTCGAGATCTTCGGCTTTGTGGACAACGCGCATGCCGCGACCGCCGCCGCCGAATGCCGCTTTAATAATCAGCGGGAACCCAATTTCTTTGGCGATCTTCAACGCCTTGGTGCGGTCTTCGACAGGCTCTTCCGTGCCGGGAAGTGTTGGCACGCCGACACGTTTGGCGAGGGCGCGCGCGGCAACTTTGTCACCCATCAACTCCAGCAAATCCGCGCGCGGGCCAACGAACTCAATGCCTGCCGCACGACAAGCGCGGGCGAACTCAGCGTTCTCAGCAAGAAAACCGTAACCAGGATGAATGAGATCGACTTGATGCTCCTTCGCGAGCGCCACGATTCCGGGGATGTCGAGATAAGCGCCGACCGGCCCTTTGCCGACGCCAACCAGATACGCTTCGTCCGCTTTAAAACGATGAATGCTGAGGCGATCTTCCTGCGCGTAAATCGCGACGGTGCGCAAGCCGAGTTCGGTGGCGGCACGAAAAACGCGAATGGCGATTTCGCTGCGGTTGGCGACGAGAAGTTTTTTCCCAGTCCGAGTGGCTAGTCCCGAACTATGGCCCGTTGGTTTTGAGGCAGAATCGTCGCGTGGCGGCATAAATTTAGTTGGGTGTATATAATCGGCTAACGGGGCAATGGCAAAGCTTTTGGCGCGCTCACTTATCCAGATGACCTAACTTTGCGCTGGGAAACATTGAAGTTGATGGGAATTTAGCCCAAAATCGCCAGATGCGGTCGTTGTCCTTTGCCCTTGCTTTCGTCTTACTTATTACGGCTGCCATCCCATGTTCTGCCGCCGTTTTTCTCTTTGACGCGACCAAGGCTGAAATGGCCGGCAATGCCGACTGGGTCATCGATGCCGATCTGCACAATTTAAAAATTAGCGCCGCGAGCGATGGCTCGGGCACACCCGGAGCCGGTTCCGAATCCAATCCGCAACGCTATCCCACGCCTGCAGCCTCGGGCATCACCGCGAACACGGCGGAAACATATTGGGAAGGCGCCCTTTCGGCGTGGGCGGTCGATTTGGTGAAGCACGGGCACAGCATCGAAACGTTGCCTTACAACGGTCACATCACTTACAAGGACGGCACCAATCCACAGGACCTTACCAATTACAATGTGTTCGTGCTTGTCGAACCGAATATACTTTTCACAGCGACTGAAAAGGCTGCCATTGTGAGTTTCGTTCATGACGGCGGCGGTTTGTTTATCGTATCCGACCATGGAGCGTCCGATCGCAATAACGACGGCGCAGATGCCGTTCAGGTGCTCAACGCCCTGATGACAAATTCGGTCGCGAACAATCCGTTCGGCATTTCTTTCAACGGCGACAATCTCACTGGTGACTTTGCGCAGGCCGATTCCAACGCGTCAGATCCTATCACGCATGGGCCGACCGGAACCGGCGTCGACTTCCCGTATAACAACGGCTCAAGCATCACGATTAATACCGCGCAAAATTCAAGTGCCAGAATTGCGATGTGGAGCAGTTCTACACACGGCAATAACAATGGCGTGATCGTCTATGCGACGTATGGCAGCGGCAAAGTCGTCGCTTCGGGCGACAGTTCGCCATTTGACGACGGCACAGGCGACCCCGGCGACTCATTGTTTTTCAGCCAGGGCTACGCCGATTCCAGCACGACCGCAGGCATTCTCATTTTAAACGCGTCATTGTGGCTGGCAACGCAGCCCGTGCCGGTTCCGACGTTGCAGATAACCAACACGAGCACCCAAATTCAAATCGCGTGGCCCACTCCATCGACCGGCTTTAGCCTGCAAACGTCGACCAATCTTTCATCGACCAACAACTGGAGCGCGGTGACGAATTCACCGGCCAACAGCGGTTCGCAATTTGTCGTGGCGTTGCCGATGTCACCAGTGCCGCAGTATTTCCGTCTAAGAAAATAGTCGATGTCTGAAACCAAGCTTCATTCGAAATGTTTATGCCAGCACTGCGGCGGACACATTGAGTTTCCATCCGAAGGTGTGGGCATATGGATTCGGTGTCCGCATTGCGGGGAGAAAACACAATTGGCCAGCTCTGCGCAAACAGTCACGCTGCCGGATCAAGAACTAATCGCCGCAACCCCAAAGTCGTCCAGGCCCCTGATCTGGATCATCATCGCCGTCGTGGTATTGGTTTTCGTTGGGGGATTCGTTTTGTTGAAGCGATTTGGCGAGTTACGGCGACAACAGACGGAACTAATAGATACCAAATTAAAATCGACGAGCGTAGTAGCGACACATCCAAAGCTTGAGCCGGAACCGGATTTATGGAACGGCCTCAAACCTGGCCCGGTCACGATCGAAAAATCTCCAAAGAGCCGCCTGATTTACGCCGTCGCCACGATTCGCAACGACACCGATAAACAGCGGTTTGGTGTCAAAGTCACTTTGGACATTCTAGACGCGCAGGGGGAAAAGCTCGGAACCACGACTGATTACGCGCAGTTTATTGATGCGCATAAAGAATGGACGTTCCGGGCTTTAGTCGCCTTCCCCAAAGCCGCAGCGGCAAAGGTTGCTTCGATTACCGAAGGTTAATCCGCGCCTATTTATATTTGCTGAGCAAGTCCTTCAAACGCAGCCAGGCTTCGTCGTGGGCTTTTTTGTCAGCGGGCTTGGCATCAGGAGCTTCGCCTGCGCGCATGAAACCGTGGCCGGCGCCCTCATAAACCACCGGTTCGTAATCCTTGCCCAACGCCTTCATTTGTTCCTCAGTAGATTTCACCGTCGACGTGATGCGGTTGTCATTGCCGCCGTAGAATCCGTAAATCGGGCATTGAATCTTCGCCATCTCTTTCTTGTCCGCGGGCGATCCGTAGAAAACGAACGACGCCTTCACCTTCGTATTGTGCGTCGCATATTTAAACGACTGTCCGCCGCCCCAGCAAAATCCCGCGACGACGAGCTGTCCGTTATACGACGGCAAACTGAGAACATATTTGGCCGCTGCGTCTAAATCGGCTGTGACTTGTTTTTCCGGCAGAGCGTAAGTCGCTTTAATTGCGCCGTTCACATCCTCATATTGTTTTCCCGACCATAGATCCGGCACTATCGCGATGTAGCCAGCAGCAGCGACCTGGTCCGCCGCACTGCGCACCCAATCGGTCATTCCGAACACCTCGGGGACGACGAGAACCGCGGTCGCCTTGTCCTTCACCTCTGGATAAACGATGAAACAGTCGATGGTCCGGTTCCCATGTTTCACCTTCGCCCATTCCGGATGACGTGGCGATTTGGCGAGACGCGCTTTGGCCCAGTCCTGGGCATTGCTTGACAGCGCGACGAAAAGACAGGCGACCAACGTGAGAAGTGTTTTCATATGCTTATTCCAAACCAAGGATTCTTCGACCATCCGCGGTGATCATCGATTGATGCCACGGAGGATCCCAAATGATTTCAACCGACGCTTCTTCGACTCCGGGGAGATAAAGTAATTTCTGCTGCGCATCCGACGCGATGATGGTTCCCATACCGCAACCCGGCGCCGTCAAAGTCATCTTCACTTTCACTTGGCTATTACCGCTCGGCATCGGTTCAATGTGCATGTCGTAAACCAGTCCAAGATCGACGATGTTCACGGGAATTTCTGGATCGAAACAGCTCTTTAAAGTATCCCAGACCAATTTTTCATCGACCGGTCCGGAAGCCTGCGGCCGTTCGGCAACCATTTCTGCCAGGCTCTTTGCTTCGGTTATGCCGAGTGCATCGGCGTCTTTCGGCGCGATGCGATAGAGGCCGCCGCTGCAATGCACGGTATAACTTCCGCCGAGGGTCTGGGTGATATCAACTGGCGTGCCCGCCTTTAAAGTCACGGTGGTGCCGGCCGGAATTTGGACGGCTTCACAGTCACGAGTAAGTTCAACGGACGAGACAGGCTGCTGCATAGCAAAGGAAAGTTGCTCTGGCTCAAGCCGAAATGCAAGTTGGCACGACTCGTAATTCCAAAGAGCTGCCCTCAGGGAAAGCAGCAAAGCCGGCTGAGGTTTGTCAAACGAACAGCTTGAGTTACTGTTGTTTGGTTAATGACCCGTGCGCACCCGCAACTGCAACGTCTACGTGTCGTTCTTTTTGGAGCGATGGCGTGGCTCATTGCCGTGAACGATTCAAATGCGGCTGAAATCCGGCTGGGCTTTTTCCCAAACGTCACCCACGCCCAGGCGCTTTATGCGCGCGCAACACGCTATTTAGAAAACAACGGTGTCGAGGTCCACTGGCAATCGTTCAATGCCGGTCCGACCGCAATCGAAGCGCTGTTCGCGGATGCCATCGACGCCACCTATATCGGCCCAAGTCCAACCATCAACGGCTACGTTAAATCGCACGGCGAAAAGTTCGTCATCATTTCTGGCGCAGCTAGTGGCGGGTCGGCGTTGGTGGTTCGGAGTGATTCGGGAATTCAGAACATCCCCGACTTCAAAGGAAAAACACTGGCCACGCCGCAACTTGGGAACTCACAAGACGTCGCTGCGCGTATTTGGCTGTTGGAAAATAAGCTCCAGCCGAAAGTCCAAGGCGGCACCGTCGACATAATCCCGCTTTCCAATCCCGACCAGGTCACAATGTTCAAGACCAAACAAATCGACGCCGCCTGGACCATTGAGCCTTGGGTATCACGATTGGAAATCGAAGCGAACGGCAAAATTTTTCTGGAAGAGAAGACGCTTTGGCCCGAGGGCAAATATGTAACAACACATCTGGTCGTCACTCGCAAATTTCTCAAAGAACAACCCGACACCGTTCGAAAACTATTGGAAGCCAACGTTCAACTGACCCAGATGATTAATTCCAACAAAGCCAAAGCCGCTGTCATTCTGAACGAACAAATCCGCAAGGAAACCAGTCGCGCCCTCCGCGAGGACGTCATTAAACGAGCGCTCGACCGGGTCGAGTTGACGTGGGATCCGATTGCGAGCTCGTTGGATAAACAGGCGCAAGCAGCGCACACGATCCATTTTTTGCGGCAACAGCCCGACCTGCGAGGTATTTACGAACTGGGTTTGTTGAACGAGGTTTTGCATCAGAAGAATTTGCCGCCTGTTGCCGCAGGCACCAAATGACCACCGCCGCCCCACAAAGTAATGGCAAGGAGATCACACTCGTGGTCGACCGCGTCTCGAAGACTTTCGAAACGAATGCGCAAAAATCCGTGCCAGCGCTTGCCCCGGTCAGCATGGATGTTGAAAAGGGCGAACTGGTCGTGTTCGTCGGGCCATCGGGTTGCGGGAAATCGACCCTGCTAAACTTGATTGCCGGCTTCATCCAACCCAGCTCAGGAAAAATTACGCTCGATGGCAAAGATGTGGTCAAACCGGGATCCGAGCGCTTGATGATGTTCCAGGAGCACGCGCTGTTCCCGTGGCTCAATGTCATCGACAACGTCTCGTACGGCCTGAAGCGTAATTGGCTGCATCCCATCGCGCGCCGTGAAAAGGCGAGGTCCCTGTTGCGCATGATGCACCTCGAACAATATGAAAAAGCCAATATTCACGAACTCTCCGGCGGGATGAAGCAACGCGTCGCCCTGGCGCGAGCGCTGGCTCCCGACCCACGCCTGCTCTTAATCGACGAACCATTTTCGGCTTTGGACACGGTGGTTCGTCTTGAGCTCTACGCGGAGTTGCAACGCATTCACCAGGAAACTCGGAAGACGATTATCTTCGTCACTCACGAAATGCAGGAAGCCGCCTGCCTGGGAGATCGCGTCATGGTTTTCTCGGGAAGTCCCGGCAGCGTCATTCACGAGATGCGAATTGACCTGCCTCGTCCGCGCAATTACAGCGACCCGCAGGTGCAATCCTACGCGCAGGATCTGATAACGCGACTTCAGGCAAACCGGCCATGAAAACCACGTCGAAAAAAAGCGGATGGCTGGTCGCGGGCTTCTATTTCTCGCTCTTGGTTCTTTGGCAGGCGCTCGCTTCGCTGCGTGTCGCGCCGGATTATTTACTTCCGACGCCGGTGCAAGTTATCCACCGGCTGATCGAACTGGGCCAGGACAATCTGCTATGGCCCAGCGTCAAGACCACACTCCTTCGCATGGTCTTCGGTTTCCTTCTCGCCGCGGCCATCGGTTTAGTTGTCGGCATTGCGATGGGCACAAGCTGGGTCATCAATAAAACGCTCAAATCACTTTTTCTCGGCCTGCAAATGTTGCCCACGGCTGCGTGGGTCCCTCTATCGCTGTTGATTTTCGGCCTGAGCGACAAAGGATTTTATTTCGTCGTCATTATGAGTTCGACATCCGCCGTGGCCATTGCCACCGCCGATGGCATTCTGAACATCCCGCCCATCTACCTGCGCGCCGCACGAACGCTGGGCACTCCACGATGGGCCATGTACGGACGCGTCATTGTGCCTGCTTCGTTGCCGAACGTGGTGACCGGCCTAAAGCTGGGATGGACCTTGGGCTGGCATGGCGCAGTTTCCGCGGAATTGATCAAATCCAGCATCGGCCTTGGATTCCTCCTCGCCATGGGCCGTGAGCTGAACGACGCCGCTCAAGTCATCGGCATCATGCTTATGACGATTGTCTTCGGGCTATTCCTGGATCGGTTCCTCTTCGGAATCATTGAAACAAAAATCCGCCGCCGCTGGGGCCTCACCGGGGAAGAAGATTTGAGCGCCTAATGCTCCTGAAATTCTTTAAACAAATCAAACGCAGGTGCGAGCAACTCTGACGGAACTTCCTCTGGATCTCCAACATACGCTCGGATCGTATCCGGCTCGTTGTCATTAATCGCAATGATGGTCGTCTTCCCTGGATTCTCTTTCAACATCTGCTGGACCCAGTAAAGCGCCTGATTGTGATTCTCGAACGGTCCGACCAGAATCATTTTCGCCTGCATGATGACTTCAACAACCACCATATTCCCTCCTGAAACAATGTACCGCTGGAAGCAGGAAATGCTACGGGGCGAATACTAATCGCAAACTAATCTGTTTCTCCACTTGCGCGATTGCGATTGCTAGTTTGGGTTTTGCCGAATAGAAACGTAGTAGTTCCGCGTCATGATACGAAAAGTTGTGCCCCTTATCGTTGCGTGGCTGTTAGCGTCGTCTGCGTGTTTTGCCACGAAAACGACCTACGGCCCCGATCTCGTTTTTCAAATTGATGGAAAAAAAGTTTTCCCCATAGGCTTCACTACACCGCCGCCGCCCGATGGCAAGACTCCCACTGGAAAAAATGGCATCCAGGAACTTGCCGAGGCCGGCGCGACGTTCATGCGCACCGGCAAGGGCAAATGGAACAAAGAGGAAATCGCCTACGAGCAAAAATACGAAGACGCCGCTGCACGTAACGGCATGCATTGCCTCGTTTACCTCGGCGATATCGCCAGCATCAAACCCGGCGAAACGCAGCGCGAAGCCATGCTGCGCAATGTCGTCAACCATTTCAAAAACCATCCCGGGTTCGGTGCCTGGAAAGGCGAAGACGAACCAGAATGGGGCAACCACCCCGTAGCGCCGTTGATTCGGGTGCGGGAAATCGTGCGCGAGCTTGATCCAAACCATCCGATGGTTCTGATCCAGGCACCGCGCGGCACGATTGAAAGCATGCGCAAATACAATGTCACCGCTGATGTTGTCGGCGCGGACATTTATCCCATCAGCGTGCCGCCGGGCATCCATTCGCAATTCAAGACCAACACGGAAATCAGCATGGTCGGCGATTACACCCGCATCATGGAGAAGGTCGGCGGCGGCAAAATGCCAGTGTGGATGGTCCTACAAATCGCGTGGAGTGGCGTGGTAAAACCGGGAAAAAAATTAGTGTTCCCGAATTTCAAAGAAGAACGCTTCATGACCTACGAAGCGATCATTAACGGCGCGAACGCGTTGCTTTATTTCGGCGGCAACGTGACACAAGCGATGAACCGTCGCGATGCGCAACTCGGCTGGAACTGGACGTTTTGGAACAATGTCCTTCGCCCGGTCGTCGCGCAGATTGGTGCCAAAGGTCCGTTATACCCCGCGCTGCTTGAACCGAACTCAAACTTGCCTGTAAAAGCGAACGTGCCTGATATCGAATACTGCGTGCGCCAGGTAGGCACAGAAATTTTCCTACTCGCGTGCAAACGAAATCACGGCGATGCAACCGTCACCTTCAGCGGCCTGCCGGCAAGCATAACGAGCGGTGCGGTTCTCTATGAACCCGGACGAAACGTTGCGGTCAGCAATGGCACATTCAGCGATCGATTCAGCCAATTCGACGTCCACGTCTATCGACTCCAATAACAAAGTCAACCGACTCGCCTGAAGGGCAAAAGGCGGTCGAGCCAAATGCCCGACCGCCTCTCAATGCTACAAACACTGCGTTACGGAGTGCTGTGAGAGCTGCCACTCGACGACCCGCTGCTGCTTGGTGAACTGCTGGGTGCCGCAGGCGAACTACTCGAACCCTGAGCCCCGCTACTTGAATTGGTGTTCATGTTCATGTTCGTGCTCGTGGAGGAACCTGACGGCTCATTGATGCTGCCGCGTGAACTCGATGAGCCACTCGATGATGACCCACTGGTTCCCTGGTCACTGCCACTGCAGCCGACGAACAAGACTGCTGCACTCGCTATCGCTAATAGTTTTTTCATAATGGTTATCTTCCTTTGCAAACCGTTTCATCGCACGGGCAGTTACTCAATCGGTGAAATGCTGTAAACGCGACGACAGGTTTCCTGCAATCACCCCTTTGACCGAACGAGCGATCGCGCAGCCGCGTTGATTCCCTGCTTCCACTTTGGCGGCACTTGGTTATGATTTCGACATGCTCCGCCTGGTCCAAATCAAGCACCCAAAACGCGGTCGCCACATCGCAATCGTCAATGGCAAAGCTCTCGTTCTCGTCGCCGAACATCAATCCGTTTTCGAGTTAGCCCTCGCTGCCATTGCGCTGAAGAAATCAATCAAGGACCTCGCCGAAACCAGCAACACCGCTGAAGAAATCAATTACGACAGCGTCTACAACGGCCAATCGGAATGGCGTTTGTTGCCCCCATTCGATCACCCGCACGAGTCCGCCCGTTGCTTGGTCACTGGCACAGGTTTGACTCATCAGGCCAGCGCCGCAAATCGCCAGGCCATGCACGCCAAGGCCGATGCCGAATTGACCGACAGCATGAAAATGTATCGCTGGGGTGTCGAAGGCGGCCGACCTGCACCAGGCACAATCGGCGCTTCGCCCGAATGGTTTTACAAAGGCTGCGGCACCATCGTCCGTGCCCATAACGAAACGCTCGACGTTCCCAACTTTGCTGACGACGGCGGTGAAGAAGCCGAAGTCGCAGGAGCCTATCTCGTCGATCCCAACGGCATCCCGCGCCGCGTCGGTTTCATGATCGGCAACGAATTTTCCGACCACGTTTTCGAAAAGAAAAACTATCTGTATCTCGCGCACTCGAAGCTGCGCACCTGCTCCATCGGTCCTGAAATCGTGGTCGGCGGCGGCCTCGAAGGCTCACACGGAACTGTAAAAATCGAACGCGCCGGAAAAGCAATCTGGTGCGAGCCGTTCTCAACCGGTGAATCGAACATGTGCCACACAGTCACCAACCTCGAGCATCATCATTTCAAATACCCCGCACACCGTCGTGCCGGCGATGCCCACATCCATTTCCTCGGCGCCGACGTCTTCAGCTTTCGCGACGGCGTGGCATTGCAAGACGGCGACGTGATGGAAATCCAACTCGAAGGTTTCGGCCGCCCCTTACGCAACCCCATCCGCATCGACAAATCCAAACCGCAGTTTGTTGAAGTAAAACCGCTCTGATTACTTCGCCTTCTTCGCGACGACATCAATCTCGACTTTGATGTTATTCCACAAAACCGATTGCACCGTCGTGCGCGCGGGCAGCACCGCAACATCTTTAAAGAAATTTTTGTAAACGCCGTTGAACCGGTCGAACTCTTTGATATCCGAAAGGTGGACCGTGCTCTTTACCACATCATTGAGCGTGCATCCCGCCGCTTTCAAAATGCGTTCAAGATGGGTCAAGACGAGCTGCGTTTCTTCTTCAATCGTGCCGCGGACAACCTGCGCCGTCTTCGGGTCGATTGGCCCCTGCCCGCTCAAGTAAACCCAACCGTCCGTTTCAACAGCAGCGGAGTATGCGCCTGTGGTCTTTTCCTTTTCGGGATCGCGAATTTCGTTCTTTGGCATGATTGACATTAGAAAGCCCCGCGCCGCCCGTCAACCGGTGCTTTGTTACGGACGCACTGAAGCCCTGAAGAACATCACGTCGTTGGTGAGCGGGATGGTGATTGGCCGCTCCGCCAATGTGCTGCTGTAATTCGTAATCACCGGCGACCACGCCTGAAGGTCAGTCGTCGATTCAATGAGATAAGTCACGTTGCTCTGGCCAATCAGCGAAAATTGCAATCCATCCTGTGTGTCATTCAACGCTGGAGTGGTGAATCGCGGCGGCAAAATTTCGGAATAGACCTGGATCAACGGCACCGAAACGGTCGTCGCTTGATTGGCATCCGGCGGCGAAAAAGCGCGCCAAACGCTCGTCGCCTCGTCCGTCGCATAAAGATTTCCAACGTTATCCCACGCCACGTCCGTATAGGAGTTTGTTCCATCGCTGAAGGTCGTCACCAAATTCCCGTTCGTCGCATCGAATACCGAGACGTTCCCATTCTCGAACTCCCCACTTGCGCCGTAACCACGCACCGCCACGGCCACATACGTCCCACTCGGGTTAACGGCGATACCATACGCATTTATTAAAGTGTCGTCGTTCGTTCCCACCTTCCAATCCGCCACGGTCAGCGCATTCGTTCCGTCAAAAGCCGGAAACCGCATCACTCGATTTTCAGGAGAATCCAAATCGGTGACGCGTTGAATCGTGTAAAAATTCCCCGCCCGATCCAGCGCCACATCATACGGCGCCATGTCCAAATCCGAATTCGTCGCCGAAACCGCGGTGAACCCCATATCGCCATCGGCCACCACGCCATTCGTATCGACATTAAATCCCACAATCCCGACGCTCCCGCCAAAGTTTGTGCTGACGTCCGCCATCCAAAGCTGTGTGTTTGTCCCACTGCCCGTGACGTAAGGGCCGCTCAAATCCGCAAATCCATCCTTCGGCCAATTGCTGTCAGCCAAAACGATCGTGCGATTCGCCGAAATTTCCTCGTCGAACGCAATGACGATTCCTTCGGTCAGCGCATTCCAATCGTTGATGTAAACCTTGTCATCTGCTGCGACCTCAATCTTCCACGGACTATAAAAATCACCGGCCCACGGATAATCGCCCGTGCTGAAGATGCCTTCATCCGCACCGCTCCCGTCCGCGTTGAGCTTGAGAATGCCGACGTTCGCGCCGGGTTTGTCCATCGCGCCGCCACTTGCATGGGCATTACCGACGAACACACGACCATAATACGCGCTGTTGCTGTTTTGATTCACCGCGATACCACGCGGTTCGAAAACGAAGTTCCCATCATTGTTATCATCCGTGGTTTGCGTCCAAGTGAGAAAACCCGTCGAGCGCGCCGTCACCGAAACCGAATAAAGTCCTTCCGCAACCGGATCACCATCATCATCTGTTCCATTCCAAAAAACCGAATTCGTCCCGCGCAGTGCTCCCAATCCACCAGAACCAAACTCAAAAGCTGTGACCAGATTCGTGTTAGAAAGGATTTGAACCGTAACTCCACCCGAAGCGTCTTCGTTCAGGATATAACTGATCTCAACCGGGTTAGGCGAGGAAACGGCCGCGTTGTTCGTCGAATGATTGACGCGCAAATTCGTGGCGTACACGTTTGCCTTGGCCGCGAACGCTGCCAAAAAACAGGCGTGCAGAAACACGAGATACGCCATGCAGCGGCAGCACGTTTTCATTTCAGCTTAACACCGTCCCTATTGCTATAAGATATCGTACAGTGAGACGCTCCAGCAAGGGAGAAGGTTCCAAAAAACCGCGTGCTTACGGCTGTATTTCAGCACGATATGAAGAAAAATCCAAAAACCGGCCCGAATTCAGGGCAGAACCGCCTGAAGCTCGTGATTAATATTTGACAACGCGTAAGTCGCCGCCGTTTCCGAACGCAGTACCAGTGGCCCGAAAGTTATCGGATGCGCGCCCGATTGTTTGATTCCGGACAATTCCCCGGGACTCAAATCGCCTTCTGGCCCAATCCAAACCGCCACCGTCTTCGGCACCCGCTTTTCACGCGATGTAAATTCGTTGAAATAGCCTTTCAAATGCCGAGCGTCCTTTTCCAACGAACCCACCACCGCGAACTCAAAAATCTCGCCACGCGCCAGCAGACCCGTGGTCGTAATCGGCGCATCAATCATCGGCACCCACCGTTGGCCGCATTGTTTGCACGCTTCGATCGCGACTCGTTGCCACTTATCGCGTTTATCTTCGGCGGAGTCGTTGTCCAGATGCGTGACGACGCGCTCCGACAAAAGCGGCACGACGCGCGCCGCACCCAACTCAGTCGCCTTCTGGATAATCGATTCGATAATCTTCCCCTTGGGAATCCCTTGGATAAGCGTGACTGCGCTAATCGGCGTCGGCGACTGCTGGATGTCCGCCACCTTTAACCGCACAGATTTGCGCGTCGGTTCTTCGACGTCGCACAAGAACTCGTCGCCCTTGCCATTCAACACCGATACCCGCTCACCCTTACGCACGCGCAGCACCTGCGCGGCATGATGCGCTTCGTCGCCGTCGAGAGTTATCTCTGAAGCGGTCGCTGACGTGTTCGGCGCGTAGAAGCGATGCACTTACTTCCCTCCAAACAACTCTTTCGCCTTGTCGAAAAATCCTTTGCGAATCGGATGCACGTTCTCGTCGCACAGCTCGGCAAATTCCTGCAGCTTCTCTTTCTGCGCGCTGTTCAACTTGTTCGGAACCTCCACCGCCACTCGCGCCAGCAAATCGCCAAACCCATACCCTTGCACGTTCTTGACGCCTTTGCCCTTTAATCGAAACACCGTGCCGTTTTGCGTCCCGTGCGGAATTCGAATCTGCGCCGTCCCGCTCAATGTAGGCACATCGATCTCCGCCCCAAGCGCCGCCTGCACAAAATTGATCGGCACCTCACAAATCAAATCATCCCCTTCGCGCTGGAAAATCTCGTGTTCCTTCACGTGCAGGACGACATACAAATCACCTGCCGGACCACCGCGAATACCAGCCTCGCCATTTCCACTGGAACGCAAGCGCGATCCGGTATCCACACCCGCCGGAATTTTGATTTTGATCTTCGACGTTTTTTCTTTGCGCCCTTGTCCACGACATGATTGGCATGGTTTATCGATCACCTTGCCGCGCCCTTCGCAACGCGGACACGTCTGCGCGATGCTAAAAATTCCGCGCGAACTGATCACCTGGCCGCGACCGCCGCACGTCGGGCAATTCTTAGTCGTGGCACCCTTCTCCGCGCCAGAACCATGACAAACCTCGCACTCGTCGGGCTTGTTAACAGTGATCTCGCGCTCCGTGCCCTGGGCCGCTTCGACGAACGAAATCTCCATGTCATAGCGCAGGTCCGATCCACGATTGGTCGTTTCGCGCCCGCCGCCACCGAACAGCTCATCGAAAATACTGCCGCCACCGAAAACCTCGCGGAAAATATCCTCAGGCCGATGGAATCCACCGCCGCCACGGCCCGCGCCGGCACGTTGCCGCGGATCAAAGGCCGCGTGACCATATTGATCATAGGCCGCGCGCGACTGAGGATCGGCCAGGACTTCGTAAGCCTCGCCGAGCTCCTTGAAACTTTCCTCAGCCGCTTTGTCGCCGGGGTTTTTGTCCGGGTGAAATTTAATGGCCAGCTTGCGATAGGACTTTTTGATTTCCTCCGCCTCAGCGCCGCGGCTGACGCCGAGGACTTCGTAATAATCGCGTTTTGCCATAGTTTAAGCGGCGGGTTTCTTCGCCACCACAACGCTGGCAGGACGCACCAATCGCTCGCGGAACTTGTAGCCTTTGCGCATTTGCTGGACGACGTTCCCGTCCGGAACTTCGTTCGTTTCCTTTTGCGAAACCGCTTCGTGCAAATTGGGGTCGAAAACCTGGTTGGTGGCGTCGATTTCCTCGAGACCGGCATCAAGCAGCGCATTGCGCAACTGCGAGTGAATCATCGAAACACCTTGTTGCAACGACTGCGCCGACGCATTGGTCGCTTTGTCATTCGAGACCGCCGCGAGTGCCATCTCAAAATTATCGAGAATCGGGATCAACTTCTGCAGCACACCTTCGTTGGCGTATTTGATCGCGTCGGTCTTTTCGCGCGCCGCGCGTTTTTTGTAATTATCAAAATCGGCGGTTTGCCGGAGCAACCGGTCCCAATACTCCTCGGCTTTGGAAGCGCGTTCCTTCAGATCTTCCAATTGCTGGGCTGTCAGCGGCGTGTTGACGGGCAAATCCTCAACATGAACGCTGCCATCATTGGCTGTGTCCGTTGCTGGCTGCGTTTTTTCAGAATCCTTCATGTGTAAACGTTTCGCGTCTCTAGCTTGCTGTCAAAAGGTAAAGCATACCCATGTCCTCCACCAAGGGCAATGATGCTTCGTAACAACGCGCTCTTCGTTCCCTTAGTTTGCTTCTGTTCAATAATCTCCGTCCGTCCGCCGCCGTTCTGCGTTTGACAAAAATTACCCGTCGGGACAGCCTCATTTTCGACCGACTCTCCCCTTTCGGTGTGGGATTATGAAAGTGAATACCAAAACCCTACTGGCGCTTGCGTCAGCAACAGGACTCATTTGCGCGAATTTGTCCGCCGGCCCATTCCAAACCGTTTCCGCTCCCGACCCGAGCCTCGTCCCAGCCTCCGCTGGCGGTGATTCGATGGCACCGATGATGACGCCCGACGGCCGTTTCGTCCTGTTCTCAAGCACCGCCGCCAACCTCGCAACCAACGTCAACGGCGCACCGCTCTCGCAAACATTCCCCGCCAAACTAAACGTCTTTCTGCGCGACCGAACCTCAGGAGCGACAACGTTAATTAGCGGCAACCAATCTCAGTTGAACGGCGGCAACGGCGATTCGCTTCCATCGGATATTTCGACAAACGGCCAATTCGTCGCCTTTGAAAGCAGCGCCAGCGACCTCGTTCCAAACGACACGAATAACGTCGCCGACATTTTCCTGCGCGATGCTGTAAGCAACACCACCGCTTTGATCAGCGTCGCCGCCGATGGAAGCACTGCCAATGGTGCATCGCGCTCCGCAGTCATAACGCCGGACGGCCGCTACATCGCCTTCGTCAGTGCCGCGAGCAATCTCGTTTCTGGCGACATCAACAACATTGCCGACATATTCGTGCGCGACACATGGTCAAACACCACGACGCTGATCAGCGTCGGAGCCAAGGCAACCACCCAAGCGCCGTTTGTTAATTCGTCCGAATCACCCGAAATCACCCCCGACGGCCGTTACGTCGCCTTCTACAGCACTGCGACCAACCTCGTCTCCGCCATCACAAATTACGCTGGCGAAATCTACCTCCGCGACACCGTTGCCGGCACGACCATCTGCGCCAGCATCGACGCCCATGCAATTGTCGCGACCAACAATACCGGCTCACCCAACAACATTTCCTACGACCACTGCATCAGCGCCGACGGCCAATTCGTCGCGTTTCAGGCCAAGAGCGCCCAAGCTGTCTCAAGTTCCACTGGCCCTACTGGCGTCGTTTTACGCTACAACGTCGCCACCGCGATCACCGACATCATCGAGACCAATGCGTTCGCGCCTATCGGTCCCAATGAAGAAGTGCGCACTCTCGAAATGACTTCTGACGGCCGATATGTTGTTTACATGGCAAAGGTTGGAATGGTCGGTACAGGCTCCGGTATCCCGGGAAGCTCTATCAAAGTCTGGGATGCGCAAACCGGCGTCAGCGCCTTGGTGAGCGCCAACCTCAACGGCGCGCCCTCAACTAATTACCTTTGCGACGCTCCTTCAATTGACCCAACCGGCCGCTTCGTCACCTTCATCAGCAATGCCCCCGATCTGGTCACCAACGCCATGCCTGCGGGATTCCATTGTTACATTCATGATCTCCAATCGAACACCACAACGTTAATTGACATTAACCCCAGCGGTACCATTGCTTCACTGTTACCAACGACCCTGCCAAGCTTGAGCGGCGATGCGCGATCGATCGCATTCGATGCATTCGATAATCAACTCACTCCCGATGACAACAACCGTTCGCACGACATCTTTGTGCGCGACATGAATCTCGGCTACGTCGAACTAATCTCATCGCGCGAACCAACTTTGCCGGCTGGTTCGACCGCCGCCGGATTCAATAGCTTATCTCCCTGGTCGGTCAGTGCCGACGGCCGTTTTGTCACATTCTCCAGCCTGGCCGAAAACCTCGTCACCAACGACAGCAACAACAGCCGCGATGTTTTCGTGCGCGACTTGCTCACCGGCACGACACGACTAGTAAGCGTCTCAAGCAACGGTGTCAGTGCCAATAGCGCCTCGAGCGAACCGTCCATCAGCGGCGATGGTCGGTACGTTGCCTTCACCAGTTACTCGACAAATATGACTCGCGCCACGAACAGATATCAGAACGTTTTTGTGGCGGATCTCCAAACCGGAACGATGACTCTCGCAGGCCAAACCGCTGCCGGCGTACAGGCAAACAACCATTCGTATTCACCGTTCGTCAGCGGCGATGGCAAATATCTTCTCTTCCGCAGCAAGGCCAACAATCTCACCACCAACACTGGGTTCAGCGGTGAAAACGTATTCGTGCGCGACATGCAAAGCTCCAATATTTATGCGCTGACCACGAGCTCATTCGTCGATGCAGCCATGACACACAACGGCCGCTTCGTCGTCTACTCGGGAGTCTTCTCCGGCACCGCAGGACTTTGGCTTTGGTCATCGGCGACAGGCTCTCGCACTGTTGTGGCGTCCAGCGCTTCAGCCCCGGGTCTGGCGATCACAGAGGACGGAACCTCAATCGCATATGTCATAACAGGCGTTTTGCATCTTTTGTCGCACGGCATCGACACTGCTATCGGTTCAGCAAATGCATTGCCCCGCTACGCTCCTCATTTCGGCGGCGGCCTGTTGGTTTATGGAAATGGGACCGACCTGATGACCTACGACCTTGCCCAACACGTCATCACTTTGATCACGCATCGATACGATTCAACCCAGTCAGCCGGCGCCGTTTCTGACTTTCCGGATATTAGCGCTGACGGTCGCTACATCGTTTATCGAAGCACCTCTTCGAACCTTGTCCAGAACATGGAATTTCCCGACACGAACGGCGCCCCGCGCCTGTTCGTTTACGACACGCAAACTGGAACAAACTCCATCCTGAGCACCGGCGCATCTCCAGATCCGGCGGCAACCTCCGCTCGTTCGCACCCGTGTTCACCGCGGATGGCCATACCGTCGTGTTCTCGAGTTTCGGCAGCGATCTTGTGAACGGCGACTTCAACCAGGGCACCGATGTTTTCGAGTTCGCGTTCCTCTATGCAACCGTATCGGTTTCAGACACCGGCACAACCATTTCATGGCCTTCAAGTCCGGGCCAGACCTATCACGTCCAATACAAAGACAATATCGACGACGCGACTTGGCAGATTCTCAACGGCACCATCACCATCACCGGCAATCTCGCGTCGATCACTGACTCTTCTGCCACCAGAGATCACCGCATCTACCGCGTCGCCGCTTTCTAAGCCATGAAACCGAAAACCATCCATCGTGACCGAGGCGCGTTTACTCGCGCTGATCTGCTTGCACTGTGTGCTGCTCTTTTCATTTTCGCATTGATTGTGCTTCCCGCGCTCGGTCGCACGCACAGCAACAATTCTCTTATCCAATCGATCAACAACCTGCGCCAACTCATGAACGCGTGGTCAATGTATCCTGCGCAAAACGGAGGCCGACTCGTTTACAGCTATCCAAACTTCGGTGGCAATCAGAACACATGGTGCAAAGGCAATGCTGACTCGACGGGCACCGCCGGCTCATACAGTTACGGCGGAGCGGATCCCGCCGGCATAGAAGGTGGCGATCTCTGGCCTTACGTTCGTTCGCTCTCACCTTACAGATGTCCGTCCGACAACCGTTTGGCATCTCAGGCCAGCGGAGCCTTGAAGAACCAACTGATTCTCCGCAGCTATTCCGTTAACTCATACATGGCTGGCGAGACGTACCCTGGTTTGGCTACCATCACAAGCCCGTCAACTTGGGATAGCGACACTTATCGTTTGTTTGTTAAAGAAAGCCAACTTTCTAAACCTTCCGGTCTTTACGTCCTCATCGAAGAGGACGGCGCCAGCATCAACGACAGCATGTTCATTATGGACATGGGCGGAGCGAGAAAGTTTCTCGATCTCCCAGTACGTCATCACTCCAACTCCTATCCTCTAGCGTTTGCCGACGGCCACGTCGAAACCTACCGGCTCCAGGAAGCAAATTCGCTAAATTGGGCGCCGGGGCAACCGGGTGGAACCAGAGACTGGGCCGCTCTCACAAATGTTACCACAGTTCCAAGTCGATAAGTCGCGCATCACGCGCCGCGCAGCGTCGGGCTTCACCGCCATCGACCTGCTCGCCGCCGGCGCCATCGTTTTTCTCTGCGCAATCATCGTCGCACCGGCCATTGGCCGCACCCACAACAACAGTTCACTCGTTCAGTCGATGAACAACCTGCGCCAACTGACTTATGCCTGGGCCATGTATCCCGCACAGAACAACGACAGACTTGTCTACAGTTATCCAATTTACTCCACCAACACGAATAGTTGGGTTTGGGGTAATGAAGCAGGTTCGATTTATACGGATCCATACCGAGGAGCAGACCCGCTCGACATCGAACGCGGCGACCTCTGGCCATACGTGCGAACTCTTTCACCTTATAAATGTCCCGATGATAAACGACTCGCCACTCAAATAACTGGCCCGTACAAAAATCAGCCCATCCTCCGCACCTATTCGATGAATTCCTATCTCGCCGGCCAGACCTTTGGCACAGCCTACGACGTGAACATGCTCTCCCCGCAGACCATCGACCAATGCAACTTCAGACTGTTCACGAGGCAAAACCAGATTACGAAACCTGCGGGTATTTTTGTTTTTGTTGAAGAAGATACTAGCAGCGTTGATGACGGCATGTTTCTGGTCGATATGGGGCAATCGACTTCACGACGTGGACTACTCGACCTGCCGACTCGTCATCACTCAAATTCCTATCCTCTAACCTTTGCCGACGGTCACGTCGAAACCTACCGGCTCCAGGAAGCACCTTCGCTAAGTTGGATAGCGGGCCAAACCGGCGGACTCAAAGACTGGGCCGCTCTCACAAATGTTACCACAGTGGCAAGTCGATAAACCGCGCACCACGCGCGCTGTGTCTCTGTGCCCCTGTGGTTTCTCCATCCGTGTTTCAAATCCTCTTTGTGTCTTTGCATCCTCGCGCCTTTGCGTTGGCTCAACTTCCATGCCACCCCTCTCAAATCGACACTTTTTCTGACAAATAACTGCCATTTCTTTCCCTGGTTTCCCTCCTTTCCCTACATTTTTTGACGAGTAGCGCCTTCCTGCCATAATCCCACCCGCACGCACGAGCGTGCCCGCCGGGCAATCACGCCCGTCGGCCTGTCCTCCATAGCTTCACGCGAAGGAGGAAACATGGAAAGGTTCGTTATGTGGAAATGCTCGAAGATATCGAAGGTTTTGGAGCGCGTGTGCCCGAGGCAGACGCTGAGCTCCCCTGCCGCTTTGGAATGGTGCGCGTGGACCTGCAGCTCGACGCATCCTTTCCAGCCCTCAACCCTCAACCATCGAAAATTGCACCTACTGCCACCCTCTGTCACCTACTGCCGGCCATTGCCACCAAAAAAAATGTTTTATACAAAGGGTCCAAATCTCAAAAATATCCACGCCCGCTTGCGCTTCGTGAATTTTCACATGCTGTTTTAACCCCCATTTTCGCACGTTTTCTCCGCACTCAGAAACACTCATGGATATTGGATTTTGGAGTTTCTATGGAGTTTGGAGTTTGGTATTTGAAGTTTTCAATTCTCCCCTTGGTGCCTTGGCGCCTTGGTGTTTTAAAAACCCGCTGCTTGAAAACCACCCCCATCGCACGCACACTAAAACCTTTGTTGATGTTTTCATTACGCAAAACGCTCATTGCCGCTGTATCGCTCCTCGCGATCTGCGCACATGCCGCCACCGAACTACTCGCACCCGGCTTCCGTCCTGTTCCGGCTGGTGTCCATGCACTTGTCGGCGCGACGGTCGTCGTCAAACCCGGCCAGGTCATCAGCAACGCCACCGTCGTCATCCGCGCTGGCAAGATCGAAAAAGTCGGCGCGAACATTTCCATCCCCCCCGACGCTCGTGTTTGGAACCTTAAGAGCAACACCATTTACGCCGGCTTCATCGACCCCTACCTGACACTTTCAGCCACCGGCTCTCCCGATCCCGGCGCCAAAAAAGACCGCAACGATCTTACCGCCGGAATCAAATTCTTCGGCGTCCCCGGTTCCGAACGCGATCCCGGCGCTCCCGGTCCCGGCTCAGAATTGCCCGCGATCACTCCCGAGCGCCGCATGGCCAAGACCTTCGCGCCCGACGCAAAATCTCTTGAAGCCATGCGCGAACTTGGCTTCACCACTGCCAATGTCGTGCCCGACAAAGGCATCATTCGCGGCACCAGCGTTTTTGTCGCTTTGGGCGATACCGATCCCAATCGCGCCATCATCCGGCCCGATGTATTCCAACATGTCGGCTTCGAAGAAGGCGTGAAAGAAGACGCCTATCCCGAATCTCTGATGGGCGTCGTCGCCGCCGTCCGCCAAACCTTCTTCGACGCCCAACACGCCCTTCGGAGTGCGGACGTCCACGTCCGCAGCAGTTCAGGGATGGAAAACGGCTCCGAGTACAACCCAGCTCTCGACGCGCTAGCACCCGCCGTCAAAAAACAAATGCGCGTCGCCTTCGAACCCCGTAGCGCGTTGATGGTCGACCGCGCCGCCCGTGTTGCTCGCGAAATCGGTTTAGATTTCTGCATCCTCTCCAGCGGCCAGGAATGGCGTCGTCCGGATTTGGCGAAAGCCACCGCCGCCCCATTCATCGTCCCATTGAATTTTCCCGAAGCGCCGAAACTCCCGACCGACGACGATTGGACCCAGGTTTCCCTCGACCAACTCCGCGCCTGGGATTGGGCCCCAGAAAACGCCGCCCTCCTACGCCGCCAAAAACTGGAAATCGCCCTGACGACTTTTGGGTTGGAAGACAAAAAAACCTTCCGCAAAAACCTCAAACTCGCCATCCAACGCGGCCTCTCCGAATCCGACGCACTCGCCGCATTGACGACTGTTCCCGCAACACTCTGCGGATTGGAAAACCAACTCGGCACGATCGAAGCCGGCAAATACGCAAATCTCACCGTCGTAAATGGCAAAGGTTATTTCGATCCGGAATCCAAAGTGCAGAGCGTCTGGATCGATGGCCGCTTCTATCGCACCGATTCCGAAGAACCAAAAACCGACGGTAATACAAACCTGCTCGTCCACCGAGAAAAAAGAAGAATCGACCAAAACTTCTCCCGCCACACCAAAAGTTGTCGAACCAGAAAAATCTCCCGCACCGGAACCAACCGAAACCGAGAAAGCCGAAAAAGAGAAACCCACGAAAATCGCGAAGGCGAAATCGGAAAACGGAACCAAAGCTAAAACTGCGAAAGGCAAAAAAGTCCGAAGCGCCAAAACCGCGTGTCGCCCATTCGCCCTTAGACGGTCGCGGCGCGCTGACAAATCCGCCAGCCGTTTTGATTGAGCATGCGACCATCTGGACCTGCGCCAAAGACGGCATCCTGACCAACGCCTCCATCCTCATTCGTGACGGCAAAATTGCTGAAGTCGGACAATTCAATTACGACCGTGATGGCGACGAGTTGGTCGTCGACGCCAAAGGCGAACACGTCACCCCGGGCATCATCGACTGCCACAATCACAGCATGATTCTGGGCGACGTCAACGAAGGCACCATCCCGAGCACGGCAATGGTCCGCATCGGCGACGTCGTCAATTCGGAAACCCCGAATATATATGAGCAACTTGCCGGCGGCGTCACCGCCTGCAACCTGCTCCACGGTTCCGCCAATCCCATCGGCGGCCAAAACTGCGTCATCAAACTGCGCGATGGCGCGAGCCCTGAAGACCTGAAATTCGCCGCCGCACCGCAGGGCATCAAATTCGCCCTCGGCGAAAACGTGAAACAATCCAACTGGGGCGAAAAATACAAAACCCGTTTTCCGCAAACCCGCATGGGCGTCGAAGCGTTCGTCGCCAATCGCTTCATCGCCGCCCAGCGCTATCTCAAAGAATGGGACGACTACAAAGACACGGCACCACCGATGGTTCGCCCAAAAAACAATCCGACAAAACGAAAACTGCACCCCGTCGTGATCTCGAACTCGAAGCGATCGGCGAAATTCTGCAAGGCAAACGCTGGATCCACTGCCATTCCTATCGTCAGGACGAAATCCTGATGCTCCTGCGTCTCATGCAAGGTTTCGACGTCCAGATCGGCTCGTTCCAGCACGTGCTCGAAGGCTACAAAATCGCCGAGGAACTCGCCGACGGCAAAGTTGGAGGATCGACCTTCGCTGATTGGTGGGCCTACAAATTCGAAGTCTACGACGCCATTCCCTACAACGGCAGCCTCATGCACGACCGCGGCGTAGTTGTTTCGTTCAACTCCGATTCCTCCGACCTCGCGCGCCATCTCAATCTGGAAGCCGCCAAAGCAGTCAAATACGGCGGTACACCGGAAATCGAAGCTCTGAAATTCGTAACGCTGAATCCGGCCAAACAACTGCGCATCGACAAATACGTCGGCTCTCTGGAAGCCGGCAAAGACGCCGATCTCGCCATCTGGTCCAAGAACCCGCTCGATTCTTCGAGCGTCTGCCTCCAAACCTGGATCGACGGCAAAAAATATTTCGACCGCGATCAATCGAAAGCCCGTTTTGCTGCCATCGATAAAGAACGCCGCGCCTTAATCAAAAAAGCGAAAGAAGCCACCAAAGGCGACAGCGACAAAGACAGCAGTGCCGCAGCCAAAAAGAAATTTTTCGAAGTGAGTCTAGAACATCGGTACGACGGCAAAGTCCGGCATTGCGAGGAGGACGAACAATGAGATTTCAAATCTCAAATCTCAAATTTCCAATAGCGTTTGCGGTTTTTGGGTTATCGCTCTTGCCGTTTGCGTGGAGAACAACTTCTTCTTCGCAATGCCATCGTTCACACCGTCTCCGGCTCCACCCTCAACCCCGGCGACGTCCTGATCGAAAACGGCAAAATCAAATAAGTCTCTGCGCACATCGAGAGCGATGCATCCGTCCTCGATCTAAAAGGCCAGCATCTCTATCCGGGCATGATCGCCTTGGACACGTCGCTCGGCCTGACTGAACTCAGCGGCGTTCGCGCCACGCTCGACGAACGCGAAGTCGGCGACTTCGTTCCGGACGTGAAATCGTGGATCGCCGTCAATCCAGATTCCGAACTTCTCCCCGTCACTCGTGCCAACGGCGTCACGCACGTCGAACCCGCTCCACAAGGCAACATCGTCGCAGGCCAATCCGGACTGGTTGTTCTCGACGGTTGGACGAGCGAGCAGATGGCCTACAAAAAACCCATCGCCCTCCACGTCTACTGGCCCGATATGGACCTGGACCTCACACCGAAAGAAAAGGTGAAGGACAAAGCCAAATGGAAATCACCCGAAGACCAGGCCAAGGAACGCACCAACAAACTCAAATCGCTCGATGATTTTTTCCAGGATGCCCGCGCCTACGTTTTGGCCCGCGACGTCGCCAAAACAAATGCCGCCGCCGACCCCGGCAGAAATCCATCATGGGAAGCGATGCGTCCATATGTTCGCGCCGAATTGCCGATCATCGTTCATGCCAACGACGTGCGCGAAATCAAAGCGGCAATCAAATGGGCCGACACGAATCACTTCAAACTCGTGATCGCCGGTGGTCGCGATGCCTGGATGACGGCGGATTTATTGGCGCAGAAGAATATCCCGGTGATTTGGGAGCACACCTATCAACAGCCCGCACATGATTACGAGTCCTACGACTCGCATTACACCGCGCCGGAAAAACTGCACAAAGCAGGAGTGAAAGTGAGCTTCAGCCTGGGCGGCAGCACCTTCATTGCATCCCTGATCAAAAACCTGCCCTACGAAGCAGCGCAAGCCGTCGCGTTCGGCCTGCCCGAAGATGAAGCAATCAAAGGAGTGACTTTGTATCCCGCGCAAATCGCCGGCGTCTCAGACAAGCTCGGCTCAATCGAACCCGGCAAAGACGCAACCTTATTTGCGTGCGACGGAAGCCTCCTCGACCTCCGCGCCAACGTTCGTCACGTCTGGATCGCGGGCAAAGAGATGTCTTTGGAGAGCCGCCATACGCGACTCTACAACAAATACAAAAACCGACCTTAGCTCGCCGCCTGCGTAAGTTTGTTGCTCAATCCGTCGACCATCTTTCCGACCGCCGCGCTCGCCTTTTCGAGTTCGACCCAAAAACAGCTTCCTTTACCAGGAGTCGATTTCAAACCCACGCGACCGCCGAGACGTTCGATTCCTTTTTTGACAATCGCCAGGCCAATTCCCGTGCCAGGATATTCTTCCGGCCGATGCAGGCGCTCGAACACATGGAAAATTTTATCGTGATACTGCGGGTCAATCCCAATGCCGTTGTCATCGATGCAAATCCGAATCGAATACGGCAACTCCTCGGCGCGAATATAAATGTTCGGCATCGTCCCCGGCTTCACAAACTTGATCGCGTTGCGGAGCAAATTACCGAGCGCCTGAGTTAGAATCGTTGGCTGTGCCAGAACTTTCGGTAACGGTCGTAACACCGACACTTGCGCCTCGTGCGTTTCGTCGTGCATGTGCGACAACAATTGATCGAGCACCGACTCCACGTCGACGGAACTCAGCGCCACCGGTTCGTGCGTCAACCGACCATAAGCCAGCAAGTCCTGCACGAGCTGATCCATGCGGCAAGCGGATTGGCTGATCTTCGCGGCGTAATCTTTGCCGCGCGCGGTCAACTCGCATTCATCGACCAGCACGCTGGCGTATCCCTGCATCGCACGGATGGGCGTGCGCAAATCGTGTGCAATGGTGTAACAAAAACCTTCGAGAGACTTGATCGTCTCGGTGAGTTTCTGAGTGCGTTCGGCCACCTGATCTTCCAACGTGTGCGCGTAATCGCGCAGCGCTTGCCTCGTTGCTTCCAGTTCCCGTTCGACACCCTGGCGGCGAATGATTTCCCGCTCGTATTCCTGGTGACGGAGTTTGGCTTCAGCCATGCTAGCTTCGACGCGATGTTTCGCGCGCTGCATGGACCGGCCAACGCCGATAATCGTCACAGTCACGGCGAAATACATCAAAACGCCAGCCGGATCGACGTCCATGGCGGGGCGGCCGTAGAAAAAATACTCCGCACCGATATACCCAAGCAGGCATGCGGTGATGGCGGGGGCTGTGCCACACAGCCACATCGCGATCGTGACGCCAATGTAGTAAGTGGAAAATGGAAAGTGCGAGCCAAGTAAAGGGCTTAATAACATTCGCAACATGGTCACGACGCCAATGATGGCGACTGCCAGTGCGTACCTCGTTGAGCAGGACATTCGTATGGACATTGAATTTTGTGTCGCCTCGTTGCCGGATTTATTCACATCCACGAACACCCATCCTGCTAAAGGCCCAGAACGGTACGCACGAATCGCTTTCGCGCAAGGGGAAGATTTGCTGAAAAAAACTTCGGCGGCAGAACCTACTCGTGCCAGCCACTCACCGCCACCACTTTCGGGTTTTCCAGCGGGCTGACCGCGCCAACGTTCGGAAGTTGAACTACGTCAAAGCTCTGCGCGTGGTGGGCAAGAAAATCAGCAATTTGCATCGACCAGCTTGTTAAATAATCAGAATCACTGTAACCATTGGCGGGGGTGTATGGCGGCAACACTGGAACTTGTTCGCCGTTGCTCCGGCAAAATAATTTCACCAATCGTCCAAACCGTTCCGCCATTGCGCAAAGTCTGTTCCATGTCGTGCATCAGCCCGGCAATTGGCTCTGGCGTTTCCATGGCTTTTTGCACAAGGTCGTAACGATGAATACTGATGTCGCTGAATGGAGGGACAGTTGTGAATTTCTGTGTAATATCGGCCCGAGCGTAACGCCGTAATACCATGGCATCGTCAACACCAGTCGCTTCGCCGTCGCTTTTCGTTGCAGGACTTGCGCCACCAGATCAATCGAGGTCGCACGAGTGCGAACGACAGCCACGCCGCGGGCGCGCTCAACGAAAGTGATTAGCAACGGCAGCCACCGGCAAAACCTTGCCGGATCGTTTTCTGCACTAACGAGCCCTGCGATTCCTCCAGCCACATTGCCGCGGAAGCCATCAACATCAGAAAATACCACGACTGCGCGTGCAAGCCCGGAGAAACGGAGGAAGAGCACATATATAATGATGCCACAGGCGATGATCAGCACAAATGGCCGCGCAAACGCCGGCAGCGAAACCCGCATGCGCAAAAACGCCAATCGCGATCACGCACCATAGCATCCGCCCATCTGCCCTTGAGTCGACACCGCGCGCCAGAATGCCGGCCACGAGCATTTCCCAAGTCGACCGCTATTTTTGAAATCTCGAACGCCGATTGCCCGACCCATTTTGTTTTATCCCAATCATGCATAAATGCGGCAAATCGATCGCCATTGAACACGCGGCGATGCAACCGATCAATATCACGCATTCCCGCCAAGCGTCGTTGCTTCTGCATCAGAGCGCAAACGATCAACACCCCAAAAATCGCTGCCGCGAGAAAAAATGCGGCCTGATACAAAGTCTGCACCGAGAGCACTGCGGCGACACACGCGAGATACAAACCAAACTTCGTCGCTGTTGCGCACGTATGCACCATATCAATGCGATCGCTAAATCAAAAACACATAACCAATTCCGTATGGCCGAATCGCACCATCAGTTTTAATCGCCAACGGATTGATTGCAAACAACACAAGGCCAACCAATCGGCGGCCGCTTTGCCATCAACCAACGCGCCGACCCAAATCGCACCCAACACCGAAAATCGAAATGAGCAAGACCAAGAACACGATACGATGTGTCGGCGCCAAATCCAATCGCTCGCGAACCCACGCAACACAAACGCGAACAACGGCGGAAAATTATCGAACCGAAAATTGTCCCACATTTGTGAAACTGTCGGCACGGCCGCGAAATTCACCGATGAAGCCTCATCCCGCCAAAGCGCGCCCGCATTGGACGCATACAGGAATTGCAACACCAACGTCCACGCGTCAGAACGCGAACCAACACACCATTCGGCCCGTTTTGCCGCGTCTCGGGTGCCTGCATGGCGCAACAGCTGCGCGGCGGGGGGCCTTTGTGCGGCGGCTTGTTTCAACGACCATTAAAATATGAAATTGAGGGCTCTCCAACACCCCCCGCAATCGCTCAACTTCCTAAGCCCGCCAACGATTGTTTTAACAATCGCCGGGCCTTCGTAAACCAACGCCGTGTAGATCTGCAGAACGACGCTCCCGCCTCCAGCTTCTCGCGTGCATCGCCACAGTGAAGATTCCGCCGACGCCGATGATGCGGCAGTTTGCCCACAGTCTGCTTGTGGATGTGGCCAATGATTTCCGTGCTGCGCTGGCGCAAAGGCGCACCGCTCAGACCTCCGGTTTGTGAATACACCGGATTATTGCTTTGCGGACGAGTGATCGTTGTGTTTGTCGCGACGATCCCAGCGAGCTGTCGTTGTCGCGCCAATCCAAAATCTCATCGATCGCTTCAAACGACAGATCCGGCGCAATCTTCACGAGATCGGTTTGCGCGATGCGTGTTGATTTGCTGCAACGCAACAAGAATCTCATCCAACGCTGTTTTATCCTGTAACTGGCGCAGGTTCGGCGTATTCGGAGAACTGACATTTACCACGAAAAAATCCGCATAGTCCCGCAGAGCTCTAAACGAATTAGCATAGTCTGCTGCGGCTTTCTCGATTGGTGTTACTTTCGATTTTCCCGAGTTGATGCCGACGGGATGCTTTGGCCAATTGCCTGAACTTTCCAAGCCGCCAACGTCTTCGCCATCGCCTCAGCGCCGGGTTGTTGAACCCCATGCGATTGATCAGCGCACGATCTCAAATTGCGCGAAACATGCGAGGCTTGTCGTTGCCCGGTTGTGCGTGCCAGGTCACGCCGCCGAGTTCGGTAAACCCAAAACCCAAGACATTCCCAAATCGGCAAAGCCGCCGCGAATTTGTCCATGCCCGCGGCGAGGCCGATTGGGATTCGGAAACTTCAACCCGAAAACTTCGACTGGCTTTTGCGGCGCGGCATAGAAGCTCTTCGCTAATTGCGCGAAGGCTTTTGTGCCGTAGCCGCGAACGCCAGCATGCGCAACGTGCGATTGTGAATAGCTCTCCGAGTCCTGCAGGAACAGGACTGGACGCACGATGTTGCGATAGAGAAAAGACAAATGCTCAGTAATCAGTATTCAGTAATCGCTCAGTGAACAATGAAAACTGATTACTGCTAACTGTCGACTGCTTACCGGTCATTGACCTGCCGCTACCAATTCGGTTCGCTTTCGACGCTTGATCGCGTGACCATTCTGTTTGATGACCGAACGCGTCAGCAAATTGCGATACGTCGCCAGCGCCAGCAAAGGCCAGCTATTCCGATACATGTCGTACTTCAAATAAAACACGCGCGGGAAACCGGTGCCGGTCGTTTCCACTTCCGCCCATTCAGCCATCTCTCTTCTGCGTGCGAATCAAATAGTCGATGCCGCGTTGGACGCTTTCGCGATTCGGATCGTCGAACGCACACAGGCCCATCACGGCCCACGCGGTTTGTGACGCCGTGCTCGGGCCCTGGCCTTTGAACACCGGATCGTCGTAAGTGTTGCAACGCTCGCCCCAGCCACCGTCTTCGTGCTGGACGCTTTCGAGCCAGTCACGCGCTTTGAGCAGCCAATCCTGGCTCCATGTTGATGCCGAGCGCGCGCAAGCCGCGCAACACCTGCCATGTGCCGTAAATGTAATTCACGCCCCAACGGCCATACCACGAACCGTCCGGTTCCTGATGATCGCGCACGAAATCGAGGGCGCGTTGGACTTGCGGATTGTCGACGCTGAAATTTTCGTAGCCGAGCAATTCCAAAATACGCGCGGTGATATCGGCGCATTCCGGGATCAAGCATCGCGTTGTGATCGGCGAACGGAACTTTTTCCAGGATGCCCTTCGTGCAATCCTTATCGAACGAAGCCCAGCCGCCGTCTCTGCATTGGAAAGTCAGCATCCAATTCAGACCCGCGTTGAAAACATTCGTCGCGACGTTTGCGATCCTTCGTCGGGATCTTGCGCAAGGCCAGCAGCACCATCGCCGTATCGTCCACGTCCGGATTCCACTTGTTGTTATACTCGAAAACCCAGCCGCTTGGTTCGACGTCCGCCGGATTCTTGTAATACCAATCGCCGCGAAAACGAATTTCGCGCTCCATGATCCAATCGCAACATTTTTCCAAAGCTGGATGGTTGCTCGGCAGACCCGATTCGTGCAATGCGATCGCCACAATCGCCGTATCCCACACCGGCGAGAAACACGGTTCGATGCGGACGCTGTTCTCCGTCTTCGTGCTCGAGCTTCTTCAACTCCAACTCGGCGCGTTTCACCTGCGGATGATCGTCCGCATATCCCAATGCTTTCAACGCGATGAACGAATTCAGCATCGCCGGGAAAATCGCAGCGAGCCCGTCCGTGCCTTCAAAACGTTCCAGCATCCATGCCTCGGCGCGTTTTCAAAGCGCGTTTGCGGAAAGGATGAATCCCGTTTTGCGCGAACCATTCGGCGAATTTGTGCAGGCCGTCGAGTTCGAGAAAAAATTGCGCCATGTAAACTTGCCCGGGTCACGCGCCAGCATGAGATCGCGATCGTGGAAACCTTCCGGATAAAGCTCATCGAGATTGATGCCGTGATCGAGCGGGCGCGTCGGCTTGTAATGGTTGATGATCGAGAGCGGGACGAGCATGGACCGGCTCCAATTGCTCATTTCGTTGAAATTCACGTAAAACCATTTGCCGATCAGAATGACCTCGCACGGAATCGTCGGGACGTATTTCCACGGATAAAGCCCGAGCAGCGCCAGATACAACTTCGAAAAATGTATTCATGCGCGGCACGCCCCCGAGGCTCAAAGCCATCTGGCGTGCCCGAACATGCGCGGATCCGTCACCGGCACTCCGGCGAGCTTGAGCGCAAGATAGCATTTAATCGTCGCATTCACTTCGGCCGGACCGCCGAAATAAATGCTCCAGCCGCCACTAGGCAACTGCATGCCAAACATGTGATTAACCGCCTTGCGCTGCCATTCCTTGTCCACCTTACCATTCCAATGATGATAGGCGAGCGTATCGGCGACCAGGGTGGCATCCACGATCAATTCGCCAACCCAATGGCCATCAGGCTTTTGGACGCTGAGCAGGTAATTCTGAGACCGTTCAATCGCAGCCTCTACATCACGCAAAGAAAACAGGCTTTCGCCGGGAATAACGGCTGCCGCACCCTGGGACGCCCTGACCTGACCGCTGTCAGTAAAATGAACAGACACCGCCATAATTTGCTGAGGTTAAACAATTGTGTAAAGCCATTTTAGCTAATAGGGAAAGGCCTTTCGTGAGATACAGGGAAACTCTGGCAAGCAGTTTTAAGCTGCAAAATGCCGAGCACCCCGGAGCTAAAATTCCCACTATCAATCGCTTAAAAATATTAGAACCGGATGCCGTTATTGACCAACCTGAGCTGGGGCGGATGCGCTCTCGCGGTCTGGAATCTCGAGAACGTCGCCGGGCTCGATCCAAGGTTCCTCACTATTGTGCAGATCAACCGTTATGCTGCGCATACCGGCGTTATCCTGACGAATGACTTTGATGTGGGCGGTGTCGGACGAGGATCGCAGAACACCAAGCTCGTTAACAACCGATCGCAAACCAAATGGACAAACGACAACGTTATCCAAAGGCTTTTTGCTCTCGACCCTGTTCAACAATCTCCACATGCCAGTCGTCGAGTAATTCGGCATTGGCGGCAGGACCGTGATGTTGGTGGCTTGACCTTTGATTTTGATTTCAATCGTGCGTGACAAAAGTTGCATCAGTTTGCGTTGTGTCTCGCCGGAAAGACCTTCCCAAGTCGCGTTAATGGGATGGTCTTGCTCGGGGATTTCGACAATGTCGCCCCACTCCAATTGAATGTCGTCGCCGCGGTCGGGCGATTGGAGGAGGTTTTCGAGATCTATTTTATAACTCTTTTCCTCGCCCGGAGCAGCAGTGTTCAGAGCAGTTTCACGAACTCGATTTAGTCGTTCCAAAGGATTTGCGCCGATTCGCTTGATGACGAGGCGCGTGAAATCCGGGAATGGCAAGTCAGCGGGAGTATGTCCGCCGCCCATGCGGGGAGGCGCCGGTATAGCGGCATAAGGAGTCACACCCGACGAAGGAATTGGCATCGTGGGAATTGAGCTAAAGACAGGCCGAAATCCGGGCACGCCGCCGGACGGGTATTGGTTGCGGCCATATACAACGGAAATTAATTCATAGAGGGTAAAGTGGTTCCAATCGTTGGAACCTTTGGTAAAGATAACAGTGTCGTGATCGTTGCGGCGCACGGAGATTTGTTTTAGACGGACGAAGTTTTCATTCGCGCCGGCTTTAAGGAGCTGTTCGCGGACAGCTTGCCGCTCGGGGGTAGAAGGTGTCGCCATGACCCAAAAAATCGGCGGGTAGCCTTTGGCGTCAGCGACGTTGACGTCAGCGTGGTGGCCGATCAGCAGAGCGACCATGTTTGTGTCGGGTTTGCTTTGGCTGACGGCATAAAACAGCGGCGTCTGATGGTTTTTGTCGGGTGCGTTAACGTCGGCATCATGGAGCAATAGGATTTCTGCGAGATTGGTTTTTGAAAGCCGAGCGGCGTAGTGCAACGCCGTCATGCCGCTTCCATCGGCCCAGCTTACCTGCGCGCCGTGCTTGAGCAGGACTTCAACAACTGCCGGTTTATCGAGACGGACCGCCATGATCAATGGTGTCGTGCCCGCCGTAGAAGAATTGTCGCCATGATACCATGTCATCTTCGAATTTGGATCGGCGAGATGTTCCAAAAGAAGTTCGACAAACTTTGGAGCGTCCTTACCGATCGCGATGTTGATTGCCCGAAAACTGGCTGTTTCCCGATTGGGGACGTACCCAAATCCGCCCGACAAATGTTCAGCAGGTATCTGAGCCTCCGTATCAGCGCCGTTGTCCAATAAGATTTTGGCGGAAGCAAGATCGTTGTTGTCAGCGGCAGTCAGGAGGGGTGTGGAGCCGTGAGGGGTTTTAAAATTGACATCAGATTTGTGTGCGACGAGGACTTCAACGCAATCAACATGTTTTTTTCCAACTGCTCGGAGAAGTGGGGATGAATCGGCAGCGTTGAGGTTTACATCTGCGCCGTTGGCCAAAAGCAGTTCCAGGATCGGTTTCGAACCATTGTCGGCCACAGACCAGACTGCTGTCTTACCATCGTTTTCGCGGGCATTTACATTGGCGCCGTGTTTCAGAAGTGTTTCGACAACGATTTTGAAGCCGTGTTGGGCGGCGTAATGGAGTGCGGTGCGACCAACGTCTGTCGTCGCATTTACATTCGCTCCTTTGGAAAGGAGGAATTCGACAACTGCATTGTGGCCGTTTAGTGCCGCATACATCAGGGGAGTCATTCCGCCGGGGTTGATTTCGGCCCCGCTGTTTATTAAATATTGAACGACTTTGAGATGGCCGGCGGCTGCTGCAGATTGCAAAGGCGTGAAACCTGATTCGGAGCGCGCATTAATCAAATCCGGGCTGTTCTGAATCATCTCTTTGATTTTGCGGATTTCTTCGTCTTCTTCAGAGGTTGTTGGTGATTCTTTCGCGTTCGCAACGGATCCGCTGCTTTGGTCGAGGCGAGCCTTTAGGCTGTCTTCCTGTTCTTTAAGCATCTTGTATTTTTCTTCGATGCCCCATGCGACGGTATGGGCGCGATCGTGGAGACGTTTGGTTGCCGTCTCAGTAAGTTTTTCCTGGGCCTTGTATTCAGGATGTTGTTTGCCAACTTGCGTTCCGAGTGCCTCGAGTTTTGACTCCGCCTGAACTCTCTCGCGGTCCAAATCAATGACAAACTGGTCCGGCTGAATAGTGGTGAAAAAATTAACGAGCTCTTCGCCACCCAGTCCCCTCACATGTTTCCAGAGTGCTTCGGCCTGGGCGGTTTCGAGTTGGACGCTGCGAAGGTTGGCGCCCAATACATCGTTTTCTGTGCTTTGACGTAGAGTCTTTGAGTCGGCGGTGTTTCCACGAAAATTCTGACGGGCTCTTTCGACAAAGGAATCGCTGTTGTTACTGGCAATGTTGCCAACGTATGAACGGCTTAACTCGACAAGTTGTGATTGATCGGCGAACTCGGTGATGACGCGTTTGTAGTAGGCGTTGGCTTCGTTCGTCTTACCTTGCTTGCGATAACATTCGCCCAAACGAAAAATGGCCGTGGCTGCAAGTTGACGGTCTTTGTCGTGAAGCTTGACGGCGCTCTCGTACGACTGCATCGCGGCGTCCAGGTTGTGATTGGCTTCTTCTTCGAACAGCCCGCGTTGGACGAGTGAGGTGATGTCGTTTGTTCCTCCGGCTTGTGTTGCAAGAGGAGCGCAGATGAGCAAACAGACGAAGACAATGGAGAATGGAAGAGAAAAACAGGACGCGCGAAAGAGCGCACGCCCTGTTGACCCGTTCCTTGACGTGTTGCTGTTGAGTTTTGAAATTTGGGTTTTCATATTCGTGCCTTATTGCGCGTTAACTTTCGCAGATTTCGATGGGGCGCGTTGTCACGCTTTTGTAAAATCAGGAATCAATTCTTCCCTTTGCGAGCCTCTGCGTCCTTTGCGTCTTTGCGTTGATCCCGGTTTCCAAAACTTTCCAATCGGTATCCCACGCCGTGTACCGTCTTGATCCATTTGGGATCGTCGGGATTTGTTTCAATCTTTGCACGAAGACTGGCGATGTGATTGTCCACGGTGCGAGTGGTCGGAAACGAAGCGTAGCCCCAAACCAAATCGAGAAAGCGTTCGCGCGAAATCGGTTCTCCGTTTGATTCCGCCATCAGACGAAGCATGGCCAGTTCTTTGGCGGTCAGGTGCAGCGGTTTGGTTTTGCGAAAAGCTTCCTGACGGGCGAAATCGACCCGCACATCGCCGAGTTCCAGTGTCGCCGGGATCTTGTTTTGTTTTTGGGAACGACGCAGGAGAGCGCGGACGCGTGCGAGCAGTTCGTCGGTGCTGAAGGGTTTAACGAGGTAATCGTCCGCGCCGACATCCAATCCTTTCACTCGGTCTTCGACCATTCCCTTAGCCGTGAGCATGAGGACAGGGACCGGATTGGCGAGACGGCGAAGTTCGGCGCAAACCGCGTAGCCATCAAGTCGCGGCATCATAATGTCGAGCAGAACGAGGTCGGGCTTCTCGTCGACGGCACGTTTCAAGCCGGTTTCGCCATCAGCGGCACTGAGCACGCGATAACCTTCATCCGACAGGATGTCAGCCAACGCAGTGCGCATCGGCGCTTCGTCTTCGATGATGAGAATGCGAGACATATTTAAACCGCTAATCTTCGCTAATCGTCGCTGATGGTTCGTGCGGCAACTCAATTGTGAATCGGCTTCCTTTGCCGACGGTGCTTTCGACTGAAACGCGTCCACGATGCGCTTCGGCCACATGTTTAACGATTGTTAAACCAATTCCAATCCCTTGCGTTTCGCGGCGCAATTCCGATCCGCGCCGATAAAACCGTTCGAAAATCCTCTCGTGCTCCTCCGCTGGAATTCCTGGCCCTTGGTCTTCGACCCAAATCTTAATGTTCGACGTTGGGCGTTCGCCTTCTTCAATTCCGACAGTCACCTTCTGCCCAGCCAGCGAATGTTTAACTGCATTATCGATGAGATTTACCAACGCCTGTTGCACAGCCAAGCCGTCACAGACAATCGGCAATTCGCAATTTGCAATTCGCAATTCAACAGTGACTCCGCGTTCCGTGGTCGCCGGTTGCATCAGTTTTACGGTTTGCTCGACCAACGTATTCAAATCCGTTTCTTCGAATTCATAGTTCTTGCGACCTTGTTCGATGCGCGAGAAATCCAGGACGTTTTCGATCAGACCGGTCAGGCGGCGACATTCCTGGACAATGAAGCGGAAGTATTCCTTTTGCTTCGGTTGCTCCGATACCGCGCCGCGATCGAGTGCTTCCGCCAACAACCGCACGGAGGCGATTGGCGCGCGCAATTCATGCGAAACGCTCGAGACGAAATTAGATTTCATTTCGTTCAAGCGAATTTGCTGGCGGAAGCCGCGGTGCGCGCTGACCAATCCGATACACGCGGCACCGGCGGAAAGTGCGAGGAGGCCGGCGAACCACCCTGTGCGTTGGCGTTGGCGAGCGTAGAGCAAATTCGGACGGACAACGTGAACAGAAACAGTAACGGGCACAACGCCGCCTTCCAGTGCGGATGACGAAAGAGCGCCCAGCGAACGTTTGTCCGGCGAACCGATAATCCAGCGATCACCGATTTGATACGCTGCCTCCGCGTAATCTGGAATACGCGCACTTTCCTGTTTCTCTACTTCGAGCACATTGGCGCGCACGTCCGCCTCGGCGAACGACTCAACGCGGTAGGTTCCTGCGGGCTGCAAATGCACTTCTGCGACCGGCGTCGCCGATGATTTGCTTCCGATGTTGCGACGTTCCTCTCCCATCAGGGGTCGCACGTTCATACTCATGTTTATGTTCGCACTCACGATGACGAGGAGGTTCGAGCCGTCGTGATTAAACCAAAAACCATCGGGGTACATTTTTCGGTCGCGCAGAGCTGGTTTGACCGCGGCATAAAATGCGCGCGCTTCTTCGTCTCTGTCCCATTCGTTTTGCCAGCTTGATGCAATAACGCTGGCGGTAGAACTGCTCGTCATTAGCCCCTCCAATTTCGCAGCACGTTCCAGAACTACCGGCGAAGCAAACGATGGATGTTCGACGGCATTTGAGCAGAGCGCAGGCAGGACATTCGTGAACAGGGCCACGTTTGTTGTCTCAACCGCCAATTGCAGCCGTTGCATTCCGGCGAGCAGACTCAACGGCAACCCGGCTTCACTCATTGCTTGGCTGTTGGTTTGGAGCTCATTGAAAACACGATCCTTTTCGGAAAGTCCGGACGGCGATTTTGAGAGATTAAGTGCGAGTGAGTACTTCGCAAGCGGTACAAACATTGCCGGCGGATTTGCGGCGAGAAATTGCTGATACAACATCGCGCGCTGGGTCGCCGCGACGTTTGCAAACTCTGCGTTACGGGCTTGCTGCCACAATGTGGCCTGTTGCGGTGTGAGTGCTCTCAAATCGAGAGCAAGCGGCTGCGGATCGCGGGGTGTTTGCGCCCGAGACTTCGAACCCGCGATCGAAACCAGGTTTCGATTCGAATCGATGGCAATCTCGAAGTTGCGTTCGCGCAAGCGCGACTGCTCCTGCCAACCGGTCGCCAATGGCCGCAATAAATCCGAGGCGATTTGCTGGCAACGTTCCTTGGCTTCGATTTCTGCCATCGCGCGGTCTTGCCGCAGCGAATAGACACCGAACCCCAGCAGCAATACCAGCGGGAGCAAAATCAATGCACCTTGCCAAAAAAATGTCGGCTTTTTCTCCACTATGTTTGCCCAGCCTAATAGACGCACAGGCCGGATTTGTCATGAAATTGTAAATTCCCGTCCTGGCTGCCGTCAGGCGTGTCTACTGGATTGGGGGAACTGCCACCACCAATGTCCTACGCGGCTTGGGACGGCGTGACGGGTCAGAGGGGGTAGGTGGGGGCTGTCTGCATGCTTAAGGGGACTAAGTTCGCATCGGGTTTCAAGTGTGAGTGCCGACGTTCTAAACCAGCTTTGTCCCCATTGAGACTTTGGACAGAAAAAGCGAGTGTAATCACGGGATTCGCCAAGGGAGGCAGAGGTTCCGGCAGGGGTGATCGGAACCAAGGGGTGAGGGATAACCGCGATGGCTATCGCGGAATGGCCGGGATTTGGATTTTTCCAAGTCCCGGCTTTCGCTTTCTTACAGCAACTTTCAACGCAAAGGCACGAAGGTCGGAAAGACGCAACGGGGAGAGAGCTGAGAGGGCATCAGAAGCGGCAGAATGGCAACGTTGGGTGTTGCGGTTTCGTGGGGCTGTTCGATGGTGAATTAGGAGGGTGTATGAGTTTTTTGAAGGAGGTTTTTATGGCTAAAAATGTTTTGAACGGTAAACGCGTGGCGATTCTCGTCACGGATGGGTTTGAACAAGTGGAAATGGTAAAGCCTCGCAAGGCGCTTGATAAAGCCGGTGCGAAGACGGTCTTGATTTCACCGGTCGCGCCGACGAGTCAGACGGTGCGCGGGTGGAAGGAGACGAAGTGGGGGAGCAAATTCAATGTGGATGTGCCGCTGGACCAGGCGAGTATCCAGGATTACGACGCGTTATTGTTGCCCGGTGGTGTGCTGAATCCGGATAAGTTGCGCATCAATGCGGGTGCGGTGGAGTTTGTGAAGTCGTTCTTCGATGCGAATAAACCGGTGGCGGCAATTTGTCACGGACCGCAGTTGTTGATCGAAGCGGATGTGGTGCGGGGTCGGCGCATGACGTCGTGGCCGTCGTTGAAGACGGATTTGACCAATGCCGGTGCGCAATGGGTGGATGAATCGGTAGTGACGGATTCTAATCTGGTGACGAGCCGGAAGCCGGATGATATTCCGCAATTTAATCAAGCCATGGTGAATGAGTTTGCGATGGCATTTGCGCAACCGCGGGAGGAGCACACGCAGGAATTAGCTGAAACGGTGCCTGTGTTGTAGAACGGAAGTTTGAATGACGGAATGGAGCGCGGGTATTTTGTCCGCGCTCCAATTCCTTATGGCGCCGGTTCAGGGGTGTCACGCGAAACGCGGGCGTGCATCACTCCGTTTCTGTCAAACCATAACGGATCCAGCGCCAAAAATCGGTGGTAGCTGATGCTGTCGTCCCATTTCTGATGGTAGACCATCCAAAGTTTGTGGTCGGGGCCTTCAATGACGCAGTGGTGGCCAGGGCCAACGACGTTGCCGCCGCGATGGGCAATCGGGTTGCCGGGATATTTTTTAAACGGGCCCATTGGTGATTTGCTCGTCGCGTAGCCGATGCCGTAGTTGGGCGTGTCGGCGCCCGAGCCGGAGAACATCAGATAGTAAGTGCCGTCGTGTTTGACCATGAACGGGCCTTCGGTGACCCAGCCACTGCGCATTTCCCATTCTTCAGTCGGCCAGATGACAGCCACAGGTGCGCCTTCTTTGGTGACGGCATCACGCATGCGTTGGGCTGTGAGTTTGAAGCCGTTGTCGAAGTGGACATAGTAGAGATACATTTTGCCGTCGTCATCCTGGAAGAGATGGGCGTCGATGGCTTCTGCGGCCAGAACGCCTTTGTCTTTAAAAGGGCCGAGTGGACTGTCGGCGACGGCGACCCCAATTTGTTTATGGTCGAGATTGAGGGGGTCAACGGTGTTGGTGTTGCTGTCGGTGTAGTAGAGGTAAAATTTGCCGTCGCCACGTTTGTTGTGGAAGACATCCGGGGCCCACGCACCGCCGCGCGGGTCGTCGAAACAACGCCCAGCCGGTTTCCAGTTCACGAGGTCTTGACTGGTGAAAACGTCATAGCCGCTACGGGTGTCGTAGGTGGGATAGAGATAATAGGTGGTGCCGACTTTGAGGACATCGGGATCAGCGAAGCCGTATTCGGGGAGCAACGGGTTTTTATAAGTGTGCGTTGCGGGCGGCTTCGCGGCGCAACTGACCGTCAGTCCCAGTGCCAACACCCAAATGAAATAGTGTGCGCGTAGTCGCATGGCCAATCAGACGTCAGAATCTAGGATATTATTCGGCACTGTTCGGGGGTGCTTTGATTTAGGTCACCAGAATATGCTGTTGGCGCGTTGAGGAATCCCCCTATAATACAGGTTCTAAGCGGGCTCCCGCACACGCATGAAGACAAAAATACCTGACGAACTGAAGGCCGATTTGCCGCAAACCTCTTTTGGCAAAATCCTGGCAGTCACGCCGATCGTGATGACAGTGGTGGCGACGTTGCTGGCCGGTTTGGCCACGCGAGAGATGACGATCGCGCAATATACGCGTTCGCTCGCGGCGCAACAGCAATCGAAGGCCGGCGATCAGTGGAATTTTTTCCAGGCAAAGAAGCTGCGCAGCCAATTGCAGCGAAACACGGTGGATATCATGCAGTCGACGACAGACGTCGGCGCGCTGGATACGGACGCGGTGACGAAGTTGGATGCGACGTTCAGCGAGGCCAGTTTCAAGGAATCTCTTGATTCAGTGCGGAGCGCGCATTTGCCAGCGGCGACGCCGTTGAAGTTCGATGCGGATATTGAGAGTGCGATGGCAGCGTTCGCCAATCAGGCGCCGGAAGAGGAGTTTACCGCGGCGGTGCAGAAGGTGAATGAGACGGCGTTGCAAGCTGCGGTTCGCGCGGCGGTTGAGCAGACGCATGCTTTTGATACAGCGATGAAGCCGTTGAGCATAGCGGTAGATAAAGTGGATGCGGCGCTGGGGAAAACGGGCGGAGGTATGACGCAGGTTTCCCGTCCGCTCGTGCGCGATTTTACGGCGGCGCGATTGCGCTTTGCGGCGGCGCGCTATGACGCGGAGGCGCGACTGAACCAGACGGTGGCGGCTCTTTACGAACTGCAGGTGAAGAAGAGTAATTTATCGGCGGAACGGCATCACAAACGCAGCCAGCAGTTTTTCTTCGGGATGTTGTCAGCACAAGCGGCGGTGATCATTGCGACCTTCGCGATGGCGGCGCGCAAGCGGAATTTGCTTTGGTCAATTGCGGCAGCGGCGGGAATCATGGCGGTCGGATTCGCGATTTATATTTATTTCTTCCTGTAAACCTCAACCCAGAAAACTGAGTTATGGCCCAACAACATAATTGGCATTTCTTCCGTGCCGGCGGATTTGACCAAGTTAAGATTAAATCGGGCGCGGATATCGCGAACCTTGATCAATTGGATCCGAAACTTTGGGTGGCGCTGGTGTGCCCGACACAAGGGTTGGAGTTCGATGCCAAGACGCTCGCGCTTTTGGATACAGACAAGGACGGACGTATTCGCGTGCCGGAAATCTTGGCAGCGGCGAAATGGACGTGCGCCAGTTTGAAGAATCCGGATTCGTTGTTGAAATCGGCCCCGGCATTGCCGTTGGCGGAAATCAACACGGAGACACCCGAGGGGCATCAACTTTATTGTTCGGCCAAACAGCTTTTGGCGAATCTCGGCAAAAAAGATGCCGACATAATCACGCCCGAGGACACTGCGGATACGGTGAAGATTTTCGCGCAGACGAATTTTAATGGCGATGGGATCATTCACGTGGAAGTCAGCGCGGAACCGGCGATTCAGGCGGCAATCAAGGATGTGATTGCGTGCTTTGGTTCGGAAGCGGACCGGAGCGGAAAGCCGGGCATTAATCAACTGAAGATTGATTCGTTTTTCAAAGAGGCACAGGCGTTTTCGGATTGGTGGACGAAATCGGAAACGGATGCGGCGATTTTGCCGCTCGGACAGAATACGACGGCGGCTGTGGCGGCGTTCCGCGCGGTGCGGCATAAGGTGGATGATTTTTTTGCGCGTTGCCGATTGGCCGCGTTTGATTCCCGCGCGTTGGTGGCGCTGAATCGTGAAGAGAAAGAATACCTGGCACTCGTAGCGAAAGATTTGTCAATTACGGCGGCGGAAGTGGCGAGTTTCCCGTTGGCGCGAGTGGAAGCGCACAAGGCGTTGCCATTAAAGGATGCGATTAATCCGGCGTGGTTGGCAGCACTGGCGGCTTTGGACGCGAATGTCCTGAAGCCGTTTGTCGGTGATAAAGAGATGCTAACGGAAGCGGAATGGCAGATGGTGTCGGCAAAGTTTGTTCCTTACGACGCATGGGAAGCTGCCAAGACCGGTGCGCCGGTGGAGAAGCTTGGCGTGAAACACGTGCGCGAGTTGCTCGCGGATAATACGAAGGGCGCGCTCGATGCGCTGATTGTGCGCGACAAGGCGCTTGAACCGGAAGCCAACGCGATTGCAGCGGTGGACAAGCTGGTGCGATTTCACCGCGATTTTTATCGGTTGTTGTGCAATTTTGTTTCGTTCCACGATTTCTACAGCCGCAGGCACAAGGCGGTTTTCCAGTCGGGCGTGTTGTACCTCGACCAGCGCAGTTGCGATTTGTGCATGCCTGTGCATGACTCGGGTAAACACGCGTCATTGGCTGGTTTGTCGGGAACGTATCTGGCGTATTGCGATTGCGTGCGCAAGGCAACCGGTGAAACGCGCCAAATCGTGGCGGCGTTCACGGCGGGTGATTCAGATAATTTGATGGTGGGACGCAACGGCGTTTTTTACGACCGAAAAGGGCAGGATTGGGACGCGACAATCGTGAAGATCATCGACAACCCGATGAGCGTGCAACAGGCATTCTGGGCACCTTACAAGAAGCTGGTGCGCGCCATCGAAGAACACGCCGCCAAACGGGCCGCCGCTGCTGATGCGAACGTCAGCGCACAATTGACCACGGCTGCGACGACGGCACCGGCCCCAGCTACGCCACCGAAGATCGATACCGGCACTCTTGCCGCTATTGGTTTGGTTTTAACTACAATGCTCGGCGCGGCAGGTACCATTTTCGCGAGCATCTTCAATATCAAACCGCCGTATTTGATTCCGTTGGTTTGCTTCGGGTTGATCATCGGCATCTCGTTGCCGTCAGTGATTATGGCGGCGCTCAAATTGCGCCGACGGAATCTCGGACCGCTGTTGGATGCCAACGGTTGGGCAATCAACTCCAAGGCGAAAATCAATATTCCGTTCGGACAATCGCTCACTCAGGTAGCGGTATTGCCTCCGGGGTCACAACGCAATTTGGTAGATCCGTTTGCCGAAGACCACAAAGGCCGCAATCGGAGTATTGCTATTGGCGCAATCTTGCTGATTGGCCTGGGACTGTATCTGTGGTTCGGACAATTGAAACCCAAGTTGGACGCAGCGAAAGCTGCACCCGCGTTGCCAACAAACACTGCGCCCGCTGTCATCGCTCCGGCGGCAAAATAGTTACGCGGGAGCTGGTGGTGGCGTTACCATCGCGCGACCGACACCGCGCACCTCGAACGCGAATGCGATCAGCAACGCGCCGATGATGATTGCAAACGTGCCGATCCACCAAAGCAATGCGAGTGCGCCTGCGCCCGGCCTCAATATCAGCAGGAAGCCGAATATTACGGAACAGACGCCAACCAGGGCCAACCACCATTCGTTGCGAATGATTTTGCGCAAGCGAATCGCCGCTGTGATTTCCGTAATGCCGGTCACAATTGCCCAAAATGCAATCAGGAACAGCAATGCCATCGCCGTCGATCCTGGCATCAGGAACGCAATCACTCCAGCAGCGATGCTCAATAATCCCGAGAAGATAATATTACCGAAGCGTGGAAGTCCTTTCGGCCCGCTCCCAGCCGCAACGAGCGACAAAATCCCGAACACGATTGCGTATATGGCGAACAAGTAGACCAAGGCCAACAATGTCATGCCCGGCCAAACCCATGCGAGCACTCCGAAAATAATCGCAGCGACTCCACGTAGCGCGAACACCCACCAGTTACGCGAAACTAAATCGGCAAGAGTTCCAATCTCCAGACGGTTTCCATTCATAATTCCTCCTTTTTGGCGGGGGCGTTTTTTGCCAAAACCCGTTAATGCAACCTGCTCCGCACTTCAGTTTATCCAAGTCAGCAGATGTAGTAACCGCACCCGCCAGTTTGCCTCAGGAAATCCGGCGACGCAGGCATAGGCTATTTTCGCAGCACAAATAACAGGGAAGGAGTTCTAGCGGAATGGCCGCCACGGGGCGACGCTGAAGGTAGAGGTGCAAGGTTAGTAACCGACACGCAAACAGGAGGCACACGTATGAACGCACATGTCGAACCTCAACTCGCAACTGCAGTCACACGCCACGATCATATTCGTGGACCGGCAAAAGCGCCGGTGACACTAGTGGAATATGGCGACTTCGAGTGTCCCTACTGTGGCCAGGCGCATACAATTCTGCAGGCGATCGAAGAACAGATGGACGATCAGCTACGGTTGGTATTCCGGCACTTTCCCCTGACCAACATGCACCCGCACGCGGAGCACGCAGCCGAAGCGGCCGAGGCTGCGGGTGCACAAGGCCGGTTCTGGGAAATGCACGATTTGCTCTTTGAAAACCAGGACGCGCTCGACGATCGCGACCTCGTCAATTATGCGGCGGAACTGGGGTTGGACGCGCGTCGAGTGGCCAGCGACATCGTTTCTGGCGCGCACGAAAATCGTATCCGCCAGGACTTGATCAGCGGCGCACGCAGCGAGGTGAACGGCACGCCCAGCTTTTTTATCAATGGCACGCGATACGACGGGGAGTTGGACGTCGACTCCATGCTTGAGGCCTTGCAAGCGGAACTATAAACGCCGGCAACCCGGCATTATTTAGCTCACCGCGACGAGGCAGACTTTCTCGTTCTGCTCGTTGCGGGCAATGCCCTGCGCGCGCGGATCGAGCGTCGGCTTGCCGTCCACCAAAAACTGGTAGTGATGATGACCGGCTGGCAACGTGACTTGCGCTCTCCAGCAACCGTCGGGCTGCCTTTCCATCGGCGTGGCTTCGGGATGCCAATCATTAAAATCGCCGACCAAGGACACGTGCTGAGCAGTATCGATGGTGCAGAGGAAGTTTACGGGTTTGACGGTCTTTTTTGCAGAAAACTGCGGTTGATGACGAAAATGCGAATGAACTGACATGACTTTTGATTGGTAAAATTTGCTGTAGTATAAAAACCAAACGGGCAGTGACGTTGCAAGCGGGAAATCCTTGAATCACAAAATATTTTACAAAAATTTTTGAATAAAACCGCGATCACTCTTCTTTCAGGATCGCGTTGCCTTTGGTGATGCCACCATTCCATCGATCGTATTTTGGATCGACGTATTTATCGAAGAATGTCCGGAGCTTTTTTTGCAGTGCGCGTTTTTCATCGGCGTATTGAGCGACGAAAATCAGGTTCTCGTGCTCGCCGGGGTCATTTTGCAGGTCGTATAATTCATCGGGACCGAACGGGTGCCGCATCGTCAGTTTGAATCGCTCCGTCCGGATCATGCGCACGTTTTCGAATTCGTGGTAAATGGCGTTGTCCCATTTGACGGGTTGGCCGCGCAAGACCGGCGCAAAAGTTTTGCCCGGTGAATTGGTGTTCTGTTGGGATTGGTTACCTATAAAATCGAGCACAGTGGCCATGAAGTCGTGATTCTCCACCATGATGTCGACGGTTTTGCCTGCTGCGATGTCGCCGGGTTTCCAGAAAATCAGAGGGATGCGAACGGTAGCGTCTTGGGTGTTGATCGGACGGGAATGATCGCCCATGCCCCAGTAACCGCCGTGACCGGCGTTCAGCCCCTGATCGGCGGCGAAAACGACGAGCGTGTTCTTGTCTAGACCAAGCGCGCGCAATTTTTCCATGACCCGTCCGATGCCGTCATCAACCCCGCTGACGGCTGCGGCATAACTGCGCATGCTTTTCACATTGTCGACGGCGAAACGATTGGCTTTTAACCATGGACTGACCTTCTCGCGTGGGAAGGATTTCATTTCCTTGTCGGCGTAGTAGCTGGTCCAACGGTTCTTGTGCTCTTCATGCACGACTTTACCCAAGCCGTATGGCCCGTTATAGGTCAGATAGAGAAAGAACGGCTTGTTTGTATTTTGCTCGATGAACTCGATGGCGTGGTCGGTGATGGCATCGGTCGTGTATTTCGGTTCTTTGTAGACTTTGCCGTGCCGATCATCTCGTCGTTGTAGAAGGTGGTGGTGTGGCCTCCCGCTTTGGCGAACCAATAAGAAAAGCCGATTTGCGGTTGAAGGTTTGCGCCGAGGTGCCATTTGCCGGACAAGCCACAAACGTAACCCGAGTCAGCGAGGATTTTTGGTAATGTGCGAAATTCCTGAATCGTACAATAGGCTTTCGGGCCGATTTGGGCGGATTCAGGGATATAAGCGTGAACGCCGTGTTGCGAGGGCAATAGGCCGGTCAGGAAGGTGGCGCGGCTCGGCGAACAAACCGAGTTGTTGCAGAAAGCGCGGGTAAAGAGCATGCCCTCTTTGGCGAGCCGATCGATATTGGGTGTTTGGATTTCTTTATTGCCGTAGCAGCCGAGCGTCCAGGCACCGTGATTGTCGGTCAGAATGAAGATGATGTTGGGTTTGTCGGCTGCGTGGATCCTCAATAGCGAAACCAACAAGAACAGGGTGCAACAAACGTTACGCAGTGTTACCACAGGAAGGATTTTTGTTCACCGAGCTTATGGTCACCCTCCCAAAGCGTGACTCGCCAGGCGGCGAGCACGCCCATAGTTTCGAAGTCTTTGCCGGAAATATCGACGTTGGCCCATTTGCTGAACCGACCACATTTTTCGAGCGGATGCTGGGCCGAACGGGTGACCATTTCATTTCCTTGCACGCCACGCGTTTCAACAACCATGCGTGCCTTTGACCAATTTATCTCGCGCCCCTTCCATTGCACAGCGAAGCGCAAGGCAGAGCACTGAAGAGGGTGCGCGCGAAGAATGGCCTGGTAAGCGTCGCGTTCATAAAGACTGGGGTGGAGAGAATCGCGACCTTTACTGTCCAGATAAAGTGGCAGGACTTTGATGACACGTCCTTCGCCGGCAAACGCGGCCGGCGCAATCACCAGAAGTAGAGTAAAGACTATCCAGCGCATTTTTAGGGAAGCTACGCTCTGGCGCGCAACTTGGAAGCAAATTCTTTGCTGCCGGTTGGTCGCGATGTGGTAAGTAACCTGTATGTCGAAATTGCTCCGGTTCATCGGCACTATTAACGCAGCGGTGTGGCTTGGTTCGGCCGTATTTGTCACCGTCGGGCTTCCGGTGGTTTTTTCGCCGGAAGTGGGCCGGCTTGTGCAACGGCCGCTGGTGGGAATCGTGGCCGAGAACATCCTGGCGCGTTACACCGTGGTGCAATACTGGTGTGCGGGGATTGCGCTAATCCATTGGGCAGCCGTAGCATTGATTTTAGGCCGACGCGTCTCGCGCTTGATTCTCCCGATATTGCTGGGACTGACGGCGTTCGCGTTGGTGAGCGGGCTGTGGTTGCAGCCTAAGATGGCCAACTTGCATTATATTAAATATTGGGGAACAGTTACGGCAGCTAGGGAAGAAGCTGATAAAAGCTTTCGTAAACTTCACGGATGCTCGCAAGCAGCGAATCTCCTTGTTATCATAGGGCTGGTCATCTACGTTTTCAAAGTCACTGACACGCAGACATCAGCGATAGAAAGGCCTAGGTTTTCAACTCTCGGGAAACTCCGGAGTTGACTTTTAGGGTATTTTATCAAAGTAGTTAATGGAACGCGCCGCACTTATGAGGCGCATAGCAGCGAAAGAAACAACAATATGATTTCAAACGAACGCCCGTCGCCCCACGGTTATCGTTCATACAGTGCCGGTCCGCCCAGACCGCCTGTCAATGAAGATACCCTGAAGACGGAGAAAATTCAGATCGAACGTAAGACGTTCATCTTTACCCTAAAAGAAAATCCCCGTGGCCGGTTTTTGCGCATCACTGAAGATGTGAACGGTCGTCGCGACAACGTTATCATCCCTTCCACTGGCTTGGACGAATTTGCCAAGGTTGTGAATGACATGGTGCGTGCCGCTTCGGAAATTCCGCCGAAGAATTCTTAAGCTTGTTTGGCCCGGCCTGCGCCGGGCCAACGCTTGTTTTGTGTGAGGGTTGTTGATTCGGCGGTGTGAGTCCCCGTTGAACCCAATAAGGAGGGTGCGGTTCTATATCATCCCATTTTCCCCAACGGTTTGTGTTGTACTGATTCGCAGATCTAGAGGTACAGTTTTAGCTCTAAATCAACTACTTATGACTGTGGGTTCTAGAGGTTCGATCAAACTACGCAGCTTCGGCACCTGTCTTCTTTCGCGGCTTCGCCACGCGAACACGAGGCGCATCTCCCCAGAGGCTTTCTAAATCATACTTCTCCCGAACGTCCGCGCGCATGACGTGGACGATGACATCAAAGAAATCCAACACCTGCCAGCTTGCCTGATTGTCGCCATCGATCGCACGTGGACGCAAATGATGCTCGTCGCGGAGTTTGTCAGTGAGTTCGTTACTGATGGCGCGTAAATGCGGTTCGCTCGTGCCGGACGCGAGAACGAAATAATCGGTAATGCTGGAAATTTTGCGAACGTCGAGGACGACGATATTTTCGGCTTTTTTGTTATCAGCCAGTTCACGGCAAAGGAGCGCCAGTTTTTTTGAATCCATCTTTGTCAGCAACTTATCTTAAGCGGACCAAATATAAAGCGCATTCTGGCGTTCCACGAGATCAACGCTCTGCATTGAATACGCTGGCGAATATCAGTTCCTTTGTTTTCCAGATCAAAGCCATCGTCATTGCCAGTGGGATTAGAATCACAAACAGAATAATTAATGGGCCTTGCTCCGCTAGAAAATCCAAGGCTCTATCGACCCATCCCGGCAACGAATACAGTTGTTGCAGTCCGAAATAGATCGCCACCGCCCCGAGCAGCGCGAGTAAGAGCAAGGTATTGAAGCCGGCGAAGAGCTTGGTTTCAGCGCGCAGCGTTTCGTCGGGCAACATCGCCGCCAAACGTTGGAGCACGCGATTGAGTTGCATAATCAGGAGCAGGCTGGACAGACAAAGGACGGACACGCACGCGATATAGAGTGGGACCAATGGCATCTCGTGGAACCAATAAAGAAAAGGTGAGAGGCCGAGATTGATAATTGAGAACACTTCCGCCCGATCGACCGCCTGGCGCCAAATCCGTTCCTGCGGTTGGAATTGGCGCAATTGCATGAGTGACCACCAAAGCAGTGCGCTGACCGCGATGGCGGGCAACATCGCCCACGCGCGAAAGCCTTGCAGCCACTCTGTTCGAGCGGTCTGCACATAAATGATGAGCATGAACGGCAAGCTCCAGAACAACGCGGACAGGCCGCGCACGAGCTTCCCCAACGAGCGCAGCACTTGCGCTTTGGGCGTGACCTCATCTCCTTTGTTCCATCCCGATGTGGTGGTCGAGACGACGGTTTGTCCGTTCATCGACGTAGAAGGTACAGGAACTTGGCGACGATGGGAAAGTGAAAGTGCGTTGGTGCGGCTGCAATCTAATTTTGGTCGGGAGTTTTCACCGACTCGACGTGCCAATCAAAAAACAGTTGGTTGCGGACGCTGCCATGCGTCGGTTTGCTGGGCTGGAAAGGATAATAACCCGCGAGATTGACCGAATTCTGCTGGTCGGCATCAATCAGAGCCCAGGAACGGCTTGGATTGTAGATTTCACTGGTTTTGCGTGGCAATTGGTCTTCGCTGATATTCGTGAAACCGGTGGGCAAATCTTTATAGGGATATCCGAACGGACGGGTGACCACACCGGAGTTGATGTTCGTGATTTCGGCACTCGCGATGTAGCTGAGTGGTCGCTGGAGTGCCATTGCCGGTGTCATGGGATCTGCGTTGCGCCAATGAACAGCGGCGGACGTACAGCGCAGTATTTTAGCGGTTTGCACATCGACACGAGGAGCAGGCAAACCCAAGAACGTCGCGAGATAGAAAATCATGCGATTGGTGACCAGGTTGTCGTAATTTTCGTAGATTCCCTGCCACGTCGGACCAGGCAGACGATTGGCGTGGTCCTGCGCATAGACTTCGATGGCGACGCCAACCTGTTTGAGATTGCTCATGCATTGGGCGCGATGGGCCTTTTCCTTGGCGCGCGCCAATGACGTTAAAATCAAGGACGCAAGAATCCCGATGATCGCAATGACCACCAGCAATTCAATCAATGTAAACGCGGCCAGTAGCCGACGCGTTATGCCCGCAGTTTGTTGGGTATTCTGCATAGCCTGTTCCTCGCTCTCCTCTATAGACGTTGTCACGTTGGATCGTTGTCTGTCAATTATTCATGGCCACTAAATCCAAAATGGGACAAAAAATCGTAACTTTTTAATCCAGCATCGGCGGTTCCTCTGTTTCGGTTTCAATGGGACCTGGCGAAGGTCCGGTGGTCGCGCCCATCACCCGCGCTTCCTCATACTGGTTGTAGAACCGTGCAGCGTTGGTGCGAAACTGGGGCATGAGGTTGTCTAACTGATTGTAAACGATTTCCTCCACGGTTCTAAACAACGCGGGCAATTGACTAGTGATTTTCTTATTGGCAGATCGAAGGGTGAGCGTGTCAGCAACTGTCGCCGTGAAACGTTCGAGAGCGGTCGTAAGCTCGTCAATTTTTCGCTGATCGACACCGAATGGTTCGAGTTCAGCTTGTTGGCTGCGAGCCGTAGCAAGGACTTGCCGGCAACGCTCAAGGCAAACGGCGTCTTTGCCGGTGCGCAATTCTGTCAGTGAAAACGCTAACTTATTTGCAGCTTTAGTATCTCCGGCAGCCAGTGCGCTGGCGCGAATGGCAGCGGCTATCTCGAAGGCCAGTTCACAAAGATGGAGGCGCGTGCTCACTTTCTCTTGAGCTACACCGCCTGTATCGCGCCGTTGCACGTTTGCCAGTTTGCTAAGCGTGGCGAGTTCGATTTGATACCGTTCGAAAGCTGTGCGGAAGGCCGGTAACTGTCCCCAAACATGGCGGAATTGGAAACATAGACCTTCAACTGCCACAAACATTGCCAGTTTAGAACGTTGTCGGCCGGTCATTTAAGTGAGCCTATCGGCGCACCGTTTGCAGTCAATTTAAATCTATGTGATGAATTTATATAAATCTAATTTGTAAGATAAAATATTTATTACGAAATAAAATCAATTGAATAAGTTATGTCATTGATGCAAATGGTAATAAAGACTCTTTACGATGTGATATACAGTTTCTCATTCGTGATTAAAAAATTGGGCCGGTGAACAATTCGTGCTGGCGATGATTTGGCCGACATCGTAAGTTCCCGCCATGAGTTCACGCGCAGTTACAATGGAAAAGGTTGCCTACGGCGGCTGGTCTAATTGCATTAAACTTTCCAACGGACAAATCGAGTTGATTGCGACCACCGATGTCGGCCCGCGCATCATCCGCTTTGGCTTTGTCGGTGGCGACAACCTATTTAAAGAATTTCCCGATCACATGGGCAAGACCGGTGGGGACGCCTGGCGCAGTTTTGGCGGCCATCGTCTCTGGCACGCACCGGAAATTAAGCCGCGCAGCTATTCGCCGGATAATACGCCCATTCAGCACGAGTGGGACGGCAAGACGTTGAAACTTATCCAACCGGTGGAACAATCGACTGGAATTCAGAAACAGATCGATGTCACGCTCGATCCGGCATCGAACCGGGTCAAGATCATGCACCATCTGACCAACAAAAACCTGTGGGCGGTCGACCTCGCCGCATGGGCATTGACGGTTATGCGCGGGCCTGGCACGGCAATTTTTCCGCAGGAACCGTACGTCAATCAGCTCCTGCCGGTGCGTCCGATGGTGATGTGGGGTTATACGGATATGGCCGACAAACGTTGGACGTGGGGGACGAAATATGTGCAGCTCCGATCTGATCCGGCGGATTCGAAGCCGCAGAAATTTGGCTGTGGCAACACCGTGGGATGGGCCGCTTACGCGAGCAATGGCATGATTTTCTTTAAGCGGTTCCTCTTCGATTTGAAAGCCACATATCCCGACTACGGCTGCAACACTGAAAGCTACACGCGCGGTGACATGATCGAAGTCGAGACGGTCGGGCCGCTGACGAAAATCGAACCCGGTGCAACGATTGAACATCCGGAAGATTGGCGGCTGGAACGCGGAACTATTGGCGCGTCTGAGGTAGAAATCGACGCCGCGATTGCGAAGTTGATCTAGGAATTGGGGAGCGGCGAAAGCGGTTGGGATTTGAGCGCCCGCAACTGATTTGCACGGGTGATTGCCGCAAGGTGTTCTTCGTCAGACATGCCACTGCGGTATGAGCGTTGCCTGAGCGCGGCGAGTTGTTCGTCGATATATTTGTCGCGCAACGTCTGAACGCTGCCTCGCGAGTCAACTCCGTGCATCTTCACGTCTGGGTTACCCTTGAGCATTTCTTCCGCGTTACCGATTGGCTTTGGGTCCGCCAGCACTTTCGTCACGAGAACTTGCCACGTGGGGTTATTCAGCGTCGTCAACCACGCCGCCACTCCGGGCCATGAACCGTTCGCGTGTGCTTGCAGCCGTGCTTCGATAATTTCGCGGACAGTGCGATGCGAAACCCAGTTCGAATCGAGGTGCTGGGCTATCCAATCGGTGAAGTCGTCCGTTTCAAGCAGGAGCCGTAACAACCACCACTCCACTGGATGCGGCGGAGCCAGCGGTGGGGCAGGTTGCTTCGCCTCCTCTTCTCGCTCGGCGGGCTGAGCAATCAACCGGCCGCCTTTTTTGAATTCCGCGCGAACGGAATCTGTGTTCACGCCCAGCCTGATGGCTGTGCTTTGGGCGTAGGTATCCAACAGAATTGTGCTGCCAGTTTTGTGGACCGATTGCGACATCGCCTGCACCACCGCAATGCGACCGCGGTCCGTGGTGAGGTCGTTTGTTTTGCAGAGCCGGTCCAAATAGTAATCGAAAAAACCCTGTGCAGTTTTGATCCGTTGCTGAAAGGCAGCCGCGCCGAATTCCTTGATGAAACTGTCCGGGTCGTGCGGCGCAGGAATGGTCGCGACGCGAATGGCCAACCCAGACGCCAGCAGGCTGTCGAGAGCGCGGACGGCAGCATTTTGGCCGGCGTTATCCGCGTCGAAACAAAGCACGACTTCATCGACGTAACGCTTGAGAATTCGCGCATGATCGGCAGTGAGCGCAGTGCCTTGCGGCGCGACGATATTCTGCACGCCTGCCATGAAGCAGGCGATCAAATCCAATTGGCCTTCGCAAACGATTGCGGACTTGGCGTCGAGCAATGGGCGTTTGCTTTTATCAAGGCCGTAAAATGTTTTGCCCTTGGTGAAAATCGCGGTTTCGGGTGAGTTAACGTACTTCGCAGTTTTTTCATCGCCAGTCAGCACACGACCACTAAAGGCAACGACGCGGCCTTGCTCGTCGCAAATCGGGAAAATCAAACGTCCGCGAAAACGATCGTAATAATGGTCCGAACCTTCCTTGCGCAAAATCAGCCCGGCTTGTTCAACCAGCTTGGGGTCGTAACTTTTTCCGCGCGACCAATTGACGGTGTCGTCCCACGCTTCGGGCGCGTAGCCAATCCGGAACAATTTCACCGCTTCTTCCGTGACGCCACGCTTCGCGAGGTAATCACGTGCAATCTGGCCGCCGGCATCGGTGGCCAGAGCCGTTTGCCAACGCTGCGTGATTTGCTCGTGCAATTGCAGAAGCTGATCCTTGAGATGACGGCTTTGCGCGAACGCGGGATCTTTGTCGACCTCGAGCGAAATTTTGGCGCGATCGGCCAAGCGCCGCACGGCATCCATGAACCCGATGTTTTCGTATTCCTGAACGAATTTGAAAACGTCACCGCCTTTGTGGCAACCGAAGCAATGGAAAATCTGTTTATGCGGCGTGACGTTGAAGCTGGGCGATTTTTCTTTATGAAACGGGCACAGCGCAACGAAATTCTGGCCGGCGCGCTTGAGCGGGATGTATCCGTTGATGATCTCGACGATATCGCTGGCCGCGCGAATTTGTTCGATGGTTGATTCGGGGATGCCGGCCATGTTGGTCCTGACTTCGAACGATTACTGTGCCGCAAAGGAATGACGATGCCAAGTTGCTTGTGCGTTAGGGAGCAGAATTGCCGACAAATCAGGTGGCAGCGGGCTCTTCCGCTTCTTCGGCTGGCTCTTCAACTGGATTTGGCGCTGCTTGTTCCTTTTCCTGTTTAGATTCCTGCACCGCTTCGACCGCTTTCATCGACCCGACGAACAACGCGGTGAACAAACCTGCGCTAAAAAGTGTTTTCAATAGAAACACCCACGTTGGCGGAAACCCCGGCAGACCAACCGTCAAAGCCTGGATCCAACCCATGAACGTCTTCGCATAGGCGAGCGTGAGCCATGAGGCGGTGTTGCTTACGATGTAAAAAACGATCGCGCCGAGAAAACTTCCGCTGATCAACTTCCAAAATGAACGCTTGGAGCGAAGCAGCACACCCAGTCCGATAAACGCTGCGTAGCCGATATAATTAGGCGCGATGCCGGGCAGAAAATCGCCCCAGGAAAATCCGGGCATTTTCGAATAATAAAGCGCATTGAGAAGAATGTCGGTGACCAGCAATGTAGCCAGCGGCAACACCCACGCCAGCACCGTCGGAAAATAGAGACCGGCGCAGAACGCCAATGCATAAGCCGCGCTAAAATTCGATGGCATCACGCCGGGCCAACGGCTGAGCGCGAAGACCAGCATCAGCACCAATGCGCAGATCGTTTGTTTCTTCACATTGGCAGCATACGCCCCGCATAAGTGTTTACAAGCGCGTGTCGCAGGGCCGTGAGGTCATTAGATATTCTACGGCATTCCCCCCAAAATTTACTATCCTTCCGTTTCAGCCGCGCTAAACTGCCGCCGGAATTCAGGGAGACATATGGAACTCTATAAGCTGTCGTGTCCAAGGTGCGGCCAGCACATTGAATACACCAAAGATTATTGCGGCAAACACGTGCTATGCCCATCGTGTTCAGGGAATGTCACCTTCCCGGCACTTCCCCCCGGCACTGCCAAACACGCACTGCGCCTCGAGCGCGATCGGCCCAAGGTCAAAGAAACGTTTCGATTCGACCCGGCAAAAATCCTTGGTTCACTGATTTCATTCTTCAGTAATTTTCAACATTGGCGGATCGTCGCGATGTGTGCGCTGCCGTTTGCGCTGATTGTCATTGGGTTGGCAGCCGCATCGCTGGTTCGTAAACAGGATGCCACCCCCCAGCCGCCGGACGCTGGGAGTTCCGCGACGCAAGCGGCCGAAAGCCAGCGCGTCGCCGCATTGAACCAAGCTGATCTGACTGTGCAGGATCGTGTGAAAAGCGTTTGGAAATCGAAGAACGCTGTGGCCGCCGCCGCCCGCAAACGCACGGCATTGCACCAAACCTACGACGGCAAACAAATGAGTCAGCCAATGCGCAACGCTGTCGACGCCCAGTACAAAGTCGCCGAAGAAGAGATCGAGGCAGCACAAGCAAATCTGAACGGTTGGCGCAGGGCCTTCGACACCGCTTACGAGAGCTACAAGAAATACGGCGGCATGATCGATTACCAAAGTCAGTTGCCCCGGTAACCTCGTGGTGGTAATCAGTCGTCTTGGTTGACTCGGCTCACGACTGATAAATGAAAAAATACTTTTGCATCGCACTAATTGTAGCGGCGGCTTTTTCGGCGAGCGCTGCAGACCGTAAAGACGCGCTTCGCCATTCTCTCGGCACTTATTCCTCGCCACCACGCCTGTCGAACGGGCGCGTCGATTGCAAAGCCTTGATCGATCAACTGCTCGACATTCACGCGAATTGCTACAGCTTCGCCATTCATCGCGCCGCGACGGATTGGGATGACTTGAAGATTTTTTTGCCAATGGCGCGCGAGAAACATTTGCGTGTGTGGGCAAGCCTCGTGCCTCCATCGGAATCACCGCCGCGGACCGCAGCGTATTCCGAGCCGTTTCGTTTGGACTACGAACGTTGGGCCATCGAGTTTGCGAAACTGAGTCTGCAGGAACCGACTCTCGTCGGCTGGAGCATCGATGATTTTCCTTACAACGTGAAATTTTTTACGCCGGAGAAGATGAAAGGCATTCTCGACGGCGCACACAACATCAACCCGCACTTCGCGTTCGTGCCGTGCGTCTACTTCAAACAGCTCACGCCCAATTTCATCAAGCAATACATCCCGCTCTTCGATGGCATTTTGTTTCCGTATCGCAACGACTCCCATGGTGGCGACTTGAAGGACCCGACGCACGTGGAAGAGGAGGTTAAATCCATTCGTGATCGACTTGGAAAAAGTTACCCAATCATCGTCGACATTTATTTCACCGCACACAGCCGTCTCGGCGCATCGACTCCGGAATATTGTGAAATAGCGACAATTGGCGCGCACAACTCCGGTGATGGCGTCCAGGTTTATTGTCATCAGGACCCAGTTAAGAACGCGGCCAAATATCAAATTGTAAAACGTTTGTTCACGCAGTGGTCGAAACAGCCAGACCCATTGGTGGCACCGCGCTCGAAATAACCATCACCAAACCTCAACCGAATCAGCGTCGAAGATTTTCCTGACGAGCTCGTCGTAGTTCGGCTTCGCTTGCGTCAGATCGACGATCTCGATTTTTTTGTGCGAGCTGGCCTTTTGCGCCTCGATCACATTTCGCGCGAGGGCGTCATCCGCTTTCGTTAAAATATGCAGATCTGGCGCATGTCAGAAACGGAGAACGTATTCGTGTTCGGCGGCAAGCGCGGCGAGGTCTGTGTCGCTCATGGGTTCAATTTTGATTGGGCTCTCGCCAAGGTTCGACAGGGCTGAGTTATTTTTCTGCACGTACAATGGACGCTGCAGCTCGGCCAGCATCGGCAAATAACGCGTGTAATTATCTTCGTTGACCAGGTCCGATGTGTCTTCGCCGAGCGCCAGCACAGCCGCATCGCGCAAATAGACAGAAACCTCGGTCTTCTTCCACGCGCTCACGCCAGCGGCAATCCGAATCGCTTCGGCTGGCTTTCCACTCGTGCGAGGGTCGCTCGTGATGATGAAAAGAACTCGCGGTGTCATATCAGTTGAACGAAACAAATTTGTCCGTCGCCGCGATCAAATCATTCACCACCGTCAGGCCGGCAAAAACCGCATCATCGTTCAGCGGTAAATTGCGGCGGTTCGCGCCATAGGCGCAGGCATACAGCTTTAGGCCGCCCTGTTTGAGTTTTTGCAATTGCGTGTTACTGATCCCCGGAACCGCTTCGTCGATGCAATAGAGATACACATCGACTTCTTGCGCGAGGGCGGCTTCAGCGAGGCGCAAGCCGTGCGAAAAATTCGGCTCGCTCGGCGTGCAGGAAATCAGGATGCCTAATTTTTTGCCGCGTAGAGACATATTGGAAACTAGGCAACTCTGAACGCACAGTCAACAGAGCCGCGCACGTGAGCAAGCGGTTTGCAATTGTGGGCGTCGGCCAATTAACCGCTTGCTCACGCGCGCGGCTCTGTTCGATCGAATTTCGTCATTCGTCATTTTCTTCAAACCTCTTTGTTACCGTCGAGTTCTGTGCTTACAATTAACAGATATGCTGAAAGCTGGAATCGTCGGTCTGCCCAATGTTGGTAAAAGCACGCTGTTTAATGCGGTCACACGCACGCGCAAAGCGCAGGCGGCCAACTATCCTTTTTGCACGATCGACCCAAACGTCGGCATCGTGACCGTGCCTGATGCACGACTGGAACCACTCTCGAAAGTTGCCAAAACGCAGGTTATTATTCCCGCGGCAGTTGAATTTGTGGATATCGCCGGTCTCGTCAAAGGCGCGGCCACAGGCGAAGGTCTCGGCAATAAATTCCTCAGTCACATCCGCGAAGTGGACGCGCTGGTGCAGGTGGTTCGGTGTTTTGAAGACCCCGATATTCATCACGTCGCCGGAGCCATTGATCCGATTCGCGATATTGAGACCATCACCACTGAACTGGTGCTCTCGGATTTGGAAGCGGTGCAAAAACGTTTGGAACGCGGCGCCAAAGATGCCAAGCGCGGAGATAAGGTGGCGGTGGCTGAAGCGGAAGTTTTGAAAAAATTCGAAACGCACTTCAATGCGGGCAAGCCCGGTATCACTCTCGAAATCACGCCCGAAGACAAGGTCATTGCACGCGGTTTCTATTTGCTCACCGATAAACCGACGATCTACGCCGCGAATGTAAAAGAAAATGATTTGGCCAATGCCGATGCCAACCCGCACGTGAAAGCCGTGCGCGATTATGCGAAAGCGCATCACTCCTGCGAAACCGTCGTCATTAGCGCACAAATTGAAAGCGATCTCGTCGACCTGTCCCAGGAAGAAGCTGACGCGTTTCTCAAAGAGCTTGGCGTAAATGAGTCGGGCGTCGGCGCGCTCATTCGCAGCACCTATCATCTGCTTGGATTGCGCACTTATTTCACTGCTGGTGAAAAAGAAGTTCGCGCCTGGACCATTCACGCCGGCGACACCGCGCCCAAAGCGGCTGGCGTCATTCACAGCGATTTCGAACGTGGCTTCATCAAAGCGGAAACCGTCGCCTACGACGACCTGATGAAATGCGGGTCCGTCGCAGCAGCGCGTGAAAAAGGCCTCTACCGGATGGAAGGTAAGGAATACATCGTTAAGGACGGCGACGTGCTGCTTTTTAAGTTTAACGTCTAGCGGCTTTTGGCGCGGCTGATTCGCTTCGTATCGGAATCGTTGCGTCCTTCGGTCAGGCCCAGCACATCGAGCATATCATATATGCCGGGGTCTTTACCCACGATCCATGCGGCGGCGCGCAGTGCGCCGTTCGCAAAAGTCTCCCGGCTTGAGGCCTTGTGAGCGAGTTCCAGGCGCTCCCCATTTTTCGCGAAAATCACGGTGTGATCGCCGACAACATCGCCGCCGCGCAACGAGTGCATCCCGATTTCAGCTGCGGTGCGTTCGCCGACTAAACCTTCACGTCCGTGGCGAAGCACCTCATCAAGTTGGTGTTTGCGAACCGAGGCAAGAATTTCAGCGAGTGTTTTTGCCGTCCCGCTTGGAGCATCTTTTTTGAGGCGATGATGCATCTCGACAATTTCGATATCGAAATCGGACCCTAAAATTTCCGCCGCTTTGCGCGTCAGCCAGAACAGCGTGTTGACTCCCGTCGAATAGTTGGAAGTCCAAACCATTGGCACGCACGCCGAAAGTTTTTTCAACTCAGCCGTTTCGGATTGCGTGTGGCCGGTTGTGCCAATCACGATAGCTTTCCTGTTGGTCGCGCAAATATCAGCAAAGCGCACCGTCGCTTCGTGATACGAGAAATCAATCACCACGTCCGCCTTCTCGATCACCTCGCGGAGATCCTGTCCCATATCGATCTGCCCCACGACGTCGATCGCGGGAATCTGTTCTGCGCACCGCAACAGGCTCATGCCCATGCGTCCGTAAGCTCCGGTAATAACAACCTTTGTCATTAGAAAGTTTGTTTGCGCTTTTTTCCTAAATTACGCCGCAACTTTTCAAAGTCGCGCGCAAAATATCGCGATTCTTTGGGCTCATGCCCACCAGCGGCAACCGGCATTCTTCACCGCATACATTCATCATCGCCAACGCCGTCTTCACAGGGACAGGGTTTGTCTCGATGAACAAATCTTTAAAAATTGGATAATACTGCTCGTGCAGTTTTAACGCACGCGCCATGTCCCCCTTCGCGAACGCAGCTACCATTTGCGATACCTGTTTCGGGATGACATTCGATGCCACGCTGATCACGCCATGGGCGCCGACAGACATAAACGGCAGAGTCAAGGCATCGTCACCCGAGAAAATCGCAAATCGCTTCCCGAGCTTTGCGCGCAATTGGCTGACCCGATCCGGATTGCCGCCAGCTTCTTTGATGGCGACGATTTTCGGACTCGCCGCCGCCAACCGATGCACCGTCTCGACCGCAATCTCCACGCCACAACGCGACGGGATGCTATATAGAATAATCGGCAACTTCGTCGCACGACTGACTTCGAGAAAATGTTGGAACAGCCCTTCCTGCGTCGGCTTATTATAATAAGGCGCGACCTGTAGAGACGAATCGGCGCCGGCCTTCTCGGCTTCTTGTGTTAGATACACCGCTTCGCTCGTCGAATTACCGCCGGTGCCGGCCATGATATGGAGGCGTCCGCGCGCAAACTCCACCGCCTTCGCGATGATGTCGATATGTTCCTGGTAATTAACCGTCGGCGACTCACCGGTCGTGCCGACCGGTACAATTCCGTCCACGCCGCCCTTAACTTGAAGCTCTATAAGGCGCTTGAAGGCTTCCGCATCGAACTGCCCACGCTTAAATGGCGTGACTATTGCTGTATACGTACCGGTCAACATATTAAGAAAGGCGTTGTAACTTAGGACACGCAGCGACTTTCGCCAGCATTTTCGCTCGGCGATTGCCCTGTCATCCGATGCAACTGCCATTTGTTGAATACGTTGCGCAATTTTGTTGAGCTTTAATTTACAGCTCTCTACAGTTGCGGCTACGCGGTGGATGACACGACGCGAAATGCAATCAAAGCTAAATACGGGCGACGAGGCGCAGTTGAGACAGACAGTGGAAATGTTTGAAGTTATCACTCAAACACAGCCACTGGACTACCAATCTTTGGACATTCTCAAGGAGGCCTACCTCAAGTTGGGCATGGACAATGAAGTCGTCGCCACCTGCCGCCGAATTGGCAACGCTTACGTCCACCTTGGCCAGCTTTCCTCGGCCATCATGGAATACGAAACAATCCTGCAACGGATTCCAGATGACGCTGAGGCGACCGCCGCGATCAAACAACTTTCTTCCAGAGCAGAAAAGCTTAACACATCCAACGCGCCTGAACCGGAAACCGTTAGAACAGATAAACCTTCCGCTCCCGGCCAACTCGATGATGGCAAAGCCGTCATGCGAAAAATTTTCGTCGAAGGAAAAATCATCACAGACGCCAACTTCGAAGCAAATTGGCCGAAAGTGAACCCGCACGACACACCGTCCAAACCGAATGAACCATTCATCCACGTGCTGACCGAAAAGGACATCGCTCCGCTCGACAAATCGATGCGCCTTATTTCCGACCGCTCGCGGTTGCCGTTTCTACCGATTGGCCGTTACGATCTGGATATCGAATTAACCCGCACTTTCCCGCGGGCCATGTGCCTGCGCTGGTGCATCCTGCCTTTCGACCGCATGAGCAAGTCATTGCTCGTCGGCACCGCCAATCCTTTTAACAAGCAAGCCATGGCCGAAATGGAACAAGCTGCCAAGTGCCACATCGTGTGGTATCTCGTTCCACCGCTCGATTTGCTTAAAACGTTGGCCAAAGCTTTCAGATAATCACCATGCCACCCGTCAAATCATTTGGAGAACGCATCGCCGATACCCTCGTCCAAGACGGGCTGTTGACGAACGAGCAGGTCACAGGCTTGCTCGAGCGCCAAAAGAAAGACGGCACCCGCCTGATGAAACTGATTCAGGACGGCGCGCTCGTGGCTGAAGCGGACCTGGTCGTGGCCATGGGCCGCGTGCTCAATGTTCCGCCAATTAATTTGCCGCGTGCTGCCATCGCTTCCGATGTTTCCGAACTCATTCCCAGGGACACGGCGCTGACTCACAAGGTGATTGCGATCTCGCGCCTTGGCAGCAAGCTCTTCCTTGCGATGGCCGACCCGCTCAACGTCTTGGCCGTTGACGACATTAAGCGGATTACGCGCATGGAAGTGTCGCCGCTGATTTCCTCTGAAAAGGCAATCGTCGACAAGCTTAACAACCTCGAATCTCCCGGCCGCAACAGCATGGAGGAGATCATCAACGACGCGCAGAAGCAGGCCGAAGCCGAAGCTGAAGCGGATGATCTGCAAGTTGCGCAGCAGCAGATTGAAATCGTCGATCTCGCGCAACTCGCCGCGTCTACTGAAGACGCGCCGGTCATCAAACTTGCCAACCTGGTCATCGTCCAGGCCATTCGCGACCGCGCCAGCGATATTCACATTGAGCCCTTCGAAAACATGGTGCGCTTGCGTTACCGTATCGATGGTTCGCTTATCGACATGCCGCCGCCACCGAAAGCGCTGCAGGTCGCGCTCGCCTCGCGTTTGAAGGTTATGAGCAGTTTGGACATTGCCGAACGCCGCTTGCCGCAAGACGGTCGTCTACGCGTCCGCGTTGGCGGTCGCGACATCGACATGCGCGTTTCGTTCCTGCCCACTGTGCATGGCGAGAAGTGCGTTATGCGTGTGTTGGACAAAGGTAATTTGTCTGCAAGCATGGAGAAACTTGGGCTGGATATTGAAACGTATACTCGTTTCCGCGCCGCCGTCGATGCCCCACACGGACTCCTGCTCGTGACTGGACCAACCGGCTCCGGAAAAACGACCACGCTTTATTCGTGTTTGAACGAACTTAACAATCCCGAGTTCAACATCATCACCGTCGAAGATCCCGTCGAATTCCAGATCCCCGGCATCAACCAGGTGCCAGTCAAAAAGGAAATCGGCCTGACGTTTGCAAACTGCTTGCGCTCTATTTTGCGTCAAGACCCCGACATCATCATGATCGGTGAAATTCGCGATACCGAAACGGCTGAAATCGCCGTTGAATCCGCGCTCACCGGTCACCAGGTCTTGAGCACGATGCACTGTAACGACGCCGCCGGCGCCGTCTCGCGTCTCGACGACATGGAGATTCCTCCATTCCTGATTTCCTCGTCTGTCATTCTCGCCTGCGCGCAACGCTTGATGCGCCGCATCTGCCCTGCGTGTAAAGAACCGGTTGTTTATCCGACCAAAATGTTCGACGACTTGAGAATCGAGCACGACTTCTTCAAGGAGAATACAATTTTCCGTGGCCGCGGTTGCGAACGCTGCAAGAACACCGGCTACACTGGACGTCTGGCCATCATCGAAGCCATGACCGTCACCGACGTTATTCGTCGCTTGATTCTCCAACGCGTCAGCGCCCAGGAAATCACGAAGACCGCCGTCGCCGAAGGCATGAAGACCCTGCGTCAAATTGCTTTGGAAAAAGTCCGCGATGGCGCCTCCACCCTCGAACAAACGCTCCTGCTCACACAAGCGTCTTCGTAGACGCCGACGTAAGGAGGCTCTAACTGAATTCGAATTTCTCGGTAGGGCGAGGCTCCTACCGTGCCAATTTTTGAATTTCGTAAATCGATTTTGTTAGATTGATTGCCGCTTCTCCACTCTTCTGTTAAACCCAACAGATGCAGCCCCAGAAATTCGACCCTCACAGCAAGAGCTTTCTTCACGCCCTGATGCGACGGCAGCTAAAACTCTCTATCGGTTGCGCCGCCACCTTCATGATCGTGCTCCTCGGGTTGCCACTAGCCAACTACTTCGCTCCTGAATTAATGTCCACGCGCGTCTTCGGTTTCACCCTGACATGGTTCGTCCTGGGCGTCCTCTTTTTCCCATTCGTTTGGTTCATTTCCTTCTACTTCATCAAACGCTCCATCGCATTAGAGGAAGACGAAGTGAAATCAGTCATCAGCACACCCGCACACAGTCCTGCCGCCGTACCACTGAATACTGAAAACTGAATACTTCTTCCGCATGAACATCGACCCCTACGTCCTCACCTTCGCCGCGATAATGGTCGGCGCGACCCTCGCGATGGGTTTCTGGTCCGCACGAAAATCAAAAACGGCATCAGACTTTTTCGTCGCCGGCCGCAGCGTCAGCGTCGGTTGGAACGCGAGCGCAATTTCAGGCGAGTACTTAAGCGCCGCATCCTTCATGGGCATTGCCGGAATGGTGATGAGTTCCGGTTACGACGCACTTTGGTATCCGGTTTGTTACGCGTGCGGATATTTATTCCTGCTCCTGTTCATCGCCGGCCCGCTCCGTCGATTCGGTGCTTACACCATTCCCGATTTCGCCGAAGGCCGTTTCGACTCCCCGATCTTTCGCAAAATCGCCGTTATCTTCGTCCTCTTCATCGGCTTCTTCTACACCATGCCGCAAATGAAAGGCGCCGGCGTCGCCCTGGCCTACATCTTCCCCGGCCTACCTTACTGGGCCGGCGTTGCATTGGTCGGTGTCGTGATCACCTTCAATGTCGCCCTTGGCGGCATGAAAGGCATCACCCTCGTCCAAGCTTTTCAGTATTGGGCCAAAATGTTCGCCATCTCCGTGCCGATCTTCATTTTGATGAGCGTCTACGGTAACTACGCCGCACATCTTCAAGCAAACCAGACCAGCTACGGGGTTGTATCAACGGCAAATACAATTCAAACCCCAGATCACGTCGTTCGCCCGTTGCCCGAAAAAGCTCCCAAAGACGAAGCTTGGATTTCACCTTTCGGCCCACTCACAACGAAAGCCGCCAAAGCTGCCCACCTGCCACCGGACCAGACAAAATTGTTTTCATTGATCTACACCTACTCTCTCATCATCGCCCTCGTCTGCGGCACTGCCGGCCTGCCGCACATACTTGTTCGCTTTTACACCAACCCCGACGGTGTCGCGGCAAAACGCACCACCATGTGGGTCATGATTCTCATCGGCGTGTTCTATCTGTTCCCGCCCGTCTTCGGCGTCCTCGGCCGAAACCTTATGCCCGATCTATACAATGGCGTTGCGGGCGTCAAAGGCACTGATGGCATCGTCCTGAAATTGCCAAAATTGCTGAACGACAAATGGCCGCCGCTCGGCTCCATCCTCAGCGGCATCACCTGCGCAGGCGCGTTCGCTGCCTTCATGAGCACTTTCAGCGGTTTGCTGGTTTCGATGACCGGTGCGCTCGCGCATGATGTTTACGGCCGAATTCTGAAACCCAATTCCACACCACAACAACGCATGCGCATGTTCAAAGTCTGCGCGATCATTTGCGGCGTTGGCGCAGTGCTGCTCGGACTGCTCGTCGAAACATTTGAGATCAACAAAATGGTTGGCTGGGCCTTCGCTATCGCCGCGACCAGTTACTTCCCGCTCCTGTTCCTGAGCACTTGGTGGCGCGGCATCACCATGAAAGGCGCGGCCACAGGAATGTTATGTGGCGGCCTCCTCAGTCTCTCCACCGTCGTCAGCACCATGCTCGCCGACCAGGCCGCCTGGGCCAAACCACTCTCCGAATACTACGCCGTCCATCCATTGCTCCGCATTCTGGCAGAACAACCCGCCATCTGGGCCTTGCCCCTCGCGATCTTTCTCATGATCCTCATTTCAAAACTCACTTCGGCCGACGTGCCTAAAGATATCCGCATGAAAATGCTCGTTCTGCACGCGCCCGAAAAACTCGGCCTAAAACAAGAATACATCCACGAGTCCGAGTTCAGTCACTAACCCAAATCCCTGATCGAAATGAGTGTCATCCGTTGCTAAACCAGCTTCCCTTAACTGATTAGAGTTTGACACCACCCCGCACGCCACCTAGTTTTAATCCAGAATAGACCTGTTATGGCCGATATCACTCCTAACGTTCCCGGCGGCGCACTACCGCCGAAACCGGCTGAAGCCGCCAAGATTCAGCCCAAAAAAGAAACTGTCCGCATCAATTTGCCGCCTAAGCCGACATCGGCCCCGACCATCAAATTGCCGACGCTCCCAGCCGGCGCGCCGCCGCCCAGCAGCGCTGCCAGTGCAGCCCCGGTTGCTGGTGCTCCGAGCACCGCTCCCAAAGCGCCGACGCCGCCGTCTTCCGGAACCACTTTACGCTCTGCTCCCCCTGGATCGTCAACAGCTCCGCGCCCGGCCGCTGCAGCACCCGCTGCCGCGCCTCGTCCGATGGCTGCTCCCGGAGTTGCGACCGTCAGTGGCCTCGACAAAGGCTTGGCTATTGGCGCCGCCGTTTGCGCGCTCGTCGGTCTCTGCGGCGTGCTCTATTTAGCGTTCATGGTTTATCAACCAGCTCCGTAACCGGGTTTTGGCTACAATTTATGGCTCCGAATATTTCCACGCTCACGCAGGACAATTTTCAAAAAGAAGTCCTTTCATCCGCCACGCCCGTTCTCGTTGATTTCTGGGCGGAATGGTGCGGTCCTTGCAAAATGATCGCTCCCTTGCTTGACGAACTCGCCGCCGAATACGACGGCAAAGTCCGCATCGGCAAAGTCAATATCGACAACGACCAGATGCTCGCGTCCCAATACAACGTCCGCGCGATCCCGACCCTGCTCCTCTTCAAAGGCGGCCAGGTCACCGAACAAATCGTCGGCATGCGCTCGAAGAAGGATTTGAAGACGAGCTTAGACAAAGCCGTCGCCGCGTAAAGATTCAAGAAGTTTTTCACAGAAGGCTCGGAGCAATCCGGGCCTTTTTGTTTTCCTTCATCCTTCGCCCCGGCTAGCCGCTAATCTTCTCGTAATCACCCGGTGTCTCGGGCCTCCCCGCTTTCGCCGTCAAATCAATCGCGATCTGATCCGAGCGCATATTCGCAAGCGCTGAATAAAAACGCTCATCCTGATTCCCGATCAAGATCAACTCTGCATGGGCTAAAATCTCCTCCACGGAATTGACCATCAACCGCGAAATATGCGGGATATGTTCCTCGATATATTTGCGGTTCATCCCGATCAACTTCGCCAGAGACACGTGGCTGTCATACAGCTTGATATCAAAACCCTTCCCCAATAGCGCCTCCGCTAATGTCACCACCGGCGACTCACGCAAATCATCCGTGCCTGCCTTGAACGCGAACCCGAGAATCCCGATCTTCCTCTTCCCTTTGTGCCGGATCAACTCGATCGCGTGCTTGATCTGATGCTCGTTGCTCAGCGAAATCGAATGCAACAACGGCACCGAAACATCATGCGTCTGCGCCAAGCGCGTTAGCGCGCGCAAATCCTTTGGCAAACACGAACCGCCAAATGCGAACCCCGGTTTCAGATATGCCGGCGACAAATTCAACTTCTTATCGTGGCAGAAAATATCCATCACCTCATGCCCGTTCACCCCGAGCGATTTGCAAATCAATCCCACCTCATTCGCAAACGTGATCTTCAACGCGTGAAAAACATTGTCCACATACTTGACCATCTCCGCGACTTCGAGCGACGTCTGGATCATTGGCGCCGGTAACCCTTCATAAACCTTCCCCACCAACTCGCCGTCCGCGCGGTTCGTTGAACCGATCACTGTTTTGGGCGGATGATAAAAATCATGCACGGCCGTCGATTCGCGCAAAAACTCCGGATTGATCGCCAATCCAAAATCCACACCAGCCTTCTTCCCCGAAGCGCGTTCCAAAGTCGGCTGCACCGTGTTCTTGATGGAGCCCGGCAACATCGTCGAGCGCACCACCACGAGGTGCCGTTCCTTCTTTGACTGGAGGACAGCCCCGATGTTTTCACAGACGCGCGCGACGAAACGCAAATCCAGCTCGCCATTTGGCTTCGATGGTGTGCCGACACAAATCATGGAAATCTCAGAATCAATAATCGCTTGGGAATGATCCGTCGTGGCGCGAATCAAGCCTGCTTTGACCCCGGATTGAAGCAGTCCTTCAAGGTCCTGCTCGATGATAGGAGGTTGCCCTTGATTAATCAGGTCGACCTTATGTTGGTCCGTATCCACGCCGATAACGGTGTGTCCAGCCTTGGCAAAACAGCCGGTGATAACGGCGCCGACATAGCCCAGACCGAAAATACTGATCTTCATTGCGAGCGCCCAGTGTGCGTTCAGCCGCTCTCAAAAGCGAAGCAAAAAGCCACGACGTGCGGCGTAGTTCGACGCATTTCCGGTGGGCTGGAAATGCTCCGACGACGGCTGTAAAACGCGTTGAAAAAGGAATGCGTGAGAAAAAATTTCTGCGAAAAAGTGCGGCCGAATAGGGCCAAAGGGTGCCAATTCGTGCCAAAGACGGCCTTGGACTGTGGGCTGAAACGGCCGTTTGTGATGAGGGAGAAAAACAGGCGTCGTTGATGTTCATAATAAAAAAAGAATCCTTTTTTTGGTGTCAGAAGGCGGCAGAAGCCGACAGAAGGTGACAGAAGGCGACATGCGCTTAATTGGTTTGTTGGTTTTCGGAGGTTGATTTGGCGATGGGTTGCGGAGTGGTGCGGCGGTTGTAATGGGCTTGGTGACAATTGTTTGGGTGTTCATAGGGTGGTTATGGGAAAATTTTTTTATTGGGCAAATGTGATGACAACTCGTGACAAGTGATGACAAACGAGGACGTGTGATGACGTCCTGAGACTGAGTGATGACAAAATGAGAGACTTCGCAGCGAGGGAAGATTGCGAACGGCAGGCAAGGAGTCGGATGAGCCGGGCTTTGTGGAGAGAGGCTTTTGGCTAACGGCTGATTGTCTTCTTTATGTTGTATCGTTCGCATAACACGACCGATTGTGCCATAAAGTAGCTACGCGTCAAAAACTGTAGGGAAAGGAGGGAAACCAGGGAAAGAAACAGCACTTTTTCTGCGCTAAATTGAACCACCAAGACACAAAGGCACAAAGATTGCTGAGGCTGTTTAGCGCACGGGTCACATTGGATAGCACGCGGAGCTTTCACTTGCGGAGGGAAACCACCATAACAGCAGCATGGATGGTGCCGCGTTAACGATTGTAGATATGAAGCTACGGCTTGTCAAGAGGTGTCGTGTTACAGAAACGTAGAACACGGACCAAGACGGACTCTCGCGAATAAATGGACGGTACAAATTGCTGGGCGGCGAACAACGATCTTAGATTTTATTGTGCTTCGCTGTCTTTGCCAGTTTGTCCATCACTGCCTGGGTGATAGATTTTGCGTCGGCTGGTTTGAGGTCGGTTTCGTCGATGCCGGTGGAAATATCCAAGAGATGGACTTCCAGCCAGCTGCTGATGACGCGGCCGGCGGATTTGTTTTCATCGCTGCTGATGTATTTGGTCAGCGCGGTACGGATGTTTGGTTTGTCCTGTTTAAGGCCGACAATCATGACACGACGCAGACGGTCGGTTTCTTCGCCGCCCAGAAAGCGTATGGCTTCGTCCACCGGCAGTTTGTATTTTTGAATGAAAACCCAACGGAGGTTCGTGGCGTTGCGGGATTTTCCAAAAAAATCGAGTGCTTCTCCATGCTTCGGGTTTTTAGGATCGGCGAGTGCGGGAATCAACGGGATGAAATTTTTGATCATTTGTCCCTGACTATCGTCCCCTCCTCGCGGTTGGTAGCGTTGAATGTAGTCGTCAACTTCGTGCTCCAGTTGCGTATAGTCGCTGTGAGCGGCGAAATGCCACATGCGTGTCAGCATCGCCATAGCGCTGCCGGTGTTGCTGTCTTCGAACGCGAGTTTCATGGTGTCTTCGTCGTTTTTAAGAAAACCAAGCATCCAAATTTCCGGCGACAGAAAGTTGGAGAAACTGACGTCGGCGGCGACTGCCTCGCGCGACTGGCGATAAAAGCGTTCGGCGGATTTCCACGCGCCGGCGACGATATAGCCGTTAAGAATGCTTTGTTCGAGGCCGGAATTGGGGTTTTGCCAAAAGAGTTTTTCGTAGGCTTGTGCGCGTTCGCCGTTGTTCAATTTCCGGAATTGTTCGGCGTAGAGCGCGGTGATCTTCAAATGCGACGGCTCAGCGATGCTTTCGGCGAGTTGGGTCTTGAGTTGTTTGATTTTCGGGGCGGCATCGAGGTCCTTTTCGGTTTTGTACCAGTCGAGAATGGATTCGAGAATTATGGCGTCAGATTTTTGGCCGCAATCTTTGTGATAGCGCTGCCAGACTGTAGCCATCTCATCATCAAGTTTGTTGCAGCCAAGGGCCCATCCCTCGGGGCGCGCGGCATTGGGGGCGAGCCAGCAGCGTTTGTAGAAGAGTTGCGCGGCGGTGATGGCATTGGTGTTTTCGACAGTGAACGGTGCGGGAAAGGCGTAGTCGCGCCACCAGATGTCATCGACCATTTGCAGTCGATATTGGCTTTCCTGCAGGTTGAAGACGTCGTTTTGAAACTTGTGGTAGTAGAACGGTGCCTGGCCTTCCAGCGAACGAGTACCTTCATTGAAGATGGTTGTTGCGAGCTCGGGAATTCCCCAGTTGTGGGAGACAAAATTGTATCGCGATCCCATCATCAGGCCGTTCATTTCCCAGCCGTAGTTGAGTAGGTCGCGAGCGGTGACGATGCCGACAGGAATGAGGCTGCCTTCGCCACCTTGCTGATAACCAAGTTGGATCAGGGGAGCGCATTGGTGCAAGCCGACGAGACTCAAATCTTGTTCAACGGGCTTCAGTTGTTTCAATTCTTCGGAGATTGCTTTGGCTTTGTCGCGATGTGCCGAATAGTCCAAGGGGCTGAGCGGTTGGTTAAGCAAGGTGTCGACCCAATGTTCGCGGAAAATCGCAGCCCATGCGCCTTCGAGTATGCGGCCGCCGCCGATGCCAATTGCGTGTGATAAGTAAGAACCGTAATTGCAGAGCGGGCCGAGTTGTTGCGGGGTTTCACCATAGAGCGGGATCAACACTTCCGCCAGGGAGGCGCCCAAACCGTAGATCCGCGAATAATAAACGAGCATCGGCATGGAGAATTTGCGCTGCTGCTCGCTTTCGGCTGCAAACTCAAAGACGGCGCGTGATTTTGGCCGACGCAAAAAAAAGTCCCACCAGCGATGCATCAAAGGGGCGTCCGCATTGTCTACTTGTTTGATTTTGCTGACCCACAATGCGCAGGCGGCATTTTCGCGACCAGCCATAAAGATGATCGGTGCCCATAGTTCGTCATTCGGTGTGGCTTTGTTCACTGCCGATTCTGAGAGGGCGAGCCACGCAGCGGCCCTGGCGAGAAGATTCACGTCAAGCGTGACAGCACCGCTCAAGCTGGGAAGCGGGATGTGCGAGAGCAAACCCGCCATTTGCGGAGGATAATCTGCGCTGGTTGAAGAGGCGTCTGACGAAAGTTTCCATGCGGCGCGCAAACCGATCTCACGATTCATGCCGTTGAGTTCTGCGCCTTTCCAAAATGCGGAATTCAGATCCTCGGAACTCAGAGCTTTCGGCGCGGGCCATTTTTCCGCTGTGGCGATTTGTTTAAAGATGGAACGATAGAATTCGGGGCCTTGTTCGAGAAGCGATTCCGGGTAGTGAACTTTGAGAGTTTTGACGACGTTGCTTTTGGCATCGAGACAGGTGATCGTCCAGGAAGTTTCGCGGCTACCGTTGACAGCGGTTTCGTATTTAATTTGAGAAATGGTTGAGCCGTTGATCGCGTTCTCGCGCCACGAAAGGAGCCGGACGAGCTCAACGGGATAAAGGCGTTGAACCCTGTCGTGGAATTCGGTTTTTGGCGCGAAGAATTGGGCGTTTGCCGAACACACCAAAAGCAAAAAAACAAAAGCTAACCAGCGACAAGGAATATTCGTACGCATAAAAATGTCGTGCCTCAGGGGATAGCAAAAGTATGCAGCCGTTTTCGCGCATGTCAAATAGACATCCGCTGCGAAAAGCGTGAGTCAACCCCGGCGTAAAACATTTCGTTGGAATGGGTTTTTGTACCTGGCCATAACGACGATCAACAGTTGGAACCGACTGAATATCGCATTCCGCAATCCGGGCGGAAGTTATCAAGTCGCACCGCGGGAATTGCACAGCGAGGCTGCGTAGGTGAGTGGGGAGGACCAGGTGAGATATGAACAAATTATTTTGATGTTCGCTACCCTAACGGTATCCAGATTTGGCGATAAGGGTTACGAGTTCGGTGGCATATTGCTCCTCGTCTTTTTCGACGTGGATCCAGATTCCGTCGACGAGGTCGGCGACGCTGCGGATGGCGGGCATCAGGTCGGCCGGGCTTGATTTTTTTCCGCTCTTCTCGCGAGATGTTATTTGGACAAATACGATGGCGTTTGGATTGGCGGCGCGGATTTCGTCGGCGTATTGGCGCGTCAGTTTGCGATAAAGTTCGAGATCGGCTTGTGCTCTTTGGAACTGCAGGGAGATCGCATCGAAGTGCGGGGCCACGTCTTTCATTCGCACTGTTGGAACGAGTTTGTCGGTCAGTTCGACCTTGCCGTTGTTGCCACGGGTGCCATGGCCGGTGATTAGCTCGAAGTTCGGTTCGGCGATAAATTTCAATCCGGCGGCGTGGGTCAATTGCGCAGCGAGAATGGTGTATTTCGTGGGATCGGCCAATTCGTTTTTCGGCGTAGGCCATGTTTTTCCATTTTCGTTGTCGTAGCAAATCCAGTTGAACCCGGCCCGCTTGCGTCGGGTGAGTTCGGTGGGGGTCATTTTGGATGTGTCGGTGAATTTGCTGATGCGGATTTGAGGATTGTTGGTGCCGAGGCCGAGGTCAGTTGGGGCACAAACCAAATCGTCGGCGCGCAGGAGTTGAATCGGCATGCAGCGGTTGTCCCCAAAGGCCAGGCGCAGAAGTTTTTGGCCTGCTTGCGCCGCACCGGCAACGAGGATTAAGAGGCCGATAGCGCAAAAAGATATTTTGAAGATTCGAGCCAGCATCGTGTGACGCAGCGCGAAAATGCTTTTCGTGCCGGGTGTCATCTAGTGCGCTTATCAGGGGCTGGTTTTGCGTAACGCGACAGATAGAGGATTGCTCCGCCTCCGAGGAGGCACGCGGATGTGTCACCGTAAAATGGTAACGGCGGAAGCGAGAGACGCAACCCGTGAACAAGCAAGATAATCCCCTCCACTAACATCAGCCCACCGAACCACGGGATGGCAGCGTGGAATTTGTGCGGCCAAATCATCAGCACCAAATACCAACAGCCAATCAATGCGAATGCACCTGCAGCCATGCGCAGCCAGTAATCAAGCATTCGATCATAAACAATGGGCTGAGCACCTAACCCTTGTAATGCGTCAGCAGCAGTCGGCCAGCTGAGAAAAACTCCGACCACCGATACGCCCCAAGCGAATGCAGCGAATCCGAGAAATAGGCGAAGGATCCGAAGGTGCATAGGTTTATGCCAACTCTTCCCATAAGGTTGGCTGGACTCAAGCCTTTGTCAGCTCTTGGTCGTTGATTCCTGTCTCTTCAGGTCTTCGGCGAGGAACTGGGCGACGTCTTTGAACTTCGAGATGTTTTCCGGTTGGATGCTCATGAGGAGCTTGTGCGCTTCGAGACAGGTGCGGGTGATCTCCACTTGGGAAACATTTTCGGACTTGGCCGGTTCGTAGGCATTGGTGAGTTGGCCTTTGCTGTTCACCAGTTTGAAGAGGTGCGCCATGCCGAGGTTTTCCAACACTTCCGAAATTCGCGGATTGGCGTTGAGCAATTGGGGTTCGCAATGGGCGGTTTCTTTTTTGCTCGCCAGCTTGAGAGCGATGCCGGCCAGCACGCCGAGAAAGGTGCTGTCCATCATCACGCAATCGGTGAGGTCAAAGACGAAATGTTTTTGACCGCGATTGGCCAGCTCTTCGACGAGCTTGTTCAGGTCGACGCTGGAGACAAATGTCGCCCGGCCGCTGATCTTTATACAGACGACGCTGTCGAAGATCGCCACACTCAAATTTGCACTCGGGTGATTCATTTAGTGACTAGTAAGTATCAAGCTCCCAAAATTGCCGTCAAGGCGTGCGATTAACGATCTGCACCAGTGCATGTTGCAGCACCAGCGATTCATCCAAACTGCGCGAAACAAGCTTTTGGTTGCACTCGAGCAGAATGCCCATCGCGCGCACGAGCTCCGGCTGCGAATAGTTTCCGGCCTGGTTCACCGCCCGAAACATCACGTATGGATTGATCGAGAGCGGGTTAAATTTTTTGTCTTCCGGCATCTCATCTGCCGGAATGCGCGAGAGCTGCGGCCGAAAGCTATTAAAATCGCGCGACGGCTTCACCCAACCCTGCGCCATTATTTCCTTGGCGAAAATCATCGTGCGAATTTTCGAGATCAGGCCATACAGCAATCCGATCTCGCTCTTGTTCGGATCACGGCGGACTTCCCAAAGCTCTTCATCGAGGCACTTCAAAAGCACCGGCAGATTGCGATCGCCCAACGCATCGCCTAATGCAAACGCGCGCGCCTGTTTGTTGCGCGTGACGATCGCATCGACGTCTTTGATTTCGATCTCCGGTCGATCGCCCACATATAACGACAGCTTTTCGCACTCGCTGTGGAGCTGGCGCGCATTGGGGCCGACGTTCGCAACAAGTTTGGCCACGGCTTCGTCGGAAATTTCTTTCTTTAAGGCTTTCAGCGCGCGAATGGCCATGCCTTCGGCTTCAGCAGCCCAGTCTTTATCATCGATGGATAAGCCGTCGAACGTCTCGATAGACCCGATTTTCTCGAGCGTCTTATATATGGTCTTGCGCTTATCGACTTTGCCGGCGCTGATGAGCAATCGAACAGTGCCAAACTCGAAGGTCTTCAACTCAGCGCTGAGATCGGCGAGTGTTTCGGTGACGTCCTTGGCCGAGGCGGCGCGTTCTTCACCGAGAAAATTACAGTTCTGCAGCCAAACAACTTTGCCGCCGCCGAAAAATGGAAGTGTCTGGATGCCTTCGCGAAGTTTGGCGAGCGCCCGCAAGGCGTCACCGGCGTTGCTGACTGAGCCGTCGATCGTTTCGTGGTCGGACCCGCCGAGTTCGGCGGACCACGTTTTGAAGATTTCTTTGGCGCGTTCTTTGACGGCAAACTCGTCATCGCCGCAGACAAGACTGACCGGCTTGGTGGACACGGAAGCGGCGGGCATAACGGGCTCCGGTTATTCCGGCTCCTCGGTTTCCGTGCCGCCGCCTTCATTGATGCGGTCGAGGACTTCGGTCATGTCATCGACTTGTTCGAAGAGAGCGGTGGAAACGTAAATCGGTTTTTTTTGCGCAGTGGCCAGGGCGAGACAATCGCTCGGGCGCGCATCGATTTCGACAATTTTTTTGCCGAGTTCGTTTTCCTGCTGCAAAACCAGGCGCGCGTAATAGGTGGCGTTCTTGAGTTCAGTGATAACGACGCGCTGAACGGTGATGTTAAAGCCTTTGAAGACGTTGTTCATCAGGTCGTGGGTGAGCGGGCGTTCCCTCGGAGTGTCCTTGAGAAACATGCCTATGATGGCGCCCATGTTGTGCTCGACCTGGATGACGAAAACCTTTTGTTCATTGCCAACGAAAATCGCGCACCCGCTGCTGGCGGGCAAAATACCGCGGATTTCGATGGGTAGAACATCGTTCTTCATTACCAAAACGTTATGCTTTGGGATAAAAAATACAAGTCAATGCGTTCCAGTGAGCGCATCCGTGAATGCGGAAGGCCATCTCAGCAATTACATGAGAAGGTGCGCGGTAATTGCCGAAAAACCTTTTCGGCAGGCGCGCGATAAGCGAAAAAAGAGCCGTGCAAGCGCGCTTTTTACTTGGGCCGGCGGGGACGGGAAAAACCTACCGGTGCTTGCACGAGATCGCCGCCAAACTGCGCGCCAACCCGGACGGCCCCGACCTGATCCTGGTCGCGCCAAAACAGGCCACGTTCCAGCTCGAACGCCAGTTGCTGAATGATTTCGATCTGCCGGGGTATACGCGCTTGCAGATTCTGTCGTTCGAACGTTTGGCGGATTACGCGATTACGAAGCTGAACGGTCCGGCGCTGGAGGTTTTGTCGGAGGAGGGCCGGGTGATGGTACTGCGCGCGTTGTTGCGGGAGAGTCGCAAGCTCAAAATTTTTCACGCTGGCGCGACGATGTCTGGTTTTGCGCGCCAACTGAGCGGTGAGTTGCGCGAGTTGCAACGGCACCAACTCACGACGGCGAAGTTGCGCGAGCTTTCGGCGAACGCGTCGTTGCCGGAAGTGTTGCGACGCAAACTGCACGACTTGGGTCTGTTGCTCGACGCGTATACGAATTGGTTGAGCGACCATCGCTTGCGCGATGTGGATTGTTTGCTCGGCATCGCGGCGGAGCAGTTGAAGACGAATGTTGCGACGCAGGCACTGAGTATCGATGGACTGTGGCTGGATGGATTCGCGGAAATGACGCCGCAGGAGTTGGAGTTGCTGACGGCGATCGCACCGCATTGCGGAGAGGTGACGCTGGCGTTTTGTTTGGACCGCGAGCAGGCCAAGCAAACGAAGTCGTGGCTTTCGATCTGGTCGGCGATTAATGAAACGTTCGGGCGCTGTCATCACGCTATCGCTGCGGTTCCGAATGCCAACGTGGTTGTGGAAGATCTTCCGCGTGACCCGGCGAAGAATCGTTTCGCGCAAAACCGAACGTTCGGTTTTCTTGAGGAGCATTGGGATAACGGTGCTTCGACCAACAAATCACCGGCTGGAATTCAACTCGCGGTCTGCGCGAATCCAGAAGCGGAGGCGACTCATGCCGCTCGCCAAATTCTTTCCGTCGTTCGGGCTGGAAATCGATTTCGCGATTGCGCGGTTTTGCTGCGCAGTCTCGACGGGTATCAGGACGTGATTCGACGGGTGTTCGCGCGTTACGAAATTCCTAACTTTCTCGATCGGCGCGAATCGATCTCACATCATGCGCTCGCCGAACTGACGCGTTGCGCTTTGCAGATGGTGGCGTCGAACTGGAAACACGATGACTGGTTCGGCGCGTTGAAAACCGGTTTGGTTTCCGATGACGAAGAGGCTATCGATCGCCTCGAAAACGAAGCGCTGGCGCGTGGTTGGAAGGGTGATGTGTGGTTGTCGCCGCTGATTATCGACGGCGCAGTTTCAGCAACGACTGAGCGCTTTCGGCTCAAGCTCATCGCGCCTTTTCTGAAATTGCGCGATCGGTTGCAATCGAAACTCGTCGACGGTGAAGAGTTGGCCGATGCGTTGCGCGCGTTGTGGCACGATTTGAAAATCGAGCAACAACTGCAGACGTGGGAACACCCCGAGCAAAACGCCACCGTTTGGCAACAGATGGTGAGTTGGCTGGACGACGTGGAGCTCGCGTTCGATAAACAGAAAATGGATGTGCGCGAGTGGCTGCCGATTCTGGAAGCGGGCTTGAGTGGCTTGACCATCGGTGTGATTCCGCCGGCGCTCGACCAGGTTGTCGTCGGCACGATTGATCGTTCGCGCAATCCGGAGCTGAAACTCGCCCTGGTGCTCGGCCTCAACGAAGGGGTGTTTCCAGCTTCGCAGAAATCGGCGCGGCTTTTGACCGAGACGGAACGCGACGCGCTGACGCGCGAAGGTCTGGTGTTCGCTCGTAACACGCGTGAGTTGCTCGGACGCGAACGGTTTTTCGGATACATCGCCTGCACGCGCGCGCGCGAGCGCCTGGTTTTGACCTGCTCGGAACGCGATGCACAAGACGACACGCTCAATCCATCGCCTTTTTTCGCGCGACTTAAGGAATTGTTTCCAACGCTGTCCATCGACAAAGTTGAAGCCGCAACCTGGGAGAAAGCTGAACACGCCTGCGAACTTGCTTCGGTCCTCGTCACTGCGCCGAAAGCAATTCGAGTTCAACCCCTGTTCCAACTTCCCGTGTTCGAGTCGTTGCAGAAGCAGCTCAAGTTTTTTGGAGCGAACGAACAAATCGAAGACATGCCACAACGGATTGTGGAAGCGATCTATGGAAAGGCGTTGCGCACGTCGGTCAGCCGATTGGAAAAGTTCGCGGCGTGCGCTTTTCGGTTTTTTGTCGATTCCGGTTTGCGGGCGGAGGAGCGGCGCAAATTTGAACTCGACGTGCGCGAGCGGGGAACGTTTCAACACGAAGTTCTTTACACTTTTCACCAGCAGTTAAAAGACGAGCGCCGCACCTGGCACAACATCGCGCCTGCGGAAGCTCGCGAGCGAATCGGGCAAATTGGAAACGATCTGATGCCAAAATTCCGCGACGGGCTCCTGATGACCGATGCGGCATCGCGATTTTCGGCACAGTCGATGGTGATATCACTGCAAGAGTTTGCGGCGGCGATCGTCAGTTGGATGAAGCAATACGAGTTCGAACCGCAGGCGGTCGAATTGCGATTCGACACGAAGAAGGGCGTGCTGCCGTTTTGGGAAGTGCCGCTCGGCGACGCGCACAGTTTGTTTTTTGGCGGTGCGATTGATCGCGTGGATTTGTTGCCGATTGCGGGAACAAAGAAAGCTTACGCGGTCGTGATGGATTACAAATCCAGCGGCAAGAAGCTTGAGCCGTTGTTCATGAAGCACGGCTTGCAATTGCAGTTGCTCGCGTATCTGACCGTGCTGCGGAAGTTGCCGCAAGCGGCGCAAATGTTTGGTTTTGATGAGATTGTTCCTGCGGGCGTTTTTTACGTGAATTTGCGCGGCGAATCGGAGGCTGGCAAATCGCGCGATGAAGTGCTCGACGACAACGACAGCGGCCAACGCGCTTATCGCCACAGCGGACGATTCGATTGGTCGGTGGTGAAGCATCTTGATAACACCGGCGCGGAGGTCGGAACGCAGTTCAATTATCGTCTAACCAAAGCAAAGGATTTCAGTCGCACGTCGAAAGACCCAATGGAATCGGCCGCCTTCGCGCAACTGCTCGAGGAGGTCGAAGCCAACCTCGTGCGAATGGGCCAAAGCATTTACCAGGGTGCGATCAAACCGAATCCGTATCAAAAGAGCAGCGACCGCGCTTGCGCCAATTGCGAGTATCAAGGCGTCTGCCGCATCGATCCGTGGACGCACGAGTTCCGCGTTTTACAATAATATGCCCGGCCCAACACCAGCCCAAAAAGCAGCGATTGAAGCGCGTGGCAACGTGCTGGTCGTCGCCGGCGCCGGCGCGGGCAAAACACGAACCCTGGTGGATCGGTGCCTGGCGTGGTTGTTGGACGATTCGCAGAAGGGCTCGATCGAACAGGTGTTGATGGTGACGTTCACCGAAGCGGCCGCGACTGAAATGCGGAAGCGACTGCGCACTGAACTGGAAAAGAAAAAGGACCAGGGCTCGCGTGAGGCTTTGAATGAACAACTCGCGCTCTTGGAGACGGCGAACATCTGCACGCTGCACAGCTTTTGTTATCGGCTCGTGCGCGAACATTTTTACGAACTGGACCTCGACCCGCAGTTGAGCGTTTTGCCGGAGGAACAATCGCGATTGATGATGAGCGAGGCGCTCGATCGTATTTTGGAACGCGCTTATGAAGGGACCTCGACCGACGCGAAACGCATCCGGGAATTTATCCAGAGCTTCAGTCGTGGTTGGGACAAACCGGTACGCGACACCGTGCTGACGATTCACCGTTATCGTCAGAGCTTGCGTGATCCGGATGGTTGGCTGGCGAATCAACGTGTGGCGTTCGAGCAAACCGAGCCAGCGAAATGGCGCGAGTGGTTTTTTGAAGCGGCCGACGATTGGCAGAAACGTTGGTTGCCGATCTTGCGTCAGCAACCAAAAACAAATCTGCACTCGCACCAGTGTGTCGCAGCATTGGAAAACCTTGGCGAAAGCGGAAAGAACTTTCCTGACGTGTGCGCGGCGCTTGCGGGCATTCTCGACGATTGGCACGGCAAGAAAGGCGATTTGAAAAAGCCGGAGATCGTTAAACCGATGTTCGATGAGGCTGACTTTTTGCACTCGCTGTGTGCTGCCGATGGCAAAGATCCATTGCAGGAAGATTGGAATTGGATTCGCAGTTCCATGTTGTGCCTGCTGGAACTCGCGGAACAGTTTGAAACCGAATACTCCCGAGCGAAAAAGGAAATGGGTGCGGCGGATTACAGCGACCTCGAGCAACTTTCGTTGCGTTTGCTTTGGGACCGCAAGACCGGCGAGCCAAGTGCGGTGGCGCGCGAATGGCGTGGAAAATTCCGGCTGATTTTCGTCGACGAATTTCAAGACATCAACAGCGCGCAGGAAGCGATTATCGCCGCACTGTCCAATGCGAATCGGTTCCTCGTGGGCGACATCAAACAAAGTATCTACCGCTTTCGGCTCGCCGATCCGCGCATCTTCCTGCAATACCACAAGCAATGGCGAGGTGAGTCCGACGGCAAAGTTATCCCGCTCTCCGACAATTTCCGCAGCCACGAAGCTATCCTGAATTTTGTCAACTCGCTCTTTGGCGTGATCATGCGCGAGGAACTCGGCGACGTTAAATACGATGCCGATGCTTGCCTGCAATTCGGCGCTCGCACTGAACGCGCCGACCTGACGGTGAAGCCGGATCAAAAACCACCAGTCGAATTGCTGTTGCGCAGCACCGACGGTGGCGAATCTGACGAAGGCAATTTTTCCGATAACGAACGTGAAGCGCAATTGATCGCAGGGCGGTTGAAAGAACTGCAGCAGGAAGGAACTGACTGGAATGAGATGGTGGTGCTAATGCGTTCGCCGCGATCGAAAGTCGAAGCGTTCGTCAAAGAATTTACGCGCGTTGGGGTGCCGCTCGTTGCCACGCGCGGTGGATTTTTCGACGCGCTCGAAATCCGCGACCTGCTCGATTTACTGAAGCTGCTCGACAATCCGTTGCAGGACGTTCCGCTGCTCGGTGTTTTGCGCTCGCCGCTCGTCGGCATGACGCCAATAGATCTCGCGGAGGTCCGGTTGACCAAAAAAGAAGGAAACTTTTGGACGGCGCTGATGTGTTGGCACAAAGCGATTGGCAAGGACGAATCCGATCTGTTTGCAAAAACCGACGTATTCCTGGCGCGTTACAAAAAGTGGAGACGTATGGCCCGGCAAACTTCCTTGTCGCACACGATCGAGCAAATTCTTAACGACACACATTTCGTCGAGTTGCTCAACGCGCAGGACCGCGCCACGCAAAAGCGTGCGAACGTCGAACGCTTGCTCCAACTGTCGCGGCAATTCGACGTGTTTCAACGCGAAGGGCTTTATCGCTTTCTCAAATTCGTTGATGCGCAGTTGGAAAACGAAATCGACGCTGAACCAGCGGCGCCGCCGGAAACCAACGCCGTTCGCCTGATGAGCATTCATCAAAGCAAAGGCCTGGAGTTTCCAGTGGTGGTCGTTGCCGATCTCGGAAAGAAATTTAATTTTGGCGATGGCAACAAAGACATCAGTTTGAGCGAGAAATTTGGACTGTGCGGGAAAGTCAAACCACCGACAAGCCGACGATCCTATCCAAGTCTTCCGTATTGGCTGGCACAACGTCAGCAAAAGTTTGAGACGCTCGGCGAAGAGTTGCGCTTACTGTATGTCGCGATGACCCGTGCCGAGCACCGGCTTATTCTCGTCGGGTCCGTCGGACAAAAAAAACTGGACGAAGGCTGGCCCGGTTGGGCGAGTCGTGGACTTGGTCCGACCGAGCTCAGCGAGGCCAAGACGTCTCTCGATTGGATCGGCAGTTGGCTCGCACTTGAGCACACTGATTTCACTGCCGGCCAAAACCAGTTGTTGAGTTGGCGTGTTTGCGATGACGTCGATGTCGCCGCCCCGACCACCGCAACGAGGTTATCGGGCGCGGTTGAACTTTCAGCCAAGTCCCTCGAAATATTACGAGCCCGCCTCGATTGGTCGTATACGCACCAACCCGCGACAACTCGTTCCGCCAAAACCAGCGTGTCGGCTTTGCGAAAAGAACTCAGCGACGACGAGGCGCAGCCATTCCTAAAAATCGATCGTGCTATTAAAACGGCGCGCGCACGTAATACTGTTAAAAAACTAAGCGCCGCCGAGAGCGGATCGCACACCACGCCTTTCTCGAACAGGTCCAATTCGAACACGTCAGCGATGCTTCAGGTCTGCGCGCCGAGGCTCGACGCATGGTAGAAAATGGAAGCCTCTCTCAGGACGAGTTGGCGTGCCTTGATTTCGATCGCCTTGTTGAATTTTGGCAATCGCCGACGGCGCGAGAAATACTTTCGCAGCAACATTACATTCGCCGCGAATTACCCTTCACAGCACGTTTCGACGCAACCGACTTCGCCGACATCAATCCTCAGTTCGCACCGCCGCCCGGCGAGTCGGTGATCGTGCAAGGTGTGGTAGACGTTGCGGTGATTGCGCCCAAGGAAATTTGGATCTTAGATTTTAAAACCGACGCCGCCTCCAAAGCTGATGTGGAAACGAAGGTAGCGCAGTATCGGCCGCAACTGCTTCTCTACGCACGCGCACTCGAACGAATATACAATCGGCCAGTGACGAAGCGCTGGCTGCAATTCCTGTCGATCGGCAAAACCTTTTCCGTTTAACTCGCGATTCCCGGCAAAATATCCTGCGCTGCACCTTTAGGGGCGGCTGCTTTTTCGTTGTGCAACATAACGACGGGCTTGCGCACGATTTGCCCTTGGAAGGTGTAACCGCAAGCGACGGTCTGGCCCACCTTCGAATTCGCCACCGCCTTTTCGCCTTCAAACAAATCCTGCGCTTTCGCGTCAAACGCAGCGCCGCTCTCGGCGACGACCGGCACCAGCCCAATGCGACGGGCGGACTCGCGGCAGTTGTTATGGAATTGACCGATTTGGTTGATCAAATTCGCTTTGCCAGATTGAATCGCCGCCTGATTCAGCGCGTAAATATTATCCATAACGCGCACGAACACCTCGAGCCATTGCCCTTCGGCGCGGCGCAGTTTCTCCACTTCGGTGCGCAGATGGGTCTTTTCCGTTTCGTTCGCTTTCTTGAGAAATTCGACAAAGGACTTCGCTTCGGCCGCCATGCTGTCGGCCACTTCGCGCGCCGCATCAACTGTTTTGGTCGCGTGTTCCTGGACGCCTTGCCATTGGCTGGTGGCGTGGTTGATCTGTTGGCCAACGCTCTCGAGTTTTTTTATTTCGTTCACCGCGCCAGCTACCGCTTCGGCTTGAGCGAGCGCGGTTGCGCTCGCATTGCGCCGCAGGAACGGGAGAGCGAAACAAATCGCGGCACCCACAACACAAATGATGATTTCCGCAGCTTCCACTGCCCCTAACGGACGGCTCGTATTCTTGAACATTAAGAACGCCAAACCGAGAAACAGGACATCGAGAACAGCAAAGGGCCAGAGCGGCAGGTCCGGAAAGCGACTATCAGAATTCATCGCGCGCAAGACTAAGGACAAATGCGGCAAAGTGAAAGCAGCTTTGTGCCCGATAGCACGGACTTGAAAGCGCAACTGAGCGGGTGCTTTATTGATGGATGATTTCACTCGAAGAAGCGCGGGACAAAATTCTCCAGGCAATCCAGCCGCTGAAGTCCGAATGCGTGTCTCTCGACAAATCATTTGAACGGGTGACGGCCGAACCGCTCGCCGCGCCGCTGAATCTCCCACCCTTCGATAATTCGGCGATGGACGGCTACGCGGTGCAGGCGGCGGATGTTGCCAATGCCAGCACGACCTCGACCGTCATGTTGCGCGTCATTGGCAAAGTTGCCGCAGGTGAAAGTTTCAGCGGCGAGATAAAATCCGGCACATGTGTGCGCTTATTTACCGGATCAGTATTACCGAAAGGTGCCGACGCCGTGGTGATGCAGGAGGACACGAAGGCCTATGATGACGGCACCGTCGCGATATTCGACAAAGTTGCTCCGTGGGAAAACATCCGGTTTCGCGGTGAGGACGTGAGAAAAGATGCCGTGCTGTTTCAGCCGGGTGAACGGCTTTCGGCTACGCGCATCAGCCTACTCGCCGCCCTTGGGATCAATTCCGTCGTCGTCGCGCGCAAACCAATTGTTGGCTTACTCGCCACCGGCAGCGAACTGCGCGAACCAGGCCAACCGTTGGATGGCGCTGCCATTTACGAAAGCAATCGGGCAGGGCTCGCGCCGCTCGTGCAACGCGCCGGAGGCATTGCAAATATTTATCCGCTGGTCCGCGATGATCTCCAAGGCACGGCCGACGCACTCTCCCAGGCCTTTGCAGAATGCGACGTCGTGCTCACCAGTGGCGGCGTGTCCGTCGGCGAATTTGATTATGTCAAAGCCGCTTTTGAGCAACTTGGCGGCGAGGTGAATTTTTGGAAAGTTTCAGTGCGACCAGGCAAGCCGTTTGTTTTTGGGTCGCTGCGTGGAAGATATCTCTTCGGCTTGCCCGGCAATCCGGTCTCTGCGCTCGTCACATTTTGTCTCCTGGTCTGGCCTGCTTTATTGCGAATGCAAAACGCGAAGGCAACCAACCCGCCAACCCAACTTGCCAGGCTCGGTCAAACCCTCGTCAATCGCGGCGACCGACGGCACTTCATGAGAGTGACCATCGACCAGAATGGCGAAGCTCATTCAGCGGGAGCCCAGGCCGCGCATGTGCTGAGCGCCGCGGCTCGCGCCAACGGTTTAGTTGACGTTCCCCCGGACAGTTCGATTAATCAGGGAACCATCGTTCCCGTTTTACGCTGGGATTAGCCGGGCGCTCAGTCCCGCTCCGATGTGCTTTTCCACCCTCCGCCTCATTGCAAAAAACTCGTTTGGCTTGAACTTCACGAGGGAGGTTTTTAATGATTCTACGATATTGGAAATTTGCTGGAACAATTGTGTGCGGTTCGACCGCGCTTTTCGCATTGTCAGGTTGTTGGTCACGTGAGCCCATGCCGGCCGCACAAGTTCAACCCGGAGCGACCATCAGCGAACCTAGCGGGACGAGTTACCAAAGCCAATCAACCGATTGGGCGACAGTGCCGCCCGGCACAAGCGCCACCTATTATGGCGCTCAGGGTGAACCGGCAGGCGCACAACCGATGCAGAAGCCTATGGCGCCGATCGATAACGCAAGCTCCGATTGGCAACGTGGCGTGGACAATCGTCCGAAGGTGCACGAACCGTCGGGCTCCGCAAAACACGCGAAGACGAAGTCTTTGCAATCCTGGCAAGTTGTTACTTCCTCCGGCCTATGGCAATCAGGCATCTCCCAGGGCACGCTGGGTCCCGATGCGACCATCTCCAATGGATGGATACCCGGTGATTCTAATCCCGACATCGTTCAAGAACCGTCCGGAGCCAACTCGAAGAATAATGGTTGGCTAGCTCCGTCATACGATTCCACAAGTCCTCAACAGTGAGCAATCAGCGTTTCAACCCCGCCCTGAAGTAATTTCAGGGCGGGGGTTTTTTATATCTAGTACGTAAACGTATTAAGGGAAAACCCTTACGTTTCGTGTAGATATCTGTATTGCGCTGCATATTAAACACTTGCAGCACAAGAGCGATTAACCTGCACTGTTAGTTCTTATTATACCGCTGCTCGGCAGTGAAGATTTTCATTCCCTTGTCGTCAAATAAATGCTCTAATGACACGCAGCGAAAGAAAACTCGGTTCTCCGGTTCCGCAAGTTACGCTCGCCAGGATTTTTTTCTTTTGAGGCGAACTGCAACAACACTATACATATGACGAAGTCCAAGAAACCCTCGGTCGTGCCACTGGCAAAAGGTCAGTTGTGGAAGATGGACGACAAGCACATCGAGATCATGGAAGTCGGCAAGACGCTGACGCACTATCGCCTGTTTCAAAACCAGAAACGGGTTCCAATCAGCTTGGGTGGAATCAGTGCCGTGCAGGCTTATCTGAAAACCAACGGCGCGAGACTCATCCGCAAAGCTGCGCCGGTCAAAGTTGCTGCTTAATCGCAGCAGCAAAAAAGCCGTTTTCCATAAAACTCTGACACCGGGTGTCATCCTTGTGCCTGTACACGTGCTATGAAAATCGCCATTGGCTCCGATCACGCCGGCTTTGAATACAAAGAAAAAATCAAAGCCTTGCTCCAGCAACTCGGCCACGAGGTGCGCGATTTTGGCACCAACAGCACTGAATCTGTCGACTATCCTTTATTTATTCGGCCGACTGCCGAAGCCGTCGCCCGCGGTGAATGCGAACGCGGCATCGTCCTGGGTGGCTCTGGAAACGGTGAAGCCATCGTTGCCAATCGCGTGAAGGGAATTCGGTGCGCGCTGTGTTGGAATGTCGAGAGTGCGAAGCTCGGCCGCGAACACAACGATGCCAACATGATTTCCATCGGCCAACGGATGATGCCTTGGGAAACCGCCGCAGAGATCGTGAAGGTATGGTTAAACACCCCATTCGCCGGCGGCCGTCACCAGAAGCGCATCGACGAGATCGACGCCTCGTAAATCTCGTAACAGCCGACTCGAGGCTCTAATTTTTCTTTGCAAATCGTGACGGAAGTCAGAGCCTCCTCACGTCGGCTCCTACAAAGTTATTTTATGAACGCCAAAGTCCGCGCCGCGCTCGATCGCGGTCTCGTCATCCCCGCTTCCCCACTCGCGCTCAACGCCAGCCGTAAACTCGACGAACGTCGCCAGCGCGCTTTGTTCCGGTACTACTTCGCCGCCGGTTCCGGAGGTATTGCAATCGGCGTGCACATGACTCAATTCGCCATTCGCGATCCGAAATACAATCTGTTCAAGCCCATCTTGCAAATCACGCGCGAGGAATTGGACCGCGCCGACAATAATCGCAGTGAGCCGCTCGTTCGCATTTCGGGAATCACCGGCAAAACCGAACAGGCCGTCAAAGAAGCCGAACTCGTGCGCGACCTCGGGTTCCACGCCGGCCTCCTCAGCCTCGCGATGATGAAAGAAGCGAACGACGACGAGTTGATCGCCCATTGCAAACGCGTTTCGGAAACTATCCCCATCATCGGTTTTTATCTGAACCCAAACATCGGCGGCCGCGTTCTGCAGTATTCATTCTGGCGTCGCTTTGCTGAAATCGAAAACGTCGTTGCCATCAAAGTCGCCCCATTCGATCGCTACCGCACCAACGACGCCATCCGCGCGATTGCCGAAGCTGGCCGCGACGACATCGCACTTTACACCGGCAACGACGACACCATCATCCCGGATCTCATCACGCCGTTCCGCTTCAAGGTGAACGGCAAAATGGTCGAACGCCGCATCGTTGGTGGCCTGCTCGGTCACTGGGCTGTTTGGACAAAGCGCGCTGTCGAACACCTTGCACTTTGTCATCAAGCGATGAAAAAAGGCGGCTCCATTTCCCGCGAACTGATGGAACTGACCGTCGCCGTCACCGATTCCAATTCCGCATTCTTCGACACCACCAATAATTTCCATGGCTGCATCCCCGGATTGCACGAAGTCCTGCGGCGCCAGGGTCTGCTCGAAGGCATTTGGTGTTTGAATCCAGCCGAAGGACTGGGCGCGGGCCAAAAGGAAGAAATCGACCGCGTCTATCGCGACTATCCCGAACTCAACGACGACCTGTTCGTCAAAGAGCACCTCGACGATTGGTTGCGCTAAGGATTGACCGAGTTGCCCCAAACCCAATCACCCTGGTCTGGATCCGGGCGTGGATTGCGTCCTGACCTCGAAACCGCCTTTCCACCGTCGTCCGTTTCGTTCCAGCCAACCGAATAGAGAGCAAACCCGTCCTGAGTGCGATGATAGTTCAGCGGCCCGCCTTTGATGGGGTCGTGCGGCAAGGTGCCGATGAATTGGGGCGATAAAGTATTTAAATCCTCCGGATATTGACTGTGGGCCAGTCGATAACGCTCCAACGCACACGCCACGCGTGTCAGATCTACTTCCACCTGGGCACCCGCTGTCTTCTTCGCCAGTTTAGAAAGCGCCGGCAGTCCCACCAACGCGAATACCTCATGGTGCAGAACGTTGTGGATTGGTCCGAGCGCATGCACGTCTTGAATGGCTTTATCTCCTTGCGCGGCTTTGTCGGGATAAACACAACGCCGCTCCAGATCAATGGAAGATCCGATTTGCTGTTCCGCCAGCCGATGATAATTCACCTGTTCAAGATCAAACCACCCGCGCGGCACCGCGACCCAAAAAAGCACATCAGTAAACGGATTGTCCACGATACCCCTACCCTCGCTCATCATCATTCCCCAAGTCGTCAACAGTTTCAGCGGATTCCTGGCTGCCTTCAATTGATCGAAGGATGAATCTGCGAAAACCGTCGTTTCACCGTCGAGTGAAAGTTTGATGCCTTCAATTAAATCAATTTTATCAAGCGCCGCCTGCAAATGTTGAATGTCGGCGTCTGACCACTGATGCTCCCGCAAACCAATGTTGATCGGCTGTATCGCCTCGTGGAGCTCGGCAAAGCGGACCAGTTGCGAAATGACAATCGCCTCCGCCTTGGGCGCTTCCGTCAGATACAACGCCAGAATGACATCGTCCAACGCCTTGTCCGTTTGCCCCAGGGCCAACTCCGCCGTCGCGCGCGCGCTAACAATCCGGCAAACGTGGCGCAGCACCGCAAGGTGCGGCAGCAAGATCGCGATCTTGTCGGGGTTTTCGTAGGCAATATTAAATCGCACATACGGACGATGGCTGGCCGTTCGCAATTCCTCGATGACCGGCGAAAACATATTGAACCCATTTAGAACAACTTTCGCCGCCTCTTTGCGATCAGTCACATCCCCGCCTTGAACCGCCATCCCAAAAAATGGTGGGGCCGCATATGGATTGGTCTTGAACCTTGCCGGATTCAATTGCGACGCATCCTTCGGATGACGTAATTCATTAGCCAGCGCAACCAAATCCATTTCGAACTCGCTGCCCTGCATTTTTGGAAAATCTGGAACGCCATCGCCGAAAGTTTGAGCGCGGTCCGCCGCCGCCAGATCGCGACGCGTCTGCGTCCCCGGTTGAAAATCTAACAGCGGCGCAAGGAACGGTGTCATCGCAAAATTCTCATCATCCGGAACACGCGGAGGAACCAGCGCCAGCGGATCGATAGATTTGCCCGCGGCGATCTGTTTTTGGCGGTAATTCCTCCAGTCCCGCGCTCCACGCCAATTTTCTTCCGCATGAAAAAGCGCTACCAGCGTGACAACGCACGCCACGATAAATAAAAAAATCCGCGCCGCTCCAATCGACAGAAATCGACGGAAAAATGGTTTGCGTTCGGACGATGAATTGGTTGGGTTCGGTTCCATATGATTACACTCGGGTCATTGAAACGAACGACTCGATTCGCGATTGCGGCGCGGACATTTTGGGCGGCTCAGCGACAGGCGTATCACTCGCGCTCATCAACTCGGCGCGAAATCTCGACTGTTGTTTGACGGCCATGAGCACCTCGCGCGATTCCACGGACGCTTTGGCGACACCCACCTCAGCTTTTTCCGAACCCGCAAAGTTCAGCACCAGAACCAGCACCCAAACGGCCGCCAACGCCCCCCACGCCTGCGGACAAGGCCAAAGAAGTTGATAAATCCAAGACGCCTTATTCTGGCTCTCGACCCTCGACCCTCGTCTCTCGACCTGTTTTGCCGTCTGCAATATCTGCGCTCGCCAATGTCCCGGCACCTGCCGCATTGGCTGCTCCTGCAATCGTTTTTCGAAGTCGTCAGTGTTCATTTGATCTCTTCATAAATGGGACGCAGCCGCTCGCGCAATTTGTCTAAAGCGTAACGATAACGGCTGGCCGCGGTGTTTGGTGATAAATCGAGCGTTTCCGCGATTTGCTCGAACGTGAGTCGCTCCCAAAGTTTCAGATGAACCACTGCGCGTTGGTCCGGAGGTAATTGTTCCATCGCAGTCGTCAGGTTCTCGCGAAAAACCTGCTCATCGGGATTCGCGGTTTCGGCGAACAACTCCACTGAGTCGCGGGCCAACTCTTCATAGTTGCGGGTCCGGGTGCTTTGGCGGCGGATGACGTCGATCGCGGAGTTGTGGCTGAGTCGCAGGAGGAACCCGCGCACCTCTTTAACATTCGCCAATAATTGCGGCCGCTGCGCGATCTTGGTGAAAACTTCCTGCAACACATCCCGCGCATCACTTTCGTTGCGCAGTAAATTCAGAAGAAATCCAAACAAAGCGCTCGCGTGCTGGTCATAAAGTTCCTCCAGAGTTGGCGCTTGTGACATGTGTTCGGTGAAAGACGTTCCTCACCGCCGATTTTGTCTAAGCAAAGTAGCTAATTGAAGTAAAATAGGTCGGATGCTGGCGTCTTTGCGTGGAAAGCTTCTTCAAACGTGACGGGTCAATTCCGCCGGTCGGGAATCCTTCTCCCCTCACAATCCGGAAACTTCCCTCGATAACTACGGTAGATAACGCCGGAAGTTTTTCCGCCGCTGTCTTTTGTAAAAGTTAATTGAGCACCGTTAATCTTAAGGAAAAAATTTGTCTCGGATTCCGCAAAAACGTCGAATGCGCCTTGTGGCGTGTTCTGCCCTGTGGCTTCCCCAACCAGGGTATCTGTCTCACAACGAATTTTAAAACTCGCACCGGCTGGAAATGCTGCACTAGGTTTAAATGCATAGTCGCCAGTGACGGCGTTGAGTGACTTTGTGTCCAAGCGCGTCGAGACGCATGGTTTTGACGGAATGAAGGGTTTTGTGGAAAGAGCCAATGTGGCTGGCGATGCCGAATGCCAGTCGCTAGCGAGCAAAAGTTTGCTGAGTTTGTACAACTCGAAATCTTGCGAGTTGCACAAGACCACGACGCCTCGACGCCGTTCCAAATCAAAACAAACATCTGCAATGAAACCGTCCGTCAGGCCGCCGTGCTGAACGATTCTTTTCCCGTTCGACTGGTGCGCAATCATCCAGGCCAGCCCCATGTCTGTCTCCAGCCCAGTCTCCGTGTCCATATGCGCATTGAAATAGGAAACATGCGTTTTTTCAATCGCCGGCGTCAGGCGAGACTTTGTCATTCCAATCTGCGCGGCGATGTACTTCAGTAAATCATTCGCAGTCGAACGCAGCGCAGCGCCAGCCATCAGCGCGCCCCAATACGTTTCAGGAACGGCGTATCCATAGTAATTATGGCCGACGGCACGTCTGTTCTTAAGTTGTGGCGGAAGAGATACACGCGTGCTTTCCATTCCCAAAGGACCACAAATGCGATCCTGCACGAGCGCTTCATAATTTGTTCCAGACGTCCGTGCGATTGCCTCACCCAGCAACGCTATACCAGCAGTGGAATACTCGTATTTCGTTCCGGGATCACGCGTCAATTTGCAGTTCGACGCAAAGTCATACAACCTCGCTATCGTATAATCGGCGCGTGGATTTTCAGCGCGTTTCGGCACCCACGTCACGCTCGTGCCAGGGAGGCTGGAAGTGTGCGTTGCCAATTGTAGCAACGTGATTTCTTTCCCGTTGCGAATCGGCAACTTCGCTGAAGCCGGCAGATACTTCGCCACGGCATCGTCCAGTTTCATTTCCCCGCGTTCCACCATGTCCGCGAGCAACAGCGCAGTAAACGTCTTTGTGACCGAACCGATCTCGAATACTGTATCACCATCAACGCGCTGGTCCGAACCGTTCTCCAGTTTTCCGCAACTCACCACCTTCATCCCCTGCTCATCAACCAGACCAACGACAATACTAATGTCCCGCTTTTCAACCTCAACACGCCGCTGCAAAAAGGCGTAAACGACATTTGTGAAATCGTCTGCGGCAACGTTCAGACATGCAGCAAAGAAAACGAACGCGACGCCGCTCCTCAAAATGATTCTCTTACCTGTCATGGGTTTGGACTCGCAAGCACGGCTCATTGGAGACCTAACCCAGACCTTTGACAACGCGGAAAATCAAGCAAGGAGGTTCACCGACCGCTCTGTTCGTTTCTTAATAAAATCCGCCGGTCACTAAGAAGCTTCAGTTGGTGCAGTCGCTTAGGATCGCATCATGAATGCAAATTTTTCTAGAGCAACCGGGGGCGAACGCTACTGCGACTCGGGTGCGACAACTGGACTAAAAAGCGCACTGGGTCGCACTCAGTCGCACCAGGTCGCGGTAGTTTTTTTCCCTTTTTATTGCTGCGACCACTACTGCAAAGCGGGCGCGAAACGGGTGCTAAATCTTCCCGATTTTTAGCACTACTTAGCAGTAGTTCGCACCACTTAGCACCAGTTAGCAGTAGTTTTTTACCGCTTTTTTCAAGTAGAATGGCGGGAATGGGCAGACGCTTCAAAGTTATCCGCGAACAACCGCGTGCCACCGCGATTCCCGCTACCGAGCCCATTGCAGCCGTACATTTTAGTTGGCAATTTTACGCCCTCGCTGTCGCCCTGATCGCCACCACGTTTGCCGTTTACTGGCAAACGACGCATTTCCCTCTGCTCGACATCGACGATCCCGACTACGTCGTTCTGAACACGCACGTCCGCTCCGGCCTGACCTGGGAAACATTTCGTTGGGCGTTCAATATCGGCTACGCTGCCAACTGGCATCCGCTCACCTGGCTCTCGCACATGGCCGACTGCGAATACTTCGGCCTGCTCCCCGGCCAAATCCACGGCACTGGCGGGCATCATTTGATGAACTTGCTGCTCCACAGCGCCACCGTCGTGCTGTTGTTCGGCCTGCTGCACAAAATGACGCGCCAACTTTGGCCCAGCGCATTCGTCGCCGCCTTGTTCGCCATTCACCCATTGCACGTCGAATCCGTCGCCTGGGTTGCCGAACGAAAAGACGTCCTGAGCACATTTTTTCTACTGCTGACACTCTGCGCCTACGCCAAATACGCCGTCAGCGAACGCACCAGCCGCAAAATCATTTTCTACATCCTCACCGCCCTTTCCTATGCATGCGGCCTCATGTCCAAGCAAATGCTCGTCTCCGCCCCCATTCTCTTTCTGCTGCTCGACGCGTGGCCGCTCAACCGCTTCTACCTAAATCGCAACACAAACCTGAACCTCAGCCTCCGGTCGCTCCCACGTTTGGTCGCCGAGAAGATCCCATTTATTCTCATGGCCGTAGGCGCGAGCATTGCCGTTGTCCTCGCGCAAGGAAGCGGCGGAGCAATTTCCAGTCGCATCCTTTTCACCAATCGCATCAACAACGCCATCGTCACCTACGTTATCTACCTCGCGGACATGTTTTACCCGCACAATCTGGCGCACTATTACCCGCACGAAGCCTACAACTGGCAAACTTCCGACGTCCTCGGCAGCCTCGCCATCCTTGGCTCGATCACCGTCGCGACGCTCTGGCATATGCGCTCGCGTCCATATCTATTAGTCGGCTGGCTCTGGTATCTCGTAACGCTGGTGCCGGTGATTGGAATCGTGCAAGTCGGCGGACAAGCCCGCGCCGATCGTTACACCTACATTCCTTCGATCGGCATCTTCATAATGGTCGCGTTCGGAGCGGCGGATTTGCTGAAAGGATTTTTCGCCAAACGCGAACTCACGATTAACACACGGCGCGCGATCCAGATTGCAATCGCAGTTTTCGCCATCGCGGCAACAGCCACCCTCGCCGCCGTTGCCCACCAACAAGTCAGCTACTGGCAATCCGGCGAAACACTCTGCAAACACACGTTGAGCGTCACGAAAAACAACTGGTTCGTCCACAGCGCCCTCGCGGCCATCTTGAACAGTGAAGGAGATCATTTGCGCGCCAGTGGCAAATCAGACGAGGCAAACCGCAAGAATCAGGAGGCCATCGATCATTTGAAAGAGACGCTCGCGATCATGCCCGGCATGGCCAATGCCCACGTCATCCTCGCCAACGCGTATCTCGACATGAATAAGCTGGACGATGCCGTGAAGGAATTTCAATTGGCCATCGAACTGCAACCGGAAAACGCCCTTGCCCACTGCAACCTCGCCAACACACTCAAGAAACAGGGCAAAATGGCCGAAGCAATTTCTCAATACGAAGAAGCCTTGCGCTACGAACCGAACCTCGCCGATACGCGTTACAACTACGCCCTCGCGCTCTCCCAATCCGGCAAAACCGATCAGGCCCTGCAGGAGTTTCAACGCACGCTGCAATGTTTCCCCAGCGACCTCGCCGCCTATTGGACGCAACAGCAAATGGCCGACATCCTCATCAAGAAAGGTCAAAAATCCGAAGCCATCGCGCTGCTCCGAAACGCTGTCGAAATCAACGATCGCTCACACGTTGATCCCGCGGGCAACGTCGCGCGCGCGATGCTCGAACGCCTCGAAAAATCTCCTTAACAATGCTGTCAAAAAACAGGTGTTGACAATACATAGCCTCACAATGTATAGTGCTCCTATGTTAGCTAAGGAATTAGTTGCAGCCTCCACCGAACCTCTGATTTTGTCCCTGTTAGCCAAAGGCGAAAGTTACGGCTACGCTCTCATCCAGGAAGTCAAACGTCTCTCCGGCGAAAAGATCGAATGGACCGACGGCATGCTCTACCCCGTCCTCCATCGCATGGAACAAAACGGCTGGATTAAATCGCGCTGGGTCGAAGTCGAAACCGGCCGCAAGCGCAAATACTACTCGCTGAAAAATGACGGCAAAAAAGCCCTCAAACAAAAACAGGAACAGTGGTCGGTGATTTCATCCGTGCTCAGCGAGCTCTGGGGCGGACAAGACCCAATGCCCGGCAAAGCGTGAGCACTTAAACGAATCCATTTATGTTCAACATCGACAGCGCAATTTCGGAATGGCGGAGGCAAATGTTGGCTGGCGGGGTAAAGAGCCCGGTCCCACTCAATGAATTAGAAAGCCATTTGCGCGACGACTTTGAACGAGAAATGAAGACCTGTTCCGATGCGCAACAAGCCTTCGATGTCGTGGTTTCGAGGATGGGATGTCCGAAGGAGCTTGAACGCGAGTTTAAGAAAGTCGGGCCTATGCAACAGGCATTACGCCTTAAGGCGGTATGGATTCTAATCGGCTGTGCATTCGTTAGCTGCTGGTTTTTGTTCGGCAAATCGCCGGCTCTTGCGATTGTTTACGGCGCTTTTTTGACCGGGCTGATTGTCGCATCTGCGGTGGATTTCAAACGTTTTATCATTCCGGATGAAATAACTGTTGGAGGCATTATTGTCGGTTTCCTGTGCTCACTATTTCTGCCCCAGATTCACGAGCAAAAAACCTTAATGGCGGGAATGCTCCAGAGCGCAACAGGCCTGGGTGTTGGCGCCGTGCTGCTCTATCTGATATTGCGCGCAGGCAAACTTGCATTTGGTCGCGAGCGAATAGCCTTTCTTTCAGAAACGAAAATCACTTTCACGGAAAGCACTCTGATCCTGCCGGATAATGAAATGAGTTATGAAGATTTGTTTCATCGCGAAACCGACGCTATTGAATTACATGCACGTGCGGTCGAGTTCGCGGGCCGCTCATACGTTAACGTGCCTGTCCGTCTGACATCGAAAAGCCTCCAGATTGGGAATGAAAAATTCGATTCAACAATACTTCAACAGTTGCAGGTCGCTACTTCGGGAGTGGTTATACCCCGCGAAGCAATGGGATTTGGCGATGTGAAATTCATGGCGGCAATCGGCGCATTCCTAGGATGGCCGGCAGTGGTCTTTTCGCTGCTTGTCAGTTCGATAATTGGCTCTCTCGTCAATGTCGGTCTGATAGCTGCCCGCCGTCGTGATTGGTCGGCTCGACTGCCGTTCGGCCCGTACATTGCCATAGCTTGTGCGATCTGGATTTTTGGCGGCAAACAAGTGATTGCTGCGATACTTGCGCCGTAACTTTGACTCAGATTATGTTCAACATCGAAAACGAAATCTCGGAATGGCGCAGGCGAATGCTTGCTGCCGGCGTCAAAAGCTCCACAACCCTCGATGAACTCACGGAGCATTTGCGTTCCGATGTAGAACAACAGATGCGCACCGGCCTGGACGCTGAATTGGCTTTTTCACGCGCGGTTGAACGAATCGGCGCGGCCCCAAAAGTACGCGAGGAATTCTCTAAAATTCGCCCAAGAACAGGCGCCGGATTTGAGTCCTGGTTTTCTGTCGGGCTTTTGACGTTGATCGTCTCCACGCTTTTCGGCAGCGAGTTAGTCTTCTTCAAACTACAAATGGGTGTCGTCCAACAGATAGTTGCTTTCGTTGGGATTGGGCTAGTCCTCCTGGTTTGCTGCGGCTGGCGTTATGCACTTCCCTATCTTCCCGACGTTTCATCCTCACAGCGTAAATGGGCGATTGGATTGTCTTGGACAACGTCAGCTCTCCTCGGACTACTTGCGGCCTTTGGCCTGCCGAACGTTATCACAAATGCGATCGACCAATCGCCCTCTGAAGCAGCTAACAATTTGATCGTCGCGCTTGTCTGGGCAGGAGTTCCAATGGCGATCTGTGTCTGCGCCTTCCTGGCGCTGTCCATGGATCGTAAAGCCCGCGAGCGTTGGGGAATGGTTCCACCTGAATATAACTAAGCCCAAGGAACACCATGTTTGATCTCGAACAAGCAATCGCAGCATGGCGCAAGCACATGCTAACAGCCGGAGTAAAGGCCCCCGTGCCTTTGAATGAGCTGGAATTGCACTTGCGCGAGCAACTTGAGCGTTCCGGGAATGTTGATCAAAGAGTTTTCGACATCGCAGTTCGACAGCTAGGACATCCGGTTTCTATCCGAACCGAATTCAAGAAAGTGGAAAGACAAACTATGAAACGAAAAATCATAATTGGCGTCGCAATCCTCGCGTTTTTAATCGGCACTGGAATCATTTTGCCTGCGTTGGGCCAACATAAACAACGCAACTATGCGGCATTGCAAGCTGGGGAAAACTATTTTGCCATCCAGTGGCGACCGGACGAGATTTGGCCTCTCTGCATGGGGATCACGATTACGTTTGCCGCTGCAGCGACGGCTGTCTATGCCTTCAAAACTGGACGCAGGAACGGGGACAACTTAAGCCGCACCTAAAACTTATGTTCGATCGCGAACAGGCAATAGCAGAGTGGCGCATCCAGATGCGTAAAGCGGGCCTTTGCAACCCCGAAGTTCTTGATGAATTGGAAAGTCATCTCTGCGACGAGATTGAAGCTGGAATTCGATCCGGGCTGGAACTTCAACAGGCCTTCCAGGCAGCCGTTAAGCAAATTGGGCGAGCAGACGCGGTCAAATCAGAATTCACAAAAGTCGGTTTAACAAAAGGCATTAGTATGATGAACCACAATCGAGTCTATACCGCAGCGCTTGCCGTATTTGCGGTGTATAACATGTTGATAGTTGCTTGCGGTGTCGCGTTGTGGCGAATCGTTGGCGGGCAGGGGTGGAACGAGCCGATGGGACATTTTCCCGCGTGGTCGATTCCATGGCTGTTTTGGATCACCTGCGCTTACACGATCCTTATCGTGTGGACTCTTTTTGCGCGGCGCTACCGGCCTGAATTGGGGCGCCAATTGAGTCGCGTTTTAAACTGGCTGCTCTTGCCCGTGATACCGGGTGGAACGGTTATTGGCCTTTACGGAATGTGGGCCGCGTACAAACAGCCGAAACAATATGTTTAATCTCGAACAAGCAATCGGACTCTGGCGCGAAGAAATTCAAAGAACCGGCGTCAACGTGGAGACGGTGGCCGAACTAGAAAGCCACTTGCGTGATGCGATTACTGCAAACAGAAACCAGTCGTTGCCGGACCAACTGGCTTTTGACAAAGCTGTCGCACAACTGGGCTCGCCAACTCAGATCAAAACTGAGTTCACCAAGAACCGGTCGTTCGAGAAAAAGCTCCGCAATTACAAGGTCGAAAAGACCATCGGCGCCTTCGGCCTCGCCACTTACGCGGGCATGACAATTTACGGTTTGTTCTTTTCCAGCACCATGGCGTCGACGCCGTGGGAAAAAGTTTTGGGAGTGCTGGCGTTGGTGATGACGGTTGGTGTCGCGATTGGGGCCTGTTATTTGTGGCGGATCTTGCCCGTCATCGTTGCGAAAAAGGTACGGCTCTTACTCGGCATCGGCAGCATGGTTATCGGCGCGGCGATTACAGCGGTCATATTCCTTTGCATCTTGCCCGTGATCGAGGTGACGTTGTCGCAATTGACTGTGCTGATCCTTTGGTCGTTCTTCCCGATGATCGCCGGCAGCACTGTGTTGGTAGGATTGGACCAGGCCGTTGATAGACGCCAATACCTCTAATCTCAAGCGAGCTATTTCGAGAAGCCCTCAGCCATCGCGACTGCGGTGAGCATCGCCTTGGCTTTGTTGACGGTCTCTTGGAATTCGGCTTCCGGCTCGGAATCGTTCACCCAACCGCCACCGGCTTGCACGTAAGCTTTGCCGTCTTTGATCAACGCGGTACGGATGGTGATGCAGCAGTCGAGATTGCCGTTGAAGGAAAAATATCCGACGCAACCGCCGTAAGGCCCGCGCGTCGTTTGTTCCAGTTCAGAAATAATCTGCATCGCGCGAATCTTCGGCGCGCCGCTCAATGTGCCCGCCGGGAACGTCGCGCGCATCAAATCGTAAGGTGTGCGGTTCGCCGAAAGTTTTCCTTCAACCTGCGATACAATGTGCATCACGTGGCTGTAACGTTCGATGATCATCAGGTCCTTCACCTGCACGGTGCCGTAATCGCAAACGCGGCCCAAATCATTTCGCGCCAGGTCAACGAGCATCACGTGTTCCGCGCGCTCCTTCGGATCCGCTAGCAACTCTTTCTCGAGTGCCTCATCTTCAGCGGTCGTTTTGCCGCGACGACGTGTCCCGGCGATCGGCCGAATCTCAACGACGCCCTCTTCGGACCGCACATGAATTTCTGGTGATGCGCCCACGAGCGAAAACCCGTTCAGTTCCAGCAGGAACATGTATGGCGACGGATTGATCGACCGCGCCGCACGATAGATGTCCAGTGGCGCGGCTTTAACCGGCGTGGAGAAACGCTGCGAGCCGACGATCTGAATGATGTCGCCCGCGGTGATGTATTTTTTGCAGTTTTGGACATTCTCCAAAAACTTCGGCTTCGGCACGTTGGATTGAAAATCCACATGCGGTGGTTCGGTCGGCAAACTCACCGGCACATGTTCCGACGGCTGCTCGAGTAACGACACCAGACGATCAATCTCCCCAATCGCGTCCTCGTAGGCATCTTCCGGTTTCGTTTTGTCGTCGAGCACTGCATTGACCAAAATCGTAATCGTCTGCGCCACGCGATCGAAAATGAGCAGCTCATCGGCGATGAGAAAATACATCGTCGGAGTTTTCAGCTCATCATGCGGCGGTCGCGGCACAACATGTTCCACGTCGTGAATAAATTCGTAGCCGATAAAACCAACAGCGCCGCCGGTGAAACGAGGGAGGCCGGGCACGATGACCGGGCGATAACCCTTCATAACCTGCTCGATCACGGCCAACCCATCCCGTACGCGACCTTCGCCCGGCTCACGGCTGACCGTAAATCGCTCCTTCACCTTCCCGTTCTCGATCACTTCTACCTTGTTGCCGTCCTGGCGAATGATTCCGCGCGGATTGCATCCGACGAATGAATAGCGTCCGATGTGTTCGCCGCCTTCGACCGATTCGAACAGGAACGACTCGCCATTGCCGCGAATCTTGCGATACGCCGAGAGCGGTGTTTCGAGGTCCGCGAGAATGCGCCGCGTCACAGGAATCAGATTCCCTTGTTTCGCGAGTTCAGCGAATTCAGCTTGCGATGGATGATACATGCGCGAAATGGAAGGTATGGTCTTGGTGGGCAAAAATAAAGGCCGAACGTGCCGAACGTCGCTTGATCCCTTAACCACTGACGGACTCGGATGAATGCGCCTTCGCAGTGGCGTACTACACTACATTGACACGCCGTGGCTTCATGTTATAATGCCCTCAGCCACCGGCCCTTACCGGTATTCGGGAAACAGAAAACCGGATGCGCTCTTTGACAAAAGTAGAAACATTTCCTTCTACAGATTATCTCCACTTGGCAACTAATTGCCGGAAGTAGAAGAAAGTTGCCAGAAGTAGAAACATTTCGATGATATTTTTTGGTTCTGCTGTTCTAAGCAGATGAAACATCAAAGCGGCATAAGCTGACGAAGCAGATGGTATTGCTATAAAGAAAAAGGACCGGCAAAAAGCCGGTCCTTTCGAGGAACTTGCACTAAAACTTAAACGAGTTTCCAGGGGGCGCGATATTCGCGGCCGAGATATCTGCTGGCTTCCGCGTCGTCGATGATTTGTTCGCTTTGATAATCCCACCGGATCTTGCGATTGACGAGCATCGAGATGAGGCCAAGATGACCGGGGATTGCCGAATGGTGCGCCACGTCCACGGGCGTGATCGTCTCTTTCCGCGATTTAACGCAGTCAAGAAAGTTGCGCTGGTGATTGGTGGATTTGTAAAGGTGCACGTGGGAGATGGACGTCGGCAAATCAGCGCCGCCTTTCCAATTTGGATTCGAACATTCGAGCTTCTCACCACGATCGACCCAGACGTAACCGTCGGTGCCGATCCATTTGGTGCCGCTTTTAATATCGGGATGGCCGCCGGCAATCGTGATGTGGACGTTGTGCGGGTATTCCATTTCGACGCGGTATTTGGTGGCGGTGTTCCAGACGGCGTTGCGTTCCGGAAATTCGCCGGTGCCTTCGACGGTCATCGGACCAATCTTGTCGAAACCAAGGCCCCAATGGGCGATGTCGAGGTGGTGGCCAACCCAGTCAAGTAATTGGCCGCCGCCGAAATTGTAGTGCCAGCGCCAGTTCATGTGCACGCGGCATTCCATGTAAGGAATCATTTGGGAAGGGCCGACCCACATATCGTAGTCAAGGCGTGCCGGTGGTTCGCTGACCAGGCATTTGTCTTTGGTGTGTTTGAAATCGACGTGGCCATCGGGCAAGCCGACTTCGACACGTTTGACTTTGCCGATGAATCCGCTGCGAACAATCTCAGCGGCTTTGTGAAAATTGGAGGTGGAACGTTGCCACGAACCGGTTTGCCAAACGCGATGATTCCGGTGGACGGCGTCAACGATGGCGCGTTGTTCGACGATGGTGCGGGCGAGTGGTTTTTCGCCGTAAACATCCTTCTTTTGACGGCAGGCTTCAGTGGCGGCAAGCGCATGCCAATGGTCGGGAATGGCGAGCATGACGGCGTCGATATCGGGACGGGCCATCATTTCGCGATAATCGTGGTAAGCCTTGCAGTCCTTGTTCTTATAGTGACCGTTGACCTTGTCGACGGCTTTGCCGAGGGCTTCTTTATCGAGATCGCACGCGGCCACGATCTGGCAGTCCTTTTCCTTCAAGAAATTCTCAGTGTTGCCCGGGCCCATCATGCCCCAACCGACAACCCCCATGACGATGCGGCTGTTGGGCGAGGGCCAGTTGCCGAGGCCAAGCACGTGCGAGGGAACGATCATAGGCGCGGCAGCAGCGGCTCCGGCCAGGCCCAGGAAACGACGACGGTTCATGCGTGTAGCGGTAGGGGACGTGGACTTTTTCATTAAGTTAAGGCTATCGTCGCGGCGGCGGCGTATCTAGAAAATTTTCGCCAACGCGACTTTCACACCTTCTTAACAGTTCTCATGCCAATCAAACATATTGGCTTAACATCGCGGCGATTATTGTTTGCGTGACGAATGAGGAAGGCCGCGCCAGAGCGACGCCTCGGCGCCTTTAATTGAGGAAAATTGGATTTTACGGGTGCGAAAAGGTGTGGCACAGGTACCTTGTTCCATGCTCGAGGTTGAATCCTTTTATAAGCAAAAGTTCGGCGCGCCACCGGTGCACATCGTGCAAGCGCCGGGTCGTCTGGAGTTGTTAGGAAACCACACTGACTACAATCAGGGCGTCGTTCTGGCGCTGGCGGTGGATCGTTACATTCAAGTCGCCGCTTCGCCCCGCAAAGATGGCCGAATCGAACTTGTTTCGACGGCGTATCCTGACAAAGAAGTTTTTCTGGCCGATCGGCTCGAACACAACCCAAATGCGCCGTGGGCTAATTATGTCAAAGGCGTTTTGGATGAGTTGCGCAAGCGAGGCGTTGGCTTCAACGGTTTCAATGCGGCGATTCATGGAAACGTTCCGATCGGCGCGGGCATGAGCAGTTCGGCGGCGTTGGAGGTCGTGACGGCGCTGATGGTGCGGGAAATGTATCCTTACACCATTTCGGAAAACGGCGCGGCGGCACCGCCCCAGCATGATGCGAAGCATCATCTGCCTACGCTAAATCGGCACGAGCGATTGGCGATGGCAAAGGTTTGCCAGGCTGCGGAAAATAATTTTGTGGGCGTGAAGTCAGGGTTGCTCGACCAGATTTCTTCGCTGTTCGGGAAAGCGCAGCATGCGATGCTGATTGATTTTCTGAACCTCACGGTTGAACTGGTGCCAATGATTGGGGACGTTGCGATCGTGGTGTGTAATTCCGGCGTGAAACACTCGCTGGTCGGCGGCGAATACAACGAACTGCGGCGTGAATGCGAAGCGGCCGCCTTGGCCATGGGCGTGAAAAATTTACGGGCGGTTGATCCAAAGATGCTGAACGCGAATAAATCGAAGCTGACGGAACGGCAGTATCAATGTGCGTATCACGTGGTCGGAGAAATCCAGCGTGTGAATTTTGGCGAACGCGCGTTGCACGATGGTGACTTCGAACAGTTCGGGCAGTTCATGTTCCAAAGCCACGACAGCTCGCGCGATTCCTTCAAGAATAGCACGGAGGAGTTGGATTTGTTAGTGGCGCAGGCGCGGAAACATCCGGCAGCCCTCGGGGCGCGTTTGACTGGTGGTGGATTTGGAGGCGCGACGATCAACCTCGTGCGGCGACTGGGTTTGGAATCGTTCATGGCCGACATGGCCCGCGATTACACGAAGCAATCGGGCATCGAGATGACGCCACGCGTTTGCCAGATTGTGGATGGGGCGGGCGCAGTTCTTCGTTAACACAAAACTCACGGGCCGTTCAGGACCCGGTAAATGCGTGACACTGCGGTTACTTGATCGGTCACGTTAATACTCGAAGTCGCCGCATTCGTCAGCAGCAGCGTAGGCCACGTCATCGTATTCGTGCTGAACTGGACGGTGTAGTTTTGGCCTGACACGGAATCGAACTGAAAGCGGAACTTCCCAGGCGGAACAAAGGCAGAGTTTTTTAGGGTCGTTGGAGCCGAAGCCCCGTTTACCACATTGATCGCGCGAATTTCGCTTAAGGCCGAGTTGCCGGCTTTGTCGTATCCACGGATTTGCCAGGTGTGCGCACCGGAGGTGAGGCTGACCACAACAGGATTGCTGGTGGTACCAGCAATTCGGACAACGCCGTCAATAATCACATTTGCATTGCTGACGCCAGAGAGGCCGAAGTCATCGATAAAATAGAACAACCGTTGTTGTGCTCCCTGAACCTGATCGCCATTGAACGGCTCCATCAGCACAACGTTTGGTGGCGTGGTATCGGGTGGATCTTGAATGAGAACTGAACTGAAGTTCGGCGGTGACGGTTGGGTGCGGACGGCATCGCGGAACGGGATGTTGCGGTATTGTGGCTCGCAGTTGCCATCGTAGAAAAAATTTTCGTAGAAGATCGCATTATCCGCATCGGCGACGTGCGTTGTGTCGGTGAGCGGACTAATGGTGATGTTTTGGCCGTTGAAGTTCAGGCGAACGGACATGGACCGGTAATTGGCGTAACGGATGTTGGCGTTATCGCGATAGAAGTTGCACGGACCAATGCCGAGCTGACCCCACGTGGAGGGCCAGCCATCGCAAGTTGAACTGACGAGGAGTTCGTGTTTGGTGGGCCCGACCCGCAGCAAGAGGTGGCCCGATTCAGAAACAGATCCGATAACGCGGACGAACATGTCGATGGCGGCGGTCGTCGTGGTGTCGTTGGTAACCCAGTTTGGAACAACGATCGATCCGGCGCGCATCCAGAAACCGCTGCCAATACTTGTCCCGGCTGTGCCGGAATTTTCGCCGAAGGAATATTCGTACTTGGTATTAATGTGCGGATAAGCCGGATTCCAACCGTTCCAGACGATCGAGAGTTGTTCGGTTGGTGTGACGTTGTTCGGTTGGCGGAAAATGGCGGCGTAATTAATGGTATCGCCCGGCTGAACCTGCGTTTTGTCGACGAGCAGCATGACAATTTCAGTGGTTGTTTTGCCGGAAGTCGCGGTTGGCGCGGACAGAATGGAGACGTTTGTCAGGGCCAGGTCGCTGGTCAGATTTGTCCGGACGTAGGACGCGGCGAGTTGGAAGCCGAGCGGGAATTCGTAATTGAGTTGTTGGACGAGATTACTGAACGCGTCCACGGCCGGGCCTTTGTCGTCGGGATAATTGTCGGGAAGATAGTGACAGAAGGAATAGGCTGATTCGACCTTGTGAATATTTTGCGTAAATGACCGGCCGGTGGCGTCAGTTGCGACGAGGTCGGCGTCGATAGGGACATAAGCACGGAACAAACCGGTCGAGCCGACATTGATCGTCCAATTTGTAAAACCATAGCGGACGCAGGAAACATTCCCCGCGAGAGCTGCGCCGGTTTTGGAATCATAGATGCGGCCCTGGACAAGAGATTTGAAAACGGAAGGCTGGCGTGGGCGTGGGGTGTTTTCGAAATAAATTGGACTGGCGTATGCGGCCACCCAAATCGATTCATTGCCGGCGACGCGGACCATGTAGGAAACGTTGTTGGTTGGTTCGCTAATTGGAGTCTGAATCAAAGTGGTCGGAGCGTTGATGTTCCACGTGCGAATGATTTGGCCGTTACGGATCAGATCAATCGTCGTGATTTGGCAGGGGGCGGTCCCGTCGAAGGTTGTTGAGGCGAGGGTCCATGGGTTGAATTTGTAACTCGCTTCGATCCGAAGCGTGTGTTGCGCGCCGTCAGCGGGAAGCGTGTCGCCGCTGATGGCGTTGTCGATCGAAAAGGAGAGCATCGGACCGGTGGTACACATGACACGCCCTTTGCGAATGGCGTTACAAAGCGCGGCGCGAGAAAGCGGGTTGCCTTCCATCTGAAAATAATTCATCCAGAGACCAAGGCCTTTGTTGCCATTATTGATGCGGTCGAAACAAAAGTCGGAATCGCACATGAGCGGGATTTTGTAGCCCATGGAGAGCAGTTTCACATATGAGGTGAGATTGAGTGGTTTGTAGGGTTCATCGGACACGCCACTGAAGGCGTCGAGCAAGTGGCCGGCGAGGGCTTCGATTGGGAAACTTTTGAGATGATTGTTAAGTGGGTAGGCAGCATATTGGCCGTTGTAGAGCCGAGCGGGGTAAAAACGATCAGGGTGGACCGGATAGCTGACCCCGCCTTGCTCGTGGACATTGTAGACGCCCCACGGATAAGGAATGGCGCTGCGGATGGCCCATGGGTCGTAGAGAAATGCGACGTGGTGGCCCCATTGGTTTTTCGGTTCTTCAATCCCGTCCCATATTTTGCATTCGGAGTTGTCGAACACTTTCCAGGTGTCGAGCATTTGCTGCCGGGTAAGCGTGGTGGCGCCGTAGTGCTCTTCCGCGAGTGAGGCGAAGTTCATGCCGCCAGCGGCGCACATGGTGAATACTTCCTGTGGCGAATGCGTGATTTCGTTTTCTCCGTGATAATAATGCAAATGGGCATCACCGCCGCGCCAACCGCGATTATAAAAGTCGAGTTGAGGCTGGAGACTGACGCTGATAATATTCGTCACATTGGCTTGTGAGAGATTTGTGGTGATCGTTTGCGGCAAGTAATCGGGGCCTTTGCCAATGGTGATCTGTGTGGTGCCAGTCGGGACGGCGATAATGTTGGTCGGATTTATGGCCTTGCCGCGAATCGTAACGCTCGGCCAGGAAGAGCTTCCCCATTCGCCGGACACGTAAGTGCCGTCGGATTGTTTAATGATGGCACGAACACAAACGAGGCCGGATACACTCGGTTGCGTGGCGGCGATTTTCAGATACGTCGTTGCCGCGAATACTGGCGATGCGATCAGCAGACAAGCTGTGATCAGACCTTGCCCTAAGGGCGAAACACTCATGGTTGGCCGAATCCTAGCGAACACCCCCAAAGCGGGACTACGGACAAAACCTTGTTTTCCGAGTCAGGGAAAAAAGGCGGTGCAAAATGCTTATCAAAGCAACAGAGAAACTACTGATTGAATTGCGCTTGCGTGCGGGACAGAGAGCAGCATTATTTTGACTCTTTATGAAAAGTCCTATTCGTGTTGCTGTGACGGGCGCTGCGGGCGCGATCGGTTATTCCATTTTGTTTCGAATCGCTTCAGGCGAAGTGTTCGGAACCGACCAGCCGATTATTCTTAATCTGGTCGACATCGAACCAGCCTTACCCGTCATGGAAGGCGTGGTGATGGAATTACTGGACTGCGCTTCGCCCGTGCTCAAAGGCCTCAACGCAACTTCGAAACTGGAAGAAGGTTTTAACGGCATCAGTTGGGCGCTGTTAATCGGTTCCGTTTCACGCAAGCCGGGAATGGAACGCAAAGATTTGCTCGGCATTAACGGCAAAATTTTCACCGGACAAGGCCAGGCTTTGGCGAAGCATGCGGCCAAGGATGTGCGCATTGTGGTGGTCGGCAATCCGTGCAACACGAATTGTTTGATCGCGATGCGCAGCGCACCGGAAATCTCGCAGGACCGTTGGTTTGCCATGACACGCCTCGACGAAAACCGCGGCAAGGCGCAGCTGGCCAAGAAAGCCGGCGCGGATATTACGACGGTGTCGAACCTCGCCATCTGGGGCAATCATAGCCCGACGATGTTCCCGGACTTTTACAATGCGAAGATAGGCGGCAAACCGGCGATGGATGTCATCAAAGATGAAAATTGGTTGCAGAACGATTTCGTCACCACTGTGGCGCAACGCGGAACGGCCGTCTTGAAAGCGCGTGGCGCAGGCAGCGCAGCCAGCGCGGCGAATGCAGCCATCGATTCAGTGAAGTCCATCATTCATCCGACGCCAGCCGGCGACTGGAACAGCTTGTGCGTTCCTTCCGATGGCAGCTACGGAATCGAGCCGGGCATTATCTGCTCTTACCCGACCCGCAGCATCGCGGGCAAAGTGGAAATCGTCCAAGGCCTGAAGGTGAACGATTTCAGCCGCGGCAAAATCGACGCGACTGTCAAAGAATTGAAAGACGAGAAGGCGATGGCGGCGGAGTTAGGCCTCGTCAAATAAATCTTCGGCTGTCACATGGGCGAAAGCCTGAGGCGGCGAGACGGGGCATTTTGAAGCGCCGTGCGTTGCCATTTTATTCCTCTGCTGCAAGAGTCGTTAACAAGGAGTTAACGATTTTTGACTATGCGGAAAGCAATCCTTTTGGCCGATGACAATTCCGATGACGTGTTGATCTTCCAGATCGCATTTCGTCGCGCGACATTGCCGTACGATATCTACGTGGTGCGGGACGGTGTGCAAGTTGTGGAGTATCTGCTGGGCACCGGGATGTATAGTGACCGACAGCGTTTTCCATTTCCCGATGTGCTTGTGCTGGACCTGAGAATGCCGATCAAGTCCGGGTTTGAAGTGTTGGAATGGCTGCGTGACCGTCCGCAATTCTCCACAATCCAGATGATCGTGTTGAGTTCCTCCGATGACGGACGAGACATCCGGCGCGTCACAGAACTCGGCGTAGGCACGGTTTTTGCGAAGTCGCCTCAATTGCAGGATGTGGTGCAATATTTGCGCGGGCCTTAGACCTCTGGCAACCCGTGCAAAACCATGTTGCCGTGCGCTGCGGTACGGAGCATCTTACTCACATGACAGCCCGGCCTTCTTCGACATGCGCTGATTGTCACATCACGCGCCGTGACTTCCTCAAAACGACCGTCATCGGAGCCGCTGCTCTCGCCAGTGGTGCAGCGGCAACGGCAGCTCACGCCAAACCCAAGCCAACATCGGAAACGCTGTCGGCGACTTTGTTCAAATCACTCACGGAAGAGCAAAGCAAAAAAATTGTATTCCCGTTCGATCATCCGCTGCGCTCTAAAGTGGATAATAACTGGCATATCACCCGGACCACGATTGGCGAACTACTCAATCGCGATCAGCAGGCAATGGTCGGCGAGATTTTCAATGGGCTGCACAGTCCGGAATATGCCAAGCGCGTTTTTGCACAGGTGGAGCACGACGGCGGCGGACCTGGAACTTTCAAGGACTGTTCGGTGGCGTTGTTCGGTGAACCCGGAACGGGGAAATTTGAATTTGTGCTGACGGGCAGGCATTGCACGCGGCGTTGCGATGGTGATTCGGTGGAAGGGGCGGCGTTTGGCGGGCCGATTTTTTATGGGCACGCGGCGGAAGGTTTTAACGAGGCGCCGACGCATCCCGGCAACGTGTATTGGTATCAAGCCGTTCGCGCCAATCACGTGTTCCAAATGCTCGACGGGAAACAACGCGAATTGGCGTTACTAGGCAATCCACGCGCCGAGCGCGGCACCGAAACCGTGAAACTCAAAGGCACAAATGAGTTGCCCGGTATTCCGATCGGCGCCCTGTCGCGCGATCAGAAAGGTGAAGTGCGAAAAGTCATGGCGGATCTACTCGCGCCGTTCCGCAAAACCGATGCGGACGAAGCGATGAAGCTTATTGAGGCAAACGGCATGGATAACGTGCACATGTCTTTCTATAAGAATATGGATATCGGCAACGACGGGGTTTGGGACGTGTGGCAATTGGAAGGACCGGCGATGGTCTGGTATTTCCGCGGTTCGCCCCACGTGCATACGTGGGTGAACATCCGACGCTCCGCTTAGCGTAACCGTTTTGGCTTTCGGTCGGTTCTGTAATCTCATAAATTCGTCGCATGGTTTCGCTTGAGTCCTGCAAGCTGTTCCGAGAATTACCCGTTGCTGAACTCGAGAGCTTGCGCCAAGTCACCCGTGAGCGCACCTACGGGATGGGCGAAACCATCTTCAAACAAGGCAATCCCGGTGATGGAATTTACGTTGTTAAAGGCGGCGAGGTTCACATTGCGGTGGTGGCATCTTCCGGTGAATTGCGAATCATTTCCAAACTTGGACCCGGTGAGTTATTTGGCGAAATGGCCGTCGTCGACAGCGATCCTCGTTCGGCCACGGCGTTGGCCGGGGAAACAACCACGGTTTACTTCGTTTCACGCACTGACTTGCTCGAGATGATGAATCGCACACCGCAACTGACGATTGGGCTCGTCCGCGAAATCAGCGGTCGCCTCCGCGATTTCAATCGTCAATACGTTCGCGAGGTGCTCGATGCTGAACGTCTCGCTTTAGTTGGGCGGTTTGCCAGCGCGATCGTTCATGACATCAAAAATCCGCTGCATGTCATCAGCTTGTCGGCAGAAATAGCCGCGATGCCGAATGCGACGCAGGACGCGCGTAGCACGTCGAAAACGCGTATTTCGAAACAGGTCGAGCGCATCACTACGATGGTCAACGAATTGCTCGAATATGCTCGGGGATCCAACACATCGTCGTGCCTGTTGAGTCGCGTTAACTACGCGCAATTTGTTAAACAGATTATAGAGGACATTCGGCAGGAACTCGGTCTGCGCGAGATGACGGTGCTGGTCGAAGGCACGATTCCATTCGTGACGGTGCAAATCAACGCGCTGCGTTTGACCCAGGTATTCTACAACCTGTTCGGCAATGCTGCCGATGCCACCGGATCAGGTGGACGAATTTTTGTGCGGGTGAAAACGGTCGATGCCGAAGTTATGACCGAAGTCGAAGACACTGGCACCGGAATCGCACCTGAGATCGCCGATAAACTATTTCAACCATTCGTGACTTTTGGAAAAGCGAATGGCACGGGACTCGGCCTGACCATCTCCAAAAAAACGATTGAAGAATTTCACGGCAAAATTACGGTCCGCAACTCGCCCAAAGGCGGCGCCGTTTTTTCATTCACGCTTCCGATTCAGCCAGATTAACATCCCGCGCGTATCCGGCGCGCAACGCGGATTTTCCTTCTTAAATCTCCATTCTTAATCCTTAATTTGTTTGTGAACCGCATCCGTCTTTTGCCTGAACATGTCGCGAATCAGATCGCGGCCGGTGAAGTGGTGGAGCGGCCAGCCAGCGTCGTCAAGGAACTGGTCGAAAATGCGCTTGATGCGAAACCAAATCGCATCACCGTTGAGATCCAGGCCGGTGGTCGCAGTCTTGTTCGTGTGAGCGACGACGGCATCGGGATGAGCCGAGATGACGCGCTGCTTTGTCTCGAGCGCCATGCCACCAGCAAAATTACCCGCGCGGAAGATCTAAGTGCGATCGCCACCATGGGGTTCAGAGGTGAAGCGTTGCCGAGCATCGCGAGTGTCAGCCGGTTCAGTCTCAACACCCGTGAACGTGACGGCGTGATTGAAGGAACCGAGATCATTGTTAACGGCGGCAAAATCGTTACGGTCAAAGCCGGCGGCGGCGCGCCGGGCACGAGCGTTGAAGTCCGACAGCTCTTTTTCAATTTGCCAGCGCGTCGGAAATTTTTGCGCAGTGAAGAAACGGAATCGGCGCACATTCAGCATTATCTCACCCTCGCGGCGCTGGCGTATCCTGCGATTGCTTTCGAGTTTATCAAAGACGGGCGCATGCTTTGGCAACTGCCGAGCGTAAAGGCTGAAGACAAAATCACGGCGTTGAGAGAGCGGTTGCGTGGATTGTACGGCGCCGAACAGAAACTCCTGCCGGTGACATTCACGAGCACCCTTCCGGTTGGTGCGGTGGATGAAGAAGCGGCCGCGGAAGAGTCGGCGGTCGATCCAGCGCTGCACGTTTGGGGGTTGATCGGCGCGCCCGGCGTGTCGCGGTCAACCCGCGATGAACAGCACGTGTTCGTCAATCGTCGTCCTGTGGAAAATCGCGGCATCAATTTCGCATTGCTCGAAGGCTATCACACTGCGTTGATGAAAAGCCGATATCCGGTCTGCGCGTTGTTCATTGAATTGGACGCAAGTGAGGTGGACGTGAACATTCATCCAGCCAAGCGCGAAGTGAAATTTCATCACGAACGTGCCGTGCGGCAAATCGTTAGCGGGGCGGTACGCAAAGCGTTGCTGGATTTTCATGCACCAGTTGCAGCACCGCAAATCGCATCCGCAAAACCTCCCGCGCCAACCGCGCCAGCGCCTCTGAAGCTGGAACCACAACCATCCTCGGCGCCGGAGCATGAACCGATCGAGCTACCAAATTTTCCAAAACTTTCGAAGCCGCTGCCGAACTGGCCTTCACCAAAACCGCCCGAATCAGTTACGCCTCAGATTCCAACACAGCCGATCCAGCCATCGATCGTCAACCAACCATCACAAGCCCCAGTCCCATTATTGCACGTGCCGCTGAGGTTGGTTGGTGTGATCGGAAAATTGTACGTCATTTTGGAATCCGACCGCGGTCTGGTCCTGCTCGATCAACACGCCGCGCACGAACGCATCCTGTTCGAACAAATGTTACAGCGCCTCGAGCAACAAGACAGCGCGCCATCACAACGGCTGCTCTTGCCCGAGACAGTTGAGCTTGCCGCGCGCGATGCGAGTTTTTTGCGTGAACAATTGCCGACGCTCATCCGGCTCGGGGTCGGTCTCAGTGAATTCGGTGAGCGCACTTTTTTGCTGGATGCCCTGCCGCCTTTTGTAAAGGTGAGCGATCCGCGCCGGTTTATTTTGGAATTGGTTGATGACCTCAAATCCGTCGGCGCGGGCGTGAATACGTTGCGTCTCGGCGAACATGTGATTGCAAAAACGGTTTGTCGACACGCCGTCAAAGCCAACGACGTGCTTGCCGGAATGGAATTGGAAAATTTGATCGAGGACTTACGGCATTGTCAGATGCCCTATACTTGTCCGCACGGCCGTCCGACCATCATTGAAATGAACTTCAAAGAATTGGAGAAAAAGTTCGGACGCACCGTGTAAGTTACGGAACGGATTTTCTCCACGCCAACGCAGCCGCGCTCAGTCTCTTCGCAACTTCGGGATTGTTCGCAGCGACGTTGTTGGTTTCCAACTGATCATTCGGCAGATTGTAGAGTTCGAGATTCGAACCATTGGCATTGACGAGCAACTTCCAATCGCCGTCGCGCACGGCAACATTCGGACTGCTTTGGCCCGGGTATTCTCTTGGGTAGCCGAAGGTTTCGTTACGACCGTATTCCCAAAAAAGAGGATGTCCGCGCTGAACAATTTTGCCGAAAAAATTCGCGCTCATATCTTCCCCGTCGAACGCTCCGCTGGGCAGGGACGTTCCGCTCAGCTTGCAAAACATCGGGAAGAAATCGACCGCACTGATGATCACGTTCGTGTCCACACGACCGGCAGGAAAATGGCCGGGCCAACGAACAATCAACGGCTCGCGTGTGCCGCCCTCGTAAAGGCTGTCTTTCGCACCGCGCAACCCGCCGGCGCGCGCGCGATCCATCGTCGGCAACGGCCCGTTATCACTGCTGAAGATAACAATCGTGTTTTTTTCCAATCCAAGACTCTTCAGGCCGTCCAAAAATCGGCCCATTTGCTTGTCGTACTCGGCGAGCACCGGCTTGAACGTCCGTTGAATTTCCGGATGGTGCCGCTGATTCAAGTCCGTTCCACGCGGCACCCACGGCGTGTGTACGTCGTCGGGCCAAAGGTTCACATAGCACGGCTGGCCTTTATGGCGGCGCAGAAAATCCAGCGACCGATCGACGAAATACCCGGTGCGCTCCCAACGCTTGATTTTGTCGTGAGCCGACCAGATCCAATTCGTCGAAGTCAGGTTCGGGTCCGGTTCGGGACTTTCGTAAGTGCTCGCGTGCTCATCAAACCCGTATTTTGAAAACGGCGGCGCATTGGTGACGTCTCGCCCGCCGCCCATGTGCCATTTGCCGAAATGGCCTGTGACATAGCCGGCAGCTTTGAGCGTGCGCGCGATCGACGGCGCTTTGGGATCCAGGAAATCAGCTTGTTCCGACGCCCGGTTGCCGTCGCGAGTCTGCAAATAATTCGTAATCCTCCAACGCGCCGGATACATACCGGTCAAAAACCCGGTCCTCGATGGCGAACAAACCGGAGAGGCGACATAGAATTGCGTGAACCGGGTGCCTTGCGTGGCCAGCCGATCAATGTTCGGCGTCGGCACAAATTTTCCGCCGTAACAACCCACATCGCCGTAGCCCATGTCATCGGTGAGAATAAAAACGATGTTCGGACGAGAAGCGCCGTTTGTAACGATACAACCGAGCATCAGCACAACGACAAAGAACAAATAACGTATACGCATTGGTGACTTAGACGAATTTACTCGCGCCATGGTTTCTGCGCCTGGAACGACTTTAGATGCGATTCAAACTCAGGGATAGCGTTGGTTTGCTTCGATAACTTCGCAGTCCGAATTGCGCGCTCTTCGGCATAGACGGCATCATCAAATTTGTTTGCTTCCGCATAGGACGCCGCGAGTGTGTCAAGTAATCCCGGGTCGTTGCCACGCGTCATTGTGACCGCACGCGTGGCCAGTTTCACCGCTTCTTTGCCATCGCGAACCTTCGGGTCGGAGTGAGTGGCAAGAGCCCAAGCCAACGTGTTCAATGCGTCGGTCCACTCTGGCGCGAAGTGGACGGCGCTGCGCAGATAGGCAAGCGCAACGGAAGTGTCTTGTTTGCCGCTGAGCATGGCCGTGCCGAGTTGATAATGTGCGCCGGCGATGTCGGGCTGAATACGCAACGCTTGTAAGTAATGAGTGAGGGCGTCGCCGATGCGATTTAACTTCAGCAACGTGTCGGCGAGACCGTAATGAGCTTTGGCATTATCAGGTTCAACCAACAAAGCGGCCTCGTATTGCTGGGCGGCTTCGGCAAATTTGTTTTGGCTTTGTAACCCATAAGCAAATCCGCAGCGCGCTATAACGTTGGCCGGATTGCAATCGACTGCTCTCGAAAAATGCCGCATCGCTTCATTGGTCTTGCCTTGTGCATCAAGAAGGACGCCGAGGTAGTGGTGAGCCGTCGCGTTCTTTTCCGAAACCCGCAGCGAGTTGCGGAAGAGCGCTTCGGAGTTCGACCAATGTTGCACCTGAAAATACGTGACTGGAATACAAGCTGCCGCCAATGCCGCCACGATTATCGGAAGCTTGGATCGAATGACGGCCACTTCGCATAACAGCCACCCGATTGCCATGAATAATCCAATGTGCGGCAGGTAACTAAACCGATCGGCAAACGCCTGTTCGCCAACTTGCGCAATGCCGCTTACAGGAAACAAGACACCAACAAAAAGGAACCAGCCAGCGAACGCGTAACGCTTGCTGCGGGCAACAAGGAATGCCACCAGCGAAATCAAAACCAAGAGAATCGTCAACCCGGCGACTTGCGAATTGATTAAGTCGGTGTGCGGATAAAGGACTCCGAGCGATGTCGGCACGAACGTTTTTCCGATGTATTGCCCGTATGCTACGACCGCCGTTGCCAGCCGAGATTTCAACGGCCAATCGTGAAATGAAACCACCGCATTTGCGCTTTTTTGCGCATGGACAGTAATGAAACTGAAGATGGCTGTCAGCGCGAAGAATGGGATTTTTTCCAACGCGCTTAAACCGAACGCACGGACGCTGAATTTATTGATCCGCTGGAGCGGCCACCAATCGAGCAACACAAGAACGCAAGGCAGCGTGACCAGCATCGGTTTGGACATGAGACCAAGCGCGAAACACACGAGTGCAATCGCATACCACTTCAACGCTCCAAGTCCCAAGCTCCAAACTCCATCCCGCGTTGCGGGACAATTGCCAAAATCCAGAGACGCACTTTTTCGTTTGGCGCTTGAAGCTTCCGCATAGCGCACATACGCCCATAACGTCAGCATAAAAAAGAATCCACTGAGCACATCTTTGCGCTCAGAAATCCATGTGACCGACTCGACGTGCAACGGATGCAATGCAAAAAGTGTCGCGGCAAATGCACATGGCCAGAGGCTGTTTGCCAGCCTTCGAGTCATTCGCAGAAGAAGGAAAAACAACAGCAGTGTGTTTGAGATGTGCAGAAGAACAGCCGTGTAGTGATGCGCACCCGGCACGACTCCGTAAATTTGGCAATCAAGCATGTGCGAAAGCATGGTGACCGGATGCCAGTTGCCCGCGACGTTATGGGTAAATGCCCACTTGAAGCTTTCCCAGGACAGGCCGTTGTTCACGGCATAGTTGTCGCGGACATATTCGAAATCGTCGACGCTGACGAAATCGAACTTCGTGACCTGCGCATACACGCCGACAATCGCCAGCACCAACAGCGCCGCGATGATGATCTGCGGGCGTGCGTGCCAATGGCTTCGAGACAGTTCGGTCGCAGACGCGGAGGCTTTTGGCGGAAGTGTTTGTGTAACGGCCGGCATGGATCGGGTGAACTGTCCCTTATTTTGAACGTTTGCTTCGTTCCTGCCAATAAATTTCAACGATGAAGCGCGACCGCATCTTAATGGTTTTCCCTATTTGCGAGGTATGCACCGAAATTTTGTTCACTTACAGGCGCTAGTTGCTTTATGATGGAACGCACCTTAACCATGAAAACAAAACTTTGTCGCACCATTGTGCTTATGACTTTGGGGTTGACCAGCGGCTGCCTCTGCATCGCCGCTGACACCGCTGCTCCTGCGGCCAGTCCGTCAGCGCCGAAAATTAAATTTCAGACGAACTTCTTCGATTTCGGCAAAGTCACGTCCTCGGAAAAACTGATCGGCTCGTTCAAGTTCAAGAATCTCGGCACTGCCGAACTGAAGCTCGATGCCCCGCAGGCAAGTTGCGATTGCACCGAGGCGAAAATCTCTCCTGACAAGCTGGCGCCCGGTGCAGAAGGCCAAGTGACCTACAGTATCAAGATGGACCACGCCGTCAGCGGTCAACGCTTTATCAAGGTCCATTCGAACGATCCCGAAAACCCGGATCTCGAACTCACGATTCAGCTAGATTACACGCCGTTGTTCGAAACAACTCCGCCGAAACTAAACGTGCTGTTGCGGCCCGGCAAAGCCGAGGTGCAGACGACGTTTATCGTCAACCGCATGGACGGCAAAGCCCTCGGCATCGATCACATTTCCACCTCACAGCAATGGATCACCGCTGAATTCGACGCGGCCTATGATCCGACGGGCGGTTCGCCGTTCGATGCAAATCAGAAACATTTGGAAAGCATGGGACGCGTTATTGTCACAGTGCATCGCTCGCCGGATGCCCCATCGTTTTTTAACGAAAAGGTTGAGCTGTGGAATGGGCAACAATCCGATCACTCGGCAAAAATAGTCGAACTTCGTGGGCAGATTCAGGGCGAAATCACCGCTGATCCGCCCCGGATGGAATGGGCTTTCGCGGACCTGGGTGATGACATCACTAAATACTCGGAGCAAGCTTTGTCGCGGCACATTCAATTGGTTTCTGCGCTGGGCAAGCCAGTGGAATTCAAAAAGATCTCGACTGATGTCCAAGGCTTGAACGTGAAGGTCGTCCCCAAAGGCGGAAGGATTTTCGACCTCGTGATCAAATTCGAAAAACTCCCACATAACCTCATTGATGGCAAAGTGACCCTCGAGACGACGCTGGAGTCGGTTCCAAAACTTGAGGTTCCATTGCACATCATGGCGCCATAACCGCGTGTATGAAGATTCGTTCTCTTTGTCTCGTTGCCACTGTGGCTTGCCTGGCTTGGCCTGCGGCATTGCAGGCCATTCCAAAGATTCAGTTTGAAACGAACTTTTTCGACTTCGGACATCTGGCCGGAGTTGAATCCGTTTCCGGGTCATTCAAATTCAAAAATGTTGGCGATGACGTTCTGAAGCTTGGTCCGCCCCAACCAAGTTGCGGTTGCACCGACGCAAAAGAAACCCCAGACACACTCGCTCCAGGCGAGAGTGGCGTTGTCACTTACAAGATCAATTTGGATCATCCGATGGTGAAGGGCGCGAAAACGATCACGATCGTTTCGAATGATCCAAAGACAGCGAGCATCACGTTGAAGACGCAACTGGAATACGACCAGGTTTATCAGATTGCCGACAAGAGCATCCGCGTATCTGTGCCGGCGGACAAAGGCGAAGCGACCGAAGGCCTCACGATCACCCGCGCTGACGACAAGCCGCTCGGCATCGATCGCATCACGACATCACACGAATGGATCAGTGCGGCCGTGGACGAGAAGGCAGGATTGCTCAATGTAACCGTGAAACGCTCAACGCAAGTGCCACCGCATTTTACGGGCACGTTGAAACTGTGGAACTCGCAATACGGGAACACACCTGTGCGCACGATTACGGTGATTGGCGAAATTGAAGGGGAATTATCGGCGACCCCAAAAGGAGTTTATTGGATGTTCGCAGACCAGGGAAATGATTTGAAAGCGTATCCGGCGACGGCGCTCTCCAAAAGCGTGCAGCTCAAGTCGATTCTTGGGAACGACGTCGAAATCAAGAGCGCGAAAAGCAGCATCAAAGGGACGAGTGTGCGGGTGGTGGCGAAGGAGCCGGGAAAACTTTTTGATCTGGTGCTGAAGATTGACGAAGTGCCGCACGGGTTTGTTACTGGAAAGGTGACGCTGGAAACTTCGCTGCAGTCTTTGCCTTTGATGGAAGTGCCGGTGACAATTAGCGTCTTTAAGCAGTAGGTCTCTTCTGCGTTCCACCGGCTGAAAACTTAAAACCGGCTGGCTTCCTGGGTTGCGGCTTTGGCCGTAACCAACTGACTGCGGTCGCGGAGAACTACATCCAGCCAGCTATCGACAACGAACATCCACGAAGCGAAAGCGCGGTCTTTGGCAACTATTTCCTCCAATGTTTTCTTTTTCGCCTGAAATTCTTCATCGAGTCGCTTCTTATCCTCGAGGGTTTCATCCGGGCTTGGACTGCGGCCGGCCGAAAAGTCCGCGGCAACCGACACGGTCATAATGTGATTCCCGGCTGGGGTCTGCTTTCCAACTTTCAATGTGTAGGCAAGGTTGTCGAACGTGACGACCGTGATAATCGTCGGCTTATCCAAACCAGTGACCGCTGGGGGCAAGTTCGAACCCATGTCTAGGAAAGTCGGGAACGCCCATATCTCAGTTGCCTGCGCGAGTTTTTCGATGTCGAGCGATTCGCCGGCGCTCAAACCTTCCATCGTCCATTTTGCCGTAGGCGTTTCGCGGGTGAGTTGCCAATTCTTCTGGGGATCAGGTGAAACCAGGCTGATGAATTTTGGGTTTTCGATTTTGAAAAAGGTGTGATCAACCCAGCTGCCCGGGTCGGGCGCAGCCGAGGGCAGTTCGTTCGGAACCAGCAGAATATTATTCGGTTCACTCGGGATTAAAACATAACGGCCATCGAACCAGCCGTGCATACCAAGCGGTTCGTTTTCATTTTGTTTACGGTCGTGTCTGCGGCCAAGCAATAGGGAGGCGATGACTTTTCCGTTGGCGTCTTCGAATTCAACCAACTCACCAGAGCCCGGACCCTTGCCGGGATCGTTCAAATCTACGCGGCCACGTAAGGATTGGCCGACGACTTCGGACTGCATGACTTTCAACTTTTTGATATCTAGCAGAAGCTCGCTGACCTGTCTGAAGTTTGCAGGATAATCGTAACGATCCGGCACACGCCAGATGCCGTTCGTGCGGATGACGCGGAAATCGGATTCCTCTTTGATGTGAATCGCGGCGACGTCGTTGGGGTGAAAATCCGGAATCACGAACTCGCCGACCTTGGCTTCGCGGACATTCCAGGTCTTCTGGTTGCGTTTGAAAAGCGCCAAGCCCGCTCCGCCGATAAGGCAGAGCGCCAGCAGAACAAGAATAAATTGTTTCCGGCTCATATTACCCGTTTCAACAATGCCGTGCGACGGCGGGTTTTGACAACTGCCAGGCACATTCCGGACAGTGCAACGATCACCGGCATGGCGCCGATGTTCAGCACCTTGGCGCGGAACTCGAGAGCATCGGTGTCTTTGCGCAAATTCTTCACGACTTTCTTCAACTCTTTATCGACAACGGCGAGCTCGCGCTGGTACTCGTCGAGTTCGCGCTCCTGTTGGGAGGTGAGAATAACGTTTTGGCCCGGCTTGCTTTGTGCCTGCAATTCGTCAACTTTCTTTTTCATCTCGCGCTTCTTGGTTTCGAGTTCGCGCATCTTCTCTTCCCAAACGCGACCGGCGCGGGCTTCCATATCTTTCACACGGGTGAAGGGACGGTTCATGCTGGCACGATTGCGCGAGGTAATGAGGTCGTCGTCACCGGACGTCTGTTCGACGAGACTTTGGAACAGGTTCAAATTGCCGTTGAGCGGGCGCGTGACCCTGTGGCCCATTACTTCCTCAATGCGCACGGTGATCTTGTCGTTCAGCATATCGGTATCGGCAACGAGAATGACTTCACCGGCAGCAGTAGATTCTTTCAAACCACCGTTTGTCGGGAATGCGGTTTTAAATTTGCCATTCAAACGCAGCGCAATCGGGAACTCCTGGTTTGACGGTTTGAATGCTTTAAGAATGTCGAGCCCGGCGGTGGCTATGAGCGAGTCAACCATCTCCGAATTTGAGGAAGAGGAAATGAGCGGCGTGAGTTGCAAGCCATCAACAGGTTTGCCGGTGAACACCCCCGCGAAGGGAACGAATAAGTTATCGATTTGGCTGGTGGCCGCTTCTTTAGAGTTAATACCGGCGGCAGTAATCATCAATAATGTCGGCATCATGTCGCCGGTTTGATTGTTGTGGCCTGCGAAGGAGCGATCCGCGAGCACGTGATCGGTGTCCATGTTCGAGGCCCCAGGCTTTCAGCAATTTGTCCAAAGTTGATTTGGCTGCGTTGTCGCCGCTGATATTAAAATTTCTTCATCCGGTCGTGGTTCTGATCGAAGTAGGCGTGCGGATCGAGAAAGGCCATGACTCTGCCGCCACGTTCATAATGAACTGATCGATCGCATATTGCGACGCGTCCGTGATGTTGACGGGATGATACACGACGAGCATTTTGATATGCGCATCGATATTGGTCGCTTGAGCGGGACGGAAACGACCAGAAAATCTTTTTTCAATTCCGCAACGAAAGCCCAGTCTTCACGGCGTGCCTGGTCAGCGTGCATCATCGGGTTGAATGCTTCACCGAAAACCTTCAGTCCGCTCATAATACCAATCGCGGGACGGGTTTGGCTAGCGACGCGGGAAATGGCACGGGAAATATCGTATTCAAGCAAACGCTCGCGATCAGGCGACAGGAAAGGGATAGCAAATTTTTCGTTCAACAAAGTGACGAACAAGCCCGAGAAAAACTTTGTCGCCGTTCGGTCCGGGACGACCTTCGATCCCGTTCAAGGTCGCGGCGCTTTCGGATTCGGAATCGGGCTGCGGATCATATTTTTCCAGCAGCAGTTTGCCTTTGGATTCGTCGACATATTCACTGAGCAAATCCTGAACGCGATGGGCGTAGGCTTTGAATTGGGGCGGCATACCAGTTTCGCCCTGGCTGCAATAGAAGCGCATGGTGACGCGCGAATCGAGGCGCGCCAGAATTTTCCTCGTTCCCGGGGTGAGCGTGTGAACTTTTTCAGCAGTTACGTCCGCGCGCAGATTGACCAGCGCTGCTGATAATATAAAGTGCCACCATAACGACAAACATCCCGACCACGCCGCCGGTGGAATAATAGCAAGCGCTCGAAGTTTTGCCTTTGGTCAGCTTATCGCTCGCCGCTTGATAACTGCGGAGAATGACCGCGGTGGTGAACAGGACGAAGCCCATCATCAAGATGAAGAAAATGATGTCGCGCGAATCGATCCAGCCCTCGGTGAAAGGCTTGAAATGCGTCATGACGCTGAGCGAAGCAACGAGATCGACCAGCCATGGCTTTGTCAAAACGAGTAAGGTAATCAGTAACCGTCGGCGTGCCGCACATGACGAGGAACATGCAGATGACAAGGGAGAGAATGAAGCTGATGACCTGATTGCGGGTCATCGCGGAAGTCATGCAACTGATCGCCAGATAAGTACCGGCCATCAAAAAGCTGCCCATGTAAGTGGCGAGAATCAGGCCGTTGTCGGGCGAGCCGAGGTAATTGACGGTGATGACGACTGGGAAGGTCAGGAACAACGCGCAGCCGAGGAAAATCCAGGAGGCGAGAAATTTACCGACGATGGCTTGCCACGGGGTGATTGGTTTCGTGAGCAGGAGTTCAATGGTGCCGACGCGGCGTTCTTCGGCCCAGAGTCGCATGCCGACGCAGGGGACGAAAACGAGGTAGAGCCATGGGTGCCATTTGAAGAACGAGTAGAAACTCGCCTGGCCCATCTGGAACAGATTTTCCTCCATGGAGAAGGTGAAAAATCCGGTGAGGGCGAGAAAGATGACGACGAAAATATAAGCGAGCGGCGCCGTGAGATAACTGGCGAGTTCGCGTTTGGCGACGGTTTTGATGTTTCCGAGAGAGTTCATTTTCGGAGAAAGAGAGGTGATTTGGTTAAATGTTGAGGGAACGACGCGTGCGTGCGGTTTCAAAAACGGGAAAAAAACTACTGCAACTGGTGCAAGTAGTGCGACTGGTGCAATTGGTGCAAAATCATCAGAAATTGCACCCGTTTGCAGTAGCATCCGCAGAAATTCGACGACTGAAGGCGCAACGACGCGACGCAGGTTAGAAAGCCGACGTCGGCCTCGCCTGCGCTACGATTTGTCGCGATGTCGATTTATGCATCATGCTTAGTTTTGCAGAAATGGGGCGGTCTTCTTAGCGGATTCAGTTTCTATTAAGCAGCGACGGCCGCGGCCGGCTCGGTTTTCTTACCGTGTCGGACCACGTGAGGTTGCGGAAGACTTCGTCCAGACGGCCTTCTTCGGTGCGAACATCGAGGACTTGCCAGCAGCTCGAAGCTTCAAGCAAGCCGCGAACAAAATCGCCGTTGAGATCTTTGCCGATTCCGTCCTGCGGATAGACGCGGACGGTGGCGTCACCGTTTTTCCCGGCGAGGACAGCGACTTTGCGCACTTGAGGCATGGCCGAGAGGCGGTCGGCGAATTGCGGGGCGGTGATACCGCGAACGGAAATACGGACCGCACCACCGAGTTCGGAGCGACGCTTCAATTCTTCAGGGGTTCCGGAGGCAACAATCTGGCCGCGATCGATGATGATGGCGCGCGAACAAACGGCTTCGACTTCTTCCAGAATGTGAGTGGAGAAAATGATCGCTTTGTTTTCACCCATCCGCGAATGAGAGTGCGGATTTCGTGCTTTTGATTCGGGTCAAGTCCGTCGGTCGGTTCGTCCATGACGAGGACCGGCGGGTCATGAACGATGGACTGCGCGAGACAAGTGCGATGGCGATAGCCTTTGGACAGTGTGTCGACACTTTGATAAAGGACCGGTTCGAGGAAGCAGAGTTCGACGGCGCGATTGACAGCTCTCTTGAACGCATCGCCGCGCATGCCGCTGAGTTCGGCGCAGAAAGTAAGAAAACTTTTCACCGTCATGTCGACATAAACCGGGCGCGGCTTCAGGCAAATAACCGATGAGCTTCTTTGCGGCGATCGGATTTTCAACCACGTCGTGTCCACCGACGGAAACTTTTCCATCAGTCGGCGGGATAAAGCCGGTGATCATGCGCATGGTGGTGGATTTGCCGGCGCCGTTAGGGCCAAGAAATCCCAGCACTTCACCACGCTCGACGGTAAAAGAGACGTTGTTAACGGCGACTTTCGCGCCGAACGCTTTGGTGAGATTTTCAACTTTGATCATGGCTGCAGGAGTGAGTCAGAATGAGATTGGAGAGCGACAATTGGTAGATTTACGGATACAGCTTCACTTCACTCTTTCACCTCGATTTACGGATTGTCGCGTCCGGCAATACCGTGACCGAGCCGGCCGGTGCCCAAGCGTGGATCATCGTCACCAACGATTTCGCGAATTTCCAAATCCCAAACGACTGTGGTATCCGGACCGACATTGACGAGACGGGTCGCCGTCGCGGCCAAATGAATACTCGGGCGGAGAATAAACCTGCCATTTGTCGCCAACTTTCATGCGTTTGAGGGCTTCAAGCCAGGCAGGCCAGCCACCGAGGAGATTTTTCGGGAAATGGTTATGATGATCAAATTCACGACCATCAATGAATGTTCCTTTGTATCTGATAAAGAGGACTTCGTGTTCATCCAAGGGTGCTGGCCGCCCGGCCGGTGCCTTCTTTGATGACTCGATATTGCAAGCCATCGGGGAGATTGTGCACGCCGGGTTGCTTGGACATTCGCAGCCAGAAAAGCCGCGCCTGCCTCACGATTTTTTGCGCCTTTGATATAAAGAGACCACTCCCGGCCCTGTTCGAGCAAAGGTTGCATTTCGGCTTCCTTGATCTTAGTCGGCTTGCCGTCAGCGACATCTTTTATGGCCGAACAACAACAGCGGTATCACAATCGGGAGCATTTTCCTTTCAAGTTGATTGCCCCAGCGCATGCCCATGGCGTAAGCAAACATTCGCTTCTCCTGCGCGGTGGCGTTGGTGCCGCTGTGTGCGCATGGCATTGATGGCCTGCATCGTGTCGGTGAAAGGAATCTCGGTCGGTTTATTTTCGAAAAGTTTCCTTCAGCCCTTTGGCGAAGGCTTCGATATCGGCGTCGGACTTGGCCTGTTTGCGCTGCAGGCCGAGATTCATGCCGATCGCATAACTCGTCTTCTCGCGATCAGGTTTCGGTGGCGTAGGCGGCGGTTTAACCGGCGCATTCGGGTCCAAGCGGATCAGCAAGGCCGAAATCAAAACTGAATTCAGGACGAAAATTGCTAATAGCGGACACTTTTCATGGGGCCGGTGATGTGTTTTTAGTTTATCGGATAGACCACTTAAGGCGATATTTTTCTCAAATTTTTAGATAATATTTTCACAAAAAACCCGCGCGAATTTTAAAACTCGCGCGGGTTATGAATCCGACGCTTGTCCTAACGCTTTATATTAGAACAGACGCTTCAAACTGTTTCTTACACACCTTGCCAGGAGGTCAAATCAGCCAAGGTGCCGTTATAGGCATCGAGATCGACGTTACCGGAGATGCCGCTGATGGCACCCGTGCTGCTAACCTGCCAGTAGGTCCAGGTGTTGGCATTGCAGGAGGTGGAACCCCAACGGTCGTCGCCGCAGCAGGTGCTCCATGGGTTGCCGGTGTAGAGGTTTTGGCCATTGTAATCGGCGATCCAAGCGCCCAAACCCGAGATGCCGGTAGTCAAAAACGAGGCATTGCAGGCGCTGACATAAATAACTGGACGCAGGGTCAAGGTCGTGTGGGTCTTGAGGTCTGCGGCCCAATCATTGTACCAGGTGGTGTAGGTGCCTTCAGAGCAGCCGATACCAGTGAACTCTTCACAGTCAACCATCGGCATGAGCGACTTGCCATCAGCCGTGATTTTGCTACCGGCTTGAGTCCAGAAGTGACTGGCTTGGACTGAGGGGCAGCCTTCGGCTGGATAGGCGAAGTGATAAGCGCCCATTTTCACGCCTGCGCTTTTACCTCGGGTCATGTTTCCGGAGAAATCGGAATCATTGCTCGCGGTTCCTTCAGTAGCGCGAGCGAACGCGAAGGCAACGCCATCACCATTGACGCTGCTCCAGGTGACGAAACCTTGAAAACTGGAGACGTCAATGCCGAGAAGGCTGTGGGTGGTATTGTTTGCGCGTGCTTCCGAAGCCCCCAGGAGGGCGACGCCAGCTACTAGTCCAAGTACGTTTTTGATCAGATTACTGCGTTTCATTATACTACTTTCGGTCAATGCAGGAGATTTACTGATTTACTTCACGGATTTTCAAATCGCTCCTGCAAGCAAAATGAAACACGCGCTCTGGACTCGTGTTGGGAACGAGGTGAGTTTCTACATTTCCCACAAAACCACAATCAGGCAAACCCCGATTTGGCGTGTAGATGTATTATTGACATACAAGTAATGGTTCGCTTGACAGTGCAAAAATGAAAACCCGCGCGAGTGTTGCTTCGCGCGGGGTGCAGTTTTGAAATGTAGTCAGGGAAGGATTAGACACCCTGCCAGGACACCAATTCAGCCAAGGTGCCGTTATAGGCATCGAGGTCGACGTTACCGGAGATGCCGCTGATGGCACCGGTGCTGCTAACCTGCCAGTAGGTCCAGGTGTTGGCATTGCAACCGCCGCCCCAGACGTTACAGGAGCAGCACGTCGTCCAAGGGTTACCAGTGTAGAGGTTCTGGCCGTTGTAGTCCGCGATCCAAGCCGAGAGCGTGGTGGCGCTGCTCAGATGGCAGGCACTGCACGCGCTGGTGTAGAGGACTGGGTGCAGGAACAATGAGGTTTTGCCTTTGAGATCGGCAGCATAGTCATTGTACCAGGTATTGTATGTGCCTTCACCGCAGGTCACGCCGCTGAAGACTTCGCAATCAACCATCGGGTAGATCGACTTGCCGTCCGCAGTGATTTTACTACCGGCGACTGCCCAGAAGTGATTCACTTGCGCGCTTGGGCAGGTGGATTCGGGATGGGCGAAGTGATACGCGCACATTTGCAAACCGGCGGCTTTGCCGTTGTTCATGTTGCCGGAGAAATAAGCATCGGTATAACCGGTGCTTTCGGTGGCTTTGGCAGACGCGAAACGGACGCCATCACCGTAGACGCTGCTCCAGGTGATGGAGCCTTGATAGCTTGAGACGTCCACGCCCAAGAGGCTGTGCGTGGTATTGTTAGCTCGGAGGGAGGTCGCGCCCAAGGTGAGGGCGGCGACGACGACGATGCCAAGGGCATTTTGGACTAGAGTAGTGCGTTTCATTTTCTGTTTTTTGCTTAATTGCAGTTACTTTTTAGTGAGGCGAAATTTGTCCAGTCTGCAACCAGAGACAAACTTCGGGCAAACGACAATAGTTTGCCGACGTTGGTTTTTTTTGGAACAGTGCGACTCTGAGCCTTGCTGTAAAATATACAATCAGGCGTCAGTCGATTCAGCAGTCAGTAATAAGCTGAACTGCCCTGTCACGTTGTTATCGACAGTGCGATAAGCACGTTTTGAATACGTAAAAACCCGCGCGAGTTTTCACCCGCGCGGGTTGCAGTATAGGAACAGCTTCAGGTTGCCAGACTAAACACCTTGCCAGGACGTTAATTCAGCCAAGGTGCCGTTGTAGGCATCGAGGTCAACGTTGCCGGAGATGCCGCTGATGCGACCGGTCGAGCTGACCTGCCAGTAGGTCCATGTGTTGGCATTGCAGGCGGTGGAGCCCCAACGGTCGTAGCTGCAGCAGGTGCTCCACGGGTTACCGGTGTAGAGGTTCTGGCCGTTGTAGTCCGCAATCCAGGCAGACAGCGTGATAGCAGTGCTCAGGTGGGAGCAATTGCATGCGCTGATATAGATAACCGGATGCAGGAAGTTGCCGGTCTTCGCTTTGACATCGGTTGACCAGTCGTTGGACCATCCGGTGTAGGTGCCTTCACCGCAAGCAACACCGGAGAACACTTCCAAGTCGAGCATCGGATAGAGGGACTTGCCGTCAGCGGTGATCTTGCCACCAGCAACCGACCAGAAGTGGTTGACTTCGGCACTTGGGCAGCCGGATTCTGGATGGCAGAAGTCATAGGCGCCAAACTTCAAACCAGCTGCTTTAGCACCGCTGGCGTAAGAGCTGAAGTTAGGGTCGGTATAACCGGTGCCTTCGACAGCTTTGGCAAAGGTATAACGGACGCCGTCGCCGTAAACACTGCTCCAGGTGATGCCGCCTTGATAGTGCGACACGTCGATTCCGAGGAGACTGTGAGTCGTATTGTTAGCTTGCGCCAGAGTAGCCCCGAGGGACAACGCGAGCGCAGCAAGGAGTAATTTAGTGGTTTTCATGCTTTTTGTTTTTTGCTTTTTTGCAGGTGCTTTTAGTAGGCGAACTTTGTCCAGTCTGCAACCAGAGACAAACTTCGGGCGAACGACAATCGTTTGCCGGCGTTAGGTTTTGGGAACAGCCCACTTTGGACTTTGTGGTACAATCAAACAATCAGGCATCAGCCGGTTCGGCGGTGAGCAAAAGGCTGAGGTGCTGTGTCGTGTTAAATTTGACATGGTGTTCAGCCGGCCTTCCGAAAAGAGAAAACCCGCGCGAACTTGCGTCCGCGCGGGTGCAGTATAACAAACTCAGATCAGATTACACTCCTTGCCACGAGATCAAGTCAGCCAAGGTGCCGTTGTAGGCATCGAGGTCAACGTTGCCGGAGATGCCGCTGATAGCGCCGGTGCTGCTGACTTGCCAGTAGGTCCAGGTGTTGGCGTTGCAGGAGGTGGAACCCCAACGGTCGTCGCCGCAGCAGGTGGTCCAAGGATTACCGGTGTAGAGGTTCTCGCCGTTGTAGTCGGCGATCCAGGCCGAGAGCGTGATCGCGGTGCTCAGGTGGCTGGCAGCGCAGGCGCTGACGTAGATGACCGGGTGCAGGAAGTTGGCCGTCTTGGCCTTCAGGTCAGTGGAGTAGTCGTTGTACCACGTGGTGTAGGTGCCTTCACTGCAGGTGACGCCGCTGAAGACTTCGCAGTCGACCATCGGATAAACCGATTTGCCGTCTGCGGTGATCTTGCTGCCGGCGACAGACCAGAAGTGGTTCACTTGTGCACTTGGACAGGTGGATTCAGGATGGGCGAAGTGGTATGCACACATCTGCAAGCCTGCGGCTTTGCCGTTGTTCATGTTGCCAGCGAAATAGGCATCGGTGTAACCGGTGCTCTCGGTGGCTTTGGCAGACGCGAAGCGGACGCCGTCACCGTAAACACTGCTCCAGTTGATTGAGCCTTGATAGCTCGAAACGTCCACGCCGAGGAGGCTGTGGGTGGTGTTATTGGCGCGAGCGCCGGTGGTTCCGAGCAGTGTTGCAGCCGCACAGATGCCGAGGATCTTTTGTATTAGATTACGTTTCATTTAGTGGTTTCCGTCATTGCAGGATTTTTTTGTTTTATCGTGTTCTGTAACGTCTTCCTGCGCGCCGTACAGAACACGCACTCTGGACTCAAATTCAAATCAGACTGAGATCCACGCGAATGGACCGCTGGAGGAGCGCTGGTGGGTTCAGTGCTTTTTTATCGCTCGGGTAACGGGCAAGACAATGGACTTTTCCGTTCCGAGGAACAATCAGGTCTATGCGGATTCGCTACTCAGCAAAAAGCGTAATTGGTGTGTCGAACTTAAATTGACAATAATTCGCGGTGAAACCTGATACTGCTTTCGAGAAAGAACATCACGCTCATTGAGCGTGAGAAAGAACGTGATTTGTAGCGGTTCTGTTGACATGGGCTGTCGACGAAAATCTGATAGGAATGTAAAAACCCGCGCGGACTTTCATCCGCGCGGGTTGAATTAACAAACAGTCAGGTCAGGATTACACACCCTGCCAGGACGTCAAGTCAGCCAAGGTGCCATTGTAGGCATCGAGGTCGACGTTGCCGGAGATACCGCTGATCGCTCCAGTGGAGCTGACCTGCCAGTAGGTCCAGGTGTTGTTGTTGCAGGAGGTGGAACCCCAGCGGCAGTCACCACAGCAGGTGGTCCATGGGTTGCCGGTATACAGGTTGCCGCCATTGTAGTCGGCAATCCATGCACCCAAGTCCGCGATGCCGGTGGTCAAGTGAGACGCATTGCAGGCGCTGACATAGATGACAGGACGCAGGCCAGAAGAATGAGTCTTGAGGTCTGTTGCCCAATCATTGTACCAGGTGGTGTAGGTGCCTTCGGAGCAGCCAACACCAGTGAATTCTTCGCAATCCACCATCGGCATGACTGATTTGCCGTCAGCGGTGATTTTGCCGCCGGCGATAGACCAGAAGTGATTGGCCTGCACGCTGGGGCACCCTTCGGCTGGATAGGCGAAGTGATAAGCGCCCATCTTCACACCAGCGCTTTTGCCGCGGGTCATGTTTCCGGAGAAATCCGAGTCGTTGCTGGCGGTTCCTTCAGTGGCGCGGGCGAATGCGAACTCAACGCCGTCACCTTTGACGCTGCTCCAGGTGATGAAACCTTGATAGCTGGAGACGTCGATGCCGAGAAGGCTGTGGGTCGTGTTGTTAGCGCGAACTTCCGTAGCACCGAGAAGGGCTGCGGAGGCAACAATGCCAAGTGCGTATGTAACTAGAGTACTGCGTTTCATTTTATTGTTATCTTTCCGTCATTGCAGGTTGTTTTTTAGTTTGGTTCACGGACTTAAGCGTCCTCCTGCAAGGCCGCCAAAGCACGCGCTCTGGACTCAAACTCAGAGATCACTAACGCACTTAGTTTCGCTACTGAAAAAATTTCAAACGAACAGCTTAAATGCCTGTTGGGTTCAGGCGCTTTTTGCTTTTTGTTGATTGTGACGACTTATGGGTTCGACAATGTGAGACCCGCGCGAGGTTTTGGCCTCGCGCGGGCTTGCTTCAAACTAGATTAGACACCTTGCCAGGAGGTCAACTGGGCCAAGGTGCCATTGTAGGCATCGAGGTCGACGTTGCCGGAGATACCGCTGATCGCTCCAGTGGAGCTGACCTGCCAGTAGGTCCAGGTGTTGTTGTTGCAGGAGGTGGAACCCCAGCGGCAGTCACCACAGCAGGTGGTCCATGGGTTGCCGGTATACAGGTTGCCGCCATTGTAGTCGGCAATCCATGCACCCAAGTCCGCGATGCCGGTGGTCAAGTGAGACGCATTGCAGGCGCTGACATAGATGACAGGACGCAGGCCAGAAGAATGAGTCTTGAGGTCTGTCGCCCAATCATTGTACCAGGTGGTGTAGGTGCCTTCGGAGCAGCCAACACCAGTGAATTCTTCGCAATCCACCATCGGCATGACTGATTTGCCGTCAGCGGTGATTTTGCCGCCGGCGATAGACCAGAAGTGATTGGCCTGCACGCTGGGGCACCCTTCGGCTGGATAGGCGAAGTGATAAGCGCCCATTTCACACCAGCGCTTTTGCCGCGGCTCATGTTGCCGGAGAAATCCGAGTCGTTGCTGGCGGTTCCTTCAGTGGCGCGGGCGAATGCGAACGCTACGCCGTCACCATGGACGCTGCCCATGTGACGAAACCTTGATAGCTGGAGACATCAATGCCGAGGAGACTGTGGGTCGTGTTGTTAGCTTTGGCTTGCATGCCGGTAAACGACAGCGCCAATCCCGCAACCAACCCTAACGAGGTTTTAATGATCGTTTTCATTGCTTTTTGTTTTTTGCTTTTTGTCGGCAGGCTGCTTTTGTTATGGAGACGATCTCGAGCACCGGCCTGCAAACGGTACAAGACATCGTGGCGGCACAAAGGTTCTTGGCCACTCGTCGTGGGTTTTCATGGGACAACGCCACAGTGAACTATTTGACAAAAACAACAATCGGGGTTCCGCCGGTTCTGTTTTCAGGGAAAACCGTAAAAGCTCTGTCGTGTAATACTTGACACAACGGGGCGCTCATTGTCTGAAGTGCCGGTAATCCAAGGGAAATCGTTTTTTAATTCAGTGTTACCGCACCCGGCTCTGTCGTGGACTAATTGACATCAATGTTCCAGGCTGTCTGAAGGCGCGCTAATCCATTTAAAAACTCTTTTTTGAATTCCGTCATTTAACATAACTCTTATCATCTCCACCGTGAATCAGGCGCGGGTTGGGGCGGTGATTCGAGGATTACTTTGTTTGCGCGCAGTGCCGTTGGCCGCTGGCCATCATCTCTTGAAAATGGAGTATCGTCCGCCTGCTTTTACGGTCGGGAAGTGGGTCTCTCTTGTTTCGGTGTTGATTTACTTCGCTTGTCTCGGCTGGTGTGTTGTTCCAGCAAAGCGACGTGACTAATCCGAGCCATCACTCGGTCACCGTTTGCTGAGGTGCTGCCGAGCGACCGGCGAATACAGAGAATCGTTCGTCGGGGCGTTAGAGAATTGAGTGGGACGCAACTGTTGCAGGAAATCGAAACGCTTTTGGTCAGCCCATCGACTTAACTTTGGCCCAACGAGCTTTTGCCTGGGCGGCCAATTTGGCGCGTAGTTGGGGGGGGATGCCACCTTTCGGTGCTTTTGTTGCTATGCGCGCGCTGCTGCTGGATCGGGTTGCGGCTTTGGCCTGGGCCCGATGCATCGCCCAGCGGCGTTTTTGTGCGGCGACAATCCGCGCGCGTCCAGCCGGACTGATACCCGGGCGGCTTCGCGTCATCGCCATGCTGCGCTTAGGGCTGGTTTGACCGAGAATGTTATTCAACTCTTTCTCCAGTCCCTCGATTTGCTCCTTCAATTGAACCGCCCGTCGCAGCAGCGCCGATGAAACGTCCGTTAAGATTGTCATACAAGCGACATTACCGCGTGTGTGACACCGGTCAATCGGGGTGAGCCGCGATAGGAGGTAACCGGTATTCAGTATTGAGTAATCAGTATTCCGATAAGGCGGCGTCCGAAGTGCACCGATTAGGGATTACTGTTTAATACTTAGCAGTCACAACGAACGTTTCGTTAAGGTCAGGTGACAATAGTCCTCGAACTTTTTTGTCGCAGATTCCCAACTGTAGTTGTCAGTGACGAACCGCGCTGCACTAGCACCCATATTCGTGCGCAATTCCAGTTTTCCGAGAAGATCCGTAATCTTGTCGACGATGGCACCGGGCGTATCGGCCAGGAGAATATTTTCTCCATCACGCACCGGCAAACCTTCGGCGCCAATACGCGTCGAGACGATCGGCAAACCAGCGGCCATCCCTTCAAAAATTTTCACCCGCGTCCCGCCACCAACACGCAAGGGCACAATCATTACTTCGGCCTGACCCATGTACGGTTTTACATCGTCCACGGTTCCGGTGATTTCAACACCGGGGGTTTTGGCGAGCTGCTTGACCTCGGCTGTCGGATTGCGTCCCACGACGCTTAGCATTAATTCAGGAAAACGTTTTTTCAGCGCTGGAAAGATTTCGCGGCAGAACCACAGCACGGCGTCGATGTTTGGCATCCAATCCATCGATCCCAGGAATACCAGCGACTTCGGCTTCTTCTTCGCCGAGCGACAGGACGCAAAGCCAGCGGCATCGACACCGGTTGGAACCGCGCCGAGCACGTTGCTGAGACCAAGCTCCGAGCGCAACAGCGTTGCATCCTCTTCGGATACTGCGACCACCGCGTCCGATGCGGCGCAGGCTTTTTTTTCAAATGCGACCATGCGCTTCCATTGGTCGCGGAAGTAAACTTTCTTCAAACCGGACGCGGTCTGGTAGAGGCGCTTCCAAATCAGTGACTCGACATTGTGCTGAAACAAGAGCACCGGCGATTTGGTCCACCAACCGTTGGCGAAGAGGTTGATGCTCGGAGTTAAGAAGTCGCAGATGATGAGATCAAACTCGCGGTCGATATCATACTGCCTAATGGCGTTCGCCATTTCTGATGATCGGTATTTCGAAATGACATAGGGCAAATTTGAGAAAACGAGATTCGCGCCGAGCTCCGTAAAAAAACGTCCGCTTCGTTTCGGTGTTTCCTGCCAATCGATCCAACACTGCGCGTCCGAATATTCGCCGGCCTTTTCTGTCGCGGCTCGTTGGTCCGGCGAGCATAACGCCAAAAACGTCACGTGATTGCCCGCCCGCAACGCGCGCAACATGTGATAGGTGCGCAGCTTCCCGCCCGTGTCCAACGGATGCAACGGTCCGGTCTTGAGCCAAAGGATTTTCAAAACGCGGCGATAGATTACGCAGTCCACTCAAACCGATAAAGCCCGAACCTAACAGCTCTCGCCACTGGCCCGGACTATGCTATTTTGACGGTGCATGATTCTAGCGACAGCGAACAAGGCGCAACGACTGCTGTATTTAAAGTTCGTCGGAAACGTCACTGGCGAGGAGATGCGCGCTCAGGCCGTCGAGGTGCAAACGTTGGTGGCAGAATTGGGTCGGGACTTCCGACTGCTCAGTGATTTGGAACAACTGCAATCGATGGATAAGGAATGCGTGCCGGAGCTTGAGAAGAGAATGGATTTTTTCAAATCAGCTGGAATTGAGTTGGTCGTGCGAATCATACCCGACTCGCACAAGGACATCGGGCTGAATATTCTTTCGGTGTTTCATTACGGTCGCAGCGTGCGAAACGTGACATGCAAAGATTTTCCCGAAGCCTTACGCGCTCTTAAATTGTGATTGGTTTGATAAACCGCTTGCTAACGGACGCGGCTTTGTTCGAATCAATCGCATGGCGCAACGCGTATTAATCGCACCCGATAAGTTCAAAGGCACGCTCTCGGCCAGTGAGGCGGCCAAGGCGATTGCGCGGGGATGGAAAACGGCTCGACCGAACGACAAACTAACGCTGCTGCCAATGAGTGACGGCGGTGATGGATTCGGTGAGGTGATGGGACGCGCGATTGGTGCGAAAAAGCAAATTATTGAAACAGTCGATGCCGCTCATCAACCGATCGAAGCGGCGTGGTGGTGGGATGCGAAAACGCACACGGCGATTGTTGAGGCGGCATTGGTGAATGGACTGGCGATGTTGCCACATCGGAAATTTCATCCCTTTCAGTTGGATACGTTAGGCCTCGCGCGCGTTTTGCAGAGCGTCGCACGCGCTGGAGCGAAGGAGTGCATAGTTGGAATTGGCGGGAGTGCGACTAACGACGCAGGGTTCGGATTGGCACGTGCGCTTGGCTGGAAATTTTTGGCATCAGATGATTGTCCCAGTTGCGCGCCAACGAGACTTCTTGATGAATGGTGGCAGCTTGGGATGTTGGTACGAATTGAGAAGTCGACTTCGGCGTTGTCGTTGAAAATCACAGTAGCCGTCGACGTGAAAAATCCATTACTCGGCCCCAAAGGTTGTACACGAGTCTACGGGCCACAGAAAGGATTGGACCAAGAAGATTTTGCTTTAGCCGAAAACGCATTGGGACAGCTGGCCAAAGTTTACAAACGACAGTTCAGACGCGACCTCGCAAAATCCCCTGGTGCGGGTGCGGCTGGTGGACTTGGTTTTGGCTTAATGGCGTTTGCCGATGCGAAGCTGGCGAATGGTTTCGAACTGTTTGCGAAGCATTCAAATTTGTTAGCGCACATTCGTTCAGCCGATTTGGTCATCACCGGTGAAGGTGCGATCGATCAACAGACATTTATGGGCAAAGGCGTCGGACAGTTGGCGACGTTGTGCAAAAAACATCACGTGCGGTGCATCGCGTTTGGAGGAACCGCAAATGTCCCAGCAAAACAGAAATTGTTTACCAGCGTCTCAGCGCTAACGGAAATAACGACCACTGAAAAAGCAAAAAAGAACGCCGCCCGTTACCTGGCGGCGTTGGCAAAAAAAGTCGAAGGCCGAATCCTGACTACATCATTTTAAGCAGCGTATCTGCCATTTCGGACGGAGTGGCGGCGATGCCGATACCCGCTTCTTTAAACGCCGCGATTTTGGCAGCCGCAGTTCCTTTTCCGCCGCTGATGATGGCGCCGGCGTGACCCATGCGGCGACCGGGGGGTGCGGTGGCTCCGGCGATAAAACCAGCGACCGGCTTTTTGCAATTCTTCTTAATCCATTCAGCAGCTTCTTCTTCAGCGGAACCGCCGATTTCGCCGATCATGATGATGCCAGTTGTTTCAGGGTCATCGTTGAACATTTTGATGATGTCCAAATGCGAGGTGCCGTTGACTGGGTCACCACCAATGCCGACGCAGGTGGATTGGCCAACGCCCCGGCAGGTCAGTTGCCAGACGGCTTCGTAAGTCAACGTGCCGCTGCGGGAGACGACGCCGATGTTTCCCTTTTTGTGAATGTATCCGGGCGCGATGCCAATGCGGCAACCGCCGGCGGAATCTTTGCCAGTCCCAGGTGTGACGACGCCGGGGCAGTTCGGGCCGATGAGGCGGGTTTTTTTACCGCGCATGGCGCTCTTCACTCGGACCATGTCATTCACCGGAATGCCTTCGGTAATGGCAACGGCGAGATCGAGCCCGGCATCGGCTGCTTCCATGATGGCATCGGCAGCGAACGGTGGCGGAACGAAAATGGCGGAGACGGTTGCGCCGGTTTGTTTGGCGGCTTCGGCGACGCTGTCGAAGATGGGAACTTTTTTGCCGTTGTGCTCAAAGCTCTGGCCCCCTTTGCCGGGCGTGACGCCGGCGACGACTTGTGAGCCGTAATCAATGCTGAGTTGAGTGTGGCGCGCACCGAAACTGCCGGTGATGCCTTGGACGAGAATTTTTGTGTCGGAGTTAACGAGAATGGCCATAGAAATTATAAACCTTTGCGCTTGTGAATGACGATGGTGTTGCCATCGGGGTCAAAGACGGCGACCATTTTGCAAACGGGACCTTCATAGGGTTCCATGCGGAATTTTACGTTGCTGTCGCGGAGCTGTTTTACGGCAGCGTCGAAATCTTCGACTTCAAGTGCGGCAGAACAACCGTCGGGACTTGGTTTCCATTGCGGCGATGAACCAATCGCCAAAGCATAAGAGCCCCAGGCGTATTCAACCCATTGCTCACCCGAGATGGTCGTGGGTTCGAGGCCGAGAACGCCTTCGTAAAATTTGCGTGCGCGTGCGATGTCCGTAACGGCGTAGCAGCAGAAAGCGATCTCGGTGATTTTCATTTTCCCCTTTATGCCTTAACGGCTTTGACAACTTTTTGCGCGGCGTCGGCCATCGAATCACCACTGATGATGGGCAGGCCGGATTCTTTGAGAATCTGTTTACCGATCTGGACATTGTTGCCTTCGAGGCGAACGACCAGCGGCAATTTCAAACCCGTTTCTTTAACGGCGGCAACGATGCCTGCGGCGATGATGTCGCACTGCATGATGCCGCCGAAAATGTTCACGAGAATTCCTTTTACGTGCGGGTCGCTCAAAATGATTTTGAATGCGGCCGTGACTTGTTCCTTGCTCGCGCCACCGCCGACGTCGAGGAAGTTCGCCGGTTCGCCGCCGAAATGCTGGATGATGTCCATGGTGGCCATGGCCAGACCAGCGCCGTTGACGAGGCAAGCGATGCTGCCATCGAGCTTGATGTAATTGAGATTGAATTTGCTCGCTTCAATTTCGAGCGGCGCTTCTTCGGCGAGGTCGCGCATCGCCTGGATGTTGGCGTGGCGATAAAGCGCGTTGTCGTCGAGGCCGATCTTCGCGTCGACGGCGGAAAGGCTTTCTTTTCCGTCGCGACCGACGACGATGCAGAGCGGGTTGATTTCAACCATGCTCGCGTCGCATTCCCAGAATGTTTTGTAGAGTGCCGCGAAAAATTTCGCACCGGCAGCGATTAAATCGCCTTTCAAACCGAGGGCAATCGCGAGCTTGCGGCCCTGGTACGGATAAAAACCGGCCGCGGGATCGATCGTTTCTTTAATGATCTTTTCGGGATGTTTCTCGGCGACCTCTTCGATGTCCACGCCACCTTCGGTGCTGACCATGATGATCGGCCTGGAGGTATTGCGGTCGAGCAGCGCGGCACAATAAAATTCTTTTTTAATCTCAGGCGCGCCGGCGATGAGCACTTTACTGACGAGTCGACCGTCAGGGCCGGTCTGCTTGGTGACGAGCACCTGGCCGAGCATGTTTTTGGCGTACTCGTAGATTTCGTCCGCGCTCTTGGCTAGCTTCACGCCGCCTTTGAAACCGTTCTTGAACGTTCCCTTACCGCGGCCACCAGCGTGGATTTGCGACTTGATAACGGCGAGCTTTTCGCCCGCGCCAAAAATCTTTTCAGCGATCTTTTTTGCCGCCTCGGGTGTGTCCGCGACTTCGCCAAGAGGGACCGGAACGCCGTATTGGGCGAGAAGCTGCTTTGCTTGATACTCGTGAATGTTCATTTTTTAAGCTTGCACTACGAATAGGTAGTCTCAAATTGACCGCAACGTTAGTCAACCTAAACAAAGGATAACATGAAACCTCATCGTGGCACGTTGGTTTTGGTCTTAGGAATTTTAGGTCTTGTGCTTTGCGGACCGCTCGGCATCGCAGCATGGGTCATGGGAAATGGGGACATCAAACAAATGGACGCCGGATTGATGGATCCAAGCGGACGCAGCACCACTAACGCTGGACGCATTTGCGGAATGATCGCAACTATTTTGACCATTATTGCCGTTGTAATCGCGTTGCTCATCATTGTTTTCGGGGCTGGCAGCGCAATTTTGAGCGGCAGTCACCACTAACTGGAATTAACGTTCGGATAGCGGAACGACCTTCAAGCCCACGGCGCCGGTATAGGCGCTTTGTGGTCTGATGAGTCGATTGTCCGCGAGTTGCTCCAACACGTGCGCGGTCCATCCGGCGGTTCGCGCGATGGCAAAAATTGGCGTGAACAAATCCGTCGGGATGTCGAGCGAGTAGTAAACGGTCGCTGAGTAGAAATCGACGTTCGCGTGCAAGTTTTTGCGCTTGAGCATCAACTCCGCGATGCGGTCGCTCATCTGAATCCATTTCGGCTCGCCGAGTTTTGAGCTGAGAATTTGCGCCATTTTCTTGAGGTGCGGCGCACGAGGATCGAGGGTTTTGTAAACGCGATGGCCGATGCCCATGATCTTTTTCTTTTGGGCAAGACAATCTTCCACGTAGGCGTCGACCTTATCGAGCGAGCCGATTTCCATCAGCATCTTGATAACACCTTCGTTAGCGCCGCCGTGGAGCGGGCCTTTTAAGGTGCCGATGGCGCTGGTGATGGCGGAATACATGTCGCTCAACGTGGCGATGGTCACACGCGCGCTGAACGTCGAAGCGTTCATGCCGTGATCGGCGTGCAGGACGTAGCACAGATCGAGCGTGTTGGCTTTTTCAGCCGAGGGTTTGACGCCGTCCATCAAATACAAAAAATTGGCGGCTTCGCCTAGACTCGGGTCGGGCTGCAAAATGCTTTTGCCCTGGCGAATCCGATGGAAATAGGCGGTGATAATCGGGATTTGTGCGATCAGTCGCATTGCTTTCCTGCGCTGGCCGTCTTGCGAATTGTCGTCACGCTCAGGATCAAAGCACCCCAAGGCTGACACGGCCGTGCGAATGGCGTCCATCGGTGGCGTATCTTTGGGAACGGTCTTCAGGATATCGACAATGCCTTTGGGCAATTCGCGGTCGCCAGCCAGGATGGCTTTGAAAGCCGCCAGTTCATCGCGCGTCGGCAAATGATTGCGATGAAGCAGGTGGACAACTTCTTCGTAGGAGACCTTGCCCGCGAGTTCGTTGATGTCGTATCCGCAATAGATCAGCTCCCCCTGCTCACCCCGGACGTCGCTGAGGCGCGTTTGAGCGGCAACAACTCCATCGAGTCCTTTTGTCACTGGTGAAATGGGCGTGGTGGCACTTTCCATAAATCAATATACTTCAATAAATTTGCCGAAATTTAGATTGTCAATCTAGGTAGCGCAGAACAATGCGTCAAAGGAAAACACGCTGGGTGTTGACACGTGTCAAACACGGCAGGTTTGCTTGGGATTGAATTGTAGGGTTCCAAGCGTGCGACGCTTTGCGCGATTTGGGCTGTTCGCCCTCCAACGCTGGGCGGAAACGAAGCAGCCGCCGTTTTAAACGGCGGCTGCTTCTTGTTTGTTGTTAGCGTGTGTTACGGATTTGAAACCTGGTAGAACGCCGTGCCGGCTGGTGAGCCGTTGTCGTTGAACGTGCCGATGCCGTTTGCATCGGTCGTTGCGGTGCCGATCGAACCATAGGTTCCGTGAACAGTCGTTGCACGAACGACGCTGTAGGTCGTGTTCGGCGCACCGGTGAAGTTCACGAATGCGGTTGTGCCCGTGCGACCGGCGGACGTAATCCTGATCTGGGACTGCACTGTTCCCGGCGTGTAATAGACACGCAGTTGGGGGCGGTAGCCTTCATTGGCGTTTTCGGCCGTGCCGAAGAACCAACCGTCATTGCCGTTGACCCACGGCAGGATGACCCAACCGTAGTTTGGCTTCGCGCCGCTCACCCATTGAGCGACGTCCGCGGTCAGTTCAAACGACAGGTAGCCACCCTGGACGAAGAACGACAGATCGGCGGCACCGGCGGCAAGCGATACTGCCGAACTGGCCTGCACATCGTTTGCGAGAATTCCGCTGCCGAACGTGGAGAAGGAATCCGTATCGTTCCATGGAATCAACATCGTGTGGAATGTGCCACCATGACCCTGCGCCGAACCGCTTTGGCTGGTCAGATCAAGAATGGCCGCATGCACTTGTGAACCCGGCGGAATCTGGTTCGGCCCGGAGCCGATGATGTTGTCGAATCGCATTAGAACCTGAGATTGATCGCCGGGCGTGACAACGTTCCAGTCAACGCCAATCGTTGCGGATAAACCAAAGGTGCCGTTTGTCGGATCGTTCCCGCGAATCTGTGTGTCGACGGCATTGGTATAGCCGTTGACGTTTTGGCGGAAGCTATTTGAGGAAACGCCAGCCGGCAGCCATAACACACGCAGTTCAGGACGCCATGAGATGTTCGCTTCTTCGCTTGGGCTGAAGCCGGTGCCGTCAGTGTTGCCGTTCCAGCCGGGCATGACCCAACCGTGATTGGCGTCGCCACGCAACCACGCGTTCACGTCCGCGAGGACGCTGATCGTACAATCGTTTGTGAAAGTGGTCGCACTGCCGTCAGGCAATCCCCAAACCGATTCAGCGGTCGGTTGCGATTGAGATCCAATGTTTATACCCGCGCCGAAACTGCTCCAAGTTGAGTTGGTCGGGTCCCAATCGATCAGCATGCGATACAGTGGGCTGCCGTCGCCAGAATCGCTATTAATGTGGAAGGTCAACAACGCTTCGGCAATGACTGCATCCGACGGAATCTGACCGGGGCCGCTGCCGAAGATGTTGTCAAACCTCATCAACACCTCAGAGGTGTTGGCCGAGCCTGCATCCGGCCAGTCAATGACCATATTATTACCGGCATTGCCGCCGGGGAACGCGGTGTTGGGATTGGCCTCACGCAATTCGATGTCGGCTTCACCAGTATAACGACCGTAACCGTGGTCGGCACCTTCCTGGAAATCTGCGGCGCGCAACAGGCCAACACGAATGGTGACCGATGCGGAACTCTGGCCGCCATCCGCGTGACGCAGCGCGGCGGATACTGACCTCAATGCCACCGAAGGCGAAGCGCCCGGGTTGTTGAATGTGACGGCGCGCAATGCTGCTTCAATTGCTGTAGTCGTCGCGGCGCTATTGAACGTAGCCACCAGCGGAGTCGACACAGAGCCAGCGGTAAAGGTGCCTATTGTGACGCCTCCGTAACTTATCGCGTTGCCGGAGACGCCGATTTGACCTGCGACTGTTCCGTCGTTCCGCACGCTCAGTTGGTCGCCGGCGGCAGCATTGTTGGTGATCGTGACAGTCAAAGTCGTGCCGGTGTAAACAGACGTGTTCGGGTCTGAAACTGTAGCGCGACCGTCGATCCCGACTGCGCCGTTGCCGATGCCGAAGACGGTGGTCACAGGAGAAAGGGTAATCGTCGGCTCATTGTCCAAGGTGTGCATTACGACAGGAACAGGAGCGAGCGCTGCGTAAAGGGCATCGGATGAACTAACACTGTTCGTAATGAACCAGGATGTCGTGCCGTCAATCGAGAGATCGTCCGTCGCGCTGACGTTGACTGGTTGCGCATTGCTCCAGTTGCCCGAAGTAAAGACGAGCGCGGAAGGTGAGACGGTGCCGCCCTGAGCTGTGTCGCTCGACGCTACGTTGACCGTAACATTCTGCGTCGGTTGGCTGTTGAGGCGGACGGTATAGTTGCTGCCACGCCCTTCAACGATTGTTAAACCGTCGGGCCCAGCCGCGCTGACAATGATGCCTACAGCGTCGTTGTCTTTGTTTACGACGGAGACGTCCGGCGGGTTACTGCCCGTATATGCTGGATCGGTGGTTTGGGCGGCACCCGTGATAATCGTGTAAGCCTTATCTCCATCCTGGACGAAGTCATTTACTCCAGTGATCGTGACGAGTTGATCTTGATTCCAGGTGTTCTGGTCGAAGATGACCGATGCCGGCGAAACGGTGCCTTCGTTTGGATTACTCGAAGTTAAGGAGATGGTCACTGTGTCGGTCGGTTGCGTGTTCAAATGGACGTTGAAGGTAGCGGTGCCACCAGCTTCGGTTGTGAACAAGCCGCTCGTTGGGGTGACGGTGATACCAGGGTCGTTATCGATGTTTCCAACACTAACACTGGCCGGTTGTAAACCGTTGTAGCCCGAATCAGCGCTGGAGGCAGTCCCGAGATTGATCGAGTAGAAAACCGTTCCATCGGACACGCCGTCGTCCACGCCAGTGACAGTCACGGTTTGGGGCTGATTCCAGTTGCCGGAGGTAAATGTCAATGAATTGACGTCGGTAGTGCCTTCGTTGGGATTTGAGGAACTGACGGAGATCGTCACGTCTGCGGTGGGCTGTATGTCGAGAGAAACCTGGAATTGCGCGATTCCGGCGCTTTCAGTGGTGAAGATGTTATTAGTCGGGGTCACTGTGAAACCAGGCGTGCCACCTGGAACAATTGCGAACGAGCAAATTGCCTGACCGGGGGGAATGGATTCCACGCCACCGAGAGGACAGTCGTGGGTTTGAATGATCCAGCCGTCTTTAGCGTTGTTCATCAGGTAACTGACGTAATTGTCCAAATTGCCGTCGTGACCGGCTACGCCACTGGCGGTCGTGCGACCACCTTCAGGGCTCAGGACCAGCACGGCGTTTGTCGCCGCTACACCAATGGGTTTGAGTTCATATGTGCCAAGGGCGTTGCTGGTAACGGTAAATTGTGGCGTATTACCGCTGAAGATTTCGATATTAGCTGACGAATCGAAACGTCCGGAAATAATCGAGGTGTTTGTTTTGGGGATGAACACCCATCCGATTGGATCCTGTTCGTGGTTCGAGGTGTTCGCGCCATCGTCGTGGATGAAGATTTTCCAAGTGCCGTCGACGTTCGTGGAAGTGATACCGAAATTAGCCGTCTCGTTTTTTGCGCCACTAGCAAGGAGAACACCGCTCACGCGCGAGTCGATGCCGAGATGGCGCAAGTCGATCGTTGAAATACCAGCGCCGTTGTCGACGTAGCCGCCTTTGGTGAGGTCGTTGGTCCCAATGACAATATTGGTATTACCGATGTACGTATCCATCGTGCCGCCGTTTGTGGCGCCCGAGTTTTTGACCCACCCGCCAATCCAGGTGCTGAACGGGAAGTAGGCTCCAGCGGTGTTGATGTTCAACCGTGGGTTCGAACCGCCAGCCAGACCCATTACGCCAAAGGTTGCTATGTTCCACGCGTTAGCTCCGTCGACATAAGCCGCTGCGCAAACGTTGCTAAATCCTCCTCCAGATACGACTCCGGAGTAATCCTTGTTGTTTTCTGACGGGCAAGACATCACAACGCCAGCGGTTCCATCGTCCGTAGAGCTGGAACCAATCTGGATGCGAGAGGACCCAACAGTCGATCCTGTGCGCAATCGAAAATCGTTGATCGAAAGCGGGCACGTTACGATGATCGAAGACGCCGTCGTACCCGTATCAAGCATCTGTACGTTTACAAGACCGGCAGCAACGTTGTGCGCGGGCGGCGTGGCTTTCGCCAAAGGCACGAGTGCCAACGCCACGGCAGCGATCGTCGCCACGAGGTTACGTGTAGTGTAGGGGTGTTTCATAATTTAGGTATAATGATGTGGAGTGCGTGAATTTTGGAGTTTCAACAAAGCTACGGAATGGCGATGTTTGAATCCTGGCTGATGTCCCATGTCTCGGGGTACTTTTTAATCGGAATGAATGCTGCATGGCCATCGCAGAAGTTCATACAGGTGCCTTGGGCTCCATGGTTATTTCCCGTCTCGGGCCAGTTGTTTATCTTGTTTAGAGGCGAAGTATTAGGATCTGTCGCTTTGTCGTCGCAGTCGGCAATCATCATGATTTGGGAAGGTCCGGTGCGCCCGCCTTTCAAAGGAAGGTAAGTATTCATCAGGCGGCTGGAAACATTCCGTTCAGTTTTCTTCCAGCTTACGCCGTTGATATTCAGATCCCCAAACACTTCGTAACTGTGGTGGTTCAAGGTCGTGTTAGCGGCATTGTCAGTCAGGTCATCCAAATAACGGCCCTGTGGCAACAAATTACCGTTTGCCCCTGGTTTATAGGTTACCCATGTCTCTCGAATGAAGTTGCGTGTCGCAGGACAAACGCCACTTTTGACGTTCTTGACGTAACTCAGCGGCATTAACCAGTTCAGGTCGTCGTCCGATCCGTGACGATCGGAGTTAGGAGGTAATGTCGCGAGGTATTTTGGGATCCATGTTGGCGCGACCAGGTCACCCTTGAAATCGCCTGCATACATTTGCGAGCCCAGCCCCATTTGTTTCAAGTTATTAACACAGCCGACCTTTTTGGCCTGGTCCTTGGCCCGCGCCAAAGCCGGTAGCAACAACGAGGCGAGAATGGCGATGATGGCGATAACGACCAGTAGTTCGATCAACGTAAAGGCGAACCTATTTTGCACAGGGTTCGATCGACTGACTCGGAGACGAATGCTTTTTGGCGTGGACATGACGTGCACAAGACTTCTGGATTCGGTGTTATTTAAAGGTTTTCACGACCTGATGTCAATTAGGGCTAACCCTGATAGTGAAACAAAATGTTGTACCGCAACCAACTGCGCTCTCAGCCCAGACTTTTCCGCCATGGCTTTGCACAATGTGTTTGACGATGGCGAGTCCCAGGCCTGTTCCGCCGCTTTCCCGTGAGCGCGCTTTGTCAACGCGATAGAACCGCTCGAATATTCTCGGCAGAGCGTCCGCAGGAATGCCGCGACCGTTATCGCTCACCATCACGCGGATAAATTGATTGTCATCGGGTTGTGTCGCGACGGCGACTTGCCCTCCTTTTTTTCCGTATTTGACTGCGTTTTCGATAAGGTTCCAAAAAACTTGTTTCAGCCGATCGTTGTCACCTTCCACAATGGTTTCCGGACTCACCTCGTTTCGCAATTCAATCTCCTGAACGGCTGCGCGCGAGCGCAGGTCGTCGAACACAGCATCGACCAGTTGCACGATATGCACAGGACGCATGCTCAGGCTGGTGTCGCCGCTCTCTAATTCGGAAATGGTGAGGAGGTCTTCGATCAGGTGCGCAAGGCGGTCGGCATGTTTTTCGATGGTTTGCAGGAATTTGGTGGAAACTTCAGGATCCTGCATCGCGCCGCCGAGCAATGTTTCAGCAAAGCCCTTGATCATGGACAGAGGCGTGCGCAGTTCGTGACTGACATTGGCGACGAATTCGCGACGCGTGTTTTCCAGAGTTTTCAGGCGCGTAACGTCATGAAAGATAAGCACCGCGCCCAAGTGCTCATTGTGATCGCCAACGATCGTCGCGGCATTGACGTAAACCCAACGGCTCTTTAGGCCGGGAACTTCTACCTCGTAATCCAGAACCTGTGATTGCGATTTGAGGCGATCGACAATCTCGGCGAGTTCGTGGAGGCGAAATGCTTCCAAGACAGTTTTTCCAGCGAGGCCGTCGGCAACGGTAAAAAATTCGTGAAGAGCCCGGTTGGTGATCTGAATGGCACCTCGGTCGTCGAGCACGAGCAACCCATCAGTCATGCTGTTAAGGAGCGCCTTTTGCTGGGCCTGGATTTTGTCGATCGTGCTCTTGTGTTGCTCGCGCAACGTAGCGAGTTGCTTTTCGTGACTGCGTTGAAGGTCGCGCGTTCTTCGCCGTTCGCGGAGATAGATCACGAACGCCAAAGCGAGCGCGAGACATGTTGCGAGTGGCCACATCATTCAGTCACGAAGCGATAACCGACCCCGCGGGTGGTCTGAATATATTGCGCAGCGGCTCCGAGTTTGTCGCGCAGCCGGCGCATGTGCGTATCCACCGTGCGCGTGTCGACGTATTTTTCGTAGTTCCAAACCTGTGTGAGAAGCTGCTCACGCGTGCGGACCGCGCCGCGCGCTTCGATCAAGTAGAGCAACAACTTGAATTCTGTTGCGGTGAGTTCGACTTTTTGACGCTCAACCGTGACAAGGTGGCGCGGGACGTCGATGACGAGTTTACTGAATCTGTATTGATCTCCACTGTCGCCACCCGCGCTGCGCTGTAACAATTTTTTCACGCGCAGCAGCAGCTCGCGCGGACTAAAGGGTTTCGTGACGTAATCGTCAGCACCGAGTTCGAGTCCCAGGACGCGATCGATCTCGGCTGCTTTTGCGGTGAGCATGATTATTGGAATACCCGCCGTGACTGGAGCCCCCTTAAAAACCCTGCACAGGGCAAACCCATCCATCTCCGGCAGCATGACGTCGAGCACGATCAGGTCGGGGGCGGTGCTTCTCACTTTCTCCAACGCTTCCGCTCCATCTTTCGCGGCCACGACGTTGTAACCAGCTTGTTTGAGGTTGTAGGCAACCAGTTCAAGAGCATCCGGCTCGTCATCAACAATCAGGATCGTTCGGCTCATTGGGTCTGCCTGGGGTAACGGATGTCTTCGGCTTCGCAGAGATAAACTACCTCTTCGGCGATGTTCGTCGCATGGTCGGCGATGCGCTCGAGACTTTTCGAGACGACCATCAGGTTCAGGCAGCGCGTGATATTCTTGGGGTTTTCAATCATGTAGCTGGCCAATTCGCGTTGGAATTGTTTGTGAATTTGATCGACCTGCTTGTCGCGTGGGATGACGGTGCGCGCTTTTTCCGGCTCGCGATTCACGAAGGCGTCGAGTGCCACTTTCAACATGTCCAACGCAATCTCGGCCATGCGCGGGATATCGATATATTCCTTGAGCTGCGGTTCCTGGTTCAGTTCCAAAGTGCGACGGGCGATCGTGGTCGCTTCGTCGGCAACGCGTTCGAGGTTCTGCGCAATCTTGCTCGCGACGATGATGAACCGAAGGTCGGAAGCCAGGGGCGCTTTTGACAACAGTTGCACGGCCATTTCGTCGATCTCAACTTCGAGAAGGTCAACGACGCTGTCTTTTTCCTGGACGCCTCGCGCGAGATCATCGCTGTGTTCCACCAATGCTTTGACGGCGTTGATGACCGCGAACTCGGCATTGCTCGCCATCGTGAGCAGCCGTTGTTTGAGCAGGGCAATTTCCTGGTCGAGGTGTTGCATAGAGCTTTTTAGCCGAATCGGCCCGTGACGTAATCTTCGGTTTGTTTTTTGGAGGGGTTCGTAAACATTTTGTCGGTCTTATCGTATTCGATCAACTCACCGAGATAGAAAAATGCCGTGGAATCGGAAATGCGCGCCGCCTGTTGCATGTTGTGCGTGACGATCACGATCGTGAACTGCTTTTTCAGTTCGATGATCAAGTCCTCTATTTTAGAGGTCGCGAGTGGGTCCAGAGCGGACGCCGGTTCGTCCATCAGCAGCACTTCGGGACGCACCGCCAAAGCGCGCGCAATGCACAGCCGCTGTTGTTGGCCGCCTGAAAGGCTGACCGCTGGGGCGTCCAATCGATCTTTCACTTCGTCCCACAACGCCGACATTTTCAACGACTCTTCCATCCGCGCATTGAGCATCGAACGATCGCGCATGCCGTTGAGGCGAAGGCCTACCGTGACATTGTCGGCGATGGACATGGTCGGGAACGGATTCGATTTCTGAAACACCATCCCAACGCGACGCCGCACCATCACCGGTTCGATTTTCGGCGAATAGATGTTCTCGCCAAATAATAAAATATCGCCCTCCATGCGAGCGTTCGGCGACAGTTCGTGCATGCGATTGAGTGCGCGTAGGAACGTGGACTTACCGCAGCCGCTTGGACCGATGATTGCGGTGACTGCATTTGCGCGGATGTCGATCGAGACTTTTTTCAACACCGGCTGGTCGTTGAATAACACCGAAAGATTTTTGATCGAAAAAGCAGACTTTGCCAGAGCTGGCTGGTCCGACTTCGATTCAGGTTTTGACGCCGGTGTAACAACGACTCTCATTGCGGTTGATCTGGTTTCTTCGATGGCGGTCATGGCGTGCTCACTTTTGCTCTGCAAAACGATCCCGCGTCAGCACCCGCACGGTGGCACTGAGCAAAGTAACCATCAACAGCAACACAAGCGCGCCCGCCCATGCTTGTCGATGCCAATCTTCATACGGCGAAATCGCATAGGTGAAAATCTGCAACGGCAGTGCGGCGATGGGATCGGTGAGATGGTTGTTCCAGAAACGGTTGCCGAAGGCGGTGAATAACAGGGGCGCAGTTTCGCCGGCCACACGAGCGAGCGCGAGCAGGATGCCGGTGACAATTCCTTTCAGTGCGGTGCGGACGATGATTTGCACAATGACACGCCATTGCGCGATCCCCAGCGCCAGCGCCGCTTCGCGATATCCATTCGGCACGAGGCGCAGGACCTCTTCGGTCGTGCGCATGATCAACGGAATCATCATTAACCCGAGCACAACTCCACCCGCCAGCGCCGAAAATCCTTTTGCCGGAACGACGATGCAGGGCGTAAACGAAGATTCCCCAAATGATCGAAGGCACGCCGTTCAAAATGTCCGCCACGAATCGAATCCACCAGTTCAGTTTGGAACCGCCGTATTCCGATAAAAAAATTCCGCCAAGCACGCCAACAGGCACACCGAAACAGCGCCGCCAGCAACAACAATTCGCATGAGCCGACAATCGCGTTGGCCATGCCGCCACCGATTTCTCCAACGGGCTTGGGAAGGTGAGTGAAAAATTCCAGGTTCAACGCGCCGATGCCTGACTTCAGCAGATGGAAAAAAATCAACGCCAACGGCGCTACCACGGCGAGGGCGCAGCATAATGTCAGACCTGCATCGCAGCATTCTTCGTCTTTCGCCAATGGTGATTTGCGTTGTTCATTTCACGAGCGCGACGATGGGGATGTGCCACCAAATGTTTTCAACAAAAGCTGCGCGATGGCGTTGACCAGCACGGTGACGGCAAGCAGCACCAATCCAATTTCAAACAGCGCGCTCAAATACATTTCCGAAGTCGCTTCGGTAAATTCGTTGGCGATGACGCTGGCCAAAGTGTAGCCCGGCGCAAACAAGGACTTGGCGATTTCGGGACGATTTCCGATGACCATCGTGACGGCCATCGTTTCACCAAGCGCGCGGCCGAGACCCAAGATCACCGCGCCAAACAAACCTTTCTTCGCGTAACTCAGGACGGCGATGCGCGTGACTTCCCAACGCGTTCGCGCCGAGCGCGTAGGCGGCTTCGCGCTGCAGATCCGGCACCGAACGAAGGATTTCGCGCGATACGGAAGTGATGATCGGCAGAATCATGATCGCGACGATGATGCCGCCGGCCAACATGCTGACGCCGTAAATCGGGCCTTTGAAAAAGGGCAGAAACCCGAACGTGTTTCGAAGCACCGGGAACAAGTGTTCGCGCAACCACGGCACCATCACAAAAATTCCCCACAAACCGAGAATCACGCTCGGAACGGCCGCAAGCAACTCGATGAAAATCGTCAGCGGTTTGCGCAGCCAGCGGGGCGCTAGTTCGGTGAGAAAAACTGCGGTGGCGATGCTGAGAGGCACGGCGATGATGAGCGCGATGGCAGATGAAACGAGGGTGCCGAAAATAAACGGCAGCGCACCGAACTCTTCGTTCACCGGATCCCAATTCGATCCACCCAGGAAACGTCCACCCGAACTTTTTCAATGTCAGGTGCGAGCCTTTGGCCAACTCGAAACCAATCAGCGACGACCAACACAAAAACCGAAACTGCCATCGCAAGCGTCAGCCATTTGAACGCGCGGTCGCCAAAATGCCGGCCCGAGAACGTCTCAGGCCGGACAGCAATACCGGGAGTGGCAGCAGATTGGTTCACGGGTTTCTTTTACTTTGCAGGCCAGATGGTGACTAGCCTGTAAACTAATACTTGATCGTTTTAACTCTCTCCAAAACACGTTCACGCAATGAATCCGGCATGGGCGCATAATCGAGAGTTGCGGCTTGGGTCTCACCTTTCGTCAAAGCCCAATTCAGGAATTCGACCAGCTTCTGACCTTTGGTCGCGTCCTTCTGCTGCTTGATAGACCAGAAGCCAGGTTGCGCCAGCAATCGGATATGCGTTTTCGCCGGGCGCATTGACGATCGAAAATCGGAAGTCATCCGGAATTTTGCGCGTTCGCCAGCGCTTCCGTGATTGATTCGAGCGAAGGCGATATCGTTTTGCCCGCTGCGTTTTTCAAATCAGCAAAGGGCAATTTATTTTGGTGGGCGTAGGCCAGTTCGATATAGCCGATCGCGCCTTCGAGTTGTTTTACCTGGCCGGCGACGCCTTCATTCCCTTTCGCACCGAGACCCGTCGGCCATTTGACCGATGTGTTTTTGCCGACGCGCTTGGCCCAATCGGGGCTAACGCTGCTCAGATAGTCCGTGAAGATATAGCTGGTTCCGCTGCCGTCGGAGCGATGAACGACAACGATGTCGAGGTTCGGTAACTTCACGTCGGGGTTGAGCGACGCGATTTTCGAATCGTTCCACTTCGAAATATCCCCCGTGAAGACTGCAGCAATGGTTGGGCCGTCGAGCTTCAGCTTCGGCGCCCCGGGCAGGTTGTAGGTGATGACGACGGCACCGGCGACTGTCGGAATATGAAGCAATTTGGAGGTCGCTTTGGCCAGATTCGCGTCGCTCATCGGACCATCTGAGGCGCCGAAGTCGACGGTCTGTTCGAGAATTTGTTTTTGCCCGCCACCGGAGCCGATCGACTGGTAGTTAAACCGGACGGACGGATCGACCTTGCTGTATTCATCGAACCATTTGGAATAAATGGGATAAGGAAACGTTGCGCCCGCGCCGTTGATCAGCAGTTGAGCTGACCCAGTGAAGGTGGTGACCAAAGCGAGTGTGCCGCCGATGAGCGTTTTTAGAGTCGTTGTTTTCATGTCGTGTCTTTGGTTTCGTGAGTCAGACCGCTGTTTCTCCGCTCAATTTACCTGTAACCCACGCGCATGACTTTGAAAGAACAGTTCTGTGACAATTGTGTTACGACTGCGGGAGGGGGCGTGTGATTGTGAAGATGGTTCCCCCTGTGCAAAAGCACCGAGAGAACAACTCGACTGCTTACGTAAACCTTTTAGGTTTTAAACGGAATTGATTGCTAGCGGCCGCGCGATTGGGTGCGCGAGTTCGCCTGACGGTCGTGACGCGGGTGGCGCGATTTGTGGCCCCGTCTATTGGGTCGGGGGCCTTGTTGCTGACCCATGCCTTGCCGCGGTTGCCCAAAGACCGGTGCTCCCATGGAATTGGGAACGGGCGCTTGCATGTTCTGGTCGCCAGTGGCTGGGGGCAAGGTCGCGGTGGCTCTCGAAACAGATACCGGTATTTCTGGAGTGGTTGGCCAGGATGTGCGCGCGTCGTCGGCTTCGAGCCAATCGAACGTCGTGTTCATTTCAGGATTCATCATCAGCCTGGAGCAACTCTCGATGAAATACGCGCGCTTCTCCGGGTCTTTCATCAGGCTGGAAGCTTCAGTCTCGTCGGACCACGCTTTGATTTCCTCTGGTGTTCTGCTGGTGCCGTTGGCGTGCAGCCAATCGGCGACTTCTTCATAAGTTTTCGCGGCGGCGACGGCGGATTTGAATTGGTCGGCGGTGATGCCTTTGAAACGGAAAAGAACGTTATCCAACAGGCAATCGAAATGATAGTTGCCGAGCGTTCCGTCGAGGCTGGCGCGGCATTTGTCGATGGCGCGGCCTGCGATGACGAAGCCGCCGATGCGTTCGCGCGGGCTCTTGGGGGCGCGTTTGCTGAGGTCTTTGGAAATGATGGGTGTGCTCATAATAGTTGTTCTATTTCGGCACCGGGAATATGCGTCAAAGAACCAGAGCCAATTCTTTATACACTATAAAATCCATTTGGCGACCTCTAGCGTGCAATGTTTTTGTCGGCTAAACCCGCAGAACAGGCGGAGCCGAGCTGGGGCGTTTGGGAACGTGAGCAGGCGGATGTGTAACGCAGTTGAAATGTTTTCCCAAAAAGGCGAGCAACGGCTCGCAATCGGGCGTCTTGACGAAGTAATCCGTCGCCCCGACTGCCCGGGCAAGAAGGACGTCGTCGGCCTGCATGGAACTGCTGTGCACGACCATGGGCACTTGTTGGTTTATCGGTTGGGTGCGCACCCAACGCAGCACGTCGAAGCCAGTTTTGCACGGCATCTTCAGGTCAGTAATGACCAGCGCTGGCATGGGATAAACTTTGCGCACGGCGTAAAGACCGTGCCCGGCGAGCCAGGCGATGGCTTCGTCACCGTTGTTGATGATGCGCAAATCAAGCCGGCCCGTGAGTCGTTTGAGGGCGTGTTGGAGGAGAAGGACGTTATTCGGGTCGTCTTCGGCGTAGAGAACGACTGGCGCAGCGACTTGTTTCTTTTGGGGAGCCATACAAGTTCGGACTGAACGGATTGGAAGGTGCCATCCTAGCGAGAAAGAAAGTTTTGTCTATAGGGGCAAAATGTTTTTGACAGAATCAGCAAATCACTGGCGCAGATTAAACCCTTTGTTCAGAGGACTATTCAAGCCTCGGAGAACTGGAGCGGCAGGCTGATCTTGCTGGCGACGTATTTGAAGCTCACTCCGTTAATTGGTTTGACCAGGTAGGCGTCAGCGCCGAGCTCGAGCGCAGTCTTGAGCACGGTCATGCGTTCAGGGCCGCTGATGGGTATGATCGGAATGTTCCGGTATTTCATGTTCGTGCGCAGCATGGCCTGGACTTGCAAACCATCTATGCCTGGTAGGCGCATATCGAGAATGATCGCGGCGGGCACCAGGTATATTTTGCCGTCGTGGTACTCGACCATGCCGTCGAGATAATCGAACAATTCCTCCACAGTGCGGACACGGCGAACGGGGTTGCATAGCTTGATTTTCTTGAGCTCATGCCAGGCGACGACATAATCGTCGTCGCTGTCCTCAACGAAGAGAACGCATTTCAGCGTCGCGTTAGCGATTGGAAATCTTTCTCTATCGGCACTAGCTGTCATTATTAGTCCCTCGGCTCAACCGCTTCTCTCCTCCAGTTGGCTATCAACAAATACTCCCCGTGCGCGCGCCGACGAAGCTATATCGTTTCGGGCATTTGCTGGAAATCGCGTAGTGGTGTTTGGCTGGATTTTTATGTGAGAAACCTGATGGTTCCTCACACGGAGCGAAGTGTCACATGCAGACCCGCCGCTGGACGGCCACGACGAATTAAGCGCGATACTTCTCCTGCTCGAATCGCTCGCCGAGTTTGCCAGCGGCCTCCGTATGGAGCATTTCGCCGTGCACGTCGGACTCCGGGACTTCAACTGTGCACCAATAATCGTGGAACCGTCTCAGCAGCTCGCGCAAATCGTCGGTCTCGTTCGGCTTGGTGTGAAAAGCCGACGCGCCCAGCATGTAGGCTTTCTTGATGTCGTCGAGATTCCGCCGAGGCGGACAGGACGACCGTCGGAATAACAGCTCAGTGCGGATTGTCTTTCAGCCGTTCCAGCACCCCAAACCCGTCTAATTTCGGCATCTTCAAATCGGTGATGATGGTGGTGGGAAAAGGGAAGCGCTCACGATCCTGATATTTGCCATCGCCGTTCAAGTAATCGAGCGCTTGCTGTCCGTTGTCAACGATGCGAATGGGCATTTCAACGCCAATGCTCCTGAATGCGTGTTCAATCAAAAGCTGGTCGTTCCGGTCGTCTTCGATAAGTAGAATGACAGGACGTTGAGCTTTCATAGAGTGGCTCAAGCCACCTTGAACGGTCGGTCCGAGCGCGCTTTTACGCAACGAGGTTTCTCGTGTCGGTGAATACATTCTGCGCAAGGCAGGCGCAGCCCTTAATTGTCACCGTTCGCGTTCAGATCGGGCAGTCGACATTATCCATTTGCCGCTGCGAAAAAACTGGGTCAGCCCCCTTGCGCAACCCATAGCAAAGCCGAGCTTTCAGTACATGAACAAGCGCGTCTTTGTTCTGGTCGGCGAACGAAGCGTCGAAGAGGCGCAGGTCTTCAACCTTGCCTTCCTCAAATTGCGCGGCGTTGGATTCCACATCGTCCTCGACGGCGGCGAAGTGATTGAATACCTCCAGGCCAAGGGCAAATACCGCGATCGACTTGCCTATCCGTTCCCAAGTTGGTTGGTTTTGAATTTCGACATGCCCGTCCGCTCCGCGATCGAGGTGATGCAATGGCTGAGAAAAAATCCAATATGTAACGTCATTCCTGCCATCCTGCTGAGCGATGATCCCGCGCCCGAACAAGTGAGGAAGGCCTATCAACTCGACGTGAACACGGTCTTCAAGAAACCGCAGAGCGTCGATGAAATGTCCGAAGGGATCGAAGCGCTCGACCGTTATTGGCGGCTCGCGGAGTTGCCGATTCTCGACACCGGCTTCAAATGCAAGTGATGCGAGCGAAATCGGGCGGGTGACTTAGGCGTTGGCCCGGGTCGCGCGGTCGCGGGCCGCGCAAGCGTCGCGCATGGCGTAAGTGCGAACCTTCGCTTGCAGAAAATCGAGGAGCTTGCCGCAATCGGCCGTCTTGCGAAAACAGGCTGTCGCGCCTGAGTCAGTCGCGTCCTTGATATCCCCCGCGCGAAAGCCATTCGACTGAACCAGGATGGGAAGATTGCGAAACTGCTTTTCATCGCGCACGCCTTCCAAAACTTCAAAGGGCCGCTTGTTCTCTGGGCGGACATTTAACAGCAGGACGTCGGGCAGAGGAAAATTCTCGCGATCCGAATAAATCCCTTTGCCGCTCAGATAAGCCATGGCGGGGAGGCCTTCGCCGACGACATGGAGATTGAAAGGGATATCAGAGCCAAGGAGCGCCTTGCGGACAACGATGACATCAGCGGGATCGTTTTCAACGTAAAGAAGGGTTTTGTTCATAGAAAGCGTGTTCACCGCCGGATAACCGGAACATAGATCCCGAGGCAGCAGGCACAGAGTCGCACATTGTGCCGCTCGATGCAAGGCAAGTCGCCGAACGCCGCATGGGGAGTTTACCTGATACGCAGAGCCGCCGTCCTTATAGGACCACGCGCTGCACCTCAGCAGCTGCTGGACAGTTGAAAGAAAACAATCACTCCGCAGTGTGATTAAAACGCAAGGAATCGGCGAACAAATGAGAAGAGGAATTTGCCCCTGTGAAATCAAAAATGATTACCTCCCCAGGTACTTCGATGGGTTACGTAACCGGTCGAGTCGTTCGGCTTCGCGTTCATCCAGCACTAACGCCTGCTGGCGCGCTCGGAACGCAGTCGCTATTGACTGGGGAAGTTGCCAGGCTTGTTTGATCAATTGAACGCAGGCTAAGCCAAAAACCTTTAGGCGATTCATAGTTATTTACAGCCGTTTGCGGACATTTTGATCCGGTTCCTTAGTTTTCTCGCTCGTGCCCGCAGGCACGGCTAGCGCACGGAAGATGGGTTTTAAAAATGAATTGGCCCGGAAACCGCTCGGTCCTTCCCATGGTTCGAAACCATTTCCGGCCACGACGAAGTCACCCTGCCTGACGACTTCGTCTGATTTCACTCTCCGCAATGTTCTTGAAGCAGCGGTTTTCATACAATCTCCGGGTTATGTTTGCTTTGCATTGCGCATCAACGTCGTAAAACCGATCAGGGTGGCGACAATTCCGCCGATGAGCATCCAGACGGCTTTGTCTGTCGGCGAACCGGTAAAGAAGCGGGACACATCTGAACTGAAAGAGTTTGTGGCGTTGATGCCTACGATTATCAGGGCAATTCCGCCGGCAAGGATAGCCAAGGAAAATATTTTATTCATAGTGAGCTTTCGATTTTGAATTTGTTTGTTGAAGTCGAATTACAAGAGGCGTTTCTTCCCAGAGATGAGATTCACCAGAATCATGATGACCGCAATGACGAGGAGAACGTGAATGAATGAACCCATGGTGTAGCCAGTGACGAGGCCGAGGAGCCAGAGGATGATCAAGACGACGGCAATTGTGTATAACATATTGTTTCTTTCGATTTTATTTATGCCTGCCGACTGGCGCTCTCACGCCAGCCGACAGTCACGGGTTGGTTAGTTGTTTGACGCGGCTTTGACTTCGACGGTCATGTTGTTGACTACGCTGGTGACACCATTGATATCGGTGACGAGCTTGGTGACGAGAGCTTTCTCGGCGTCGTTTTTGGCGATGCCGCTCAAGGTGACCACGCCGTCGGTGGTGGAGACTTTGGTCTTGATCGCACTCGTTGAGCGATGCGACATCAAGGTCGATTTGACTTCAGCCGTGATGGACGCGTCGTCCATTTTTTCGCCAATAGTTTCATCAGCCTTAGCTGGGGTCGCGACTACGGTCATCTGGTTATCGACTTCTTTGACGTTATCGATGTCCCTGGCGTATTCGGTGGTCAATTCTTTCTGGGCCATGCTGGAAGCTTCACCCGTCAAGGTGACGACTCCATCTTTGGTCGAAACTGAGGTTCCGCTGGAGCTGACGTTGCGATGGAACAGCAGCACTGACTTCACTTTTGTCGTGATCCAGGAATCAGAATGTTCAGGCGGATTTTCACCTTTGACCTTGATGCGATTGTTCACGCTAACGACTCCGGGAAGACTTTCGACCGTGTTCTCGGCCAACGTCTTGTGGGACGCATCGGCGACGGAGCCGCTCAAAGTGACCGCGCCATCTTTGGACTTGGTTTTGATGGAGTCATCTTTCAGATACGTTTTGAACACGTAGGACGATTTTGCCGAGGACACAATGCGGTCGTCGGTTTCGTTGGCGCGCACCGAAGTGTTCGCGAGCAATAAAGAACTCGTCGCTGCAATCAGCGCGAGTGGGATTGTTGATTTGATTTTCATGATAATCTTATTTTCTTGTTTAGTTTTTAGTGAAATGAATCTGCGTTTTTGAGGATTTTATTATTTTGCAGGCGTCGAAATCGCATTCATCTGCAAAGTAACTGCGGTCTGAGCAAGGGCTCTGCCGATCAACGTCGCGTGTGTGTTCATCGCGATCAACGTTTTGCACAAAATGACGCCCTTGAAGTCTGCCGTTGTTCCGAGTGTCGTTCCGCCAGCGACCTGCCAGAAGATATTCTTGGCCTGTGCACCGCCGGCCAGCGTAACGGTGACGTTATTACCCACGGTAAGACCTTGAGCGATCTGGAAAATCCAGACGTCGTTTTTACCGCCCGAGAGGGTGACGTCAGTGTTGATTTGCACTCCGGTTCCCCATTTGTAGAGGCCAGGAGTAAGTGTCAAACCGCTAATATTTCCTGCGCCGAGTTCAGTGAAGTCGGGCAGTTTTCGTCCAGCAGCGTCGGAATACGCGGTCTGCATGTCGCCGATAGCCGTCGTCAATAAGACTGGCGCTACCAACCTGCAGGCCGGGCCGGCTGCATCAACTGTGTAGATTCTACCGCTAACCTCTGGACAAGTGACGCCAATGGCTGCGCCTGTGATCGGACTCGTCCCAATGTTTCCGAAAATCGCAGATGAAGGAACGTCGGTAATGCCTGATTTCGAAAGAATCGCGAAATTTCCCGCCGAGCCGAGCTGAACTGGCGCCAGCTTAGCCGTTGGAGGCTGGTGGGGTGCCGCGATTCCTAAAAAGGGGCTGCAAAGCAGTGCAAGGAGCGCGGCCGCTAGAGGTATGTGGATGGAACGTTGCTTCTTTGTTGCTGCGACGTTGTTTGAATACTGTGAAGTGATAGTCATTAAATTTACTTTCAATTGATTGTTGTGATATTCCGATTAGTAATACGAAGCTACGTTACGTCGCTGACTGTCCCACTGCTATGGGGTCTAACCCGACCGCCTATTTGATAGCCGGCAGCTATAACCTCCTCGCCGCTTCAAATCGAACTTAGTTCGGAGACTGATTAGGTGAACGAAGCGTTTTCAACAGTTTCTTTTCTGACGCCCCAATTTCGAGCGGACGATCGGACGGCGGGTTGGTTTGGTTGACATACTTGCGCAAGAGCCAATGGTGTTGCGCGGCTTCAGTCAAACGCTGGAACTCGCGCATAGAGGTGTGTGACTGCAGAATAAGTGCAGCGAGGCTTTTCGCATCGATTGCAACAGCATCAGAAATTTCTGGCAAACGCACTGTGCCTTTCTCTACGTTTTTCACGGCTACATTCAGATTTGTCAGCATGCCTTGGAATTCGGTCATGGTGGCGTTGGCGCGGGCGAGAAGAGCCTGAGCGTCGTCGACAACTGCGGTGTCGGTAATCAATTTGCCCACCGTGCCTTTACCCGCTTCGATTCCAGCGGCCATATTTTCCATACGGACGGTGAGTTGGTCCAGGTGCTTGCGCGTTTCGACCAGGTCCGCTCCCAATTTGGTCCACGTATCCAGGCCAGTGCTGGTTTTTTTCAAAACGAGCAACGTTTCGCGTCGGATTTCTTCGATGGCGGATTCAAGTGCATTTTGAAACTGCTCGTTGCAAACGATGGACGCATCAACTTCAGGCAGTGGCTTGCCCACGCCCCGCGTGATTTCAAAAAATGAATCGCCAGCAACGCCAAATTTCTTTTTGACCACCGCTGACGAATCCTCGCGAACGAAACGAAAAAAGTCGTGCCGGATATGCGTCTCGGCCTCCATCCGCCCTGTGGGCGCGACGATGACATCAGACACGGAGCCGACGAGCGTGCCGAGAAAGTAAACTTCCGAACCTTGCCGAATACCGGCCGCGCCGTTTTCGGGAAGAACGATGCGCAAGGTAACATTACTCTTGAACCAGCGCTGGCTTCGGTCCGCCCAAACAATGGCGGCGACCAGCACCGCAACGATGACTAGAACGAACACGCCGGTGATTTCGTTGACGCGGCGAAACTTGAACCGTTCCTTTTTTGGTTCGTCTTGACGCAACGGATCTAAGATGTCAGGCGCTTCGTTCATAATCAGAAATAAGTGAGAACCGATACTGCCGCGGAGATGACGAACAGCCCAGCCATCGACCAGGTCAGCGCCCGTTGCGTCGCTTGCGGAATTTCCGTATCCGATCCGCCCACGCCCAGCCCGCCGATACAACAGCAGGCGCTCGCAAACAGTGCGGGTAAAATACTTTTGGCGAGAATATTCAAGACGTCCTTGAACTGAAGCGCGCTGGCCACGCTATCGACGAACAGAAATAAATCACGGCTGCCTTTGCCCATCCATGCCGCGAAAAAATAACCGCTCGCGAACGCAATGATGATAAAGACAATCGTCAGACAAAACGTGGAGACCGCCATACCCAGCACACGCGGCAAAACCAGGTGCAGGAATGGATCGCATCGTTGCTTCTCCAGCGCGCGCACTTGCCCGTTGATTTTCAGGACGCCTAGTTCGGTCGTCATAGAGCTGCCGCTGCGGACAATGACGATGAGGTTGATTAGCACCGGACCAAGTTCGCGGGCGATGACTGTTACCAACAGCGGCCCGACCATTTGCGACTGACCGGCGATGCCGCTCCAAAATGAAAGTTGGACGACAACTGAAATGCCGACGAACACTGCTGCCACGCCAACAAACCAAAGCGGTTCGATGCCGATCGACAGCACTTGCATGGAAAAGGCTTTCCGAACCGATGCCACCCAATTTCGCGGCTGAACGGAAACTAAAAGGACGGTTCCCACAACTGCCGCAATATGCCGCAATTGATCCCACAGCCCCCAAACTCCCGCGCCCAACCTGCCGACTACGTTGAGGGAAGGATTTGGAGACATAACTCTCCAACTATAACTTTCCAGCGCGTTCGGCGGCATGGGGTGTTCACCCCAGTTGTGACGAGCGGATGCAGGTGGATTTTACAGTCCAGGACCGCTCTGCATAATGCCGCCATCGGCAAAAATAGTTGTCGCGGTAATGTAACTGGCGCCGTCGCTCGCGAGAAATGCGACGAGGCTGGCAATTTCCTCCGGCTTGGCCATTCGTCCGAGCGGAATTGTGCTGTCGAGTTTTTTCAAAAGCGCCGGGTCATTCATCGTGCCCGAATTGATCGGCGTTGCGACCGCGCCAGGACCGACGCCAACGACCAAAATATTGTGCGGGGCAAGCTCGACGCCCGCCGTGCGCGTCAACATCCTCATTCCGCCTTTGGAAAGACAATAAGCCGTATTGCCCGGCATCGGCCAGTCTTCATGCACGGAAGTGATATTGATGATGCGTCCGCCTCCGCCTTGTTTGATCATTTGTTGCGCGGCGAGTTGTGTGCCGAAAAATGCACTCTTGAGATTGATGGCCAGAACGCGTTCGTATTGGGCTTCGGTCGTGTCGAGAATGGAAGTGCGCGTTTCAATGCCGGCGTTGTTGACCATGATGTCCACGCGGCCAAATTCTTTTAAGGCCGTTGCGAATAGGTTTTGCAGTTCGGCGGTTTGACTGACGTCCGCTTTTACGCCGATGACGTTATCGCCTAACGCACGAATTTGTTTTTCCAATTCTTCAGTCGCTTCGGGATGCGCGACGTAATCAATGACGATATTTGCACCTTCCCGCGCCAATTCCAAAACGATGGCCTTGCCGATGCCGCTGTTGCCGCCGGTGACGATGGCGACTTTGTCTTTTAAATTCATAGTTGTTTTCAGTTCAATTTAATTCGGGCGCGATTCTCGAGGACAAAGCAGCTTGCCTACCAGGGCCGTCCAACCGGTCTGATGCGATGCGCCAACGCCGCGACCGTTGTCGCCGTGAAAATATTCGTGGAACAAAATGTAATCCTTAAAATGCGGATCGCCCGCGAGTTTCGGATGACTTTTCAAAACGGGGCGTTGGCCGTCGCCGCCTTTCAAACATAGTTTTGTGAGCCGGCGCGACAATTCATTGGACACGTCTTTGATGCTCATAAATTTTCCCGAGCCGGTTGGACATTCGATTTTAAAATCGTCGCCGTAATAGTGATGGAATTTTTGCAGCGCCTCGATGATGAGATAATTGATCGGCATCCAAACCGGGCCGCGCCAATTGGAATTGCCGCCGAACACTCGGCTTTCTGATTCGGCAGGCCAATATTTCACTTCGTAAGTTTGTCCTCCGGCGTCAAAACGAAAAGGATGTTGCTCATGAACTTTTGAAACGGAGCGCACGCCTTGAGCGGACAGGAACTGCGTTTCATCAAGCATCCGTTTGAGCAACGCTTTCATGCGATGGCCGCGCAGCAAAGAAAGTAGACGGCGGTCGCCGGCGCCGGGAATTTTCCAATCGGAAATCAACGCTGCCAATTGCGGGCGATGCTTGAGATACCATTCCATCCGCGCGGAAAATTCGGGCAATTGTTTGAGCATGTCCGGCTCAAGCGTTTCGACGGCCAGCAATGGAATCAGCCCGACAGCGGATTGAATTTTCATCGGCACATTTTCGCCGTCTGTTAAATTGAGATGGTCGTAGTAGAATTGGTCGGCTTCGTCCCAAAGTCCGAGCGCATCGTCACCAACGCCATTAATGGCGCCGGCGATTGCCAGAAAGTGCTCGAAAAACTTAGTGGCGATATCTTCATAAACGTGATTGTGCAACGCCAGTTCCAGAGCAATGCGCAAGAGGTTCAGGCAATACATCGCCATCCAACTCGTGCCATCGGCTTGATTGATGAAGCCGCCGGTCGGCAACGGTTTGCTGCGGTCGAACACGCCGATATTGTCGAGCCCGAGAAATCCTCCTTGGAAAATATTCCGTCCTTGCGCGTCTTTGCGATTGACCCACCACGTGAAATTCAAAAGCAATTTTTGAAACACGCGCTCCAGAAACATCAAATCGCCTGCGTCTTTTGGATCGGCTTCCCGCCGCTGCCGTCGGTCGATTTCAAACACGCGAAAGGCCGACCATGCGTGCACGGGCGGATTCACGTCGCCGAACGCCCATTCGTAAGCGGGCAATTGGCCGTTGGGGTGCATATACCATTCGCGCGTGAGCATGAGCAGTTGCGATTTGGCAAATTCGGAATCAATTTCCGCGAAGGCGATGCAATGAAACGCCAAGTCCCACGCTGCAAACCACGGATATTCCCATTTGTCGGGCATGGAAATGATTTCCGCGTTGTTCAAATGTTTCCAATCGCAGTTGCGACCACGTTTGCGTTGCGCTGGCGGCGGCGGTTGCGCAGGGTCGCCTCGCAACCAAAGATCAACGTCGTAATGGAAAAATTGTTTGCTCCAAATCAGTCCGGCGAAAGCCTGGCGCTGGACGAGCCGCGCATCGGCGTCCGTAATTTTTACCTGCAACGCGGCGTAAAATTCGTCCGCTTCCCGTTTGCGTTCAGAAAAACTTTTATCGAAGTCTGTCCATGGATTTTGGGAAGAGGCCTCTGATTTTCTTAGCCGCAATCGCACCGTTGCTGAACCGTTCGCCGCAACGTTCAATTCATACAGCGCCCCGGCTTTTGTTCCGGTCTGTTTCGGATTTACCGCGCTGTGATTGCCGTCGACAATGTATTCGTGGAATGCGTCTTTGAAAAAACCTGGCGCGTCCCGCTCGCCAAAAAGCCGGCGGACATTCGTTTCGTTCTCGCAAAAAAGCAACGTCGGGTTGCCGTCGCAATCGAGTTGGAAATTTCCCAATTGGCTGTGTTCAATTTTAACGCCGCCGTTTTCCGCTGTGAGTTTCGGCTTGGACGAATTTGATTTCCAGGACCAGGTGTTCCGAAAAAACAGTTGTGGCAGCAGCGAAAGTTTTGCCGCTTCCGGCCCGCGGTTGTGAACCGTTATCAAAACTAAAATGTCGTCCGGCGCGGCTTTGACATATTCGACAAATACATCGAAGTAACGGTCTTCATCGAACATACCGGCGTCGAGCAATTCAAATTCTGGCTGATCCGCGCCACGACGGCTGTTCTCATCAACGAGCCGCGCATAGGGAAATTCTCCCTGCGGATATTTGTAGAGCATCTTCAGGTAGGAATGCGTCGGGGTGGCGTCGAGATAATAGTATAGTTCCTTCACGTCCTCGCCGTGATTGCCTTCGGCGTTGTTGAGGCCGAAAAGCCGCTCTTTAAGAATCGGATCCTTGCCGTTCCAGAGCGCCAGCGAAAAACAAAGGTGCTGCCAATTGTCGCTGAAACCTGCTATGCCGTCCTCGCCCCAGCGATATGCTCTGCTCCGTGCGTGCTCGTGCGGAAAATAATCCCACGCCGTCGCCGTCGGGCGAATAATCCTCGCGCACGGTTCCCCATTGCCGTTCGGACAAATATGGCCCCCATTGCCGCCAGTTTTGTTTGCCTGATTTGTCGTCGGCGATGCGCTGTTTTTCAGCGGAGGTATTCGGTAATGCAACTGGGGTCATGAATTTTAACTTTAGCGCGCACGGTCCGTCTTGCATCCAAGCACCGGCTAATCTGGCCCGGCGCGACTACTTTTTCTCCGAAACCGGTTCGAGCGTGCGAGTATCGGCAGCAGGTTTTTCCGCCGCTGGCTGAAATTTCTTACCGTTCTTCTGCGGCACGTTTTTCGCGTTCAGATTTTGTTTGCCGTGTGGTTGTTGCAACGCTTGCTGTGATTGCGGCGCGACGGGTGGACGCAAATTGGTCGGGGTTTCTTTGGCGCGGGGAGACACAGGTTTCAGCTTCGCGGCCTCGACGGATTTCCGTTGTGCCTCAAGTCGGGCTTCGTTGGCGTCGACACGCGCTTGTTGCTGTGCTTTCACTCCGGCTTCTCTCGCCTGTTTTTGAGATTCGGCCAAGGCTGCTCGTTTCGTTTCGGCCTCGTTGCGTTGCGCTTGAAGTTCGGCTTGTTTTGCGTCGAGCGTTGCTTGTTGATGCGCTCGCACCTGGGCTTCATTCGCGCGACGTTGCGCGTCCGCCGGATTTGTGGTTGGACGCGGCTGAATTTCAACTCGGGCCGGTGGTGGAATGTTCTTTTGAACTTTTTCGCGAGCTACTGGCGCTGCTGGTCTACGGACCACAACGGCAGCCTCCTGTTTGCGACGCAAGTCACGAGCTGGAACCGAACGCACTGTAGTTCCGCTCGCCTGTTCGATGATTTGCGTGCGCGGCCCTTCGTTGATCACGGTGTTGTTTACGATTTTAATATTCGTGATGTTTACCGTCTTGTTGATGATGGTGGTGTTATTGATAACCACAGTCGTTGGACGAACGGGCTGCATGAAATACCGGGGTTCGACAAAGACATAAGCTTGCGGTGCGATGACCGCAACATTCACCACCATCGCGCCGCCCGAAAATCTCTGGCTTGGTTGCAACGGCGCCCAGCCGACATAACCGCCGCCTTCGTGCCACGAAACCCACGCTGGCGACCATTGTGTTTGCGGCACCCAATACCAGCCAAATTGTGGGCTCAAGTCCCAGCGACCATAGTGATATGTCGCCCATGCCCACGGTTCGTCGCTCTGCCAATACCAACCCGCGTCAGTGCGCTCCCAGTTACCGTTGCAATACGGACGCCAGTTGCGATCGACATTTCTCGGAACCCAACAACGGCCATAACCAGGAACCACTTCCCACGTTCCGTAAGGAGTGAGTGGCTCATAAAAATCAGCTTCGGTTTGAATGACAACTCCGACCGACGCGACAGGCTCCACTACTACGGGCGCAGGTTGTTCGTAGACTGGTGGTGGCGGTGCGACGTAGACTTCCCGTGGACGCGGCTGTTCGACATAGGTCGTGCAGGCTGTTAAAGCGCTGCATGTCACAATCGCTATTTTTCCGCCGAGGCGTTGGGATAATTTCATAGACAATTTTTAACCTTAGAACACGGCATTCTCACGGGGTGCCAGGCTCTCGGTCATCCTTACGAGTGCTTTGTTGTGTTGGCCTACCGCGCCTAAACCGGGCGGATGTGGCAAACCGCCGGGCGAAACGCATCCTGGCGGCCCCATCAAAAACCAACAAACCAAACTTAAACCGACGGACGCGCCGACTCGTTTAGGTTTGGTGAGGGTATGGTGGCTTCGTGACGGTTCTTTGTCGATCAAAGTTGGTTGCATACGATCAGGGCTTTCCGTGTTCTTTTTCCGAATTGGGGTTCGCTTCCTGTCTTTCACGTGCAGCCGGTTGTTCGTGGACGTGCTGTTCTTCGTGCGCCGGTTGCTTTTGTTGTTTGACAGGCTTCGCTTGTTTTTGAAGTTGGCCATCGAATTTCTTACCCGCTGCTTCTTTAATTGGCGCAGGATGAGTGACCGTAGTTCGAGGTTCCACACCACCGGGAGCGGACTTCGTATTCGCGGCGTGAGTAGCGGAGCCATGTTGAGCGACCGGCGCTTCTTCCCTTTGGCGCAATTGGTGGACGGCAACCGCCTGGACTTTTCGGCCACTGGCTTTTTCGATAACCGCTGTGGCCGGGCCGCCGTTAATGACGGTGTTGTTTACGACCTTCGTGTTCGAGATAATGACGGTCTTGTTGATGATCGTGGTTGTATTCACAACCACTGTTGTGGGGCGGACCGGTTCCAGAAAGTGACCGGGTTGCACGAAGACATAGGCGCGAGCCGGGAGTCTGCTCTGGTTGAATCCGACGTAACCGCTAGCGGAAATTCTTACGGACGGTTGCAATGGCGCCCAGCCAATATAACCGCCGCCCTGGTGCCACGATACCCAAGCCGGTGCCCACTGAATTTGCGGTACCCAATACCAGCCGAATGTGTCAGTATAATCCCAGCGGCCATAATGATACGTCGCCCAGGCCCAAGGTTCGTCGCTGACCCAGTACCAACCGGCATCTGTCTGCTCCCAATTGCCGTTACAATAAGGACGCCAATCGCGCGCGACATGAGCGGGCCGCCAGCAACGCCCATACGAGCCGACAATAACCCATTCTCCCTGTGGGGCGAGCGGTTCGTAGAAATCGCTCTCTGTGCGAATTTCGATCGAGGGTAGTGCCACGTGCACCGACGGTGCGCTGACTTCAATAGTGGGCTGTCCGTAACTTGAGGAGTTCAGCAGCGCGCTGCAAAGAGCAATCGCAATTTTGCCTGCGGAGCATCTAATGTTTTTCATAAAGTGTATTTTGGTGTTGGTTGAATCTATTCTTTCTTCCCGTCCTCTTGTTCCACTAGCGAGTGCAACTCATCAAATTCGATGAGAGACTTCACTGATTCAGGAGTGACGAAGAGAAAATGTTTTACCTTCCTTCGCATCGTATCGCATTCCGGGAGCAATGACGGTGACGCCGGTTTCGCGGATCAATTTAAGTGGCGTGGTGGAGTGTTTCTCCGTCACATGCGTGCCATCGGCGGTGATAATGTATCTACCCTCGGCACCTCCGCCTTCGACCACTGAGCGTCCGGCGGCATTATTGATTTCGAACGTGCATCCGGGCACCAGGGCACGCACCACGGTAAAAATTCTGCCCGCGCGCAGGTCGAGCAAGGTCTCCATTTGCGGCGTTCCTTCTTTCAGGTGACGCTCCAATTTTTCGAGCTTCACCTCAGTGCCTTCTTGCAACCGAACGCTGGTGCCGATCCTCCTGAAAAACATATCTAGTCGCGAATTAACGGCAGTCCGGAAAGTGACGCCTTCTTTAAAGACATTATTTACTTTTACGGCCCGGAAAGTTGTGCCGTCCTCTGAATATTCACATTTCCCGCTTACCCGAACGACGATGGCCTGAGGTAAAGTCGACGTTTCGACTATTTGGACGGTGGTGGCGTACTTTTTTGTTCCGGGTATTTCGGATTGAGCGAACAAAGCAATGTTAACGAGCCACACGCTCATTGCACTGAATCGGACGAAAAGGGTTTTGCTTTTCATAATTGTGTCTTTCGTGTGATACCGCGAACGGGAGTTTCCGCGCAGAGGAGAGAGTAGTTGATCGGCTTCGAATGCCCAATGGGGTGTAACCCTTACTGAGCACACTTAGGCAGCAGCTTTTCGGCGGCGCTCCTTAGCGCCCGCGCGATTGCGTCCGTGAACTATGCATGGTCTTGGCCTGGCGGGTGCCGCGGTCTTCACGGGTGTCGCGGGATTTGGAAAAAGTATTGTCGCGCTTCTTTGATTTGCCAGGCATGACGGTCTTCGACGCGGTCCGCTGGCGAATGTAATGGAGGGCCTGTGCGAAAACCGGTACTTCCGACCTCTTGGCAGTTTTCATAAAGGCGCGATCAGGAAAATAATGGCGGTTGATTCGGTTTGGCATTGGCGATCAACTCGGCTTCGGCTGACAGCCAGTGATCCATTTCGCGTCCGTGCGGCGAACCCTGACTCAAATAGATGAAGTATGCTTTTCTGGCCACTTCTTCGACCGTTAGCGCGTGGGGGATGGCGTTGGTTGCTGGGGCGGCGACCGCCGTTGAGCGTGGTGTGCCGAGGGGTTTCTGATCCTGATCCTGATGTCTTCTGTGTTTCATATTTTATTGTGACCTCAAGCGCGCCCAGGTTTTTCAACCTGGGCGCGCTTGAGCGGTTTTTGTATTCGAGCAGTATTAAGTGCTCATGATTTTTCGACCTGCGGGACGGTTTTTGACCATTCCTTTTCCACCGGGTCCTTTTGCGGCCCGTTTCTTAGCGGCAGTCATTCGACCGCCTCGACTTTTCTTTGCCATAAATGCACTCACCTCCTTTGATTCTTAAATTGTGCGCAGCTTATGGGGCGATTTTGTCGCTTACCCATTGGCGAGATTGTTGGAAGCCTTCTTTCAAGGAAGCGTACGCTTTGCTGGTGCCGGATTTGACGGAGTCCCAGGTGGATTCAGTCGCGTCTTTGACCTGGTCCAGTTGTTTGCCCAGTGCGGACTGCTGATCGCGCAAGACTTGAAGCTTGGGTTTACACTCGGCCTTAACGGCGTCGCTGGACTTGTCAATCTTGGCCTGGAGCGTGTCGAGGTCCTTGTTGATGTCGACCAACTGCGCCTGCATTTTTGCAGTAAATTCTGCTTTCTGCGCGAAAGTGTAATCTTTCATGTCATCGGCCGCGTTTGCCGTTTTGACCTCGACCTTGTCGAGTTGCTTCGAGGCGGAGTCTTGATTGCATCCGACGACAAGTGCGCCGGCAGAAAGAAGGGTGAGGAATAATACTTTATGTTTCATAGTGATTTTGGTTTTGGTGATTGATTGCTCTTTTTTGATAATGCTGAGGCTACGTCTTCACCAGGGCATAAACCTATTAGGTGAAACCCTACTCGTGGTTGGTTGGTCCCAAATTTTGTCGGACCACGAACGTCGATCCCGAAAACAAAAAGCGCCGGAGGATTGCCTCCGGCGCTCAAATGGAACTGGGTTTATTTAGAAAGGAAAACGCAAGCCGAGACGAAGGACGCCGAAATATTTTGTCTCATTCGGAAACACCATGCGGCCATCCAGGAACGCACCGATGTTCGGAGTGAAGCGATATTCCATGCCGGTTCCGAACTGAGCGAACCAAACGTCAGCCGGATCGAACTGATGGCCGCCGCCGCCAAAGCCATAAGGAGCAAATCCACTATTGCCCAATGGAAAACGGAAAATCACATTGGCCGAGACGCTGTCGATAAATGCGCCCGTCAGATTTTCCGAATAAACATCGGCGCCAATGCCGAGGTACTTAGTGAAGAAAAAGTTGCCGCCCAGACCCGCGCCCAGCCGGGTGTTGTCTCTGATACGTTCGCCTGACAAATGGTGAATGGTGTATTTGCCCACTGAAGCAGTGCCGAACATGTCGAGCGACAGTTCATTCGGACGGTAAAGGTCGCATTGGGAATATCCAGTGCTCCCTTCGGCGAAAGCTGCGGTGGATGCAAGTAGCGCGACCGCTGCTGCAATTATGATTTGGTTGTGTATGAATCGATTCATGGCCGCGATGCTACGGCATTCAGGAACGTTCGCTATGGGGTGTAACCCTTCCGATCGTCGTCGACTAGCGTTAATCCCCAGCGGGGAATTTTTTCAGCGACAGCTAAGCCGGCTTCACCGGAATTTCGGCGGATGCTTTAACCATCTCGCCCAGGATCTTGGAAAACTCATCCAGGCCCGTCGAAGGAATAATCACGTTGTCACGGCGACCGTTGACGTCTTCAGTGATTCGAAGAAAACGACCGCGCGGATTTTCTTTCAGCGTAAGTATAAAAGTTTTGCGTTCGATCTTGAAGGTTACCCTTCTTAACGTGTCTTCGTCCGCGCGCGGTTTGGGCGGGCCATTCCCATAGGAGCGATCGTGGAACGACCGTTCAGAGGGGGAACCATATGGCGAGGGGCGTTCGTTTGAGATCATACATTTCGCATTGTTGAATTACCGATATTCTCTTTACAGAGCATAACCCCACGACTAGGAATGTTCTGCTAGGCTATTCCTTGGGGAGAATTCCCGGGCGGGCGGCGTCCGATTAAAGAGAAACGCTGTATGACCTGCGGAGCTGCTAGTCCACCAACAACTCAACCGCAGTATCGCCGCGGAGCGCTTTGGAATAAGGGCAGGTTTTGTGCGCTTCTTCCATGATGCGTCCGGCTTGGCTATGTTCGACTCCGGGCATCAGCGCATGAAGTTCCACCGACAAACGGTAGCCCCCTTGATCATCCTCAATCAAACTCACCAGCGCGCGGACGGTTGAGGCACCCATTGATGTGCCCAGTTTTTTCGCGGCATTGATCAGCGCCCCGTGGTAACAGGCCGAGTAAGCGGCGGCAAACAGATGTTCGGGATTGGGCCCGCGTTTCTCAATGCCCGGTTCCAAAGGATTTCCCAACGTAACGTCGAGCAAGCCGTCCGGCGTTTTAACTGTCCCGGACCGTGCGCCTTTGGAAATGGCTTCTGATGTAAATAAAGTTTTCATGTCGGTAAGTGTTAGCGGGAGCGAGGGGTTGATGATTCCGTGATTTTCCGCCAGTTCATCGAAGTTAGCGACTTATCCAGCGGCGGCCAATGGGGTGTTTACCCCATATACATCCCGAAGGTTTGACCCGATATTGAGTGTGGATTTAATGCCCGCGCCAGGGAGGTGGGGGGTGTTAAACCTCCGAACTGACGCGATGGGTTGGGCAATCAGAATGAAAGAAAACTTTAACAAGTTGTCGCAGCAATATGTCGCGGCCCTGCGAAAACACCTCGGAAAAGGTGCGGCCAAAACATCGCGACCCGCTCTCCAAATGGGACAGCGCGCCGTTTTACTTGGGCTTGAGACGTTGCAACTGGCCGACATCCACGAAAAAGCCCTGGCCACGTTGAAGTTATCACCCACAGCAGAACGCCTGAACAAGCGTGCTCAGGTTTTCTTCACCCAGGCGCTCATTCCGATTTTTCAAACGCACCGTTCCGCACGCCAAAGCAATGGTGACGTGATCCAGCTTAACGAAATGCTCAGCCGCCGCACGACCGAACTGGCCGACAGCAATCGTTTGCTGCAAAAGGGAATCGTTCGATACAAGACGATGGAAGTGACGTTGAAAAAAAGCGGCGAGCATTATATGGAGCTGCTGAAGGATTCGCTTCAACTCCAGGAAGGTTTGCGGCAGTTGGCCCGGAAGGGTCTGACCGCGCAGGAAGCGGAGCGCAAAAAAATGAGCCACGAACTGCAGGACGACGTGGCGCAGTTGTTGTTGAGCATCAATGTCCGGCTGCTGTCGTTAAGGCGCGGCGCCAAGGGCAATACCAAAAGTCTTAAGAATCAAATCGCCAGCACCCAGCGGCTCGTGTCACAGTCGGTTAAATCCGTTCGAGAGGTCGCGAGCGAACTGGACAGCCACCGGTATGAATAGCGGGAGTCAGAACATCACTTTCAAAGGCAAGCAGGGCCAGTCTCTTGTGTCTCCTGTGAGCGGTGAAAAGGTTAATGTGAAAAAAAAGAACAAAGCGCGAATTGCTCCGAAAATGACCGCCAAAGCTGGCCGCAAGCTCTCCGTCGGACCCTCATCGCGCCTCAAATTTCCGATAGTTGGCATTGGCACATCCGCCGGTGGTTTGGAGGCCTTGGAACATTTTCTATATCGCGTGCCGAAAAATGCCGGCATGGCCTTCGTCATTGTTCAACATTTGGATCCGACGCGCAAAGGCATCATGCCTGAACTATTGCAGCGTGCGACCGGGATGAAAGTTGTCCAGGTGAGGGACCGCATGAAGGTCGAGCAGAATCGCGTCTATGTCATTCCGCCGAACAAGGACATGTCCATTCTGCACCGGACTCTTCATCTGCTGCCACCCGCTTCGCCGCGAGGCTTGCGCCTTCCCATTGATTTTTTTCTTCGCTCTCTCGCGCAGGACCAGCAGGAACAGAGCATCGGCGTGATTCTCTCCGGCATGGGCTCCGACGGCACGCTCGGCTTGCGCGCCATCAAAGAAAAAGGCGGCGTCGTTTTGGTGCAGGACCCGTTAACGGCCAAATTCGATGGCATGCCGCGCAGCGCAATTGATGCTGGTTTGGCCGACATCGTGGCACCCGTCGACGATCTGCCGGACAGGATCGTTGCGTATCTCAAGCGCACTCCGCTCGGACGCAATCTCGAGAGCGCGCTGGAAACCAAGGCCCAGGGAACGGTGGAGAAGGCGATCATTCTGCTGCGCACTCACACCGGGCACGACTTTTCTCTTTACAAGAAAAACACATTCTTTCGCCGGATCGAGCGCCGCATGGGGATCCATCAGATCCATAAGATGGCCGATTACGTCCGCTACCTGCAGGAGAATTCCCAGGAGTTGGACCTGCTCTTCAAAGAGCTCCTGATCGGCGTCACCAGCTTTTTCCGTGACCCTGCCGCATGGGAAGAACTGCGCAAAAAGATTCTTCCCGCACTGATTGCCAAGAGGCCCGCTGGCCACGTCTTGCGCGTTTGGGTGCCGGGATGTTCCACGGGTGAAGAAGCGTATTCCATCGCCATGGTCTTCAAAGAGGTCATGGACAAGATCAAGCCGAAGAAAAAGATTACTCTTCAGGTTTTTGCCACCGACCTGGACAAGGACGCGATTGCCAAGGCGCGCCTGGGCATTTACCCGGAAAATATTTGCGCTGACGTTTCGCCAAAACAAATGAGCCGCTTTTTCTCCAAAAACGAGAGCGGCTACAGGGTGAAGCCCGAGATTCGCGAGATGGTCATCTTCGCGGAACAAAGCCTCATTCAGGACCCGCCCTTTACCAAACTGGATGTTTTGAGCTGTCGCAATTTGCTGATCTATCTCGCGCCGGAGATGCAGAAGAAACTCATTCCGTTGTTTCATTATAGCTTGAGTCCCGGCGGCGTTTTATTCCTCGGCAGTGCGGAAACTATCGGAACCTTCTCCGATCTGTTCACGCCGTTGAACAATAAATTGCGAATCTTTCAACGGACGCCAGCCACGTTGCGTTCCGAATCGATTCAGTTCCCGACGTCGTTCGCTTCTCCCATGCCGGACGACGTCAAGTTGCCTGCTGAACCAAAAACGAATGTGAGTCTTCAGTCGGTGGCGGACCAATTTGTTTTGGAACATTTTGCCGCGCCCACGGTTCTCGCAGATTCAGAGGGCAACATTCTCTATATCAGCGGACGGACGGGCAAATATCTGGAGCCTGCCGCCGGCAAAGCAAATTGGAACATTTTCGCCATGGCACGCGAAGGCTTGCGCGACGAAATCAGCAACGCCTTCCACAAAGCGCTCGACCAAAAAACTCCTGTAATCGTTCGCGGACTGCACATCATGACCAGCGTCGGGCAGCAATTCATGGATATTTCCGTGCAACGGCTTTTCGAACCGGAAGCGATGCGCGGCCTGGTGATGATTGTTTTCACTGACGTTAGCACGCCGGCCGAACCCATCGCATCCCCGCGTTCCACCAAGGCCGACAAAAATCCGGGTCGCACTTTGCGCATGGAAGAGTTGGGGCGAAAATATCAACTCGCTCGCCTTGAAGCGCAGTCGGTACGGGAAGAAATGCAGACGTCGCAGGAAGAATTGCGCTCGACCAACGAGGAGCAACAATCCACCAACGAAGAGCTTCAGTCGGCCAACGAAGAACTCACGACTTCCAAAGAGGAAATGCAGTCGTTGAATGAAGAGCTCCAGACGGTCAACGCCGAATTGCAGGTCAAGGTCGACGAGTTGTCCCGGACGAGCAGCGACATGAAGAACCTGCTCAACAGCACCGACATCGCCACGCTCTTTTTGGATCTGGCCCTCAATGTGCGCCGGTTCACCACGCAGGCTACGAAAATTATCAAACTCATTCCAAGCGACGTCGGCCGGCCCATCACCGATCTCGCCTCCGATCTGCTCTACCCGCAACTCGTGTCCGACGCCCGCCAAGTATTGCGCTCCCTTGGCTTTGTCGAAAAGGCGGTCAGCACACGCGACGGACGTTGGTTCAGCGTGCGCATCATGCCTTATCGAACGAACGACGATCGCGTTGACGGCGTGGTCATGACCTTCGCGGACATCACCATTGCCAAGCATTTGGAAATTAAATTACGCGAGCAACAGGCCGCCCTGGAAAAACTCATTGTAGACCGCGGCGCAAAAGTTGGCGGCAACGGCGGCGATGGCAAACGCGCCGTCGCCCTCGCCGTCGCGCCGAAAAAAACTAAACACGCTCTCAAATCGCAACGAACTTAAACAGTGAAACGTCCCTTGCATAAAAAGCCCACGCGTCCGGCGAAGCCGACTGATCACGGTCGCCGCCGGCGATCGGCGCAGGCGTGGTTCGGTGACCCGCGCGCGGAACGCGAGGGCACGACCGGCCTTTACCTTCGAGCCGAAGCGCGGATCAAAGTGCGCAAAGATGCAGCTGCGCATTCCAAAGCGGAAGTGGCAGTGAACACCCAACGCGTCCTGCACGAGTTGCAGGTCCACCATGTCGAACTGGAAATGCAGAACGCCGAACTCCAGGAAGCCCGCGGCCGCATGGAATCTTTGCTGGAGAAATACACCGACCTCTACGATTTCGCGCCAGTCGGTTATCTCTCGCTCGACGAAGCAGGTCGCATTTTGGAAGTCAACCTGACCGGCGCGTCGCTGCTCGGTTTGGGCCGCGCGCACTTGCTCAACCGCTATTTGCCGTCGTTCATCGTCCAGGAAAGTCGCGTCATCTTTCTCGCGTTTCTTAAGCGCGTCTTCAGCGGGGCAGGCAAACAAGTTTGCGAAGCGCCGCTCGTCCGGGGAAACGGCACGAAGTTCTGGGCTGACTTCCACGGCACGAGCTCCGCGTCCGCCAAAGGCCCAAAAAAGTGGTGCCGCGTCGTCGTCTCCGACATCACCGCCCTCAAGCGCGCGCAGGAGGCGCAACTGCGCGTCGAGGAATTGGCTTTGTCCAACCGCGATCTCCGCCGCGAGATCGTCCAACGCCAGGCCGTCGAGAAATCCCTCAAGAAAAGCGAGCAACACCAGGTTCACCTTTTGGCACAATCGGAGTTCATGCAGGCACAGCTCCGCAACCTCTCGCGCCAGGTCCTGCACGCGCAGGAAGAAGAGCGCAAGCGCATCAGCCGCGAATTGCACGATGTCATTGCCCAGACGCTCACCGGCATCAACGTCCGCCTTGCGCTACTCGCCAAGGAAGCCGGCAACTTCGGCAAAGGCTTCGACATCCGCGTCGCCGAAACCCAGGCGCTCGTCCTCAAAGCCGTCGATGTCGTCCACAATTTCGCGCGCCAACTTCGTCCCGCCGTGCTCGATGATCTTGGCCTCGTCCCCGCGCTGCACGTGTTCATGAAGACTTTCACGGCGCAATCCGGCGTGCATTGCAACCTCGTCGCCTTTGCCAAAATCGAAGAGCTCGATCAAGACCGCCGCGCCGCTCTTTTCCGCGTGGCGCAGGAAGCGCTCAACAACGTCGCACGCCATGCGCACGCCACCCGCGTCGAAGTGCGCATCGAGAGAGTCGGCGAAAACATTTCCATGCGCATCATGGACGACGGCCGATCTTTCAAGAACACCGCCAGTGCCAAACTCAAAGCCAGCAAACGCCTCGGCCTGCTCGGCATGCGCGAGCGCATCGAAATGATTGGCGGCATATTTTCCATCGAGGCCACTCCCGGCAAAGGCACTGCCGTCGTCGCCATCATTCCTTTCATTGCACCAGTCACCCCGGCTCCAGGTAGGGTGCGTCGCTCCGTGCGCGCCGCTGCCGAGACCGAACAAAACGGCGCGCGCGGAGCGACGCGCCCTACCCACTAGAAATCTATCATGAAGCCCACTAAGAAAATCTCGATCCTCCTCGCCGAAGATCACACGATCGTCCGCGAAGGTTTCCATCGCATGCTCGATCTCGAAGCGGACATGCACGTCATCGGCGAAGCCAAAACCGGTCGTGAAGCCGTGGCCATGTTCGCCAAGGTGCGGCCCGACGTCGTCCTCATGGACATCGCCATGCCTTTGCTCAACGGCCTGGAAGCCGCCCGCCAGATCGTCCTGGCCACGCCCGCCGCCAGAGTCATCATGCTCTCCGCCCACAGCGACGACGCCTATGTCGACGAAGCCGCTGCCGCCGGCGCGCGCGGATTTTTGATCAAGCAAACCTCCTCCCAACTCGTCGTCGACGCCATTCGCCAAGTCATGCAGGGCAATAGCTTTTTCTCCAACGAAATCTCCAAACGCATGAATGGCCGCGACGTCCAGGAAGCGCCCCGGACCGGTTCCCGCAAATCGCGCCACTCCACCCTGACCTCGCGCGAGCTGGAAGTCCTGCAACTCATCGCCGAAGGCAAAGCCAACAAACAAACGGCCGACGAACTGGGCATTGGGATCAAGACTGTCGAGAAACATCGCGAACACCTGATGTCAAAGCTGGACATCCACGACACCGCCGGCCTGACCCGCTACGCCATCAGCGCGGGCATCATCGAGAGCAGCGTGCAGGTGACGATTATTTAAGCGAACAGAGCCGTGCGCGGCTACAAAGAGGAAGGCACCACCACGACGCCCTTCGACATGGTCGTCTTGAACGACCTGGACCGATTCCATCTCTTCGCCGACGTGATCGACCGCCTGCCGCAACTGGGCGCGCGGGCCGCCTACGCCAAACAGGCCATCCAAAACAAACTCATGGAACACAAACATTACATCCGCGAGCACGGCGACGACATGCCGGATATTCGCGATTGGAAATGGAGCGCGTAGGGAAAGTGCGAAGCAGTCTAAGGACCCAAGCTCAGCGCAATGGAACTCCTGTAACGGCGGACAACAAGAACCAAAGCACAAGGATGACCATCGTGCCGCCCATCGTCATGACAAAAGACAGAAGCGTCAGACACGCCATCTTCGGGATGCTGGACATGGTCGCGCACATCGGTGCGCCGTAGAGAAACGCGATATAGCCAACAAACGGCAACACGTAAGCGCCAAAGAAGCAAACTCGCTCGGGCAAACCCCAAGGCTTGCGTCCCCAAGTGTCCACAGTGAGTATCAGAATCAACTGGACGGCGAAGACCAGCGCTATGCGTTTGAACTGTGGTGCGCGCATGTGGCCTAACAATGATTATGCGACCGGGTGTCGCGGTCATTTTGATATACGAACGGTTGGTTCATATTGGTTGAGGAGACTATTGTTCTGCTGCCGCTGCGAATCAAGCGCAACAAACGCTTGACCTCACTTTGCGCCTTTGGCACAAACGCGGGCGGAAAATGTGGCGGGTTCAAAAAAGCACGGGTGGGCATTCCGGAATCGGTATCCGGAGCTTGGGCGCGACGTGTCCTTCCTTCGTTCGTTTGTACAATCCCTCCGTTCAATTGCACAGCGGCTCCGTACCTGTTGTACGGCGGCTCTGTACGGTTGTTCGGCGGCGGCGTGCAATTGGACGGCGGCTCGGTACCTGTTGTTCAGCGCCGCCGTGCAACCGTACAGCGGTTCTGTACCTGTTGTTCAGCCGCTCCGAACAGTTGCACAGCGCCGCTGTACGGTTGTTCGGCGGCTCTGTACAAATCCTCCCAACCTCCAAAAACTAGTCCTAAACAATGGTATAAACACTTAGAAATAAACAACATATGCAAAGAGATGGATTCATTCCCCGTGGCGACGATGCCTTCCTGGCCTGGCACGATAACTTCAAGACAAACGCGGCGATGAACCGGACTTCACCCGTTTGATCGTCGCCCTGCATTCGCCTCACCTCGATAACCGGCCCATGCTCGCCGTCGGCAAAGCCGAGTTGCGCGAATACCGCGCCAAATTCATGGTCAACGACCAAGTCGTCGGCAACTTCAGCAATGAAGTGGTTATCAGTTGCAAACCGTAACCGGTAGGGACGACTTCCACGTCGTCCCATTCTTTCCTTCACGAAAATAATATTGGGGACGCGGTGGAACGCGTCCCTACCTTTTCAGCCGCTACGACTATGACCACCGAACGCGGCCTTGAAGTTGTCCCCAGCGTCGCGCCACACCGGCCGCATCTAGTCAGGTGAATACCCATTGGTGCCACGAGGGTAGGCGGGGGGGTGAACTCGGGCTTAATGGTATCCCCGATGTTTCGCGGCGGGAAAATCTATGGGGAAAACACCCCACTAGTTCGCCTTCGCGTAGACAGCTATGGTTTCTGTCTCGGAAGAACAAAATCCGACGGAAAATTTTCTGGAATGAAAACGACGCGACAACCCAAAGGCCGCAGCACAAGTGGAAAGGCCGCGAAAGAACTCAAGTCCCTCGCCTCAACGCGGAGCACTCCGACGCAAAGCAAACCGCCCGTGCGTAAACGTGGCGTCATCGCCGGCAACAGCGCTTTGATCCAAAAGGTTGAACGGCGTTTGGTGGAGGCCGCCAACTCGGTCGACACCCTCGAAAAGCGCTGCCAGGAAGCGGCCGAGGAGCTGCACGCTTCCACTCTGGAAATGCGCCGGTCGAACGAGAAATTGCGCCACGCCAACGAATTCCTCGCCGCGTCGAGACAAAGCCTGCAATCAGTAAATTCGGAGGTGCAGGCCCTCAACATCGACAAGGCGCGTTGCAATAATGCATTGCACGCCGCTCAGACCACGCTCGCCGCCGCCCGTGGTGATGCTGAAGCGATCGTCCGCAGCGCGCGCAACCCGGTGTTGGTGTTGGACGCCGCCCTGAACGTGGACTGGGCGAACGAGCCGTTTTGCCAGACGTTCCGCGTGTCGCCCGCCCAGGTCGTAGGACAATCTTTCTTCGCATTGGGCGAGGCGCAGTGGAACATCCCGCGCCTGCGCCAATTGCTGGGAGATATTCTACCGCGCCACAGTTTCTTTGATAATTTTGAGGTGACCGGTCAGTTCACGGACCTGGGCGAGCGCACGATGTTGTTGAGCGGTCGCACACTCATCGCCACCAACGGTCAGCCCGGAAAAGTGTTGCTGGAAATTCAGGACGTCACCCAAATGCTGCATTTCCAGGCGCAGATGCGTTATTCGGAACGGCGTTACCGCCGGCTTTTCGAAGCGGCCCGCGACGGCGTCCTGATCGTCGATCCTCACACACGAAAGATCCTCGACGCAAATCCGTTCATGTCCGAACTGCTCGGTTACTCGCACGAAATGTTGTTGGGCAAAGAATTGTTTGAGATCGGCCTCCTAAAAGATGAGGAGGCCAGCCGCGAAGCGTTTCGAGAGCTGCAGGAGAATGGATTTATCCGTTACGAGGATCTGCCCTTGAAAACAAAAACCGGCCAACGGCGCGAAGTGGAATTTGTCAGCAACCTGTATCCGGAGGGTGAAAAGAAAATCATCCAGTGCAACATCCGCGACGTTACCGCCCGCAAACACGCCGAGGAAGCCACGCGAAAACTGCATGAAGATCTGTTGGCGCATGCAGAGGAGTTAAGCAGGTTCAATCGCGCCGCCGTCGGCCGCGAGTTGCGCATGATTGAATTAAAGAAAGAAATCAACGAACTGCACCGGCAACACGGCGAAGACCCGCCCTACCCGCTCCAGTTTGAGCAAAATCACTCCCCCGCCCCCCCCGCGATCCGTGCGTAGGGAGAAGAAAGGAAAACGAAATGAGTGCCTACAAGCCAACCCCCGAAGTGACCAGCGAAAGCACTCTGGATATTTCCCATGTCGCCCTCGCGCCGCTGAAAGAGGTCCTTTGCACGGAAGAATTAAACCAGCGGCCTTTGCGCGCACCGGATTATCAAACGGAAAACCGTGCGCTGATTTTGTTATCGCAGGCGTTAGCTGACTCGCCGCAGTCAGTTCTCCAAACATTGGCCGATACGATACGTGTCGCGCTGGATGCCGGTTCGGCCGGAATCAGTTTGTTAACCAAAGACGAAAAAAGATTTTATTGGCCGGCCATCGCCGGCGCATGGAAACCAAATATCGGCAACGGCACTTTCCGGGATTTTGGCCCTTGTGGAGACGTGTTGGATTGCAATGGGCCGCTGCTGATGCGTCATCCGGAACGCCGATACGGATATTTCGCAGCGGTCATGCCGCCGGGGGCAACGTGTCTATTGGTTCCGTTTTACGTGGAAGGAAAGGCCGTCGGCACGATTTGGGCGGTGGCGCATGATGAAGAGCGCAAGTTCGACGCGGAAGATCTGCGCTTGCTCACCGGCTTGGGACGCTTCGCCTCTTCGGCATATCAGGCTGTGACGTTCATGGAAGCTTTCGCGCAGCAAGGCGAAACGATGCGCCACAACCACAGCCAACTGGCGCGAAGCATGGCCGATCTTCAAATTGCGAATCTAGAAGCAAAAAATGCGCGCAGCGCCTCGCTCAACTTGATGGAGGATGCCGTGCGTGCCCGGCAGGACATGGAGACCCTCAATCGCGAACTCTTCCGGAGCAAGGAAGGTTATCGCAGTCTCTTCAATTCGATCGATGAAGGCTTCTGCGTGATCGAGGTGCTGTTTGATGAGAAATGCTATCCCGTCGATTACCGTTTTTTGGAATCGAACCCATCGTTCGAAAAGCAATCCGGCCTGCTAGAGGCGACCGGCAAACGCATGCGCGAAATGGTTCCGGATCTCGAGGCGCATTGGTTTGAAATTTACGGGAAAGTAGCCCTGACCGGTGAGCCGGTTCGTTTCATTGATGAGGCCAAAACGATGAATCGGTGGTTCGATGTTTATGCCTTTCGGGTCGCAGACCACGAAAATCGCAAAGTGGCTGTTCTTTTTAGCGATATTTCCGCACGCGTTGCCACCGATGCCTCCTTGCGCCAGGCCCAATCGCAATTGGCCGATCGCGCCGTGCATCTTGAACAAGCGGTCACCGAGCGCACCGCCCAACTGACGGCCTCCAACAAAGACTTGGAGGCGTTTGTCTATTCCATCGCCCACGACTTGCGTGCGCCGCTGCGCGCCATGCAAGGCTTTTCCGAAATGCTCTTGCAAGAGGCAAAGGACACACTCAACCCCGAAGCAAAAGATTATGCCGTGCGCATCAATAAATCTGCCGGGCAGATGGACCGGCTGCTTCGAGATTTGCTGGCCTTCAGCCGCATCGCGCAACAGGAAATGAAGCTCGATCCAGTCAATCTGGAAGCGGTGGTCGCTTCGGTGCTTTCGTTTTTCCATGACGAAATTCGTGACAAACGAGCGGTGGTAGATTCCATCGGGCCTTGGTGCGAGGTGCAGGGGCATGACGCAACGATCGGCCAGGTCTTCGTGAACTTGATTTCCAATGCGCTCAAATTTGTCAGTCCCGGGATGACGCCAACGATCCGATTGCGCACCACCGATGCAGGCGAATTCGTGCGTGTGTGGGTGGAAGACGACGGTTTGGGCATCTCTTTGGAATATCATCCCCAAATCTTTAAAATTTTCACACGCTTGAACGGCGGCGAGTTCCCCGGAACCGGCATTGGGCTGGCCATCGTCGAAAGAGCAATCGAGCGGATGGGCGGCCGAGTAGGCGTGGAACCAAAGGCGGGGGACGGATCGAGCTTTTGGTTCGAACTGCGCAAAGCAGGCGAACCGAACAATCATGCAGCGCAGAGGGTGGCGATTACTTGAGCCCGCTTGGCAACGTCGGAAAAATGTCTCGCGAAGTCCGCAAAGATCGCGAAGGCAAAGAATCCGATCCTCTTCTTGGCGGCCTTTGCGAGACAATCTGCAAGCTCGCGCGAGTCGTTGGTCTAACTGCTTTCTCCGTTGGCGGATGTCCGACAACGCCCGTCAACGGGCAAACCGCGCTGGTGCGCGGAAATCCCAAGTTGGCGCCAGCTCGAGAGAGTTGGCGCCAACAGGATCTTGGGTAGACATTAACGCCGCTGATTGCGCTTGGGAGTGACGATGCCAAGGGTCTTGAACGTGCGCTTGATCAGGAGTTGGTCGTTGGGACCGTCTTCTACGAGTAGAATGGCAGGATGGTCTGCTTTCCTATCGTTGTTTTTTACAACTCATCCTCAGTTTCCACGTGCCTCGCCGGCCCCGGTGGTAATAGTCGCAGTCGCCACAAACTTTTTAATGGAATCTCAGATCGTCGCGAAGTGGAAGCCCAAGGGGTGCCGCTTTCGTCCCGGAAAGAGTAGTATAAAGGCCCCATTGCCAAACTCCCGAGATAGCCGAAAATTCATTCGGGGAGAACCTTCCATGAAAACCGTTAACTTCACAATTCTCTTGGTCGAAGACGACCCCAACGACCAGTTCCTCATCAAGGCGGCCTTTGGCAAGATCGGAGTGACCGATCCGATCCAGGCTGTCGGAAACGGCGAAGAGGCCCTCGCCTATTTGCAGGGGGAAGGCCAGTTTGCCGACCGCGAGACCTATCAATACCCGACGTTCATTCTGATGGATTTGAAAATGCCGAAGTTGGATGGATTTGCCGTGTTACATCATCTCAAGGAGAACCCGCAATGGGCGATTATTCCCACGGTTATTTTCTCGGCGTCGTCCGATCTGGACGACATCAAACAGGCCTACGCGTTGGGGGCGAGCTCCTATCATATCAAACCCAGCAGTCCTGAAATGATGCGCACGCAACTTAAGTTACTTTACGACTATTGGATGACTTGCGAGATCCCGCAGGTCGATTCGACCGGGAAACATCTGCCCACCATTAGCCGCGGCAAGTTGGGGGAACGTTTTGCCGGCGCCGTCAATAATGCGTAAATCGTAAACTATTCCTGACCACGCACCGCCGTAGGGTGTTCACCTGATAGACCAATCAGTTTACCTCGCTCATTGTGCCTGTTGTCATGGCAAAAACCGCGCAAACTCCCTTAGTCGAACAGAAGAAGACCCAACACATCCCCGTCACCGGAAATACCGATCGGGTGGAACGTGCGGAATTGCGCACGGCCGAGGCCGAGGCTCGCACGGAACACGCCGAAACCCGCACCGAAATGGCCGAGACCAGGACCGAACAGGCCGAAACTCGCACTGAACAAGCACAAACCCGGACCGAGATGGCCGAAACGCGCGCCGAACAAGCCGAGACTCGAACTGAAGCGGCCGAAACGGCGTTAGAGCGGGCGATGGAACATTGTGACGAGGAAAAGGCGAGCGTTGCGAAAGTTTCGCCGGGCAAAGGCTGCCATGGCCACAAAGGGTTGGAACGGTTGACCGCGCGTCAACGCGAGATTCTTTGTCTCATCGCTCAAGGCCAAAACACTAAAACCATCGCCGCCGCTCTCGATTTGAGCCCCAAGACTGTCGAGTATCATCGGATGAAACTGATGGACGCTCTCAACCTCCATGATGTTGCCGGGTTGGTGCGGTTTGCCATCGGCGCAGGCGTAATAGAAGTGACGGGCGGCGAGGGAAAAGCAACCTGACCTTCGGGCGTCTAACAGGTCAAGCACTCATCCCATCACCACCCGCCAGATTCAGTCAATCCGGTGTTTGAACAGACTAACCGGTTCGTTCAGAGCAATGATCCGTAAGACTTCGAAACGCGTTTGTTTGCGGAAGTGGATCTGCAACTGAGTTAACTTTCGTTGGGTTTCGGCACTGCAAACTTTGGCCGCGTCGGATGCCATTGCAGGAGCTGAACGAAATTTTCTCATGACTCACAGTTCACCGCGGCGAGGCGCCTCACAACTGGGAGGTTCCTTGCGCCAATGCGGAAAAACCCTTGTTCATCGGGAAGGTCCAGCGCCGGCTGCGCGGCCCGATCTTCGCTGATGGGGGAAACACCTTATGGAGTATCCGGCACTCGCTGACCTACTCTTGACACGTGATTGCATCGAAGCATAAAAACCGGGTAACATTCGGCGACTTTGTGACCGCCGTTTATGATGCCAAGGGAAAAAGAAAGGCCGCAGGATTCGTCTGCCTGGCCGTGAACGCACATCTCATCCACTTTCAACTACAGCCGTTCTCGGTTTCGATGCGCAGGCCCAAGTGAGACCCATTTTGCATGAACAGGCACGGGAGGCGCGCGACGAGGTGTTCGGACGCCGCGTCTTTGTGCGCGGAGTAGTCGAAGTCTCCAGCTTCTGCCGCCAAAATTGTCAGTATTGCGCGATGCGCCGCGACAATCGGTCGCTTGATCGCTACCGGCTCAAAGCCGATGAACTGGCCGAATTGATCATCCATCATCGTCCCGCTGCCATCACCGACATCGACATCCAGGCCGGCGAAGATCCCGTAGCCGTGCGCGAAGTAGTGCTCCCGCTCGTTCGCGAGCTGCGCAAGCGCACCAATCTCGGCATCACGCTTTGTCTCGGCACGCTATCTCCGTTTGAATACGACGAACTCCGCGATGCGGGCGGCGATTTTTACGTCATAAAAATCGAAACCGGTGATGCCGCTCATTTTCAATACATTGGCGCTCCCGGTACTTTGGCCAAACGCCTTGCCGCCATTCGCTATCTCGCCGACTCGGGCTGGAAAGTGTCTTCGGGTTTTATCGTCGGCCTTCCTGGCCAAAGACCGTCGCACATTGATCAAACTTTGGAATTACTCTCACAACTGCCGCTGGCCGGTTGCAGCGTCAGTCCTTTTGTCGCCGGTGTGGATACGCCTTTTGCCGGGGCGCCCTGCGGCGATATCGAAAGAACTCTCGATTGCGTCGCGGAGATGCGGTTAGCTGCACCGCAATGGATCATCCCCGCCGTCAGTGCCATGAGCCTGGTGGCCGAGGATGGTTATGTCCGCGCTTTCAACGCTGGCGCGAACCTGGCGACGATTAACCTGACGCCAGAGGCGGCGCGCGCCAATTATCCGATTTACAAGCGCGACCGCGTCATCATGGACGAGGACCGCGTGTTGTCTTCCATCGCCGCGGCCGGCTGTGAAGTGAGCCGTGTCGGTATTTCGGAATACTTAAAACAACCTTTAACCAGGGATCACATCGCGTCTCCCAGCGTAATGTTGGAAAAACTGACCACCTAAATGCAACCAATTCTGAAGATTTTAAATGTCGCACTGATGCTTCTCTCATTGAGCGTCGCATCCATCGCATCTGCACAAGAGTCGCCGCACCCGGCGACGAACTCGATCACGGAAAAAGTTGTCCTTCCCAAATCGGTTCCTGACCCGATTGAACCATTCAATCGATTGATGTGGGGTTTCAACAAAGCCTTCATGACCGATCTCATCAGACCGACGAGCCGGGTCTATCGATTCATCGTGGTCAAGCCGGTCCGGACCGGCATTGGAAATTTTGGCAAAAATCTCACTTACCCAGGACGCTTGATCAATAACCTGCTCCAGGGCAAATGGGCGGGTGCGGGTGATGAGTCGCGGCGGTTTCTTTTTAACACCACATTCGGCGTCGCGGGTTTTATCGATGTCGCCAGCAAACGCAAAATTCCAAAATCAGAAGCGGACTTTGGCCAGACCTTCGGGCAATGGGGCTGGGATCCCAAGTGTTATTTGATGCTGCCGTTTCTCGGACCGAGTAACGAGCGCGACGCCGTGGGCTGGGCCGCCGATACTGCGTCCAATCCGTTGGTTTATGTCACGCCCTACAGCTTCGATATAAACAACCCGCTCACCTATTTTGGTGTCTATAGTTATTTCACCTACGCGGTCATGTATAACGATCTGAGTGACAGCGTTGGCGAATTCGTGCGCTTCAGTCGCGCGGAGATGGATCCTTACTCGGAAATTCAATATGCGTGGACATTCGCCAGAAAAAATCGCGTGGCAGATTTTCAGGTAAAAGGAAAACAAGACGAAGCATCGCTCGAAACACTCGAGTCCGTTTTCTTCACCTACAAAGACCCGAACTTTCCCCATATCGGCAAGACGCGCTCAGTCGTAATTCCAACGACCGGTCGTAAATTGGACTTCACTTATTGGCTGCAACCGAAGCAGGCGCCCGTCGTTTATATCGTTCCAGGAATAGGCTCTCATCGCATGGCGCAGACATCACTCGCTTTGGCCGAATTGGTTCACAGCAATGGCTTTTCCGTTGTATGCGTCAGCAGCGCTTTCAATTCCGAATTCATGGAACACGCTTCCACCGCTGCGCTGCCCGGGTATCTGCCGGTGGATGGTCACGATTTGCACGTTGCGTTAACTGTGATTGATGGCCGATTGCGTAAACAGTATCCAAACCGCTTAGGTGAAAAAGCATTGATGGGCTACTCCATGGGCGCGCTCCATTCCTTATTTGTCGCTGCCACCGAACCGACGAATAAACTAGTCCACTTCGACCGCTACGTTGCCATCAACACGCCGGTGCGAATGTTGCAAGGCATCGGAAAGCTCGACGAATTTTACCGAGCGCCCTTGAAGTGGCCTGCAGCCGATCGAACTGCCAATATTGAGAATACATTTCTGAAAGTGGCCGCGTTGAGCAAGAGCACGCTCACCCCGCAAATCTCTCTGCCCTTTAACGAAATTGAATCAAAGTTTCTCATCGGCCTCACCTTTCGACTCATCCTGCGCGACGTGATCTACAGCAGCCAGCGCCGAAACAATCAGCATATTTTGCAGGAGCCGATCAGAGATTTTCGGCGTGAACCGGTCTATCAGGAAATTCTCCAATATTCCTACAAAGATTATTTCGAGAAGTTCGCCAGCCCATATTACCAGAGCAGAGATATTGGCTCGCCTGCCGCTGAGGCGTTGGAAAAAGCCGGGGACTTGCACACCTACGAGCGCCAACTCGCCGCCAATCACAACGTGCGCATCATCGTCAATCACAACGATTTTCTCCTGACGGAAAAGGACCTCGATTGGTTCCACGCCACCTTCGCCCCGGAACAATTGACGATCTTTACCGAAGGCGGCCATCTCGGGAATCTTTTCAATCCGATTGTGCAAAAGACCATTCTGGAAGCGCTCGGCGAGTTGAAACCAGCCTCTCCGAAAGCCGAGTAGGGAGCCGGTCTGTGCGGGTTACACCCCATTGAGACCCGTATCACAAAGTTATAACGTTACTACAGAAAGAGTATGAAACGTTATATGAAAAAAACATTGTTAGTCGCCGGTTGCGCCGCCGCCCTCGCCCTCACCGCCACAGGCTGCCTCGTCGCTGAAGAAGGACACGGACACGGTCATGCCTACGGACACGCCCACTATGAAAGCCATTCCGAGGTCATCGTCGAACACCCTGTCATAATTGCGCCACCTCGCCCGGTGCTCGTCGTGCGCCCCCCGGAAATCATTATTCATTAGTTTGCTTTCGCGATGGCTGCGGCCGGCTGTATAGCCGGCTTCATTCCATCGCGGCCAGCAGCTTGTCCAATGGCACGCTGGCAAAGCTGGTCGCGGAATCACTCATCGCGTAGGGGATGATCAATTCCCTGCCGTGCAACAAGGCTCCGCAGGTATAAACCACATTCGGCACGTAGCCTTCGCGCTCGGCTTCATTCGGGGAGAGCAGCGGTTCGCGCAAGCGGCCTATCACGCGGGTGGGATCTTTTAAGTCGAGCAGGAATGCGCCGATACAATATTTGCGCATCGCCCCCACGCCGTGGCTGAGCACCAGCCAACCCGCGTCCGTTTCGATTGGCGATCCGCAATTCCCCATCTTCACCAATTCCCAGGGTTGCGCCGGCGAAAGCAAAATTGTTGGATCGGCCCAAAAGTGGATGTTGTCGGAGAACATGATGAGAATGTTCTCGTCGTCCTGACGCGAGATCATCGCGTAACGGCCATCAATCTTGCGTGGGAACAACGCCATGCCTTTGTTCTGTACGGCCGGACCGTTGAGCGTGATGAATTTGAAATGGACAAAATCCGGCGTCTCCAACAGTTGCGGTAAAATTATTTTGCCGTCGTACGCGGTGTAAGTGGCGTAGTAGGTGAAAGTGCCATCGTCGTTGGCGAAGCGGACAAACCTCGCGTCCTCGATGCCGTTACTCTGGCTCGGAGTGGATGGAAAGATCACGCGCTGCGAAACCGGCTGGCCTTTGGCGAACCGCACTTCGTAATTGGACTCTGCCAGGAGCAGGATTCCGCGACCAGCGCGCGCCGCGGCTGCATCAGATTCCCCGGCATGCTTTAAGGATGCGGAAAGAACTCGGCGCAGTTCAGTGATGGTGAATGAATCGCGAAGTTGTTCCATGACGCCCAGGCAAAACCTGTTCTGCACTCCCAATTCCTGCAATTTACGACCGAAGAGGGCTTTGTCGTAAGTGACATTCGGCACCCGCTCAGGCTCGGTCGCGAATTCCACCGGTGCCGTCAGCGTCACCTTGTAGCGCGCACTGACGACGCCAACGCGAAATGTAATTGAAGAAATGTGCCCTTCGCCCGTGGCCCGCAAGCTCATCACAAAACGCATTGCCCCATTTGGCAATTCGCTTTGGTCGGGATGCGGCACAATCGACGGATTAAATAACGCAGCCGATTCCGGCGAATATTCGTGCGTGAAATATGCGCCAATCAGCAACTGGCGCTTCGTTGATAATTTTTGTCTTCCAGCGATGAGATAGCTCACCTGCGAAAATCGATTACGGAAAAAAATCTCGACCGCGTGATGGCGCTCTCCGAACTCCGCCATGACACCCCCAAGAACCCGCGCTACTTCTGCCTCTGAAAACGCCATCACTTGCACCACGATTCTGCGCGCGATGCCTTCCGTGGAGGGACGAAAAGGCCGCATCAAAACCCGTGAACGATCGGGAACAAGAGTGGGGCCAATGCGTTTGGCGTGGACGGTGGACGGATTGAGATTGGTCATAAAATTTTTCTGCCGTGATCTTCACGGCGCGATCATTTCCCGGCTGGCTCTTTGAAGCTGGTCAGCGTGTTCTGCAAACCCTGCATTTCCGTGAGCGCAAGGAGGAATGCGAGGGTGGATTCCGCGCCCTGGTTTTGACTCAAGCGATCGATGTGCAAACCGTCGCGGCAACCGCCGGTGGTCGAATCGTAGAGTGCCAGCCCCAAATCGTTGCGGCCAAGAAACCATTCGAAGGCGCGGCGCGCTTCCGCGACCCAGAACATATCATTTGTCGCCTGATAAGCTTCAATGCAGGCCGATACAGTGGCCTGAGCTTCGATGGGCTGTTGATCGAACAGCGCCGGTTTCTTGCCGCGCGGATAAAATCCATTCGATCCGATCGGACGAAACGAACCTGCGTCCGAGGTTTGAACTTTTACCAGCCAGCGCAACGCTTTCAGCCCAAGGTCGAGCAGGGATTTGTTGTCCATGCTGCGCCCGCTGAGAATCAACGCATGCGGCAGCTTCGCGTTCGCGTACGAAACCGTGTCCTCGAACCAATGCCAGTCCTCGGTTGCGGCATCGTTGTAACGCTGCACGAGTTTGGAGGTGAGCAGTTCGCGAAACTGCGTCACGCGCCGGTCGCCGCTCAATCGACGGAGGTATTGATCAATGCCGATGAGCGTCAGCGCCCACGCGCGCGGGGACGAAAACTCGACGACTCCCGGCATCGCCTGCTCAAAAAGTTGTGCCGCCAGCATTTGAAAACCGCTATGGCCCGCCTGCGCAACGCACAATCCAAGCGCCCACAAGGCATGGCCGTGACAATCCTCCGAACCCATTTGTTCGATCCATTGGCGGTCGAAACTCATGAAATTACGAAAGCGCTTCCGCTCGCGGTCGAACGCGTGGTTTAAAAAAGCAGCATAGGTGGTCCCGCGCTCGTCGAGCCGCGTGGAGCTGTGGCCCAATTGCCGCAACATCATCGCCAGCACCAGGGCGCGCGCGTTGTCATCGGTGCAATAGCCCTCTGCAAAATTCGGCACCGTGAAACTGGCATGTTGGAACATGCCGGTCGAATCGCTCAGACGAAACAGGTGGTCGAGCTTGAGCTCCGGCAATTGGCCGGGTTGCTCGTCGAGAGTTTTGATTGGCGAAGATTTGGTCCCGACGAAGCTGTGGTCGTGCCGCGCCTGTTCAAAGGATTTTACATAAAGTTGCGCCACGCGGCTCCAGACCATGTCCCGGCCCAGCTTGTAAGCGTTCTTGCGCATCGAATGACGCGTCGGATCATCGCGCAGCAATTCGACCACGGCGGTGGAGATCGCTTTCGCATCGCGGAACGGCACGAGTTTGCCGCGTTCTTCCGTCAGTAATTCTGCCGCATGCCAATAAGGCGTCGACACCACGGCGTTTCCGGCGCCGAAGGCATAGGCCAGCGTGCCAGAAGTAATCTGTGCCTCGGTCAGATAGGGCGTGAGATAAATATCCGCCGCGCCGATGAAGCGCATCAATTCGTCCAGTTCAACGAACCGATTGAAGAACACGACGTGTTTCTGCACACCCAGATCTTTGGCCAATCGCTCCAGGCTCAAGCGATACGCTTCGCCCTCGTTGCGCAGCAGATTCGGATGCGTTTGGCCGAGCACGATGTAAACGACGTTGGGAAATTCGCGGATGATGTCGGGCAACGCGCGCAAGGCGAACTCAATCCCTTTGTTAGGCGAGAGCAAACCGAACGTGAGCATCACCTGCTTGCCGGCAACGGCGAATTCGTCTTTGAAAAAATTCGGATCGGCAAACGGCATGTCGGGAATGCCGTGCGGGATAAGATCGATTTTATTTTCCGGCGCCTGATAAACATCGCGCAGAAATTCCCGGCCGCGTTCGCTCATCACGACCAGTCGCGTGGTCAGGCGGATCAACTCACGCATCACGCGCCGCTGATCGGCATTGGGCTCGCGCAAGACTGTGTGCAGCGTGGTGACAATCGGCATCCGCAGCTCGCGCAACAGCGCCAGGACATGGCTGCCGGCCGTGCCGCCAAAAATCCCGAACTCGTGTTCGAGACAGACTACATCCACGTCGCTGATGTTCAGGAAATCCGCCGCGCGCAGATACGAAGGCAGGTCCTGCTCGGCGATTTCGAAGCGCACTTCCTTCGGATAATCGTAACCCTCCTCGATGTCGTTGACCGGCACGACCGGGCATTGGATCGCCGGAAACTCAGCTGCGACCGCGCAACGCAAGTCCGTCGTGAAGGTGGCGATGCCACATTTCCTCGGGAGATAATCCCCGAGAAACGCGACCTTGCGAATGGCAGAAGTGAGCGGCATGAAAACGTTTTCCTGTGGCACAGACAACCCGTCAATGCAGACACCTCACACACTGCTGCATGGTTGGTGATTCACCAAACCAATTTGTATGGGGTGAAATACTGAGGGGAAGCCGTGGAAAAATGGGGCGGGAGGCAAATGACTTAAGGACACGGATCTGGCGTTTGCGTGATCTTATGACGACACGGGCGCTGTCAACGACTCGAGTCGCTCAGGCGCGCTTTTGGCCGCCGCGCCAAGGCGCATCCCAGTTACAACGAACCGCTCGGGCGTTTGATGAGCATCGTCGGGCATGAGCCGTCGGTCAAATTGCGCGAGGCCAGGCCGGAGTTGCACGGGTGCGATCTCGGGCGCAGTCGCGTGCTGTTGCGTTACAAAAAATCGCTCAGCCACGGCGTGAATATTTATTCGCAACGCGGCGACGAAACGGAATGGAAACTGTTGACCACCGACACGAACCCGCCGGCTTTCGACGAGCGCCCGCTGTTGGTCGAAGGCAAACCGGAGTGCGCCAGTACCGTTGCCGCTACGTTTTGCACGACGAGGAAATCGGCAACTTCAGCAACGTGGTGGTGGTCAGTTGCGCGCCGTGACGCGCCCGGCAGTGCCAGGACTGCGTCTGTCAAATCCATCGTAACAGCGCGCCTGCGTTGTCAACGAAAGCTCCGATCAACGGGAAAAAATCGTATGGGGTGAAATCCCCAGAGGGTTACACCCCATTATCCGGCTCGCGGCGTTCACCTATTCTCGCACCCGTGAATCGCGAAAACCATTTTCAAACATCAGTCTGGGCTGCGCACTCTCACCCCGCGTCGGCTTCGCAATCACATCCATTGGAAATCAAAAAAATCATGACCACCCCTATATTCACGACCTTACGCAAGACGTCAGGTCGTTTCACGTTCGCAGCGCTGCTCGCGGGATTGCTGCTTGTTTTATTCGGCGCGACCTCCGCCCACGCACATGCCAATCCGCCGGGCTGCACCGGCAGCGGTTTGGGCATCTTGCTGTTCACCGACTCGCCAGATGTGCATATCGGCGACACGCTTAATTATAGCGCGACGATCTTTAACGGCACTGGCAACGGCCCTGTCGTTTGCGATGCGACCGCCATTACCGCATCGATAGTCACGCCGGACGGTGTGACCCATCCGCTGACTCTGCAGAACACCGCGCTGGTTAACGGCCAATCGGATTATTATTCGAACACCGTCAGCTACGTCGTTCGCGCGCAGGATGTGCGCCCCGACGGCACCGTTCGCGCCACCGCCAGCGACACTGGCGTCATTCACCAAAACGATACCGACAGCCAGGGCGGCGGTAATCAAGGTGTGAATACGGAAGTCAGCTTGCCTTGTATTCAATTGCTGGTGCAATGCGCCGGCGGCGTCGGCGAAAATGGCGCGATCACTTTTACCGGCACGGTGACCAATTGCGGCAATAACACATTGGTCGGTGTGACGGTCACGAATTTTGTTAACGGCGGCCAATTTCAAGTCACGTTCATCACGAATCTTCTCCAGGGGCAGATCGCCAATTTCAGTGGAAGCTGGGTTCCCTCCAATCCGTGTGCTTCGAGCACCGCAACGTTCGTCGCTCAGGGCATTGACCAATTCACGACGCATCCCCGCACCGTTTCCAGCAGCAACAACACCACTTGCAGCCTGGCGTTAACCCCTGGAATCAACGTGACGAAGGCTTGTCCCGCACAGCCAGTGTCGCCCGGTCAGTTGCTGGTTTTCTCCGGCAGCGTCAGCAATACCGGTAACGTCGCGTTGAACAACATCATCGTGGTAGACAATCAACCGGCTCTCAACACACCAGTGTTCACATTGGCCACGCTAGCCGTTGGCGCATCAGCGAATTTCACCGGCAGCTACATCGCGCCGACGAACTGTTCCACATCCGATACTTTGACCGCTAATGCCTCGAGCACCTGCGGCATCCCGGTGACCAGCACAGCGAGCGTCACTTGCCCTATTTTAACCACTCCGCAAATCGCTGTGACAGTGGCTTGCCCGGCCACACCGGCCTCGGTTGGTGGTTCACTAATTTATAACGCCACCGTTCGGAATACTGGAAATATCACTTTGGCGAATGTCGTTGTCCTCGCGGACCGCCCCTCACCGAACACCACCGTGTTCACTGCGCCGTCACTCGCTCCGGGTGCTTCCGCCAGTTTCACTGTTAGCGTCATTGTTCCGGCCAACGTCTGCTCAGTCACGGCCTCGTTCAGCGGCATCGGCAGCGATGTCTGCACAGCAAACCGCGTCACTAATTCGGTCGCGACGACTTGCAATGTAATCACGACTCCAAACATCGCCGTTTCGTTGAATTGTCCCGCTGTCGCAGCGATTGCTGGCGGAACGATCACTTATACTGGCGCCGTCAATAACACGGGCAATGTCACTTTGAATAACGTCACTGTGGTTAACGCGCAGTCCTCGCCGAGCACGGTGTTGACTGTTGCCAGTCTCGCACCGGGAGCATCGGCCAACTTTAGCTCGAGCTTCACTGCCCCAGCCACTGGTTGCACAGTAACCGCCAATGTCACAGCCAACGGTAGCGACGCCTGCACCGCCAACCCCGTCAGCAATGTTGCCTCCGCCACCTGCCCCTTGGGTAGCACGCCGAGCATTGTCGTCACCCAGCTTTGTCCCGCGAACCCGGCAACTCCCGGTTCAGTCCTGACTTACACAGGTTCAGTCAGCAATTCAGGCAACATCACCGTCACTAACGTCGTTGTTCTCAACAATCAAACCGGATCAACGCCTCTCCTCACCGTGGCCACCCTGGCACCCGGCGCGACTACGAATTTCACCGGCAGCTATTTGGCCCCAACCAATTGCTCCAGCACCAGCACCTCGACTGCGACGGCTCGCAGCGTTTGCGGTGTGCTTGTCGCAAACTCGGCGACAACGACCTGCCCAATTTTGACCACACCGCAGATCGTCGTGACAGCGAATTGCCCCGGGACGCCAGTCTTATCCGGCGGTTCCGTAACCTATAGCGGCACGGTCCAGAATGCTGGAAACATTACGTTGACCAACGTGCTCGTAGTGAGCGATCGCCCATCACCAAACACAACGGTCTTCACCGTCAACACACTCGCCCCTGGCGCGTCCGCCAATTTCACCGGAACCTATTCTGTTCCAGCGAATAGTTGCTCGATTAGCACGACGTTCAAAGGAACCGCGCGCGATATTTGCACTCTTAACGCAGTCACCAACAGCACAACGACCATCTGCCCGGTTCTCACTACACCGGCGATTTCAGTCTCGTTGGTTTGTCCCGCGACCACTGCGACCAGCGGCGGTTCGATCACCTACACTGGAACCGTCAATAACACGGGTAACGTCACGTTGAACAACGTCATCGTTATCGACAACCAAGCCTCTCCGAGCACCGTCCTCACCGTACCGAGCCTTGCGGCCGGAGCTTCAGCTGCTTTCACCGCCACTTTCACCACGCCTGCGGATAGTTGCTCAGTGAGCAGCACGGTTATTGCGACCGGCAGCGATAATTGCACATCTGCGATCGTGACCAACAGCGCGTCTACGACGTGCCCGCTGCTGAATACGCCGCGCTTGGTCGTAACTGAAAACTGCCCTGCCATTCCCGCGACTTTGGGCGGAACGCTTACCTATACCGGTACTGTCAGCAACGCAGGCACGATCACCTTGACGAACGTTGTTGTGACGAATGATCGCACTGGTTCAACACCGGTTTTCACGACAGCGACGCTCGCTCCCGGCGCAACCCGCAATTTCACCGGCAGCTACACCGTCCCATTGACCAGCGCCTGCGGAATTACTTCAACGCTTACCGCGAACGCCAACAACAAATGCAGCGGCGCGAATGTCGCTGCTTCGGTGACTTCGACTTGCTCGGTTTCCGGCAATTCATCATTGGCCGTCTCGTTGACCTGTCCTACCAGCGCGACTGCGCTCGGCGGAACTCTCACTTACACCGGCGTTGTGAACAATACCGGAAGCCTTACACTGACGAATGTCACCGTAACGCGTGATACGCCTGCGCCCGGCACCGTTATCTTCTCGGCAACCAGCATCGCCGTCGGCGGGAGCGCACGATTCACCAATAGTTACACTGTTGCGCGCACCGACGCTTGTTCCAGCGACACCTCTGTCACCGCCCGCGCCACCGACCAATGCGGCGGCCAAAACCTGATTGCCACCGCGGCCATCACTTGCCCGCTCATCAGCGCACCGGCCATCGTCATCACGCAGAATTGTCCGATCGACCCCACAGGGCCTGGCGGCATTCTCACCTACACCGGCTCGATCAGCAACGCCGGCAACATCACCTTGAGCAACATCGTCGTGGTGAATAACCAACCGCAGCTTAACGTCAATAGCGGCCCCTCCACCTTCGGGACACTTTCCGCCGCTGGTATTCTCACCGACCGTTTCGGTGTCGGTAACAACTTCACCGGATTGACCTTCGCTGGTCAGGACGAAGGCTACGGAGCGACACAGTTCTATGCGATTCGCCGCGAATTGTCGGGAAATTCAACATTCGTCACCATCAATGCCAATGCAACGGTGACTGCCCGATTTGATCTCGGCGTTAAGGCCTTCGATGCCCTCACCTTCGCCGCGCCCGATGTCGGATATGGACCGGTGAACTTCTACTACATCAGCCATGACAGCTCTGGCCTGTCCAGTTTCGGTGTCATCAAACCCGGTGGTGTGGTTGGCACGGTTGCCGATTTGTTTGTGCTCGGTAATAACTTTGATGCCCTGACATTCTCAGCTCCGGACGTTGGTTATGGAGCCAACTTGTTCTACTACTTGCGCCATGACAGCACAGGACGTTCGTTCTTCGGCACGATCAACCCCGCTCTACCTGGCACGATCACCGATCGTTTCCAGGTCGCCAACAATTCAGACGCATTAATGTTCTCGGTGACTGATGTCGGATTCGGCGTCAACCAGTTCTACTACCTGCGCCATGACGGCACAGGCCATTCAACGCTCGGGACAATCACCGGTGCAGGCGTCGTCACTGATCGCGTTACCATCGGAAACAATCTGAATGAATTGACGTTTACCGCGACCGACGTCGGTTTCGGCCCGAACTTGTTCTACTTCCTCAGCGGAAACGGTGCGCAGCAACCGGTGTTTACAACGCCAACGCTCGCCCCTGGAGCGTCCACCAACTTCACCGGCAGTTTCATTGTCGCCATCACCAATACTTGCAGTGTCACCTCGATCGCCACGATTACTGCGACCGACACTTGCAGCGGCAACAACGTCACAAACAAGATCACCAATACCTGTCCGCTGACAACAGCGCCGGCTCTTGCGGTCTCGTTGAATTGTCCCGCGATACAAGCGTCGACCGGTGGTTCGATCACCTACACGGGCACAGTCAGCAATACCGGCAATATCGCGTTGAACAACGTGGTCGTCACCGATACTCAAGCGTCGCCGAGCACCGTGCTCACGGTTGCGAATTTGGCCATCGGAGCATCCGCGAACTTCACCGCGACGTTCACTGCGCCGGCTAATTCCTGCTCCGTCACGAGCACGGTCAGTGCCCGAGGCACGGATGTTTGCACCTCGCGTTCGATCACAAACACAGCGTCGGCAACTTGCCCACTCACAACGAATCCACGCCTGGTCGTTAACCTGAACTGCTCGACAGTCCCGGTCGGCGGAGGCAGCCCGTTAGCATTTACCGGCAGCGTCAAAAACACCGGTAACGTCACAATCACCAACATCGTCGTGACTACCGACCGCACCGGCAGTTCGCCGGTAACGACGATCGCTTCACTCGCGCCGAACGCCACAGCGAACTTCGTCGGAACCTATGTTGTCCCTCCGGAAGCTTGCTCCGTCACTACGACCGCGACTGCGACCGGCGCCGATTGTAACGGCACGATCGCAAGCAACTCCGCAACGACCACTTGCCCCGTCACCGGCGGACTTCCGAGCATCGAAGTCACCCAGTTCTGCCCCGCAACCGCGCCGAGCCCCGGTGGTATAATGAATTACACCGGCATCGTGGCCAATGACGGCACCGTCACACTGACGAACGTCCTCGTCTACAATAACCGCAGCGGCTCCGCGCCGATCCTGACGGTTCCCATCCTCGCCCCTGGCGCAAGCGCAACCTTCAGCGGCAGCTATCATGTGCCGTTGAACTGCTGCTCGCAGTCCAGCACGGCAACCGCAACAGGCGTTGTGCCTTGCACCGGAATGATCGTTAGCGACACCGATACGAAAACGTGTCCGGTGCTCACGACGCCCGCAATCGTTGTTACGAAACAATGTCCTCCAACGATCACCAATCCTGGCGATGTGTTGCACTATAGCGGCAGCGTCAGTAACTCCGGCGACATCACCCTGGTCAACGTGACCATCGTGAACACCCAGCCTCGCAACAACACCCGCGTGTTCGGCCCCATCACCCTCGCACCGGGAGAAGTCGTTGAATACACCGGTTCCTACACGGTTATCGCAGACTTCTGCGGCAACGACACTGTCACTGCCATCGGATTCGACGCATGCTCGCAATCCGCTGTTTCCAATAGCGTGACGACGACCTGCCCTGTCAAAGCGACGCTCCCTGCAATCGCAGTCATCAAGAACTGCCCGCAGTTCCCGACTCCGCGCGGCGCGCCTTATACATTCACTGGCACTGTGACCAATACTGGAAATGTAACGCTCACCAACGTGTTCGTGGTTGACGATATGCCGACGAACAATACGCCGGTTATCGGACCTATCACGCTCGTTCCTGGTGGCACGGCAAGCTTCAGTAACACTTACACAGCTCCGCTCTGCTGCTGCCAGATTGTTGACACGCTCACCGCCACCGGCCAGGACCGTTGCTCAGGCGACACAGTGTCCGCGACCTCGTCCGCTGAATGTCCGTTGCTCACGACACCGCTCATTGCAGTGTTCAAGAACTGTCCGTCCGGCACAGTGCCTCTCGGCGGCTTGTATGCGTTCACCGGTTCGGTCACTAACACCGGCAATATCGTCCTGACCAACGTCTATGTTGTTAGCAGCTACCCCGTTACGAACACTGTCTTGCTCGGGCCGATCGAACTCGCGCCCGGTGAATCAGAGGACTTCAGCGGTAGTTATACGATGACATTGGCAACGCATCCTGCAACGGAAGTCATCACTGCCCGCGGCACTGACACTTGCCAGGGACGCACAGCCGTCGCCTCCGCCAATTGCGCCGGTCCGATCAAAGCCATCACGCTCGCCCAATTCCGCCTCTTCACGACCGGCATTGGAACAGTCACTCCAAACCTGGACGGACAATTCCTCCAGATCGGCAAGACCTACACGCTCACAGCGAAACCTGGCACAGGCCAGGTGTTGGCAAGCTGGACAGGTGTCCCAGGAGCTTCCAGCCAAACTGTGCTGACCTTCACGATGCAAGGCGGGGTCTATATCACCGCGAACTTCGTGCCTAATCCGTTCCTCCGCGCCAAAGGCACGTTCAACGGCCTGTTCATGGGAGCGGCCTCAGTCGAAAACGCCAACTCCGGCGCATTCACTCTCGTCCTCAGCGACCAGGGTGCTTACACCGCAGCGCTCTCCTCTGAAGGCAAACGCTACGTCACCAGCGGCCGCTTGAACGTTGATGGAACTGGCAACAGCTCCGTCACACGCCCCGGCGCCACTGCACTCGCCGCCAACTGGAATGTTGCGTTGGATAATTCCGACAGCATCTCCGGCACGGTCAGCGACGGTAAATGGGTCTCATTACTCGCTGGCGATCGCGGCACCTTCGATGCACGCACCCAGCCGGCACTGCAGGCCGGAAAATACACCGTCGTCATCCCTGGCAATGTCGGCAAGACCGTCTCACGTCAAGGCGACGGCTACGCCGCAGTCACAGTCAACGCTAATGGCACAGTGCTCCTCACAGGAACACTCGCCGACGGCACACACGTCTCGCAATCCTCAGCCATCTCCAAAAATGGTGAATGGCCGGTCTATGTCTCGCTGTATGCCGGACGCGGTTCACTGTTGGGTTGGTTGACATTCACCAACCGCACCAGCGACGACGTCTCCGGCCGACTGAGCTGGATCCGTCCCGCCGTTGCCACGAGCCGACTCTTCGCCGCCGGTTTTGCGACCGACGCCGAATCAACCGGTTCCCGTTACGTCGCGCCGATTGGCCTGGCCACTCGCGTGCTCAACATCACCAACGGTGTCGTCAGCCTCAGCGGAGGAAACTTGTCCGAAGCCTCGGACAATGACGTCACCCTCGGCAGCGGAAGCAAAGTCACCAGCGCCGGCATCAACAAAGTGACGCTCTACTTCACGCTCTCCAGCGGAATGTTCAGCGGAACATTCGTTGAACCCGGCACGACCCATCGCACGACCTTCGGCGGAGCAGTCTTGCAGAAGGCCAACCTCGGTGCGGGTTACTTCCCCGGCACCAACGATAACGGACGCGTCATGTTTCAAGCCGCGCCATAACGATTAAATAACACCAGGTGCCCAGCCAACCGAAGGCGGCGGAAGAAATTCTGCTCCTTCGGTTGGCCCTTTAGGGGGCAGTCACTGAAACCAAATTCAAACGAAAGAAAATATTTTATGACCAACCGAACCGTCCTCTGCGTCTCCAATCTCGACCCGGACAACCGCGTGTTCTTGCAAGACATCGACACCAGCGATTATTTCCGCGGCGTCCACCGTTGGACGCCTGAAGTCAAAGACGCGCTTAGTTTCGTCGACGTGGCCGAGGCCCACCATATTTGCCGCTACTTGGGGATGGACATGGAGACGCCGCGACAAAACGCAGTTCCATCACTTTGAACGCCTCGCCCATAAAAATTCCACTGACCGCAAAGATAACGGTCACTGCGTTCCTTGCCGTCCTCATCCCTGTCTATTTGCACTCTTACGGGCCGACGAATTTTTTGTGGTTTTGCGATGCCGCGCTCATTCTCACCGTCGCGGGCATGTGGATGGAAAGTTCGCTCATCATCAGCATGTGCGCCGTCGGCATTCTCATTCCGCAATGCCTTTGGCTCGTGGACTTCAGCAGTCACTTGCTGGGATTCCGCTTGTTCGGTTTGACCACTTACATGTTTGATTCCGACCTGCCATTGTTCACGCGAGGGCTGTCTTTGTTTCACGGCTGGCTGCCGCTGTTACTTCTCTGGTTGCTGCGCCGGCTCGGTTACGACAAACGCGCGCTGATTGCCTGGACCGCGCTGGCCGCCGCGCTCGTGCTGATTTGCTATTGGTTCACGCCGCCCGCCGGCGCGCATCTGGCCGATCCCAACATTCCGATCAATCTCAATTATACTTACGGCTTCAACGATCAACATCCGCAAACCTGGATCAACCAAAACGTTTACGTCATCGGCTGGCTTGGTGCGCTCTGGCTTTTGGCCTACTGGCCGACCCACTGGCTCCTGGGGAGAGTTTTCGAAGTCAAAAAACCCACGTTCGAATACAAACCATCCATTCGGTTTGTTTAGGCACCCTCCCGATCACCCATCTGCCTTTCGCCTCGCCCGTATTCCTCAGCCTTCGAAATCTCAAATTTGAAATCTGAAATCTCCGTGCCAGTCCGTGTTCGTCCGTGAAAGTCCGTGCCGCTCTCCGAAAATCGCGAAGCTACTCCGAAACCCCGAAGGGGTTACAGAACTCAGCCCAGGGTTGGTTAGGGCAACAGGGACCTACCCTGGGTAAAACGTCCCTAAATATTTTTTTGGCGGGCGGGCGCGGCGGGCGCGTGATTTTCACGGACATGTTCCGCAAACCTGCGCGCCCCCTATAAAACCCTTGTTCGCCTATTAAGATTCACTACTGTCCGGTTAAGTTTCTAGTGACAGTGATTTTGGGTCGATAATACCGGCGGTTTCTCATTGTAGGAACGTTTTTCGATTTCAATTTCACGCCAGGTTTTCAAAGGTGTTTTACCGCCAGCCAGCGGGTTTTCACCTTATGAATGAAGGGCGCACCGTTTTCGCCCAGCTTCTGGACTACCTACCCAAACCGTTTTTATCATCCTCGCTCGCAAGGCGTCCTCGTTGGGCTCTGACACCATTCTTTCCGGCTGGTTTTGTCGCGAGACAATGACTGGGTTGCCACGACCCGTCTCGATCGGGGGTGCAAAGTTCAAGACACCTCGCCGCGCGCTGGAACTTCTATATCCAGGACTTTCGTAGCAGCCGCGTTTTTACCATTTGGGTGAACGCCACGTAGCAAATCAGCGTGAGCAGCAATAACAACCAGTAAAGAGGCGGCAGCGGAACAAAACCCAGCGTTTCACTGAGTGGCGAATACGGTAAGTAGGCTGCAATCGCCATGATCAGCACCGTAGTGATAGTTAATTGCCAGCTCGCACGCGAATGGATGAAGGGCAGACGATTCGTACGGATGACGTGCACAATCAGCGTTTGCGTCATGAGCGACTCGACGAACCACCCGGTGTGAAACAATGCGGCGGCGTAGGTGGCGTTTGGTGAGGTGACGCGCGCAAACCGCGCGCCTAGTTCCGCCGGTGGCATCAGCGTCAGTTGGCTGCATTTGAATACGAACCACATCATTAAATAGGTGGTGTAGTCGAAGATCGAACTGATCGGGCCGATGAAGACAATAAACTTGCCGATCTCGCCCATGTTCCACGGTCGCGGCCGCTGGATCTGTGGCTCGCCGACGTTGTCCGTTGGGATCGGCACTTGTGAAAAATCGTAGAGCAAGTTGTTGGTCAGAACCTGGATGGGTGACATGGGCACGAAGGGAAGCCAGGCGCTCGCGCCGATGACGCTGAACATATTGCCGAAATTCGAGCTGGCCCCCATGCGAACATATTTCGTGATGTTGACGAAGACTTTGCGCCCTTCGAGGACGCCTTCATCCAACACCATTAAACTTTTTTCCAACAGGATCATATCGGCCGATTCCTTTGCGATATCGACGGCGTTATCGACCGAAATGCCGACATCCGCCGCGCGCAATGCCGGGGCGTCATTGATGCCATCACCCATGTAGCCGACCACGTGTTTGTTGTTTTGCAGCGCTTTGACGACGCGTTGTTTGTGCGTGGGCGAAAGTCGCGCGAAGACGTCGACGCTTTCGACCGCTTGCGATAATTGCGCATCGGTCATGGTTTCGACCTCGTGGCCCAGCACAATTTTTTCGGCGGGAATGCCGACTTCACTGCAAACCTTGCGTGTGACAAGGTCGTTGTCGCCGGTCAGGACCTTGACCGCGACGCCATGCTGGCGCAGTGCTTCAATCGCCTTGCGGGCGCTGTCTTTAGGCGGATCAAGAAAAGCCAGATAACCAGTCAAGACCAGTTCGCACTCGTCATCTTTGGTGTAGACGGCGCGTTTCTCGACGTTCTTGCTGGCGACGGCGAGGACGCGAAATCCATCCTCGCACAAATCGTTGACTTCTTCGATGAGGTCGCCGACAAAAATCGGGTCCATCGGAAAAATTTCTCCCTGACTTTCAAAATGGGTGCATTTGGCGAAGACCGATTCGGGGGCGCCTTTGGTGAACAGTTGCGCTTGCCCGGCTGGATCGGTGACCACCACGGACATCATTCGGCGCGAAAAATCGAACGGCAACTCGTCGAGCTTGGTATATTTCTCGACGTTCAATTCGTGGTGTATCTCCTGGTGTTTGAGGATTGCGCGATCGAGGACGTTCTTAAGTCCTGTCTGGATATGGCTGATGACGTAAGCGTCGCGAAGGACCTCTTCACTCTCCTTTCCAAAAACGTCCACGTACAATTCGAGGATGACGTGGTTGATGGTGAGGGTGCCCGTTTTGTCGGTGCACAACACGTCCATCGCGCCGAAGTTCTGGATCGAGTTGAGTTTTTTGACGATGACTTTTTTGCGCGACATCGCGATCGCGCCTTTGGATAAGCACACTGAGGCGATCATCGGCAACATTTCTGGAGTGAGCCCCACTGCTACGGCGAGCGCGAAGAAGAACGCCTCTTTCCAATCGTGCTTGGTCAAACCATTGATGAAGAAAACCAACGGGACCATCACCAACATGAAACGAATCATCATCCAGGTGAAATTCTTGACGCCTCTGTCGAATGACGTATCGGCCGGTTGGTCGGCAAGGCTGCGCGCGACCTGGCCAAAATAAGTGTGCTGCCCCGTCACGATGATCACCGCGGTTGCCGAACCTGATTCAACGCTTGTCCCGAGAAAACAAAGATTGCTGCGTTCGATGGGAGAAAGATTGGGTCGGGTGTCCGGAGTTTCAGATTTTTCGACCGGCAGAGATTCTCCCGTAAGCGTGGCTTGAGTGACGAACAAGTCCTTGGCTGTGATGAGTCGAACGTCTCCCGGAACCATGTCCCCGGAACACAGTTTGATGATGTCGCCAGGGACGAGGTCTTTCAGTGGAAGTTCTCTTTGTTGCCCATCTCGCACTACCGTCGCGGTGACACTGATCATCGCTTTGAGCTTCGCGGCGGCTTTGTTCGCGCGCGTTTCCTGCACGAAGCGTAGCGAAACACCGAGGATAACCATCAACATCATCACTGCCCCCGCGCGCATGTCGCCGGTGGCGAAAGAAACTATCGAAAGAAAAGTCAGGAGGATGACGAGCGGATTGCGAACGGCGAGCCAGAATCGGTCGAGCCACCCGTGCCGTCGTTCCTCCGCCACTTCGTTGACGCCGTAAGCTTCCAGCCGGCGCGCGGCTTCTTCTTCGCTCAAGCCGCTGAGCGATGTCGCGAGGCGCTGCAAGATTGTCGCGGCATCCTGCATCGCCGCGTCCCGCATTAACTCAGCAGTCTGGGGGCGTGAGTCCGAATTTTTCGTTGATGGCATAGGGCAATGGGCATGTCCAACCTGCCTGCATGCCCATGATCTGATAACCGGAATCAACGTAGCTCACCTGTCCATTGAACGCACCCGCGCCGCCAATATGTATGGCCGTTTCGCACGACATGTCACGCGTGATTAACGCCGTGAACGGCGCAGTGCCTGCGACAACCTGTCAGACTTTTACGCTGATGGCTTACGAAGAGGGTGTTCCGTTTCAGGAACATGTTTTGCGGTTGCGCCACGGCACGGCGCGATTGAACAAGCGTCGTGCGATTTTTGCGCAAGCGCTGAATTGATCAGTGTTCCATGCCGTGATGAAATCAGGATTGGATTTCAAGTCCATCCATTCAAAGTCGACGAACTGGATCTGAAATTTGTGACGCTGGCAGCCAAGAGTGGTCATTTCAATGCACAGTAGCATCGGGACAATAAAATATCTCCCCCACAATCGGACTGGGTGACGTTCCGATGAGCCGGGCAAGATGAGAAATCAGGTTGATAGGCGCGCATCGACGCGCAATTTTTCGACCAGAAAAAAAGTTATGACAGGGTTCTGATACGCCAAAGGCGTTACAGCACTCAGCCCAGGGCCACGCGCAAGCGTCCCCAAAATAACTTGTTCTGATGTGCGGAGGGATGCGGGGCGCTACCTTGGGAAACAAACCACAAAGCCTCTCTCACTTTCGCGCAGCGGCGACGAAGGAGTTAATAAGGCATGTTCGGCAAGTCCTCCAAATCCGCGCCCCCATAAAACCCTTGTTCGCCTATTAAAATTATGCGAACAGTTGTCGTATATTAATTGTTGGGCGACTTCGAGCGTCAGGAGCATTTATGAGATTTACAATTGAGGTTGGTGACAAAGAAAAATCGAAAATTGAGTTCTCCCAGAATTGGTTAACGGGTTCGCCGGGGGCTATTGTGGACGGTCGGCAGGTTGCACCGCAGAGTCCATCCATTTTCACACGTTTTAGTTTCAGGCTGCCGCGCCGATATGAGTTCATGGTCGGCAGTGCAGAAAAACACAAGGTTGTCTTGGAGAAGCAGCGACCATTACTTTACGCAAGCTTTCGTCCGCAGGTGGTGTATCGGGTTTTTGTAGATGACAAGCTTGTTCACGAGCAGTAGGGATTTTGAGATGCGATACCAGCCGCCAACCATGCGCTGCAGCGAACCCGGCACGCGCGCTCTGGTTGCAATCGGTGCGTCCCGTGGGCCGGGTCGCTGAGCTATGTGTTAGGCGCCAATGTTAGACGCCGCCACACTCGCACAGAAAATCGAGACCACATTCATCCACAATGAAAGACACAACCAAACGTTCGATTCTTCGCTGGATTCACATCGTCTTCGGCCTGACGCTTCTTGGCTACATTTACGGGCCGCCAGAAGAGACACGGCAGTATCTCCCTTTTTTTCGTTATTTCTATTTTCCCGTCGTGCTCCTCTCGGGGCTGTGGATGTGGAAGGGACAAACGATCCGCCGACTTTTTTCTGGACGTCCTGATGACGGCAACGCCTAACACAAGAGCGCTGAGCTTGGGTCGTGTAGTGGCGTGTCAATTGAGCCGCAGCTTTCTGGGCTGATTATTTTCCTCGATACTTTGACGGATTGCGCAACCGGTCGAGCCGTTCGGCTTCACGTTCATCCAATACGATTGCCCGCTCTCGCATGCGGAACGCGTTCAGGATTGTCTCGGGAAGTAACCAAACCTGTTTGATTAATTGGACGCAGGTCAGGAGTATTGTCTTTAAAAAGTTCACAACAACTTGCAGTCGTTCGCTAATCTTTTTAAACCTTCATTTTTCAAGTCGCGTTGGAATGGACTGCCGCGTGCGGTAGATGGGTTTCAGAAACGAATCGGCTCGGAAACCAGTCGGCCCTTCCCAAGGCTCGAAACCTTTTCCGGCAATGACGAAGTCGCCCTGCCTGACGACTTCATCCCACTTTACTCGCCGCAAGGTTTTTGAATCATCAGTTTTCATACAATTTGCGGGTTAGTGAATTAATATTCATCGTAATAACCCCTTTCATTCACACCGTACGATATAAAGCTGCCATCCGCTATTAGGTGTAACCCGACCACCCAGGGCCGCAGCGTCAAAGGCGGCCCGTTACCGATATGACCGCGCGTTCGAAGTTCCGAAACACCTCCCAGCAGGCCAAGGTCTCAATTAATTGCTGCGTAGGCCCAACAACTAGCCCGTCCGGCAAGGAGGAAAGGGTTTGTCTTTACCGTTCGTGAACGGCGCAGTGCCTGCGACAACGTTCAGACTTTTACGCGGATGACTATGAAACGAGCCTCATTGTCTGCACCATTGAAGACCCGATGAGTTGCTTTTGGAGGAACTTCCAGCCCTTCTTCAACGTGTAGTTCATGTAATTGACCATCGAGCACGATGGAAAGTTCGCCAGACAGAACATAAAAGAACTGTCGCGACTTAATGTGATAGTGCGCGATTTCTGACGTTTTTGGCGGCATTCGCTCCTGGATCACGCTGCAGGCGTTATCTTTTAACAAATGCCATCCATCACATTTCCCCGCCCAACAGTAATGTTCTGCCGTTTTAATTGAGATCATCGCATTTTTCCTCGCAACCAAAGCCTATGGCCGAGGCAGCGCTGACGCGGCTGAAGACCATTAACAACGAAGAAATAACCAGAGGCGAGCCCTAGTTCACAACCCGCTCAACTTCCGTTGCACAACCACGCGCGACTTCGTCGCGACCAGGTAACGAAACGCATCCGCCGGATTGTCGCCACCTTCTCCTCAGTCTCCGAAGGCCCGGTCCACTAAACATAACATCGTCTCGTGTCCATATGGATGCAGAAGATTAGGAAAGGTGAATTGACGTGACACAACGCTACTCAGATTCGCACCCGTCCACTGCAAGTGCGCCACTGTGGACGGTAGGTGTGCCTCAACTAGTTGCGGTTGCCCGTGTCGTATTGGCGGATTTTGATTCCAATCCGGTTCTGATTCGCTGATCCACCGCTGGCCTGTGATAAATACATTCATAAAATTCTGTCGATCATCGTCGGGGACTGATTGCGAACCCCCCGGCACAAAACCAAAAAGTTCCCGCGCTTTCCAGAGTAGTCCCACCAAGCTATCCTTACTTTGCTTGCATGGTTGACGCTCGAATCGAAGAACTAAAAAAGCTGCTACCGCAATGTCTCTTGCCCGACTGGGTTCGACTCGGTCGGCGGGTCGGACGATTGCTGCGCGATCGACATCATCCGGGTCAGCGCGATGCGTTGTTGGATCGATTGCTCCAACAAGTTCGCACCTCCATCGCTTTGCGCGAAGAGCGTCGGCTCAAGGTTCCGCGAGTGACGTATCCGCCGGATCTTCCGATCACTCCTCGGAAAGATGAAATCGTTGCCGCGATTCGGGCGCATCAAGTGGTCGTTATTGCTGGTGAAACGGGTTCAGGAAAGACCACGCAGATTCCCAAGATGTGTCTCGAAGCCGGGTTGGGCATCGAAGCGAAAATTGGTTGCACCCAACCGCGTCGCGTCGCCGCGCTTTCTATTTCGCGACGTATTGCGGAAGAATTGAACGTCAGTTGGGGTCGTGAAGTCGGATGCAAAATCCGTTTCGATGATCGGTCCAGTGCGCAAACTTATATCAAGCTGATGACCGATGGAATTTTGCTCGCCGAAACGCAGGGCGATCCTGATCTCTCGGAATACAACGCGATCATTATTGATGAAGCGCACGAGCGCAGTTTGAACATCGATTTCCTGCTCGGCCACTTGAAAGGCTTGCTGGCGCGCCGTCACGATTTAAAACTGATCATCACCTCGGCGACGATTGATACGGAGATGTTTTCGCGCCATTTCGGCGACGCGCCGATCATCGAAGTTTCCGGACGGCTTTATCCCGTCGAAGTTCAGTATCAACCGCTCGACGCCGTCTCCGAGGAACGCGGGGATATGAGTTACGTGGATGCTGCAGTGCAAGCAGCCGAGCGCATACTTTATGAGATCAGTTCCGGCGACGTGCTGATTTTCATGCCGGGGGAACGCGACATTCGCGAAACCGGCGATCAACTCGAAGGGCGTTTTTCCGGTGAAGCGGAGGTGATTCCGTTGTTCGGCCGGCTCAGCGCGGGAGATCAACAACGTGTTTTCGCTCCTTCATCGCGACGCAAAATTGTTATCGCCACGAACATCGCGGAAACATCGCTGACCATTCCGGGAATCCGTTATGTCATTGACGCCGGACTTGCGCGCATCAGTCGTTACAACCCGCGAACGCGCACGAAACGTTTGCCCGTGGAGCCCGTTTCGCAGAGCAGCGCGAACCAACGAAAAGGTCGCGCCGGACGCGTCGAGGACGGCGTTTGTATTCGGCTTTATTCCGAGGAGGATTTCAACGCGCGTCCCGCATTCACGCAGCCGGAAATTCAACGCGCCAATCTCGCGGAAGTCATTCTGCGGATGAAAGCGTTTCATCTCGGCGACATCGAAACATTTCCGTTCGTCCAACCGCCCGCGCCCGCTGCGATTGCAAATGGCTATGCGCTGCTTGCAGGAACTCGGCGCGCTGGATGCACATCGCGCACTCACGCGTCTCGGCGAAGACCTCGCGCGGCTTCCGATTGATCCCACGCTTGGCCGCATGTTGCTCCAATCGCAGCACGAACACGCGACGCGGAATTATTGATCATCGCCGCCGGTTTGAGCATTCAAGATCCCCGCGAACGTCCGCTCGACCAAAAAGAGGCTGCCGCCGCCGCGCACAAAAGTTCACCGATCCACAATCGGATTTTCTTTCGCTGCTCAATATTTGGAACGCCGTTCATGACCAGTGGGATCGTCTGCGCACGCAAGGCCAGCGTCGCAAATTCTGCAAGCCAACATTTCTTTCCTACTTGCGGATGCGCGAATGGCAGGACGTTTATTCCCAATTGCACGATGCGCTCGAGGATCTCGGCACGTTCAAGCTGAACGAGAGCAACGCCGCTTACGACGCGATCCATCGCTCGATTCTCGCCGGACTGATCGGCCACGTCGCGCGTTTCGAAGAGCGCAACAATTACAAGGCGGCGGGCAACCGCATGGTCTCCGTGTTTCCTGGTTCGGCTCTTTATTCGCGCGGCGAGCCGCAGAAAAAACAAATCACCAAAGGCACCAAGCCGCCGCCGAAACCAAAATCCAATCAGCCTCAATGGATTGTCGCTGGGGAAATTGTGGAAACGTCACAACTGTTTGCGCGCACTTTGGCGGGCATTGATCCGCAATGGATTTTTCAACTCGCACCGCATTGCTGCAAAGTCACGCACCAGAATCCGCATTGGAACGCCAATTGCCGGAAATGTGCTCGTTGAAGAAATCATCACGTTGCACGGATTGGAAGTGCAGCGTCGCAAAGTTGCCTACGGGAATATCAACGCGAAAGAAGCCACCGCAATTTTCATTCGCTCCGCTTTGGTGGAGGAGAGTTTATTTCCTTCGCGCGCTCGACAAAGCGATGAGCGCGACGCCGACCGCGATGAAGTTCGCATTCTCACTCCGACGGCGGAGAACAAACCAGAGTTGCCGCCTCAATATAATTTTCTCGCTCACAACCGCAGCATTCGCGAAAAGATCGAGAACTGGCGCACGCGCGTTCGTAAGTATGACCTCGGTGATTTCGACCAGGTGTTGAGTGAGTTTTACGCGAAGCATCTCGAGAACGTTTCTTCGATTCACGACCTGAACCGTTTCTTGCGCGAACCCGGTGCGCAAGAACGTCTCTGTATTTCTGAAGCTGATTTAGCCGGCGGCGAAACGTTGCAATTCGATGCGAACGCTTTTCCCGAAGTGGTGCCGATCGGAGGCCAGCCAGTACCGCTCGCTTATGCGTATGCTCCAGGCGAAGAACATGATGGCGTGACGATCGAATTACCTTTCGCCATTGCGCAGTCCACTTCGGCTTCGTTGATCGAGTGGGCCGTGCCCGGTTTGCGCGAAGAAATGATCGGCGAACTTTTACGCGCACTTCCAAAGGCGATTCGAAAGCAGTTGATGCCCTTTCCGCCGAAGGTCTCCGAGATCGTCAGCGACTTTCAGCCGTCGGGAAATTCGTTTCTCCAGGATCTCGCCAGCTTTATTCACAAGCGTTATGGCGTGGAAGTTCCAGTTTCGGCATGGCCTGCCAATGCCTTGCCGGCGCACCTGCGACCGCGCATCGACATTCTCGATCACAATCGCAAATCGCTCGGCAGCGGACGCGACCTCGCGCAACTGCAACGAAATCTCCAGCAAGCCAAAACCGAGCCGTCGCCGAAATCCGACTCGGCAGATTGGACGCGTGCCGCTGAGAAATGGGAACGCTTTGGCGTTACGGAATGGACGTGCGGCGATTTGCCTGAACGCATCACGGTCAGCGAAGGGTCGGGCCTCCCTCTCTACGCGTGGCCGGGATTGGAATTCGCAGAAGGAGTGGTGAACCTGCGTTTGTTTCGCAGCGCCGATCTTGCGCGAAACTCGAGTCTGCTCGGAACGCAACGTCTTGTTGAACTCGCCATTCAAAAAGATCTTGCGTGGTTGGAAAAAGATTTGCGCGCCTTGGCTCGTTACGACGCGCTTTATGCGCCGCTGGGCGATAGTGAGGAGTTGCGCGAAACTGCACTGGAACATCTGAAGCATTATCTTTTGCCGGCAGAACCATTAGCCGCATTGACCCAAAAAGATTTTCAAGCCGCCGTCGCCGCTGCGCGAGAACGGCTGCCCGGACTTGCCCAGCAATTCATCGATCGTCTCGGGCCGATTCTGCAATTGCGACAACAAGTACAACAAAAAATTGGCGCGTCCGTTCCCATAACGAAGCCACGTGCTCAGACGCTTTCATCCTTCAGCCAAATTGGAGCTGCCGGTCCAACGGGCGTGAGTCCAGCGGGCGTGAATCCGCTGACCGATGAATTGACTCATCTCATGCCATCGCGTTTTCTGGAACGAATCGATTACGAACGATTGACGCACTTGCCTCGTTATCTCAAAGCGCTCCTGATTCGAGCTGAGCGCGCCGCCTTGAATCCAGTTAAGAATCAGGAGCGATTGCGCCAACTCGCGCCTTATGTCGAAGCGTTGAAACAGCTTGAAGCGGAACCAATCCGGTCCACCGAACAGCGCACCCAACTCAACACTTATCGTTGGATGGTCGAGGAGTATAAAGTCTCTCTGTTCGCGCAAGAGCTCGGCACCGCAATTTCCGTTTCATCTAAACGTCTCGATGCGCAGTTGGCAGCCACGCGCCGGTGATCAACGCAAAGTCGCAAGGGCCCCAAAAAGACGCAAGGACAGGAACGTGCGGGTCGCGATCGAATTTCGAAGCGGAAAAAAACATGCGAAAATGTTTCAACTTCCTGCAACTTCCTTCTACTTCTGGCAACTTGTTGCGACTTTCGTGACGGGTGCGTTAGCACGCGGCCACCTACGTTAGCACGCGGCCACCAACTTCAGAGAAAATTTAAATCCCTACTTCCAAGGTAAGAAAAAATATTTTTGGTCATAATTACTCATATTTAGTCATATTTGGTTACGTCTGAATTGAACGCAGGGGTTTCCGTTGATCACGTCGGCGGGCACGAGACGAACAACATTAAATTGGTGTTCTTAACGGTCCCGTCGCAGTGGCTCAAATGACTTTCAAAGAGCGTTTTTGGGTGTCGGCCCAAAGCTGCAAATTCAGCAGCGGCTGCAGAATATAGTAAAGTCGCTACTGTGTCAAGCAGGGCTTGGGAAACTGCATTTGCGAGCGGATGAAGTTCTTTGCGCTCGGCAATTACCACTTGGCAGAAACATGGCAGCCGAGAGACCGGCTCGTTTGCATACTCGTACGCGCAAAATTCCTTCCACTTTAACCATCTCTCGCATAAGACTGTCGCTCATCGGAACGCAAAAAAAAGTGAAAACGGATTGCTCCTTCAAATCCACCAGAGGTGGGATAAGATATAGGACTGCCAGATGAACGCAGTTGAGATCGAAGAAGCAGTTTCAAACCTTGCCGCAGCGCCCTTTGACGCAGCCAACTTTCCGTACGCCTTTCTTGAGGCATTTGGAAACAAGGATACGACAATCAAACGCCTGCGCAGCGGGAACTCAAATCAGTCCGACTTGCCTGGAGCGATTCTTCAACGGAATAACATACACATTAAAGTTTGCGCTGAAGGTGAAGTGACCGCCACGCTCGGGGCGCTGCGACAAAGCCCCGCAACTATCCGTCAGAAGGCGAAATTCATCCTCGCGACCGATGGCAAAACCTTCGAGGCCGAAAACGTAGGCGACGGCGAAACCGTTGCCTGTGCTTACGCCGACTTTTCCGACCATTTCGGCTTCTTCTTAACGCTCGCTGGAATTACCACGGTTAAACAGATTCGGGAAAACGCGTTTGACATCAAGGCCACCGGCCGCCTGAACCGCCTTTACATTGAGTTGCTCAAGGACAATCCAGATTGGGGCACTGAGCAACGCCGTCATGACATGAATCATTTTATGGCGCGACTCATCTTCTGCTTCTTTGCCGAAGACACTGACATCTTTCACGGAAAGGGCCTGTTTACAGCCACGATCGATCAAATGAGCGCGAGGGATTCCTCCAACACACATGAGGTAATCGCCGAGTTATTTCGCTCGATGAACACCAAGCTTACGGATCGCGAGTCGGCCAAAATCCGTAGTTGGGCGAACTTATTTCCGTACGTAAATGGCGGCCTTTTTTCGGGCTCCCTCGACGTTCCTCGATTCAGCAAGATCGCGCGCTCATATCTTCTTCACGTTGGTGGGTTAGACTGGACAAAAATCAATCCGGATATTTTCGGCTCCATGATCCAAGCCGTCGCCGACGATGAGGAACGCGGTGCGCTGGGCATGCATTACACAAGTGTCCCCAATATACTCAAGGTTCTAAACCCGCTTTTCCTAGATGATCTTCGGGCGAAACTGCAGGAAGCAGGAGACAATCCGCGCAAGCTTCTCAACGTTCGCCAGCGCCTTTCTCGAATCCGCGTTTTCGATCCAGCGTGTGGCTCGGGCAATTTCCTTGTTATCGCATACAAGGCAATGCGAGAAATTGAAGCGGAAATCAATCGGCGCCGCAATGAACTGGAACACTCATCCGAAATACCACTTACGAATTTTCGCGGTATCGAACTTCGGGACTTTCCCGCCGAAATCGCGCGCCTCGCGCTAATTATTGCCGAGTATCAATGTGACGTACTTTATCGTGGGCAAAAACTAGCTCTTGCCGAATTTCTGCCGTTGGAAGCTGCGAACTGGATTACGTGTGGAAACGCACTGCGCCTTGATTGGGTCAGTGTATGCCGACCGGAAGGCAAGGTGGTGAAACTCCAAGGCGATGATCTATTCAATACACCATTAGACCAGGCCGAAATTCAGTTTCAAAACGAAGGTGGAGAAATTTACATTTGCGGCAACCCCCCGTACAAGGGAAACGCGCGAAAATCGCTGCAACAGAAAGAAGACCTTCGGCGGCTCTTCGCGGGCAAGGTGGAAAAATGGGGACTGCTTGATTACGTTTGCGGCTGGTTTTACAAGGCGTATGAGTTCGCTGCACTTAGCTCTGCTCAATTCGCATTTGTCGCGACGAATAGCATTTGTCAAGGGCAGCACGTTTCGAATTTTTGGCTGCCACTTTTTAATCGTGGATTGAGGTTTGTTTTTGCCGTGCGTTCGTTCAAGTGGAGCAATCTGGCTGCGCACGATGCCGGTGTGACGGTCGTAGTGATTGGCGCGGCATTTAAGACAGGAAAGGCCATCATTTTTGATGGTGATCTCAAGGTAGAAGCCGAAAACATAAATGCCTACCTGCTGCCGCAGCCGAATCATTGGGTCACGTCGGCAAGCCGGCCGATTTCGGCTGTGCCTGCGATGGTTAAAGGCAACTATTATGGACTTTCGGCACACCTGTTGCTGAGCCAAAACGAAAGAAATAGATACCTTCAATCGGGTTTTCCTAAAGAATACGTGAAACGCTTCTATGGATCCACCGAAGTAATCAACGGGAGACCGCGTTACTGTCTCTGGTTCGAGAACGAGCCCGAGCCCCACGTGGTCGCGATCGCAGACATTCGGGCGCGTCTACTAAGTGGTGCGAAGGAACGCGCAAACTCCAAGGACGCAATGTCAAACGGCATGGTTAAACGCCTGCATCAGTTCCGCGAAATGAACCGAAGTGAGCGTCACCTGCTAGCTATCCCTGTTGTATCGTCCGAGAATCGGGATGTTCTGCCGGTCGATCTCTTCAGAAACGATAGTGTAGTTTCGAACAAGTGCTTTGCATTGTATGATCAACCTCTTTGGACAATGGCGCTCGTTGCGTCCCGCCTCCATTGGGTTTGGATTGGTACAGTTTGCGTAAGATTGGAAATGCGGTTTTCGTATTCGAATACATTGGGTTGGAACACTTTCCCGGTTCCCATGCTTACCGAGCGAAACAAAGCAGAATTAACACGGTGCGCCGAAGAAATCCTGTTAGCACGCGAGTCTCATTTCCCGGCAACAATAGCCGAACTTTACGACGGTGAGACGATGCCGTTAAACTTGTGCGAAGCACACCAACGGACCGATGAGACTTTAGAACGAATCTATATCGGTCGTCGTTTTAAGAATGACACTGAGCGACTTGAAAAACTTTTTGAACTTTACACGCAGATGACTTCGCGGACGGAGCCAGTTAAAAAAGGCACCGGTGGCAACACGAAAGGCTGCGTCGAATGAGCTGGCCGAACTTCAATTGCATACTTTGGGACCGCGACGACGACCCAAATGGAAACGTGCAACATATCGCGAAGAAGCACTGCATAACTAAGGAGGAAGTCGAAGAGGCCGTGCAGAATCCTAAAGGCACAGATATTAGCCGGTCCTCCGGTAGGCCGGTCGTCTTTGGAGATACCGTCGCGGGTCGACACCTGATGGTTGCCTACGAGCAAATCGACCGCGATACCATTTATCCCGTTACAGCCTTCGACGTGCCGAGAAAGAAACGACCATGAAACGTATCATCCGCCAGCAACATATTTCGCTTGATAAAGCTGCCGAATATCAAACGATACGCGATCAGTTTGAAAAGGAATTGCCTGACCTGCTCGCTCGTCACCACGAGCGATCCGGCGATGTCGAGCAATCTCGTGAGGTCTTTCGTAGTAAACAATCGATCCCGTGCGTTACCGTAAAATATGCTCATAACGGTAGCTCGACAAAACCCAACGCCATGGGAATGCGCCCAATGCAGGAACGCGTTTGGCAAAAGCGCGGCGAACAGTACCTCCTTATTAAATCACCTCCAGCTTCAGGAAAAAGCCGGGCTCTAATGTTCGTAGCCTTAGATAAGCTTACAAACCAAAACTTGCAGCAGGCGATCATCGTTGTGCCGGAGAGATCGATTGGGGCCAGCTTCCACGATGAGCCGTTAAGCCAGTTTGGCTTTTGGGCCGATTGGAAAGTACAAACCGAAGTGGAATCTGTGCGATGCACCCGGTTCCGATACCAACGGAAAGGTAGATTCGGTACAGAAGTTTTTGCAAACCATAGATAAAACGTTGGTTTGCACTCATGCAACGTTTCGGTTTGCCGTAGATCGGTTTGGCGTGGAAGCATTCGACGACCGACTCATTGCTGTGGACGAATTTCATCATATTTCCGCGAATCCTGACAACAGGCTGGGTGAAAACATCCGGCAGTTGATGGCGCGTGACAAAACACATATCGTCGCGATGACCGGTTCGTACTTTCGTGGGGACGCCGAAGCGGTATTACACCCCGATGACGAATCAAGGTTTGATACGGTAACTTACACTTATTACGAGCAGCTAAACGGTTACGAATACCTGAAGCAGCTTGACATTGGTTACTATTTTTACGCGGGCAATTTCACCAGCGAGATTCTAAACGTTCTAAACCCTTACGAGAAAACGATTGTCCACATACCTAACGTCAACGCTCGGGAGAGCACAAAAGATAAGATTCGAGAGGTTGAGCATATCATCGAGGAACTTGGTGAATGGCAAGGTGCGGACCCTCAAACTGGTTTTCAGCTCGTGAAAACGGCGAGCGGAAAAATCCTGAAAATCGCGGATTTGGTAGATGATACTCCTTCAAAACGGGAGAAGGTTTCATCAGCCCTTAAGGACTCGGCGCAAAAGAACAATCGAGACCACGTCGATATTATCATTGCTCTAGGGATGGCTAAGGAGGGTTTCGATTGGATATGGTGCGAACACGCCCTCACCGTTGGTTATCGCTCGAGCCTCACCGAAATTGTACCAGATCATAGGTCGCACTACTCGCGATGCGCCCGGCAAAACGCGTGCCCGTTTCACCAATCTTATTGCCGAACCCGACGCGACCGAAGGCGCAGTGACCGAAGCGGTCAATGATACATTGAAGGCGATCGCTGCCAGCCTGTTAATGGAGCAGGTATTAGCACCGCGATTTGAGTTCAAGCCAAAAAACCAGAACAGCGGTCCAAGCGAGGGGTTCAATTACGGTGAAGGTGGTTATGATCCGAGCAAATGTAATGTTGGCATTAACTCCGACACGGGTCGAATCCAACTTGAAATTAAAGGCCTTGCCGAGCCAAAAAGCCAGGAGGCAGAGCGCATCTGCCGCGAGGATTTGACTGAGTTGATTACTGCTTTTGTGCAGGACAAACAAGCGATCGAGCGAGGGATGTTTGACGAAGAGTTGGTTCCAGAGGAACTGACGCAATTGCGAATGGGGAAAATTGTAAAAGAGAAGTTCCCAAATCTAAATGATGAAGATCAGGAAGCTGTCCGGCAACACGCTATCGCTGCTCTAAATATCGTTCAGCAGGCAAAAAAATTGCTGACTGAGTCAGGAAATGTGGCGTCGCCAAACACATCGTTGATTGATGGTATCCGGAAGTTCGCTCTGTCTGTGACCGAACTTGACATTGATCTTATCGACCGCATCAATCCTTTTGGGGAAGCGTACACCATTCTCGCCAAGTCAATGACTGAAGAACGCCTAAAACAGGTAGCTGCAGTCATCGCTGGTCGGCGGATTAACCTAACGATTGAGGACGCACGCGAATTGGCAAAGCGGGCACTACGGTTCAAGCAGGAAAAGGGCAGGCTGCCTTCGCTAACCGCGCAAGATCCATGGGAGAAAAGGATGGCAGAAGGGGTGGCTTTCCTACAACAGAAAGCGAAGGAAGAAAAAAATGGCTGACCGTATTAACGACGATGACTTGGACCTTTTAGGCGAACTTGGTGTCGATACCGAACCCACTTCGAGCGGCGGGCGGCCTGCCCGAGAACAGCGCATCATTGCCGGCTATGAGGAAATTGTTCAATTCATTGAGGAAAATGGGCGTGTACCTCAGCATGGAGAAAATCGCGACATTTTCGAGCGTCTTTACGCTGTTCGGCTCGATCAAATTCGCGCGTCGGCAGAATGTCGCGCGGTGTTACGAGAGTTGGATTCACGCGGATTGCTTGGTGCTGAAGCAGATCATGCCGTTGCGCAGTTGAAAGACGAACCTACCGACGAGGCTTTGCTGTCGATGCTCGGCGTTGACGTTGAACCGAAAGATGATGTCACCAAGCTCGTACACGTTCGGCCCCGCGACGAAATAAAAGCCGCAGAAGAAATCGCTCAGCGAAATCCCTGCAAAGACTTCGCCGATTTCCAACTGATCTTCGAGCAAGTTCAAAGCGAGCTCAAAGAAGGACAGAGACAAACAACGAAATACGAGGACAACGCCGAAGTCAAAAAGGGCGACCTCTTCATCTTGGATGGGCAAAAGATAGTTGTTGCTGAAATGGACGAGCCTTTTGTAACCGATTACGGCCGCCCTGATCGCAGGCTGCGCGTCATTTATGACAATGCTACCGAAAGCGACCTTCTCCTTCGTTCGTTGCAGCGTGCTTTAAACAAGGACAAAGCCAGCCGGCGCATCATGCCTCGAGATTTCGGGCCGCTTTTTTCTGGCATCGAGGAACCCGATGACCTGCCAACCGGATACATCTATGTATTGCGAAGCAAATCAGAACACCCATTCGTAGCAGAGCATAGGTCGGTTATTCACAAAATTGGTGTGACCGGCGCGGATATAAAAACTCGCGTCGGTAGTGCCAAACGGGATCCTACATATCTACTTGCGGACGTGGAAATCGTAGCAACTTTTAAACTGGCGAATATCAACCGGAAACGACTTGAAGCACTTCTGCATAAGTTTTTCCAAGGCGCTCGTTTGGATTTGGAATTAAAAGACCGCTTTGGTGGCCAAGTCGAACCAAGGGAATGGTTTCTTGTCCCATTGCCTGCGATCGAACAAGCAATCGACAAACTCATCGAAGGCACCTTAGAAAACTTTCGATATGACCGCGAGACGGCGAGAGTTGTAGAAGGGTAGCTCAAAAAGGGGTCGGTTCTTAGTATTGACAAGTGCGGGAAACGCAGCATTCGCCGTCATCACGGCTGAACTATTCAGCGCGATCCAACAGGACAGAAGAAATTAAGATTTAAAAATTAAGAATTAATGCCTCCTAAGAAGTCAGTTAATTCGGCCGTGAAGCGATCCTCGACTTTTGTGTCTCACGCTCCAGCGGACCGGGTATCGTAATTTCGACATCGCCGGGCAAGTCTTCTGGTTGCAGTAATGTCAGGGCCTCGCGATCGGTTCGGCCGCTGGTGATTACGCGCATGCTCTGGTTTCGGACGGCCAGCTCGAAGAAGTTGCGCATGGCGCGGGCGTTGCCGAATTGCTCGTTTCTCTGCGCATAAAGCCGCGCACAGACCTCGACCACTTTTCGGTCCGCTTCCGGCGAACAGGTCAGGCCGCTTTGCGCAGTCATACGCCGAAAGATTTCCTGCAATTGCTCGGGTCGATAATCCTCGAATTTTAAATAGTTGGTGAATCTCGATTCCAACCCTGGATTGGAATTGATGAACTCCTGCATCAACTCAGGGTAACCGGCCACGATCACGATCAACCGGTTACGGTCATCTTCCATCCGTTTAAGCAATGTTTCGATCGCTTCACCACCGAAATCTTCCTCGCCGCGCCCAGCCAGGTTGTAGGCTTCATCGATGAACAGGATACCATCGAGCGCGGAGTCGATGACTGCGTGAGTTCGCACAGCGGTTTGGCCAACGTATTCGGCGACGAGCCGGCCTCGATCGCATTCGACGACATGCCCGCGCTTGAGGAGTCCGAGAGATTTATAGATTCGTCCCATCAACCGGGCGACAGTGGTTTTGCCAGTGCCCGGGTTGCCGAGGAATACGCTGTGAAGACTGGCCTGGACGACCGGCAGCCCTTGTTCGCGCCGCAGCATTTGCACACGCGCGAAGCTGGTCGCGCGATGAATGTCGTGTTTGACCGCGTCCATGCCCACCATGGCATCCAATTCTGCCATGATGGCATTTAAATCTTCTTCACTGACTTTCGGATCCGCATTGCCGGCCGAAAAGTTTGCCGCATATCGGCGTGAAACTTCCGTGAATTGTGCGGCCAATACCGCGCTGCGACGCCGCTCGGGTTCGGATGTTTCCCCGTCCAGGGAAACAAGCGTCGAAATGACGTTTTGCAGCGTCTGCTGGGCGAACTCGATCGTCACTGGTTGCAAACCAAGGTCGAGCGCATGGCGGGTGAGCAGTGAAAGCAATTCGTCGAGGCCGTGTTTGTCTATCTCGCGCAAAATATTTTTGATCTGGTCGATGGCTTTGCGGCCATTGCCTTTACCCAGCCATCTCTTGAAAGCTTCGGGATCACCGTTGCTCGCCGCATAGCCGGATTCCAACATGGCGACAGCGTCAGCTGATTTGGGGCTCGTTCCGGCGATGCACAAGGCGAGCGAACCGTAGCTTAACGGTTCGGAACAGCCGTCCATGATTCGGTCCCACAACGAAAAGATAAGTAGACGCGTCAAATCGTTGAGATCATCGATCAGGTCGAATTCTTCATCGGCGAGGCGTTTGATGGTGAGAAGAGGCGGCGTTAAGATTTCGATGCATTCCACCAAAAGACGCAACTGAAGCAGTGCCTGCAACAGATCCGCTTCTTTGCCGGAATCATATTGAAACACGGTGGCCCGCCAATCGCCGTGGCGCAAGAAACGTCCGAATCGAGCGCCGCAATCGTCCATCGCCTTTTGCAGACGGCCCGCGACTTCAGGCAGGAACAGACCCTGGTCCTGGTAATATTTAAGCAAATAATTGCTCTTCATGTTGTCCAGTTGGGACAACTCATCCGGCTTGAAGATGATAGTCCGCCCGTTTTTCGGATGGCGGAATAAAGTCGTTAAAATCGAGCCCGGCAAAAAAGGTTTCCGCATCGGCAAGGTCAGCGGAGGCGGCTCGTCGATCAGCGGCAGATTGGCGGGAGCACGGGTCGCGGCGTCCAATTGACGCGCCCGCAACCGGCACTCCTCGAGCCGTTGCCGCAATTTGTTATCTTCGGATTCCGGTTGGCGGTTGCTTTCCATGGAGGGTCACTCGCTTGCAAAAAGCTTCTTCAAGTGCCCCATTTTTAGCAAGTGTTGAGTCATTAGAAAAACTGCCTTCATTTGGAAATGAATCACACTGCGGTTTGTCAGATAAGGATTATCGATCGGCCACATGGTACGCCAGGATTTCGCTGACGACCATGCCCGCTGGGAGCGAGGAGAACCCGCCACCCCGCCCTTCCCGTCATCCAACCCATGCTCGCGCAACCCCAATGCGGTTGCAGCCTCCAGCCCAGGGTTTGCCCTTTTAAGCCTCAAACCTAGCTCTTCAACCCCCATTTTGAAAAGTTTTTGTAAATAAAACAACCTTCCCATCAATGGTTTAAGCGAAATTCACAGGTTGTGAATAACTTTCTCGAGCGACACCCCGTAACTGTCCAAGTGACTTTTGTAACATGGGCGGCAAATATGAATATTTCCGATGCTTCAACACCGAACGAACTGAGTTCCGAGCGTAGTGACGAACAAATTGACCGCCGACCTCGAATTGTCGACGGCGGCCCTCCCCGACAGTCATCTGTCCGAGGTCCGGCATCCGGCCCGTCGATCATTCCCTTGGCGAACGCGGAAATTCACGACGAACCAAATTCTCAGTCCTGCACCGAACAAAGCAACCAACTTACTCAGCCGCACCCAGTCTGCCCTGCTGCCGATCCCACGTTACGTAACTCCGGAGGCGGCGCTCGACAATCGATGCCATTTCTTGGCGTGACCCGACCCTTTGTCGGTGCCCAAACTGCAATTTCCGAACCTCCAAAAACTTCCGAATCGTTCATCGAGCAACCGCTCGTCGCGCCGAAGTGCGACGTAGGCGGATCAACACCCAACGAAGCGAGCGCAGCCGCGCCAAAGAATTCTGAATTCTGCATTTTGAATTCTGACTTTAAATCGTTCCCTCGTTTCCCCGGCGAAAGCCCTCGCGCCTATAGCGCCTTCATCACTTTCTTCCAACTCGGCCACACCCGCTCACTGCCAGCAGTCACCGATAAATTGGATGAAAGCATCGACGCAATCAAAAGATGGTCGAGCAAGTTCAATTGGAACGACCGTATCCACGCGTTCAATGCTGGCATTCTGCAGCAACAAGCCGCTGCCGAGGCCGCCGCGCAGCAGGAAGAAGCGGCCGAACGGGCCGCTCGCATGGCACACTTTCGCCGTCAGGAATGGACCGCCGCACAAAAAATGCTCTCCGCGGTTGAATGCTATTTGGAAACTTGTGGCGAGCAACAGGTGGAGAAGATGACGCTCTCACAAGTCGCCCAGGCTTTGAACACTTCCTCAACCATCGGTCGACTCGCTCTGTCCGCATCCGATGTTTCCGAGACCACAGATTCCGCCAAATCATCGCTCCGAATCCAATTCGCCGATGCCCTAAAACGGGTCTATGGCCAACCTTCCCCGCGGCCAGAAACTAAAAACCAAACCTCCTCCGCCGTCACACCATCTCACGTTCAAGACACGCAATCGAATCAACTGGTAGGGACGGTCGCGCTGCGCCGTCCGTGAAGTCACTGACAAAGTTAAACGCGAACAAAAGTGAAATCCACCAACATGTCGACAATCAACCATCAACAAGCCGCGCTACTTGCCGGCAGCCGAACCAAGATCATGCGCGCAACGAAACCGAAAGGTGTGAAATTTTCGCAAATTCAGTGCGGTTCAGTGCGGTTCAGTGCGGTTCAGTGCGGTTCAGTGCGGTTCAGTGCGGTTCAGTGCGGTTCACTGCGGTGTCTGCCAATCCGGAAAAAGGCAAGCGCGGGCGGTCTCTTCCCACGGGCCGTTGCTGATCACTCGTCACTCGTCACTCGTCACTCGTCACTCGTCACTCGTCACTCGTCAGTAAAACATTTTTCGGTGCCATTCGGTGCCGTTTAGTGCCACTTGGTGCGATTCAGTGATCAGAACACTGAACGGCTCTCAACCATCATTTTTCAAAAATGGTCACATTCGGTCATTTTTACATGCGACTACACCGAACCGCTTTTATGAAAGGTAGGGACGATCGCGCTGCGTCGTCCGTCTCACTACTCCATCAAACGAACGACCCAAATGTCTTCGGCTGGGGTGTACACCCCATAGTGAATCTCCGTGGCTATGCCTACCCTGCTGCCAGTCAGAGTCGCGAAAATTTTGCGGCTCCGAAGCTAAACCATTTTCAAAAATATGAACAAACAAACACAAACTATCAGTAACGACATGGGCCAGTTGGCCGAAGACGCGCGTGCCTTGATGTCTGCCACCGCTGATGTCGCCGGAGAAAAAGTCAACGACGCTCGCAAGCGCCTCGTCAGTTGCGCTCGAACGCGGCAAAGAAATTTATGGCGACGTTCGCGACAAAGCGGTTGAAGGAGCAAAAGCCGCCGATAAAACCGTGCGCGAAAATCCTTATCAAGCGATCGCCATCGGCGTCGGCGTCGGAGCCATTCTCGGTTTCCTGCATCGCGCGCCGTTGTTCGCGCAAAGGATTGATCGTATGGAGGAAACCACCGTCAGTTTCGGTCAACTCGGCGCTGCGTCGAAGCAATTCGCGCGGCGCCTGCTCACCATCGGCGAGAACCGCATCGAATTGTTGATGGTCGAAGTCCAGGAAGAACGCGAACGCCTTGTGCGCGCAATTTTGCTGGCGCTCGCCGCAGCGGCCATGGGTCTCCTTGCCGGGGTGGCCTTCACCGCGCTGATTGTAGTTTTGTTTTGGAACCAGTCGCCCGTGTCAGTGCTCCTGGCCCTGATCGTCTTTTATGCTGCGGCTGCCGGTTTTCTCTATCACCGTCTGAGCGTGCTGCTGCGCGATTGGCAAAACCTTCCGGCTACGCTCGACCAACTCAGAAAGGACCGCGCATGTTTGGAACAAAACCTCGAGTAAATCCGCTGCAGACGCGCAAACAACTTTTGATCGCGGAAAGCGAAATCAACCGCGCCGAAATGCTCGACGAATGGCAGGAAATTTCCAACGGCGTCCGCACTTTGACCGATCGCGTCAAGTCTGTCGGCTCACTCGCTTCAGCAGCGACGTTGCTCGTGTCCGCATTTCCACTTCGCAATCCCGAACCGTCCACCGGCAAATCATCGTGGCTCAACACAATTTTCAAAGGCGCGAAGTTGGCCGGATCCGTCTGGCTCGCCTACCGGTCACGTCGCCCGTGATTTCTTATGAATGCAGAAATAATCCCGCTGGCTGACGCAAAAGAGGAAGCCGTTGTCGCACCTTTTGTCCCGACCAAAGCCCCGTCGCTGCAAGTCGTCTTGCTTTTGCTTGGCGCGATTCCTCTGCTTTATCTCGCGCGCCCTGTCATGTTGCCGATCTTCCTGGCTTGTGTAGCGGCAATGACTTTGAAACCAGTGATCCGCTGGATGTCTTACTGTCACATTCCCCCTGCGCTCTCGGCGGCGATCGTGCTTAGTTGCGTCGTTGCGGCCGCCGGATTTGGTTTTTACAAACTCGGCCATCCTGCCGTCGCCTGGATCAACGACGCGCCACAACACATGACAGACCTGCGCCAACGCGTCCAAAAAATTCTCCCACCCAGCGCGCGCTTCAGCGATGCCGCCGCCGCCGTAAGCAATCTCGGAGCTACCGAGGCCGAAAAAAAAGCGGAACAAAAGAAAACGCCGACCGTCCAGCTCAAGAATACTTCTGCCCCGACTTCGTTTCTGAATTGGACCGAGACGTTTATGATAGGAATCGGCGAAACACTGGTGCTGCTCTATCTCCTGCTCGCTTCCGGCGATTTGTTTTTGCAGAAGCTCGTGCGGATGATGCCGACATTGAGCAACAAGAAAAACGCCGTTGAGATCAGTCACGAGATTCAGCAGAGCATTTCCAATTATTTTTTCTCTATCACCCTTATCAACGTCGGCCTCGGCATCGCAGTCAGCGCCGGCCTTTATTTCGCTGGCGTCCCCAACGCCGCGCTTTGGGGCATTTTGGTGGCGTCCTTCAACTTCGTCCCCTACTTCGGTCCGGTCGCTGGGGTGCTTCTGCTGGCAGCGGTCGGTCTCCTCACATTCGAAACATCCTTGTGGCAAGCCCTGCTTCCACCCGCTTGGTATTTACTACTCCATCTACTTGAATCAAACTTGATTACGCCCATCCTGCTTGGGCGCCGGTTCACTCTTAATCCCGTCGTCATCTTCGTCTCGCTGATTTTTTGGACAGCGCTCTGGGGAATTCCTGGTGCGCTCCTGTCCGTCCCGATCCTGGTATCAATCAAAGTTATCAGTGACCGCGTCCCGACGATGTCGCATCTCAGCGAATTGCTGGCTAGTTAAATCAAAGTGAAAAGGGACCCACAAAAGAAGGCGCACAAGGCTTCGCGCTCAAAAAGAAAAGATGGTGGTAGGTGATGGATTCGAACCATCGAAGGCGTAAGCCAGCAGATTTACAGTCTGCCCCCGTTGGCCACTTGGGTAACCTACCGACCAGAGCGTGGTAATGTCCAAGGTTCACCCGTTAAAGTCAAGAATTGGCAACAGGGACAGACTGGGTTTTTGAAAGGGCGTTATGCGGCTGCTTTTCGGCGGTCAGGGCTCGGTCGACGGAGAGTTTTCCGGCGCCCGCACTCATGACGATCAAGGCGAGTCCGATTGCGAGGATGTGATATTCGATGCCTTCGCCTTTTTGGTTGCCGAACCAGTTCATGAAAAACCCGTTCCCGGCATGAACCATCACGACAGCAACAATCATGTTCATTGCGATTCCGAATGCAGCGATGCGCGAGAGGAAGCCGGTTATCAGGCCAAGTGAACCAGCAAATTCAGCGGCAATGGCGAGAAAGGCGAACGCCGCCGGGATGTGCATCTGGCCGGTGAAGAAGTTCATCGTGCCGCTAAAGCCGTAGCCGCCAAACCAGCCGAGGACTTTTTGAGCACCGTGTGGGAACATGACTATGCCTAGCGTTAAGCGGGCAATGGTGGGGAGCGTGGTGTCGTTCGTTTTAAGGATGTTTGGTTTCATTGGATGGTCTGTGGTTATTATTGTACTTCAGAGTTCAGGTGATGGAGAGTTACGCTGAGTAGCCACCGTCGGCAGTAAGACTCGCGCCGGTGATGTAGCTCGCTTCGGGACTGGCAAGATACGCAACGAAACTGGCGATTTCTTCGGTGCGTCCGTAGCGGCCGACAGCCAGCAGCGGAAGGGTGGCTTTGGCAAAATCGGTTGTTGCAGGGTTCATGTCTGTGTCGACCGGACCGGGCTGAACGTTGTTGACTGTGATTGCACGCGCGCCAAGGTCGCGCGCAAGGCCCTTGGTGAAAGCGGCGATTGCACCTTTTGTAAGGGCGTAAACAGAACCGCCGGCGAAAGGCATACGGTCGCTGTTAGTGCTGCCGATGTTGATAATGCGCCCGCCATCGCGAAGATGCTGTGACGATTCCTGAATGGCAATGAAGACACCGCGCACGTTGACGGCGATGAGTTTGTCGAAGTCTTCGGTTTTAAATTGGTCGATTGGCGCGATTGCCAACGCGCCGGCGTTGTTGACCAGGATATCCAAAGCGCCAAAGGTTTTGACGGTCTCTTTTACGGCGGCGCGCACGGCTGCCTCATTACCGGAATCGGCCTCAATCGCGATCGCTTTACCACCAGCGGATTGAATTTGGGTCACAACTTCATCGGCCTTGGCCTTGGAAGAACTGTAAGTGAATGCTACAGCAGCACCGTCGGACGCGAGCCGTTTTACGATCGCCGCACCAATGCTGCGCGAACCGCCGGTGACGAGAGCGACCTTGCCTGCAAGTTTATTTGTATTGGTATTCATATGTTTTGGTTTGTGATTAATTAGTTTTAGTTGGTTTAACGCCGCGCTCCTTTCGGAACGCGGCGTTGTTGTTTCAGTTCAAATCGAACAAGAGAACCTGTGCGGGTTTGTTGGCACTCAGTTCGATTGCTTTCTCGTCGGTGACCGCTGCGGCATCGCCAACGGACAGTTTCTTACCATTGATGGTGACTTCACCTTCAGCGACGTGGACCCAGGCGTTGCGGCCGGGCGCGAGTTTGTGGCTCACGTGATTGGTCCCGTCGAACTTGGCCAACCAGAGGTCCGCATCCTGATGGACGCCGATCGATCCATCGCGTCCGGTCTTGCTCGTAACGAGGTAGAAACCAGCGGGCGCTTTGGCGAACGATTTTTCGGCATAGCCCGGTTTCACACCTTTTTCGTCGGGCATGATCCAGATTTGCAACAGGCGCACAGCTTCCTCCGTCGACGGATTGAATTCGCTGTGCAACACGCCGGTGCCGGCCGACATATATTGGAAGTCGCCGGGCCGGATGACACGGCCATTGCCCATGGAGTCTTTGTGCTGCAGTGCCCCGCTCAGGATGTAGGTAACGATTTCCATGTCACGATGCGGATGCATGCCGAAGCCCTGGCCAGGCATGACGAGGTCGTCGTTGATAACGCGCAACGTACGATAGCCCATCCATTTGGGATCGTAGTAATCCGCAAAACTGAATGTGTGATAGGAGTCGAGCCAACCATGTTCGGCGTGGCCTCGTTCATTTGATTTTCGAATATTCATCATGGAGATAGGGTCGCACACTGAGGGTGTAGTTGAGAAAGACCATGATTCTTGCCTTAGCATAACCATTGGTTATGCTGCTCACCTGAATGGAACTGCGTCATCTCCGATATTTCATCGCCGCGGCCGAAGAGGAAAATGTCTCGCGCGCGGCCTTGAAGTTGCACGTTTCACAACCGGGGATCAGCCGGCAGATTCGTGATTTGGAAGAGGAGATTGGTTTTGATTTGTTTCAGCGTACGGCAAAATCGCTGAAGCTCACCGCTGCCGGAAATGTTTTTCTCAAGGAATCCCGCGCTGTTTTGCAAAGAGCGGATGACGCGGTGAAGAATGCGCGGGCGGTTTCGGCTGGCAGCGGTGAATTGCATGTCGGTTATGCCCCCTCCCTCACAGCGCGGTTTTTGCCGCAGGCGTTGCGCGCGTTTCAATCAGCAATGCCGAAAGTCCGCGTCAAACTGCACGATTGTTCCACCGAAGAAATGCTCGCTGACTTGCGTAGCGGTAAATTGCAATTGGCGCTGACGGTCCGCGTGGACTCGCGGATCATCCGGGAATTTAATTTCGTGGAACTGACGCGTGAAACTTTGTTATTGGCGGTGCCGCCGAAACACAAATTGGCCAGGAACCGTAGTGTTACACTCGATCAGGCCGTCCGCGAGCCGCTCGTCAGTTACAGCCGCAAGGATTATCCGGAAGCTTACAAAATGGTGATGAGTCTTTTTGCCAGCTCAAAAATCAAACCACGAATAGTCGAGGAACACGACAGCATGAGTAGTTTGATCGCGGCGATTGAATCCGGCGCAGGCGTAGCTGTGGTGCCCAATTCGCTAAAATGCACGGCGGGGTGGCGCTTAAAGTTTATACCGTTTTCACCAGTATTACACCCAGTGATTATTGGAGCGTATTGGCCGAAGAAGCCAATGTCGGCAGCAGCGGAAAAATTCCTTCAATCCGCGCAGGAGATGAGCAAAGAGCCTGCGGATTAACCCTCGACCGTCACGGTCAGCGGGCGATTGGATTTCGCCAACACCGGGACATCGATACGAAGGAAGCCGTTTTGATAAGTGGCTTTGGCCTGGCAGAGGTCGTAGCCCGCGGGAAGTTCGATAACACTTTCGAAAGTACCGTAGTTAATTTCCATCACCAGAAACTTGCACTTTGAGGAGGTCCGGCAACCATCGGGACGATTACCGCTGATTTTGAGGCGATTGCCCTCGATGTTCAGTTGCAGGTTCTCGCGCTGCATTCCGGCCAATTCCACTTTGATGACGACTCCGGTTTCGGTGACATAAACATCGGTGTTTGGAACCCAATGCGCATCGGTTTGGAGGTTAAGCCCTGACAAACGGCGCCGGGCAAACTGCAATGTTGAACTGGTTTTTTGCATGGCTGTTAGACGTAGAGGGTATTACGACGAGGTGATGATGCTAGCGCTGGCATGCGACCTAATGGTTGTTTTGGATAGTGACCCTCGGACGTTCCCCACGGCGCGAGCAGATGGTCAATGACTTATAAGGAGCGGCAGTGGAAGAGCATCCACAATGCGTGTCGCCACCGAAGGCCAACTGACGCCGACGGATTTTTGACCAAACAAAGATGCCAGCCGTGCCAGCAACAATGATCAGCGCGATGAGCTGCTGCCAATCCATGCCTACAATTTACCGGAAATCCGGAGAGTTGCAACCTGATGTTTTGCGGAAGTGTTATGTCTGACAGCACCGCTATTGATTTGACGGCTTGATTCCACGGAGATGCTCGTCATACCAATCAGCAAATTCCTTCATGTCCCCGAGCCAATCAGGCCAGCCGTGGCCTTTGCCCGGACGCACGCTCAATTTAGCAATGTCGCCGGTCTGTTTGCATTTTTCAACGAACGTCTGCGCCTGCTGGATCGGCACCAAATCATCGGCATCACCATGGATGATCAATATCGGCGGTTGGTTGGAGTGTACGAAATAGATCGGCGAAATCGCTTTGCCTAGTTTGTAACGGCCCGGCGCGGTGTCGGCTTCCGGACCAAACGCGGCTTTGAACCCTTTGAGGATGCCGAACCCGACACCGTCGCCGTCGGGTTTGCCATAGTTGATAAAATCGGTTGGTGGAAAAAAGCACGCGACGCACTGGACGGCGCTGCTTTCGCGGTCAACTGGGTCTTTTGCGTTCGCATCGCCCGGGCCGCCCTGCGTCCCAAGCGTGAGCGATAGGTGACCACCGGCGCTGCCTCCGCTCACGCCGATTTTGTCCGGGTGAATACCATAGCGCTTGGCATTGTGCCGAATGAACCGCACCGAACGCATCATGTCGGGCACGATTTCCGTGATCGTAAATTTGGGTTGCGACCCGTGAACGACAGCGAACACGGTGTAGCCCCGATCAAGGAAACTGGGATAGTTCGTCATGATGGCTTCATGTGATGAAAGCCAACCGCCACTCACCACCCAGATGATGCCGTAGCCGTTTGGCTTTTCTGGTGTGAACACGTCCATCGTTAAGGCCGTGCCAAATTTGCGACCGTAGATCACGTCCTGCTTACGCTTAAACTTCGTTTCCGCGTGCAGCGCCGAACCCCACGTCAACAGGACAAGAATCGTGAACAGCTTTTGCAACGTTTTCATGGATGCTGAAATGCTGCGCGGTTGTGCGGCTCAGTCAACAGGAAAGCTCGATTTCCACTTCCGTTTTTTCCGCCTGCGTGTTTAACTGCGCGCATGAAAGACAACATCTGGGACAAGCTCACTCGCGTGGTGCTCGTCCTGTTGTTGGCTGCGGCAGTTTTGGGAATGGCACTCTGGTATCGGCCGGTTGTCGAAGCAAACGAGCGCATGCGCCAGGATAAACTGGAACTCGACTCGAAAATCCAAAAGGAAACGGAATCCGCAAAAAAGCTCGATTCGCAATTGCGCTCTTTGAAGGATCCCAAAACAATCGAGCGCCTCGCTCGCGAGCGGCTCAGTTACGCGAAGCCGGGCGAGAACGTCGTGCACTTCGATCCGCCCGCGACGAATTCCTCAGTGCGTTGACTGCACGAGATCTGAAACGCTGACAAGCCGTACCCGCTCCGACTATACCGTCATGACTTCTTTTTCTTTGTGCTTCAAGTGCTCGTCGATTTTGCCGATGTACTGATCGGTGAGCTTTTGAATTTCTTTTTCGGCGGCTTTTTCCTGGTCTTCGGCTAGTCCGGCAGTTTTGGCTTTGCGAAGGAGTTCCATCGCGTCGCGGCGAACGTGACGAATGGCGACGCGGCCGTCTTCGGCCATCTTATGCGCCATCTTTACCATTTCCTGGCGGCGCTCGGTGCTGAGCTCGGGCAAAATCAAACGAATCGCTTTGCCATGAATCATGGGATTGATGCCAATGCTGCTTTTTTGAATGGCCTTTTCGATCGCGTGCAGCGCGCTAGCGTCCCACGGGGTAATGACGAGCATGCGCGGCTCAGGAGTGGTGATTCCGGCCAGTTCGCGGATGCGCATTTGCGAGCCGTAAACTTCCGCCATCAGGTTTTCGACCATCGTCGGGGAAGCCTTTCCCGTGCGCACGCCGGTGAACTCGTGTTGCACGAACTCATCGGTTTTAATCATCTTCTCTTCGGCCTCTAACAGAATTTCGTCAGGAGTCATCATAGGATGCGTTTCAAATTAAGTGGTGACTAACGTGCCAACTTTTTCGCCAAGCACAACACGGCGCAGATTATGTGATTTAAACAAATCAAACACGATGATCGGCATCTTGTTGTCCATACACAAAGAAAATGCCGTGGAATCCATCACCTTCAACTGTTTTTGCAAGGCGTCCAGGTAGGTGATTTGTCCGTAACGTTTCGCTTTCGGGTTCTTAGCCGGATCGCAGTTGTAAATGCCGTCGACCTTGGTGGCTTTCAATATAACCTCAGCGCCAATTTCATTTGCGCGCAAGGCAGCGGCTGTGTCGGTCGAAAAGTAAGGATTCCCAGTGCCGCCGCCGAACACGACGACGCGACCTTTCTCAAGGTGACGCATGGCGCGACGACGAATGAAGCTTTCCGCAACTTGCGGCATGGTGATTGCACTTTGAACCCGTGTTTCGATGCCGAGTTTCTCGAGCTGGTCCTGCAACGCGAGGGCGTTGATCACGGTCGCGAGCATGCCCATGTAATCACCGGTGGCGCGTTCGATGCCTTGTTCGCTGCCGGACAAACCGCGAAAAATATTCCCGCCGCCAACGACGATCACAATTTGCACGCCTAGCTCGCGCACTTCGGCGATCTGGCGGGCGGTTTCCTGGACAGCGTCGGAAGCAATGCCCATGCTGCCCTTTCCCCCGAGGGCTTCGCCGCTGAGTTTAAGCAAGATTCGGCGGTACTTTGGCGCTTCCTTTTTCATCACGTTCAGCCTTTATACCCCGAGCACCTGTCACGTCAAATCAGGATTGTCCTGAATCGCACGACATCGACATATGCATCACGTCATTCTTTACACGTGCGCCGAAGATGTCTTAAAGTCGGCCATGCCGAAAGATTCTACGGAGTTTATTGATACCGATTTGCTCGACTCGCAGAAAACCGGCTTCGCCGCCATGAGCGATGTCCCGACCGGCTCTATGAATCGTCCCCCAACACGCGAAGAAATCGAAGCGATGGTCAGCGAGAAACAGCTCAAGCTCGCCGAACTCAAACGCGCGCAGGAAGAATTGGAACGTGAACGCGCCGGCCTTGAGGAATTGCGCCGCCGCCAGACTGAATTCCAAACCGGCAAAGAAGAAATGGTCGTGCACCTCACCCGCGGCCTCGGGTTATTGGAAGAACAGGAACTCAGGGTGCGTCGTGACGCCGAATCGATGGCTCGCACTTTGGAAGGATTCCGCGAAGCGCTCCTCAAGGTTCGCTGCCTCAACGACGGATCGTGGTCGCAAGACAATTACCAGGCCGAATTGACGACGGCGTTGACGACCTTGGAAAATGCGCGGATGGAATGGAATTCCGCGCGAATCAAATTTCCCCTGCTGACCGGCGAACTCGCTGAATCAGTCCCTACCCAACAACCGACACAATTCTTCCCTGCCAATGCGAGTTTTGGCGAGCTGTGCAAAATTGGTTTTGCACTGACCTGGCCGCTGGCTGCGGTCGGGTTCGCGTTAATGGGATTGGTGTTGCTTCGCCATTAACAACCAATGGCCCTGCTGAAAAAGAAAGTTGATCCTCTTTCAGACCGCGCCAAAGCCTTGAACGCGGAAATCGCCGCGTTGGAGGCGAAGATTCACAAGCTGAACCAGCAGACCGGTACGGGCAGACCTGAAGTAAATAAATCCGGCGCGCGCGTGCGCTCTACCGCTTTACCCCACAGCAGCACTGTTCTTACGGCTAACACCCCTCCACCAAAAGCGCCTGAACCTGTTTTCGAAGAGGTCGATCAAAAGCCAATCAAGGACGCGACCTCCCAGCGTTCATCTGCTGTGCCGATTGAGGACCTTTCCACGCCGAAACAAAAGATGGGATTCCTGGATCGACTCGAACAAATCTTCCGGCCACCACCGTTGTCGAATCCGAAACTGGTTAACTACCTTGCTGCGGGCAGCATTCAAGGCCTGCGTCCGTTGCGCTACGAAAAACGCGTCGCGCGCAACAGGTTTCTGGCGCTGGCGTTCGTGCTCGTGGTAGTCTTATTTGGAATTTGCGCGGCGCTGATAAAGCACCATTAGTTCATTATGAAAGCCACTCTCCTAGCCTGTCCTGTGCAGACATGCGAAGGCACTTTTGTCGCCTATTACTCTGACAAGGGTCTCGCGCGTCTTGATTTTCCAAACGGCCGCACGGCCAAGCCGGCAGAACCGACCAATCCCAAAACGAAGCAGTGGCACAAATTGACCACGCGCGCGATCGAACAGGTTTTCAAAGGCCAACCGATCACGTCCCCTCCGCCTTTCGACCTGAGCTGTGGAACAGAATTTCAACGCAATGTTTGGAAGGCGCTGCGAAAAATTTCGTGCGGCAAGACCAAGCGTTACTCTGAAGTTGCGGCGGCTGTCGGCAAACCAAAAGGCGCTCGTGCAACGGGTAACGCTTGCGGAGCCAATCCGATTCCGCTCTTGATTCCCTGCCATCGCGTGCTGGGCAGCGGCGGCAAGTTGGGCGGATTTTCCAGTGGTCTCGACTGGAAACGCAAACTTCTCCAACGCGAGAACATCACTAATTATCGCGAATGAAGCTGCGCGCCGCTGTCATCGCAGTCTTGTTCTCGGCGGCTATTTGCGGTCGTGCCGAATCCCAATTAACAGACGCACAACGCAACACGATCGTCTTCGAGTCACTCAACCGACTCCAGAACGTTGATCTCGAATCGGATCCGCAACTTAAGGACGCGGTCTATCGGTTACTGGAAAAAGCTCACGGCACCGACAAATTCCTCGAAATCGTAAAACGATTTCACCTGAAGGATTGCGATCCGGGTTTAGTCGATCTGGCGGTGAAAGCTCCGGGCAGCGAAACAGGTGTCGAAGCCACTCGCCTCGTGTTGGCGCACAAAAACTTCGTTTTATTTAACAAACGCCTGGAGAGCGCCGATTTCAAGACCGCGAGTGCCACTGCTGAAGCGTTGGGCGACGCCGCGGAAAAGGATGCGGTTGGATTGTTGTTACCGATCGCCGTGGATGCGAACCGGGAGCCATCTTTGCGGAAAGCGTGCATTCGAGCGCTCGCCCGAACATCGGAGGGTGCGACTGCTTTGCTCGAGCTGGCGAAAAAAGGCACGCTGGCTGAAGATTTAAAATTTACCGCGAGCACCGAGTTGAACGGTGTTCATTGGACGAACATCAAAAGCGAGGCTGCGAAGGTTTTGCCGCTGCCGCTCGCCATCGGATCGCAACCACTTCCATCAACAGTCGAACTGCTGAAGATGAACACCGATGCCGCAAGTGGCGAAAAAGTGTTTTATCGCCAGCTCCCCGGTTGTGCGGCGTGTCACACAATTCACGCCAAAGGCGGCCAAGTCGGGCCTGACCTTTCGGAAATCGGCACCAAACTTGCGAAGGAGGCAATCGTGGAAGCGATCCTCGAACCAAGCGCCGGGATTTCCGTCGGCTACGAAACCTACAGCCTTGATTTAAAATCCGGCGATGATGCCTACGGACTTCTCGTAAGCGAGACCGCCAATGACATCGCAATTAAAGATTCCAAGGGCATCGTGACGCATTACAAAAAGAGTGAGGTGCTCAACAAACGTAAGTTGAAGACCTCGATAATGCCGACCGGTTTGCAGCAAGGCATGACACCACAGGAGTTCGCCGATTTAGTTGCCTTTCTCTCCGGTTTGAAAAAACAATAGCGCGTGAACCGCCGCGCTTTTATCAAGTCGTCCGTTGCTGCTGCCGTCGTTGGGCCGACTATTCGCATCACGAAAGCTGAAACTGCTGGCGACAAATTCATTTTATCCGCGCCCCTGACGCACTCCGATTGGATGCTCAAGCCTAGCATCGCCTTGGGGCCAGCCGGCGTGCATCACATGCTCGATGCGTGCAAAGCGTGCGGCTGGAACCGGGTTTATTGGCGTGTGTTCGACGGCGGTCGCGGCCTCTACAAAAGTAAATACTTGAAGCCGATGGGCAAGTGGGACCCGGACAGTTTCTGGAGTCCGCAATCGCCCGCCGACACCACTTTGGTCGAACACTACACGCACATGAACGCGGAGCAGCGTCGGGCTCTGATGGCGAAGTTCGATGTGCTCGATTACGCGCATTTCGATCCTCTTGCCGAAGCCATTCGTTATGGCCACAAAATCGGCATGAAGATTCACGCGTGGTTAAGCATCAACGAAGACGATCACGGCTGGGGTTTGCAGAGCGAGTTCTCCAAACAATATCCGCAATTTCGCTGGCAACATCGCGACGGTCGCGCCTATCACTCTCAACTGAGCTTCGCGTTTCCTGAAGTCAGAAAATATAAACTCTCGCTCGTGCACGAGTTAATCGACAACTACAAGCTCGACGGCTTTTTCCTCGATTGGATTCGAACCGGCGACGTCCGCGACAATCCGCAAAACGATAAAACCGGCGCTGCCGATTACGGCTTTGAAACGCCATTGCGCGAAGCCTATCGCAAGCAAACCGGCAAAGAACTCCGTGATGCGAATGACGATGCCGCGTTCCGCTTTCGCGCCGCACCGCAAACGCAGTTCATGCGAGAGGTTTCGAAGCTCCTGCGAAAACATCATCTGCCAATTTCAGTCATGGTCGGCCATCCGTGGCATTATCGTGGCGAACTCGACAAAATCGACGGCAACCTTCGTGGCATGCTTCTGGATATCAGCACGTGGGCAAAAGACGGCTTGATGGATTCAGCGGTCGCAGCCGGTTATTACCGCGATGGTGGCGACGCCGAAAAAGCGCATCGCGCTTTGAGAGACGAGACCGGCGGCAAGGTCGATGTGTGGCTTTATCAGTGGGTCCCCAAATCAGTGGCCGAGTTCACGGGCCAACTGACGCTCGCAAACAAAGTCCAGGCATCACAAATTTTATTTTGGGAAGCCGACTACATCGAAGGCGCAGCCAAAGATTTAACGCAAACCATGGCCGCTCGTTCCAGGTAGGGCGCTTCGCTCCGCGATCGCCGGTCACTTGTCCAGCGGGTACAAATCCAACCGCCGGAAGAACACTTCCGCACCCTCGGACTGCAGAACAATCTTACCCATCGTCGGCGAAGCGTTCGTGCCCGTCAGCGTGTGATGCCCATTCACGCTGATGCTCACCAAATCATTATTGCAGATGACTTCGACACGATTCCATTGGCCGTGTGGGTTTTCAAATTCGTGCGGACCGCGAAATCCTTTTACGTCGTCCCACGGATTGCGACCCGGCCGATCAAACCGCGCGATCTGCGGGCCTTTGCGCACTCCGTCGACCGTGAGATATGCGCCGCTCACAACGAGAATGTCTCCCGTGCCGCCTTCAATCATTTGGCACTCGATCGACTTCGGCCAAACCTGGTCGCGCCCGACAAAATGCACTAGAACGCCGCTATCACGCGCGTTGTCGATGCGCGGTGCCCATGTTTTTTCGCCCCACTTGAACTCTGCAACTAGTTTGTAATTGGCGAAGTTGGTTTGTTTCGTCGCGAGATAACCGTAGTCCTGCCCGGTGATGTGCAGCATGCCGTCTTCCCATCGGAAGACCTGATTGGGATCTTTGTCGCGACCGAAATCGCGGAGGAAGGAATAAAAATTCTGCGGTTGCAGCAAATGAATTGCGTTACCGGCTTGATGCGTGGTGCAGCCGGCAAGCGCAACCAGCAGCAGGATTAAGAGACGAGGCATGATGGCAGTAGAGTTCTCTCGCTGGGCGTGGGCAAGCAGAAACCACGCTTCAAACTCAGCGCATTCGAAAAAACGGAAACACTACCTCGGTCAAAGTCGCGACCAAAAAGACAATGCTGATAACCGCATTAAGACGAAAAAACGCATTGTTCACCCAATTGAAACTGCGCCGACGCGCCAGCCAATGCTCGGCAAGAAGGCAGAGGAGAATGAACGCGCCGCCTATATAATATGCGAGCCTGAAACCCGCGAGCAGGCCGAACACCATTAAGATAAGCCACATGACCATGTGCGACAGAAATGCCGCGCCGAGCGCGTTCTTCGGGCCCCATCGCACCACCAACGAGCGCAAGCCATGCTGTCGGTCGAATTCGTAATCCTGCAGCGCGTAAATGATATCGAACCCAATCAGCCAGAACACAACCGCGACGGCAAGCAGCAGCGCAAGAAGCGCGCTATGCCCAACTGCTGGCCAGCCGTTGGGCGTCGTTGGAAACAAGTCAAAACTTCCCTTCACGGCAAGCCACGCGCCAATCGGTGCCAATGCTAATGCAATTCCCAAAAACACGTGGGTAAAATCAGTGAACCGTTTGGTCAACGAATAGAAGCACACGACGACTAACGCGACGGGTGACAAATAGAAACACACAGGGTTAATAAAATACGCATCAACCACGAGGCCAGCCGAAGCCACCGCACACAACATCATCGCACTAATCAACGAAATCTTACCTGCAGGCAAATGACGTTGCGCAGTGCGCGGATTCCTTCGATCAAATTGCCGATCCACAATCCGGTTAAACGCCATCGCAGCCGTCCGCGCGCACACCATTGCTCCGACAATCAGCAAAAATGTCCGCAAGCCCGGCCAACCACGATTGTCTCGAGCGGCCAACGCCATCGACGCAAGAGCAAAAGGAAGAGCGAAGATGGTGTGGGAAAGCCTGACAAATTCGGCCCATGTTCGAATCGAGCGCAGCATACTTAATGCGAACGTCCAACGTCCAACATCAATCCTTTTCCTCCTGCCATCTCGGCGTGAGTTTGTTGGGAACGCCCAAATGATCCAACACCCGCGAGACTACGGTATCAGCAACTTCCTCAATCGTCTTCGGCCGCATATAGAACGAAGGATTCGCCGGCAAAATTGTGGCTCCGGCCAGCAGAAGCAGCTCGAAATTTTTCACGTGTACAAGACTGAGCGGCGTCTCACGCGGCACCAGAATCAGTTTTCGCTTCTCCTTCAAAACGACATCCGCCGACCTCAACAAAACATCCTCACTAAAACCATGAGCGATTCGCCCCAGCGTTCCCATCGTGCACGGAATCACCACCATCGCATCCGGCGGATTGGATCCACTGGCAAACGGCGCGTTCATGCTTTTCAAGCTGTGCGTCTTGACGCCTTCCGGCAGACGCAAGCCTTCGGGCAACTCTTCCTTCAGCACCACCTGCGCGTAGTTACTCATGACGAGATGCAATTCGTGCTGGTGTGGGTCGAGATTATCGAAGAGCCGTTGCGCGTAGATCGCGCCGCTGGCCCCGGTGATGGCGATTAAAATTCTCAATCGGAATCACTATGGCATGTCCGTCGCCAGGAATTAAGGATTAAAAATTCTGGGTAAATACGTCCACTTTCTGTCAAAAAAAGCGTGCAAATTTTCGCCGGAAAGCCATGGTATATTTGAATGCTGGCGCCCATTGACACAAAGCTACCGTTGGCGGTTCAGGCGGAGGTGCAAAAGGCCTATCACGCGATGTTTCCGCACGGAAACCGTGAATTTGTGCCGAAGGCTTTCGGGTGGGGCATTTCCTGTTTTGCCGGCGAATATCGCGATTACCAACCCATCGACGCCCGCTACCATGACCTCGAGCACACCCTCCAGGGGACGCTCTGCATGGCGCGCCTTCTTCTCGGCCGTTTCAAAGCCAACGCGCAGCCGGTCGTCGACCAACGCATGTTCGAATTAGGCACCCTCGCCATTTTGCTCCACGACACCGGCTATTTGAAGAAACGCGGCGATACTAACGGCACCGGTGCGAAATACACGCTGACCCACGTCGATCGCAGTGTCGAGTTTGCGGCGATATTGATGGGTGACCACGATTATGCGCAACGGGATATCGCGTCGGTGCAGAGGATGATTCGTTGCACCGGCATCAACGTGAAGCTTGATACGATTGCGTTTGAGAGCGACGCTGAACGAATCACCGGCTACGCACTTGGAACAGCCGACCTCCTCGGACAAATGGCTGCCGAGGATTACGTCGAAAAATTGCCGGTCTTGTATTCGGAATTTGCTGAAGCCGCGCGGTTTAGCGACGGCAAAATGAAGGGCGGCGGATTTTTCAACAGCGTGGAAGATCTGATGCAGAAGACGCCAATGTTTTGGGAAAAGTATGTCCGCGCCAAGATCAGCAACGATTTCCTCGCGCTATATCAGTTTCTGAGCGATCCGTATCCCGACGGTCCGAGTTGGTATATGAACCGCATTGACCACAACATCGCGAAGTTGAAACGCGAACTCGGCGTGACGGCGTAGCAAATACTTTGCGCTGCCGCTTCTGACCTGTTAGAAAACGGCCAATGGCTGCAACACTCACAATCGGTTTTCTTGGCGCAGGCAAAATGGGAACTGCGCTCGCCAAGGGTTTCATCTCCGCTGGTCTCGTAAAAACAAACCAGGTCCGCGCGTTTGACCCGGTGCCCGAAGCCGGAGCCGCTTTCGCCAAAGAAACCGGCGCGAAAACCGCCAAATCAAATGTGGACGTTGCGAAGTTTGCCAACGTCTTAATCGTCGCAGTCAAACCCGGCAATGTTCCCGAGTTGCTCAGCGAAATTCACGACAGCATCACGCCGGGCCATTTGATTATCTCGATTGCGGCCGGTGTGCCGATTGCAAAATTCGAAGCAGGCGTTGGTGAGAAGGTTAGAATCATTCGCGTGATGCCGAATACCCCGGCCTTACTCGGCGCTTCTGCGACGGCTTACGCACTCGGCAAGTCAGCAACCGCGGCAGATGGCGAGTTGTGCAAAAAGCTTTTCTCCGCCGTCGGCCTGGCATTTCAACTAAAAGAAGCGTTGCTCGATGCGGTCACCGGTCTGAGCGGAAGCGGCCCGGCTTACGTTTACATGATCATCGAAGCGCTCAGCGACGGTGGTGTTGCCTCGGGTTTGCCTCGTGATATCGCCACGAAGCTCGCCGCACAAACGGTTTTAGGCAGCGCCAAAATGGTGCTCGAAACAGGCATGCATCCCGGCGCGCTGAAAGACATGGTCACCAGTCCCGGCGGCACGACCATCGAAGGTTTGCACGAATTGGAAAAGGGTAAGCTGCGGGGGACATTAATCAGCGCCGTGCGCGCAGCCTCAGACAAATCAAAAAAACTCGGCCAGGGTTAGAACTCAAACTTCACCTGCGCGTAAACCCAATTCGCATCTTTCGCCCCGCCCACCGGCGCGAGTGAGTTCCTCACGTATTCACCCACGAAAAAATGTCCGTAGCCGAGCTGCAGATTTGCAATCGTGCTGATGTTATAGCTGGCTAGAAAATCGTATTCAGCGCCGACGAATTGGCCTGCACCCGGCTTGATGCCGTATCCGCCAGTTTTCCGCGCCACGCCACTGACGTTGTAAAAAAAATCGTGGGTATTAGCCAACCAAAACCCATGCACTTCGTTCGTGATGCTCAAATTGCGAATCGGGTGGATCAATGTCGTCAAACACGCGTCGTGGATATTTTGCCACGAAACAAAATCCATTAACCCGTATGGCCGATGGTTGCTTGGAAATAAATTGTCGAACGTGCGGTGCGTTCCATCGTTCGGGTTGTCATCGCCGGACGCGAAATTGTATTCAACGCCAATCCGTGGAGTGAGCGCAGCTTTCTCCCAAGTATATCCAGCCGCGAAGTGCGCCGCGAAAGCATCCTGCGTTTCACTCGGACTCGTCAGTGTGTTTTTGAACCGCCCGAATTGATACGCGCCTTCCGCGTTATAATCCCATCCCGGCAACGTGGTCGTGAATGATTCGATGCGACCGCCCACGGTATAAACATCGCGGGGCGATGGAATGGTGTTGAGCGGAACAGTAATATTTGAAGGACGCGACTCGACGTTCCGCGCCAGCGCGTAAAGCTGCAAATCGTGCTTCGGTAAAGTGCCCTTCGTATCAGCGTAAATGCCGGAGAAAACTTCACGATCGTTGCCTTGATTGAATGCATTTGCTCGCGCGATGACGCGGCGAGCAGTAAATGCGTCCACTTTTAAGGTCCCGCTCTCATAACGTGTTTTGATCGCGTCGAAAGACCGCGGAATATTGCTAAAATCAGCCCTGCCAATCAGCAACTCATCACCGTAAACCAACTCTTGCCGTCCCACTTTCAACGAAAGTGGAAATGATGGTTGCCCGCCAAGTCTGACGTAACCTTGATACAAATCCATCGAATCCGACTCCGGATTCGGATCACGATCATCAAGCTGGGAAGAGCTGTCGCGCCCTTCGACAAACATGGTCAGCCACGGTTCCGGCGTGTAGCCGACGTGAATTTTCTCGCGCAACAACAAATACGTGTTGTTCGCATCCCCGCGTGCAGCGAAGTCCACAGCCGCGCCCTGGCTGGCAAAGTATTCCTTATGTTCCCCACGAATACGAAGCTGGCCACCAAAATCCCATTGATAGAGTGCAGGGTTGTTCGTGCGCAGATAGCCATTGAGCAGGCCTGCACTAGTGGGAGCGCTGTTCGTCTGCGCGCGCGCGAACAAGCTAACGAAAATAGCCAGTGCGATGAATATGCTTCGGGCAGCGCTGTTCAAGCGCGCGGATTTTGCTAAGCGAACGGCGGATTGTCACGATTTCCGCCTCTAGGAATAACTGATTCGTTTGCGAGGGAATCCCGCACGCTTAATGCAAATCTCCAATCTGAAAATCCAGCGCTGCGCGTTGCACCATGTAATCGTACTTCGCGTTCGCCTGTGCAATTTCGGCGGAAGTCCGGTTCAATTCAGCCTGGCTCAATTCAAAGATCGAACTGGAGCCCAGTTTGAAACGCGTTTGCGCCAGGCCAAACGCTTGCCGCGCATTTTTCAGAAGCTGTTCCGTCAAGCCAACGCGTTCGTAAGCGTAGTCGGCGTTCAGTTTCGAAATTTGAACCTGGCGCGAGATATTGTTTTCCTCGTCACGCAGCGTTTCGTCGGCCGCTCTCGCACGCAACGCGGCTTCTTCTTTACGGCCCTGATACAAACCGCCCGCAAAAAGCGGTATGTTCAAGTTCACTCCTGCGGCGGCATATCGATCTGGCAGACGCGGGTCCCCCACCGGCACCATGACCGCCCACCGCAATCGCACTGATCGTCGGGTAATTGACCTTCCGCTCCGCCAACGCGAATTCTTTGGCGGCATCGCGTTGGTAACGCAAACCTGCAAGATCGGGCCGTTGTTGCATCGCCAGTTGCAGCAATTGGTGCGCATCTTCCGCAATCGGCTTCGGCATGGTCTGATCGACCAAAACAAAAACCTGCGGCTCACGTTCGCCAAGCAGCGTCGATAACGTCGCGAACGCCGCCTGCAAATCATTGCTCGCTTTGGCCCGCAACAACCGCGCCTGCTCGTAATCCACTCGGGCGAAGCTAACGTCCAGTTCGGACTTCAGCTTGTTCGTGGCAAGGCTCGCGACCTGGTCCAAAAACAACTGTCGCGATTTTGCCGTTTCCTCCGCGACGTGCAAAACAGATTGCGCTTCGAGCGCGGAAAAATATGCCGCATTCACTTCCAACAAAATCTGCTCCCGCGCTGCTGAGCTGTTCATCCGTTCGGCTTGCGCGCGCAGCTTGGCGGTTTTCGACAAGTCCCACGTGCGGCCAAAATCCGTGATCAACTGCGAAATCGTGATACCCTCGGCGTTGCGTTCAAACACCGTCGGATTGTTCAATCGCCACCCGCCGCAATGCGCGTCGCTAGGACCGTCCGCACCCGCTGCCGTCACATTGATCGACGCCGTCGGAAAGAAACCAGCTCGCACTTCTTTGGCCGCTTGTTGCGCCGCCAGTGCGCGCAACTCCGCCACCGTTATCCGCGGATGATGTTTAAGCGCGATTTCCTTCGCCTCTTCCAAGGTCAAACGCCGCGCCGTTTGTGCTTGTGCGTTTGACAGCAACGCACCTGCGAGAACAAACGGAAAGATAAAATGGAAACTCCGGATCATGTTACGTTGTGACTGGCTTTGTGTCTTCTTTGCCGTGAACCAACAGATAGGCTGCGGGAACGATGAACACCGTCAACACCACGGAAACGGCGAGTCCGCCGATGATCGCTTGCGCCAGCGGCGCATAAGCTTCACTGCCGGTGCCCAGTTTCATCGCCATCGGAATCAAGCCGATCAACGTTGCCAACGACGTCATCAACACCGGGCGCAAACGAACGCGGCACGACAATGCCACCGCTTCGCGCACTGATTTGCCGTCGTCGCGCAAACGACGCGTGAACTCAACAATCAGAATGCTGTTCGAGGTGACAATCCCCACCATCATCACCACGCCCATGAGCGACATGACGTTCAGCGTCGTGCCGGTCAGGAAACAGAATCACCAACACGCCGGTCAACCCAGTCGGCACCGCCAGCAGAATGATCAATGGATCAACAAACGATTGGAACTGCGCGACGAGAACCAGATACACGAGCAGCACAGCCAGCAATAATCCCATCCCAAAACTCTTAAACGAAATGCGCATGCCCTGCACCATGCCGCGCAAATTAATGCGCACATTTTTCGGGAATCGACGTCTTCGCGACAATTTTGTCGATGCTGGCAGCGAGGCTGCCCAGGTCTTCGCCAGACGGCGACACATACACGTCCATCACGCGCCGCAGTTGGTAATGGTCCACCTCCGTCGGCGCATGGATGTGCTTGAGCGTGGTGACCGTGTCGAGGCGCGTCGAATTGGGGTTCGATTGCGACCGGATCGGGATCGATTCCACGTCGGACAAATTTTTCACCAGGTGTTCGGGATACTGGACCGTCAGCATGTAATCATTGCCGCTCTTTGGATCCACCCAGATAACTCGGCGCGATCATCTGGTCCGAAACCAACGCCGTGATGACGTTATGCACCACTTCCTTTGAAGTCAGCCCCAACTCACTCGCGCGTTTGCGATCCACTTCGAACTGCAACGCCGGATAATCCATATCCTGCGGCACGAGCACGTCGCTGACGCCCGGCAAGGCGGGACCTGCTGCGCGATGTCAGTCGCGATTTTGTGCGTCTCTTCGATGTTCGAACCGCTGACCTGCACGTCGATCGGCGCGGGCAAACCGAGATTCAACACCGCATCCGCCAAACCGCCGGATTGAAAATACGCGTTCACCTGCGGCAAGCTCCTTGCTGCAACCGCCGCCGCACCCGCGCCATATATTCATAGCTGCCGACCTTCGATGCTTTTCCTTGAGGCTCGCCTGCACCGTTGCGGTGTGTTGGCCCGAGTTGCTCGTATACATCGACGAAAAACCCGGGCGTCACGCCGATGTTCGAAACAATCACATCCAATTCGTCCGGCGAAACTTCTTCGCGAATGATCTGCTCGATCTTCTTCACATATTCTTCGGTATTCTCCAGACGCGTGCCTGTGGGCGCTTTGACATTGATGACGAATTGACCCGGGTCAGTTTTCGGGAAGTAGGAAACGCCGACAAAAGGCGCGAGGCCAAAGCTGAGAACAAAAACTCCAAGAATGCCAATGACCGTCGCCGCCGGCCGCAACAACGACAGCTTCAAATAACCGCCATATTTATCGAGCATGCGATGAAACTGCGTGTTGAACCACATGTTGAACTTTCGCGCCGAAATTCTTCGGCCTTCATGCGCCGCTCCATGTTCGCCATGCGCCGCTCTTGATAAATTTCGCGCAGAACAAGCGGCACCACCGTCATCGCCACGAAATACGATGCGAACAACGAAATGATGACCGCCAGCGCCAACGCCGTGAATAAAAACCGGCTCACACCATAAAGAAACATGACCGGGAAAAACACAATCGCCGCCGTCAACGTCGCCGACAATCACCGGCAACGCCACTTCCTTGCCGCCCTTCTCCGCGGCGACTTCCGGCGACTCACCCATTTCCAGGTGCCGGAAAATATTTTCCAACACCACGACCGAGTTATCGATCAACCGCGAAAACGCCAACGCCAGCCCACCAAGAATCATCGAGTTGATCGAATTATCCCCGAACGAAAGCGCGATGAACGTCGCCAGCGCTGAAATGGAATCGAAAGAAACACCGCCAACGTCGCGCGCGCGCTACCGAGGAACACCAAAATCATCAATCCCGGTCAGAATCAATCCAATTGCGCCTTCATGAATCAGATTTTCAATCGCGTTCTTCACGAACACCGATTGATCGAACACCACCTTTGTCACCAGATTCGCCGGGATATCGACGAGATTTGCCACCGCGTCTTTAATTCCATTGACCACCGAAATCGTATTCGCATCACCGCCTTGCTTCAGCACCGGCAAATAAACCGAAGGCTGACCATCCACGCGCACCTTCGAGTTCTGGATCTGCGACGCGTCTTTCGCTTCGCCGATATCAGCCACCATCACCGATGCGCCGCCAATCGTCTTCAACGGCAGCTTATTAATGTCCTCAATATCGCGAAGCTGGCTGTTCGCATAAATATTGTAATCAAACGGCCCGATCTTCACGTCACCCGCCGGCAGAATCAGGTTCGAATCATTCACCGCGCGCACCACGTCCATCACGCTCAACTGATGCGCCTCGAGTTTCAGCGGATCCACGTACACCATGATCTGGCGATAACGCCCACCGAACGGCTGCGGCACCGACGCGCCCGGCACGTTCGCCACCTGATTACGCACGGTGTATTGGCCGTGATCGCGCAACTCCGCTTCCTTCATCCCCTCGCCTTTCAAGGTGATCAAGCAAACCGGCAAACTCGACGCATCAAATTTCAACACAACCGGCGGCAATGTTCCCGGCGGCAAACTTCGCAAATTCGCCGCCGCCAAATTCGCAATCGTCGTCACCGCCGAATCCGCATTCACGCCCGGCTGGAAATACACCTTGATCAAACTCACACCCGGCAACGAACGTGACTCGATGTGATCGATGCCGCTGCCCAACGTGAAAAACCGCTCAAACCGCCCGGTGATATCCGTTCTCGATCTGTTCCGGCGGCATGCCCGAATAAAACGTCGCGACGACAACAACTGGAATGCGAATCGTCGGAAACAAATCCACCGGCATGCGCACGAGGCTCGTGATGCCAACGACGCACACCACCAGGCAGCAAACGATGATAAAATATGGATAGCGAAGCGAAAAACGGGACATAAGTTCTAAACAGGAGCGCTGCGAAATTTTCTAATTGCCGAACGCAATTCCTCTACGTTCACCGTCGGGTTTGCACAAAGAATTAACTTCCTTTTCGCGCGCGATCATTCGCACGGCAACCGCTGGCACTTCGGCTGCGATTTTTGTCGGAATCGAAATCACTCCGTGACAATCCGCGTGCAACAAATCTCCCGTTTCGATTTTCAAACCGGCGATCTCGACTGGCATGCCTATCTCAACCATATGCGCATAGGCGTGCGACACCGAAATTCCGCCGGCAAACGCCGCAAACCCAGCAGCCTCCAAAGCGCAGGCAAATCGCGCACCGCTCCATTTGTCACCACTCCGACGCAACCCAAAGCTCTTCAAAATATTCGCATGCACCTCACCCACCAATGCACCGAGGCCGACTTGCGGATCAACATCCTCGATCACAACCATACGCGGCGCGGGAGCTCTTCAAATTCTGATTCCACCACTCGGTGTGTTCCAAATAATTGTGGCCTTCCGGCGGAGGCGACGAAGATCGGATCTTCACCGTCACGGCATAACCGACCACCGGCTTTTGCTGTGGGAACATCGGCCCGAATTCCAGCCCCGGAAAACCCTTCGTTGCGCAAACGGGTTTCAAAGTCTCGATAGCATTGGCCACCGCGCAGGTGCTTAAACTGCGCAAAGCTTGCAGTTGTTCGGCAGTAAGGGGAGTTGCCATAAGCCGATTACTGGTTGTTGCTGGCGCTCGCGACAAGCAACTTGGGCGAGTACTTTTTGACCCGACGCGAACCTGCGAACGACTGCCAATCATCACCGTGTCTCCTTCGCTCAATCCGCTCAACGATCTCCACTTCACGTGGGCAGTTTCCAATCCAGTGGTGACCGTGCGTTCTTCGATTTCGCCTTTGCTTGTTGACCAAAAACACCGTTGACGATTTCTGGCGCGAAACGGCCTCAATCGGCAGCGCCAACGCCTGATTGTGCCGCTCTGTCGTAACTTTGACCGCCGCATACATTCCTGGCACAAGATTCAGATCGGCATTCGTCACGTCCGCTTCGACCTCCATCGTGCGGGTGGCGGTGTCGATCTTGCGTGTGAATCGCGAAATCGTTCCCGGTGAAATTGGTTTGAACGAACCAATATAGATTTGAATCGCGATCTCCCTCTTTGATGATCGGCACGTAAGACACCGAGACAGGAAATATTCAAACGCAACTTGTCGTTTTGCGACAAACGCACAAGCGGGCTGGTCGAAGACGTCCCGTGAACCAACGCGCCCGGATCGATCGACCGTTTCGTAATCACACCGCCGAACGGCGCGGTGATCTTGCAGAAGCTCAGCATCGTATTAAGCTTCTTCACGTCGGCAACCGCAACCGCTACCTGGTCGCGCGCTGCTAACAAACGCCGCGTCAGCCTCTTCGTCCTTCGCGCGAACGCGATCAATATCCTGCTGCGCGATCAAATTTGGTTGCTCCTTGTCCGCCGACAACGTCCGGGTAAATGACAGATGCGTGTCTTCATGGTCGAATTCCGCGCGCTTCACGTCCGCCTCGCTGCGTTGCTGGACGGCAACTGCATGCGCCAGATCGTCCTTCAATTCGGGCACTTCAATGTTCGCAATCACCTGTCCTGCTTGAACACGATCGCCGACATCGACGCTGATATTTTGCAGGAAACCGGACACTTTCGAATACAATCTCCACCTCCTGGTAAGGCCGAAACTCCGCTTCGAAACTCTGCTGCAACGACAAATCATGTCGCTCAACCTTCACCGCCGCAACCGGCACAGTTGTGTCCGTCGCTTCGCTGGTGGATGAAGCATGTGTCCCGCGCGCATGGACGATCCAATATGCGATGACGCACATCGCTGCCGCCGCGCCAATTCTCCATCTCCAGCGCGGGGCCGTATTATGAATGACCGGTTCAGTCGTCTCAACCGTCGGCGACTTCATTTCATCTGACATATCTTTTCAATCTTAGCTTTGTAATGATTTCCCCTACAGACAGCCTCGCACCACTGGTCGTCTGGACTACGAGAGAAATGATGCGCGCCTATTTTGGACGACATGCCCCGCTATAGCAATTCAAAAACCTTACAAATCGTAATGAAAGCCCTTACAGGCCCGGCAGAGGCTCCGCCACGGCATCCAGCGACAACAGCCGCTCCAGCACGTCATTCGGCCTGTAAAAATATTGCAACTCCGCTTCCCACCCGAGCCTTGAGTCCCCGTTCACGTGGCGCAGCGCGTCTTCGGTCGCCTGAATTTCTTCGGTCGCAATTTTTACCATCGTCGCGTGATCGCCGCCGTCGCGCGCTCCGTAAAAATGCAAAGCGTTCGCGTATGCGCGATATGTATAATCAACCATCCACGCTACTCCGAGATCCCGTTCGGCTGTTGAGCGGCGCGGTTTTGGCATACGTTCCATCGCTTTTTTGAAATCGGCCATCCCTTCTTCCCATTTCGCGCTCAGATCCCGGAGGAGTTTCGCCATCAATTCCTGCGAATACGGCGGCGTCCAGTCGCGCCAATCATCTTTCGGATTGAACAAAGATGCGTGACCATACGGGCGCGGGATTTGTTTTGCATACCACGGCATCGAAGGCCCGTGTTGCAACGGTGAAGCATAAGGCGAACTGGAGAATGGAAATTCTGCAAACGCGTCGCTCATTTTTGTCCACGCGCGCGCGACTTCGTCAGCCGCTTCAACTCCGTAACGTCGCTGGGCCACATACCTCAAGACCTCCTTTTCGGAGAACTGCGGATTCCATTGCGCCACGGCGAACGCCTCCGTGTTCGGCGATGGATAACTTCCAATCGTCCACGTTTCCATCGCGCCCCGCACGCCGATATCGCGCATCGCAATCGCTTTCCGCGCGATCAGATTCGGCACCGGAATAAACGGCACCGTGCCGCATTCCCACGTCGTCGAAAGTTGAACCTTCGCAAAGAACTTCAAATCACTTTCCGCGGCCTGTTGAGCGCGCAGTTTAGCGCGAGGAGACGGACCGATGGTCGAAATCGAATACTCTTCGACATTCATCGGCACACCACCGCGAACGATGCGCGATGCCACGTTCGAAATCAGCCATGAGCCCAACGCCCTTCGGCAATTTCTTAATGATGTCGCCCGGGACCGCCTCCCCGAACAACGAATGCCAGCTCCAATCCCACACAATCACCTGCGCGCCCGGTGCTGCGGCCCAAACCCCTTCCGCCATGCAACGAATTGATTCGGCAATGACGTCGCTCGGTGAACGTTTCGAACAACGGGGACATGCCGTGACACCGCCGTGCGCATGCGAGTAGCAGTTGCACAAGTTCTCGCTCGCCGTGATGACAAAAATCCCGCCCAGGCCCGGCACTTCCTCGAACAATTTTTTGCACGACCCGCGCAGATGTTGTTGCACCAGTTCAGTCGAAGTGCAAAGCGCCGCCGTGTTGCCTTCGGGCTGACCCTTGACCTGCGGATATTTGTCGAAAAACGGCAAAAACTGCGCGCGCGGTTCGTTGAAATACAAATACACTTTCAGACCGTGTCGCTCCGCACGCCGCACGATTTCGCGCAAGTGCACCAGACGTTGTTCGCTGCCGACGCCCATTCCTTCAAACACCGGCGACGGCACCAAATCCTGCAGCAACGTATAAATCCAGATACCATCCGCGTCCTGATGCGCGATGCGATTCAAGTATTCTTCTGGAAACGGATCCACCACGTCCTGCCCGAGCACATCCGTCAGCAACGAAAAATACGACGAGACATATCGCGGCGTGAACGACGGCGTCATCGTATCGTGGCACGAACTGAGAAACGGACCGCCGCGCTCGCCCATCCGTCGCTCAAGTTCAATCAAACCGCGCGCCATCGCCCGCTCATCCGCCGCGCGAACTCCAACCATGTCAGAACCGATATCCAACGCAAATTCCCCCGGCGCCTTTAACTTTCCGTCCTGCCAAACAATAATACTGTTCTTATCCGCAACGACGCGTTTCCCAATCACCGTCCGCAACTTCACCCGCTGAACCGTCTTGCAATAATCAACAAAATCCCCAGCCGCGCTCTCCAAGAAACGGAGTTTTATCATACATCACCAACGTCCACCCTCTTCTCAAGGCCGCATCACCCGGTTTTGGTTTCGTTCCCGGCACGAAATCAGCCGGATCGTGAGCGCGGCATAGTTCGTTCGTAAAAAACATTCTCGGCTCAACCGGTCCGGATGCAACGGCAGCCTGGTGTTGCTTGGTATGTTTATTAAACCATTTCACGCGTTCTGAAATTTCAGCGGTTGGTTCCTCGTACTGGAGCGGCGTTAGCCCGGGTGGCGGCGCGGCTAACAGCGCCCGCAAAAAAATTTCTTTCCCTAGAAATTCATCCAACTCCTTCGCCGAATACCCAAGAAGCTGTTCAATCTGCCCACGAGGCGCCAGCGGCCAATTGCGCCGAATGATGATCTCCACATTTCGCCGCTGCATTTCGGCGGTGATACGCTCCGGACTTTGCAGGCCCATCGCCTTGGCAACTTTGCCCACTGTCCGCGCATCTGTTCCCAACCCTTTCGCAATTCGTTCTACCGGCACGATGTCCCAATTGCGGAAAACAAACGCGTGCAAACGCGAAGGAAAATAGTCCAAATCAACTCGAATTGGTTCACCCGCACTGGCCCGGGTCGCCAATAGTACGGCCATGAGCAAAGTCCTCAGAATGGCTTTCATCGACGCTAGTGTCTGCAAACGTGGCACCCGTTTCAACCGGTTATTGGCCCACTCCTGCACTTGCAATCCGCCCAAAGCCCGCCCATGCTATATGAAAATACAGCGGTGTTTTCCTCAGCCCCGATGCTTTCGGGGATGGCTTCCAGCCAAACGGAAAGAACCCACAAAATCGATTTCTCATGAGTAGTGTGTCGCCAGATTCCGAATTGGATTTAGAGAAGCTTTTTCTGCCCGCTTGGGCTCAAGTCTCTCCATCCCTTAATAAATACGCCGGCCACAGCGGCGAAGATCGTCCTGAACGTGGTCGTGGTCCGCGCCGTGATCGTCCGCCTGGCCAACGCGATAGCGGGGGCCCTCGCGGCCCGCAAGCTCGCGGCAATCGTCCGTCCGGTTCTCGTCCGGGTGGCGACCAACGCGGCGGCCCACGCGGCCCCCGTCCAGATGGAGGCGGTCGTCCTGCCGGCGACCGTTTCGAACGCCGTGAGCCATTGCCGCTTCCGGAAATCGAAATCACCTTTCTGCCCGACACGACGGCTATCGACGTGCTCGCGCGCCAGATCCGCACTACCGGCCGCGCATATCCATTGTTCGACATCGCACAATTGATTTTGCAGAAGCCGGAGCGCCAGCTCGTCCGATTCGATACCGAGAAGAAAGACGGCAAGGTTGTTCAACCGCTCTTCCTTTGCGCGCTCGACGACACCCTTTGGCTGAGCGAACAGGAAGCCGTGAGTCACGTTCTGCAGAAACATTTCGACACGTTCTACAAAGCTGAACGCACCGCCATCGAGCCGCCTAAGGGTGTTTACACGTTCGTGGCCCAATGCGGCATGAGCGGTGCCATTCTCGGCCCGCCCAATTATCACGATTACCAGAACCAGTTGCACAAGCTGCACCAGGAACGTTTCGCGCGCATGCCCTTCGACATGTTCAAGGCCCGCGTCAAAATCGTGAAGGACGAAGCGGTCGTCAAAAAGTGGATCGAAGACCGCAGTTTTCGCACCGAATTCGATTGCCTCAATGTCCCCGAGCCTAAGCGCCTGACCAGTCGCGAAGAGGTCGAAAAACATTTCCGCGAAACGCATTTATCGAACATCATCAAGCAGGTCGAGACCCATACGATGGGTGGTCCGGCCAGCCGCGAACTTAAATCGGCCAACTTGCAACGCGCGATGCGCGCCGCCTGGGAAGATCAACGCCGTTTCCCACTGAAACTCGCGACTACCCTGAGCCAAAAACTTGCTGCGGAAGGCCTGCAGTTCTTCAAGGTCAACAAAACGGTCACGCACGTGTCCGTTGCGCGTCCGCATTATCTAGATCTCGAAGCAACGCCCGTTTCCGAAGGCGTTCGCAAAATCGTCGAGTTCATCAACAAGAACTCGAAGTGTACCCGTCGCAAATTGATCCAGGCGTTGGCACCTTCGCCGACACCAGCACCGGCCCCCGCTGCCGAAGCCCCCGCTGCCAACGGCGACCAACCGGCACAACAGGCCGCACCGGCTGCGAATCCCGAACCGACGCCCGAACAAGCCGTGCTCGTGGCGGACTTGCACTGGTTGATTCATCAGGGCCACGTCATCGAATTCGCCAACGGCATTGTCGAAACGGCCAAAAAGCCCGTCGTGAAACCGCCGAAGCCGGAAAAAGCTGCCCCTGCTCCTGTACCCACAGAAGCGCCCGCAGCTGAGGCCGCGCCTCAAGCGAATGCGGAAACCGATGCCGCACCGGTCGAGGTTCCAACCGAATCACTGGCCGTTGCTACAACCGAAGCCGCGCCTGAACAATCCGCACCAGCGGAAACAGCCGCCGAACCAGCAGTGACGGCACCTGAATCACAATAGAATTCGCGCGAACGTCCAGCGTTCCACGTTCAATCATGAACGCTGGACGTTGGACGTTCGCTTTTTTCTGCCTTTAGCCTTTAGCCTTTCGTCCGAATCCTCTTTTCCCTCAACTTGACACCTGCCACCTGAGGTTAGATAGTCGCATTAACGAAAATGAGCAGTCACAGTACCGCGGCTCAGGCCCGCAGCCAGGCTGATTCCGCTAAACTCAACAGTTTAAAGCAGTTCCGTTCTGCCGGTCGCGGGTTCTGGTCCGACGTTTCGGACACCGACTGGAACGACTGGAAGTGGCAACTTCGCAATCGAATCACGTCTTTGGCGCAACTGCAAAAGTTTCTGCCGACGCTGACTCCGGACGAACACGCTGGCGCTTTGTTTGCCAGCAACAAACTGTCCATCGCGATCACGCCTTACTTTTTCAACCTGATCGATGCAGCGGACGAAAATTGCCCCATTCGCTGGCAAGTCATCCCGCGCGAAGGCGAAGCGAACACCGCGCCCTGGGAAATGAGCGATCCGTGCGGCGAGGATTCGCACTCGCCGGTTCCTGGTCTGGTCCACCGCTATCCCGACCGCGTCCTGATGCTCGTTACCGACCGTTGCGCGTCGTATTGTCGGTATTGCACGCGTTCGCGCCTGGTCAGCAATGCCAGTGGTTACGATTTCCATCCTGAGTTTGATCGGCAACTCGATTATATCGCGCGCACCAAAACTGTGCGCGACGTCCTCTTGAGCGGCGGCGACCCGTTGCTCTTCAATGACGAAAAGATCGAGTATTTGCTGAGCCGCTTAAGACAAATCCCGCACTTGGAGTTTATCCGCATCGGAACGCGCATTCCGATTTTCCTGCCGCAACGCATCACGCCTGAGCTTTGCGCGACCTTGAAAAAATTTCATCCGCTCTTCGTCAGCGTTCACTCAAATCACCCGCGCGAATTGACGACCGAAGTCCGCGACGCGCTTGGCCGTCTCGCCGATGCCGGCATTCCGATGGGCAACCAGTCTGTCCTGCTGCGCAACGTCAACGACGACCCGGTTACGATGCGCGCACAGGTTCAGAAGCTGCTGCTCTGTCGCGTGAAGCCGTACTATTTATATCAATGCGACTTGATCAGCGGCTCTGCGCATCTTCGCGCCAGCGTCCGCAAAGGTCTCGAGATCATGCAGGAACTGCGCGGCCACACGACCGGCTATGCCGTTCCCCAATACGTCATCGACGCGCCTGGCGGGGGCGGAAAAATCCCCGTCAATCCGGAGTACGTGCTCAGCCACAACAATGACCGCATCGTGCTGCGGAATTTCGAAGGCAAGATTTTCGAATATCCGGAAGCCGCCGATGGAACCCCAACTGTTAAGGCGCTGAAAGTCGAAGAAGCGGAATACGTTTAAGACGGCGATTACGCCGCTTAAACGGCAGAGTCATCTAAATCGGTTCGCGCTTAGCGCCGGACGGATTCGCGATCGGGGACCGCTTGTTCACCTGCCGTTGCGATATCTTCCGCGCCCGAGTCTTCGAAAATCTGCTTCGCGCTGCGGGTTTGGTCGGCATTTTCCGAGTGCACCGCAATCAGGATTCTGCCTTCGCGCACGCGATTCTGGTAACGCTTGGCTTCGTATTCGGGAATGCCCATTCCAACGAGACTACCAACAATACCGCCGGTCGCCGCACCCACCGCCGCTCCGCTCAGCGCCGCCATGATTGGCCCTGCCGCGATCAATGGTCCAACGCCGGGAATCGCCAAAGCGCCAATTCCTGCCAGCCATCCGAGGGCCCCACCAAGCACACCACCGGCACCGACGCCAGTAATCGCGCCTTCCGGAGCTTTCGTTCCTTTTTCGTGGGCGAACTCGCGCGTGCTGCTCTTGTCCGGCAACAGCACTGAAATATCGTTATTCCCAAAGCCGGCGTTCTTCAAACGATCGACGATGCGAATTGCCTGTCCTTCATCCATCGAGAGACAAAACACTGATTTGTTCGCCATAACATTCCTATTTTTTTGGTGGTTCCACTTCCAATTGGTTATCCAACGAACTCGGGCCAGCCTGTTGCACGATGCTATCAATCGTCGAACGTTCCTCTGCCGTCTTGACCGCGCCACGCAACGTCACCTTGCCATCGACGGTGATGATTTTGATGTTCTTCGCCGTGGTCGAGAGCTGCTTGTCTTTCGTGATCGCCCGCCGAATTTTCGCCGTGATTTGCCGATCCGCTTTGCTGTGGCCTTGGTCTCCCGGCGTTAACGTTGCGTCGTCGCGATCGCGTTTATTCTCCACGGTGTTATCTGCATTCGCGTCTGAACTGGACGCGGCCCCGGCAGGTTCAGAGATTTTTCCCGCAGAGTTCGATGGCTTCAATTGGTCCGAAGCATCCGCACTCACCGCTCCTAACCCGACAGACAACAATCCTACACTCATCCACTTCACCACTTGCATAGTGGGAATATCGCCCAATCAATCAAACATATCCATAGGGGCTGGCCCGCGGCGACGAATAGGACAGTTTTTGGGCCGCCGCTACTCTCAGTTGAGTTACGCGGGAATTGGACACGGGGATGGGTAATGTCCACTTCGCCTCAAAACGCCGCTGTTTGGCCCGCTCCCGGTTAAAAATCCAGGTCGAAACAGGTCCAATTAGTTCGAAATTACTCGAAATAGGCCCTAACTGAGTGATTTATTGACGGCTGACCCTTGAGCATCTGTCAAAGAACAATTGGGCGCTCCGAATCGGAGTTCGGCGTTCCGGCAGGCCGCCTGGAGCCTGTGGAAACAGGGTGGCAGCAAACAGTTTTGGATTTAAAATTTAAAATTTGAAACTGGGCGAGAAACCATCGGGGCCATAAAGACACAGAGAGGGAAAATAAAGTCGGCGCGGCGTGTGGTTCTCCTCCTTTTCTCTGTGTTTCCGCGTTCCGTGGTGAATTACGGAGTGTGGTTTTGCCTTTTAGCCTTTGGGGTTTAGCGCGTAGCCTTGCCCCGATGATTTGGGATTTGCATTGCCACATCGCTACCGTGCCCGGACGCACGCCGGATGAGCGCATGTATTCGCTCGTCCAATACGCCGATCGCATGGGCATCGATCGCCTCTGCGTTTACATGGGCATGAAATGGTCCGATGACCCGACGCCGACCGATTTTCGCAATCAGAACGATGAAGTCATCCAGGCACTGAGCCATTGGCATCATCGCGCGTTCGGGTTTGCCTACATCAATCCGAAATACGTCAAAGAAAGTCTCGACGAAATCAACCGCTGCATTCGCGACGGTCCAATGGTCGGCATCAAACTGTGGGTGGCTGAGCGCTGCAATTCGCCCGATCTGGATCCGATTGTCGAACGCTGCGCCGAGTTGAAAGCGATCATTTTCCAACACACGTGGGTGGTTGTTTCCGGCAATCGGCCCGGCTCATCCACTCCGCTGGACATGGCCGCGCTCGCGGGTCGTTATCCGAATGTGCCGATGATTCTTGGCCATACCGGCGGCGATTGGGAGCTGGGCATTCGCGCCATTCGCGCTTCGAAAAATGTTTCGGTCGATCTCGCTGGATTCGATCCGACGGCGGGCGTCACCGAAATGGCCTATCGCGAGCTCGGCGCGGAACGAATCATTTACGGCAGCGACGCCGGCGGACGCAGTTTCGCGTCGCAACTGGCCAAAGTTTACGCGGCGGACATTCCTGAATCGGCCAAGAAACTTATCCTCGGCCCAAACCTGCGGCGCATGATGTTGCCGATACTACACGCGAAAGGCATGCAGGCATGACGCATCTCATCGACACCAACGTCACGCTCGCGCGCTGGTCCTTTCGCCGATTGAACGGCGACGACACCGCAGACCTCGTCAAAATCCTGCGTCATCACGGCGTCACACAAGCGTGGGCCGGGACGTTCGATGGTGTGTTGCACAAAGACATCGCCGGGGCCAACGCGCGGCTGGTCGACGAATGTCACAAGCACGGTCACGGCATCCTGTTGCCGTTCGGCACGGTGAACATCACCTTGCCCGCGTGGGATGACGACGTGCGCCGCTGCGTTGAAGAGCATCAGATGCGCGGCCTGCGCGTGTTCCCGAATTATCACGGCTACAAGCTCGACCATCCGGATTTCGCGCGCCTGCTCGCCTTGTGCGACGAGCACCGGATCATCCTGCAAGTCGCCGTCAGCATCGAAGATGAGCGCACCCAACATCCGCTCATGCAGGTCAAAGACGTCGATACCGCGCCTCTGGCTGGTTTGCTCAAAACTCATCCGGACCTGCGCGTGGTCATCCTCAACACCTTTCGCGGGACCGGCATGAAGAACCTGCAACATCTGGTCGCGAGTAAAAATGTTTGCTTCGATATCGCCACGCGCGAAGGCGTCGGCGGGATCAACACGCTTGCTGAAAAGATTCCCTTCGACCGAATTCTGTTCGGTTCGCACGCGCCGTTTTACTATTTCGAATCGGCTGTGTTGAAGTTGAAGGAATCGGCCATGAACGACGCGCAGCTCGCGGCCATTCGCGCGAAAAATGCGGAGAGGCTGTTGCAGCTTTGATTTTTGGCTGTTTCAACAAGTTGTTCGTGGCATAGTCCCAGGCTGATGAAGATACGCCTTGCTGTCGTCCTCGCAACGTTGGCCCTCACCGCCGGTGTCCGTGCCGACACCGACCTGCTCACTCCCCTTATCGACAACGCCACCGCTAAAAGCGCGGCGGCTTCGCTTCGCCAGGACCAGCTTGTCCAAGGTCTGAAAGAGGCGCTCGGCAAAGGCGTTCAGAACGCCATCGCGCAATTAGGACACGACAGCGGATTCCTCACCAATACGAGCGTGAAGATTTTGATCCCCGACAAACTAAAGAGCGTCGAAAAAGGCCTGCGCGCAGCCAAGCAGGACACGTTGGCTGACAACTTTATCGCCACGATGAATCATGCCGCCGAAGCAGCTATACCCGAAGCGGCTAGCGTCTTCGGTGACGCGGTCAGCTCGATGTCGATCGATGACGCCAAAAGCATTTTGAGCAGCAGCACCAATGCCGCTACTTTATACTTTCAAAAGAAGACGCGCGCGGCGTTGCAGCAGAAATTCGCGCCGATTGTCAAAGCCGCCACCGACAAAGCGGGCACGACGGCAGCCTATAAGAAGTTCATGTCGAAGGCGGGCGATTACACCGGTTCCCTGGGTTCCTTCGGTTCGCTTGCGAGTAGCTTCACTAAAACCGAGTCGCTCGACGTCGACGCTTACGTCACGACCAAAGCGCTCGACGGCTTGTTCAAGATGATCGCGAACGAGGAAGCGGCCATTCGCCAAAATCCCGCCGCACGCACGAGCGATCTCTTGCAAAAGGTTTTTGGAGCGGTCGCCAAATAATCTTAGCGCGTCCCATCATGGACACGGCACACTTTCTCCTGACCCGATTCAACATCACATCGGGTTTTGTGCCGGATCCTCTCGGGCTGAACGCGAAATGGCTCGAGCACCGGTTTGCGTTGTTCGAAAACTTTTGTTTGCCGTCGGTCCTCGCTCAACGTCAGCTCAACTTTTATTGGCTCATCTTGATGGACGCGCGGACGCCGACGCGCTGGATGGATCGATTGAGAGAAGGCCTCAAGCCATTTCCTCTTACGCGCGTGCTCACGGCCGAGCGTTATTCCGGAGAAATCTACGTCAACGAAATCAAGCGCATCGCTGCGGAGCTTTCCATCGCGCGCGTTGTCACCACACGTTTGGATAACGACGATGCCATTGCCAATGATTACATGGCGAACATTCTCTCGTGTGCGTTAAAGCAAGCGCCCGACAAACATTGTGTCATCAACTTCCGTAACGGCTGTCAGCTCCGCAAAGACGGGCTGTTCGCGGTGTCGTTCAAAGTGAATGCGTTTCTGAGCATGGTTTCGCCGGTCTGCGACCTGAAAACCTGTTTGCACGCTGAACACGGCAGAATGGACGAGGTCGCGCCCGTCTTTGAACCCGACCGCTTTGGGCAGTCGTTCAGTTGGTTGCAAGTCATTCACGACACCAATTACGCGAATGAGGTGAATCGGAAATCGCGCCGCATCGATGCTCAGCATCTGAACAGTTTTACATTGGGCGAAGATTGGAAACGCGCGCTCGAAACCGATTGCGTGCCAGTCGAACCGACGACGTCCGGCGCTGCCCGTTTCACCTTTCGTTCACCCGTCGATAACTCTCAAACCGACGTCGTTCTGCACGGTCTCGAAGGAGATCGTCTGTTCGATAAGGTGCGTCGCTCACGCGCATTTTATGACGTGGACCTGCTTGAATTCGTCTCGTTCCTGCTGCCTCGCTATTGCGTTGTCATGGACGTCGGCGCGCGGTTCGGCAACGACTCCGTTTTCTTTGGCAAGATTGTTGGCGCGAAAGTCGTCGCGTTCGAATCGCATCCGGAGAGCGTGCGCTTGTTGAAATTGAACATTGCCGAGAACGGTTTGGCGCAGAACGCGACCGTGCGAGAGGACGCACCAGTCTTGCTCAGTGAACGCGTCTCGTTGATTAAAATCGAGTGTGATACCCAAACCGAACTTTCGCTTGGCGTCATCGGCACGATTGAACGTGATCGGCCTTTCGTGATGGTGCGAGCTTGTGATGCTGAGCCTTTGCGTGTTGTGGAAGACCAACTGCGTCGACGCGGTTACATTCGCAGCAGCTTTTTCGCGGGCACGCCGACGGTTCTGTTTGGACCGAGCCGATTCAGTTTCTGGAAGGGGATCGCACGCCGTCGTCTTGCCCGGACGTTCCGGAAGTTCAAGCGCTAGCGTTCAAGAAATAGCCGCGCTGCTTCTCCGTGACGGACAGGTTGAGTTTTTCCATCACTTGCAGCATATCCTCCCAAACCTTGCGCTTCTCGCTCATAGCTTGATTGCGCAACAAGTAGGCGGGGTGAAACGTCGGCATGAGCGGCGTGTCGCGAAACGATTTAAAACTGCCGCGCAGCTTCGTGATGCCTTCCGTTTTTCCGAGCAACCCTTCCACAGCCGTCGCGCCTAGTGCCACGATAACTTTCGGTTTGATCACGTCGATCTGCTCCAGTAAATACGGCATACACGTCTTCATCTCGTCCGCAGTCGGCTTGCGATTTCCCGGAGTTTGTGGCGGCATATCCGGGCGGCATTTCAAAATGTTCGCGATGTAAACCGTCTCGCGGCTCAGTCCCATGGCTTTGATAATTTTCGTGAGCAACTGTCCCGCTGCTCCGACAAACGGTTCGCCCTGCGCGTCTTCGTCCGCTCCTGGTGCTTCACCAACGAACATCAGTTCCGCATCTGCGTTCCCAACACCGAACACCACGTTCTTGCGCGACGTCGCGAGGTTCGGGCACTTCACACACGCCATCGCGCGCGTTTGAATTTCAGCGATTGCTTTTGCCCGAGGTGATTCGATGTCGCTCGTCACCCTGGCGGCTACGAGTTCCCCAGTCGTAGCCGCCAGCTTTGGTTGTGCTGCGGTTGGTTGTGCCTCCTGCTTCGGTTGTTCGGGTCGAAATTGGACTCGGGGCAATGGCGGTGGCGCTTGTAGGTCTTTCAACGTCTGTGACTGCACCACGACAAATTGGCGTCCGGACGCTTTGAGCCACTTGAGGTGTTCGATCGTAGAGTCGAGCAGCCGTTGATAGTTTTCTGACATAGCGGAGCGAGTTTATCGGGCTTGGCCCGATGCTCACGCTAATGTTGTTGGAAGTTCTTCACCGGCCGTTCACCGGTTGTTCACCAGACGCGCAGTTTCGTCTTAGGACGGTTCGCCGGATCCGAGTCTTCTTCAGTGAATCAAAGTCTTGTCCGAGCGTTAGCTCAAGCGCATCGGCATCACGACGTAAAGGAACGGGCCGTTGATTTTCAACACGCCGGGGCTCAGTTCGTCAATCACTTCGAGGTAAACTTCGTCTTCGCTCAAGGCATTCAGCGGATCGATCATGTAGGCGGGATTGAAAGCGATCGCCATGTCGGGACCCTTGTAGTTGATCGCCATGCTTTCACGAGCTTCACCGACGTCTGGTGAATTGGCCGTAATCGCGAGATTGTTTTTCGTCAGGTTCAGTTTGACCGAGTTCGCCTTGTCGCTCGTCATGATTTGAGCGCGACGCAGAGCAGCCAAAAATTCTTCTCGCGGCAATGGAACGCGTTCTTTTGTTTCCGTCGGGATGACCTGGCGATAGTTCGGGTAATTGCCTTCTACCAGCTTGGAAATAATCAGGATCGAAAAACCTTTTTCATCCTTCAGCGTCAATGCGACCTGGTTCTGAGTGAACTTCAATTCCACTTCGCCTTTGCCTTGCAACAAGCGATTCAGTTCGTTGACGGCTTTGGTGGGAATGATGAACTCGCCCTGGCTATCCGCCGGCACATCTGCTTCCTCGTCGACCAGCGCCAAACGACGGCCATCGGTAGCGACCATCGTGACCTTGTGATCTTTGAGGCTGAGGTAAATTCCGTTCAAGACGTAGCGCGATTCGTCGGTCGAAATGGCGAACGAAGTCTTGCGCAGCATGTTCTTCAACTTGTCCTGCGGCAGAGCGATTTTTTTATTTTCTTTGAACTTCTGGATGGGCGGAAATTCATCAGCGCTCAAGCCGTGAATTTTGTAGAACGACGCTCCCGCGCGAATCGATGCTGCGTTCTTATCGTCCACTTCAAATTCAATCTCCGGACTGGTCAATTCTTTGACAATCCCGAACAGCTTTTTCACCGGCACAGTGGTTGCGCCGGGTTTCTTGACGTTCGCTTCCACTGAGCAACTGACGGTGACATCGAGATCGGTTGCGGTCAGCTCCAGGCGGTTTCCTTCCGCGCGCAGAAGCACGTTCGACAGAATCGGCAGCGTCGAGCGCGAGCTTACGATGTTTTGAACTGACTGCAAACCGTGGATCAGTTGTTCCTTGGAGATGGATAAATTCATGGCGCTCTTAATAGTACTCTTTCTGTACCTGAAAGAATCACTATTATTAAGCCGTGTGAATAAGGCAAACAACTCACCCTGTCAAGGTTGGCACAACCACTTAGAACAAAAATCTTGTGGGTATACAACGACGGATCGTCTTTGAGAAAAGTCCAAACTCATAGTTGTTCGCACTCGGCACAACTCATTCACATACCATTAACACACTGTTGGCGTAGTTACTGAGACCGCCTTAAGTGAAGGCCTGATAGGCCATCAGGCTGATTACGGGCTACGAGATCGGTAGTATAAAGACGAAGAAAAATTTGTAACTGAAAATGAAAAACAACCGACGTTGGTGACGACAGGAGACCACGAAATAAAATCCGGTGAGGCTTCGATGACGTAACTTTGACCAGGATTTCCGGTTAACGTGAACACGGGTGGTGAGGAAGTTTTTGGAATTTCGAAATCAGGTGGACCGGTGCGATCGAAAGCAGCCAGGTAAGGTCGATTTTCGCCAGCGATACTTGTGAATTCACCGGCGACAAACAAAGTCCCATCCGCGCCCAAAGCAAATTGATCCACCGGGCCACCATCAGCACCTGGATTCCAAGCTGTGGCGATCGACGAGCGAGCGGAAAAAGCGCCCAATTGGCGGGCATCGCCATTAATAAAAAGCGAGTCGCCACCGACAAAAAAGTAGTATCGGCTGGCCGCCAAAGCGTAGATGCCTACTCCAGTAGCATTAGGATTCCAATCAACCAAGGAACCCGAAACAGGATCGACAGCGGCGACTTTCTTTTGGTTTGCACCGCCCACGGAATCGAAATTACCCGATATGTAGAGCAGACCGTTATTTAGTAGTAAATTGTAAACTTTATCGCTACAGTTCGCATTAAAAGGCAGTAAATCACCTGAAAGCGAGTCAAAAGAAGCCATATAGTTTCGGCTGATTCCGGCAGCAGAGGTAAAAAAACCGCCACAATAGAGTGAGTTTCCGCGCAATCCCAAGACGTAGACATTCCCATTCATTCCCGGGTCCCAAGTGGTTGCAGTGCCGGTAATTCGGTCAACAGCCGCCAAAAAACCACGAGGTCGGCCGCCGATGTTCGCAAATAGACCACCAATGTAGATTTTGGATGGAGTAGGCAGGATGGAATAAACGGCATTGTCGGGATCTGGAGCCCAAGCAGTGGGGATGCCGGTTGTTGAATCGATGGCCGCGACGTGTAGGCGAGTGAAGTTGCCAACACTGGAAAATTCACCGCCCGCATAAACGAGATTGCTGGCGACAGCTAAAGTGAAAACCGGAAAGTTCGGGTTAGGGGACCAAGCAGTGGCATGACCAGTTAATTCGTCAATCGCTGCCAGGCGCTCTCGCCCGCTGCCTTGAAGCAGAATGTTGCCGCCGAAAAAAACATTCGAAGATGAAACACCGACGGCGAACCCGCGACCTCCAGCGTCGGCAACCCAGCTCGTCGGTAGGCCGAGATTGGTATCGAGGCAAGCGACGCCATATCTGCTTTGGATGCCGACTTTAGTGAACAGACCACTCGCATAAATCGAGTTGGAAAATACTTTCAGAGCAAAGACCTGGTCGTTAGCGCTGGGATTCCAAGCGGTGGCGAGATTGTTGGTCAGCGATAGAGCAGCGATTGAAGCGCGCGCTTGACCGCCCACATTGGCGAAAGCACCGCCGACGTAAACGATGTTGCTGCTCAGGCAGACGGCGTGAACCAAATTATCGGGATGAGGATTCCACGACAGCGCGGTGCCATTCGTAGGATTCACCGCAGCCAAATAAGTCCGGGTAGCGCCGCCGATTGTCGTAAAGGAGCCGCCAACCAGCAAACGATCCGGCGCGTAAGCGAGAGCTTCAACCGGCGCATTTGGAGTCGGCGTAAAACCCGTGATCAAAATGCCAGTGGTAAGATCAATCGCACCGCAGCGGCGTTTCAACGAGGCATTGATGTTGGTGAAAACGCCACCGATATACATCAGATTGTTCGAACCTATCGCCATCGCGTAAACAGCGTCGTTCAAATTTGGCGACCAAGATGTCGCGAATCCGTTATTGGTGTTCAGCGCGGCCAAACGATTGTGCGTCGCGCCGCCGATCAGCGTGAATGAACCGCCAGCGAACAACGTGCCACCATTGAGCAAAAGGACATTCACAGGATTGTTCGCGCCGAAATGCCACGCGGGATCGAGTGAACCGTCCGCCTTCAGATGTGCGATGTAGGAACAAGAGTTGGTGCCGATGTGGGTGAACTCGCCGCCTAGAAACCAACCGCCAGCTTGGTCATCGATAGCGGCCAGGACTCGACCATCGATTTTAGGGAACGAAGGAGCAGGCGCGCCAGAGCTTGAATCAAACGTCCAGCCGCCGCCGGCATTATATCCGAGATAATGGAAATCGCCGCCGATGTAAACGAGGCCGTTCGCTTCAGTGATACAACGGACCGGAGCGTCGGCAGCCCAGAACGCGGGCCGCGCAACGTTCGAATTTTGAGCTGAAGCGCAAAGACGCAGCACCGTTACAACGACGATAAACAGACGGCAAACGACGGGTACGCGCACGTGAAAGATTGTGAACGGCGTGGCGACTTTTAAAATCGGAGCAGAGCGTAAAACGCATTCAGGTCGTGCGGAAACAGCCAATCAAGCGAATGCTTAATCGCGATCCGCGTGCCGTTGGTTGTGATCACTCCAAAGCACGTTCATCAAAAACCAGAACCCACCAGCGGCGGCGGCAAGAAACAAAACAATCGCAAGACCGGGATAACCGAAAAGGGTGAAAGGAGTGTCGACCTGCATGAGCAACGCAGCGCCGATAATGAGCGCGGCGAGAACGAGCCCGATTGAAATCCGGTTCGCCACCTTCTGAAATCCTTCCATGACAAACTGCGTTTCCGCCGGTTTAACATTAACGTTCAACTCAGCGTTGCCGACGGCATCGAGAATTTTGTTCAGGCGTGACGGCAAAGCGCTAAAGAATTCCTTACCCTCCAGCAGCGCGGCGTAAGCGCGGCCTTCGGTTAGCGTTTCTTTCATGCGCCGACTGAGAAGTTCCGTCGCGTGTTTTCGGATGGAGGCGTTCGGATCAAAGTTCGGCGCGAGAATTCGGCCGACTTCATCCAACTGCAGCAGCGTTTTGCCAAGTAACGTCAACTCCGTAGGCACGCGCAATCCGGAATCAGCCGCCGCCGAGCTGACGGTGAGCACCATTTTGCCGACATCCATTTGGCCAAGATGCGCGTCATGCTGGTCTGCCACCAGCTGGGCGATTTTGTGGCGGAAAACCATTTCGTCGAAATTATTCTTTTGTTCGCTGATGCGAATGGCGACGTCCGCTGCCTCGTCGCCGTTGCCTTCCGCGACCGCGAGCAGGATTTTCAAGAGCGCCTCCTGGATTGAAACTGAAGTATGACCAACCATCCCGACATCCAACAGCGCGATGCGGTTATCCAGCGTCAGGAAAACGTTGCCCGGATGCGGGTCCGCATGGAACAAACCGTCGACCAGCACTTGCTTCAAATACGCGCGGAACAATTCACCGGCAAGCGCCAGGCCGTCGAGATCTGTGCGCACGACCGGATTCAAGCTGGTGATCTTCGAGCCGTCGACAAACTCCATCGTGAGCACTCGGTGCGTGACGTAATCGTCGATTGGTTGCGGAATAACGATGTGCGGGAACTCGGCGAGGTTCCGGCCGAGCGCGCGTAAATTCGCCGCTTCCCGGCAGTAGTCCAGTTCATGCGCGAGCGTTTGCTCCAGTTCCGCAACCGTCGCCTGCAAGTCGTAGCGCGAACCAAATTCAGTATGGCGCGAAAGGAACCTCGCCAATTGCCGCAACGCATCGAAATCTTCCGCAATCTGCTGGCGAATATTGGGACGCTGCACTTTCACGACGACCTCGCGACCATCGCGCAGGCGCGCCTTGTGAACTTGCCCGAGCGAAGCCGCCGCAGTAGGAATTGGATTAAACTCCGAAAACAATTTCGACACCTTGCCGCCGAGTTCCTCTTCGATGATTCGTTCGGCTTCTTCGGAAGAAAACGGCGCAACATCATCCTGCAAGCGCGACAGCGCACGAATGTAGCGCTGCGGCATCAGGTCGGGCCGGCTGGAGAGGAGCTGGCCGAGTTTCACGAACGTCGGCCCGAGACGCTCCAGATCATTCGGCAGTTTGTCGGGATCAGCGCCGGGATGTTCGTCGTTATCGGCGTCTCCATTAACGATCGGCGACGACATCACAGGACGGCCGTAGCGAAAGTAGAGCAAACCGAGGTCTTTGTAGCGCTTGAGGTGATGACCCGAGAATTTCATAAAGTTCCTTTCGCCCGCTGAGTTAAGGTAACTCGTGGCCAAAGGAACTTCAACGGACTCGACCCCTGAACGATTGAATCAAGGATTCCACGTGACGTCTATGCGGCCAATTTCATTTCGGTTCGCGCGCGAACACCAAAGTGAGGAGACGCTTTCAGTCGTTGCCGGAACCCGAGACGACGTTCATTCGTCTCCTCGGCGGAGTACAATTGTTTAGCGAGCTGGAGGAAGCCCGATTGCAATTGCTCCACCGACATATTTTTGGGACGGATGTTGATGTCGAACAAAGTGCAAAGCTCCCAGGCACGGTCGCGGATGATTCGGTCCTCCTCGTTTAGTCTTCCGTACAACGGCGTGCCTGGGAAAGCGGTCAAAAACGTGATCTGAACTTCATACAATCCGGAGTCGCGCACGAAATCGTGCACCTGCTCAAAAACATCCGGCGTGTCGCCGTCGAGGCCGAGAATGAAACAACCGTTCACGGTGATGCCGTAGCTTTGAATCTTGGCAATGGCGGCTTTGTAATGGTCTTGCTGGCGCGCCTTCCAATTGCCGTTGAGCTCGATACCGTTGAGGCTTCCGACGCGCGGGCTCTCCAAACCAATCAGAATCTGCTGACATCCTGAGTCACGCATCAAACCGAGCAGATCGTCATCCTTGGCGACATTCAAATCGGCTTCGGTAAACCAGCGCAGATTTTCTTTTTCGAGCGCGCGCAATAATTCTTTGTAGTGGCGGACGTTGACGAAACTGTTGTCGTCGGCGAACTCGATGAACGGGCGCGGCCAAATGCGCTTGATGGCATGAATTTCGTCGATGACTTTGTCGACCGGTTTCAGTTTGTAACGTGGCGTGATCAGAATTGAACTGGCGCAGAACTCACACTTGTGCGGACAACCGCGACTGGTTTGGACAGTGATGCGATTGTATTTCTCCGGGTCCAACAAATCGAAGAGCGGCATCGGCGCATCGCGTAAATCGAACGAACCATGTGCAACATGTCGGTAGAACGGTTTCAGTGAGGCATTCTCAAAGTCGTACAGTACCAGCGGCCAAAGCGGTTCGCCTTCACCAATGACCACGCTCGTGCAATGAGCCTTCGCCTCTTCGGCCAAAGATGAAACCGTAATGCCGCCCATCACCACCGGAATGTTTCGCGACTGATAAAAATCAGCGACTTCGTAAGCCTCAAAAATCTGCGCCGTGAAAGTGCTAATAGCGACCATGTCAAAGTGCTCCGGCAACGCGGGAGATTTGCGCAGGTCGTCGATCTCACAGTATTTGACCTTGAAACGATCGCGCGGCGTCATCCCCGCCAACGTGAGCAGGCCGAGGCTCGGCAGGGAAGCGATCGTTTTGTTTCGTTCCACAAAGCCGGGCAGGGTCAGTCCGAGTTTAGTCAGTTCTTCGTTGTGCGCACGCACCCCGCTCATTGCAATGAAACCAATCGTTTTCATAATCCATTAGCCGCGAGGGCCGTTGTTGCTGTATCCGCTTCCGCATCTTTCGGCGCGTGAGGGTGCTCGGGCATGGCCGCTGCCGCTTTTCCGAGGGAACTAGCGCTTCGCACCAGAGCCGCGACCGTAAACCCACCGGCAATCAACAAGCTGATAACCGGCACCGCAAACAGCGCCTTGGCTTTGGGAAAATGCGCCATCACGAGACAACACACGGGCATGGTGAACGCTCCCGCGACAAACCCGATCGAGGCGATCGCAGCGAACGAATCGCCCGATGGAATCACCCGCGCGGTGAAGTAGAACATCAGGTTCACCATGCCCAAACCGAAAAAGGAAATGTGGCCGAGCCGATACAATCGGCGCTTCCAACTCGCGTAACCACCGAGCCATTGCTCGCGATTGAACCAAAACCCGAGGAGCAGGCCGGACAGGAACCCCAGTCCGATCCAGATCCACGCCACCAGTAAATTGATAGTGTTCATGTACGATTTGTAACTCGCCTTGCTTGCAGCCGGTTAATTGATAAAACTCTCCTGACCATCGATTAGACTGATAATGAACGTTCATCACCTCGAGTTGTTCTATTACGTCGCGCGTCACGGGGGCATCAGTGAAGCTGTGCGCAATATTCCCTACGGCATTCAACAACCAGCGGTGAGCGGCCAAATCATCCAACTCGAAGAATACCTCGGCACGCCGTTGTTCCAGCGCCGGCCCTTTGCGCTCACGGCGGCGGGCAAAGCGCTTTTCGATTTTATCGAACCGTTCTTCAGCAGGCTCGATGTCGTCGCGACAAAACTCCAGGGCGGCACCGCGCATCACATTCGCATTGGCGCGTCTGAAATCGTCTTGCGCGATCATTTGCCGGAACTAGTGCAGAACGTTCGGAAGAAATTTCCAAAACTAAAAATCACGTTGCGCGAATCGCATCAGCCGCAATTGGAATCATGGCTGCACAGTGGGGAAATCGATCTTGCAGTGACCCTGGTCAACGGCAAGACGCTCGCAGGCATTCACTCGGAACCGCTGCTGAATTTGCCGCTCATCCTGCTTGTCTCCAAGAACAGCCCAATCAAAGCTGCATGCGAATTGTGGAAGCGCGACCGCTTGGATGAACCACTGATTTGCCTCGCGCCGAATGAAATCGTCTGTCGCGTATTTCAGGCACAGCTCGCGAAAATGGGTATCGACTGGTTCCCGAGCATAGAAGTCAGCACGCTAAACCTCGTCACGGCCTACGTCAAAAGCGGCTACGGAATCGGGCTCTCCGTCCTCGTGCCGAACACGCCGTTGCCGCCTGAAGTGCGAGTAATTCCATTGCCCGAATTTCCATCGATGAACGTGGGCGCGATGTGGCGCGGCAAAGCCACCCCGCTCGCGCAGGCTTTTATCGACGAACTGCAAAAGCGCGCGAAGCAATTGGTTTAACCGCTCGCCTGAGTAAGCGTGCTGACAATAGCGATTGACTGGCATTTCCCGGCTGACTACTGAATACAGCAATGCGCCGCGTTTTTCTTTTCTCGTTTGTCCTGCTGTCATGCATCACATCGTTCGCCGCTGTCGAACGCGGGTTCGTTTCCATTTTCGACGGCAAAACTCTAGACGGTTGGAAGCTGATGAATCGCAATGGCCGCGGTTACGGTGTGAAAGACGGAATCGTTTTTTGCGAGCACGGCGGCGGCGGAAATTTGTTCACCGAAAAGGAATACGAAAATTTCGTGCTGCGTTTTGAGTTTCGACTCGAACCGGACTCCAATAACGGTATCGGAATCCGTGCGCCGTTCGAAAATGACGCGGCTTATATGGGCATGGAAATTCAGGTGATCGACGACAACGAGAAAAAATACGGGCCGCTCCAACCTTGGCAACATCACGGTGCCATCTACAACATCGTCGCTCCGAAAGTTGGTTTTCAAAAACCAGTCGGTGAATGGAACCAGGAAGAAATCACCGCCGATGGTCGTCACATCAAAGTCGTCCTCAACGGCCACGCCATTGTTGACGCGAATCTCAACGACGTCACCAACGCCGAAACCCTCGCCCATCATCCCGGCATGCTTCGTCCTCGCGGGCACATCGGTTTTCTTGGCCACGATGACTACGCCGAATTCCGCAACCTGCGCGTTAAAGAACTTCCTACAAAACACAAAGACAACACCCCGCCTTCGGGCTTCAAAACCTTGTTCAATGGGAAAAACCTCAACGGTTGGAAAGGCTTCGTTGGCAGCCCTGCGCAACGAGCGAAAATGTCCGCTGAAGAATTAGCCGCTGCACAAAAGAAAGCGGATCAAAGCATGAAACAACATTGGCGCGTAGGGGACGGCGCAATTGCGTTCGACGGCAAAGGAAAAAATCTCTGCACCGCCAAGGATTACGGCGATTACGAATTGTGGGTCGATTGGAAAATTACCAAAGACGGCGACAGCGGCATTTACCTGCGCGGTTGTCCGCAAGTGCAAATTTGGGATCCGGCGAGCAAGAAGGGCAAGCGCGACCATTCAGTCGGCTCAGGTGGCATTCATAACAACACCAAAAACTCGAATGTCCCAACCAAACGCGAGGACAAGCCGATCGGCGAATGGAACCAGTTTCAGATCTTGCTCGTCGGTGATAAAGTAACCGTTTACCTCAACGGCGAAGTGGTGGTGAACCACGTCACGTTCGAGAATTCGATTGAGCCCGGCAATCCTCTGTATGCATTCGGCACGATCGAATTGCAAAATCACAACAGCCAGCTCTGGTTCAAAAACATCTACATCCGCGAGCTGCCATGGCAGAAATAAAAAAGCCGCTCGCGTGAACGAGCGGCTTCGGAAAAACTTCAGGCCGTTATTTCGCGCCTTGATCGATCCACGCGCGGATCAGGCCGATTTGCGCGGGAGTCAAAGGAGGATTCTTCGCTTCGGCTTTCTTGGGCGGCATGAAATCGTCTTCATCGCCGACGTGTGACACAGCCGCTACGAGCGGGCTCTTGGCGCTGTCGCCCGGGATGATGTCTTTGCCGTTGGCGCCACCCTTGAGCGCACCGGCCAACGTATCGAGCTTCAGCTTGCCTTTGAGCTTCTCAGCTTTTGCGCTGTGGCAATGGAAGCATGACGTTTCGAAGATCGGTTTAATGTCCTTGTCGTAGGTGACATCCTTCTGGTCGGAGGCCGGCGGCAACTTGCTCGCATCGATTCCGGCGGCGAAGGCGGTTACCGCACAAGCTGACAACGCTGCACAAACATAAAGTTTTAATGACATATAAGTGGCGATAGTTCCAAATCTGACGGCTGCGGTCAAAATCAAATTCAACGAGGGTAGCGAATTGCTGGGCAAGAAAGAGTTACGGGGTGTTGGCCGGCACGACGCTGTTAGTCCCGGCTATCAACGGCGGCATAGGCGGCATTTCCACACCGTTTGGAAGTGGCGGCAACGTCGGCGCGGAGTGAATAACCTGCCGCCAGGCGTTGTGTTCTTTCTCGCTCATCTTCTGCCAGCGCACTGCGTTTTGCAGGAATCGGTTTTGCTCGTCGGGCGACATCTTCAAAAACTTATTCAACGCAGCCGAGCAACGCTTCCGCTCATCCAGCGGCAAATTCTTCAACGAATCGGTCAACATCGCGAATTGTTTGCGAGTGGCCTCGGGCAAAGCGGCCACGATGTTGTCCTTGTCGCGATCGGGCAATTGGAACAATTGCGAGAAGCGGTCCGACAGCTCCTGTCGTTGCGGCGCGGGCATGCCGTTCCACTTTTGCAAACGCTGCTCCAGCGGGAACCGCACCTCCGGCGCCATGCCGGCCAACACTTTGCCGCGCTCGTGCTGTGGGGTTTCCTGCAGTTCCAGGTAAACGTTGATCACCTCTTCATTTTCCAAAAACGTTTTCTGTTTCGCGACCGGCAGCGCGTCCCATTGCTGCAAACGTTCTAAGGCCAACGCGCGATTAGCCGACGACATGTGCGCCAGTCGTTCCTTGCGTTGATTGGCCGGGAGCTTCATCAGCGCGAGGAGCTGCCAATGAAGTTGTGTCTCACGTAAGCGCAGTTCTTGCGCGTCTGGCGACAGCACTTCGTAATTCGCCAGCTTTGCTTCGAGTGCTTTGCGTTGCGCGTCTGGCATACTGGCCAGCAAAGGCGCGCGTTCCGCTGGTGAAAGACCTAGCCAAAAACGGAAATTCTCCACCGGCGATGGCAAAGGCGGCGGCACAGGGGCGGACACTTCGGTGCTCGCCCGCACTGCAGCACCGGGCGGCAATGGCGGCATCGGCACATGCAACGGTTCGCCCATCACCGTGATCGTCGCCACAGCGCTGACCACACCCACGGCCCGCCAGCATTTAATTTGAAAATGAATGCGCATTATTGTCGGGCCATCATCAGTTCATTATCAGCGACCTGGACTTTGCTCATTTGCTCAATGGTGTCGAAGTTCTTGAGCCAATCGACCTGCGGAATCGGTGCCGTTTCGGCGAACGCCTTTACGTCAGCAGCAAGCTTCGCCCGCGCGTTGGCCTGATATTCACGAAACGAAAATGTCCCCAGGCAAAGCATCGCGATCACGACGCCGAATTTCGCCGCCCAACCATAGCGCCAGAACTCCTGCCATGGCGTATGCTTGCGTTCGGTCTCCGCGTGTGCGCGTTGCACCGCTTGCATGACGCGCGACGTGAAGTTCGATGACACGGGAGCATCCGGCAGCCGGTTGAGCGCGGTCGTCAAAGAAGCTTCCTCGTCCCAATCCTGTTGCTGTTCCGGGTTGGCCGCGAGCAACTGCCGCAGCTCATCGCTTTCCTGGGCGGACAATGGTTCCACCCAGCTTTTTTCCTTCATCTGGTTGTAGGTGGGTTTATTCATACTCTCATTATTCATAAACACCGTTTTAATGGTAAAGTTTCCGTAGAATCCTCGTCCCAAGCCCCTGTTTGCAGGTATGGCTTGAGCTTTTCTTTTAACGTTTCGCGGCCGCGATGAATCAAAGATTTGGTCGCCGAAACGGAGCAATCCAGCGACTTGGCAATCTCGTCGTAAGAATGTTCGTCCGCCCGGCACATCAAAATCGCAAGACGTTGCTTCTCAGGAAGTTCGTCCAACGCTTCCTGAATCTTCTGCTCGAGTTCGCGATGGAGAAATTGGTCCGGCGGCGAAAACGTCTTCGCATCCCGGTATTGGCGGGGCGCGTGCTCGTCGTCCTGGCTGGCTTCCAGCGATTCAGCCGGGTGGCGACTCCTTCGACGCAATTCATTCAGGCAAAGGCGTCGTGCAATGGTGAATAACCACGTGGAAAACTTCGCTGAAACCTCGTAGCGATTAGCCGATTGATAGGCGCGAACGAAAACATTTTGGGCAAGGTCCTCGGCCTCCTCGAGGTCGTGCAGCATGCGATAGATCAGGTTGATGATTGGCTGCTTGTATTTGTCCACCAACGACTCAAAAGCCTGCACGTCCCCGTCTTTCACACGGAGCATCAACTCAGCATCGGGGTCTGGAGACGTGGCTATGGCCATCTTGAGCAACTTTAACCTAAACACCGGCAAAGCAACAAGGTTGCGGGCCGAAGTGAGGGGGTCACGGGCGCTTAAAGCCCATCACCAGCAATATCAGATCAATGACGAACAGCAGCACAATCGTCACTTCCAACATCAGCATGTAACGATTCATGCGATCCTGGTTTAACATTTGGTAGAGGTTGTCGAGCGTCTCGAGCTTCTCGTCAATCGTGCGATGCCAATCCGCCAGATGAAAACGAGCGGCGATGTTTTCGTAAATGCGGGCGAGATGCCAATCACCGAAAAACTTCGTGATGTTCGACAGCTCATCGCTGAACCGCGCCAGATCAATCCGAATCTCCCGCAGTTCGCGCAACACGCCGCCGCGTCCGCGTCGATTCCCCTTGTTAGACAAATCGCGATAGGACCGCTCCAGTGCGGTGTCGAGAATGCGATCGTAAGCTTCCAGTTCTGCGAGTTGCAGATTCGCCAATTCCAACACGTAAAGCGTCTCGTCGATCTGCATCGGCTCCTGCACGACGAGCGCGGCGTCCCAGTCGATAACGATTAAGTCGTTCTCGTAATAACTGAGATATCGACCGGTCGATTCATCGGCTTCCTGACGCGACAACTGTCCCGGATCTGTTTCCTGGGTTAACAGCGCCGCCACCTCGCGCCGATGCTCGTGCAACAAATCCTCCGCGCTCAGCGGCAAGCTGTCTTCCGTCACCAGCGGCGCATCGATGCAAAAAACTGTATACGCCTCCTCGTCGGCCAACTTCGGTACCGGCCTGATCAGATACGGGGCGAGCTCGGTGCGAATCTCTTCGGCCATTTCTCGCACTTCGTAGTTGAGTACGCCATTGGTGAACTCGAGATCGTGGTAAACAACGAGGTCCTCAATCGACCGAACGTTGAATGGAACGGACACCGTGATGCTCACTGCGCCGACCGGCAAAAGTTTCACCGCGCGTTCCATGCGAATTCTTCCGTGCGGGCCAACGCGCTCCGTTAGCGGTAAACGCACCATCTGCGGTCGATAAAAAAAGAGGTGCCTCGGGTTGCGCTTACTCGAATCGACCGAATACTGCGCAACCGGTTGGCCGAGCAGGTGAGTGATAGGAAGCCGCTCCATTTCGTACGCGAGGTCAAAGGCGTACATGTAGACCACCCGACCGACGTAGCTTTTTACAGCACGCTGGCGAGTCACTGGTCTAGTGACTTCCTCAACCGTTCTCACCCTACAAACTAACCCTGTGGCAACCGGGTGTCTATTGCGGCGTAAGGCCCTTGAAACTAGCGGCTTTTGTTGAAGCTGTTTTGCGAATACTTTGAGGTTCGCAAGCGCCTCCGTCACCTCCGCGAGATGCCCTTGCACCTGTAGTGGAGCCCAATCTGCGTCGTATTTCTCGTGTGCTGATTGGCACATCGCCGTCTGCCATTCCATTCTGGGCCAGTGAAATCTGGCGGCGGTTGAATGGATCCCTGGATCAACAATCCTTTGCGCGACCGCCGTTGCGCAGCGCCCGCGATTTTCTTTCCAAACCAAAGCACATCGAACTTTTCCGAACCAATAAAACATTGTCCGGGCAATGCCTTCGGAGTTCCCGGGCGAAAGCGTCGTCACGACCTTCATTCGCGCGAACGCGTCACAAATCCATTCATGCACGCGCTCGTAACTTTCGATGGCTTTGAGATGATACCAATAGTGCTCCGGCGGAAACGTCAGGCTATAAGTCCAATCCACATCATGCGGCACAAGCCCGCCACCAGTCGGACGTCGCACGAGAGGACGCAACATCGTCGCGTGTTCAATCTCAGCGTATCGTTGCGAATACCCGAAGCTCGCCGCCGGTTCCGTCCACCCATAAAACCGCAACACCGGCGCTCCGATTTCCGCCGCGCAATCCATCAGCGCTTCGTCGAGCGCCATGTTGTAGTCGTAGGCGCACGGCCCGGATTGCAGTAGATACCAATTCGTTCTCACGACGGATTCAGTTTAAGTGGCCGTCCTGAAAGTTCAAACTTACGAACACACAACTGTTCCGGTAATGTGCGCCAGTGATTGAGGCGACTTTCAAAGGTTGGACTAAACCGGGACCGATTCCGCCGGGCGCACAGGCGCAGGAACCAGCCGCCGTCGGCGAAACCTTGGACGCGATCAGCGGTTTCTTTCGCTTGTTCCAACTGGAGAAAGGCCACCGCTTTTCCACCGACGACCTTCTGACCGCTTGGTATGGAACGACGTGGTGCGCGACTGCCCGAACCGTTCTCGACCTCGGCAGCGGCATCGGAACCGTCGCCATGATCGCCGCCTGGCGTTTGCCAGCCGCGCGATTCGTCACCGTTGAAGCACAAACCGAGAGCGTCGCGCTCGCAAAAAAATCGGCGCAGTGGAACGGCGTGCAGGACCGTTTCGACATCCGCACTGGCGACTTCCGCGAGCCAACCGCTCTTCGTCCGGACGAAAAATTTGATCTCATTCTCGGCAGCCCACCGTATTTCCCGCCCGGCTCCGGCATTCAAAGCGAACATCCCCAAAAAGTCGCGTGCCGTTTCGAAATGCGCGGAAACATCGCCGACTACTGCAAAACCGCCTCCGAACATCTGGCTCCCGCCGGTTGGTTTGCCTGTGTATTCCCGGTGAATCCAGAATCCACAACACGAACGCGTCCGCGAGGCCGCGAGACAATCCGGATTTACCATCATTCGTTGGCGTCCAGTCACATTACGCGAAGGCGAACCACCGTTGCTCGGTCTCTTTGCGATGGTTCGTTCGAGCGACATCCCGCCAGACATGCGCGACCGCACGTGGACCGAGCCTCAGTTGATCATCAGGACAAAAACCGGCGAAGTGCATCCGGAATATCGCGCCGTAAAACTGTCCTTCGGCTTCCGCCCATAATTTTTGTAGGAGACGAGGTGACGAGTCTCTAAAATTGCACCAATGCACGACAGAATAACGAATCTGCTACTGCGAATCACATTGGCGATATTCGTAGTTATCGCTTCGTCTCTCCAAGCTGCGCCCGTCAAACCAAACGTCGTCATCATCCTCGCCGACGACATGGGTTTCTCCGACGCCGGTTGTTATGGCGGAGAAATTCACACCCCAAATCTCGACAAACTCGCCCAAGGCGGATTGCGATTCACCCAGTTTTACAACACCGCCCGTTGCTGGCCCTCGCGCGCCGCGATTTTGACCGGCTATTACGCGCAACAAGTCAGCCGCGATGGGTTGCCCGGCCTCGGCGGCGGTTCAAATGGCAAGCGACCCGAATGGGCGAAGCTGCTCCCGCAAATGTTGAAACCACTCGGCTACCGCTCCTATCACTCCGGCAAATGGCATGTCGATGGCCCCGTGCTCGCAGGCGGGTTTGAGCACTCTTACGCGCTCTACGACTACGACCACAACTTCAACCCAAAACATCACACGCTCGACGACAAGCCGCTGCCGCCCTTCAAACCAAACTCCGGCTTCTACACAACCACCGCCATCGCCCAACACGCGATGGACATGCTCAGTGCCCACAAAGACCAACACAGCAACGAGCCGTTCTTTCTCTATCTCGCGTTCACCTGTCCTCATTGGCCAGTGCAGGCGCCACCTGAAGACATCGCCGTTTACAAAGACCGCTACGTCGAAGGATGGGACGCATTACGCGCCGAACGTTACGACCGGATGAAAAACATGGGCTTGGTGCATTGCGAATTGTCCAAGCTTGATCCCGACATCATCCCATCCTGGAATTTCCCCGAAGCAAAGTTACGCGACATGGTCGGCCCCGGCGAAGTCGCCCACGCGCTTCCATGGGACACTCTGACTTCCGTACAAAAACAATTTCAACCGATCAAAATGTCCGTGCACGCCGCAATGGTCCATCGCATGGACATCGAAATCGGTCGAGTCATTGACCGCCTCAAAACCATTGGCGCGTTCGACAACACGATCGTTTTCTTTCTGTCCGACAATGGCGCTAGCGCCGAGCAAATGATTCGCGGCGACGGCAATGACAAAAACGCCGTGCCCGGTTCAGCGAAATCATTCCTCTCCATCGGCCCGGGTTGGGCGAGCGCCGCCAACACGCCCTTTCGCCTTCACAAAAGTTGGGTGCACGAAGGCGGAATCACGACACCATTGATCGTCCATTGGCCACAAGGCATTCACGCACGCGGCGAATTGCGCGAAAATCCCGGTCACGTCATCGACCTCGTCCCAACGATTCTTGAACTCGCTGGCCAAAAGAAACCCGAGCATCCGAAATCTGCGCCCGTGGCACCCGGCAAAAGTCTTGTTCCCGTCTTTAAACACGACGACACCGTGAAACATGACAGCTTTTGGTGGTATCACGAAGGCAACCGCGCCATTCGCGTCGGCGATTGGAAACTCGTCGCCGATCACGAAAACCCATGGGAACTCTACGACCTTCGCACCGACCGTGCCGAATCGAGCAACCTTGCCGCAAAAAATCCTGACAAGGTGAAATCCCTGGAGCGCGAGTGGCAACGCCAGATGGAACTCTTCTCCGCGCAAGTCAAAGCCAGTCGAAAGAAGAGCGAATAGCAGTCCGTTTTTCTCCCGAATTTCTTGAGTTCACCACATTTTTCACGCACGCTGTTCTGAACAATCCGACGCAGCGAAAATATGTTCCGCGATAAAAAAGTCATCGTCGTCATGCCCGCCTACAACGCGGCCAAAACGCTCGTGCGCACGTACGACGAAGTGATGCAGCAAGGCGTGGTCGACAAAGTCATCATCGTGGACGACTGCAGCCGCGACGAAACGACTGCGATCGCAAAAACACTTCCGAACACAATCGTTTTCACCCACGAGAAAAACCTCGGCTACGGCGGAAACCAAAAAAGCTGCTATCGCCTCGCGCTGCAAGAAGACGCCGACATCGTCATCATGGTCCATCCGGACTCGCAGTACACACCGCACCTCATTCCCGCGATGGCCTCGCTCATCGCCAGTGGTTTGTATCCGTGCGTCCTCGGCTCTCGCATTCTCGGCGGCTACGCTTTGCAGGGCGGAATGCCGGCATGGAAATACGTCGCCAATCGTTTTCTCACCGCTGCCGAAAACATCCTGCTCGGCGCAAAACTTGTCCGAGTATCACACTGGCTATCGCGCGTTCTCCCGTGAAATTCTGGAGCGCCTTCCTTTGACCGAAAACTCTAACGACTTCGTTTTTGACAATCAGATGCTCGCGCAGATTTTGTGGTTCGGCTACACCATCGCCGAGATCAGTTGCCCCACGAAATATTTCAAAGAAGCCTCCTCAATTAATTTCCGCCGCAGCGTCAAATACGGCTTCGGCTGCCTCGGTACCGCCGCAAAGTTCCGCCTCGCCAAGTGGAACATGAGCAACTCATCTCTGTTCCCGAAAAACCTCCCGGCGCGCGCCACAGCCGCATCAATTTCGGTAGCCGTAAAATAGCGGCACGCCAAAAATTTATTTCTTCAGGCGCGATTTCCGGCCAAAATGGGTGATTCATGGTGCAGTCGAAGAGCACAAATTTCACAATCCTGATTTGCCTCGGACTGGTGTTGGCCGTCTTCGGTGTTTTCTGGCCGGTGCTGAATTCCGACTTCGTCAATTACGACGACCTCGGCTACATCACCAACAACCAGAACATTCATCACGGCATCACCGCCGAAAGCTTGAAGTGGGCATTGACGACGGGGCACTCGAGCAACTGGCATCCGCTTACGTGGATTTCCCACATGCTCGACATTCAGCTCTACGGTCTCAAGCCAATGGGCCATCACCTCACGAACCTGCTTTTTCATGCCGCCAATTCGGTTTTGATGTTCCTGCTGTTGCGTCGAATGACCGGCGCGATTTGGGCAAGCGCATTCGTGGCAGCGTTGTTTGCGTTGCATCCGATGCGCGTCGAATCGGTCGCGTGGGTTTCGGAACGCAAAGATGTGCTGAGCACGTTTTTCTGGATTCTGACCGTGGGTGCTTATGCCCGCTATGTGCAAACGCCGGCCCAACGGGCGAAGTGGTTCGCCGCTTCACTCATTTTCTTTGCGCTCGCGCTGATGAGCAAGCCAATGGTCGTGACGTTACCGTTCATCCTCTTGCTGCTCGATGTTTGGCCGCTCAAGCGAATCGACATTTCGCAACTCAGCCTTCGCAACGTGCGGCGTCCTGTTCTTGAAAAGATCCCCTACATAGTGCTCGCGATCACCTCCAGCGTCGTGACGTTTTCCGTCCAGCAACTCGGCGGCGCGGTCTCGTCATTGAGTAGTTTAACAATTGCCCAACGCGTCGAGAACATGTTCGTAGCCTACGTGCGCTACGTCGGTAAAACACTTTGGCCAACCAATCTTTCCATTCTCTACCCACATCCCGGCCAATGGCCGTGGTGGTTGATCATCATGTCGATTGTCATTCTCGCCGCGCTCACCACACTAGTGATTCGGCAAATCCGTCCGCGCCCGTATTTGGCTGTGGGCTGGTTTTGGTTTTTGGGAATGCTTATTCCGGTTATTGGTATCGTGCAGGTCGGCATTCAATCCATGGCGGATCGCTACAGCTACGTGCCGATGATTGGTTTGTTCATCGCGGTGACGTGGGCGGCGATGGAGTTCGTGCGCGTTCGCGCGGCGCTCACAACAATGGCAGTAATTGCGATTGGTAGCTGCTGCGTGCTCACACCTATCCAGGCCGGCTACTGGAAAAACAGCGAAACGCTTTTCTTACATGCCGTAGACGTCACGCACGACAACTACCTCGCCTATAACAATCTTGGTTATTACCTTTCCAACAAAGGCGAACCGCAACGCGCCATGGAGTTCTACAAAAAAGCCATCGAGATCAAACCCACCTACGAAGACGCGCATAATAATTTCGGCTATTGCCTGGCCGGTATGGGCCGTTACCAAGAGGCAATCGAAGAATACAAAAAAGCGCTCGGCATTAATCGCAAGCTGACCGAAGCGCACAACAACCTGGGCAATGCGCTTTCGAACATCGGCGAAATTGACGCCGCCATTCACGAATACCGGGTCGCTCTCGAAGAAGACCCTGCCCATGCCGATGCCCACAATAACTACGGCATCGCACTCGCCATGAAAGGCCACTTGGACGAAGCCATTGAGCAGTTCCAATCAGCCGAGCGTTATAAAGACAATTACGCCAGCGCCCACAGCAATTTGGGCAACGCCTACGCCGCCCAAGGCAATAATCTTCTCACCCAAAGCAAAACCGCCGAGGCCGAAGCGAAATTCGACCAGGCCATCGCTGAATACGATGCGTGCCTGCGCATCAGTCCCGAAGACCCTCAAGCCCACAACAACCTAGGCAACGTCTTCGCCCAACGCGAAAAGCTCGCGGAAGCCATCGCCGAATACCGTAAAGCGATTCAAATTAAAAACGACAACCCCGAAGCGCATTTCAACCTCGGTTTCGCGTTATTCAAGCAAGGCAAAATGGAGGAAGCCAAAGCTGAATATCTAAGCGCCCTCCAGCAACGCCCCAACTACGCCGAAGCTGCCAACCAACTGCAACTCCTCCGCGCCGCAGCGAAGTAGGCACCCTCCGAAAAGCGAAAGGCGCACCAGCGTGAACCGGTGCGCCTGAAAACTTTCGCGAGATGAACCGTTATTTCGATGCAGGCTGTGTCAGTGCACTGCCCGTCTTTGCATCGGAGCTGGTGTCAGACTTGGTCGACGTCGGCGCAGTCGCATTGAGCTCCTTCAAAATCATATCAGTCACGTCGTTCTGGCCATCGGTATAGAGCACCATCGGCGTGTTATTCATCGTGTCGCCCGATGAATCCAAAACCAGATTGTATCCAGCGCCTTTACACTTGGTGTTTACGACTTGGCGGATTTCGGTGACGATGGCGTCCCATTTCAATTTCTTCTTCTCAAAAAGCTTCTGTTGCGCCACACGATCGTAGTCGTTCACGGCCTGTTCCGTCTCGCGCAGTTCGACCAACTTGCGTTCAGCCTGTTGCTTCGCCTTGTCGCGTTCTTCGGATGAGAGCGCCTGGTCATTCGCGCGGTTGATCAAACCTTTCCAATCCTCCTCAAGCTTTTTATATTTATCGATGACATCCTTACGTTCCTTCTGGACGTCATCTGCTTCCTTCTTGAGAATCTGGTCGGCCTGTTTGGTCTTGTAATAGCTATCGAACACTTTGCGCAGGTCAATGGTCGCGATTTTAACTTCCGCGCGTGCCATGCCGCCGTATGCAATCACCGAACACACCACACCCGCCAAAACCACTTTCTTAACGATATTTTTCATACTTTAGAACGAATGACGATATCCCACGCCGAACTGGAAGCGACCGCTGCCGCTAATATTGGCATCATGCGTAATCGGGATGCCATAGTCCAGCCGAAGCGGACCGATTGGCAAGTCGAGGCGCAACCCAAGGCCCCAGTTGTCGCTGTATAGCCCGCGATTTGGACCAGAGCTGAAGCTATATGGTGAAGCGTAAACATTTCCAATATCATAGAACGCCGCCACCCGAATTCGTTCAATCACTGGGATGCTATATTCGACCGTCCCGTACCAATAAGTGCTGCCACCCAGCGGTTCGCCGAACTGATCCGTCGGGCCAACCTGCCGATAACGATAGCCGCGCAACGATTCCAAACCGCCGAGGAAAAACCGGTCCGAAATCGGCACTTGATTCGGCGCGCCGAAACCGGCCACCACGCCTGTACGCCCGTCGAACTCCAACACATGTCCTGTGCGGAAGCCGCGGAAGAACCACGCCGTGCGCAGTTCAAGCTTATAAAATTCCGTGTCGCCACCGAAAGGTCCGCCAGCCACTTCCGTCAAAAACTCGGTGTGCTGACCGCGCGTCGGCAGCAACGGCGAATTTGCCGTGTCATACGCGATTGACGTTCCAATTTTCGAAACGGTTCGATTGCCACGCTGGTTCCAAATCTCCTGTGAAATATTTGGTGGAACTGACGTTACGGGATTGAAACCGGGATGCTGCGGGTCCACGGTTGGAACCAAAAGGGTGTTGGTATGGAAACCAGAGTTGATCTTCGTATCAACCGCGTCGAACGTGTAGCTCACCTTGCCGATGAGGAAATCGGTACCCAACGCGCGCGTCAGGCTCAATGTGCCGCCGCTGTGGATTTCGTCATACATGTCGTTCAAGCTGACGAATCCGAGATCGCGATGAAACAGGTTCACGCCCAGCGATAGCTTCCGGCCGAACAGCCATGGTTCAATAAACGTCAGTTCATAGTCCTGCCGTTCCGTTCCCAATTGCGCGCGCAACCGGAACTTCTGCCCGCCACCGCGGAACGTCGGCGGCTTGAACAAATCAAAGTTGCCTTCCGAAACTTCTGCAAATCCAACAATCGCATCCACCGAGCTGAACCCCGCGCCGACGACCAAATTACCCGTGCTCTTTTCATCCACGCCGATCACGAGATTCTTGTGCGTCGGGCCGACGTCCGTGTCTTCCGGTGTCGATTCAACCTTCTCGAAATAATCGAGGTTCTTCAAACGTTGCTCGCTCAACTTCACCCGCACCATGTCGTAAACTTCACCGGGCGACACGGCCAACTCGCGTCGGATCACGCGATCTTTCGTCTTGGTGTTCCCTTTAATCTCGATCTTTTCGATGTAAAGCTTGTCGCCTTCTTCGATGTCGTAAACAAGGTCCATCGTGCCCGTCGTCGGATTTGGAATCTGCCGGGCAATAATGCGCGTCGCGCCGCCGTGTTGCACATCCACATACCCACGCGTGCCGTAAATATCGCGCAACGCATCGAGGTCACGACTCAAACCCACCGGCGTGAACGTCTGACCAGACACCATCTTCAGATGCAACGAAGTTTTCGGCCGGTTCGGGCTAAACCACCGGACCCACACCGACTGCGGCTTGCTATTCGTAACCTCTTGCACGCCCTTGAGAAAATCATTCGTGGTGAAAAGCGCGTTGCCCTTAAACTCCACCGATCCAACCTTGTATTGCCGCCCCTCTGACAGGTCGAACGTCAAAATGATTTTATTGGGGCTGACTTGATTCGTCCGAATGTCTTTGATGACAAAATCGATGTAGCCCGCGTCCTGGTAATGCTCGATCAGCCGATCCTTATCGTCCTCAAATTCCTCCTCTTTCACGACACCCGAACCTGTCAGCCAGGAAAACATCCAACTCCGTTTCGTTTTAAGCACCTTGCGCAATTGCCGTTGCTTAAACGCCGTCGCGTGCTCAAAAACGATGTCCTTAATTTTAATCTTCGGCGTCTCCCGCACCACAAACGTCGCGGTGCCCGTCCCGTTCGCTTCGTCGATGCTCGTCTCGTAACGCACCGTCGTCTTCTGATAGCCCGCCTTCTCGTACATCTCTTGGATCGCCTGCGCATCCGCAAACAGCTTCTGCTCATTCAATGGCTCACCGACCTTGGACTTAAGCTTCTTCTTCAGCCGGCTGTTGCTATACTTTTTGTTCCCCGCAAATTTGATGTCCGTCAGGCGCGGCTTGCCTTCGAGCACGAACGTGATCACGAAACCCTGCGGCGAATTCTGCCCCGCCGCGCGCACGTTGTAGAACAAACCCGTCCCGTAAAGATTCTTGATATCCTGGTCCAGCGTCAGGCGCGAATAATCCTCGCCGTCCTTGCTGCGAATATTGGAACGAACCAGCGATTCACTGGCCGCCGGAGGACCGATGTTTTCGACGACAATCTTGGAAATCTTCTGTTGCGCGTTGGAGGAGAAAGCCGCGAGGAACAAACACAGCAGCAGAGCCGCGCGCGTAAGCAAGCGGTTAACATTGCGGGCGCCGGTTCTACAAAACCACTTGGCTTTATGAGGGGACAACGTCATCAGCCTTCCGCCGGGACGTCTCCCGCATCGACTCGCGCGGCACTTTCGAAGCGCGTGATGCTCTTCAAGAAAGTCAGGTCGACTTCGCCGACCGGGCCGTTACGTTGTTTGGCGACAAAAAGTTTCACGGATATTGCGTCCTGTTCAAATTCACTGCCTTCTTCTTCGGCTTCTTTTTTCGATTCTCGATACAGCAAACAAACCAGGTCCGCATCCTGTTCAATTGAGCCGGATTCGCGCAAATCGGACAAGCGCGGACGTTCTCCGGGCCCGCGTTTTTCCAGGTCACGATTCAACTGGGCAAGCACGATGACCGGAACCTTCAGTTCCTTCGCCAAAGCCTTGATACCACCAGAGATTTCGGCAATTTCCTGTTGCCGGTTCTCAGCTCGTCGCGAAGTAGAATGGAGTAGCTGGAGGTAGTCAATGACAAACAACTTGATACCGTACTGCTGCCACATCCGCCGCGCCTTGGCCCGAAGCTGTAATACAGACATCCCTGAACTGTCATCAATAAACAACGGCGCGCTTGTCAACTTCCCGGCCGTGCCCGTCAGCTTTGGAAAATCTCGTTCCGCGAGGAATCCATCCCGAATCTTGCGCATATTCACCCGTGCCCGCGAACAAAGCATACGCAACACCAGCGACTCCGCCGTCATTTCCAGGCTGAACACCCCCACCGGCTGCTTCAGCTCCAGCGACACATACTCCGCAATATTCATCGCCAACGACGTCTTACCCACCGACGGACGGGCCGCGATCACCACCATTTCCCCTGCGTGCAACCCCGTCGTCATCCTGTCCAAATCCAAAAACCCGGTCCCGATACCGGTAAGCTGCCCCTGGTTCTGGTGAAACTCCTCGATCTTATTGATCGCGCTATTGACCAGCTCCTTCATCGTCAGGTTCTGGCCTTCCATGCGCGACTCGCTGATCTTTAAAATGTCCTTTTCCGCCTCATCGAGCAGCGCATCGATTTCCCCTTCAAACTCATAAACCCGGCCCGCGATATCCGTGCAAGTATGGAGCATCTTGCGAAGCAGATACTTCTCCCAAACGATATCGACGTAATACTCCATGTTCGCCGCCGAAGGCACCATATCCGGCAACGACGCCAAATAACCAAGCCCGCCCATCCCATCCAATTGCTGCCGGTCCTTCAACCGTTGCGCCACCGTGAGCTGATCGATCGCATGCTTCTCGTCGAACATCTCGACCAACGTGGAATAAAGCTCGCGATGCCGCAGATCATAGAAAACCTCCGCGCCCGGCTTCAGTTTCTCGATGCATTGACCGATACAATCATTAGGCGACAACAATAAACATCCGAGGACGCCTTGTTCCGCTTCGATCGAGTGCGGCGGCAAACGATCGATCTTGGGAGTAATCTCAGAAACTCGTCTCGGCGCATTCTTCAAGTCCGCCATAGCGGCACCAGCTCGGGCATTATCGATCATTGGCCGCTAGAATAGAGAGTTACCACCCCGTAGCAATGGAATGATATTCTTCGTTGTTCCCACATTATTAACAGGCAGAGATTGCGCGTTGGGCGGCAGAAGCAGCCACGGCATATGGTGAAACGCGATTTCGAAGCGGGTTGGCATCGAGTCTCAGACGTCTTAGACGTCTCAAGTATCAAAAGCATATCCGAGACATCCTCAGAACGGGTAGGTCTCGTCGACAAGAGACGTGATTTTTGACGATAGCGGTAGCTTTCATGTGCCCGGTTGAATCCGACCAACACCGTAACCCAAAAAAACCGCGAACGCCCGCCAAATCGCGCTTGTAAACCAAACAAACAGGGCTTGTTCGAATATTAAATAATAGCCATCGTGCGTTATGTTCAACAAATACGACAACAAGTTCGCTGATGCGGCCGTAAGCCCAGAACTTCGTGCGATTGCCATTTCGAGCCGTTCGAAGACGAGGGCAGTAATGTTCTGCAGCGCCTGCGTTATGTCGGCCATGATGCTCGTCGCGAGTTACGGTTCTCACCGTACCGCCGAATTGGGTCTCGCATTGGTGGCGACGATGCAATGGATAATTGCTCTTAAATTCGACTCCGATGTGAAGCTGCTGAAAATTGCAGCTCGCTTTCAAGAGAATGGACGGATTTTAGGGTAACGGCGCAGCAGCGGACTGCGGGCCACACTAAATGCTTAAAACAATCATCCGCAAACTCCCCCTTCCGGCCGAATTCTGTCTGGTCGTGTTCATCTGTTCTTGGTGGGCGATTTACGCGAGCATTGTGGCGATTACCAATCATTCCTGGAGCGCCACCAGTCCGCCTCAGCAGGTTATCGCGGGGATCGGCGTCGAGCTAAACGCGAAGGACCACAAGATATTCATTAGACAGGTATTGCCCAATGCACCCGCGTCAAAAGCAGGATTATCCAGCGGCTTGGTTATCCAGAAGATTGACGGCACGACCACCGACGGCAAGTCATTGAAGGACTGCGCTGATATGATACGTGGCCCAGCCGGCAGCAAGGTGACACTTGAGCTGGTTGACACGACCAATCTCAAAACCAATACCGTCGAGGTAACCAGAGGAAGCATAGGGAGCACGCCCAAGCCTCACACCACCGACAGGAGCGCGCTCACAGTGGTCATCCTTGAATTGTTCGGCTTGGTTGTGGCGTTCTGGATTGCCCGCACCCGTAATTGGCCGCTTGGAACGTGGGGTTTCCAACCGACCTGGAAACTTACCGGAGCCGGAGTTCTTTTGGGTTTGGTGTCGATTTTGGTGATCGCAGCCCTAGCCTCGACCGCCAACGTAATTTTTCCGGGAATGGTGCGTAGTCACTCAGTCAGTGATTTGTCATTGCCCGTTCTACTCCTCCTGGGAGTGATCAATCCTATTTGGGAAGAGGCGCTGGAAACGGGTTACTTTGTCCAATCGTTGCAGCGCTACGGCATGTGGGCCGCAATATTGGCGAGCGCTTTGTTTCGCACGTTCCTGCACTCGTATCATGGTATCACTGCGCTCCTGATCATTTTCCCGCTGGGGTTGATCTTCGGATTTATCTATTGGAAATGGCGTCGTCTCTGGCCTCTTTTTATTGCCCACGTGATATTTGATTTATATGCGTTTTTCCCCAGATAGCACCGGGCCGTGAAAAATAACACGTCTCCGCGTCGGAGTTTTAGGGGATAGCCCTAAAGCTTACTGATATAACCCCCTATCAATCAAACAGCCGAACCCCCATTGCGCTGGTTTGTAGATAGTTCAGACTCGACCCCGTTCCCACTGCTCTAAATTTGAGTGCAAAGCGCCATGTCCGCGCGTGCTTGCAGAAGCCGCGTACGGAACGTTGTCGAAAGCGATATCTGTCAACAATGCGGCGTGTTCTGCCTCAAAGCAAAAAATCCAACAAACAAAAAACAAACCAGAAAGAAACAAACCAGAAAGCATAAAAATGAAAATAGTACTATCCTTAGCGCGAGTTATTTCGAAAGCGAAAAAACGTCTCGCCTTACCTGCTGTCGCCTTGACCACCCTCGGCTTAGCCGCCACCTCCGCCCAGGCCAACAACCTGTTCGGCATTGATGTGTCGAACAATAACGGCACGGTCAATTGGTCGAGCGTGCATGCCAATGGCGCGGATTTCGCCTTTTGCAAGGCGACGGAAGGGAATTACTTCCACGATGGCACTTACAGCGCCAACATGAGCAACGGCAAGTCAGCGGGCCTAAAGATGGGTGCCTATGACTTCGCCCGGCCTGACCAGAACTGCGCCAGCGTTGAAGCGAATTACTTCTGGGCCTTTGCGGGAAGTAAGATTGTTGCCGACGGAAAAACCATCTTCCCAGTGGTTGATTTCGAGGTGTTTGGTCACTCCTGCCAGCCCAGCTATACGGATTGGATTAACGCCTGGGGTGGCTATGTGCAGGGCAAAACTTCGGCCAGCATGCATCCTATCCTCTACGCCAGCGCTTGCAACGGCATGTGCGACATGACCACTGCCTGCACGCTCGAGGCTTGGGTCGCCATTTACAACGGTCAGAACCTCTACACCGGCCATCCGTGGACCTCGTGCGCTAGCTGCAATTATAAGCAACCCGGCGGCCAATATTGGGTCTGGTGGCAGGTCAGCTCCACCGGCAGCATCGGTGGCGTCTCAGGCAACTGCGACTTTGATGCTTACTTCAGCACGTTGTCCCACATGGTCGCCAACGACCTCGTGGGAGATTAACAACATCCGCTGACGGGATATTCAATTCAAAACCCGCGCAAATGCTCAGCTAATCCGGCTGGGATTTGCGCGGGTTCATTTTGATAACCGATTACGAAAAAGAATCCGTCCCGTGCGTTATCCGTTCAATGTTGGGCGTTCGTGTTCCCAGCCCTTCGTTATCTTTGTTCCCTTCTGTTGAAATCCGCGTCCATCGAGATCTGTGGAGAATCCGTTGCGCCGAAATCGGTTCTCTGGTCTCGATAGCAACAACCGCTTACGTAAACGCCAGCTTCGTTGTCGGTGCGGCTTCGTCCCAGCCGCGCGGGGGTTTACTGTTCACGGCGGCGACTTCCTTGATCGAGATCTGGCGGCCGCGTGTTTTCGGGCCTTTGATTTCAATCTGCGACGGGTCGCACGTCTGTTGATTGATCTTTTGGTAGGCCGCCGGTTTGTAGCGGATGTACAATTGCTTCGGCGTTTCCGGTTCCAGATATAAAATGCGCGACTTCTCCGGAATGCAGAAATATTCCTTGTTCATGATCGTGCCGCCGAACGTGAAACGCTTCAGATACGTTGCGTCGCGATCGGTGTAAACACAGGTCATGACCTTGTCGCGGTCGGGAATGGCGCAGTATTCCAAGTCGGGCCCGACGAACATTTTCTCGGGCAACTCGGTGACTTTGTAATGGCCATCGCGGAACACGAGCAGCAGCTTGTCGAACTTCGTGCACTCGCTCTTGAATTCTTCACCGGAAACTTTGTAGCCGACGTAACCGGACTCGCGATCGTATGCAACCTTGAACGCCTTAAACGCCACTTCGCGGGCATCCACTTCGTCGTAACGGCTCGACTTGGTCAGGCGCGGATACATCGGGCCGTATTTCTCGATCAAAGCTTCGAGACGGACGATGGCATATTTGGTGACATTTTTCAGGTGCCCCTGAGTTTCTTTCAGGTCGGCTTTGACCTTGTCCATCTCTTCGCGATGCTTGTTGATGTCGAAGAGCGAAATGCGGCGGATGGCAACGCGCAGGAGCATGTCAACGTCGTCCTGGACGAGCTCGCGATAGAGTTGGCGCTTGAACGGCTCGAAACCTTTGACGATCGCTTCGTTCACTGCTTCAGCGGTGCGGCAGGACTCGATCTTTTTGTAGATGCGTTCCTCAATGAAGATGCGGACGAGAGTGCGAGCGTGCAGTTCGTTTTCGAGTTTCTGCTGCTTCAGCTCCAACTCGCGCTTCAGCGTCGTGAGAAGTTGCTTGGTGTTTTCTTCCAACACCTGCGACACGGTCATCTCGACCGGCCGATTTTCCTTAATAACGACGATGCGGCTGGAAATCGTAATTTCGCAATCGGTGAAAGCGTAAAGCGCATCCATCAATTTCTCTGCGCTTACGCCGCTCGGCGCTTTGACTTCGATTTCCACTTCTTCCGACGTGAAATCGTTGACGGTCTTGACCTTGAGTTTGCCTTTGCGCGAAGCCTCTTCGATCGACGACATCAACGAATCGGTTGTGGTCGTCGGCGGAATTTCGATGATGCTGACGGTCGAGTCGTCTTTGACTTTCATCTTCGCGCGAACTTTGATTTCGCCGGTGCCGTCCTTGTAACCGCGCGCGTCCATCAATCCGCCGGTTACGAAATCCGGCAGCACCTTGAACGGTTGCTTCTTGAGAATCGCGATCTGCGCCGCGAGCAATTCAGGAAAATTATGCGGCAAAATGCGGCAGGCCATGCCGACGGCGATGCCTTCGGTGCCGAGCATCAGCAGAAGCGGCAACTTGCATGGCAGCGTGATCGGTTCCTTGTTACGACCGTCGTAGCTCGGAACGAAATCGGTGATCTCGTCGTTGAAAACTTCTTCGCGCGCCAGCGGGGTCAATCGGCATTCGATGTAACGCGCGGCCGCCGCCGGGTCGCCCGTGAAAATATTTCCGAAGTTCCCCTGCCCTTCGATCAAGTAACGCTTGTTGGTCAGGACGACGAGCGCGTCGTCGATGGAAGCATTGCCATGCGGATGATACTGCATGCAATGCCCGGTGACGTTGGCCACTTTGATAAAACGCCCGTCATCCTTCTCGTGCAAAGCCCACAAAATACGGCGCTGCACCGGTTTCAAACCATCGATAAGGTGCGGAATGGCGCGGTCGCGAATGACATACGACGCGTATTCCATGAAGCTTTTGTTAACGCGCGAATGGATCGGCAGCTCGATCTTGCGGGGCTCGAACGGACGCGGCGGTGGCAATGCGACGGCCTCGGCGAGGACATGGGTCGAGTCGTTGCCGTTGCCGTTCGGCTTGGCGCCGTCGGCTTCATTGAGCGGCTTGGTCGTCTGAACGCCGTCAGTGTTAACTGGGAGTTCGATTTTTAATTCTGGTTGAGCAGCGCTATTTTTGCGTTTTGCCATGGCTAAATGCGAAAAATTCTTTGGCCTCCTTTGTTAGGCCGGCGCCCACTGTCGCCGGTTTTTACCAAACAGTCCAGCGGTTTTCGAGCAGCGCAGCGCTACCGTAGCGTCACGCGCGCGGGTGAAATTTCCGGTGAATATCGCGCAGCCGCTCTCCAGCAACGTGCGTATAAACCTCCGTCGTGCTGATGTTGGCGTGCCCGAGCAATTCCTGAATCACGCGTAAATCCGCGCCGTTCTCGAGCAAGTGCGTGGCAAAACTATGTCGTAACATGTGCGGGGTGATGTTGCGCGCTATGCCCGCGTATTTGGCGCGGCGCTTGACGCGTTTCCACATTGTCACCGCCGCAAAGGGAGTTCCGCGTTGCGTTAGAAACAGGTTTGCCGGCGACTTGGGCGTGATCAGTTTCGGTCGGCCCGACGCGAGATAGCGCTCGATCGCTTCCACCGCCTTTTTGCCGACCGGCACGACCCGTTCTTTGTTCCCCTTCCCTACCACGTTGACGAATCCCGCTTCCAGGTGCAGTTGCTCCAGTCGAATCCCGCGCAGCTCCGCCAGGCGCAAACCCGACGCATACGCCAATTCGATAATCGCCTGGTCGCACAACGTTTGCGGTGTCGCCGGTATTTCTGGTTTCAACAAATTCTCCACTTCGCGCGTGGACATGTTTTTGGGCAAGCGCTTCCAACGCCGTGGCAAACTCAGGTTCTCCGCAATGTTGGCCGGCAGAAGTTTTTCGTTCTCGGCAAATTTGTAGAACGCGCGCAGCGCCGCGATCTCGAGATAAATCGTTTCCGAACTCGGCTTTCGCGCGGAATCCTTTTTGTCGTTTTTCAGCGGTCGTTTGGTCTCGTCCTCCACGAACGCCATCAAGTCCGATAACGTGACCGCTTTCCAATCGGTGAGCCCGCGTTTTGCCGCCCATTGCAAAAATGAATTCAACTGCGCTGAGTAGGTCTTCTGAGTTTTCTCCGATTGCCCCTTCTCATGGCGCAAATAGAACAAAAAATCTTCAACTAGGTTTTGCATGCCGCGTTAGGGTCGCTCCAATTTAATCTCCGCCGCCAGTGCTGGCGTGGGCGATTGCGGCCGGCTGAAACAACCGCGCCAGAAACCAAAGCCATATAATATATGGCTGAGAAAAATCAGTCCCATAACCTCGGGCACCCACAAAAGCTTCTTCAGCGGAACGACGGCCAGCGCCTGCAACAAAACCGCCACTCCATACACCGCCAATGGCCATAGACAAAATCTCGGCAGAAATCCAACCGCCAGGAGGTAAATCAGGAACAGCGGCGGGACGAAGTTCACGATCGAATTCGCAGTCGGATGCAAACGGAACTGTTCCGCGCGGCCGCGGCCGTAAGTCCGCAACATCCCGCAGAACGCCCGCAGGGTCGCGCGCGGGTGCCGGTGGACGATCAGGTTCGGATCATAAATCAATTTGCCGCGGCGTTTTTGCAGTTCGTCCATCAGCGCGTTTTCTTCGTTTGGATAAAGCTTTTCGTTGAACCCGTCCAACTCAAGCATGGCCTCGCGACGCGCCAGCAGGTTGCAAAGGATGAGTTCCTTTTCGCTGCTCTCGCGCAACTTACCCACGCTGCGATAACGCGCGCTGCTCGGGCCGAACGCGAGCATTGTCCCCATCGTCAGCGAAAACGCTTGTTGCAGTTTGGTCGATTCGGGCGGACACAGATTCGGCCCACCCACCATCTTCACTTCCGGCCGACGGAATTGTTCGACCGCGCGCCGCAACGTGTCTGGCTGCGGCACCGAATCGTCATCAAGAAAATAAAGGATTTCACCGCGAGCCGCGCGCATCGCCACATTGCGCTGCACCGAAGGCTGCTTGCCGCGCGCGACCAGAATTTCGACTTTATCAGCGGGATAATCCAGCTTCTTTGCGCCAGCGACCGCCGCAATATCGTTCATGCCGGGAGGGGCAGCGATGATGACGGTCACGTTCGGCAAACTTTCCACAACTCAATTAAGGGGAAAGAAGGCCCAATTAAAAAGTAAATTTCTGAAGTAGTGTAGCCGCCGCCGTGCGAAGGCCGGCGTCCAACACGCTAGTAATCCGGTTCATCGTATGGGACTTTTAGGGCGTTGGAGCTTGGACGTTGGAGCTTTCCCCTCCCCTACTCCGTCTCTTCGTCCGGTTCTTCTTCCGGTTGATTGCGCGCGACGTGGGTCCGGTCGCCGAGCCGTGTGTGGGCGATCTCCCCGCGTTGTTCGAGCTCGCGTTCCGCCTTGGCGGAAAAACGCGTCCACGGAATAGCGTTCAATCGCGCCGGTTCGATCGGTTTGCCGGTCATTTCACAAATGCCGTACGTGCCAGCCTTGATCCGGCGCATCGCCTCTTCGATTTCGTAAATCGCATCCTGCTCACTGGAGGCCATGCTCAATGCGAAATCCTGGTCGTAATTGTCCGTGCCCGCGTCGGCCATGTGTTCGCTCCAGACCGGCTTCTCCTCGCGCGCCTGTTGTTGCAAGTCGCCTTTGCTCATGCGTAAATTATTATGCAGCTCGAGGAGATGGTTGTAGTGCGACTGCCACTTAGCCGGGATGCGCTCGCGGAGGGTGGGCGGTCCAAGAATGTCTTTTGCACGCGCGGGGCGTCTGACGGTGCGCGCTTTGGTTTTCGCTTTACCCTTCTTTCGCATGTCAATAATGTCCCACGCCTCCCGCATAAATCAACCGAGGCAGGCCGGTCAAACCCTGACTCGGCAGCAAGTGGAACCGCTGATCGGTACAAAGAAGCGGCATGTACTACATGAAACGTGACGGAATGTAGTAACCGGAGTTAGCTACGGCTTATATTGTTATGAAGTAGTAGTTTTCGTATCAACGATTTTACTACTGTCGATTTTGCACAATACCGTTTAGGTTCAGCTCCTTATTATGAGCGCGCGCAATAACTGGGAGCATTTCAAAAAGTTCTATTTTGATTTCCCGTCCATCGGCCTGTCGGTTGACCTGAGCAAAATGAATTTCCCGGCCGGCTTCTTCGAAACGATGAAGCCCCGGATGCAGCAAGCCTTCGCCGAAATGCGCGAGCTGGAGAAAGGCGCGATCGCCAATCCTGACGAGAAGCGGATGGTTGGTCATTATTGGCTCCGTCGCCCCGACCTGGCGCCGACCGCTGAAATCCGGGAGGAAATCACAAAGACACTCGCCGCCATTAACGAGTTCGCGGCCAAGGTCCATAGCGGCACGATTCGAGGCGAGCGCGGCGTGTTTACTAATCTCCTGCTCATAGGCATCGGCGGCTCGGCTTTGGGGCCGCAGTTCGTGACGCGAGCCCTCAGCAACCCTGAAACGGACAAGCTCCGCGCTTTCTTCTTTGATAACACTGATCCCGACGGATTTGACCGGGTTCTGGCAGATATCGGAAAAGAGCTCGGTCAGACTCTCGTTATCGTTATCTCTAAGTCTGGCGGCACGAAAGAGACCAGAAATGGCATGTTAGAGGCCCAATCGGCCTATAAATCAGCTGGATTGGATTTCGGTAAGCACGCAGTCGCCATTACCCAGATCGGAAGTGAACTGAGCAAAGTCGCCGATCGTGAGAAATGGATGAAGCAGTTCCCGATGTGGGATTGGGTTGGTGGTCGCACTAGCGAAACTTCCGCTGTCGGATTGTTACCCGCTGCGTTGCAAGGCTTTGACATTGATTTGCTTCTCAATGGAGCTGCCGCTAGCGACTTGATTACTCGAGATTGGACGGTCCAATCAAACCCTGCCGCCCTGCTCGCACTGGCTTGGTTTGCTTCCGGTAACGGTAAAGGATCCCGAGATATGGTCGTTTTGCCTTATAAAGATCGTTTGGAGCTGTTTTCCAGGTATTTGCAACAACTTGTCATGGAATCGTTGGGTAAAGGTGTGGATCGTGCTGGGGTTGTGGTTAATCAAGGGATTGCTGTTTACGGCAACAAAGGTTCAACTGACCAACATGCTTACGTCCAGCAACTGCGCGAGGGGGTCAATAACTTCTTCGTGACATTCATTGAGGTTTTAAAGGATCGGGCCCAAGCCAAGCCTTTTTTCGTGGAAGAACAGGTGACCGCCGGGGACTATTTACAAGGGTTTTACCTCGGAACGCGCGCCGCTTTGGGTGAAAATGGGCGTGAATCGGTTACGTTAACGCTACAGGTTGTGAATGCTTCTGCTGTTGGCGTCTTAATCGCGCTGTTCGAGCGCACCGTTGGTTTCTACGCTTCCCTTATCAATGTTAACGCTTATCATCAGCCCGGTGTTGAAGCCGGTAAAAAAGCTGCAGGTGTCGTCATTGATTTGCAGCTCAAGTTGGTTAATGCTGTTAGTGGCACGCCAATGACCGTTTCCGATTTAGCCAAAAAAATCGGTAGCGATGACCTTGAAACCCTCTTCAAGGTTTGCGAACATCTAGCTGCGAACGGACGCCTGAATAGGTCGAAGGGACCGACGCCGTTCGAAGCAAAGTATTCGGCCGCGTAGTCACGATCCATTGTTCCACGTGGAACAATTCTGTCAGATGCCGTCCGGCGTTCTAGTTTTTAGCACATGTTTATCTATCCAAAAAAGTATGATGTTATCGTCGTTGGCGCCGGCCATGCCGGGGTCGAAGCCGCTCTCTCCGCCGCCCGTATGGGTTGTGAGACGTTGCTCCTGACCACCAATCTCGACACCATCGGACAGATGTCGTGCAACCCGGCCATCGGCGGTTTGGCCAAGGGCCACCTCACCCGCGAGATCGACGCTTTGGGTGGCGAGATGGGCAAAGTAACGGACATGACCGGTCTGCAGTTCCGGATGCTGAACACCAAGAAGGGTCCGTCCGTTTGGGCGCCGCGCGCACAGTGCGATAAGAAGGCATACCAATTTCGACTTAAATGGATTTGCGAACGTCAGGAACATCTGGATTGCAAACAGGGCCAGACCGCCAAAATCCTGCACAAGAATGGTGAGGCTTATGGGGTCGAGACGACGCTCGAAGTGCAGTATCATTCCAGCACGGTTGTAATCACGACCGGGACGTTTTTGCGTGGCCTGATGCACATCGGCCAAAATCAGCAATCCGGCGGACGGGCAGGGGAGGCGGCTGCGATGGGGTTGTCTGGTTCGCTGGCGGAACTCGGTTTGGAACTCGGCCGACTCAAGACCGGCACCCCACCCCGCCTTGTTCGCAAGAGCATCGATTTTTCTAGAACGCAGGAGCAACCGGGCGACGATCCTGTTCCCTGGTTCACTTACTGGAAAGACGATTTGTTCCACGTGGAACAATCGGGTGAACCGCAGCCGCCACAGTTGTTCCATGTGGAACAGGCGGTCCCCCAACGCAAGTATCCACCCGGCTCGATCGTTGACCAAATCAATGGTCAGCTCCCGTGCTATATCACTTATACGACCGATGCTACGGTCGAGATTATCCGCAAGAACCTGCACAAGTCGCCGATGTATTCCGGCGTGATCGAAGGCGTCGGCCCGCGCTATTGTCCGTCCATCGAAGACAAAATCGTGAAGTTTCCGGACAAGGAGCGGCAGCAAATTTTTCTGGAACCGGAGGGCATCGCCACCGACGAAATTTACGTCAACGGTTTCTCGACCTGCCTGCCGTTCGAGGTCCAACACGACATGGTCCGCACGATCATTGGTTGTGAGAATGCCGAGATCATGCGCCCAGCGTACGCGGTCGAATACGACTTCGCATTCCCTACCCAACTGCATTCGTCGTTGGAAACTAAGGTTTGCCGGAACCTGTTTTTGGCCGGCCAAATTAATGGCACCTCCGGCTACGAAGAAGCCGGTGCGCAAGGTCTCGTTGCCGGCATCAACGCTTCCCGCCGGGTTCAGCAAAAGGATCCGATGATCCTCCGACGCAACGAAGCATATATAGGCGTGCTCATCGACGATCTTGTTACCAAGGGGACGGTCGAGCCTTATCGTATGTTCACCTCGCGCGCGGAGTATCGCTTACTCCTGCGCCAGGACAACGCCGACATGCGCCTGAGCCAGACCGGTTACGACCTCGGCCTGTTGCCCGCGCGGAATTACAAGACGTTCGTGGCTAAGAAAGAGGCTTTTGAGACCGAGTTGGATCGCCTGGAAAAGACCCGCGTCGGCCAAGATTCTCTGGCCCAAATTCTTCGTCGGCCCGAATCGACCTACGCCACCATGCCGTGCGCCCGGACCGATCTGCCGCTGGATGTGGTAGAGCAGGTGGAGATCGCTCTCAAATACGAAGGCTATATTGTCCGGCAGGAAAGTGAAGTGGCTAAACTAAAGAACTTGGAAGACAAGCAAATTCCTAACTGGATCGACTACGCTAAAGTCCCCAGCCTGCGCACCGAAGCCCGCCAAAAGCTGGCCAAAATCCAGCCAGCCACCCTAGGCCAGGCCTCGCGCATCTCGGGCGTGACGCCGTCGGACGTCGGTTTGCTGATGGTTTGGCTGAAACAGGGGCCGCCGCCTGCCGCTGAAACAGAGTCGGAAAATGGCGGTTGTCAGTAAGGGTGATGCGCTGGGCTGGGTAGCAAGTTTGTTGTAGAGCAGCTACGTCACTAATAGTTTGTGCAGTAATTGCCAAATCAAAACAAACGCCGGTGCGAAGTCCTGCGGAGCGCGTGCGATCCATTCGGTCACGTAAGCAGGACTGAACCAATCGCCGCGCTCAATCTCTTCAGGGTGCAACGTGAATGGTCCATCGGAATGGCGTTTATAGACCCAGACAAATTCCTGGCCGGTTTTAACGCACGCGTCGATCTTGAACAACCGTTGCGGAGCCTTGTCGATGACGAGCCCGATTTCCTCGCGCAATTCGCGAATGGCGCACGCATCGTAATCTTCACCGCAATCCAAGTGCCCCGACGACGACGAATCCCACACGCCGGGATGCGTGTCTTTGCTCATCGAGCGTTTCTGCAAAAACACTTCACCGCGCGAATTAAACACCAGCACGTGAATGGCGCGATGTTTGTGCCCGACGCGATGCACCTCGCTTCGCGGGCATTGACCGATCACCTGGTCGCGATCATCAACGATATCAAAAATCTCTTCGCTCATGGCGCGGTCAAAAGTTTCGTTAGTTCGACAAATTGCAGGAGCGAAAGTTTTTCGGCGCGGATCTGGAGGGAAATGCCCAGCGTGTTCAGCGCGGCAGTTAGCTTTTCGACCGGCCATTGGCTCTTGAGCAGTTTATGCATCATTTTGCGACGTTGCGAGAAGGCCAGCTTCACAATGCGTGTGAAGAGCTTGAGCTGTTCGGGCGTGAGCAATGGCTCCGGGCGTCGCACCAGGGTGATGCATGCTGAATCCACATCGGGCGACGGAAAAAAACACACGGCCGGAATCTTGAACCATTCGCGCGGTTCATACACCGCTTGTAACAGCAACGTCAGCAAACCGTAATGATCCGTGTCGGGCTCCGCGCAAATCCGTAGCGCGACTTCAATCTGCAATGTCGCGACGATGCGCTCTGGAGGATTCGCAGCTTGTGCCAACTCGACCAGGATGGGTGAGGCAACAGAGTAGGGGAGGTTGGAAACCAATTTCCAACCGGCCCATTCACGATGCTCTTTCACATAGTCCAATGCATCGGCGTGGAGCAATTCGATTGCAGTGTTTTCACCAAAGCGCTGCTGCAACAACAGAAACAGACGCTGGTCTTTTTCTATGGCGAGCACATGTCCGGATTGTTCCAACAATAATTCCGTGAGCGGTCCGAGCCCTGGACCGATCTCCAGAACTTTGTCCGCTTTCGACAACTCAGCCGCAGCGGCGATGCGAATGAGCTGATTGCGATCGTGGAGAAAGTTTTGCCCGAGCGACTTGGTCAGCGTGAGGTTGTGCTCAGCGATAATGGATTTCATCTCCGATAACTTCATCAGGCGATCTCCAATTCCTTGCGCAACGCTGTCGCGGTCGCGCGAATCTGTGCTTCGGAAATAATTAGTGGTGGAGTGAGGCTGATGACGTTGGCGTGCTCGCCTTCGGGTAAAAGAACGAACCCGCGCGCGAGCATGCGCTTGATCACGGCGAGCGACCGGTTCGTATCGGGAGAGCCGTCGTTCCTGGTGAGTTCGAGGCCGATGAGCAAACCTTTGCCGCGAATTTTCAAATCGCGAAATTCCGATCGCAATAGTTTCAGCGCGAATTCACCGACGTTCGCGCTGTGATCGACTAAGCGTTTCTTTTCAATCTCCTGAATCTGCGCCAGCGCCATCGCACAGCCGACGGGATTTCCAAGGAACGTGCTGGTATGAATCGCTTCGCCGGTCGAAACGGGCCACGCGCGATCCATCATTTCTGCGCGCCCAACACAGGCTGAGAGCGGAAACCCACCGGTCAGCGCTTTGCCCAAGCAGATAATATCGGGAACAACGCGCGCGTGTTCGCAAGCGAACCATCTTCCGGTGCGACCGAACCCGGTGTAAATCTCGTCCAGCACGAGCAACGCTTTGTGCCTATCGCACAGCTTGCGCAACATCGGCAGAAATCTGGCAGGAGGGACATTCACGCCGCCACGGACTTGAATTGGTTCCACCAAAAGCGCGCCGATTTTTCGCGAGCGAAAGAGTTTTTGAAGCTGCCGTTCGGTCTCGGCCAATGCAGCGCTGGTTTTTGGAAATGCAGCGAAGTGTCCGAACCCGCCGAGTTGTGATTTGAATGGCGAACGAAAATGGGCGCGATGGGTTGCGGAGAGCGCGCCGTAACCGAGTCCATGGTAGGCGTCCTGAAACGCAATCACACCCGACTTGCCGGTGGCGAGCATGGCCGTCTTCAGGGCCGCCTCGACTGCTTCGAAACCCGAGTTGGTAAATACTGTTTTTGCGCCTGATGAATTCCATCGCTTGAAAGTGATGCGACTGAGTTCGCGCGCGAGTTGCGCCTTGAGCGCGTGCGGATGAACGTCGCCCATAGCGTGCGAGAGTTTCGCCATTTGCCGTTGACCGGCTGCAACCACGCGCGGGTTGGCATGGCCAGCAGCTGCAACGCCGAACGCCGCGGTTAAATCGAGGTAACGTTTTCCTTCGACGTCCCACACATACGTCCCGCGGGCGCGTTCCCACACGATGGGCCAACCGCCTTCGGGGTCGATGAACGTGACGTTCGGCGATTCGAACTCGCGGAGCAGATTGAGAACGCGTTGTGTTTTACTCTTCACGTCACACGCCTTTTTGGTCGGACGGCCAAATGAACTTGTGCATCTGCAATTGGAAACGCACCGGCAGCGCGTCCGCGACAATTTTCTCAACGAGCTCAAGCCGGGAAATCGCAGTTTGGTTCGCCGGCACCGGCTTCAACGCTTTGTCCTGCTGATGCGGCAGCAAGGGGCTGACCCAGGAAAAAAGAAGCGGACAAATTTCAGCCAATTTATATTTGGCGAGTTGGTCCTTGGCCCAGTCGTAATCCTGTTGTGTGCCGATGACGAATTTGATTTCGTCTGTTGATTTCAACTGAGGAATGTTTTCAAACCGATTGCGCTCCACCTCGCCGCTGCTCGGACATTTCAAATCCATGATGCGATGAACGCGTGGGTCAACTTGCGAAATATCTAACGCGCCGCTCGTTTCAATCAATACCGTGAATCCGCGATCACACAATTCCTTCATCAACGGCAGCGACGCCTTTTGCAGCAGCGGTTCGCCGCCAGTGAGTTCAACCATTGGCAGGCGCGGTTTTCTTTCGGCATAAGGTTTCGCCAGATCGTCGATGCGCACAAGCACATCACCGAGCGCCGTCTTCGAACCTTCTTTGAACGCGTAGGCTGTATCGCAATACGAGCAGCGCAAATTACAGGCCGTCAGCCGCACAAAAATGCACGGCAACCCGGCAAAAGTGCTTTCGCCCTGCAGGCTGATGTAGATTTCGTTGATGACTAAAGTCTCGGACACTGAAGCAATGTAGACATGAATTCCCTGATTTAACACGACGGAAAATCTCCGCGTTCTTGACAATGGCTGTAAGGCGTTTATTCAAGCGTGATGCCAAACGAGCCGCTGTTAAACTTGGATTTGCCAAGGATTCCGAAAGTCCGCAGTGGCAAGGTCCGCGAAATCTTCGACCTCGGCCCCAATCTCCTTTTCGTTGCGAGCGATCGCATCTCTGCTTTCGACGTGATTATGCCCAACGGCATCCCGCGCAAAGGCGAGGTACTCACGCAAATTTCTTACTTCTGGTTTTCCCAAACCGAGCAGCTCGTGCCGAACCATCTCGTCTCTCGCGCGAACGATCCGTTGCCTGCGCAGTTGCAAAACTATTCCGCGCAACTCGGACGTCGCAGCATGGTCGTGAAAAAGACGCAGCCGCTGGCCATTGAATGTGTCGTGCGGGGTTACTTGTGCGGTTCGGGTTGGAAGGATTATCAGAAAACCGGCGCGATCTGCGGAATCAATTTGCCTGCTGGCTTGAAAGAATCGTCCCGTTTGCCGGAACCTATTTTCACACCCGCAACAAAAGCTGAAACCGGTCACGACGAGAACATTTCGTTTGAAGAAGCGTGCAAAATCACTGGGCGCGACATCGCCGAACAAGCGCGCGATTTGAGCCTGAAGATTTATTCGTTCGCGGTGGAATACGCACTCAAGCGCGGGATTATCATCGCCGACACGAAATTCGAATTCGGTTTGGAAAACGGTAAGCTTATCCTCATCGACGAAGTGCTCACGCCTGATTCGTCTCGGTTCTGGCCCGCCGACCAATATAAAGAAGGGCGCGGTCAACCGAGTTTCGACAAGCAATTCGTGCGCGACTATCTCGAAACACTCACCTGGGACAAGAAACCGCCGGGACCGAAGCTACCGTCGGACGTGGTCGCGAAAACGACCGACAAGTATTTGGAGGCGTATCGCAAACTGACGGGCAAAGAGCTTTAGCGAGCGGCCGCTATTTTTGCGTGATTGCCGTTACCGACAAGTCGTCGAATCGAATTGGCGTGCCGGAGTAAGGGCTTCCGGCGACGGACGCGCGGCCGGGGGGCGGTTCTTTAGTTTCGTTGTAGCTGATATCCCACTTTTCGGGTTCTTTGCCAGAGCTATCCCAGGCGCGGCCTTCCACGACCCATTGTCCCGCATCAGCCGGCCGCACTTGCAGACGAAACGTTGTCCACGTTCCGCTCTTCCATTTGAACGGCGCAGTCATAAGCACGTCGTCGCCTTTATACAACTCCAGCTTGTCCTTGGATGGCGCGACTTTGAGTTTGTAACCGCCAGCGCCGTTGATGCCCACTCCAAATGTCGGGTAACGGCGGCCTTTGCCGGAGCCGAATATTTTTGCGGTTACAGTGACGTTGGCATTCGTCGTCGGACCAAAGAGCACGCCGAACGTGTCCAACGGAGCACCGGGAAGTTCGAGGAATTTGTTTGAGCCGTCTTGCTTCACCGCAAACGCGCCATCGAGAACGAGCATGTCATCGGGGACTTTGTCGAGTTCGGCGGATTCGAAATTGTTGGTGTAGAGAGGAGCAGGGGAGGCGAAGCTCCAAGATCCAAGCACCAAGCTCCAGAGAAGCACCAATGACCGAGCACCAAGTATCGGAGTGCGCCATTTGGAGTTTGAGATTTGAAGTTTCCCTGGAGCTTGGATGTTGGAGCTTGGAACTTTCATACTCATTCGTTTCTCAACGCCTTTAACAATTCACCTCGCAACGCAATGCGCGCCGCGACCCACGTCCAAATCAATCCGCTGACGCAGACGACTGCGAGCGTGATTGACAGCCCACGATAATTTACCTGCTGCATCGGTCCGCGCAATACCGGCACGATTGCGACAAGTGCGGCCGCTATGCCAATCAAGAGACCAACCAACAAAAGTGCGCCGTGTTCCATGATGATTAGTTTGCGGAGGACCCGCCTGCGCAGGCCGACGGCTGTAAACAGCGCGAGTTCAGCCCGGCGTTCCAAAACATTCCTCAAAACAACAACCCCAAGCCCTGCGGTTCCGAGCAAAAGGCCGAGCCCGCCCAAAATCTGAAACGTGTTTAGATATGTATTCTGCACGGCGTTATAGGCGTCGAGCCGTTGCGTGGTGCTGGTGACTTCGAGACCGCGATCTTCGAGTCCACGGGACAAGGCGGTGGCAACGGCTGCTGCATTATTCGACGGTGTGTCGATAAGGATCATTCGATAACCGCTCTCGTCCGGGAAATGTTTGATGAACTCTGATTCGTCGATGATGAGATTGCCTTGGAGGATGGAATTGGCGATAGAGCCGACGATGCGGATTTTGAACGGGCGCCCGCGTTGGTCCGTGTAATCCAAAACGTCGCCGACGCTTTTGTGCAGCGACCACTCGAGAGAATTCTCATCCGCGATAGCAGGGACGGCGTAGTCCTGACCGCGCAATAAAGCCCATGATGGCTGAACACCTTTCAGCGCCTTGCTGAACGTGAATGCGTGCAATTGTTCCAAGGTCTTGGAATTCACGCCGAGGATGCGCGGCGATTGCGGATGATTGAGATTGAGGCAGCTCGCGTCGTCACCATCACGCACGCGCAGTTGCACGACGGAAGTGTCGCGCATCGGTGCTTCATCCAATCCGAAAAATTCGCGTCCGGCTTTGGTGTTCAGATCCTGGACGATTGGCAGTGACGATTCGCCGATGAGCAAAAAGCCGCCGACGCCCGAAGATCGTCCAGTTTCGGAATTGGCGCTCAACTTATTCGCCTCAACTGCCACAATCAAAAACGTGCCGCAAGCGAGCAGGGTGATAGTGGCCAGACTGCGCTTTCGTCGGCGCGCGCAACTTCGGACCGCCAATGAACGCACATCGAGTGCTGTGGTATGTGCCACGGCCCCGAGCTTTCGCAGCCAAACCATGACCGCCGCAAGCCCAGCGATCAAGAGTAGCGCACCGCTGCCAAAAAATGTTTCGGCCGACGACGATTGTTTTTGCGCCAGCGCCGTTCCAATCAGTGCAATAGCTGCGACCAGCGAGCCGATCGCGATCCATTTCGACCAAGCGCGCTTCTGTTCGACAACCACGAGTTCGTTTTCCGAACCTCTCTCCAGGAGTTCACGCGCAGGTCGTTTCGATTGTCGTTTGAGCACAAACCAGATCACTAGCAGCGCAAGTAGGGCGGATGCGAACAATCCGATGACAATCGTCAAAATCGAAACATGAAATTGGAGCGCAGACGTTCCAACTGCGCCGCGCCAGATTGTTTTCAGTCCGTATAAAATTGCGTTGGCATAAACCAAACCGCCGATGACGCCAAGGATCGCACCGATGACTGCGACGAAGACGCCTTCAATCAAAACAAAGCGCCGCACCTGTGGCGCACGCCATCCAATCGCCAGCAGCGTTCCTGTTTCAGTGGCGCGTTGTTCCAAGCCGAATTGGAACAACAACGCCATCAAAATAAGCGCGGCAACAATCAGAAAAAAACTAAACGCGAGAAACAGTTGTCCGAAATCTTCGGATTGCGACGCGGCGTTGAGAGCGCGTTGTCTGATCGGTTCGAAAGCGAACCCGAACGCTGACGGTTGGAGGTTTTTTGTCACCGCCGCCGAGACAGCCGCCACGTCGTTCGTCGGAAACCGGATGGCCGTAAAATCGCCGAATCGATTGCCCCACATGTTCTGCGCAGTTTTCAACGTAACGAATGCCTTCGGTGTGCCGCGAAACTGTTTCCAATACACTTCGTCTTTCGGACGAATCTTCTTCATGTCGATGGCGAAACCAGCGTCCCAATTTTCGGTCTTCTCCGCCTTGGCGATTCCGGGGAAGTCGGGCATTAACGTTTTGTCTGCGGCAGCGCCTTCCAACGGCACAATTTGGCGGATCTTGAATCGATTATGTTTTTCTTCGAGTCGTTGAGAATCCGCGAGGACGAGGTAAGTCAGTTGCAACTCATCGCCCGCCTTCACGTGTAAATCATCGGCGAGCCATTGATTGATGATTATTTCGTCACCCGCCGTATCGCGCTGGACGATCGGCTCACCAATTCCAGCGACCATCGAATAGGGCGTGCTGTTCGTGCCTGCGCGTAACTCGTTGACGAAATATGTCGAGACGAGTTGTGCGTTTGTGACGGTTTTCAAAACCGTTTGAACCACCGGCGGATCAATGAAGACGCGATCGGTCCGCAATTCCGCACCGCCCGGAACTTCGCGTGTGGACACCTCCGCGTCGGCGAGCCGCCAGGTTTTTTGCAACCGGGATGTTAGTTCAGGAACAGTTGCCGATGGCGCATGGACCAGCAGCAAGTTCGCTTTGCCCGGTTGCTCGATGGCCGCCTGCAAGGTGGCGAGCGGTACAGTAGACGTTCAGTGGGGTGGTTTGACTCGCCTGCAAACCGAATGCGCCGAAACGATCTCCACGAACGATCCCTGCAACCGGGACGCGCAACGAAACAGATGTCTGTTCGCGCGGCGAAACAGGAGCCTCGCCGGAAACCAGTGACGGTTTGTGAATGCGCAGGACGATCGAATCGCCAGCTTTGATGCGCAATTGCTCGGCGAGCGCGGCATTCAACATCACGCCGTCGAGTTTCAAATTCGACGGGGACGGAGCCATCGACCAAAACTGTTCGTCGACACCGAGGATTTGGACATGATTGGCACGGGCGGAGGCGTCTGGATTACTCGCCGTGCCCGGAAGAAACAAAACTGGAGCCGCTGAAATTTGAGCGTCTGAAAAGTCGCGCGCCAACTCTGCGCGAAACAGCCGGTCTTTGCCGGGCAGAGCGAAATCCGTTTGGCCGATGCGTTGCAGATTCAGCTCACGCAAGCTTTCCCGCATCGAGTCGCCCACCGCGAGCGCGCCGACGAGCACCGCCGTAGCCACCGCGACGCCGAGCATCGTGCCGGCGTGGCTGCGCGCGTGAAAACGCAGGCTGCGCAAAATGAATGTTCGCGCTAGACTCATTACCGAAGATTGCACATAAGACCAATGTGGTTGAAAGTTTGAACTCGCGCCTTCTTTGCGCGAAAATTTTAACGTGCCAGCGACCGACCTAATTCGCAAAAAAGTCAGTGAACTGCCGCACAAGCCGGGCATCTATCTGATGAAGGATCGGTTTGGGACGGTGATTTACGTCGGGAAAGCTCGCGACTTGCGCAAGCGTGTCAGCACCTATTTCCAGCCGTCGCGGCGTATGGGTTGGGACTTGAAGTTCAATGCGCTCGTTGATTCGATTTACGATTTCGACGTCCACGTCGTCCGCAACGAACCCGAGGCCATTTTGCTCGAAGGCAAACTGATTAAGGAATATCAGCCGCGCTATAACATTAGTTTTCGCGACGATAAACGATTCCTGTTGTTGAAGGTGAATCTCAATGATCCGATTCCGCGCTTTACGATGACCCGTTTGCGTCAGGAAGATGGGGCGCGATATTTTGGACCGTTCGCACATTCAGCCGCCGCGCGCCACACGCTCACGCTGGCACGGCGCAAATTTAATTTGCGCGGCTGTCGCCCGCTCACGCCGGGTGAGGACGACTACAAACATTGTCTCTACGGTCACCTCAAGTATTGCACTGCGCCCTGCATCGGCAACGTGCCACTCGAAGCCTACAAACAACAGGTTCTGGCCGCCTGTGAATTTCTCGCCGGCCAAACCGAAGAAATGGAACAGGAATTGGAGGCGCAGATGCGCAAGGCGGCTGGCGCTCAAGATTTCGAAAAAGCAGCCGATTACCGGGATGCGTTGAATGACTTGCGAAAGACGACCGGGCGCATTCGCACTTTCAAACGTCAGCCCTATACGCTGCCAGTCGCAATCGAACCGCATCGTGACGTAGCTGAACTCGCCAAAGTGTTGAACCTGCCTGCGAATCCAGAGCGGATCGAAGGGTTCGATATTTCGAACATCAGTGGGACGTTTGCGGTGGCGTCGATGGTTAGCTTTTGGGATGGTAAACCGGATCGGTCGAACTATCGGCGGTTTCGGATGAAGACAGTGGTTGGACAGGATGACTTCGCGTGCATGGCGGAGACAGTGCACCGGCGGTATTCGCGGTTGTTGAAGGAATCGACCGAACAACAGCCGGGTGAAGTCTCCACTGCCGAGGCCTCCTCTCCCCAGCCCCCTCCTCCCGAGGAGGAGAGGGAGAAGACAATTGCCTCCGCGCCTGCGCCTCTTCGCAAAATATTTCCGGATCTGATTGTCATTGATGGTGGCAAGGGGCAATTGAATGCGGCCTGCGCCGAACTGGCGAAACTCGGTTTGCAAAACATTCCGATCATTGGCTTGGCGAAGGAGTTCGAGGAGATTTATCAGCCCGGTCAAAGCGAGCCGTTGCGGCTGAGCCACGATTGTGGCGCGTTGAAACTCTTGCAGCGTGTGCGCGATGAATCGCATCGTTTCGCCAACACTTACAACGCGCAACTGCGGTTGAAGAAAATTTCCGAAAGCATCCTCGACGAATTCCCCGGCATCGGCGAACAACGCAAAGCGCGCTTGTTGAAAAAGTTCGGGTCGGTGCAGCGCCTGCGCTTGGCCACCGTTGAGCAAATTGCGGAAGTCCCCGGGTTCGGCGGAAAAGCGGCGGCCGAGTTGAAAACGTTCTTGCAGGCGCGATCGGTCAGCAGGCCGACATCGCCCGACGAACCTGCCGTTGGGGAAATAGCGGAAAACCCTGAGGAACCCATTTAGCATTTTCCCGCGTGCTTTTTGACAACGCGCCTTTTACTTTAACCATCTTATGCTTTGGATAATCGCATTGCTGTGCCTGGGCATTGTTGGCGCCATTGGATATTATCAGGGACCGATTCGCGTAGCCGCTTCGCTGCTCGGATTGGTTTTCGGATCACTCCTCGCTGTGCCACTGTCGCCGCTCACGAAAAAACTCCTGCCTGTCCTCGGTCTTCAACATCCGGGATGGGAGCTTTTCGTCCCGGCATTGATCGCGTTCCTCATCATCCTGCTTGCCTTCAAAGTCCTCGGCCATGTTCTGCACCGCAAAATGAGCATCTTCTACAAATACAAAAAGGACGACAAAGCTTACTATCGTTGGAGCCGGATGTATTCGCGCGTCGGTTTGTGCCTCGGCCTCTTGAACGGCGCTGTCTATTTCCTGCTGTTGATGTTACCTGTTTATATTGCGGGCTATTTCACGACCGAAGTCGCGCAAGGCGCACAGGACCCAAGTTCGGTGCAAAACATCACCAAGCTGCGCGAGGAAATGCACAGCATGAAACTTGATCATGTGCTCGCGGGTTATGATCCGACTCCGAAACAAACCTATCAGGCCGCCGACATCGTTGGGCTCGTCATACACAATCCGCTTCTCGAAAGCCGTCTTGCGCACTATCCGCCCTTTCTCACTCTAGGCGAGCGAGCGGAATTCAAAGAGCTGGGGAACGACGTTCAGCTTCAACAGATGATACAATCACAGGCCAGCATTGGTGATATCCTGAAGAACGCGAAAGTGCAGGCGCTCGTTACGAATACGGCCATTACGCAGGAAATCACCCAACTCGTCAGCAGCGATCTCGACGACTTGAGCGAATATTTAAAGACTGGCCACTCGGCTAAATACGATCCGCAGTCCATTCTTGGCCTTTGGAAAATTGACCGCGACGCCACGTTCGCGCAGGAAAAAAGAAAATTACAGAACCCGACACCGCTGAACATCAACAAACTCCGCAACAGCCTCATGCCAATGATGGCCGGCCTGAATATCACTGTGACCACCGACCATAACTTCATCATCAAAAAAGATACCGGGAACGGTTTGCAAGCGATCGGCACCGGCACATGGAAGAAAGAAGGCGACGGTTACACAATCAATCTACCAGGGAATCAGCCCGACAACGCCGAAGTGGTCATCAAAGGCGACGACCAACTGTTAATGCCGCGCAACGGCGTTACGATGGTTTTCTCGAAAGAATTATAAAATTTTTCGAGTTGTAAACAGTTCGTTTCTCGCATGTTCCGTCTGCTGATCAGCAAAGCTGCCCTCTTTTACACAATTATTGTTGACCTTTTAGTCAAATTGCATAGACTACGTTCATGGGCCGAGTTAGCGATGCTAAAGAGAAGTTGATGGATGCGGTTTTAGAACTGATCTGGACCGGATCCTACGGCAGCACCACGATCGATCAGATTTGTGATAAAGCCGAGGTGAAGAAGGGCAGCTTCTATTATTTTTTCGAATCAAAGGCTGATCTGGCCGTCGCCGCTCTCGATGTAGGCTGTGGAAAAAAACAGGTGGAGATGGACAAAATCTTTTCAGCTACCGTCCCGCCTCTGGACCGAATCCGCAAGTATTGCGAGTTCGGTTACCAAAAGCAGATTGAAATGCAGGCGAAATACGGGTCCGTGCTAGGGTGTCCGCTCTGCACGTTGGGTTCGGAAGTCAGCACGCAGGAGCAGAAACTGCGCGAGCGGATTGAACAGATTTTTGATCAACAGCGGAAGTATTTGGAGTCAGCAATCCGCGACGCGCATGCGGAAGGATTGATTGATGCGCCCGATGCGGACGCGAAAGCACGGATGTTGCAGATATATCTGCACGGCTTAATGACCCAGGCACGGATTCAGAACACGGTGGAGGTTCTGCGCGACGGGTTTAGCGGGATTTCGGCGTTGCTCGGCGTAAAGAGCGCGACGATGGCGGCGGCTTAAAAAATTTTGACGACTTAGTTGACTAAACAGGCGACTACTAGAAGAAAGAAATCTCATGAAAACGACATATCAGACGAGAACTACAACCTCGAAAACAGGTGGGTTCACCAAAATTTGCATTGCGGCGTGCAAGAAACTGTTAGGCCGCATCGAACAGGCCAAGGCCAACGTCATCGCGGAGTTCAGCGCTGCCTTGAAAGGACGCGAACACATGCTGCAATTGGCCGTCAATGAAGCCGAAGCAATCGCATGGGATACGGAATTTCCATATCTCGTATTCCCCACGCTCGCACAAGAGAAAGCGACCTCGGTCGCGAATTGGGCGGCCCACCAGCGGCAGGTCCGTAACAACGCACGCCGCAACGTTTTTGCGCGCGACTAACTGATTTTTATAAACCACATGAAACAAAAGTTCATACTCGCTACAGCTATTGCCATCGGCGGACTCGCCGCGGTTGTCACAGGTTGCAACCAGCATGCGCCGCAACAACAACAAATGCCGGCCCCAGCGGTCACGATCGCGCCAGTTCAACAACAGGAAGTCGTCGAATGGGACGAATTCACCGGACGCACTGAGCCGGTGAGCTCCGTTGAAGTGCGGCCGCGCGTTTCCGGCTATATCCAGGAAGTCCGTTTTCAGTCCGGGCAGTTGGTTAAAAAAGGCGACGCGTTGTTCGTGATCGATCCGCGTTGGCACCAGGCCGAATTTGACAAACTCGCCGCCGACGCCGAACGCGCCAAAGTGCAGTTTGAAAATTCGAAACGCGAAGCCGATCGCAGTGCGCAACTGCTCGAGAATAAGGCGATTTCAACCGAAGAATCCGATGCTCGGATTGCTCGCTTCAATGGGGCCAAAGCGGCGTTGCTTTCGGCCGAAGCGTCGCGTGATTTCGCGAAACTCGACCTTGATTACACGCAGGTTCGTGCGCCGATCGATGGCCGTGTCAGCCGCGCGTTGTTGACGGAAGGTAATTACGTCAGCGGCATCGCGGGCGCATCGACCATGCTCACCACCATTGTGTCGGTCAGCCCGGTTTACGTCTACGTGGACGTCGATGAAGCTACATTGCTCAAATACAACACCCTCGCGGTGACCAAAAAACTCGATTTAGATGCCGACGGCAAAGTGCCGGTCGAACTGCAATTAGGCGACGAGGACGGTTTCGCGCATCGCGGCCATATCGAATCATTCGATAACAAACTCGATCCGAATACCGGAAGCATTTTGCTGCGCGCGGTGTTTGATAATGCGGACGGTCGGATTGTGCCCGGATTGTTTGCGCGCATTCGTGTGCCGTTGAGCGAAAAACATCCAGCGGTGCTCGTGAGCGAACGGGCGATCGGCACCGATCAGGCGCAGAAATACGTGCTGACACTGACGCCATCGAACACTGTTGCTTATAGCGCGGTGAAGCTTGGTCCAGTCATCAACGGCATGCGCGTTATTCGCGCCGGTTTGCAGCCGGGCGAAAAGATCGTCGTAAACGGCCTGCAACGTGTGCGTCCCGGCATGCCGGTGTCGCCGCAGGAACAGGTCGCGGAATCCACCGACGCAACCAAAGTCGCGAAACGAAACTAACGACGACCGAAGCTTCGGCTTCGATTTTGAATACCCCATGAATTTTTCTCATTTCTTTATTCGACGACCGATCTTTGCCGGTGTGTTGTCGATTTTAATTTTCGTGGTCGGCTTGATCGCGGTGAAGCGATTGCCGATCAGTGAATATCCCGAAATTGTGCCGCCGACGATTGTCGTGCGCGCGATGTATCCGGGCGCAAATCCGAAAACAATTTCGGAAACAGTCGCCTCACCATTGGAGCAGGAAATCAACGGCGTTGAGGACTCGCTCTATATGTATTCGCAGGCGACGGGCGATGGCGTGATGACGTTGACCATCACGTTCAAACTCGGCACCGACATCGACAAAGCGCAGGTGCAGGTGCAGAACCGCGTCTCGCAATCGTTGCCTAAGTTGCCGGAAGAAGTTCGCCGGCTTGGTGTGACCACGCTCAAACAATCGCCCGACCTGACAATGGTTGTGCATTTGTTCTCGCCGAATGGACGCTACGACGAAGTTTACCTGCGCAATTATGCGACGTTGCAGGTGAAAGACTCGCTTGCGCGTATTCCTGGCGCGGGTGACGTGGAAGTGTTCGGGTCTGGTGACTACGCCATGCGCGTGTGGCTCAATCCGGACAAAGTCGCGTCGCGCAATTTGACGGCGAGCGACGTGGTGAACGCGATTCGCGAGCAGAACGTGCAAGTCGCCGCTGGTGCGATCGGCCAACAGCCGGTCGGCAATCCGGTGAATTTCGAATATCAGATCAACACCAAAGGCCGTTTGATTACGCCTGAGGAATTTGGACAAATCATCGTCAAGACCGGTCCGAACGGCGAGAAGACGGTGCTCAAGGATGTGGCGCGTGTCGAGATGAGCGCGGGCAGTTACGCATTGCGGTCGTTGTTGAACAACAAGTCCGCCGTAGCGTTGCCCATTTTCCAAACGCCGGGCGCCAACGCGCTTCAGCTCTCGGAAGATGTCCGCACGAAAATGGACGAGTTGAAGAAGGGCTTTCCTGATGGCATCGACTACGCCGTCGTTTACGACCCGACTGTATTCGTGCGGCACTCAATCGAGGCCGTCGTCCACACATTGCTCGAGGCGACGCTGCTGGTTGTTCTAGTCGTGATTCTCTTTTTGCAGACGTGGCGCGCGTCGCTCATTCCGCTTGCTGCTGTGCCGGTGTCACTGGTTGGAACGTTCGCCGTGATGCTCGGGCTTGGTTTCTCGATCAACAACCTGACGTTGTTCGGATTGGTGTTGGCGATTGGTATTGTCGTCGATGACGCCATCGTTGTCGTCGAAAACGTGGAGCGCAATATCGCGCTTGGGTTGTCGCCCACTGATGCAGCTAAACGCGCGATGAGCGAAGTAACGAATCCAATTATCGCGACGGCGCTGGTTTTGTGCGCGGTATTCGTGCCGACGGCGTTCATCAACGGTTTAACCGGCCAATTCTATAAGCAGTTCGCAATCACGATCGCGATTTCGACAGTCATTTCCGCTTTCAATTCGCTGACGCTTTCGCCGGCGTTGTGCGCAGTGTTGCTTAAGGACCACAACGCACCGAAAGATTGGTTTGGTCGCGTCATGGACCGCGTGCTTGGTTGGTTCTTCCGCCCGTTCAACAAAGTGTTTGCATGGGCTGGCGATAAATATTCTGCCGGCGTGGGCAGTGTCCTCCGCAAAAGTGCTATCGCGCTCGTCGTTTACGCGGGGCTCGTTGTGCTCACTGGCTGGAGCTTCAACAAAGTTCCGACCGGTTTTGTGCCAACACAGGACAAGCAATACCTCGTCGCGTTCGCGCAATTGCCTGACGGTTCATCGCTGGATCGCACTGAAGCCGTCATTCGTCGCATGTCAGATCTTGGTCTGCAAACGCCCGGCGTGGAAAGCGCCGTTGCTTTCCCTGGCTTGAGCATCAGCGGATTCAGCGTCGCTCCGAATGCGGGCATCGTATTCTTCTGTTTGAAACCGTTTGATGACCGAACAACGGAAAACTTGAGCGGCCCGGCGATCTCGGCCGCGCTCAACCAAAAATTCAGCAGCATCCAGGAAGCGTTCGTGCTCTCCGTCATGCCGCCGCCTGTCATGGGCATTGGCGCGATTGGTGGATTTAAATTGTTCATTGAAGACCGCGCAGATCTCGGGAGCGACGCGCTGTTTGGAACAATCCAACAAATCGTTGGGCAAAGTTATCAGACGCCTGGACTTGCCGGAACGTTCTCGACTTACACCGTCAACGTTCCGCAGCTCGATGCGGATGTGGACCGCGTGAAAGCGAAACAACAAGGCGTGCCGCTGCAGAATATTTTCGACACGATGCAGATCTATTTGGGATCGCTCTACGTGAATGACTTCAATCGTTTCGGCCGCACCTATCAAGTGATTGCGCAAGCGGACTCACAATATCGCGAACATCCCGAAGCAATCACGCGCCTGAAAACCCGCAATGAAAAAGGCCAGATGGTTCCGTTGGGGACGCTCGTGCGCGTGAACGAAACGCACGGTCCTGATCGGGCCACGCGTTACAACGGCTATCCCGCAGCCGAACTGAACGGCGGACCCGCGCCCGGTTACAGTTCCGGACAGGCCGAAGCGATCATGAGCAAAATCATGGACGACAAATTGCCGAAAGGGCTGCAATACGAATGGACGGATTTGACCTATCAACGAATCCTCGCGGGCAACACGGCGATCTATATATATCCGCTTTGTCTCCTGCTGGTGTTCCTCGTGCTCGCGGCGCAGTTCGAAAGCTTGCGACTTCCGCTCGCGATCATCCTGATAGTGCCGATGTGCTTGCTGTTCGCGATTGCGGGCGTGTGGCTCAAAGGCAGTGATAACAACATTTTCACGCAGATCGGTTTGATCGTGCTCGTCGGACTAGCGTGTAAGAACGCGATTTTGATCGTCGAATTTGCGAAACAAAAACAAGACCACGGCATGACGCCATTTGATGCGGCCATCGAAGCGTGCCGTTTGCGTTTGCGCCCGATCTTGATGACGTCCATTGCGTTTATCGCGGGTGTATTCCCGCTCGTCGTCGCGCGCGGAGCCGGTGCTGAAATGCGCCAGGCCATGGGCGTCGCCGTATTCTCAGGAATGATTGGCGTGACGTTGTTCGGCCTGTTCCTAACGCCGGTGTTTTATGTCGTGTTGATGAAGCTCGGCTGGTCGCACAAACCTGCGCACAAACCGATTCTCGGTGGCGCGGCTGCGGCGACAGGTATCGCGATCATCGCGTTGATGCTCTCCAGTTCGTCAGCCCACGCGGGCTGGTTCAAAGTCGGTCCTGATTACAAAAAACCGGCTACACCCGCGCCGCAGGCTTATAAAGCAGAAGAACTTGGTTCCTGGAAACAAGGCCAACCGCTCGACACGGTGCCGAAAGGTAACTGGTGGGAAGTGTTCGGCGATACGAAGCTGAACGAACTCGAATCGAAAGCGCTCGGCGCGAACCAACAACTGCGTGCAGCTGTGTCTCGTGTTGACCAGTCCCGCGCGACCGCGCGTGTGGCTCGCGGCGATTTGATGCCGACGTTATCACTGGACCCCAGTTGGAACCGCCAACGTTATTCGCCCAACGCAGACCCAAGCTTTGGCGCGATCACTGCAAATACGTTCAGTACGCCGCTCGACCTGAGTTACGAAATCGATTTGTGGGGACGCGTCCGCCGTGGCTTTGAAAGCTCACGCGCGGATGCGCAATCTGCGCTCGCGAACTATTACAACGTGATGCTCACGCTCGAATCCGACGTAGCGGAAAATTATTTCACGCTGCGCGCGCTCGATGCGGAGATGGCGACCGTTGGCGGCACCGTCGATTTGCGTAAAGAGCAGGTGCGACTCGTGCGGAGCCGTTTTGAAGGCGGCATCGGCAATGAACTCGACGTCTCGCGTGCAGAGACTGAGTTGGCAACCACTGAAGCTGACTACGCAGCGATCGCGAAACGTCGCGCGGAACTGGAGAATGCGATCGCGATTTTGAGCGGTTCGAATCCGTCCAATTTCAAAATCGCGACGTTGAATGATCCCAAATGGCATCCGATTCCGCCCACGATTCCCGCCGGGTTGCCAGGAGAACTTTTGGAACGTCGTCCCGACGTTTCCGAAGCCGAACGCGCTCTCGCTTCCGCCAATGCTCGCATCGGCGTTGCGAAAGCTGCATTTTTTCCTGTCATCACGCTGACCTCCTCCGGTGGTTTTCTCAGCGGCGATATCAATACGCTGTTCAATTGGGACAGCCACACGTGGTCGATCGGTCCGAGCATTTCGCTGCCGATTTTTGCCGGTGGCCGCAATCGCGCGAACTTGCAACGTTCGAAAGCTGTTTATCAGGAAGCGATCGCTAACTACCGCCAACGCATCCTCGTTGCGTTCGGCGATGTGGAGAACAGCTTGAGTGGCCTTCACTTTTTAGCCCAGCAATCGGAAGCCCAGGAACGCGCGGTCAAAAACGCCAATCGCGCCGTTGAACTGGCAACTGAACGTTACCGCTCCGGCATTGTCAATTACCTCGATGTGGTTGATGCCAGCCGCGAAGCCCTGCAATCCGAACGCCAAAATGCCTTGCTCATCGGCCAGCGCCAAGTTGCTACCGTTCAACTGATTAAAGCCTTAGGTGGCGGTTGGAGTGAGCGCCAGTTGGTTGCAAAAATTTCAGAGTTCACCCCAGTTTCTTCTAAATGAAATGAAATGAATAGGAGGACGTCTAATGAATAAGATTATGAAAACGAAGTTGAGCACACCCCGGAACTTGAACCCGGTCGGTAGGGCGCGACGAACCCCGCGCGCCGCTCTGGCTGCAGACAGGTCCCCGAAAACTGAAACCGAAAACGTCGCGGTCGTCGAAAAACCGGCGCACGCGGATCGTCGCCCCTTACCCAGTGAGGTCCCGGACGCGAGCTATTCGCACGACGCCTATAATCTGTATATGCGCGAAGTCGGCGAGACCAAGCTCTTGACCAAAAAGGAAGAGATCGACCTCGCTAAACGCATCCGCAGAGGCGACAAAGCCGCGCGCGAACAAATGATCAAGGCCAACCTGCGCCTGGTCGTGAAGATTGCTCGCGACTACGAGAATTATGGCGTCCCGCTGCTCGACCTCATCAACGAAGGCAACATTGGCTTGATGAAGGGCGTGGAACGTTTTAACCCGAATAAGGGTGCGAAGCTGTCGACCTACGCGGCCTGGTGGATCAAGCAAGCGATCAAACGCGCGCTCGCGAACCAATCGAAGACCATTCGTTTGCCAGTGCACGTTGTCGATAAGTTGCTGCACATCCGCCGCGCTGAAGCGAAGTTGCAGGACGTCCTCGGCCACGAACCGACGGATGAAGAAGTGGGTGCGGAAGTCGGCTTGCCGGCGCGCCGCGTCTCGCAATATCGCAAGGCGTCCGTGCGCCCGCAGTCGCTCGACGCTCCCATCTCGGATGGCGACGAAGCGAAGATCGCCGACATCGTGCCCGACGCGAACGCCGGCACGCCTTACCAGGATCTGGAAGGCAAAACGAACGTGAATTTGATTCATGATTTGTTGCCGAGTCTTGATGTGCGCGAGCAAGCGATCTTGCGCCAGCGCTTCGGCCTCGGTGGCACTGATGAAAAAACGCTCGAGCAATTGGGCGAAGAATTCGGTGTCACGCGTGAACGCATCCGCCAGATTCAAGAAATGGCGATGGCGAAATTGCGCCGCAAAATCGAGAAACTCGAGACCGTGGTAGTCGAGTAAGTTGAATTGTTTATCACCGGCGTCAGTTGGCTTTTGAGCCGCTGACGCCGATTTTTTTGGACGGGGGGAGCGTATTTCCGGTTTGAGTGAACGGCCCGAGAATTGCTAGAATACGAGGCTTGAACAACCATCGTTTGCCTCTGCTCGTTGTCTTCTGCTTGTTTTTAACAGCCACTTTATCTCGCGGCGAAAGTCTCCTGCTCGATGCGTCGGCACCGGTTCGCGCGCGCGTGGTGAGCGCGTCAAAACGCCAGCGTTTCGTGAAGCTCAACCCGTCATTGATGAGCAAGCTCGCCATACCCGGCTCTCAGTTCGATTTATCGCTGTTCGATGGCGAACAAGTCACGTTGAGCGTCGACAAAGCAACGATCACCTCGGGCAATTCAAATCATTCGTCATCCGCTGCTCCGTGCCGGGCAAGCCGTGGAATTACATGATTCTCGCGCGCGAAAACGGGGCGTTTACGGCGTCTTACCGCACTGGGAATGGTCGGCTCTTTAAAATTGCGACTGCGAGTGGCGATCTTCACTACCTGAGTGAAGTGGATTCGACGGCGGTCGCCACGTGCGGGATCAAGGGCAAAACTCCGCCCACTCCGATTTACAGCACGCAGCCGAGTTCCATCGCACCTGTGCTACCGGGAGCCACTCCTCCAAACGAACCTCGCGCCGTAGCAAGGATTTCCGCGAACGCGATTCCCGCAAAAACAAATCTGGATATAATGGTGATTTACACAGCCACCGCGATGAGTAACGCGGGCGGCGAAGACGCGATCAACAGCCAGATCAGAGTCGCTCTAGCGGAAGGTCAGGACGCTTTGGACAACAGCCAGGTAAATCTCCAATTGCGTTTGGTTCACACGGAGGAAACCAGCTACACCGAAACTGGCGACTTCAACACCGACCTTGATCGTCTCGGAAATCCCAGCGACGGATTCATGGATGACGCGCTCGTCACTCGCGACAAATATAAAGCCGACATTGTTTCGCTTTGGGTGGAGCAAACTATCGGCTCGCTTGCCGGCCTCGCTTACCAATTGTTGCCCGGTTCTACCATCTACACTTACAACGTTATCTATCGTCCGCGCGCTGTCGGGACTTATATTCCCGTGCATGAAATCGGGCACAATTTTGGATGCGATCACGAGCCGCAATATTCGGCGTCAAATCCGCTGTATCCATACGCACACGCTTATTTTTTCCAGTCACCGGATACTTCAAACCACGAAACGGTGATGACGGCCGTTGCTCACATTTCTCAACGCGTACCGCATTTTTCGAACCCCAACGTATTCTATGACAACGGAAGCGGCCCCGTTGCAACAGGCACCAGCAGCAACAACAACGCACAAGTAATCAACAACACCACGGCTAAGCTGACCTCTTTTCGTGTGCCGCCGAGTCTGGGCGAAGCGCTCGACGCGACGACGGTCAACTGGACTACGGGTGGCGACAATCAGTGGTTTTGGCAACCCGGCACGACTCACGATGGCAGCGACGCTGCGCAAAGCGGCGGCATTACCGATAATCAATCGACGTATTTGCAGGGAACGGTCGCTGGCCCGGCGCGCCTGACGTTTTGGTGGAAATGTGATTCCGAACCTACCTTGGACTTGCTGACATTCTCCGTCGACGACGTTGACCAAAATCAGATTAGCGGTGCAGCCGATTGGTCGCAACAGGCTTTCTTCATTCCTTCGGGTTCGCACTCGATCCAATGGCGTTACACCAAAGATGGTAGCGACAGCTTCGGACGCGATGCCGGATGGGTCGACCAAGTCGTCTTGCAACATTTGAAGCTCCCGACCGTCGCCGTCACCGCGCCATTGGCGAATGCACGTGTTTTCACGGCCGACGTCACTGTTACCGGCACCGCGAAGGACGACGTGCAGGTCGACCATGTGGAATATCAGCTGCAGAATTCGTCAGGCAACTCCGGTTGGCAAACAGCCACGGGGATAACCAACTGGTCTGCACCGCTGACGCTGATTGCCGGCACGAACACGATCACGGCGCGTGCGATCGGGTTCGGGCTGCAAACGTCGCTCCCGGTTTCGCGTAGCTTTTTCTACGTCGTCACAAACGTGCTCACAGTTACGACGAACGGCCTTGGCAAAATCACGCCTGATTTGAACGGCAAATTTTTGGAAATCGGTCGTCGCTATACAATCACCGGAACGCCATCGAACAACTGGGTTTTTTCAAATTGGAACGGAACGATCAGCTCGAACGCTGCCGTCCTAAATTTCCTCATGCAACCGAACATGGTCTTGAACGGCAATTTCGTGACGAATCCGTTCATCCCGATCAAAGGCGTTTACAACGGATTGTTTCGCGAGTCGGACGCGGTGCGCCAATCCAGCGCCGGTTTTATTACGCTGACTCTGGCGAGTAGCGGCACGTATGTCGGCAGAATGAATCTTGATGGTGTTGCTTATACGTTGAGCGGAAAGTTTGATTTGTACGGCAACAGCCAACTGACCATCGCCCGCTTGCGGACCAACAGCGTAGTCGTGGCGACGCATCTCAACCTTGCCACACCCGACGACACCATCCCTGGCACCGTTTCCAACGGTTCATGGATTTCCGCGTTCACGTTGGATCGCGCTGTTTTCGACCTGGTGAAAAACAAAGCGACCAACTTTGCTGGCAAATACACGCTCGCAATCCTCGGTTACACCGAACCCACTGCCGCGCCTGAAGGCGACAGCTACGCAACGCTGACGATCGACAACGCCGGCATGATCCGGGCGTCGGGCAGCATGGCCGACGGCACACTGTTGAGCCAAACCGTCAGCATTTCCAAAAATGGCGTCTGGCCTCTCTTTGCGCCGTTGTACGCGAGCAAAGGAATGATTTTCAGCGAGGTGACTTTCAGCAACTTGCCCGCGAACACCCTCGGCGGCGATGCAACATGGATTAAGCCATCGATGCGAACGGCGTTGTATTCGAATGGATTCACGTTGAACACGCCGCTGGTCGGTTCATCGTTCATTACCCCGAGCAATGGCGTGCGCGTGTTGAATTTTACGAATGGCACTCTTGCGTTTAACGGCGCGAACCTGGTTCAAGGCTTCACGAACAACGTGGTGCTCAATTCGAATAACACCACCGTTGTCACCGGTGCGAATTCAACTACGCTCCTGCTCGATAAAACCAAGGGCCTGCTCACTGGCAGCCATTTCACAGCACCGGTAACGTTACGCTTCACCACCTTCAACGGAGTAATTTTACAAAATCAAAACGAAGCACGCGGTTATTTCCTCGGCACCAACCAAAGCGGGAGCGTTCTGTTGCAAGGCAACTAATCTGGAGGTCCCGATCGCATCGGGTCGGAATGATCGTCGTGCGCCGCGACGCGGAAGCGACGGTGAAACCGACGTGTGCGCCAAAGTGAGAGCGATGTGTAGAACAGAACCACGATCGCGTATGCGATAATCCCCAAAGCAATCGCACTCGGGAGTGAATCCAGCGGACTGAAGTAGAGCAGCGCAACCCCGACGATGGCGGTCAGAACCGTCTCGCCAAGAAGCGATAAGATGACGAGCCGTAGCCGCGTATTGGAAATGCGTTCAGAATACCAAAGCCGATAGCCTTCTTCTCCCATCGATCGCATCAACCAGGCGGAATGAAAGTTCCGCGCGGCGACGAGCAGGCCGGTGGTGGTAATAATAACAGCGGTCAGCGGCCAGTGCGCAAATGAGACGCAGAGCACGATGTTGAGCAACACGCCCCAACGCCATCCGAGTTTTTTTGCGATGGGATTCCCTTCCAGCGCGAGATTTGGAGTCGCCACCCACGTGCTGAAGAAGTCCATGCTGCGACCGAAGAAGAGCAAACCCAACATCAGCAGGTACTCGTGACTGCCGAAGGATAGGCTCTCAGACATATTGTTCAGAGCCTTCTTACGTCGGCTGTTACGAAAAACTATTTTTTACCGTAGATGTCGTCGGGATTGACCAGGCGCGGTTCGGTGATTTTTTCGGCGGCACCGCTTTCGACGCTGCGGAAGAAGCAGGAGCGATAGCCTTCATGACAGGCAGCGCCCTTTTGTTCGACTTGAATCAAGAGCGTGTCGCCGTCGCAATCGAAGGCGATGTCTTTCACGTTTTGCGTGTGGCCGCTGGATTCGCCCTTCATCCAATATTTCTGGCGCGAGCGGCTCCAGAAGTGGGTCTTGCCGGTTTTGACGGTGTCTTCGAGCGAGGCGCGGTTCATCCAGGCCATCATGAGGACGCGGCCGTTGGTGTGGTCTTGAATAATCGCGGGGATGAGGCCTTCGGAGTTGAATTTCAATTTGTCGTAGAAGCTCATAGGAAATTATTTTGGTGTCATTTCGACCCGCGCTTTTTCGTTCGCTGCTGATTGTTTATCTGATTGGGGCAGGAAAGTGAAGCCCGCAGCGGCGATGATCAAGATGAAGGCGACGATGTGATTCCAGCGGATCTGCGCTTGCAACGCGTAAACGGCGAAGACACTAAACACCGTGAGCGTGATGATTTCCTGGACGACTTTCAGTTGAACGACGTTGTAGGTGCCGAAACCCCAGCGATTCGCCGGGACCATCAGGCAGTATTCGAAAAACGCGATGCCCCAACTGACGAGGATTGCTTGCCACAACGCGACGGATTTGAAACGGAGATGGCCATACCACGCCACTGTCATGAAGATGTTCGAGCAAAGCAGCAGGATGATTGGGAGAATTCGAGTCTGAATCATAGCAACGGAAGAAACTGCCGAATCGTCAGAGACGAACCGGGATATTTTGTTTGGCCAAATATTGTTTCACATCACCGACGGTATATTCGCCGTAGTGAAAGATGCTCGCAGCCAAAACGGCGTCGGCTTTGCCTTCCACCAATACCGCCGCCATGTGTTCGAGATTACCCGCGCCGCCGCTGGCCACGACGGGCACTCCGACGGATTCACTGATGCGGCGAGTGATGACTAAATCGAAACCGGCCTTCGTGCCGTCGGCATCAATGCTGTTGAGGACGATTTCACCGGCACCGAGCGAGACGGCTTTTTTGGCCCATTCGACAGCATCAAGCCCAGTAGCCTTTCGTCCGCCATGCGAAAAAACTTCCCAACGATCGGGCGCAACTTTCTTCGCGTCGATCGAAACGACAATGCATTGGCTGCCGAATTTTTCAGCGCCTTCACGAATGAGGTTCGGGGTGGCAAGCGCGGAGGAATTGATGCTGGTTTTGTCCGCGCCGGCTTTCAGCATGGTGTGCATGTCTTCGACACTTTTGATTCCGCCGCCGACAGTCAAAGGCATGAAGCAATGGTCGGCGGCGCGCTCTATGACGTCGATCATGGTGCCGCGTCCGTGAGCGCTGGCGGTGATGTCGAAGAAAACCATTTCGTCCGCGCCCTGATCGTTGTAGCGGATGGCGAGTTCAACCGGGTCGCCGACATTGCGGAGTTCGCCAGCTTCGGCTTTGCCGAACTGGACTCCGCGCGTGACTTTGCCGTCATGGACGTCGAGACATGGAATGACGCGTTTTGCGAGCATGCGCGTTAAGTGTAGGGTCTGCGGCTATTGTTGCAACTGCTGCATGTAGAGGTCGTCTACTTTTATCCCATTCGATTTGGCCATTTTGGCGTCGCTTAAAGCTTCGGCGCGTTTGCCCAAGTCACGAAAGGTGCGGGAACGTTCAAGGTAAATGTCGGGCTGGTTCGCATTGATGCGCAGGATTTGATTGAAGTCGTCAATGGCTTCGGAATGCCGGCCGAGTTTGCGCTTTGCCATCGCGCGTTCGTAAAGGACCGGAATGTTGTTGGGCTCGAAGGTGAGATACTTGTCGTAATCGCGAACGGCCAGATCGAACTTATTCATCTCACTATAAGCAATGGAGCGGTTGAAATAGCCGTTGGCGGCTTCTGGTTTGAGCTCCACGCCTTTATTAAAATCAGCAAGGGCGAGGTCGTTTTGCCGTGATTTACCCAGGGCCGCGCCGCGATTGATGTAGGCTTCAGCAAATGTCGGGTCGAGTTGGATGGCCCTGCTGTAATCAGCAATCGCATCTTGAGTGCGGCCCATATCGAACAGCGTTTTGCCGCGGCTGTTGTGGACGGTGACTTTTTGCTGTGTGAACCCGGGTGCCCCGTCGAGAATTTCAACCGCGCGGTTGTAGTCGTTCAGTGAATCTGCGTAAAGACGCTTGGTCTGGTCGCCGTTCGTTTTCGCGGCTTGCGATCGCAGATAAAACCCGCGTTGGCCGTAGGCGAAAGGGTCGCCGGGATACTTGCACACGACGGCGGTCCAAAGTGTATCACCATCTTTCCAGATGGCGCATTGCTTCCAGGTGATGAACCCAAAAACGGCGACGGCCACGGCAGCCGCGCCTTGCGTAAACCCGCGCCAGTCCTTCAACGCCACGAGTGAGTCGAAATACTTTGCAGCGACAAAAAACAAACCGAGATAGGCGATGTACGGAAAACGATCCGCGATGAAACCCTGGCCAGCCCCGAGAATCTGCAAAACGAAAACAACGTTCACTGTGAAGAACGCGAACCCGAACCCTACGGCGTGATTGCCTCGGCGATAAAGAAACCAAAGCGCGGCAACGATCGCCAAAACGATCAGCGGAGCAACGTAGAAGATTGGCGCTAGCGTTGCTGGATATGGATAGACCGGACAGAGCGCATAGGGGACAACTGCTTTGACGAGGTAAACGCAATATGAATAAGCGCCAATGAGCAGATGACCGAAAAGCCCAAACCCGCTGTCGTCCTTGAGTGTTTCAGATTTCGAGAGAAGGAAAACACCGATACTGCCGACCGCGAGCGACATCAGGAACAACGGGATTTTCTCGAGGAGTAATTTAAAGCGCAAAGGACGTTTGAGGTAATAATCCACCGCAAGAAACGAGAGAGGCAAAGCGACAGCCTGAATCTTGGCAAACAGAGAAAAGGCGAACAGTGCCAGCGCGATCACATAATATTTCTTGGCGAAGTTGCTTTGGACATAACGCACGTAGGCAACGAGCGCGCCAAGATAAAACACCGCGTAGAGCACGTCCTTGCGTTCAGTGGCCCAGGCCACGGATTCGACACGCATCGGGTGAACACCAAACAACAGCGCTCCCAGAACCGCAGCCCACGTGCTGACCTTCAGCATCCGCAAAAAAACAAACGCAAGAAACACGCACGCTAAATGCAGTAGAAGGTTGTCGACGTGATACAAGCGCGGATTGAGCCCAACAAAATGCCTTTCAATCGCGAACGTTAGAATCGTCAGCGGATTGTATCCGCCAATGACGGTCCCCGTAAAAATGGATTTAACGTGCGCCGAGTCGAGCGTCTCGATCGCTTTGTTTTCGTAAATGTTGAGGTTGTCATCCCAATTTACGAAGCTGTTCGAAAGCGAAGGCAGGAAGGCAATAAAGGTAATCGCGAGCGCCAGCAAAGCTGGGAGCAATGAGATCCCTGGCTTTGCTTGTGGTTGTGGCTTCGTCGAACGCGCTTGAGGCCGTGCCATAGAACCATAGAGTAGTCACAGCGCAAGTGTGGTTAAAGCGCAAATGCAACCCCCTCATCGGCTTCATGTCTTTACACGCCGCAGCTTCACGTTATAATTCCTTCAGCCGCCGGTCCTTACCGGCATTCGGGAAAGTGCAACCCGGATATGATCTTTGACAAAAGTTGCAGGATTTTCCGCTCCAAAACCGCTCCACTTTGCAACTAATTGCAGGAAGTAGGCGGAAGTTGCAGGAAGTTGCAACATTTCAAGATATTTTTTGATATTGGCTGTTTCTAATAAACCTACAGGGCGCGCCTCGGCTTGAACTTTGGTGCATTCACCGGTACAACACGGCATGCGATTTATTGGAGGGGTCATAGAGAAACTTCAGCGCCATCCCAAGCGCGTTGTTTTCCCCGAAGGCACCGAGCCACGCGTTTTGCAGGCGGCTCGGCAGTTCTATTCTTTGCGCCTCGGCGCGCCGATTCTTTTAGGCGACCGCACCAAAGTTAAAGAAGCGGCGGCGCAGTTGAATGTGTCGCTCGAAGGTGTCCGCATTATTAATCCGGCGGAGAGCGAAGATTTGCCTGCGTTCGTGAAACGTTTTGAAATGCTTGCGTCGCAGCAAAGGTATTCAGGAAAAGGAAGCGCGCGAAGCGATGCTGTTGCCAAATTATTACGGCGCGATGATGGTGGCGATGCACCAGTGCGATGGGCTGATTTCGGGAACGAACCAAAGCTCCGGCAGCGTCTTGCGTCCGCTGTTCCAAATCATCAAAGTTGCGCCGCAGGCGACGACCGCTTCCAGTTGCATGGTGATGGAAGTCGAGGACACGAGATTCGGCGAGGACGGCGTGCTGATGATGGGTGATTGCGGGGTTATTCCCGAACCGACCGTGGAACAACTCGCGGACATTGCCGTTTCCACCGCGCAATTGGCGCGAAAACTTTTGGGAATACGGCCGCGCGTCGCTTTGCTTTCTTATTCGACCAAAGGCAGCGCGACACATTCCTCCATCGGCAAAGTGAAGGCCGCGACCGCGCTCGCGGAGAAACTGGCGCACGAGAAATTGTTGGACGCGGATTTTGATGGCGAACTCCAAGTCGATGCCGCGCTCGTGCCGGAGATCGCCATTCGCAAGTTGCCGGATAGCCCTGTGGCTGGTCGCGCGAACGTGTTGATTTTCCCCGACCTGAATGCCGGCAACATCGGCAGCAAATTGATTCAGCATCTCGCCAAGGCGCACGCTTACGGCCAGATCCTGCTCGGTTTGGATCGCCCCGCTGCGGACGTGTCGCGTGGTTCCAGTGCGCATGATATTCTCGGTGTCGCTGCCATTGTCGGATTGCAATCGATCGAATATAACGATTTGTATCCGGGCGCGGGCGCGAAACTTCCCGGTGAAGCCACCGCCGCATGAACACTTCAACGCCTCGGGTTTTCATCGCCGCAACGCGGCAAAACGACGGCAAGACAACTACGTCGCTTGGATTGTTGTCCGCATTGCAGAAGATTTATCCGCGCGTCGGCTACATCAAACCAGTCGGCCAGCGCTTCGTTGAAATCGAGGAACAAAAAATCGATGAAGACACAGTATTGATGGATCGCGTCTATCGGCTGAATTGTCCGCTCGTGGACATGAGCCCGATCGCCGTCGAACCCGATTTCACGCGCAAATATTTGCAGTCTTCAGCGAGCGATTTTCTCGCCAAAAAAATTCAGAAAGCGTTCGACCGCGTGGCGTGGGAAAAAGATTTCGTTCTCTGCGAAGGCTCCGGGCATGCCGGGGTCGGCTCGGTGTTCGACCTTTCAAACGCCCAGGTGGCGAAGTTGCTTGGCGCGAAAGTCATCATCGTGAGTCAGGGCGGAATTGGAAAACCGATTGATGAAGTTTCCCTGAACCAGGCTTTGTTCGAGAAGGAAGGTGTTCCAGTCATCGGCGTGATTTTGAACAAGGTGCTTCCAGAGAAAATAGATTTTGTCACCGAATTCGCGCGACGAGGGTTGAAGCGCAAAGGTCTCGATTTGCTGGGAGTGGTGCCGCATCGCAGCATTTTGTCGAACCCAACCGTCGATTCCATTCGCGAGGAACTCAAAGCCGAAATCCTCAACGGCACGGGAATTCACAATGTGTTGGAGCACGTTATAATTGGCGCAATGAGTTCGCAAAACGCAGTGAGTTATTTCAAGCCGGGCGTCCTGGTGATAACGCCGGGCGACCGCGAAGATCTGGTCATGGCCGCCGCCGGCACTGGAACAAAAGAAAGCCTCGCGGGAATTGTGCTGACCGGCGGTTTTCGACCGAGCGCCGGTGTCTTGAAGGTCATTGATAAACTGCCGTTCCCGGTGTTATTAGCCCGCGAGAACAGCTACGAAGTGGCTTTCAAGGTCCATAACCTGATCGTGAAAACGCGTCCCGCTGACACTGAAAAGATCGCCGTCATTCGCGACATCATCGCGGCGCATGTTGACGTGAATCGCATCCTCAGCGCATTGTAATTCGCTGCCGTTATCAGCACTGCCATGAAACTTGCTTTTAAACTGAATCCGACTCTTGAAACCCTTCCGGTGTATCAACCGGGCCGACCCATCGAAGAAGTCGCGCGCGAGTTAGGCATTCCCGCGAAGCAAATCATCAAGCTCGCGTCGAACGAAAATCCGTTCGGTCCTTCGCCGAAAGCGCTTGCTGCCATTCAAGAAGCCGCGAAGCAGTTGCACCTGTATCCGGACGGCAATGCGTTTTATTTCAAACAAAAGTTGGCAGCGAAACTCGAAGTTGAACCGGCAAATGTGATTTTGGGCAACGGCTCGAACGAAATCATCGAGTTCCTCGGTCATGCTCTGCTCGGCCCCGGCGATGAAATCGTTGTGTCCGAGTACTGTTTCGCGATTTATCCGATTGTCGCAAAGATGCTCGGCGCGAGCGTCATTGTGGTGCCAGCCAAAAACCATGGCCACGATTTGCGAGCGATGTTCAAAGCAATAACGCCGCGCACAAAAGCGGTATTCGTCGCCAACCCGAATAATCCCACGGGCACACTCGCTTCGAACGAAGAGGTAATGGAGTTGGTGAATGGCGTGCCTGATCACGCTGTGCTCGTGATGGACGAGGCTTACATTGAATTTTTGGAGAAGCCGCTCGATTTAGTTCCGACGATCAAACGCGGTGAGAAGCAAAACCTGATTCTCATGCGCACGTTCTCGAAGATTTACGGCCTCGCGGGAACACGTGTTGGATACGGAATCGCTCATCCGGACTTTATCTCCGCGCTCGAAAAGATTCGTCAACCGTTCAACATCAATTCACTCGCCCAGGCAGGTGGCTTGGCAGCGTTGGACGATGTCGACCATGTGCGAAGAACGCGCGAGAATAATTTTGTCGGGAAAAACTTTCTCGAAAAAGAGCTCGCAGAAATGGGGCTCGAAACAGTTCCAACCTTCGCAAATTTCATCCTCGTCCGCGCCGGCGATGGCCAGCGCGTATTTGAACAATTGCAAAAGCAGGGCGTTATTGTGCGTCCGATGGGCGGTTATAAATTGCCCGAATACATTCGAATTTCGATCGGCACGCCCGAGGAGAACGCACGATGCGTCGCTACGTTGAAGAAAATTTTAGGCAAGTGATCCGGCGCTGGCGAGCGCTGCTGTTGTTATTACCGTTTCTCGCGATTGCTTTTTGCGGCTGCGGCAAACGGCCCGCTGAAGCGCCGAAAGTGTTCTCCGTTCGCGGCATCGTCAAAGAAGTAAAGCCCGCCGAAAAAACCGTCACCGTTCAGCACGAAAAAATTCCCGGTTACATGGAAGCGATGACCATGCCGTTCGACGTGAAGACCACCAACGAACTGCGCGGGTTGCAAGCTGGTGACCGCATCTCGTTCCGCATGGTTGTGACAACAAACGAAGGTTGGATTGAACACATCGTCAAGTTGAGTTCCTCACCGGAGCAAATGCCATCGCGCTCGAGCATTCAGGTGGTGCGCGCAATTGAGCCGCTCGACGTCGGTGAGCGTGTGCCGGACTTTCATCTGACCAACGAACTCGGCCAGGCGGTGAGTTTAGCTGACTTGAAAGGCAAAGCATTTGCCGTCACATTTATTTTTACCAGTTGCCCATTTCCGAATTTTTGTCCGCGCATGACGAGTAACTTTGGCGAAGTCGAAAAGAAAATGTTGGCACGAAAAGATGCGCCACAAAACTGGCAGTTGCTCAGTGTTAGCTTTGACCCGGAACACGATACGCCGGCCAGGCTCCTGCAATATGCTCAAGCGCAACATTACGACCCGCAGCATTGGCAATTCGTCACCGGCACGGAAACAGGTGTTACTGAACTTTGCGAAACATTCGACGAGCGATATTGGCACGACGGCACAACCATCAGCCACAATCTGCGAACCGCCGTTATTGATGCAAATGGCCGGCTGCAAAAGATTTTTGAAGGAAATGAATGGACTTCCGACCAATTGGTTGAGGTGCTCATAAGCGCCTGCAACGCAAAGCGTTGACCGCCGCCTGATAGTAACATCCCCGACCGCCCCTATCGCCTAAAGCAAAAATTTCTTCAGCAAAAGTCCGCCGGTACGAGTAAATTATCATGTTGGAGGTGATTAGTGCGCAGGAGGATTGACCTCCAACACAATTTCAGGAGGAACGAATGCTATCGACTATTTCGAGCCCCAAAACCGGGGCCAAGAAACGGCTACGAACTCACAACGGCGCGGCACACAGGAACGGAAGAAAACATCCGCGAGTTAAGGCGTTGCATGCGCGGAAGCACCACACTTCTGCCGCGACTCGAACTCGAATCCTCGAACCGGCACATCACCGGAAAGCGCAGCCAAAACTTATGGAGACGGCGGCTTCGGTTGCTGTGCGAGAACCTGTCCCGGTTGAAACGGCTGCAGCGGAGCACCGTTTGGACGAGCGCCAACAGCAGCCCCAGGCTCCCCATGTCGCCGAACCCGAAGTGGAACGTCAGCGATACGACGCCAATTCAGCGTTGAATCTTTACCTTCGCGAAATTGCGCGCACGCCGTTGCTAACCATTCAAGAGGAAGTCGAACTCGCCAAACGTATCAAGAAGAGCGACAAAAAAGCGCGCGAGCAAATGATCAAAGCCAACTTGCGTCTCGTTGTCAAAATTGCGCGCGATTACGAAAACTACGGCATGCCGCTGCTCGACCTGATCAACGAAGGCAACATCGGTTTGATGAAGGCGGTTGAGCGCTTCGATCCCGCGAAAGGCGCGAAATTTTCCACCTACGGTGCATGGTGGATCAAGCAATCGATCAAACGCGCCCTGGCAAACCAATCCAAGACGATTCGGTTGCCGGTGCATGTTGTTGATAAAGTTGCGCACATCCGTCGCTCTGCCATGAAGCTGCAAGAGATTTTCGGACGCGAGCCAACGGATGAAGAGATCGCGGAGGAGTTGGGGATTTCCCGTCGACGTGTGACGCAATATCGAGCGGCAGCGATCACGCCAACCTCGCTCGATGCGTCACTCGGGGACGAAGACTCGAACCGCATTGCGGACGTCGTTGAAGACGAACGCGCCGACACGCCTTACGAAGAATTGGAAGCGAAAACCAACACCAGTCTGGTTCGCGACATGCTGACTAAATTGGACGATCGCGAGGCTACTATTCTGAAACTGCGCTTCAATCTCAACGGCGAACGCGAAGAAACGCTGGAAGAAATCGGAAAACGTTTTGGTGTCACGCGCGAGCGCATTCGCCAGATTCAAGAAATGGCATTGACCAAGTTGCGCAAGATGATCGAAAAGCTCGACTCGCCGAAACTGCAGACGGTGCTGAAGCAAGCGATGGCGTGACAAAGGAATGTTGTCGCTGTAGCGTGCCGCAATGCGGCTACAGCGGGCATTCACATTGATCGAGCTCCTCGTGGTGATCGGCATCATTGCGATTCTGGCCGCTCTTTTGGTTCCAGCACTTTCTCGCGGTAAGCAAAAAGCCGAAGGTGTCTCTTGCGTGAACAACGGCCATCAACTCATGACTGCGCTTGTAATGTATTCATCCGATTACCACGATTTTTTTCCGCCCAATCCAGACGACGCGAACATTATCCCCGGCCATAATTGGTGCGGCGGCAAAGCGGGCCAAGGCGGGCAAGAGGAATTCAACCCAGACATCATTAGCGATCCGACTCGCAGTCTGCTCATCCATTACGTGGCCAATAACGTTTCGGTCTTCCGCTGTCCGACCGACAAACGGACGGGCTTATATCAAGGCACCAACGCCGCGTTGATCGGTCACACAGTTCCATCGGCGCGCACGTTTTCGATGAGCCAGGCGTGCGGCACGATTTGCGAGGCGTTCGATACGAAGTGGGGCAAGCACGGCGGCAAACCTTACTTGCCCGTCGATGGCCCATGGCTGGACAACGGACACGGCAACAAGCGCACCGGGCCGTGGATGACCTACGGAAAATTTTCGAGCATTGGCGCGCCGGGGCCTTCGATGCTTTGGGTTTTGATAGATGAGGATGCGACGGACTTGAACGATGCGGCATTCGGGTACGGCATGGAGCAGCCAATTTGGTATGACGTTCCCGGAACCTATCATAACTACGGCTGCGGCTTCGCCTTTGCGGACGGTCATTCCGAAACTCACCAATGGAAATATCGGAAACAAAAGGTCGGCTGGGGTCACCGCGTCGCAAATGATGACGACTACGCTGATTGGCTTTGGATGCGCTCGCGGACGTCTTCGCCCCTCGACGGAAATATGCCCGACCCAATTCATTGACGTAGGGGAGTACATGCGAATCAGGAAAACCCCCGTTGGAATTCCCACTTGAAACGGGGCATCTTAGAAAAACGATATGACCGCGCCACTTTCTGAACCCCGGGCCAAAAAAGCACACAATCTCAAACCGCACCGCGTCGTTTTCCTCTTGGATGTCGACAACACCTTGTTGAACAACGACCGTGTCACCGAAGATCTGCGGCAGTTCCTGTTCCACGAATTCGGCGAGGAGCGCCAAAAACGTTATTGGGCCATTTACGAGCAGCTTCGCAATGAGATGGGCTATGCCGACTACCTCGGTGCGCTCCAACGTTATCGCGCCGAAAATCCGCGCGATCCCCGCTTTCTACTGATGTCGAAGTTCATGATGAAATATCCGTTTTCGAACCGGGTGTTTCCGCGTGCTATCGACGCCATTGAGCATCTTCAACAATGGGGTCCGTGCGTTATTCTTAGCGACGGCGACGTCGTCTTTCAGCCGCGCAAGATCGACCGATCGGGTCTTGGCCACGCAGTTCACGACAATGTGCTGATTTACCTGCACAAGGAGCACGAGCTCGACGACGTCGAGAGCCGCTATCCCGCCGAACACTACGTCATCGTCGACGACAAATTGCGCATTCTTGACGCAGTAAAAAAAATCTGGGGGGGCGGAGTTACGACCGTGTTTGTCCGCCAGGGACATTATGCGCAGGACCCGCAGGCGCTCGCCAAATACTCTCCGGCAGACATAACGATCGATCGCATCGGCGACCTTTGTGACTACGACTTCCAGAAGTTGCGAGGGACCGCATTGGGAAAGCTCGCAGTTGAAACCGTAACGGAGCCGCACGTCGAAGCCGTTTCGGAAACGGAATCGCGGTTCGAGTTAGCGAGGGCGTAAGTCTACCACTTCGCAAAATCGTCCACGAAATCGAGCACTTCATCGACAATCCCGTTGATGAAACGCTTTCCTTTTTCGGCGGTTGCAAGGTCAGGAAACCCAACCGTGCCGGTCTCGGAAATTTCGTTGAACTCGTTCACGAAATAAACCGGTCGCGACGTCATCATATCGCTTTTCCGGTAGTGGTCTTGATTTTTACTGCGCCCATCCCGACGCGCTTTCTTCATGTTCACTTTTTCCGGATGGAGATAAAGCATGACCGACGCTTCCATTTCGCAAGCGTGGCCGAGTCCTCCCATTTCCGATTCGCGCACTTTATTGATGGTCTGCGCCGCGAGCGACCAGTAGGAAACAAAGACAAATTGGATTTTCGGAAACTCAGTTTTCAGTTCACGCAACGCGGCCCGAACCGGAATATCGTTTCCACCGTGGCCGTTCAGCAGAAAAACTTTCTTCGCACCCATCTTCACAATCGACCGGCACATTTCACAAACCAAATTGATATACGGCATCTGCGAAACACTGAGAGTTCCCGGAAAAGCCAAGTGATGCGTGGAGTGCCCGGGCCAAAGCGTTGGCAGGCACAAAATCTTTTTTGGTCGTTTCTGCTCTAGTCGGCGTGCGATGCCTGTGACGATGTCTGTATCCGTCGTCAGTGGCATGTGATGGCCGTGTTGCTCAAATGAGCCCAGCGGAAACAAGACGATTTTATCGGCCACTTTGAGTTGGCGCACCTCTGGCCAGGAAAGATTTTCCAGCAACATAAGCAGCTTAAGTATGTCGCCGATTGGCGCAGCCCGGCAATGTTAAAGGCGAATCTGGCCTTCAAACACGAAATCTGCGGGGCCGGTCAGACTGACGTTGGAGAACGCTCCCTCTTTTTCCTCAAACCCAACTTCTAACACATCGCCGCCCTGCACGTGTACTTTGACTGGCGACTTGAGCCCATGCAACCGCGCCGAAATCATCGCCGACGCCGACACCCCCGTGCCGCACGCCAACGTTTCGCCTTCCACGCCGCGCTCGAACGTTCGGACCCGGATCGTGTTGCCGCCTTTGAGTTCGACAAAATTCACATTTGTTCCGCGCGGAGCGAAGTGTGAGTGGCGTCGGACTTCAGGACCAATCGTGCCGACCATCGCTTTGTCGGCGTCCGGCACGAATAACACCGCATGTGGAACACCGGTGTTCAACGAATGAATCGCGGTTTTGCCAACACTGAGTGGAACAATTTCGTTCAACCGCAAATCCTGCGGCGAAGTGAGATTAATCGTGACGCGATCACCATGGAGTTTTGCGGAAATGATGCCGGCCTTCGTTTCAAATGTGAACTCGCCGGTCACACCAGCCGTGCGCTCCACGTAACGGGCAAAACAACGCGACCCATTGCCGCACATTTCAGCCTCACTGCCGTCGGCGTTGTAAAAGTCCCAGGCCCAGTCGGCTTTGCCCGAAGCAGGCACAAGCATCATTACGCCATCAGCGCCAACGCCCCGATGCCGGTCACAAATGAGAACGATTTGCTCAGTGGAAAGTTTGATTTTGCGCTCGCGATTGTCGATGAGCACAAAGTCGTTTCCCGCTCCGTTCATCTTCGTGAAATTGATCAGCATCGCACTAGTTTAATTTCAAAGTGCGAACTGCAAAGCGGAAATTGCTGGACGCTTAGCCCTCGTAGCCGTGCACGTAAACGTACCAAACGGCGAACCCAAAAATGCCGAGGGCCAAAATCAGCGTGCGCCAGAAGAACGAATCTTCCCGAATCACGCCAACATCAATCAAGATGACGCGCAACCCGTAAAACCCGTGAATCAGAAAAAACAATAACAACGCGATATCAATGCCACCGCTGAAGTGCGTCGCTTTCGGCGAACCGAGAAACTCCGGATACGGCACTTTATCCTTCGCCGCCCAGCCCGTGTAAATCTTCACCGGGATCAGCAAAAACAAACAAATCGCGCTAATCCGTTGCGTGAGCCAGGCCCATGTGCCGCGATAACTTTGAAACCGGCGCTTGATCGGCGCGCTCGTCTGGGTGGTTGCGTCAGCGGTTGTCATAAAATCAAACGAGCCCCATTTTCTTCATCAGTTCTGCAGCCTTTTGGTTCGCTTGCGCTTGCACGTCCATTTGCAAATTGCCGCCATGCGCATCAATCCCGACCGTCAGCGGCCCGAAGCCTTTGAACCGAATCTGCCAAATGCATTCCGGCATCAAATCTTCCCAAAAAACGTTTTCGATCTCTTCAATCTGCAATGTTTCCATCGCCGCCGCGCCACCGGTCACCGATAGATAAACCGCGCCGTATTGCTTCATCAATTCGGCCGTGCGTAGCGACATCCCGCCTTTGCCCAAAATCGCGCGCACTCCGTAATCGCGCAGCAAACCTTCGCGTAAAACGATCCATCCGCATGCTCGTGGTCGTGCCGACGCAAACAGGAACATACTTGCCGTCGACTTTCTTCACGTTCGGTGCTGTGTGCAACAACGCCGCGCCGTTCCAATCGCAAGGCGGCGCGACCTTCTTATCGAACACACGAATCAAATTGCCGTCGCGCACGCCAAAAATGACTCCATCCAGCAACACGGAATCTCCGACGTGCAACTGGCGCACATCTTTCTCGGTCAACGGAGTCTTGAATCGAAACTCTGCCATAATTTCTTTGCGTCTTCGCCGCTTTGCGCCGTTGCGTTAAAATCCGATCGTCACCTGTCCGCTAGGCGACACTCGGGCCCGACGCCGTTCCGCGCGCCAGCATTGGATGTTCACTGCCACAGGATTGCACGTGATATGCGTCCACGCCGATTCGATATGGACGCCGAGCGCCGTGGTATCGCCACCGAGACCTTGCGGCCCGATGCCGGTGGAATTGATCGCTTCGAACAGCTCCTGTTCGATGGCCGCAATTTTCGGGTCGGGATTTTGCGAGCCGACCGGACGCGTCGTGGCTTTCTTCGCGAGAGTCATGCAAAGGTCCGACGAACCACCAATCCCAATTCCAACCACCATCGGCGGACAAGGCTTCGCGCCGGCGCCGACCACATTTTCCAAAACAAATTTCTTAACGCCATTCACTCCATCAGCCGGAACCAGCATCTTCATGAACGACATGTTTTCCGAGCCCGACCCCTTCGGCATAAACAAAATATCGATCTCATCGGAGTCCGGCACGAAATCGTAGTGAATGATCGGGATGCGTTCGCCCGTGCTCGTCTGCCGATTCTCGCGCGTGAGCGGGGCGACGATGCTCGAGCGCAACGGATGTTCGCGCGTGGCGCGTTCGGTTCCGCGAATAATCGCCTGCGTCAACTGCGCGCCGTCGAACCGCATTTTGCCGCCAATTTCCACCCAATAAATCGGAATGCCCGTATCCTGGCACACCATCATGTTTTCTTTTTGGCCAAGTTCGATGGAGCGCAGGTAATGCGAGAAAATGCGTTTTGCGACCTCTTTAGTTTCGCGCGCAGCAGCGCGTTTGATGGCCTCGACAACGTCCGGCGGAATCTCTTTCAGCGACTGGATATAGAGATCACGGCAGGTCGTTTCGATCACATCATAGAAATTCTGGGCGACTTCCATTAAGGCTGCCCATGGTAAGCCGCGAGCAAACCGCTGGCGATAATTTTTTTGCCGAGACGAAATCGTCGTATTCGACAAGCGCATCCTCCGCTGGTTGCGAAGAGCGCACCGGAGGCGCACATTGTACACCAAACTGAGACTGCTCGAAAAACCCAACCCCATGGTCTTCGACGCCAACGGCAACTTATTTTGAGACGATCGACTTGGCCGTCGTTTTTCGAGTCCTGTTCGTCGTGACGAAACCAGCCACACCCGCGGCGGTAACCGCTCCCGCCGCGATCCATCGCCATCGCCGGCGATGTTTTGTGTCCGACTCAGGCTCGCGCGCTTTCGGCTTCTGCAGCAATCGCGGCTTGCCGTGTTTCATCACGAGTTGCAGCACTTCCGCCAGGTGCAACGCCCTCCGCCCCGTCTGTTGCAGGATCTGTTCGTGACAACTGAACCCGTTTGTCACGATCAACGTCTTGTGATCCGTCTTTCGCACCTCAGGTAAAAGCACCCGCTCGCCGCACTTGATCGACACGTCGTAATGTTCGCCTTCTTCAAAACCAAACGCACCCGCCATCCCGCAGCAACCCGAGTCCAGCATCTTGTGATTCGGCAGCGCCCGCGCAAGCACACGCTTCTCGTCCTCCAGCTTCATCACCGCGCGATGGTGACAGTGCCCGTGTACAATCGCTTCGCGATCCAGCTCCTTCAGCGGATATTCCGGCGCGTGTTTGTTAAGAAACCCGCTCAACAAAAAAGTCTGCTGCTTCAGCCGCTTCGCGTTTTGATCATGTGGAAATAAATTTGTCATTTCGTCGCGAAACACCGACGCACAACTCGGCTCTAAAACCACTACGGGTGTGCCATCCTGGATGGAATCGCTGATCGTGTCTAAAATGTGTCGAAGCCATTTCTCCGCAATATCCAGCATGCCGTAATCGTAGAGTGGCCGTCCGCAACACATGTTCGCCGCAGGCACTTCCACTTTGAACCCCGCATCTTCCAACACCTCAACCGCCGCGCGCGCGATCTGCGGATGAAAATGATTATTGAACGTATCCGGCCACAGAATCACGTGCGGTTTATCATCCAACCCAATCGGAGCCTTCCGTTTCTTCCACCATTGCTTGAACGTCTCTTCGGCAAACGGCGGCAGCTTCCGTTCCGGAGCAATACCAATGATCCGTTTCGCCAGGCCGGCAAGCATCGCATGTTGCCCAAAAAAATTCGCAATCTTCGGCGCGAAACTCGCCAGGTGCGCCCATTTGTGAATCAAACCGAAGACGTAGGCGTGTACCGGTCGCAATCGTCCTTTGTAATAGTGCGAAAGAAACTCCGCTTTATACGTCGCCATGTCCACGTGCACCGGACAATCGCCTTTGCAACCCTAGCACGAAAGACATAAATCCAGGCTCTCCTTCACTGCGTCGCTGCGCCACCCCTCGCGTTTAAGCTCACTGCCATTCAGCATTTCAAAAAGCAACCGCGCCCGCCCGCGCGTCGTGTGCTTCTCTTCCCGCGTCGCCATATAGCTCGGGCACATCGTCCCGCTCTCCGTCTTGCGACATTCGCCCACACCCACGCACCGCTTCATCGCGTGTGAAAAACTGAAACCGTCTGTCACATATTTAAAATGCGTCTCTGGTTCAGCCGGTCGATAATTTGATCCGTAACGGAGGTTCTCGGTTATGGCATACGGCCGGACAACCTTGCCCGGGTTCATTTTCCAATCGGGATCCCAGATGCTCTTGAATTCCTCAAACGCGTCGATCAACTCCTTGCCAAACATCTTCGGCAACAGCTCGGCGCGTGACTGGCCGTCGCCATGTTCACCGGAGAGCGAGCCGCCATGTTCCAAAACAAGGTCTGCAGCCTCACTCAAAAACGCGCGCCATTTACGGATTCCTTCCGCCGTCTTCAGATCAAAATTAATCCGGCAATGAATACAGCCCTGGCCAAAATGCCCGTAGAGCGATGTCACATAATGGTATTTTTCGAGCAATCGCTTGAACCCGCGCAAATAATCGCCGACTTGCTCTGGCGGAACGGCGGCATCCTCCCAACCTTCCCAATTCTCATCCTCGCCGGGAATATGCGCCGTCGCACCCAGCCCTGATTCGCGCACGCGCCAGATTTCCTCTTCCTCCTCTTTATCATCGAACAGCTTCATCGAAGGCGCACCCGGCTTCAGCCGCAACTTCGCCATCACGAGTCGCGCCTTCGCGTCACTATCCGCCTTCGTGTCGCCGCCAAACTCAACCAGCAACCACGCCTTGCCCGACGGCAACATTTTGATGTGCTCCGTCTGCACGCCTTTTAATTTCAAATCGTTGACAAACTTGAAATCCAACGCCTCGAGTCCGGTTGGGTGATATTCTGCAATTTCCGGCGTATGATCTCCGGCGCTGAATATGTCACGATAACCCAAAACCAACAGAGACCGCGCGGGCGGGCTTGCCACCAGGTTCAGCGTCGCTTCCAAAACCATCACGCACGTCCCTTCGCTGCCGACTAACGCGCGGGCAACATTGAAACCTTCCTCGGGCAACAGTTCGTCCAGATTGTAACCCGAAACACGCCGCGGAATTCTCGGATACCGTTCGCGCACCAAACCCGCATAACAATCACGCAACGATCTTAACCGCGCATAAATTTCTCCTTTGCGTCCGCCCCGCCGGATCGTTTCCTCCAGCTCCGCCGTCGTCGTCGGACCGACGGTCATGCGCGTGCCGTCGTACAACAAAATATCAAGCTCGTGCACATTATCGGACGTGCGCCCGGCCATCTGCGAATGCACCCCGCACGAGTTATTCCCAATCATCCCTCCAAGCGTGCACCACCGATGCGTCGCCGGATCGGGCCCAAACGTCAGGTGATGCTTTTCAGCCGCCGACCGCAATTGCTGACAGACCACACCCGGCTGCACTCGTGCCAATTTCCGCACCGGATCAATCGCCAAAATCTTATTCATGTATTTGGAGTAATCGATGATCACTGCGACGTTGCAGCATTGCCCGGCCAGGCTCGTCGCCGTTCCGCGCGACGTAATCGGCGCGCCATATTTGTGGCACAACTTCGCCGTCTCGATCACATCCTCCGCATCGCGCGGAATCACTACCCCGATGGGCACCTGCCGGTAATTGGATCCATCAGTGGCATAAAGCGCTCGGCTGCCCGGATCAAATCGCACCTCGCCCTTGATCTTCCTCTTCAAATGACTGGCTAGACTCTGCGCCCGGTCGTTCGAGATGGTTGGAAATCGTTGCGGAGCATCCGCTCCACGTTTCCCCTGCGTTGCAAATTCCGAAGTCATCACGAAACGCGCGACCCGCCCTCGAACATAAAAAATCAGCGAGCCACATTCGCGCTCTGCAACCTATGCAGATGTCAGGCAACCGCAACTAGTGCGCAAGCCTTTTCCACTTTGCGGCGAACGCTGATGCCGTTAAACGATAACATTCTGGAATTGACGCTCGTCGTTTCTGGACGTTGGTTCGAGCAGCTATGGAAGCACCCGAAAATAAAACTGGCGCGACAGACGAGAAGCGGCACTGGAAGCAAAGAATCCAGCGCGAGATGGTGACATACGGGATCAACGCTCTTTATTTGGCAGTTTTCTTCGGTGTGTTTGCGTGGTATCGCCGGTTCGTCCTGGCCGAATACGAAATAAAGTATTTCAAGTACGGAGCGGCGATCATTGAAGCGCTGGTTTTGGCCAAGGTGATCTGGTTTGGAGAGATCCTGGGCCTCGTTCGCGATCGCGAAAACAGGCCGCTGCTGTATCCAACCCTTCAAAAATCGTTGGTGTTCACCCTGTTTTTCGGGGTGTTTGCGATGTTTGAGGCCATGGTCGGCGGGGCAATCAAGGGCGTGGGTGCTGGAGGTGGCCTCACGAAACTTTTGGGTGAAGGCAAATACGAATTGCTGGCCCGCTGCATGATTACGTTCTGCGCGTTTGTCCCATTCTTCGCTTTCCGGGAGCTCGCGAGAACGTTTGGTGAAGGCAAACTCTGGAAATTGTTTTTCCGACGAAGAGAGGCAACTCCACCCGATTTTGGCCTGCCAGCCTGACAGATTTCATTTCGTCATGAAATGGGCCTCCCCGGTGGCGATATCATACATCCCTCCGGCGATCCCAATTTTTCCCGAGTCGAGCATTTCGCGCAGGATTGGACTCCGCTCGCGGATTTCTTCCATCACCAGCCGCACGTTTTGTTCCGCCACTTGCTGAACAAACACTTTATTCTTGGAATTCCGCGGCTGAATACTTTGGGGAACCCGCTCCTCCGCCGGCTTGATTTTATCCAACAGGCCCGTCAGCTTGCCCAACTTCACATCGTCCGCCGCGCCCTTGATTGCACCACAACTCGAATGGCCCAACACCACAATCAGCTTTGCGCCAGCTACCTTGCAGGCGTATTCCACGCTTCCCAAAATGTCGTCATTAAGCACATTCCCCGCGACTCGTGCGTTAAACACGTCCCCAATGCCTTGGTCGAACACCCGTTCAACCGGCACGCGCGAGTCAATGCAGCTCACGATCACCGCGAATGGATATTGGTGACCGGCAGTCACGTGTACCTCGCCGGGTAGATTAAGAGTCCGCGATTTCCCCGCCACAAACCGCGCATTGCCGGCTCGTAACTCGGCCAGCGCATCCTGCGGAGACATTGCTGCCTGAGTCTCCGCTGTCTGCACTTGGACGCCCGCCGCAGCTACCGCGCCATGATTTTGCGTATCTGACTCACCAGCAGACGGCGCGGTCTGGCCTCTCGCTACGAGAAAAAGTGTCAAAACCAAACTCGAGCCAATCACCAAAAACCGTCTTAACACATCATTCATAAATATCCCTTCCGTGACTAAAACCAACTCAACTGTATTTGTCTTTATTCCCCTTGGTGCCTTGGTGGTTAAAACTATGAGTTTGCCCGCAACAACCACTCCTTAGAAACCTCGAGCACAATCTTCCCATGCGCGTGCCCGGTTTGACTCCGCTCCTGGGCCGCCCGCATTTCACTGAGCGGCATCACCGCTTCGATATTCACTCTCACGATCCCGCTTGCCACAAGATCGCCGATCGTCTTGAGTTGTTCACCATTCGGCTTTTGGCGAACCATCGTCCCGCGCACGCCGAACTCCTCCAATTTCTGCGCTGACGGCGGTTGCACTGTTGAAACAAGAATGCCGCCGCGTTTCAAAACTTTGAACGAACGTTCCTGCGTGTCACCGCCGATCAGGTCCAGAACCATATCCACACCACGCACCGCCTCTTCGAATTTGCTCTTCCGATAATCCACCACCTCATCCGCGCCGAAGCTGCGCGCCAGCTCAACGCTCTGTGTCGATGCGGTGCCGATAACCCGCGCCTTTTTCCACTTTGCGAATTGCACCGCAAAACTTCCCACTCCACCCGTAGCCGCATGGATCAAAACCGTTTGCCCCGCCGTGAGTTTTCCCAGGTCAAACAATGCCTGCCACGGTGTCAGCGCGGCCACAGGAAGCGCCGCCGCGTGAATGTGGTCGAGCGAATCCGGCTTGTGCGCGATCGCAAAATCGGGCGCCACGCAATATTCCGCGTAGCTCCCGGTGTAGTCCGCTTCCACCTGTCCAAACACGTCCTCGCCGATGCTGAATTTTTCGACCGCATCGCCCACCGATTCGACCGTCCCGGAGAAATCTATGCCCATGATCATCGGCAAAGGCAGCGTCTCAATCAGACCCTCTCGCAATTTCCAATCCACCGGATTAACCCCCGCCGCCCGCACCCGCACCAGGACGTCATGTGCTCGCGGTCGCGGCGTCGGCATATCTTCAAATCGAAGCACATCCGGGCCGCCGAATTTGTGGATGACGACTGCCTTCATCGTCGCCTGTGTAGTCATAGTAATTGGCATAATCTGTCCTTGTTAAAGCAACCCAAGGAACTTCACCGACATTCCAATTTTCGCCATCCGGCAAATCTGTCTCTCCACACGATGGAAACGACGATATGCCATGCCGACACTTCGATTTTCCCCAGCAACCTCGGTTGAAGCAGGGTTTTTCAAAACGCCAAATTTGAGTTATTTTGCGGTAAAGGGTGGCAGTCGTTTTTGTTGTTTCCCGACTGCAAGCAGTCTCTCGAAGGAGAACAACGGCAGAGAGACGCCCCGTAGTCCACGTTTCAAAACGTGGACTTATTTTTTCTACCAAACCGAATCCGCCCTCGGCAGAATCGCCTTCATGTCTGAACACGCACCCGACCAACTTTCCCGAAGACATTTCGTTGCCCGCTCGCTGACCGGCGCCGGCATGCTTGGGCTCGCGAGTGTTGCCAACGCACAACCGTCCGCTCCGATTCTAACGAACAACGTCGTCAACGTGCGCGGGTTCGGCGCAGTCGGTGACGGCAAAACCGATGACACCACCGCAATCCAATCAGCACTGCATCAGGCCGCTACAACTACCCCTGTGTGTTTCCTGCCGCGCGGCCAATATCGCGTAAACGGTTCGTTGACCGTGCCCGCCGGCGTGACGCTCTGCGGCGTTTCCGGCGGTGTGCCGCACAGCGAACATCCTGTCGGTTCGGTATTGCTGGCCTATGGCGGTCGCGGCCACGCCGACGGCACGCCGTTGATTACGCTGAAACCAAACGGTATTTTGCGCAACGTCACTATTCACTATCCCGAGCAGCGGCTCGAGAACGTCACGCCTTATCCATGGACGGTGCGCATTGACGGCGAACTTTGCCAGGTTCTGGACGTCACCATGACCAACCCGTTTCAAGGCATCGACACGGGCTCGCGCTGGAACGAACTGCATCTAATCAGGAACATCTTCGCCTGTCCCTTGAGCATCGGCATCTACATCGACCAATGCACCGACATCGGGCGCATTGAAAATGTCCATTTCAATCCGAACTTCTGGCAACGCATGGGGCTGGAACCAAAAGGCTCGGGTGCCGGCGACATTCGCGGGTATCTCGAGAAGAACCTTGTCGGTTTCAAAATCGGCCAAACCGATTGGGAGTTCATTTCCAATTGCTTCGTCATTTTCGCAAAGATCGGATTTCACTTCGACGATTTCGGGCACGGTCCCGGCAACGCCGTCGTCACGCAATCAGGCAGCGACATCTGTCCATGCGCAGTCCGTGTCGATCGCACTCAGGGCCATGCCGGATTGCAATGGGCCAATGGGCAGTTCATGTCGACGATCGAAATCGCGCCCACGAATCAAGGGCCGGTGAAATTTACGAACTGCGGCTTTTGGGGAATGGAACGCACGCAGGAACACATCCGCCACAACAGTCCTTCGACGCTAGCGTTGACCGCCTGCCATTTTACCGCTTGGGATCAAGCGGGCAAAAAAGACCCAGCCGTCCGCGCGTCAAACGGACGCCTGATTGTCAACGGCTGTGAATTCATGGACGGCGGCAAGCCCGCGATTCGTTTGGACAAAGGCTTAAAGGCTGCGGCGATTTTTGGCTGCGCCTTCCGTTCCGACAAAGCGATCGAAGACAATTCCGGCGCGCAGGTTCGAACGGATCTCAATCTCACCGCGTAAGCAGTTGGACGACCGGCGTCAGCTCTTTTTCGTGAACAACGCGAGCGAGGCTGTGTAGCCGTGGAGAAAGTTTTTGTCACCGATGGGGCCAATCTCGCCATTGCAGAAAAAGCCGGCCAATTGCATCGGACCGACTTTTTCCTGGATCAACGAAGCGTCGTGACTGGGCTGCCCGAAGAGCCGCTCGCCGCGTCCGTTGCAACAGCAGAGGCACCCGCCATAAACAGCGTGGTTGCCGATTTGTTCTTTCAAACGCTCAAGTAAAACATGCAGGTCCTGTGACGCCGCCGTGGCGTCGCGACGTTGGAACTGGACCGTTTGACCCAAACGCGGAAAAGCGCCCACGGCCAGACTGCCCGACGACGGATCGCCGCCGAGAATGTTGCGGATGAGGAAATCGCCGCGATGAAAATCTTCGAGGTATTCGTCCACGACCAGGCCAATGAAAAGGTTGCCGCGCGTTTTTTGTTGATCAGCTTTCGGCAACGATTCAAACGTCTCAGCGAGCACCTGGTATGCCGGGCGATTGCCGATTTCGTGGATGAAATTGGCTTCGGCTTTGGTGATGGTCCAGGTTTGGCCGATTGGCGTGCAACCCTGGGAAATGACGCTGCGCAACTCCACATCGCCACCGACGGCGAGAGCTACACCGCCTTCCTCGAAGATGTCGCCGTTCAAATAAATCTGCGTCGTTTGGCCGTTCATGTCGCCGCTGGCGAGTCCGCCGAGAATCGGTTTCGGCGCGTAAGAATCGTTCCAACTGCGCAACCACGTTTCAGCATCGAGATGAAACGGGTCGGCGAAAACCAGCCAGCCGTTCACCTGTTCGGTTGCAACCCCGGTTTCCATTTGCCAGTAGCCGGGGCTGGACGCTTCTTCGAGTTGTTCCTGCGTGAAACGAACGGCGCGCAGTTTCGCATCAGGCAGAGCGTAAAGGGCGAGGACGATGCCGGCTTTGTCCTCCATCTCGGCGGAATCGACGATCAAACTCGTGCTCGAGCAACCGATGAGCAACGGGATTTGCGCGTGGACGCGCAGCAGTTCGAGAATCTGCTCGGCGTCTTTGAAATAATCCGGGGTCATGAACACCATGCCGAGCGAGACATGCGGCGCGCGCAGTTGTTTCCGCAGGGCGATAGCCCAATCGCGCATGGCGTCGTCGTTGAACGGCTTCGGCCAATGTCCCGTGACGGCGTGCTCGTGTTGCATGGGTTTAATGTACCGCAACTTTGTGCCCGACAAGTATCACAGACGGGAAGCTTTTATTTACCTTTTCACGGCGAAACGTCTACAATGCGGCGCAACCCCAAACTACTCGTATGCCTGTCGCCGCATCAGAATCGCGCCCGTTGGTCAAACCAACGCCGGAGCCCAGCGCTGCAATCCATAAAGAATGGTGGGGGATTCTTGTTTTACTCGCGTTGGTGGTGGTCACCTTTTGGCCGACGCTTCGCAACGGCTTTATCTGGGACGACGATTTATTGCTGACCGACAATTCGGTGATCAAATCGGCGGAAGGATTGCGCGACCTCTGGTTCAGCATCAAGCCGATCGATTATTTTCCGGTCACGTATACGGACTTCTGGTTTGAATGGCGCATTTGGGGAATGAACCCCACTGGTTACCACGTCACGAACTTAATCCTGCACGCCATCAACACGCTGCTGCTGTGGCGGGTGTTGCGGAAGATTTTGGGCACGACCGCGCCGGCTGGTTCAGCGCCGGCGTCGAACGTGTTCGATCTCGCATGGTTCGGGGCGGCGTTGTTTGCATTGCACCCGGTGAATGTCGCAACCGTCGCCTGGATTGCGGAACGCAAGAACACGATGGCAATGATGTTCGCGTTATTGAGTGCGCATTGTTATTTGAGCGCCGACTCAGATCCCGAGAATGCAAAAAAATCCCAACGACTGTACATCGGCTCGCTGATATTCTTTTTGCTGTCGTTGTTATCGAAAACGGCTGGGGTGATGTTGCCCGCGATTTTCCTGTGCATCGCGTGGTGGAAACGCGGTGTTACGAGGCGTGACGTGATGCGGACCCTTCCATTTTTTGCGATCGCGTTTGTAATGGGATTGGTGACGATCTGGTTTCAGAATCATCGCGCGATGGCGGCCGATTTTCCTGTTCGACCCATGCTTTTGCGGATTGCAGGCGTGGGCCCGGCGGTTTGGTTTTACATCAGCAAAGCACTTTGCCCGATCAATCTGTCGCCGGTGTATCCACAATGGACCATTAAACCGCAAGAACTTGCCAGTTACATTCCGCACCTGTGTATGGCAGCGGCGCTCGTGGTGCTTTGGGTGCAACAGCGACGATGGGGTCGCGGTCCGGTCGTGGCGCTCGCGGTCTTTCTGTTGATGTTGGCGCCGGTGGTTGGATTGTTGAACGTGAATTATCACAAGTTCTCGCTCGTTGCTGATCACTGGCAATATTTCTCATTGCCGGTCGCGGCGGCGGCGATTGTCATGGGCGTGGCGAAGGTTTTTGACAACCCGTCGGTTCGAGCCACTGTGCTCGGCGCAGTTGTGGTGGCGTTTGCGGTGCTGAGTTGGAACCAATCGCACCTTTACGACACCTCACGTATTTGGCGCGCGACGCTGGAAAAAAACCCGAACAGCTATGTCGCCGCAAACAACCTCGCTGAAGAACTTCAGGAACACGGCCAACTGGACGATTCGCTCAAGTATTTTAAGCGTTCACTGGAGATTTTTCCCGGATACCGGCACGCGCTAATGGGTGAAGCTTCGGTTTATCTGCATATGAAAAAATACAATGAAGCGATCCCGCCGTTGGAAGAACTTCTTAAAGTGCAGCCAAATAATTTCTTTGTCCGTTTCAATATTGGCTCGGCGTATCTCATCCTCGGCAAACTGCCACAGGCGATCGAGCAAATGCGCGCGGCATTGGAAATTCCACCGGACAACATACCGCAACAGGGGCAGTGGCGATTTAGTGGTGACAATAATCAGATGCGCGCGGAATTGCAGAAGCGTCTGGGCGACGCGTTGATGGCGCTTGGGAAAAACGACGATGCGTTGCAGGCGTTTGCGGGTTCCATCGAGTTGAATCCCGACCAGGCCGGGACGCATTATCGAATCGCGACGGTGCTCGGCCAAAAGCATGACCGTGTCGGAGCTCGAAAACATTTGCGCGAGGTGCTCCGAATTGCACCGGGGACTGTCGACGCTTTGAATGATCTGGCCTGGAGTTACGCAACTGATGCGCAAGCAAACGTGGTCGAAAAAGCTGAAGCGAAACAAATGGCATTGCAAGCGGCGGAGATGACGAAGTTCGCCGAGCCGGGCGCATTGGATACCGCAGCAGCAGCCTGCGCGGCGACTGGCGACTTTGACGATGCCATAAAATTCGGGAAGCAAGCGCTGCAGTTAGCAACTGCTAAAGGAGATAAGAGCTTCGTCGTGGACCTTGAGCGCAGAAATGCCCTCTACGCACAAAAGCGATCCTACACGGAATGAGTATCGCAGCGACCCAGCGTTCCAAGACGACAACCGCGAGTGTCCCCGTGCGAAATGGACAAACTGAGTGGTCGCATATTCTCGGCGGTGCAGCATTGATGGCTGTGTTGATTTTGGCCGTGTATTGGCCGGCCTTGCGTGGGGGATTTATTTTGGACGATGAAGATCTGCTGCAACGCTGTGGACAGGCGACGTGGCAACAGATTTGGTTTTCGACAACACTGCCGGATTACTGGCCTCTGACCGAATCGATGCTGCGCATCGAATGGGGAATGTGGGGTTACCAAACATTGGGATACCACGTGGTGAACCTGTTGCTTCACTTGGGTGCGGCCGTGATGGTGTGGCGCGTTCTAAAACTGTTGGCGGTGCCCGGCGCATTTGTGGCGGCGATGCTGTTTGCGATTCATCCGGTCAACGTCGAGTCAGTGGCGTGGATCGTGCAACGGAAGAACACGCTGTCGATGTTTTGGTTTTTGGCGAGCGCCTATTTCTACGTTTGCATGGAGCAGGGCGGTGATTCGCGCCAAACAGGTCGATTCTATTGGCTTTCGTTAACCAGTTTTGTGCTGGCGTTGCTGAGCAAAATTGCGGTGGTTGTTTTGCCGCCCCTGTTGCTTCTAATCATTTGGTGGAAACGGCCGGTGACGAAACGCGATATTTTACGGGTCATTCCGTTCTTGGCTTTGGCGGCATTATTTTCGATTGTGAACATGTGGTTTATGGCGCATGCGAACGCGGAAGGAATCCGCTCTGCCAGTTTGCTTCAACGCATTCTCGGCGCCGGAGCGGTCACGTGGTTTTATTTGTGGAAGGCCATTCTGCCGACGGACCTCGCGTTTATTTATCCGAAATGGGAAATCAATTTGAATCAATGGCTGTGGTTCGTGCCCGTGGTGACAGCGGTCGCGACAACGGCGGCTTTGTGGCTTGTGAGGAAGTCCACAGTCGGACGTGCATTATTTGTCGGCTGGCTGTTTGTTTGTATCGCACTTCTGCCGGTGATGGGGTTGAGCGACACGGGCTTTATGAAATTTTCTCTGGTTGCTGATCACTATCAACATATAGCGATCATTGGCGTGCCGGCACTGGCTGGAGCGGCGCTGTCACACATCAATAAATACAAAGTTCAGGTTGGAATTATTGCACTCATTATCGCAGCGCTCTCGCTGAAAGCCGCACAACAAGCGGCCACCTATCGCGATGCAGTCACGCTCTATGGTGCCGCCGTCGAAAAAAACCCGACGTCATGGATCCTGCACGGAAATCTGGCCGACGAATTGTTAACCGCCGGTCAAATCGAACCGGCCATGACCGAATTTCGTGAGACGCTTAGGTTGAACCCACAATCCGACGATGCCCACTATTTTTTCGGCGAGACGTTATTGAAAGCGGGCGCGGCTGACGAGGCGATGGTGCAATTTAACGAAACCGTGAAACTGCCGGTAGAACGCTATCACCTCAAAGCGTATCACGGCCTGGCCCAGATTTATTTATCGCGCGGAGATAAAGCACGGGCGTTGGCGATGGAACAAAAAGCGCAGGACGTCGCGCGTAAGCATGGGTTGGATCAGATCGTCGCTCAAAGCGAGGGGTGGATACAAGCGATGGGACTAAAGTAACGCCGTTACTCTCGATACGCTGTTGCCGTTTGGTAGAGCTGCAGGCGCTCCTTTAATTCAGTAACCAACTTTGTTTGTCCCGACGTCGCGGCGATCTGAACCGCCGATTCAATGGTCTTGATCGCGTCTGGGAATCTGCCGGCTTCGGCATAGGCAGCGGCTAACGTATCCAACAGTCCGGGGTCACTGTTCTTCGTCAGCGCGACCGCTTGTTCGGCGAACCGGACAGCTTCCGCGCCATTGCGTAACTTGGGATTGGGCTGAGTCGCCAGCATCCAAGCCAGACTGTTGAGAGCATCTGGATAATTTGGTTTCTGTTCGACAGCCGTCCTCAGTTGCGCGATGGCACCTTCGTAGTCGTGCTTGGCCGAGAGCAGATTGGACAATTCAAAGTGCGCTTCCGGCATGTCGGGCTTCGATTGCATGGCGGCGATATAATGCTCAATCGCTTCGTCGCGCTTGCCTTGCCGGATCAACATGTCGGCGAGATTGATGTGGGTGAGTGGCAGATCGGAATCGACGCGTAAGGCGGCCTCGAATTGTTTTCGAGCGTCATCGATTTTTCCTTGTTCACCGAAAATGCGACCGAGGTGGGTAAGCGCTTTGATATTGTCCGGATTACCGCGAATCGCTTCCTGAAAGTACGGTATTGATTCGGCCTTTTTCCCTTTTGTCTCCAGAGCGAGCGCCATGAAATAGTTCGCGCTGACGTTGTTTTCCGTGAGTCGCAAGGTGCGATCAAATAACACCTCCGAGTCGCGCCAATACGCCACTTGCGATGTGGCAACGACCGCAGCGGCAACTGTCGCGATGCTCAAAACGATTAACGCCGGCTTTCGCGCGATTGCAAACGAGCCCCACACCAATACGATGAAGAGGCCCACATGAGGCAAGTAGGCGTATCGATCCGCCATTGATTGCGCGCCGACTTGCGCGAAACCGATCACCGGGACAAGCATGCCGACGAACCAGAACCATCCGACGAAAACAAAGGGCCGCTTGCGCACGGACCAAATCGCGAGCGCCGACAATGCCAGCATGAGCAGCGCAGCCCCTGCGACCTGCAATGCAGTCCAGCCTTCGTATGGATAGTAGGCGCAAAGATTTTGCGGCCAAAACGTTTTGCCAAGGTAACGCGCGTAAGAAACAGTCACGTTCTGCAGTCGTTCACTTAATGGGAAACTCTCCAAGCCCACCACGGACCCTGAACCTTTTTGTGCAAAAAACGTGGTCGCGCTCGCCGCCGCACTCACGAGAAACATCGGAACTTTTTCCAGAACCAACGCGCCACCCGCTCGGACGCTCGACACTCTTTTGAGTGGCCAGAAATCCAGCAATAACAGAACGAACGGAAGCGTCACCAGCATCGGTTTGGCGAGCAGGCCGAGGGAGAATAGACCGAGAGTCAGCAGGTAGGCGGGGGTCGCATTGTTCTTAGGTGCGCGCAATCGCACATAGCGCACATACGCGAGCAGCGTCAGCATGAAGAAGAAGACGCTGAGGACGTCTTTGCGTTCCGAAATCCACGCGACCGATTCGACGCGCAAAGGGTGAAGACCAAACAATGCCGCCACAATCCCGCACATCCAGACGTGCGGGATGGGATGGCGTTCAGTGCTGTTGGTTGGCCGCAGAAGCGTCGCTAACAGCCAGAACAGCAGAACGGTATTCGCGGCGTGCAACGCTACATTAACGATGTGATGCGCGCCGGCGTTCTGGCCGAAAACCTGGCAATCGAGCGCGTGCGACATCATCGCGAGCGGATGCCAATTGGCCGCGACGGTGTGGGTGAACGTCCACTTAACGGTGGCCCAGTTCAGGCCGGATTTGATTTGCGGATTGTCGGTGACGTATTCGCCGTCGTCGATCACAACGAAATCGAAATGACGCACTTGTGCGAACACGAGCGCCACGCCGATGAGCAGGAGCGCGGAAACGATCAGGCCATACTTCCGAATTTTCGCGCGCTCGTTCGTCGTGGCCGGTTGCACACTGGCGCGAGTGGCGCGTTGAGTTGTGGCGCTGGCGGGCATGTTATTCGCGATACGCGCGTTGCGACTGTTAAGGTTTGAGACGTGACCCAATTCGGCAATCAGGTTTGTATCACCTGCCGCGTGAGCGAGGTCACGCGCTCTGGACGCGTTTGATTACTGTGTTGTCTGTTGTGGAGCGTTGGGCGGAGAGTAAGACGCGTTGTAATTCTGGAACACGCGGAACAGTGGACCGCGCTCGACGTTAGAGCCCGATTGACCGTTGTAAGCCATGTCGAGCGCTTCGCGCGCCGCCTGCAGAATTTGGTCGCGATACTGACCGGGAGCTTGCGCTTCGAGGTCTTTGGCGAGCTCGCCAACTTCGTTTGGCTCAGCCGTTGTTTGCAAAACGTGCACCATCGCACCTTCCGATTCCGGGCCGCCGATTTGTTTCAGGGTATCGAGCAGTGCGTGCCGGACGGATGAATAACCAAGCTCCTCGGCCCCTTTGACGTCACCGTAATTGGAATCGAGATTTTTATCCAGGTAGTCCTGAATGGCCGGAACGGACGCGGAGCCCTTGCGGACCAGTTCGTCAAGTCCGTCATGAAACTTCTTGGCATCCGCTGCCGTAACTTCATTAGTCAAACTGGCGACGGTGACGACATCATCGACAATTTTCTTGGGTGTCGCTCCAGTCATCTCTGCCGGGCCGTCTGGATGGATGGCCCCGAGCAACGGTGGTTTGTGCGCGTCGGGTTCTGAACCGGACGGCCCGGATGGTTGCGCACCGGTTGTCGGCGCGTTCCCATTTGTGCCATTGCGCGGTGGTGAACCGGAGTTGAAGACAGCGATGGCGATGACAAGGCCGACGACACCGAGTGCGCCTAAGATCAACGTGTTTTTAGAGGTCGAGCCGCCGGTCGAACCAGTGGCCTGTTTTTTTGCAGAATGAGAGTTTTCGTTCATAAGTGGCGTTGGGAGATAACGGGGACATTCTGTCAATTACCGGAAAAAATTCAACAAGTTTTGGCGGATTAGAGCGCACGCCGGACGCGGCACTCGTCGCGCGCAAGGCAACAGATATATAGGTATCGACAGGGTGTAACCAAGGTGTTTCACTCAATACGTCCACGAGTGTCAACCAAAGGAACGTTTGTTATGAAGCGTACTGCTCTATTGCTATTATCACTCTGCTCGGTTCTCGGCATTCTGTTCGCGGCTAACTCCGCCTGGAGCGCGCCGGCGTTTACCGTCACGCCAAGCACGACCAGCAACACCTACACGGGTTTTATCGCCGTTGCCGGCACCGGATTGTTCACCAATGAGACAATTGTCGTTCGCAAATATTTGGATCTGAATACCAACGGTGTCGTGGACAGCTCAGATTTTTTTGTGCAGCAGTTTCAAGTCACAGATCAAGCTGGGCCAACCCTGATCGGAGGCCAAACGAACATCAACATCCCCTTCGACACAAATGCTACGCAAGGCGCTATATCCATTCCGTTGAGCATGATCACGGCGGGAATATCGCATACGTTTGTGGGAAAATTTTTCTACGTGTTTTCCAGCCCGAGCAATCATTTTACCGCGGTGACCAACGCCTTCACCGTCACGAACGCCAATTACGGCCAAACCATCTCTGGAACGGTGGTCAGCAACTCGACGGCTGTCCCGTATGCAGCTATTTTGTTCGGCTATTCCCAAGGACAACAAGGTGATTTCAATCCCTTTACCGGAGCAGTTGCGAATAGCGCGGGAAGTTACTCCATCAACGTTCCGCCGGGCACTTACCAGGTGGTCGCTTTCAAGACCAATTTCATGGGCGTTCCAGCGGGGCCTTTGACGGTGACCACTGGCACCTCTGTAGTCACAAACCTGTCCCTGCTGTTCACTACAAATTTCGTTTCGGGAAGAGTCACCGACTCCACGAACAGCAGCCTGCCCTTGCCAGGAATGTTGACCATCGCGGAAGGAAACGGCATCGGTATCAGTTCCACGGATACGAATGGTAATTACAGTGTGCCCGTCCTTGTGGATAATCAATGGAAGATACAAAACGACAACAGCAGCTTGGATTTTGCCGGCTACTTGAGGCCGAACGACAACGTTAAAATCGTCGTCACAAATAATGTCACAAACTTCAATATAAGTTACCCCCATGCCGAGGCGATGGTGTTTGGAAGAATTGTGGACAATAACAACAATCCTTTGGCTGGCGTCCGGCTCTCGACGCAAAATGGCAATGGCGGTGGCGGACTTTATCAGGGCGACGCCACAACGGATTCTAACGGCAATTACTCCATGGCATTGATGGCGGGAAATTGGGATGTTGAAGTGGACCTCGGCTCATGCCCGCCCCAGTACACCAACTACATTTTTTCCGTCCCGCCTTATGCTTACAACAATGGTGGCAGCGGATTAACGCTGAGTGCCGGGACTGCGATCAAACAGAAATTTACCGGACTGCTCGCGACGAACACCATCAGCGGCTTTCTCCGTGACAACAGCAGTAATCCGATTTCGGGAGTGCAAATCAACGCGAGCGCGCCGATCAACGGGACGAATTACTACGCGCAAGCGACTACGGATGCGAACGGATTTTATAGCATCAACGCCGCCAGCGGGACCTGGGATGTGGTCGTCAATTGTTGTGATGGCGGATGCGACAACGGCTTGCCTTCGATTTATCAATGCCCGAACGATCAACAGACCACGGTTGCGAACAATAATAAAACGGTGAATTTCACGGTGCAGCGCAGCACGGTGGTGTCGGGAAAAGTCACCGACAATCTCGGCAATCCTGTCAGCAACATCAACCTCTTCGCAAATGCCAACGGTGGAGGCGGCAACGGTGCGCAAACGGATTCCGGTGGCAATTATACATTGGGCGTTTCAGGTGGTAGTTATAACGTTCAACTCGATACCAGCTCATCTGGAATTGCGAGTCGCGGTCTGATTGGGCCAATTTTGCAAATCAACGTTACGGCTGGAGTCGACATCAGTAATCTCAATCTCGTGTGTCTCCCGCTTACGGGGACGCTGACTGCTTCGATCACCAACGCGAGTTCTCACACTGGCGTCGGCGGCATCAACATTGATGCGGGTTGCACGGTCAACGGAACGAATTACTATACCGGCGGTCAGTACACCGATGGGACAGGGAAAATTGTTTTGCCGGTCTGCAACGGAAGCTGGACGGTCAATGCTGATTGCAACGGCCTGAACTCTTCGTCGCTGAGTTGTCCGACTAACAACAGCGCGGTCGTCAATGTCGCCAACAATAATCCGGTTATTAATTACCTCGTCCAACCCTGCAACCTTCAAATCAACACGACAAATTTGCCCAGTGGAACCAGTGGAGTGTTTTACGATGCGTTCCTGGACGGCAGCGGTTGCTATACGCCATTTAACTGGTTTTACCAAAGCGGCACCGTCCCGAATGGCTTAAGCTTGGGTGGAAATGGTGAATTATCCGGCACGCCAACTGTTAACGGCACCTTCAATTTCACGGTGCAGATACAGGATCAAAACCTGAATACGACGACGACCAACGTGTCGGTTACAATTAACGCCGCCGCCAGCCCGCTCCAGATCACGACCTTCAGTTTGCCAAACGCCACGCAGAATGCTGCCTACAATAGTTCTGTAACTGCATCTGGCGGAACACCGCCCTATCGGTGGTCGATCGAAAATGGATCGGCACTGCCGCCAACTGGCATTGTATTAGGGACGAACGGCGTATTGTCGGGAACCTGCACGGCTAATGGCGGAACCAATTATTTCCACGTCCAGGTTGTCGACAACAGCAACAGCACTAACTCACAGCTTCTTTCAATAACCGTTGTCACGCCGATTCTCCAAATCGTGACAGCGAGTTTGCCAAACGGAAACAAGGCCGCCTACTACAGCAACAATCTCGCGGCGACCGGCGGCCAGCCACCCTATTCGTGGTCGATAGAATTGGGTTCCGCTCCGCTACCCGCGAATCTGACGCTGAGTAGTTCAGGTCTCATTTCCGGCACGTCCTCGGTCACAGGAACATTCGCCTTCCATGCTCAAGTGAATGATAACAATGGCGGGCAAACGAGCCGGCTGCTGCAGATTATCATCAATCCGCTTCCGCTTCTCGCGCAGCCGTTCCGACTTAATCCGTCGCAGTTTCAATTGCACTTGAACGGTTCAGTCGGCCAGAACTACACGTTGCAATATTCGACCACGCTGACGAATTGGACGTCTTTTGTCATAACCAATCCGAGCGCTTCCGACGTCATAATTGTTGACCCGACGGCAACTAACTTGATGCGCGGCTATCGCGCTTTGCTCGGGCCATAATCGCGTTTTTACTTGCTGAAAATTCGTTCGTAGCCAGCATTGGTCACAGCCAGTGCCCATGCCCAGTCACGTCTCATTGAACTACCTCGACCTTGCGGTCTTCGTTCTTTACATGGTCGGCAGCGTCTCGCTCGGGCTTTGGGTTGCACGAAAAGGTTCGAGCACGACGCAAAGTTACTTTCTTGGGAATAAAACAATTCCATGGTTTGTCGTCGGCGCGTCCATGGTTGCCGCCGACATCAGCAGCGAACAATTTATTTCGAACGTCGGCGGCGCTTATCAATACGGCATCGTGCTCGCCGCCGGCGATTGGAACGCGTGGATTATCTACAGCCTGCTCATCCTGGTGTTCCTGCCCTATTACGTGCGCACGGGCGTCTGCACGATGCCCGAATTTCTGGAGCGCCGTTATAATCCAGCCTGTCGCTACATTTTCGCTGTTGCCTCGATCGTCGGCTTCATCACCGCAATAAACGCCGGGGCGCTTTACTCGGGCGGGATCATGCTCGACAGTTTCTTTGGCGACGATCTCGCCAGGCACTTGCCAGATTTGACGCAGTGGTTTCCGCATGTCCAACGAATGCCGGCGATCATCTATATCATCTTTTTTGCGGGCACGACCGGCCTTTACACCATTTATGGTGGACTCAAATCAGCCGCATGGACCGACCTGTTGCAGATGATTATTTTGTTGGTGGCGGGCGTTCTTGTGCCGATTCTCGCGCTCCGGCACGTCAGCGACATTGGCCAATTCATCCACGACCACAACGAACATTTTCAAGTGTTCAAACCGCCGACGAACCATCCGTTTCCAGTCACCGGCGTCTTCACCGGATTTCTCTCCGTCGGCATTTGGTATAGCTGCACTAGCCAGCACATGGTGCAACGCGTTCTGGCGGCCAAGGACGAATGGAACGCGCGCGTCGGCGTGGTGTGCGCCGGATTTCTGCACATCATCATGCCGTTTTTCTTTATCGTCCCCGGCATCATTGCATTCAAAATGTTTCCAAAGCTGGCCAATCCCGACCAGGCCTATCTCGTGCTGGTAAAGGAACTGATTCCAAGCGGCCTCAAAGGTTTGTTGCTCGCGGGTATGGCCGCCGCCTTGATGGGGCACGTCGCGACGGTGTTGAACTCCGCTTCGACCATCGTCACGCTCGACCTCTACAAAAAGCTCATCAATAAAAACGCGACCGAACGCCATCAGGTGTTTATCGGACGCTGGAGTGGGGTGTTCATTTTGATTGCCAGCGTTTGGATCGCGATCGGGTTCACGCAGCAAACCGACACGACGTTGTTCGAAAAAATGCAGACGGTGTTTTTCTTTATCGCGCCACCGTTCGCGGTGATTTTCACGATGGGCATTCTATGGAAACGCGCGAACGGCGCGGGGGCTGTTGCGACGATTGTCGCCGGGTTCGTCTGGAGTTGGGCACTGAAACAATTCGAACTGCTGGGTGCGCACAAATGGCCGTTCAATTTGAACGACGACTACAACACCTTCAATCACCGCGCGCTCGCTGCATGGCTGTTGTGCATGGCGGTGATGATTGTTGTTTCGCTGCTGACGTCTCCGCCGCCTGAGGCAAAAACGAAAGGCATCATCTGGAACCGGTCATACCTGCAACTCCCGCCTGACGAGCGCGAGCGGTATCGCGGTCTCAAGGATTGGCGTTTGTGGTGGCTGATCTTTGTCGGAATCGTTCTCTCGATCTACGGTTTCTTCATCTACTACCGGATCCGACACCCGTGGTAATCAACTCTTTCGCTTCGGCGAACTTTGTGTCTTCGGCGCCTTTTTCGTCTCCGATTTCTTCTGCATGTCCTCGAGTTCTTTGCGCAAATCGTGCGATTCCTTTTGCAGATCGAGTACTTCGGTTCGAAGATCCTTCAGATTATCAGTCGGCTTGCGCGCCGCGCGGATGTCAGCAATCGCTTTTTCGGCGACCGGTTGTTGCTCCGTATCTTTGGACGAATTCGCAAAGGTCTCCAATGCTGCAATCGCTTTGGGATCTTCAAGCAATCCCAAGGCACGAATGGCTCCCAGTTGGACGCCGCGTTTTTTGTCGTTGATATAAGTGAGCAAAAACTCCCGAACCTCATCTCTGTTCGTCTCGTTGCGCGCAAGATAACCGATCGTTTCCAAAGCACTGGCGATGCTTCGCGTCTGCATGTCTTTGACGTGTTGTTCGACAAAGGCCCGGACGGGCGTGATGTAAGCGGGATCATCCTGGGCACGCATGGCGCGAATCGCCGCGTCCGATATGGAGAAGCGGAACGAAGGCCGCCCAAGTAGTTGCAGCAGGGCGTTGTGAATTTCAGGTTTATGATAAAGCCCGAGTCCCTGCGCATCGGAGCCAATGATGTCGGTGTTCTTTTCGGTGGTAAGAATCGAACGCGCCGCGTCAAAAGCTTTGCCATTGTAGAATGCAGCGATGGCCGCGACGACAGCCTGGCGCACCCGGGCATCGGATTGTTTTAACGAACCCAGCAAAGCCTCGAGGCTTTCGTCCGTGTGAATAGATTGCAGCGCCTTGGCCGCCTGCACGCGCACACCGTAAAACTCATCGTGGTTGAGCGCGCGTTTCAGTGCGTCAATCGTCGCCTGATCCTTTTTATCCTTGAGCAAATCCGTCGCCTGCAGCCGCGCGCCAACGGACTTGTCTTCAAGTTGTGCCAGCACCATCGACGACGGTTGGTTGGCAAACTCAATTTTGGCGAGCAGGTCGAACTCAGGATTGAGCAAGACCAGTTTCGGGGCCTGTGGCAGCGCGAAAAAGAAATCCTCTTCGGCTTTGCTGAAGTTCACTGTTTTCTCGATACGCCCGAATGTTCCTGTGAAAACAATGTTGAGCGGTGACTCGAACAGCAACACGTCGTCGCTCAGCTTTTGCGTTTGTTTCACCGAAACCTTCGCGAGTTTCGATTTCTCATCCCATGAATATTCCACCGTCAGTTCCGGTTCGTGCGCGTGATAAACCCACTGATCGAAGAACTTGTCGTAAGAGCGGCCGGAGAGTTCGTCGATTACTTTGTTCAGATCGTCAGTGACGACGTTTCCGAATTCATGGCGCTTTAAATAGGTGTTAATGCACTTGCGATAAAGTTCTGGTCCCAAATCAGCGCGCAGCATCTGCAGCACGAACGACCCTTTCTCGTAGGGCAGGTAATTGAACAAGTCATCCGGGTTATCGAACTTCCGCGTCACGATCGGCGTGGTGTCATTGGTGTGGGCGAGAATGGCGTGACTGGTGTTGAAGAAGCCGTAGACATAATCGTCGTGGCCGTGCAGGTGTTCTGCGTAGAGCAACGCGTAAAACGACGCAAACCCTTCGTTCAACCAGAGGTGACTCCAATCCTTGCACGTGACCAGATCGCCGAACCATTGATGCGCCAGCTCGTGACTGACCAGGCCTTCGCTCGTGCGAATGTTTTCTGTTTCTTGCGGCCGATGCAACGTGCGGTCTGTCAGTGTTGTGATGCTGGTATTTTCCATGCCGCCTGCTCCGAAATCATCGACCACCACCTGGTAATACTTAGCCCACGGATAAGGAATGCCGATTTCCTTCTCATAGAACTCGAGCATGTCCACCGTGTTTGTGAACGAATCGGGCGCCTCGGCGATTTGTGACGGAGGCGTATAAAACGCGACCGGGAGGTCATGGTATCCGGCCCGGATGTTTTTGAAATTACCGGCGATGAGCGACATCAGATAGTTCGCCTGCGGCTTCTCTTGCGACCAGTGAAAGGCGTTGAGCCCCTGCGCATCTTTTTCTTGTCCGAACGAATTTACCGTTCGACAACGCGGTCATTCCTTCCGGCACATGACAAGTGACCTCGGTCGTGAACTTTCTGGTTGGGATAATCATAGGACGGGAACCAATAGCGCGATTCGCTCGCCTCGCCCTGGGTGAAGATATGTTCGTCACCGGCTTTGTAACCCAGTTCTGGCGTGCGGAAATAGACGCCTTTCTCGGGCTGTGCGTGATAACGGACCGTCACGCTCGTCTCTTTGTCGGCAGGAATTGGGTCTTTGAATGTGATAACGATTTTCTCGTCAGTGACCTGAAAATTCGCGATCGCCGCAGTCGAGTCCACCGCATCAATAGTCAAATCGACCGCATCGAGAGACAACTCTCCAGCTCCTTGGCGATCGGTTTGAACGTGATTACCGCCGAACCTGAAATCGTGCGCTGTTTAAAATCGGGCGTTAAGTCCAAAGCGAGGTGGCTCACCGCGACGTCACGGTCGCGCGCATAATGTCGCGTGCCGGACCATTTCTCCGGTGATTTTCCTGGAAAATTGAAACAACGAAGTTGTCCATCATCCGCTCGCGCGCAAACCGCAAGCAACAGGCCGAACAAAACCGATTTGGCGTACATAGCCTGTAGTGTGGCAGGAAACTTTCGTGTGTCAAAAGCCGGAACAACAAACGTTATTCCGACAATCGCATCTCGCGTAAAGTTGTATCGAGTTCCTTCGCGATGTGCGTGCGTTGCGTCAGGTCCCAAACCGTCGTCCGCTTCTCGCGTAAACCGAGCATCGGTCGGAATCCACGCCTGTCCCCAACCCGCTTCAATCGACCACGCGCCCCAGCCGATATCGGCCGAGCTGGCCCAATAATCCCAGAGATGATCGTCAAAGGCGCGAAACCATATACCGTTGCAATAATCGATTTTACTCGACCGCGTTTGGATGCGGCAAAGAAACGTCCGCCAGTTTATCTTCCGCGCGTTGCAAAGTCCGCATCGTGCGTCGCGCCGACTGCTTCGTGCAAACCGAGCAGCGCGAAACCGGTTGTGTAAAGCTGGTCGCTCACAGGATCGCCATTTTGTTGGATGAGCGGCGTTTCACCGGTGCCATATTCCTCATTCGACTGCGGCGCCTGGGCGGGCGCGCCGTGCAGGCCGCGTCGTTCGCGAATCGCGCCGTTCGGTTGTTGGTCGGCCAATAAGTCGTGCGTTATTTTATCGAGCCATTGCCGATGCAACGTTGCATCAGCAGCCGAGGAAATGTGCGCCGTCTTATCAAGCTGCACGAGCCAAGCGAGGCAAAGGAGCATGTGCGCTCGTTCCAGGTTGTCCTGCCAACGCCATTGCTCCGGATAAACTTTCATCGTCATCGCGATTGCATTAGTCGTGCGCTCCAAAAACGGTGCGTAATGCGTTTCGCGATAGGCCCACAGATTGCACGCCCACAAATATGCTTCGAAATGCGGCGAGTAGTTGACTGTTTCCGCATTGTGAAAATGTTCCCAACCACTCTGTTCGAGCGCGGGCACGTCGACGCGATCACTACGAAAGCCCAGCTTGCCAGTGGTGCGAAATTCGCCAGCAACGCGCGCACGAGCGGTTTGTCCCAACGATCTGAATGCATCAACGATGAACTCACCATCGTGCTCAGCATGGCGCGCGCGTTGTCATCACCGTAATTGGCGACGAGCCAGGTCGGTGCAGTCGAACCCCAGCCAATCAGACCGAACGCGGGATGTTTCGGGTCGGCGCGGACGCCCTGGCACATGTCAGAATTGAAGTAGACGTAATCGAGCAGGTTGTCGGCGATCTTTGTCGATTGCTTGTTACCGTTAAGCGTTCCGTCCAACGCCAGCAACATCGCGGTTTCCGCGTTGCAATCCGCGCGAATCGGCAATCGCCGTGGTTGCTGCCCATCCCAGCGTATTCCCGAACTGTAGCCCTCCATCATTCCGAGCGAGCCATCGCCTTCGGGTTCATCGGCTGCTGGTGGCGTGGTCGTTTCAACTCCCACTTTCAAGGCGAGCTCAAACTTTGACGCTTCCGCCGGCGCGATCAGCAGATGCGAATGCGAGAACCAATTCGCCGCCCGGTTGAACGCATCGTGCTGGAATGTCGTTGGAAGTTTTTCATTGTTTCCGAACGAAGGCGTTACGACCGGCATGTAATCAAGACGCGCAGGCGTCTCGGGATCGAGCCACGACAACACCTTCAGCCAAACGCGCCGCCAATCTGCCGACGGCTCGAATCGGCCGCTGATGAAGCTGCTGAGTTTTGTCGTCGCGACGAAAATACTTTTCTCGGGGAGCGAAAAAAGAATCGGATACGCCGCGCGTGGCGGCAGACCGTAAATGGCGGTGTCGAACCCGGCGACTCGCGCGAGCACAAGATCGGCAGTCGGCGGGTGCAGGACGGCGACGAAGTGACAATCGTTGATGGCGAGAATGTGCATCTTCGGCAGGGTGTCTCCGAAATTTCCTGAATTGACCACGACGCGCTCCCATGTCGCCGCGCGCGGTAGCGACACTTCCATGCCGGGCAGTGAGGCTGGAAATTCGATGTAGACCCGCAGATGTTTACGTTGCGCTTTGTCAAATTCGGCTGGCTCCAGCGTCGTTGCGCGCTCGGGATATTGGTCCGCGAGAATGAGAACGCCGGTCCGCTCAGGCGCATTGGCGATCGCTTCGGCTGGCGTGCTGTATCGCGGGCATTTAGCCGCGCGCAGCGCCTGATACAAATCGTTCTCAGGCGAACAACAGAAAGTGAGGTTCAGCGTCTTCTGCTCCGCTGCCTGGGCAGTCCAGCAGAGGAGCGCGATGACGAATGTCGCCAGGAATCGCATTGGTTCAAAGTATCGCGTGGTGGTGGGTAGATTTCAACAATCGGCTTTTGACCCATAGCTGTCGAGTTGGGTTTTTGCTATGTTAGACGCGTTCAATGGAAACGACATTAGAGCCCCCCGACCGGCATCATCTTTCTGCAGCGCTTGGCTGGCTTGGCCTGGGGAATTGGCGCGAGGCCCGGTTGGAGCTGGAAAAAATCAGCCCGCAAAACCGGAATGCTCCGGCCGTTCTCCTGACCGCCTACGATGTCAGCGCCGCCTCCAAGGATTGGGGGCAAGCTGCTGACGTTGCTGACAAAATGGTCGATGTCATGCGTGACGCGCCTGGTGTCTGGCTCTCGCTTGCATATGCTGTTCGGCGCAAGCCGGGCGGCGGCATTGATCAGGCGCGAAAGATTTTGACGAAGGCTGAGCAAAAGTTTCCCGGTGAAGCGCTGATTGCTTACAACCTGTCGTGTTACGAATGTCAGCTCGGCAATCTTGAGCAGGCGCGCGATTGGCTCGATAAAGCGATGGCGCGCGGTGACGCCAAACAAGTGCGCGCTCTCGCTTTGAAAGACGTCGATCTCGAACCGCTCTGGAAGCAGATTCGCGGCCGTTAGGTTTTGGGTTGCAAGCCTTGCAACGCTTTTGCGACCAACTGCAACGCCCGTTCGTTCATCGGAATTTTCAGCGCCTCTTCACGGCCTTGCGGCGACATTTTGATCCACGACTTCTGAACGGCGTTCATCATTTTCACTTCGTCGAAACGTTCGGCCAGATCGGCGAGTTGATGTTCCAAAAATACGAGGCAGAGCGCGTCTTCGAGGACGCGGCACTCGGGGTCTGCTGGAAAATTCTTTTTCAGGTTGAGGTCCTGAACTTTCTGGACGGTTTCTTCGTCGTAACCGACCTCGCGCAAAATCGCGCCCGCTTTGGCAGCGTGAAAGTTTTTCAATTCCGCGCGCCATTTCAAATAACCGGGCCGGTCGAGCGGAAAGGAACTGCGCGGAATTTTCCAACGGCATATGTGCTGGCAACGCGCCGCGAGCAGTAAAACTTCCGACGCCTGCGGAGCGAGTTTGCGCACCCAATTGGTCAGGCGCTTTGCGTAAACCACTTCGCGCGGGTGAGGTTTGCCATCGACGATATCGTTGTTTGGATCGTGCGAGTTTTCCTCGTCGAACCGGGCAATGGCGCGATCGAAGCGCTTTGTGTTACTGATGCTCATGGCCTGCGCACCTCAAAGAAGCGCATCGCGTTCGTGTATGGCACAAACCATTCCGTTTCCGGAAATGCGCCGGCGAGATTCGTCACGACTCCCAAATTGGCGATATCCGCACCAGCGAGCACGTTGTAATTTGTTCCCGCTGTTGAGGTCCAACTCACGCGTGCCAAATTGCTGTTCCAGCGCGAGAAGTCGGCGATGATCGGCGCGGGAACCATCGGATCAGTGCCCATGAGTTGTTCGCGCATGTTGTTGTAGCCGTCGTGATCGGGGTCGTCCTGCGGGCCGTAGGAAAGAGTTCCGAAATGGGCGAGTTCCCAATTGTCATCGAGGCCATCGTGGTCGCTGTCGGTAAGCGGAACGCCTTCAATAGTTAACGCGCAGAATAGCACTGAGCCAGTTGAACCGGCGGCTTCGTCCGTCACCTTGATCGTCCAGGTTCCGTAACTGCTTTCAAAGAAGTGGTGCGTCGAGCTGTAAATCCAATCCACTGGGCCAGCCGCAGGATCGCTATTCAAATGATCGAGCACGCTGACCGTCCCTTGCGGTGACAACAAAGTGATGCGCAGATCGGCGCGACGCGGATGATCGGTCTGCAAATGCACGGAAACATGTTCGCACGACAACGTGTTTGTCACATTGAACGAATACGACGCAGATGTGGTGGCGAGCTGCGCCTGAAGATTCGACTGAAGCAAGAGCGCATGAAGCGTGTCGCCATTGGTTTTGCCGATGAACACGGCAGGAATCGGGACGAAATCAGTGGTGCCCATCACGACGCGCTCGCTCGTGCCTGTATTGTTGTAGACAATGGCAAAGGCCGCTCCAGCTTGGGCGGCGTAGCCAATTTTGTCGGAGAAACTATTGTTCCCGCGCTGGATTAGCGCGCCTTTGTTGGTCAGGTTTTGTGCGATCGGTCCGAGCGCCATACCGACGTCTACCAGCGACAGTTGAGCCGTTGGGAAATCAGGGTGGATTCCCAAACTGGGACTGGCGGAAATCGGCGCAAGGTCAGTTATGAGAACGTGCAAACCATCGTCGGGAATTGCGTTCGTTGTCGTGTCGGCCCAAGTCAACGTCACGGCTGGTGGGCGATTCGGCCACGAGCGCGCCAACTGCACCGCCACGCCAGCGTCGGGAATGCCGAAGCCTTGATTGTGACTGACGCGGAAACCTGCGGCGTTCGTGCCCAGATCTGGATCGCTGTCATCGAAGTGTCTCGCCGACAAAATTAAAATTTGTTGAACGTCGCGATAGCTCAGGTTTGTGTTTGCGGATAAAATTAACGCCGCGACACCGGAGATCTGCGGAGCGGCTGCCGACGTGCCATAGAAGCCGGTTGAATCGAAACAATAATCTCCAAGGGTGGGGTCGTTGGCGTAATTAGTGATGGCGTTATATCCAAGCGCACCCTGGCGGTCTGTGGTAAACAATGTGCCAGTCGCTAATTCTCCGCCGGGCGCTGCCACTAACAAACACGCGCCGGGATTGCTGTAGCCGGCCGCGCGGCCGTCGATCCTGACTGCGCCAACAGCAATAATCTGCGGGTCAGCGAGGTAAGCATCGTCATTCGCGTCCGCTCCATCGACTCGGGAATTACCGCCACTGCGCACGATGACTGCGCCTTTTCCGTCCCGACCATAATGCACGGCGTTGGACACACCGATTGTAGGAAGTAATCCCACCGTGATTTGCGAATCGCCGCCGTAGCCCCAACTGTGATTCTGCACAGCCACGACGTTGGATGCGTATTGAAACATATCCATCAATTGTTCGTCGGTTGTTAGCAATGAACCTCCTCTAAAAATTTTCCAGCTGGCAAGGTTCGCGCCCGGGGCCACGCCTGAACCCCCGAGATTATTATTGAGCTCCGCCGCAATCAGGCCGGCAACGGCAGTAGCGTGCATGTCGCTGGTCGAATCCGGCATGCCGCTATTGGTGTTCGCATAGAAGTTGAAGTGCGGCGCACCAACAGCGCGCGCGGCCAGCTCGGGATGGGTATATTCGATGCCATCATCGCCGACACCTATGGTAATTCCTTGCCCAAGAGTAAAAGGCCATGCGGCGCGCGCGTTCAGGCTTGGCCCGGTGACCGCACCGGTTTGCGGGTCGCGATGTTCGACGTGCCATTGATTAAACGAGTAGGGATCGTTCGGTTTGTAGGCATACGGTCCGTGAAGCACGGCAGGACGTCGCATCACCGGGATGCTGGTCTTTACGCCGTGAAGCGCAGCAAGGCGATGAGCTTCCCGCGCGGCTGTGGTCGCATCAGGTGCCTGCAAGATGAAAATATTCACACCGATTTTCCGCGCGATCTTGAGCGAACTTCCAGCCAGGACAGAATTCAGGGCCGACGGATCATTGAGTTGAAGTGTCACTCGCGAAGTGATTTCAAATACACGATTACCGCCTTTGGCCTGGACGGAATGAGATTTTGCGACGAGATCCTTGTCAGCAACCTGAAACGTGTGCAGCCCGCCTTCGCGGAAGGAGAAATCCCGAGCGAAGGCGCGCGAGGTGAAAGCAAATGTCAGAAGCCCCGCGAGCAAGCCTTTTAGCAACCGTTGCATTGGTGATTGGTAGTATTGGCCAACGGAGCAGTGGAGACGAGGAAATTTCACCGGTGAGGCGGCTTGGTGAAATGACCTGCCGTCTGACGCCGCAGACTGTTTAGGCGCACCGTAGACACGTCCGCATATTCTAGGGCTAACAACTAGAGTCGTTGGAAAAGTTCAGTGGCGTGGGCTACTGTTGCGACGGCATGTTGAGTTTTTAAGCTGGGCTTAGCAGCGGTCATTGCGCAACCTTTTGTGGTTCTGGAGTTGTGTTGCGCAACGTTGCAACGCTGGATGCCGTAACTCTCGAACAGAAAAACGAGCCGGAGTGGCGAAATGGCAGACGCACAGGACTTAAAATCCTGGGACCTTAAAAAGTCGTGCGGGTTCGAGTCCCGCCTCCGGCACCACTTCGTTTTTAATGCTTTTATTTCAAATAGGTCAGCGATGGATCAGCGAATCGGAGCCGGAGCTTGGTTTGGGCACGATTGTGCAAACCGCAGGAGGCCGGGTGCAGATCGAGTTCATCGCCGCTGGCGAAACCCGCACGTATGTTGCCGAGAACGCGCCGCTGAAACGTGTGCGGTTCCATGTCGGCGACAAAGTCAAAACGCAAAACGATCAAGAAATTCATATCGAGGAAGTCATCGAACAGAGGGGCTTGCTGATCTATGTCGCGAACAAACAGCGTGTGCCCGAAGCAGCGCTTAGTGACCGAATCAGTTTGCAGGGCCCGCAGGAGCGTTTGTTCAAGGGACATTTTGAAACGGCAGCGGTGTTTGATCTCCGTCGCCGCACGTTGGAAGGGCTGCATCGCTCGCGTAAATCTCCCGTGCGCGGTTTTGTCAGTGGTCGCATTGATCTGATACCGCACCAGCTTTACATCGCGCAGGAAGTGACCAGTCGGCACGCCCCGCGCGTGATGCTCTCGGATGAAGTCGGACTTGGAAAAACAATCGAGGCCTGTCTCATCCTGCATCGCCTGCTTCTGAGCGGACGCGCCAATCGCATCCTCGTGCTTGTCCCGGAATCGCTGGTGCATCAGTGGTTCGTGGAAATGCTCCGACGATTCAATGTCTGGCTGAATATTTTTGACGCGGAACGTTGCGCAGCCATCGAAGCAGGCGAACCGGGAGCGAACCCGTTTTTAGATGATCAGTTTGTGCTGACCAGCATCGATTTTCTGGCGCGTGAACCCAGGCAGGCAGCGCACGCCATCGCGGCGGGCTGGGATATTCTCGTGGTCGATGAGGCGCATCACCTCGAATGGTCTCAGGACGCGCCGAGTCGCGAATATCAAGTTGTCGAAGAACTCAGCCGCACATCTGAAGGATTGTTGTTACTGACCGCCACACCGGAACAGCTCGGCGTAGAAAGCCACTTTGCGAGATTGCGATTGCTCGACCCGGAGCGTTACCGCGACCTCGCCACGTTTCAAGCTGAGTCGGAACATTACAAGGCAACGGCAGATGTTGCCGGCAAGTTATCGAGCGGCACGGCCATTACCGCCAAAGACCAAACACTGCTGCGCAGATTGCTCGCACATGATCCAAATCTGGAACAACGCCTGGCTGAATTGGCGAATGGCAACGCCGAAGCACGGTCGGCGTTGTTGGAAGAACTGCTGGATTTGCATGGGCCCGGACGTGTGCTGTTCCGTAACACTCGCGCCGGCATGAAAGGTTTTCCAAAGCGCACCGCGCTATTGGCGAAACTCGACGCGGGCACCGACCCGGAGCCGTTGCTCGATCGCCTCTCCGCCGAATTCGCCGAAGATGCGGGCGACACGAATCTGCAGACATCGTCCGATCTGGTCAAAGATCCGCGCGTTCGATGGCTGACGGAACTGTTGCAAAAACTGGCGCCGGAAAAAGTGTTGGTGATCACTCGCAGTATTGAAAAGGCTGAAGCCCTGGATGCCGCGCTCCGGCGTCATCTCACCATCAAGACGGGAATTTTTCACGAAGGATTGACGCTGGTCCAGCGCGACCGCAACGCCGCGTGGTTCGCCGAACCTGATGGGGCGCGGCTGTTGATCTGTTCGGAGATCGGCAGCGAAGGGCGCAATTTTCAATTTGCCCATCACCTCGTCCTGTTTGATCTGCCGCTCAATCCGGAACTGCTCGAACAGCGCATTGGCCGTTTGGACCGCATCGGACAAACCGAAGACATCCAAATCCACGTGCCGTATGTCGAGCACAGTCCGCAACTCGTTTTGGCCCGCTGGTATCACGACGGGCTGAACGCCTTCGAAAGCAATCTCGAGGGCGGCAATGAACTCATGCGCAAATTCGGACGCGCCGTTCACGATTTGGCCCTGGAATATCCGGTCGCAGACCGAAAGGAAGCAGAAGCCGAACTGGCCGATCTCTTGACCAAAACGAAGCAAGCCCGTGAGTCGATGCGCCGTCTGCTCGAACAAGGTCGTGATCGTTTGCTGGAACTCAATTCCTTTCGACCCGCAGCCGCTGCCAAAATCGTCAGCGCGATCCAGGAACAAGATCGTCAGGAGGTTCTCGAGAATTACATGCTCGATGTCTTCGATCATTACGGAGTCCACCTCGAGGAGCTGGCGCCTCATACCTTTCAATTGAATCCCGACGGCGTCATCACCGATTCGTTCCCGTCCATTCCCGCTGAAGGAACCGTGGCCACCTTTGATCGCCGCCGCGCGCTCAGCCGCGAAGATGTCGCGTTTCTCACTTGGGATCATCCGATGGTGGCCGGAGCGATGGAGTTGTTGCTTGGGTCGGAAACCGGAAACTGCGCCTTCGCCGTGCTGCCGGCCGAGAACGATCGAAGGATCGTGTTGGAAACCATCTTCGTTCTCGAAACGGTCGCTTCGCCCAAGTTGCACGCCGACCGATTTCTTGCGCCCACCCCGATTCATCTGGCCGTCACTCACAAACTCGAGGACGTCAGCGCATCTTTTCGAGACGCCACGCTGGAACGAAAATTTCAGAAAGGTTCAGGTCACAAGTTAATCGAAAACCCAAACATCGCCCGGGAGACACTTCCCGCAATGTTAGAAGCCGCCGTCAAACTGGCGGAGCAACAGGCGACCCGTCTGCGCCAGTCTGCGTTGACCGAGATGAACCGCCTGCTTGGCCACGAAGTTCAGCGATTGCAAATGCTGATTAAGGTGAACGATCACATTCGTCCGCAGGAAATCGAGATCGCACAATCACAGCAGATCGAATTGGCGGTCGTCATCGAGCAATCCCGAATCCGCCTGGATTCTCTGCGCCTCATTTGGAAGGGCTCTCCTGACGCGCTGAAATAGTCGGGCTTTTTGTGGACGCGCTCTGCGGGAGAGCATCGATTGCAACGGAAACTCGCTGTTATGAACTTAGCAGTCGATCACGGTTTTCCCACCCAGCCCATGGCTTCGGCGGCAGCGACTTGAAAGGAGCGGCGCACGATTGACTCATCGGCATTGGTCGGAAAATTTGAGCGCTGATACATCAAGATATAGATAACTTTTTTCTGCGGATCAATCCAGGCCTGCGTGCCGAAGCCGCCGCCGTGGCCAAACGTTCCGGGTGATAACATCGCTGTGATGCCTTGCGGCTGGCGCACCACACACCAGCCCAAGCCCCAACCGTTTCCCTCGGTGAAACCGGTCTTGAGATCGCCCGTTTGAATACTGGTCATCAGTTTGACGGTTTTTGCCTTCAAGTATCTTTTTCCGTGAAGTTTTCCTCCGTTGAGGATCATCTGACAGAACTTCGCGAAATCCGGCGCCGTGGAAAACAAACCACTGTTCGGCGCGGGGTAGCGAGTGCGATCCGTCGGCGCGTGGCCGGTTACGCTAGTGTCTTCTACAATGAGCGTGCCATTCGTGCGCTCATAACACTTGGCCATGCTGGGTAATTGCTCCGGGCTGAGATAGAAGGTGGTATCTTTCATGCCCAGCGGATCCAACAGACGCTTCTGCAAAAAATCCGGATAGGATTCTCCCGAGACAATCTCGACAATGCGGCCCAAAGTGTTGATACCCGATTGACAGTAATCCCATTTCGTTCCGGGTTCGAAGGCCAGCGACTTGCCGATAAAGAACGGGATCGCATCCGCCAGTTTCTGGGCTTTCTTATACTGCGCAAAAGTCCCTTCGGGCATGCCTGAGGTGTGAGTTAACAGATGGCGCAAAGTCAGCTTGCCTGGTTTGCCGTCGGTCGTTTTCATGTCCGCGAGTTCGGGGATGTATTTGGCGACCGGGTCATCGACCGAAAGCTTTCCCTCGTCCTGGAGCATCATGATCGCGGTTGCCGTCAGCAGCTTGGTCATCGACGCGATCCGGCACAGCGTGTTGGTTCGCATTGGGATGTTGGCCGCGATGTCCGCAAAGCCGTTCGCCTCCAGATGCAGCACTTTGATGGGCGTCGCAATCAGTGTCACGACCCCAGCCGCTTCTTTTTGGTCGATGCATTGCTGCATCGCGTTGGACACGGTGACAAACTCGTTTGCGGCATCGAGTCGGACTCCTGCCAATGAAAAGATAAAACCCGAGACAAGTAATCCAGTTACGGAAAGCAGACGAGCGTTTGTTGTAAGAGCGGTCATGCGATTCAATTAGGCATCAAAACCCGCTTTTGAGCAGCTACAAAGGGTTGGCTTTATTCTGCGGTTCTGCGACAGCATTGAGCGGCTGAATTTCGGTAATCGCAAATCAACCATCGCAAAGACAGATTTATGAAACTTTTTTCGCTGCCGCAGTGGGCGGGCATTATTGCGCTGGGTGTTTTGTCGGTTCACACCGCCAATGCCTTGGCCGCACCGAGAACGAATGGAAATGGAGTTGGCCCGTCGGATGTGGGAATTTGGTATTGCACGTATTATCCAGCTGTTTGGACCAATGTCATTGGCTATACCAGGGCCGGGACCTACTTGCCGCTCTGTTTTGCTAAGACAAATGACTTTCGCCATTATGCCAGCGATGACATCAAGGTCATTGATTACCATCTGCAAAAACTGGCCGAAGCCCGAATTGACTTTGTGGCTCTCGAGTTGAGTCCCGGCGGATTGGGCGGCTATCGGAAAACGGATATCTATAATTACATGGTTGGTTGCGGGCGCAAAACGTGCGAACGGATTGCCGTTTGGAACAAGACCCACCGGTGGAAGATCAAATATGCCTTGGGAGTCGGCGTGCATGAAGATTGTCGCGGCAATGATCCATGGGGCTTGGCGATCGAAAAGGTGGCTGAGGACGTGGCCAAGACGTTTCTAAATAATCCGAACTACGGCGGTCCGGATAATTTCTACCACCTCAACGGCAAGCCGCTGTTGATTTGTTACGGTCTGCGCCTGCCGCAATTGATCCAGGAATGGGCGGGTTACAAGGGAGAGAAGACTTTCGGCGACCAGTTTACGTTGCGGACGTTTACCGGCTACGCGGCGGCCGGCGAATACGGTTGGCCGCTGCCGTTGCATCAGGGGACGTTGCTGCATCCTGAGATTGAGTTGGTCCAGCCGGGATTCAATGTCCATCGGCCAAATGAGATTGAACCGCGTAACGGTGGCGACTTCTACCGGGCCTGCTGGGAGAAGGTGCTCCAGAACAAGAAACCGCAGATCGTCATGATCCAGGCGTTTAATGACTATCTCGAAGAATCGGCCGTCTGGACGACCGACACGAGCCACCTCGCGCCCGATCAGGAGAAATGGGTCGGGCACGATGGCCAACTCCATCCGGCCATGTATTGGGAGCTGACGAAGGAATACATCGACCGGTTGCGAAAGGAAGTCGTCCCTGCCGTGAAGACCGTTACTCCAACCGGCGCGGGAGGAAAATAGAGACGATCCTTTGGCCGAGGGCACGGCGGTCGTAACGCGGAATGTTTATTTTTTTATCGAGGCGCTGGAGGTTCGCCTCGTTCAGTGGGATGGGTGCGATGTGAGGCATGAGAGGTCAAAGCGCGGCAGGATTGCGACGCGCCCTTGCTCTGCTACTGAGCACCGTCGGGACAGCCATGACGCCGAAAGCCAAAGTAGAAGCGCCGACCCGATACCAGTCGCTAATGCGTTTCTGCCTCTCAAATTCAGCCCTAGCCTCTGGCGTCCTCTTCTGGAGCCAAACCGCGAAGGCGACACGCTCCTGCTCACGATCAAACTCGGGAGCCAGCAGGAAGTACGCGATGAGCAGCTCAACCAAGAGCAAGACTATGAGAAACGGCTTCACAGATTTCGCGCCTTAACTTTTAATCAACGAACAGCGGGTTGTGTATTCAGTGCTTCTGCATCACCACGCCACAGACAACAATGACCATGACCGCGAGGATTCCTGCCCCGCACGCCACTGGCCAAGTCGGTGAATTGCTGAGCATGCCAACGATGCTCAGGATGGAAATGGCCGTTATCCAACCCACCACTTTTAATTGGGTGCGGCGATTGGGGTCAACGGGCGTGGCGGATGAAACCAGCGGCGGCGCTTGCTGAGTCGTGTCGTTCATAGTCTGTTGCTCGATTACGCTGGCCCGAAGCTTGGTCCCGCTCACCAAGCCGGTCAACGCGTATTTGGATTGGGTGCAGGTCACGCTGTGACCCCAACTGGCCGGGTCGTTCGGGTTTTGGCTCCCAAGCTCCGCTAGGAGCGCCATGTCTATAGTAAAACCCCCAGCCAAATACAATTGTCGTGGGTCGGTAAATTCACGCGGGCTGCGTTACGCGAACAAGTCTATGATCGGCTTACCCAGGCCGTCGCGCGTTGTATAGAACGGGCGCTTCTCGATTTCGTAGGCGAGCTTCGGCGAAATTCCCATCGCGCGATAAATCGTCGCGTGCAGGTCTTCGATGATCACGCGGTCCTTGATCGTTTTGCATGGACGCTCGTCGGCGGTGAGGCCGTGCAGGTGCCCGCGTTTCATGCCGCCGCCAAACATCAATACCGAACCGGCGTCAGTGAAATGCCGGTGCATTCCGTAAAAACGCATGTCTTCGATATTGTCCGGTTGTGCGACTTGACCCTTCACCTGTTTATCCGGTTTGCCTTCGACGAGCGCGTCGCGGCTGAACTCGCTCGCCAACACGATCAGCGTGCGATTGAGCAATCCGCGTTCATCGAGGTCGCGCACGAGTTGCGCAATGGGCGCATCGATCGTCTTCTTCAATTCCGCCATGCGCGTGTGACCGTTTTCGTGGGTGTCGAAGTATTGAAAGGGAATATATTCAGTGGTGACTTCGATGAAGCGCGCCCCTTCTTCCACCAACCGTCGTGCCAATAAACATCCGAGCCCGAACCGGCCGGTGTTGTATTTGTTGTAACTTTCCTTGGGCTCGAGCGATAGATCGAATGCCTTCGCCGCCGTCGAACTGAGCAACCGATGCGCATTGTCCATCGAGCGCAACAACGAGTCCTTTTGGAAATCACTGCCGTGCTGCGCAATCGGACTGGTCGCAACGAGCTTCTTGTAAAACGTGTTGCGATTTTCGAAACGCGACGGACTCATTCCCGCTGGCGGCCGCACGCTCTTGACCGCTTCTTCAGGATTCGCGATCAGAAACGGCCCATGTTCACTGCCGAGAAAACCAGCTGTGTGGAAAGCCTTCAACTCCTCGGCTTCACCGAGGTCGAATCTCTGTCCGATATCGATGAAGGCCGGCATCGCCGGATTTTTCGGCCCAAGCGTGCGCGCGATGACTGAACCAATATGTGGCGCGGCGACGGTCTGCGGCGGTGCGTAACCGGTGTGCCATTGATACTGATGCCGCGAGTGCAAAATGAATCCGAGATCGCCTGCGGTGTAAGAACGGATCAACGTTCCACGATCCATCACGCTCGCGATGTTCTCGAGCCCTTGCGAAAATTTGATGTGATCAACCTTCGTATCAATCTGCGGGAAGGTGCTCAGCATTTTTTGCGTGGGCATGCCTTTTTCGTATGGCGCGTAACGTTTCGGGTCGAACGTCTCCGTGTGCGCCATGCCGCCGGCCATCCACAGCACGATGACGCAATCGGCCGTCGGCGTAATCTTTTCGGTTTCTGCGGCGAAGATTGGCCGCGAATACCCCGCAGCCAACGCACTGAGCGTCGCCGCACTTGCCGTTTTCAAAAAATCTCGACGAGTAGTTTTCATACGAGTGACAACGAACGAATGCCTAATAAATCAACTGAAACTCCGGTGACATCACCATAGCCCACAACAAATCTTCCACACCTTCTTTCGTCGGCTTCTTGCCGACGGTGTCTTGCGCCAGTTGCAACTCCGCGCGCACCGGATTGCGACCGAGCGCCTGTTCGTAAACTGTCGCGATCAAGTCGCGTGAATTGTTGGTTTTGCCGGCCATTTCCGCCGCGCCGCGCTTCAAAATCTGTGATAACGTTTCGCCATTCGTCAGTTCCAAGGCTTGCAATGTCGTTGCTTCCGATGCGCGCACTGTCACGACCTGTTCGCGATTCGGCCGGCCCAGCGCCACCATCAACGGATCCGCAGCCACCAGCGACGCGCGCACTTTGCCGTTGTAAGCCGCAGACATTTTTGTCGCCAGGTAAATGCGAGTGACTCGCCAAGGCTCCATGTTGAACGCGCCAAGGTCAGCTGCTTTGGGCCATTGGCTCGCGGCAAATTCCGGCTGTTCCCAACCGCGTACAATTTTATTTGTTTGCACCCAGGTGCCATCGGAAACCACATCGGCGCTACGTTGAGCGCCTTTGTCCGTGTAACGAATGCGTCCGTAAAACAGCAACCCGGCCGGATTGTCTCCGCCAAGCGCAGCCTGATCACGTTTCGGCAAGGAGTTGTCGGCGAGATGATTCACCGCTTCAATGGCAAACGTGTTCTCGCCCACATGCAGATACGGGCGCAAATCGTAGCGATACCCTTCTTTGAACTGGTCGCCGGATCCGATCTTTTTCCCGTTTACGAAAAACGTAAAGCTGTTGTCGCAAACGACGATGGCCATGGCATCGAGGTCGCGCACCGAGGGTAAAGTGGCTTTTTTGCGGAAATAGACATATTCCGCCGGCGCAGATTTATCCGCGTTCTTTTTGCTCCAGATAAATTTCAACGACTTCGGCACGGTGAATTTATTGGTAAGCGCGTCCTTGGGCGTCACTTCAACCGCCGGTGTCGGATAGCCGACACCCGTCAAACTCGTCAACGCATCGCGAAATTGTTCCGCGCTCATGCGGCGCACCGATGGCCCGCGAAAGACGTAGTCCTTCGCCGTCTCACCATAATCTTGCGCAGGCAATTGATACGCGTCCGACGTGAGAATCAGAACGATGGTGTGTTTGACGTCGTAACCGTGCGCCACCAAATCTTCTGCGAGCCAATCGAGCAAATCCTGGTTCCACGCGATTTGGTCCATGTCGTCGACAGGCTCAATCAACCCACGCCCCATGAATTTTTGCCAAAGCCGATTCACAAACGTGCGCGTCAGGCGACCGTCCTGTTTGCTCGTGAGGATTTTTGCCAAAGCCTCCAGTCGCACCTGTCGATTCGTCGTGTCCGGCACCGTGCCGAGTTCAGGGAACAAAAATTTCGTGGCCGCCTTCTTGCCCGTCGGTTTGTCGCACTGCGCGATTTCCAGCGCCTCGTCACTATATATATTGGCGAGACCGTAAGCGTCGGCCAGTTGCCAGTCGTTGATGAAGCTGTCGTGGCACGACGCGCACTTCATGTTGATGCCCATGAACACCTGCGAGATGCTTTGCGCCGCTTGCATCGGCGGAATCTGGCTCGCGTTGACCGCGCCGCGCCAAACGATGCCTTTCGTGAAACCTTCCGACTCTGTATCGGGATGAATCAATTCACCGACAAATCGATCAAAGGGCTTATTCGTCAAAAGGGCGGTGTAGAGCCACTTCGTAATCTGCTTGCGCCCGCCATCGATATAACCGGCGCCCTTGTAGTCGTTGCGAAGAAGATCGTTCCAAAACGTCAGCCAATTCTGCGCGTATTCTTCGTCGTCGCCGAGCAACCGTTTCACGAGTCGCTCGCGTTTATCAGCGTGTTTGTCGGCGACGAACGTTTCCAACTCCTTCGGCGCAGGCAACAAACCAATCGTGTCGAGATACACGCGCCGCGCATAAACGCGATCGCTCACCGGCTTGGCCGCCTTCACTTTGTGCGCCGCGTAATAAGGAGCCATGAACCGATCGATCGGATTAGCCGCTTTGCCCACGGGCAACTCGGGCATTCGCGGCGTCAGATTTTTCGCGGGAATTTTGCCGAAGGTAATATCCGCATCCCAAGCCGTACCTTGATCCACCCAGGCGCGCAACACGCCGACTTGCGCGCTGGTCAACTTCGTCCCTTTCTTGGGCATGACGCTGTCGGGATCAACGCCCGCGACGAGCGCGATCAAATAACTCTCGTCACTTTTCCCCGACACAATCGCCGCACCCGAGTCGCCGCCCTTCAGCAGGGTCTCGCGCGTATCCAGTTGAAATCCACCTTTGGTGCGTCCACGACCATGGCAACGGACGCAACTTGCTTCGAAAATCGGTTTAACCTCGTTTTTGAAATCAATCTTATGCGTCGCCGGCGGCGGGAGTTGTTTGACCTGGTCCGGCGTGAGCTTTGCGAACAAAGCGACTGGCAAACACAATGCAGACAAAACTGTGGCGACAACTTTCATCAGGAGAATTTCAGCTTACGAGAATTAGACGTAAATGAACACCCGATTATTTCATCCTAATTCGTAGGCGACTTGAGTTTGTATTCAACCATCACCGGCCGATGATCCGACGCTTCGGTTTCCGGAACCCACGCCCGGACTGGAATCACAGACCCGTGCGACACCCACTGGTAATCAATACGCCGATCAGGCGCGTCAGCGGGAAACGAATAACCGGGATCTTTGGAAACCAAAACCCACGCATCGTCCAAAATCGCCGCCATCGCTTTATACGTGGTGGAATCAGGTTTCGAGTTGAAATCGCCACAGATAATAATCGGCAACTCGTGGTGCGCGGCCACCAATTGTTTGAGTTCTCCCACATTTTTCAACCGTTCCGCGTCGCCAGGACGAAAGTCAACATGGGTGTCCAAGAAATAGAGTTGTTTGCCGCCCACGTCGACCGTCACCTGCAGCGCGCCGCGTTGTTCGTTGGTGTATAACATCTGATAATGAAGATTCGTGCGCGTCAGAACAGGAAACCGAGACAGGATGGCGTTACCGTATTCGCCGCCTTGATAGGGATGATTATTGCTGAAGACCCCTGTCATCCCGGTGAGCTTGGCGAGCTCGGCAGTCAGGTCACGACGGTCCGTGCGCGCGACACCTTTATCCACCTCCTGCAGCGCGACGATGTCAGCCTTTTCACGTTTGATGAGCGCGGCAATCCGCGGAAGATCAACCTTATGGTCGAGCCCTTCGCCGTGGTGAATATTGTAAGTCATCACGCGAAAGGTCTCGGCGGCGTGGAGGTTGAGTGTGAACGCGACCGCGCACAGGAGGAAAGCGCGACGAACAGTAAGAGGAGTTATTTTAGCCACTGATAAAACACAGATGAAACACGGATGATGTTCAAGAGAAATCTGTGTTTCATCCGTGGCTAAAACCAGCCTTCCAATCACTCAAGAACCATGCCACCAGCCTAAAAACACCGCTTTTTGTCATATAAAAGTGCTGTTTCTTTCCCTGGTTTCCCTCCTTTCCCTACAGTTTTTGCACAAGTAGCGGTTACACGGTAAAACCATTTCGTGACGGCAACCTCCGGCCCACGAAAACCGGATGTCGGATTCAGTCCAGCCAAAACGGCCGCCGTCTTTCGGAGATCAAAACATATGAAACTACTGGCCCAAATCACCGCCGACCCCGCGTCGCTCGCCGACTCAGGCATCGCCGGCTTCTTCATCAACCTCGCCCAGCACTATCCCTGGCTTGCGACTTCGCTGCTCGTCATCGGCGCGCTGCGTGTCCTCTTCAAGCCCGTCATGGCGCTGCTCGATAGCTACATCAAAGCCAACTGCTCGCCCGAGGAATACGGTCGCCTGCAACACTTCGAAACCGGCCCGGTCTATAAGTGGTTGAGCTTCGGCCTTGATTTCATTGGCTCAATCAAACTGCCGACCCTCGGCATCAAACCCGAACCAAAGGAATGACAACCGCGATCATCAGCCTCGTGTCGCTCGTTTTGGGAATCATTTTTTGGTTCCTGAAACGGCGCGACGCGCAAACCAACGATCCACGAATACAAAACAAAAACCGTTATGAACAAAATCGACCGCGACATCGCCACGCAAAATTCCAACGCTGCTGCTCTGCACAGCAACAGCGATCTGGATGAGCTCGACCGCCTGCAACGCGCCACGAGTAGTGGTGATCAGCGCCGACCAAACTGAAACATTCGTGAAATCAAACCAGGTCCTCCACGTGCCGGCCGACGGCGTGTTTATGCCCAATGGCGAAATACCAACGCTATCGCAAAGCCGTGGCCGACCGGATTGAAGAACTACAAAAATGAAACTTCCGGAGTGCGGACGTCCACGTCCGCAGCGCGAGACGCCCGCACTCCGAAAAATCTGAACACTAGAAAACTAATTATGACACCCGAAAACATCCCTTGGCCCATCACCGCCAACTGGCTCCTGGGCCTCACCGGCGCGCTAGCCGTAAGCTATCTCGCCCTCGAAGTTACTGCACGTTGCCGAAAACTCTTCGGCAAAAACCAAATCATCACCGACGACATCAAGCGGCTTTCCGCCGATTGCGAGCGTCGGCACGAACTGTTGCGGGGCGAAATGGACGAACGCTTCCGCGAATTCACCATCGAACGCGCCCGCAGCCTCGCCGATTTATACGAAAAAATAAATCGCGTGGCCGAAGACGTCGCCTATATCCGCGGCAAAATCTCAAACGAATAGGACCACTATGAACACCGAAACTGAAACAAAACAAAACCGCAGCCGCGCGGCCCTCGACTGGGCGCGCGAGCTGGAAACAAAACACAAAATCGACGCCAACGCGTTAAACGAAACGTTGCTCGCCCATCAAATCAACGACCTGCTCGAATCGTTCGATTTGAGCAAGTTGAAGACGAATATCCAGAATCAGAAAGAATACCTCGAGCTTGCCCGCACAATCCTCGAGCAAACGAGCGAACGAACCAAACGGCTCAAGGTCGAACTCGAGTTGGCGATGTACAAAGAAAACGTCACCGCGCAAAAGCAGAAGGTCCAGGAAGCTTTGGAAAAACCCGAAGCCAAGAAAGGCCTCACCCCGGAAACCTTGCGCCAGATCGAAGCCGCAATGGCAAGGCTGTGATTAGCCTGAAATCTGCTTGGTATAAGCTGTCGCATCCATCAACGAATTCAGTTCCGATGGGTTCGACAGCTTTACCTTGAAAAACCAACCTTTACCGTAAGGTTCCTTGTTCACCAGTTCCGGATTTGAGGTCAACTCAGCGTTCGCTTCCACGATCTCTCCGCTGACCGGCGAATAAACATCGCTCGCCGTCTTCACCGATTCCACCACTGCCGTCGCCTCGCCGGCCTTCACTTTGCGCCCGACCTGCGGCACCTCGGCGAACACCACGTCGGTCAATTCATGCTGCGCGTGGTCGCTGATACCGACCGTCGCGATATCTCCATTCAAGCGGACCCATTCGTGGCTTTTGGCGAATTTCAAATCACCCGGAACGTTACTCATAGATATTCGTCAGATTGCTACCGAAGTCGGCTCTTGTAAAGAGGATGTCCTGAAGGGGTGATTGATGATGCCAATCGCCCCTTCAGGACATTGTTTACGCCACATGCGCCGATGGGCCCGCTGCTTGGTGGGCGGCTGCCGGCGTGCAAGGCCAGGGTTAAGGCCCAGAAGCGGTCCGAGTGACCGTTTTCACCGCGATCGGCGGTGAAGCGGATGTTGCCGCTCGCAGTGATTTCCTTTTTGATCGCCCGCAAATCGGCGCGGATTTTCGGGTCGACGGGAATTCGTAATGCCCGCGATTCGAACGCCGAGCGCACCGGATACGCGAGTTCCTCTTTCACGGCGCTCGTGAAGCTGATCCCTTCGATCCGGTATTTCCCAAACCGCTTTTGCGCGCGTTCGGCGAATTGGCGGCCGATGCCGGTTTGGTCGATGCAACAGCGTTTCACCTGCCGATCTTCGAGCAACGCATAGAGCGCGCTTTCCTGGGCATCGAACGTTTCGCAATTCATCACATGCACGAATTGCGTGTAAAAAACGTCCCCGAGTTTTTCCAGGACCCAAATCACCGTCAGGTCGCGCTCACGTCCGATATCGACTCCCACGTAAAGTTCGGAGCTGTCCGTGATTGGCGCAGGCTCCGGCCCTTCACACGACCCAATCAGGTCATACGACAAGAACGCCGAGGCATCATCGCCGGGCACGCACATATACTCCTGTTGAAACGTCTCCTCGTCGGGACAACCGGCGCGGATGAAGTTGAAGTAATCGGCTTCGTCCATTTGCTGGCGCGGATCCTCCGGTGGCAAGTTCATTTGCAGTTTGTGCAAGAACCCCTGGTCGAGCGCGTCCTGCAACGTGGTACGGTGGAAACTGAACCCTTTCGGATTTCCGCCGTGCAAAATCTCGTTGATGAGCACGTTGAAATAATTGTCCGTGCCGCGATGCGTCGAAAAGATTTCCAGGCTCCCACCCCACGTGATGCCGGGATAGGCGATGGAATACAATTTGCGCGGGTCCGGGTGGAGCGCGAACTCGTCCAGGACGCGATCGCCGCGTTTGCCGGCTAGCGCGTCGGGATTCGATGACATCGAGTGAATGCGCGTGTTATTGGCGAACTCGATCGTCTACGCGCTGGAATTAGCTGCGTCAAAAACGAGTTCGCTAAAAGCACGCGCGCCGACGTCCAGCACGTTGGCAAAATTCCGGCAATCTTCGACAACCAGCTTTGCCTGCGTTTCGTCGCGACTGGAAATCCAGACGTCGCCGGTTGCGCCGTTCTGCGCTTTGCGGCGCACGAGCGAATACGCTTCCGTCCAGGTCCAGCCGATTTGGCGTGCCTTGACGGCGAGCTTTAAGCGCGCGTAGTCGGTGGCCCATTTGTATTGATACGGCAGCAAAAAATGATCGCTGCACGCGGGCACAATCTTGGCCCGCCCGATGAATGTTTCTCTTTTATTGTTCATACTTTCGTTTGTTCTTTCTTTTGTTGCGAGGCGTGGTCTCGTGCCTCGTGGTTAGTTGTTGGTGAAAATCCGTTTCACGCGGTTGGCCACTTCGGCGAAGTCTTCATCGGCCTCAAGGCCTTTGCGGACGACGTCGTTGAGTTCACACAAACGCTTTTCGTTTGCTTCGACGAGAAGTCCATCGGCCAGGCCGAGGCGTTCGAAGAGGAATTCGTTTTCGCGTTCGATGTTGAGCAATGGATCAATCTCTTCACCGTGTTGAAAGCGCACGTGCAGGAAACCGAATTCCTGTTCCAGTTGCGCCAACGCCCGATTGCGTTGTTCGAAGAGGAACCGGCGAAGCTTTGGTTGTTGGGCTTTCGTTGCCGCAACCCTTTCAGGGTTGTCGAACATTTTGGGTTTGTTACCCAGGGTAGTCTCGCTTGGCGCGAGACAACCCTGGGCTGAAGGCTGCAACTCCTTCGGAGTTGTTTGATCCACGAGTTGGAGCATGCGGCCCACAGCGAGTTCTGGGTTCTTCAATAATCCGGGAGCGCTGGTTGCAGACGACCTTGCTGCGGACGTGGAGCCGGACGCCGGCCTCGCACTCCGCACTCCGGGGAGATCACCGAGTTCAACGAGGTTCGTATTCACGAAACCTTTGCCGCCCCACGGCATCGGCCGAAAACCGAGACCGAACAATTCGTTGATTTCGTTGAAGGGAACGCCCATCCCGAACGCCTTCTCAGCACTGACCAAACGATCGCGACGCGCCGTTTGCATGATGGGCAACGACTCGATGTCGAACCATCCGTGCAACTCGGGGTCGAAACTTTGGATGATCGGTTCCAGTGCCGATTCCAATCGGCGGCGCAAACCGGTGATCGTGTTCTCGATGAAGTTCAAGCGGTCCTGCTGCATGGCCGTGCCTGCGCTCAAGCCGCTCTTTTCATCGCCAAAACCCATCATCGATTCCGGCACTTTGTAGATCGCGCCGATCTCCTCGCGGTTCATGCGGCGATTGTCCAGGAACTGCATGTCGGCGCTGGACAACATCGGCTTTTGCACGGTGAAATTGCCGTTGAGCAAGAGCGGTTTGTTCAATGCGGTGTTGTTGCGTCGGCGAGCGCTCAGTTGCGCGAGGATTTGCGCCTTTTGATCGTCGCGCAGGTCGGTGCTGCTCGTGACAATCAAGCCGGACTCACCGTTGTTTTCCATCACCGCCTTCATGAACTGAGCCGCTGCGAAATCGGATTCCGCCGCCATCATCGCCACCGACAACGGCGACATGCCACGCCAATAGAGATACGGATTGAAACTGCGCGAATGAATGACCTCTTCCGGCAAGAGCAATAGCGCGCCCATCGGCGACGAGCCTTCCGGCGCGGTGCAACGCCAGCCGACCAATTCGTTCTTGCGCACGATTTCTTGCATGTGATCGGGGTTGAGCGTCATCAATTGCTTCGGCAACATGCCGCGACCCGGACGCAACACGCGGCCAGCAGTATCCAGCGGCACGATGAAAAACTCGCCGCGCAACGCTTCCCAGGAAACCAGCGTTTGCCAAAATAACGTGCGGGTGATGCCGCTGGCGGGTTGACGAAACAGTTCCACCAGTGGGCCGGTTTCGACCAGTTCCTCGCCTTTGGGCCGTCCGCGCGAAAAGCGAAACGGAATGTGCGCGACGGTTTCCGCGAGCACGCTCACCGCCACGTAAACCCACGCCGATTGAGCGTAAGGCATGACGAATCGTGTTTGTGGATGATCGAGGTCATCCCCGCGCCGCCATTCTTCGATGGTCCAGCCGCCGGTGCGCTTTTTCGTTTGGGACTTTTTGCCCAACCATTTTGTGAGTGAGGGAATTTCAATTTTCATAATATTTTTTCTTTCTTTGTGTTGTTGTAGCGCCGATGTGAGGAGGCTCTAACTTCCGCGTCGATTCGCTCAGACGTCAGAGCCTCGTAACCTCGGCTGCTACGATTTGGTTTATTGGTCAAAACTGATGCGGGTGTATTTCTGGAGGACAGCGGCGACGCCCGGCAGCAAATCGCCTTGAACGAGATGCGTGCCGGGACCGACGGTTGCAGTGAGAAAGCCCAGGGTCGTGCGGTTTTGATACCAGTAAACGACTTGTTCGACGCACGCCTGCTCGAGGTCACTCGGCAACGGCGTTTGCCCCGTGCCCGGCGTCGTTCCCGGAAGCACGTAACCGCCAGTGTAAGTGACGCGCGCCTGTTGGAAGCGCGAGCCGGTGGCGGTCTCCAGCGAAATCACGCAATTGCTCCGAATCAAATAATCCGGCGTCGGCGTGACCGGTTGCCATCCGTCGCTTTCCTTCGTTTTCAAATCGAACGACCCGACCGATTCGATCGGCCACGAGACGGGACAGATCTCGATTTGGTCGGCGGAGAATTCTTCGATGGCATTGACCTGGCGGGCGAATTTGCGATTGCACTCGCGCTCAAACCGTTCGCTGAAACCAGCGATGGCGTTGGCCAGGGGGCCGTCGAAGCTTGTGTCGGTGACGTTGAGGCGGGTTTTTACAGTGGATAATTGAGTCAGCATAAGTAGCTCTTTCGTTTTCAAATTGCGGACGGATGCCAATCGGCGTGTTTTTCAAAGCCCAGCCGCCAGGCCGGCTCTTTGCCGTCACGCTGCGATGCTGACAAGAAGCGACTACTCCGTCAAAAAATGTAGGGAAAGGAGGGAAGCCAGGGAAAGAAACAGCACCTTTTTATGACGAAATGTGGCGTTTTCAGACGGGTGGCATGGTTCTTGAGTGGCTAAAAGGCAGGTTTTAGCCAGCTGAGGGATTGTTTGTTGGTATCGCTAGTGTTAAGCTCGGTGGTTGGATAGTCCAAACGAGGTAAACGATTTCTTATGCGTAGAACAATTCAGACCGTATTCGTATTAGCGACCTGTTGGCTCTTTGTTTCATGTGCCACAAATAATGTCCAAAAAGATTTAGCGCGGGTTTTTGTGGAGATGGAGGATGCCGGTAAACTGCCGGGGTTGCCTCCTGGTGAAGGTGGTGACATTCACATGGAAGGCTCGCAGATGTTCGACCGTATCACTTATCCCTGCACGCGGAATATTTTTGTGATGAGAGGCGATGATCCGTCCTGTTACACCTATCACTTCGTCAAAGGCAGCAAGCTGTCCGAATGGCATCTCTCCAAGGCATGGGTGACGACGCAAGACGGGCAAAGAAGCGAACTTAAAGTTCAGTAAGTAAGGGAAGGGTTTGTGGCGCACGTTTTGGTCCATGACGTAGCCATGATCAGATCCCGTTATTCCCACGCGAGCCGGGCGATTCGGATGCCTTTGAGCGAGGGGAGGAGTGAGGCGATGAACCATTCGTTTCCCTGATGGATTATTTCCGGTGCGGCCAAAGGCAGGGTGCAGATGAAGTGGCCTTCGTCGTGGGCCACGCCAAAATCGAACGGGTCGCGCGAGTAGTAGACGCTGCACCGGGCGTCCTTACCGTAAACTTGATTGCGGAAGAGGTAGAACTGGCCCGGGGCGAGTTCGACGACGAATGGACATTCGGATGACCATGGGCCGTCGCCGGATTGGCCGGCGCGGGCGACGAGGTGTGGGTCGCTCCAGTGCTTCAGGTCGGATGAGGTGCGGCAATAGACTGCGCCTTTGTTTTCGGGATGGGCGGTGTAGTAGCAATGCCAGAGTGCGCCGATGCGAATGACCATCGGGTCACGCGTGTTGCCGGTGGGCGCGCCGAAGAGGGTCACTTTGCCTTGCGCGTTTGTAATGCGCGCGAAGGTTTTTCCGTCGGTGCTGGTCGCGGAACAGATGTCGTTCCAGCCGCCGTAAAACATGACGAAGCGCGCGCCGTCGCGGAAAACAAACGGAGCCTGCAAGCCGCCCTGCGCTTCGGCGGTCTTTGGGTCGGCGCGCATGGCGATGCCCGTCGGTTTCCAATTGGGTTCGGTAAGCGTGGCGTTTTCCCAGCGGTAAAAGAGGCGTGTGTTGCCCGGCTCTTTCGTCCCGCGAATGCAGGACCAAAGTTGCCACGCGCCATCGGCGGCCTGCCAGACGGCGAAGTCGACCGTTTGCTGTTTTGGATTGGTGAGATTCCCGAGATCAGGATCGCCCGCGACCTGCCACCAATCGCCAACGATGCGCGGTTTCTTCGGCTCGTCAGCGGCGTGGAGCGCCGCGGTGGCGATAGTGAACGCGACGAGGAGGAGGTGGAGCGGTTTCATCATCAACTGAGAAGCCGTTCGGCACGTGGGCAATCGCTCATTTTGCGTCTGTCCATCTATGCAGATTAGAGAAGACGAACTCGTGCTCGGAGGTGACGCCCCATCTTTCCAAAGGTCGCCAGTACCAACGTGGATATAGTCGTGTCCCGATGGTGGTGTGGCGCACCACTTTTGTGTTCGCGCCTTCCGGATATAGTTCGTAACTGGCGTTGATGAAAGTGAGCCAGTGCCGCCCGGGCAAGGTGCTTTCTGTAATCCGCAAGCCCATGAATTCAGGCCGCCGCCAGTCGGTGACTTCCTGTGTAATGATCCCGCTATCGAAATAACAAACCCGATGTCCGCCAACGCCGGGATGATCCAGCTCGCACCGTGTTGGATTTGGCAAGCCGGCCCATAACAAGAATGGTCGCGGGCCATCGAGTTTGTGCATTTGCGCGACCAAATCCCATGTGCGCTCCGACGAAGCTGCGATCATAGTCTCGGTAGTGAAAGTTTCGTGTTGCTGGATTGAACGCAATGGACGCTCAACGCGGTCCGCGGCTGCGATGAAGAGCAGGCAGAGCGGGAGTAACAAAATCGTCGTCTTTCCCGGGTCTGGAAGTTTGTCGATGAAGCGTCCGCGCACCTTATAGCCCATGAATGCGCCGACGCAGACGCCGAAGGCAACCAAGGGCGACGATATCGCGCAGCAAATGATGCCCTCCCATCCTAAAAATAGCATGAGTGAGAACGTGATGATGCCGCCGGTTATACAGCACGCGAGGATCCGTTTGGGGTGTCGCACGACGGCGGCAACGGCAAAGCCTGAAACAAACGGCACAATAATGAACATCACCCAGCCGAACTCTGCGCGAGCCCCACGAACGATAAGGTAGCCGACTACCTCTAGGAAAATCGCGATGGCCGTGCCGAGCAGCACACCACCGATCAAGTTTTGGCGTTGCTTATCCATGAACGTCGCGCATGACCATGTCTTTGGTGCGATGTGGAATCAAGGGATTAGTAATTATCGGAGTGCGCCCGTCGCGGGCGCGGCAACGTAAGATGTGGTGTTGGCGCGCGAATTGTTTTTGACGCGATGGTTGCGACCGACGTTGCTGCGGACGTCGGCGATCCGCACTCCGAAAGAGCTCAGCGGAGCGGCCCACCAAAACCGCGACGGCGGCGGCGGGCGCGCACTACGGCGCGGTGGCGGTAAAGATTTGTTGAGGGTTGAGAGTTCAGGGTTGAGGAATGAGCAGTGCTGCGTAGGTCATTCTCGCTTCGCGAAATGTTGCACGTCGGGGCGATGTGGCGATTTACGGGTGAATTGATTTCAATTTTCATATTTTTTTCCTCCGCCCACTTGCCCTCTCCTCCGACAGCGACATGAGAAGAATCTCGAGTCGTCCCTGGGAGGAGAGGGGGGTGGGTTGTGGCGGTTGGTTTAACTCGCGGCTAATTGCAACGCAGCGACGGCGTCGTTGGCCATCAGCTGCACGGTGAAACGCTCAAGGGCGCGCACGGCCAGTTCGTCGGTCGCGAAGTAGACTTCGCGGGAAACGTCCATCGAGACGGACGAACGTTCGCCGAAGTACCAGTAGCTCAGGTCACCGAAAGCACCCTGCACCTGGGACGCGTGGGCGTTGCCGTCGTAGACGGGCAACACGCCGACCCAGCGGACGGGGAAGCCTTCGAACGTGGCCTGGCCATTCGCGTTCACGACGAACGGCGGGTTGGCACCGCTGTTGAAGGAGCGCAGCAACGCTTCCATCGTGGGATGGAAGTAGTATGCGCCACTGAACAACGCGGCCGAGTTCACTTTCGCGCGCAGGTTGCGCACGTCGTTCACCGTGATGTCGGTCGGTTTGGTTTTGCTCGTGGCCAATTGCAAGGCGAACGCGTTGTCGATGGCGGTCTGGCCAACGCCTTTGAGGCTGTTGTAAGTGCCAGTGCCGTCGGCAAGGAACAACACGCTGTCTTCCCAGCGCGCCATTTCACGGGCGATGTAACGCGCCAGGAATTGGCCGAGCGGGACGATGCTGTCGGCGTCGATCTCGGAGGGGATGCGCACGAGGCCGCCGGCTTTTTGCGGGTTGAAGGTCACGAATTGAATCTGCGGCGATTTTTCCGTGATGCTCGCGCTTTGGGAGATGAAGCCAAAGCTCGGGCTGGTCTTCAACTGCGGCAACTTCGTGGTGCCCTGGCCGAGTGGATAGACGGTGGCGAATTGGCGCGCCTGGCCGTATTTCCAAACGAGTTCGACGACTTGCTGCGAATACATCGTCGGCAACGGAATATCGCTCGTGGTCAATGCGGAGCGGGTTTCGAGGCCGAGAACGTTTTTGCATTCGCCGACAAGGCTGTCGCGTTGCGCGCCTTTGATGTGGTTGAGGCCACCGATGGCGTCCGCGCCGCACACGACGGCTGCCGCGATGTAACGCGCGCAATCGTCGCTGACGGCCTGGTGCGCGAGGCGTGAACTGGTCGCGCCGAGTGTGCCGCGGCGGAGTTGTTCGAGGTGTTTCTGGGCTTCGGCGAAATCGGTCGAGAGCTTCTGGTGTGAAGCGCCGAGGGTTTTGATTTCGGTGGACGCGCTCTGGTAATCTTTAACCAGTTCGCGATTGGCCCATTGGATTTGTTGCAGGAGGGACTTCATTTCCTCAAGCGGCTGAGTTGTGATTTCTGTGTTCATATTTTTCTTCTTTCTTTGTTTTTGGTTCGGTTCTGTTTCGTATCGCAGACTTCCAAGTCTGCTGTATCGCCGATTTCCAAATCGGCAGCGCGTCGGTGGTTCGCAAACGTTGCGAAGTTCCTACGCCCCGCAGGCTCGGAGGCCTGCGATACAGCAGGTTTGGAAACCTGCGCTACGGGTTGATGGTTCAGGCCTATCGGCACAGTGCCGCGGCTTGTTTCATCAGGTTGACTAACTGCTGCGCTTCATCGCTGGACGTTCCCAAAGCGCTGGTGTTGGAACGTGGAGCTGCCGACGGAAAGTGATTATTGGCGAGTGACGTGTGATGAGCTTCGGAAGCCACGGCGCTCAGAAGCTGGTGGAGTTCACGAAGGTCGCTTTTCTCGACCGCGCCGGAATCGTAGGCCAGTTGCAAGGCGTTGGGATTGGCGGGAATGGCGACGGCGCTGGTTTCGAGCAAAACTTGTTTGGTGTATCGGCGCGAAAAGCCGGTGGCGCTATCGCCATTTTGCCATTTCAAGGGCACGAAGCCGACAGAGACGGCGTTGAGAAAACCGCCTTTGTAAAGTGCGTGGGCGATCTTGGCCAACGGGTTCGCGTTGACGGCGAAGTGAATGCGTTGAAAGAGTTTTCCATCGCGCACCTGGGTGACGCTGGCTTTGCCGATGGTGCGCAGGATGGTGGAGTAATCGTGCGAGTCCTGGAACACCGGGTTTTTCAAATAGGGATCGAGCACCCAGCCGGAGGCGCTGATGACTTCGTTGTAGCGATCGAGCGATTCATCGGAGCTGATGAAGTCGACGACCGGTTCGCTGCCGGCGTCTTTGGGGATGCTGGTGCGGACGTGGAGGCCTTCGCGCAGGCCGCGCGCGCCGTTGCGCAGGTTGATTAAGCGCGATCCAAATTCTCGTTCTAAAATTTCGTTCATATCTTTTGTTCTTTCGGTTTCTGTGCCGCCGTCGTGAGGAGGCTTCTTCCAAGTTTCGAATTTCGAGCTTCGTGCTTCGAATTTTCTTCATTCAGTGCCTCCTCACGGCGGGGGGCGACAGGTGCTTCATGCACGTGGGGGAGTTTGTATTAAATTGCTACACCGTCAAAAAATGTAGGGAAAGGAGGGAGAGGAGGGAAAGAAACAGCACTTTTTTCCACAAAAATGTGCGGTTTTTGATGGTGTGGCACGTAACCTGACGTGGCTTGTGGGTAATTATCTGACACCCGATTACGCCATAGGTGCGATTGACAACGTCGGGCGGTTGGCTATTATCGTGCGGTCGTCCAGGCCGTTTAACAACGAAAGGGAAACATGCGTAGTAAGCCGACTATCTTATACGTGGAAGACGATCCGAATGATGCGGTTGTCTTTGAGCGGGCCCTCAAAAAATCCGGGCTACCCCTGAATCTGCAAACCGCCCCGGACGGGATGTTCGCGGTGGAATATCTCAACGGCGAGGAGCAATACGTCGATCGCGAGCAGTATCCATTGCCGCAAATCATTTTGAGCGACATGAAGATGTTTCGCATGAGCGGCCTTGAATTACTACAGTGGGTGCGGGCCCATCCAAAGTTCCGCGAGCTTCCAATGGTGCTTTATTCCACGTCGAACGAGGATGTGGACGTCAGTCACGCGGCGGCGGCGGGAGCGACGGCGTATTTCCGTAAGACTTACCAATGCCAGGATGTGATCGAGTTTCTTACGAAATGGTTGGAGGAGAAACCTGCGAAAGCCGTGGCTGCGAAGAAGGTTGCTCAACCGCCAACGATCAAACGGCGTCCGCAGAGGTCAGACGACCGGCCGCAAGAGTCCGCGTGAAGGCAAAAATCACGAGCCTTTGTCGGACAATTAGAAAGCATTCAAACGCCGGTTGACGTGTCGCTACGCGACACAGATACTGTTAGTTTTTACACCTTCCCATGGGTTGAAACCCACGGCTACCTTCAAACATGGCTACGCCATGTGCTGCAAGGCTCCAAACGTCGCCGTTATCAGCCTTTGAACACGATCATCACGCCGTAGTCCTGAACGATGTTGTGACCGCCGGCGTCGGGATGGCTGTAGTTGATGGCGTTGATGGACACGATATTAGACTGGCCTACCTGATCCAAAAATTCTGAAACGCGTTCGTCGAAGTGGTCGCGTCCGACTTCCTGGCAATCCGAACGGCGAATGGTTTTGACGCGGATTTTTTTGTCGCCGTCTTTGGCCGCGATTTCAAGGGGGCGTTTCGGCTTTTTAATCAAGGCCTCGGGCGCTTTGTCGTGTGGGACGGAGTAGTGTTTTTCTTCAAGTCGGGCGGCATTGGTGACGTCCGGCATGGTGACGATGTTGGCCGGTTCAGGATTGGGAACGGTAATGACCGTGTTGCAAGAGGGGCATTGGATTTGTGTGCCGGCCCCGCTGGCATCCACTTCGAGTTCCTGTTCACAACTTGGGCACTTGAAGACGATGTCCATAGCGGAGAGTAGGACGGTAACGGTGGGAAATCGAGGCCAATTTTAGCGACGGATGGAACACAGACCGGAACGTCCGGTTCGCAAACACGGATTGTTTTAACCACCAAGGCACCAAGGCACCAAGAAAACCCCAGAGGACAAAGAAGAAGAAAATCATTTTTTGAAACACCGCGTCGGCTTGGCGCGATCCACCTTTTTCCGCACTGCTGCGGCTAATCTGTTCTTAACTTGGTGTCTTGGTGGTTATACATCCGGCTCTGTTAGGCGGTGGCTTTGAGGCGGCGGAACATGGTGTCGTCTTCGGCGCCGTCGAGGATTTCGCGAACCCGGCGCGCCAAGGCGTGGGGTGAGAATGGTTTTTCGAGGAAGTTAAATCCTTGTTCGAGGACGCCGCGCGTGGCCAGGGCGTCATCGGTGTAACCGGAAATGAAAAGGACCTTGGTATCGGCCAATGATTTTTGGACGTGATCGTAAAGTTGCCGTCCACTCATGCGCGGCATGATCACGTCAGTGATGATGAGGTCGAAACGGTTATCTTTTTCGAGCAATGCCAGGGCTTCAGCGCCGTCGTTGGCCAGTTCAATCGTGTAACCGCATTCGCTCAAAACGGTGCGGGTCAGGTTGCGCACGGCTTCGTCGTCTTCGACGATCAAGAGGCGTTCGGTGCCGCCGGGCAGGGTGTCGGTGTCGTCGTTGGGGATGACTGGCACAACATTTTTTTCGACGTGCGGCAGATAAATTTTAAAGGTCGTTCCGGAGCCGGGCTCGCTATAAACACGAATGTCGCCGCCGCTTTGGCTGATGATGCCGAAGCAGGTGGCCAGTCCGAGGCCGGTGCCTTTGCCGACGCCTTTGGTGGTGAAGAAGGGTTCAAAGAGGTGGGCTTTGACTTCGGGCGTCATGCCGACGCCGGTGTCGTTGATGGCGATCATGACGTAAGGACCGGCTTCGAGGCCGCGATTGCGGATGACGGTTTTTTGATCGAAGACAACGTTGGACACGCGCACGGTGAGCTTGCCGCCTTGCGGCATGGCGTCGCGAGCGTTGACGGCCATATTCAAGATGACTTGTTCAATTTGGCCAGGGTCGGCTTCGATTTTGCCGGAGTTCGCATCGTAAATGGTGCGCAATTCGATGTCTTCACCGATGACTCTATGTAGCATCTTTTCCATGCCGCCAACAACTTCCGACAGGTCGAGGATGCGCGGTTGCAGGACTTGTTTGCGGCTGAAGGCAAGGAGTTGTCGCGTCAAGCCGGCGGCGCGTTCGGCGGCCCGCTGGATTTGGTCGGCGCTGGAACGAAGCGGGTCGTCGGCTTTGACTTTGCGGGTGAGCAATGCGCAATAGCCGCTGATGACGGTGAGGAGGTTGTTGAAATCGTGCGCAACGCCACCGGCGAGACGACCGACGGCTTCCATTTTTTGGGATTGCCGCAATTGTTCTTCGCTGCGACGCAGGGCTTCTTCGTTGCGACGCGCGCGGGTGATGTCCTGGGCGGTGCCGATGACGTGGATGACTTTGCCAAGATCGTCCTGACGGGCTTCGGCGCGACCGTGCATGACGCGTTCGGAACTGTCGGGCAAGAGGACGCGATGATCGCTATCGAACGGCTGACCGGTCCGGAGCGTGTAATCGAGGGCCTGGCGGACTTTGCCGATGTCCTCGGGATGGATGCGTTGCAGGCAGGCTTCCATCGACATGCCGAGGTCGTTCGGCGCAAAACCGTAGAGGCGCGCGGTTTCGTCGGACCAAATCACTTTGTCGGTGAGGAGGTCCCATTCCCAACTGCCGATATGGGCGATTTGTTGCGCATGGGCGAGTTGGGCCTGGCTGTGTTTGAGATCTTCCTCGATTTGTCGGCGCTCGGCGATTTCGCGCGTGAGTTCAGCGGTGCGCTCGGCGACGGTGCGTTCGATCGTTTCGTTGACTGCTTCAAGATTGCTCTGCCGCTCGGCGACGTTTTGCATTTCTTTCAAACTTTTGCGGATGGAAATAATCAGAAAGGTGACTTCGAAACCAACCCAGCCCGCGTGTTCGAAGGAACGCCAAATGGGCGCACTCATGACGCCGTAAACGGATTGTGGCCAGAAGAACCCGCGCAGCAAATGGTCCACGAAAACGACGGCCGAGGCGGACACAAGGACGCGCCAATCGCGATAAAAGGCGAGGATGGCGAGTGAACCGAAAACGTGAAAATGCGTTTCAATGCGCCCGCCAGTCAAATGAATGAGGAGGGCGGACATGAGCATTTGGCCGACACCGATGGTGTGTCGGGTCAAGGTCTGGCCCGGGGAGGAATAGGCCATCGCAACCGGCACGGCGGTGATGATTGCGCCGAGCAGGATGGCCGCCCAAACGTGAATATGGACGTAGCTGGAGTCGCCAACCCATGCGCGCGGCGAAATGACCAATGACGCGGCGATGCCGGCGACCCATTGGAAAATCATCAGCCACGCGAAGATGTGGTCGGTGTGTTTGGCGATGCTGCCCTGTTGTTCTTTGAACAGTTCAAGAGCGCGCACTGAAATGCGCGGGTTGTTGGAAAGGGCTTGGCTCATTGTGCGGTCTCCTGGGTTGGTGCCTGACATTCTTTCTGAAGAAGGCATCCGTAAACAGGGGTGTTGTGGCACGTGGCGGTCGCACCCGTGGCCAAAGCGATCAGCGCAGAGGAACCGGGGTTGTCGCCTTCGTGACCGCGCCCGGATGTGATGCCGCCGTGAAAGAGCAGTTTGCCTTGTGAACTATAAAGAACAACGTAACCGGATGTGTTCGCGCCGAATTGCGTCGCAATGACGCCGTCGGGATCAACGTGCGTTTGCACACCGGGAATACTGGCGGCGGTTCGCCACAAATCTGTTTTTATCCAATCGGCCTCGACACTTTTGGGCTGCAAAAAAAAGACGTGCGCAGACACGTTGGGTGAGCAATGGGCGAGCAAGCGGTTGAGTTCGTTGATGCTCGCGCGTGTGCAGGGACATTTTGGGTGCGCGAACAAGAGCAGGGTGCAACGATGGGCGTCGATCTGGACCTCTTTAAGGTTCGGAAATGTGTCGTGGGCGCGGGTTTGCGGCCCCGCAGTGTTCTCGTAACCGATTAACCACAGGCCGCACGCAGCCACCGCCAACAACCACAAGGTGCTGATGATGAACCCGATAAAGCGCTTGGACACGCCTGTTTATAAGCAGCGGTTGTGCCATGCGCAAAGTCGCTCGGAGCGGGCCATGCTTGACCGTGTTTGAGAACGCGGCTTGAATGTCTGGAGACATGAAAAAAACCATTATCAAACCTTCCAAGGGCGCTCCGGCGGTTGGACCTTATAATCATGGCGTGCGCATCGGCGACATGCTGTTTTGCGCGGGACAGATTCCGATCGACCCGGCCACGAGCAATCTGGTCAGCGGCGATATCAAGGTGCAGACCGAACGCGTGCTGGAAAATGTGAAGATTATTTTGGAAGACCAGGGCCTCTCCTTCACCAACGTGGTGAAGAGCACGGTGTTCCTAACGAACCTCGCCGATTTCGCGGGCATGAACGAAGTTTACGCGAAGTATTTCACGGGCGATTTCCCGGCGCGTTCGACGATTCAAGTCGCCGCCTTGCCTAAAGCCGCGATTGTTGAGATCGAAGTCGTGGCGCATTATTAATCCCTGATGCCGAGCATTGCTTATGTTGCGATTGGGGTGGTGATCGGCGCGGTGCTCGGTTGGGCGATCGGCTTTGTCAAAGGCCGGAAGTCGGCGCCGATGAACGGTGGCGATAGCCGGTTCGAGGATGATCTGAAGGAACGGCTCAGCCAACGTGAAGGGGAGTTGGCGCAGGCGCGTCAGCAAGCGACGCAATATTGCGTGGCGGTAGCGAAAGCGGAATCCGAGCGCGACGCGTCCCAACTGCTTCTCGAAAAGGCGCAGATACTGCACGACAAGACTCTGGCCGAAGCCAAGTTGGCGCAGGACAAGGCGCTGGTCGACTTGCGTGAGGCGTTCAAGGCGTTGAGCGCCGATGCCTTGAAGCAAACGCAGCCGCAGTTTCTCGCGCTCGCTAATGAGACGTTGGCGAAATTCCAGGAGTCGGCCAAAGGCGATTTGGGCAAACGACAGGAGGCCATTGCTTCGTTGGTGCAGCCGTTGAAGGAACAGCTCGAGTCGTATCAACGTCGCTTGCAACAAAGCGAAACCACGCAGGCTTCGACGCTCGGCGAGGTAAAGAAACAGCTCGAGAGCCTCGCGCAAAACAGCCAGACGCTTTCCAGCGAGACGTTGCAGTTGCGCAAAGTGCTCAGCTCAAATCAGGCGCGCGGTCGTTGGGGTGAAGAGACGTTGCGCAATGTTGTCGAGGCCGCAGGTATGAGTGCGCACTGTGATTTCACGGAGCAGGATCAGTCCGGTGATTCGAAGCCAGACCTGACGATTCGCCTGCCGGGAAATCGCATCATCATTGTCGATGCCAAGGTGCCCGATCTGGATTTCCTCAGCGCGATGGATTCGGCCGACGAACTGAAACGCAACGAGGCCTTGTCCGCGCATGCCGCCAAGTTGAAGGCGACGATCAAAGCGCTGGCCGACCGCGATTACCCGCGCCAATTCCAAAACGCACTCGATTACGTCGTTTTATTTTTGCCGGCGGAATCGTTGTTCAGCGCAGCGCTCGAAGCGGATCGGGACCTCATTGTGTGGGCGGCAAAAAAGCAAATCATGCTCGCGACACCGGCTTCGCTGATTGCGCTACTGCGGGCCGTGAGCATGAGTTGGCAGCAACATGCGCAGACGGAGAACGCGCGTGAAATTTCAGAGAATGCGCAGGAACTTTTTTTGCGCATCGTGAAGTTCACCGAGCATTTCGAGAAGATTCGCAGTGGGTTGGAACAAGCCTCGAAAGCCTACAATGATGCCGTGGGTAGCTACGAAACGCGCGTGCGGCCCAGCGGGGAGAAGTTGTTGAAGCTGGGTGGGGACGTGAGTGGGAAGACGTTGGCGGAAGGCGTGCCAGTGGAGACGATGTTGCGTCCGCCGCCGGCGTGAATCGGCAAGGAGCCGAGCAGTCCCGGAGGGACTTATTCAACTCCGATCCTCATACCCGGCGTTTTAACGCCGGGTTAGGTTCAGATCGCATTCTATTCCTTCCAACCTCCTCCCAGCGCCTTGTAGAGCGCGACCACGGCCAGGAGTTGATCTCTTTCGGTGCGTGCCAGGCTTAATTCTGACGGAAACAATTGTTGCTGGGCTTCGAGAACTTCGTAATAGCTTGCCTTTCCAACAACATAACGCTCGGAGGACAGCTTGACGGCTGTTTGCAGCGCTTTCACCTGTATTGCCCGCTGATCGCGGACTTCGGCAAATCGCTCTCGTGATGTCAAAGCATCGGAAACATCGCGCAGTGCGCCGAGAATGGTCTGCCGGTAGCGAAGAGCTGTTTCATCCCGAAACGCTCGAGCCTGTTTGTTTTGTCCGAGAAGCCTTCCACCTTCAAAGAGAGGTCCGGTCGCTTGGGCCGCAATACCCCAGGTGTTAGCGCTGCCAAGGGTGAAAGCCGACAGTCCCGGACTCGCTCTGCCCATCAACGCAGTTAATCCGATCTTTGGAAAAAATTCGGCCAGAGTTTCGCCAACCTCCGCATTTGCCGCGTGCAATTGTTGTTCCGCCTCTCGCACATCTGGACGCCGCTCCAGCAATGCGGACGGCAATCCAGGCGGAATGTTCGGCGGTAGCAACGTTTCCAGTGTGACATTGCTACGCCTGATCGGACCGGGTGGGAGTCCAAGAAGCACGCATAAATCATTTTCAGTGTTTGATATTTGCTGCAGTATCGTCGGAATGGCAGCCGCTGCATCGGCCAATGCCGCCTCTGCCCGCGATGATGCCAGCGCAGATACAGTGCCCGCCGCGACGCGCTGATTAAAAATGTGCAGGCTCTCGCCAAATGAGCTTTTCGAACGGTTGGCGATCTCCAGTTCCCGGTCGAGTTCAAGAAGCTGAAAGTAATTAGCGGCAACGTCGCTGAGAAGTATGATCTGCACTCCCCGTCGGGCATCTTCTGAAGCAAGAAATCTTGCGCGAGCGGCTTCATTCAGGCGTCGCACGCGTCCCCAGAGATCCACTTCCCAGAAGGAATTTATTGTCGCAACAGCGGAACTTACAGTGTTGCCGTTGTTAGGAAAAACCGAACCGAACTCAACATTCCGCCCCCGACTTACGGTTCCATTGTAATTTACACTTGGAACGAACTGGGATCGCGCTTGCATCGCGAGCGCCCTCGACTGTTCGATGCGAGTCCATGCGATGCGTATATCGTAGTTGTTGGTGAATGCCTCACACACGAGTGCCTGAAGGTTCGTGTCCTGATATACACGCCACCAATCGAGATTAGCGAAAGAAGCATTTGTACGGCTGGTATCTCCTCGGAATATGCCCGGAAACTGGACTGCCGGACGTTTGTAGTTGGGTCCCACAGCGCATCCGAAGAGAATAAGTAGAATTACAAATATTGGGGCACATGGCAGCGGGTGATAAACCGACAATAAACAACGAATCGCCCACGTTTCGACCGTTGATGATTTCGATTTGTTTCTCTCGTCGCTCATTGGTGTCAATCATTCATTAGTTCCCACTGAAGGTGTTACTCCTCCGTCCGATGGTCGTTCCGAGTCACTTGTGGTCGTGCGTTTGAAACGACTCGAAAATTTTTCCACTACATAAAACGTCACGGGAATCAAACAGACGGCGATTAAAGTCGCGGCCAACATGCCTCCGATTACCACTGTGCCGATAACACGCCGCGACACTCCACCAGCCCCGGTTGCGATCGAAAGGGGAACAGTTCCGAGAATGAAGGCAAAAGAAGTCATCAGAATGGGGCGCAAACGAATTCGCGCCGCAGTAAGTGCGCTATCGATCAGCGGCTGGCCTTTTTCGTATTCCAGCCGTGCGAATTCGACGATGAGGATGGCGTTCTTGGCAGCCAGGCCGATCAACATTACCAATCCGATCTGCGCAAAGACGTCGTTCACCATTCCACGAATCCACAGCGCCGCAAACGCACCGAACACAGCGATAGGCGTGCCCAGCAGGACGCTGAACGGTAAACTCCAACTTTCATAAAGTGCGGCCAGAATCAGAAAGACGAAGAAAAATGAGAGACCGAAGATCGCGACGGGCGAGACTCCTTGCTGGGCCTTTTGCTCCTGGAACGATATGCCAAGGTAATCAAAACCCATTTCGGGTGGCATCGTCTGGGCGAACACTTCCTCGAGGGCCTTCGTTGCCTGCGCGGAGCTGTAGCCCGGCGCAGAGGAACCATTAATCTGTGCACTTCGATAAAGATTGTAGCGCATTGTAAATTCTGGTCCGGAGATGGTCTTGGTTGATGTGAGTGCCGCGAGAGGAACAGCTTCACCAGCGTGATTGCGGACGTAAAATAAACCCAGGTTTTCAGCGCGTGTGCGATAGTCACCTTCGGCCTCGATGTAGACCTGCCACTGGCGGCCGAAACGATTGAAATAATCGACGAAATAGCCGCCCATAAATGTCTGCAGCGTCTTATAGACCTCGGTCAGTTCGACGCCTTGTTTCAGCGTCTTGTCTCGGTCAACATCCACGTAAAGTTGCGGCACGACAGGAAGAAAGGTGGTTGTGATGCTCGCGATTTCCGGACGCTTTCGTGCCGCTTCCATGAACTTTGAGACGTTAGCGGCAAGAAACGGAATGTCTTTGCCCGACCGATCTTCCAAAACAAATGTGAACCCGCCGGCTGTGCCAACGCCTTGAATGGCTGGAGGTGGAAACGCAAACGCGATCGCGCCCGGAACTTGAGACAATTTTTTGGTCAGGGTGGCTTTGATAGATTCGTAACTTTCCGCCGCAGTCTTTCGTTCATTCCAGTCTTTCAATGCGATCCACAATGACGCGCTGTAGGTATTGCGTGAAAAACTTAAAAGACTGAACCCTGCCACAGTCGTGCAACTTTTTACGCCGGGAATAGCGAGAACTATTGTTTCAACCTGATTGCAAACGTCCACTGTGCGGTCCAATGAAGCAGCGAACGGAAGCTGCACGTTAACATACAAGTATCCGTGATCTTCTTCGGGCAGAAATCCTGTAGGCAGCTTTTTGCCAAACAAACCCGTGGCTGCTGCAATGATTCCGAGAAACAGAAGAGCGAAGACAGATTTGTGAATGAGGACACGGCAAAGCCCAATGTAGCCGTCAGTAACCTTACGATACCCACGATTAAACAGGTCGAAGAATTTGCCGATTGGCCCCTTGCTTTCACGCTTGGGCTTCAACAGCAACGCCGCCAGAGCCGGACTCAATGACAATGCATTGAACGCAGAAATCAGCACCGATATAGCAGTGGTAACCGCAAACTGCTGATACAACCGCCCCGTAATGCCGGGGATGAATACCGTTGGAAGGAACACGGCGGAGAGAATAAGAGCAATCGCAACGACAGGGCCTGAAACTTCCTCCATTGCTTTCAAGGTGGCTTGCTTCGGCGACATGCCCTCTTCGATGTGATGCTCGACGGCTTCAACAACAACGATCGCGTCGTCAACCACCAATCCGATCGCGAGAACCAGGCCGAACAGAGACAAGGTATTGATCGAGAATCCCAATATCGGAAAAACCGCAAACGTTCCTATCAACGACACCGGAACAGCCGCCAGAGGAATAAGTGCCGCGCGCCAGCCTTGCAGAAAAATGAAAACAACCACCATGACGAGTGCGAGCGCTTCCCAAAAAGTTACGCCGATTTCCCGAATGCCTTCTGTGACTTCCTGGGTCGTATCAATCGAGATTTGATAATCGAGATCGGATGGGAATCGTTCTTTCAATTCAGCCATCAGCCGCTCGACGCCTTTGGCCGCCTCGATGGCATTTGATCCTGGTAATTGATACAGCGCGAGAACCGCGCTCGGTTTCCTATTATAACGACCATAAATATCGTAATCTGCGGCTCCAAGTTCTATGCGCGCTACGTCCTTCACCCGAACAATTGCCCCGTCAGCAGTCGCTCGCACCACGATGTTGCCGAAATCCTCCTCTGTAACGAGGCGGCCTTGCGCGCGCACGGAATACGTAAACTGCTGACCTGGTGGAGACGGACGTCCACCAAGTTTGCCGGCGGGATTCACCGTGTTCTGACTTCCAACTGCACTGATGATTTCCGGAACGGTTATGTTTAACTTCGACAACTGATCCGGCTTCACCCAAATACGCATCGCATATTGGCCCGCACCGAATATTTGCACTTGAGAGATGCCAGGCAGACGGCTTAGAGGATCGGAAAGATTGATATACGCGTAGTTGGCCAGGAACTGCGCGTCGCGTGTTTGATTCGGAGAATTAAGCGCAACCAGCATGAGTGGCGCGGAAAGAGACTTCTGGACCGTGACACCAAAATTGCGCACGTCTGCAGGCAATTGCGATTCGGCCTGGGCGTAGCGCAGCTGTGTAGAACGTGGTCAATGTTCGGATCTGTCTTGAGGTCAAAATTGACGAACATCCGCATCAACCCGTTGTTCGCGTTGATCGAATACATGTAATTCATGTTGTCGACGCCGCTCATCTGCTGCTCGATGGGTGTCGCGACCGACTGCTCGATAGTCTCCGCATCTGCGCCGACGTAGTTTGCCTGGATAAAAATTTCCGGCGGAACAACCTTCGGGAACTGCGCCACTGGCAATCCGAAAAGAGTAACAAGCCCAACGACAACCATGATGATTGAGATCACGATGGCAACGATTGGTCGATTGATGAAGAATTTGGACATTCGGATCAATGGGGTGCGGAATTAAGCTGAGCCGGCGCGTTTGTCACAGTAACGGCCGAGCCTTCACGCACTTTCTGTGTTCCTTCAACAATGACGCGATCGCCCAAATGCACTCCGTCCTTCACGATCCACTGTGTGCCCACGCGTTCGCCAAGATGGACCGGCTGGATGTGCACGGTGTTATTTGAATTCAATACCGCCACCTGGAAAGCGCCTTGCAATTCCGAGACCGCCTTTTGCGGCACCAGTAGTGCGCCGCTCGCAAGCTCGAATTTCACCCGAACACGACCGAATTGGCCGGGACGCAAAGCGTAATTAGGATTCGGGAAAAGTGCGGCTATTCGAAGCGCTCCGGTGGTGGGGCTGACTTGACGATCAACCGCATAGATTCTGCCCTTCAACGGGTAAACAGAGCCATCGGCCAAAAGAAGTTCGATTTCCAGTTTTCGCAGTCTCTCGTATCTATTGCTCTCGCTGGTGAAAAGCTTCGTGAAATTGATATAAGCCTGCTCAGTAACGTTGTAATAGACTTTGATTGGGTCGACTGTTGAGACCGTCGTCAAATCAGTCGTGTTGGGCCCGACCAAATCGCCGATTTGTCCATTTGCAATACTCGCAATTCCATCGATTGGAGATTCGATGCGCGTAAACCCCAGATTCACTTGCGCCTGCTCGACTGCTGCTTTCGCTGACGCGACCGCTGCCTGTGCTTCGAGATTGGCCTGGACCGCGTCATCGTATTCCTCCCGGCTGATTGCCTTGTCCTTGAGCAATGGTGCATAGCGTTTGACGTCGAGTTCCGTTTTGCCAAGTTTTGCTTCGGCTTGCGCGAGAAGCCCCTTGGCTTGGTCGAGTGTTGCTTGAAATGGCCTGCGGTCTATTTCAAATAAAACGTCACCTTTCTTGATTGGATCACCTTCACGATAATTCTGCGAAATCAAATAACCCGGCACTTGAGCTCGGATGCGTGCATTCACAAACCCGTCGATAACGCCGATCCAATCGTGATAAACCGGAACGTCGGCTTGTGTCACGGGCGCGACTTCCACAATTGGCGGAGGCGGCGTAGCAACGCGGTGCTTCCCTTTACAGCCAACGGTGCAAAGGAGCAGGGCCAGTACGCAAAAATTTATTTTCATGGCATTCCGACAAGGCATGCGCGTGCGCTTCCATAGGCCTGGTGCGCGGCACGTGAACACACGTCCCGGTCATTGCTTCTTTTTTGGTTACGCCGACGTCCGGCTACGGAAGGAATAGAGAAAAGTGGTGTAAAGAAAAATCAGGGTAAGTCGCACATGCATCTCACACTTACCACTTGTGTCGTATGGCCTGTTCGACATGGAGCGAAATCTCGTCGACGGTCAGAGCGAACTTCGGTGTTCCGAAACTCTATCGCTTTCATTACCGCTACACCAAAAATGAGAAACTTTGGGAGGATTTGCGGCGCTGTGAAAGGCATCAACCCGTTCCTGCAGGCGCTTGTCTTCTTGAGTTAGCTCAAATCCACCTGCATGACCTGATAGGACTTGATAGCGTTCACCCACGCAAGGTCGTGATTCACGCCACCGGCCAGTTCAATCTGTGGCTAAAACCCACCCTCAAAATTCATGCCAACCGCACAAAACCACCCCATTTTGTCGGGAAAAAGTGCTGTTTCTTTCCCTGGTTTCCCTCCTTTTCCTACAGTTTTTGACGAGTAATCCCTTCATACGCTAAAACGCTGGCGTATGACAACGAATGAATTTACTGCAAAAAAGGCTGAGCAATCGCCCAGATTGCCGCCGCACTCGGTGGAGATCGAGGCGCAGGTGCTGGGGTGTCTCATCACCTCGCCCGGCCTCGCCCCGCAGATCGAACGGCTCGGCATCACGCGCCTTTCTTTTTACGACCTTCGCCACCAACGCATTTTCAACGCCATCCATGCGCTCGTCAAAGACGGCAAAGCGCCCGACACTTTGACGCTGGTCGAGCGGCTCAAGGCCGAGGGCATGCTGGAAGATGTCGGCGGTTTTAGTTACATCATCGGCATGGATGGGTCGGCTCTGATGTTTGAGCAATACGTCGCGGAGCTGCACGAGTTGCGCGCCCGCCGCGAATTGCTCAAACAAACCGCCTGCCTCGAATCGCGCGCCCACGATCTCCTCGAACCGCTCGCCACGTTGCAGAGCGATTTGCAACAGGCCATTGCCTTAACCAACAACCGCAAAGGTCTGCCGGAAATCAAGGACGCCTGCGCTTTTCTCAAAGCCGAACAGCCCGCGCCGCGCGAGGTCGTCTATGGCCTTTTGCATCAGGGCAGCAAACTGGTGCTTGGCGGCGGCTCCAAGACGTTCAAGACGTGGACGCTGACCGACCTCGCGCTGTCCGTGGCGTGCGGCGAGCCCTGGTTGTCATTTAAGACCGGCAAAGGGAAGGTGCTTTACCTCAACTTCGAGCTGGCTGAGCACGAATTTCACAAGCGCATGCGCGCGATTGCCCAGTCCAAGAACATCACGCTCAAGCCCGGCGACGTCGATTTGTGGAACCTGCGCGGGCAGGCGGCCAGTTATGACGTGTTGTTCCCGAAGATTCTGGAGCGCATCAAAACGTCCAGTTACGCCCTGATTATCTTGGACCCGATTTACAAATGTTACGGTGGCACCGACGAAAATTCCGCCGGTCAGGTGGCGATGTTGTTGAACGCGATCGAGCATCTGGCGGTGTCGACGGGAGCGGCGGTGGCATTTGGCGCGCATTACGCCAAAGGCAACGCGGCCGGCAAAGAAGCGATCGACCGCATCAGCGGCAGCGGCGTCTTCGCGCGCGACCCCGACAGCATCCTGAGCTTCACCCGCCACGAAGCGGAGGACGCGTTCACGGTCGAAGCGACGTTGAGGAATTTCAAGCCGATCGAGGCGTTTGTGGTGCGGTGGATTTATCCGTTGATGCGGAGGGATGAGAATTTGAATACAGGCCGATTGAAACAAAAACCCGGACGGAAAAAGCGGTTCACAGTGGAAAAGATCATTGGATGTCTGAAAGGGCAGAAACTCAGCACGAAAACGTGGTGTATGATCGCCAGTTCGGAAATAGGCATTTCCAAGACACAATTTTACGCGGTTTTGGAAGAAGCGCGGCAACATCCAAATCTGAAGCAAACCTTAGAAGGTCAATGGTTTTACGAGGAATCGGAAAACCAGTCCGATAATTCCGAAAATGCATTTCCGGAATAGCCGGTCCGGTAGTCCGGTATTCCTTTAGAATACCGGACTCGGACTCGGACTCGGACTACCGGACTGATTGCGACCGCTGACGCCGTACCCTGAACAGCCCTGCGCCGACTGCAAGCAGGACGAAGACCGATGGTTCAGGTGCCGGCGTGGTTGAAAACTGGATGCCGTCCAGAAGCAGCGTCGAAAATTGCGACCCATTAACAGTAAATTGTAATGGCGCTGTTGTTCCTGCAGCCCATGAAATATCCGCCCCCCATAGTGTATAGGATGACGTGGTGCTTAAAGGCGTCAAACTGAGTGTCTGACCTCCCAGGGAGACTTGAAAATTGCCCGGAGTACCCTGCCCCATGAAGACAAGGGACTTCGTTCCAAGCGGCACCAGACCTGTCTGCGAAATTGAAGCTGAATCGGCGGGAAACGGATACTGAGAACTTTGAAGCATTACGGAATAGTTTCCCTGTAATGGGTGAGTAATAGTTGAACTTGGGTCGTGAAGCCCAACAGCAGCGTACGACAAATTAAAGTCATTATAGATAATGTTGACCCCACCAGGGCCCGAACCATAGGAAACGGACCAACCCGGCAAAGCAGCATCAGCGTTTATCAAATGGGGCGAAGATCCGTCCGGAACAATGGTGGCATTCTCAAAAAAAAGATTTTGAAACGAACCTTGCGCGCACGAGTGCACCGCCGTCGCAACAAATAGAACGAAGGCCACTAGAGCCGTTTTCATGACACTTGCTTGAGGGTGGTGTTGAAAAATAGCAGAGTTACTGAAGAACCGTGTTCGAGATGTGTTTTCCATGTGACCTTTCTCGCCGGGTTTGTGCTCCCAGTGGTTTGAATTGACAGTAGTTCGAGTCTGCGCTCACTTCGGTTTCGGTCAAGATGAATCTGGTCACGCCGTTCCAGAGGCGAATCGCGTTAGCGATTCTTGAAGGTAGCCGAGAGTTTCAACCCACGGGTGAGGCGGGCTGAAGGATGATTGTGCCGTTAGCGGCACGTGAACCGGCGTTTCATGCGTCGCGCGATAATTACAATCCAATGGACAGGTTGAAGCGTCGCTACGCGACGCAACACGTTTTGCTCGGGCGCGATTCCGTGGGTTGAAACCCACGGCTACCTTCAAACATGGCTACGCCATGTGATGAGTCCCGAAGGGGCGGCTGACCTGGACGTGCGGTGTTTTCAACCGTCCCTTCGTGACGCAACCAGTCAATCGCGTCCTGTAACAGGCTGACCTACGACGCCTTCACCCTTTGTGTTCGCTGATTGCTTTTAGTTTTGCGTCAAACTGCGCCTGCAACGGTGCCGATTCCCAGAAGTCCGGGTTTTTCGTCGCTTCAGAAAATGCCGTCACCGATCGCAAGCTGATCAAAATCTTCCGGCGCAATGGCCGCTTCACAACGAGCAATGGCCGGGTCGGGTCCACCAGCCGATAAATCGCCGAAGGGGCGATCCCAAGAATCTTGCGCGCCTGGGCGGGCGTGATCCAAACATCCAGCCCGCCGCAAGCCGCCAGCGCCGGCACCCGCAAAGCTGCGCTGGACGGCATATTCACCCTCGTAGCGGCTGGTTTAATCGTGTGCGTGGCCGAGCGCGCCGGTCGAATTGCGCTCATTTGCCGGGTCGTTCCCCGGCCGGTCATTTCATAATGTGACTTCATATCAGTCCTTTTAGTGTTGCAAATCTGTGCCTATTTTTTATTCTCTGTAGTTATTACAGTAAGTTACTTCACTAGTCAACTGAAAGTGTAATCATTTAACATTTAATACATATGGCACAACAAACTGAAATCGATCCTAAACAAGAGTTCCGTGAATTGCTCGCTGCGTCCGGTTGGTCGCAGGCTGAAGCGTCCCGTCAATTAGGCATGACGCCCAGCGCGCTCAGCCAGATTGTTCGCGAAAACTCCCCCGTCCGCCCCAGCGCGGTCACCCTGCGTCTCTTCAAGCTGCTCTTGCTGCGCGATAACCCGGACTCCGTCCAGGCCCGCCGCACGCATCGCATGGCGTTCCCTGAACAGTGGGAGCGCGATCTGGTGGAAGAGTTGCGCGAAATCCCGGCGATGGTCCGTGAACCGCTCGTGCGCGGCTTCCGCGCCCTCGTGCGCGCCGCCAACGTCAAGTCGGACAAAGCTGCGAAAGCATCTCGCCCGGCCAAAGCCGCCAAACGCGGCAAGAAACGCTAGTCTTTACTAGCCGACAGCATTCTTCGACCGTAGCCCGGCGCTAATGCCGGGTTACGGTTGAGCTTCCCTCTACTCCTTCCTACCACGTCCAAGCGGCGTGATTTCATCGCTGCGTTTGGAAGAAAATTTCGTCTTCCGGAGCCTTCAAGCGTCTGTTTGACAGCGTAAGTCCATGCAGGGCTCTACTTTACGTCGCGCGCATGAAACTTGTTCCCGCACCAAAATAAAAATCCACTTGGACAGCCTTTGTCCAAGTGACTTTGGCAGGATAGTCGGACCTTAAACGAGACGAAGAGATGCGAAGTTAGAAAACTAAACAGTAACAGAAAGACGAAAGAGAAAATTATGACGAAGAAAGAACAGTTTTTAGCGTTTGTTTTAGTGGGCGCGCTCGCGCAGGACTACGCCACCGACAGCAACGATCTGCCGCTGATGATGCGCATGGCCGCGCAAATTCCCGAGGACCACATCCCGGAGAACCCGATGAACGCGGCCAAGGTCTTTTTGGCCTTCTGCAACGGCGTTGTGAAGCGACCGCACAAGTGGATGTTGAGGGTGAATTGATCCGTTGACGAAAAGGCAAACGGGGATTTGTTTGTGGCAAGTTTGCATAGTGCGCGATGCCGGGGACCTCGGGTAGGGTTTCCGGCATCGTTTTTTTGCGGAGCGCGGACGTCCACACTTCGAAAGCTGTTGTTCCGCAAATCACCATTGCGCCATCCCCGAGCTCACCGCAAAATCCCGCTCACATGGAAGCGGCCTCACAACCGACCGCGACGGTTTCACGGCGCAAATGGCTCATTATCGCAATCGTCGCACTCGCAGTGGCCGCCGCCTCCGCCTTCCTCCATTCATCGTCGCAACCGCATATTGTCATTACTGGCGCGCACGTGGGCGGCAATGTGTTCACGCTGACCAATCACAGCGACGAAGTGCTTTGGATGACCGTCATGGTAGAGACGCAAACCAACGGCCAATGGATTGCCGACCCTCGGCGCATGAATCAGGTCTATCTCGCGCCTCACGATTCACGGACATCCTTCTTCGGCGTCGGCACCGGCGGGTCGGTTGTGCCGTCGCAGCCCTGGCGATTGCACGGGTTGGCTGCCAAACAATTGCACGGAATTGCGGCGAGATGGCGAATGTTCTTGGTCTATGTCGACATGCGCCGCCACGGCCGCACGCCACAGTTCAATCCATTCGTCTCGAACGACAGGGTCACCGAAGACGCCGGTGAATTCTTTACCTATCCGGCAAGCGAACGCCCAAACGTCCCTCCGGGACACAGCTGAATTGTGCGCTGCAAGTCCCGTTACTTCTCACGTGTCCTTCTTCATCAAACCCGCTATGCTCGCGCGCGTGAACCAGGTCATCACCGTCCGTGATATTTCCAATCGCGATTTTCTTGAACTCCACGCGCGGCCCGGTCGCATCGGTCTCGCGGGCGGCAGCACGTTGATTGATCGCGTCATTCGCCGCGCCGAACGGCGCGTCATTGCCGACGGCAAATGGAGTACGTGGTCGCATGCATTCATTTTTGGTGAACGCCGTTGCGACGGCCATCAGTGGGTAATCGAGTCCGACCTCGCCGCCGTTCACAAACACATCCGGCTCGGCGTTCAGGAAAATCGGATGGCCAAATATTACGACGAAGAACTTTACGGCACGCTGGCGATTCTCGACTTCAACCTGTCCGACGAACAACTGCGTTCCCTCTTGTGCCACGGCCTGCAACTCATGTCCGACGCGACCAAATATTCCGTGCGCGAACTATTCGGCACGTTGCTCGCGCTCAAAAAGCCCGAGCTGCGCACGAAAGAAAATGTGCTCGCGCGCGACCGTTCCTTTTTCTGTTCCGCGTTCGTCCAGCACCTCTATTGCAAAATCGGATTCGATCTCGCACCCGGCATCAACGCCAAACACACCACGCCTGAAGACATCTCCGCGACGGCGATCCCGCACACGCGCTGGGTCTTGCACCGCGATCTCGGTGAAAGCAAAACGAAGGAAAAAGTCCGCAAGGTTTTAGGTCGTGTTCGCGACAAAGCGGAACGGTTCAAGTCTCGAAACGCGGCGACTTAGCCACAGAAAATTTCGCGAGGCCTGTTGCGTAGTGAATCGCGTTAGCGATTCTTGAAGGTAACCGTGGGTTTTAACCCACGGAACACCGTGCGGTTAGAATTAATTGCGTCGCGTAGTGACGCTTGAACCCGATTCCCTGTTGCATACACACCCGGGTTCACGTGTCGCTACGCGACACAATTGGTCGTTGGTCGACGCCTTCCGTGGGTTGAAACCCACGGCTACCTACAAATGTGGCTAGCGCCACATCTCCCGCCAGGTTACCCACGCGCCACACTCTTACGTCGCTGTTTCCACTTCGGCCAGCTTGCGATACAACGTCGCCACGCTGACGCCGAGCAGTTGCGCGGCGGATTCTTTGTCGCCGCCGGTTTGGGCCAGCGCGCGATTGAGGTAAGCCGATTCCTGGTCGTGCAGGAAATCTTTCAACGACGCAATCGGCTGCGCAAATCCGGTCGGGGCATGGGTCGCCGCAGCGGCAGCCGCTTCTTTCAACGTGCGAATCTGCGTATCGCTCGGGCTCGGCGGCGTCGCCTTCACTTCGATAATATCGTCGTTCTCATCCGACTCCTTCGCCAATTTCGCAACCACCGGCGGCAGATCTGCAATGCGCACCACGCCGTCGTCGCACAAAGCGCAGCCGCGTTCGATCGAATTTTCCAATTCGCGGACGTTGCCCGGCCACATATGTTCCGAAAGTAAATCGACAGCCTTGCGAGTGATCTGGAACGGCTTGCCGGTCTTCGGATTGAGGCGCTGCTTCAAAAAGTGAACCACCAGCAACGGGATATCTTCCCTATGCTCGCGCAACGCCGGCATGTGAATGGGGATAACATTCAGGCGATAAAAAAGATCTTCGCGGAAAGTCCCTTCTTTGATGCGCGCCTCGAGCGTTTCGTTCGTTGCGGCCAGAACGCGCACGTTCACGGTCATCGGCACGTTGTCGCCCACGCGTCGGACTTCCTTTTCCTGCAACACGCGCAACAACCGGCTTTGCAACACCGCCGGCATCGTGCCGATTTCATCGAGGAAAATCGTCCCGCCGTCCGCTTCTTGAAACAGACCTTTCTTGTCCGTGATCGCGCCGGTAAACGAACCTTTGCGATGGCCGAACAATTCTGATTCCAACAAATTTTCCGGCAACGCACTGCAGTTGATCGGCACGAACGGGGCAAATTGCCGGCGGCTATTGTAATGCAGCGCGCGCGCGATCAATTCCTTACCTGTGCCGCTCTCGCCGAGAATCAAAACCGTGCTGTCCGTATCGGCGACGCGTTCGATCATCTTGAACACGTCCTGCATGTTGATCGAAGTGCCGATGAGTTGATTGAACTGATACTTTTTCTTAAGTTGTTTGCGCAGGTAAACGTTTTCCGAAACCGCTTCGCTGTAAGAAAGCGCTCGGCGCACCGCGATCTTGAAATCGTCCACCTTGAAAGGCTTCGCCAAATAATCGAACGCGCCCTTCTTCATCGCGTCCACCGCCGTCTCGATCGTGGCAAACCCGGTGATCATGATCACGGTCGCGGGCGGCGTGAGGCTGCGCGCTTTTTGGAGCATCTCCAGGCCGTAAGGATTTTTGTTTTTATCGGTGTAAAGATCGGTGATGACGAGGTCCGGTCGTTGCGCCTCGATGGCTTCGCACGCGGCGTCGAAATTGCTGAAAGGAAAGACCTCGTGGCCCTCGGAGCGAAGCAGCTCCGTCACCATCTGCAACATCGTAATTTCGTCATCAAGCAGCAGGACTTTGGCCATGAGCAAAATGTAGGGAAACCCCTTGGACGCAGCAAGCCTTCGTTGTGGTCGCAGCAGCACAAACAAGCTGAATAGGGCGCAGTCCAAGACTGCTTCGCGCGTCCCGAACCACACGACGTTCCTTTCTTCGATAGAAATCCCCGTGCTATTCGCGGGGTTGCTATTAAAATGGTTTCAATGAACGGGTTCGTCCGATCAACACCGCTCTGGCTGCTGGCGCGCACAAACGCGCTGCAGCATTGGCGACGTCTCAAATCAGTGCGCGGCCAGTCGCGGCTGTTATCGTCATCGGTTGGTTTGTTCGTTGTCGCTTACTTCGTCCTCTCGTTCATGCTTTTTCGGTTCGGGTTGCGCTTCCTCAATAACTTTCCCGCGCTCGGCCCGCTGCTGACTGAACGGCTGCTCTACCTCCTCTTCGCGTTCCTGTTCGTGCTGTTGCTCTTCAGCAATATCGTCATCGGCTACAGCAATTATTTTCGTAATCGCGAAACGCAGTTCCTCGTCTCGCTGCCGCTCTCGCCGAAAACCATCTTTCGCTGGAAATTTTTTGAATCGGCGTTGCTCGCCTCGTGGGCGTTTATCTTTCTCATCGCGCCGTTGCTCGCGGCCTACGGTCTGACGCGTCAGGTGCCGTGGCATTTTTATCTGATGACGCTGGCCGCAATCGGGATGTTTATCATTTTGCCGGGAGTTTTTGGCGCGTGGGTGGCGCTGAATCTCGCGCGTTATCTGGATCGACGCAGCTTTCAAATCGCGGCGGTAATTACGCTGTGCGTCGCGATTCCGCTCGTGACGATCTGGTTCCGGCCCGAACCGCTCACCGAAGAATCGACCGATGCGCGCGTGCTCGTGACGCTCGACAAAATCATGATGCACACGCATTTCGCCGAATGGCCGTGGTTGCCGAGCTATTGGCTCTCGGCCAGCGTGCTGAACTGGGCGGAAGGCGCGTTGAGCTCGGCGTTTTTCTTCCTGCTCGTGCTGTTAAGCAACGTCTTGTTCTTCGGGTTCCTGTCGTTTACGTCGCTCGGTAAACAATTCTACGAATCCTTCGCCACCGTGCAAAGCCGCGCCAGTATTTTTCAACAGTGGGATTGGTTCCGACGCCGTGGCGAGCGCAAGGTCGAGTTCGGTTATCCACGCGGCTGGGCGGAGCGCGCCCTGGCTTATTGGTATAACCCGCCATCGGACGTCCTCGCTATTCTCGTGAAAGACTCGCGCATGTTTTGGCGCGACACGTTGCAATGGGGCCAAACGCTGGTGCTGTTCGGGCTGCTCGGCGTTTACATCATCAACCTGCGACATTTCTCGCAACAACTGGCCAGCCCGTTCTGGGTGCATCTCGTGTGCTATTTAAATCTCGGCGCGTGCGCGCTCAACCTCGCGACCCTGACAACGCGTTTCGTGTTTCCGCAATTCTCGCTCGAAGGCAAGCGGCTCTGGATCGTCGGCATGGCGCCGCTGGGATTGATTCAGGTGCAACGCGCGAAGTATTGGCTGGCCAGCCGCGCGGCCCTCGGCGTGACGCTCGCGCTCATTGCGATTTCGTCTTACATGCTGCAACTGTCGTTGGACCGCACGTTTTACCTGGCGCTGATTATTTCGACGATGACCTTCACCTTGACTGCGCTGGCGACGGGTCTCGGTGCGCTTTACCCGAATTTTCGCGAGGACAACCCGTCGAAAATCGTCAGCGGTTTCGGCGGAACGCTCTGTCTCGTTTTGAGCTTTCTTTACATCGTCGCCTCTGTCGCGGTCCTCGCGATGGGTTCGCCGTGGGGTTGGAAAGGTGAAACTTCCATCGAATGGATCGTCGGGAGCTGGGTCGCCTTTATCGCGATGTCTCTCATCGTCGGCTGGATCCCGTGGCAGCTCGGGCTAAACCGGCTCGAGAAATTCGAGATGTGAGAACGCTCCTCCCGGCTCTGGTTCTGATCGCCGTGAGCGTCGCGATTCACGCGCAAGTGCCGGTTGTTCCGAAATCTTTTGCCGGCGCGAAGCAGCCGCAAGTTGCGGTAGCTCGGGACAACGCCATCTTCGTTACGTTTGGCAAAGGGGATTCGATTTACGTCGCTTGCTCGACAAATTCAGCAAAGAGTTTCGAAACGCCGCAATTGGTTGCAACGATTCCGAAACTGTCGCTCGGCATGCGGCGTGGGCCGAGAATCGTTGCGGCTGACAATGTCATTGCCGTCAGCGCGATTTCGCACGAAGAAGGTAATCTGTATTGCTGGATTTCACGCGACGGCGGCGCGCACTGGAGCCAAGCCGCTGGGGTAAATGACGTGCCGAAAGCCGCGCGTGAAGGCCTTCACGCCATGGCCGCTCACAGCAACACGGTTGCGACTGCCTGGCTCGATTTGCGCACGGCCAAAACCGAATTGCGCGGTGCGATTTCCAAAGACGGTGGTGTGACTTGGTCGACGAATTTTCTCATCTATCGTTCACCCGATGGACACATTTGCGAATGTTGTCACCCAAGTCTGGCGTTTGGTCCAAACGGAAAACTGTTCGCAATGTGGCGGAATTGGCTGAAAGGTTCGCGCGATATGTATCTCGCCGTCAGCGACGTCGCCGGAAAAACGTTCGGCTCGGCGCAGAAACTCGGGTCGGGCACGTTGCCATTGAACGCGTGTCCGATGGACGGCGGCGCGATCGCGATTCGCCACGATGGTTCGGTGTATGCCGTGTGGCGTCGCGGCAAAGCAGTTTTTTCATCGAGCACAGACTCAAACTTGGAAACGCTACTCGAACCGGAAGCATCGCAACCGTGCGTCGCAGCACCGGATTGTATTTTTACGGCTTGGCAACACGGAGGCGAAATCGTCATCCGAAAAACTCACACCAAAGGCCCCATCTCACTGGTCGTGCCTGGAAAATATCCCGCGATGGCCCCGTTGGGTAGCGAAGTCATCGTCGTTTGGGAAACCGGCGACGACAACGCGCCGATTTTGGCGAAGAAGCTGTAGCCGAATCGCTACGCCATGTTCCCACTATTGTCTCGCTCGTCCCCGCTTTGAATGCGTGAACTTCTTCAACCATGCGTGAAACAGCCGCACCTTCCCGCACTCTCTATGTGACATAACCCGCATTTTCCAAGGGTTTACGCCGTTTTTCGGCGGCACACAAACGTGGCACGGATTTGGCTAAACAATAAGCACGTAGAGAGGCTGAAATGGGATAAGATCCTTGGAACGGCTGCGCTGGAGGTGGAGCCGGGGAAATAAAATCCAAGGTCTTTCGTCGAACTGCGCCTTATCCCATCTTCGGCCTCTCTACTTTGTTTTCTTTTCTTCCGCAGTGCGACGTCCGCACTCCCAAAGACTGCGGCTTGCTCACCCGCGCGGCTCCGTTCACAATCGTTACGCGCGAATCGTTTCCCATGAAAACACCAAAGTCACACCAGGAACGCGCAGCGGCCCGTCGGTCTTGCGAACCGCCGGCTGCTGACGGTTCAATGCGGTTTTTCCGCATGCAACAACTGTGGGAGCTGGCAAAGGATTTGCCGGTGAAAAAAGTGCGCGTCAGCGAGCTCGCTGGCTTCGATGACGTTCACTGGTTCGGTGGGCCGCGCAACCTGTTGCCCACCTGCCGGGCGATTGCCGATCACGCCCGCGACATCTTCGAGTGCGATTTGAGCTACCCGATTATCATCGCGCCCGACGGCGAAGTTCTCGACGGCTGGCATCGCATTTGCAAAGCGCACATCAACGGAGTCGAAGAACTGGATGCGGTGCAATTGACTTCATTTCCCCCTACCGCTGGCGCGTCTTGCTCACCGGCGAAGAAGTTCCCATCTCCGACTAGGGTGAGATTCACGAGCACTTGCTCACGCGCGCCAGTAGGTTCACACTTTGCGTAATGGCTCACATCCACGAGAAAATTGATTTTACCGTCGCCATCTTTGTTGTGCACGAGGCGAAAATTCTGCTGATTCACCATCGCAAATTGAACAAGTGGCTGCCCTTGGGCGGGCACATTGAACTCGACGAAGATCCGGAGATCGCCGCCTATCGCGAAGCCAAAGAAGAAAGCGGCTTGGACGTTGAACTGCTCGGAGAACGTCCGCCGACGACCGGCCCGGGGACACGCGCCTTGATCGCGCCACGATTTTTGGACATCCACCGCATTAGCGAAACGCACGAGCATATCGGAATGATATATTGGGCACGCCCGAAAGCTGGCCAGGTCACCCTCGCGACCGAGGAACATCACGACATCCGTTGGTGCAGTAAATCCGACATGGACAGGCTCGTGCCGAAGATACCGGACGCCGTGCGTTGGTATTGTGAAAAGGCGATCGAAGAAATCAGCAGCGCTAGCTGATTACTTCTTGTCCATGATTTGCAGTTTGTATTCCGGCGACATTTTGCTGTCTGGCAACGCGCGCGGAATCGAGTTGACCATGTAGTCGAACTTAAACTGGTAACGAACCGCATCTTTGTCCGGAGCAATTGGAATCATGGTTTCCCAACGATTCTCCACGCGCGGCACACGGCGCATTTCATAGACCTCGTTGCCGATCAGGACGAGCGGCTTCATCGATTCGTCGCGAATGGTGCGTTGGCGGCTGTTCCAGGCGGCTTCCACCTGGTAAAAGCCGGTGGCATTACGCGGCAACTTGCTCGGGGTGAGATTGGTGATCGAGCTGCATCCGGCGATAACAAGCGGTGCAACTGCTAACAAAGTAAGAAAAATTTTTCGCATAAAACTCCCGTTGTTTAGGGTGAGGCGATGTTGAGGGTGTTGGCCGACGATTTCAAGCACGAGTTGTTAACGCCGAACAAATGGAATGCCTTCCGGAGCACTCCGGCAAGCCCGCGCGACGGAATCACTTGAATGATTTCACGTTTCCCCGACAATCGCTCGGTCGTGATCGCAAAAACTTTCTCGGGGTTTTTAGGCAAACTACCGAAACAAGCTCGCACCGTAATTGTCACGTGCGCTTATGGCGTTATCGCGGGAGGGGCAACAGTTGGTTTCCAACTACTCATCACACTGCTCTACAACAGCACTTTCAAACAGCTCGCCCATCAATCCACCGCAACGTTTCTTGAGACAACATTTGCGATCATCGTCGGCACATCTGCCGTGGTCGGTTTCCTGTTGACCAAATTCGCGCCCGACGCGGCCGGCAGCGGCATCCCACAACTCAAGCTCGCCTACTGGAAAGAATTTGGATTCATTCCGTTTAAGACGGTTTGGGTGAAATTTCTCGGTGGCATTTTAAGCATTGGCGGCGGCAGCAGCCTCGGTCGTGAAGGTCCAAGCGTCCATTACGCCGGCGGTCTCGCTTCGAATCTCGCCGGAATATTCGGTGAACCAAAACAGCGACGACGTCACGCGGCGGCAGCTGGTGCTGCGGCTGGTTTAGCAGCCGCGTTCAATACGCCGCTCGCCGCGATCACGTTCGTGCTCGAAGAAATCATCGAAGACTTGAACAGCCGCGCGCTCGGCAGCGTCCTGTTGGCGTCGGTCATTGGCGCATTCGTGGTGCACGGAATCATCGGACGCCAACCCGCGTTCACACTCCAGGAAATCGGCGCGGTGAATTGGGAGGCATATGTGTTGGTGCCGGTGGTGGCCGCGCTCGGAAGCTTCGCCGGCATGCTTTTCCAAAAGTCATCCCTCCGGCTGCGCAGCAGTTGGAAACGCCAACGGAAAATCCCGGCGTGGCTCGGGCCGGTCATCGGTGGCGTGATCACATGGGGTATCGGTTGCGCGGTTTTCCTCGGCACCGGACATCTTGGCGTGTTCAGTCTCGGTTACGACGACCTTTCGTCAGGATTAGCCAACCAACTCACCTGGAAAATCGCCGCGCTCCTGCTCGTGGCAAAATTAATCGCGACGATCGTCTGTTATGGCTTCGGCGGTTGCGGTGGAATTTTTTCGCCGATGCTGTTCTTCGGCTGCATGTGCGGCGTGTTGGTCTCGGGCGTCTGCTCGATGTTCATGCCCCTGCAGCCAAGCGACGCCACACTGCTCGCGGTCGTCGGCATGAGCGCTTGTTTAGGCGGTGTCGTCCGCGCGCAGGTAACTGGTATTTTGATCGTGTTCGAAATGACCCACGAATTTTCCGTCGTGCCCGCGTTGATGTTGGGAGCGCTTGTGAGCGAAGCGGTCGCCTACGCAATGGCGCGTCACAATTTTTATGAAGCCTTGCTCCTGCAAGACGGCCACAACCTGGAACACGTCATTCCGCCCCGCGATTTGCAGGCCTGGCAACAATTGCCGGTCCCGGCCATTGCGAATTTCAAACCGGTCGTGATCGAAAATAGTGAGCTCGCCAATTGCCGCAGCATTTTGGAGACGCATCCCTATTCACGGTTTCCCGTCGTGCAAAACGGAGAGCCAGTCGGCATTTTGACCCGAACCGAAGCGATGGCCGCCTTGGCCGCACAACGTCCGCCCAAACTCGAACGCGCCGTCGTTTGTCTGCGCGATCGCACTGTCCGCGATCTGCAAAATCTGCTGATCAATTCGACGACAATGCTGGTCCTGATCGTGGACGAACGCCACCGGTTGATCGGAGTCATCACGCTCCACGATCTCTTGCGCGCTGAAGTCAGCGTCGCCGAAAGTCAGGAATAATCACCAGCCCTCGATAATTCGGTAAAATCGCTGCATCGCGTTCGTCGCGTCGGTGTCGTTCAATTGCATTACGCCATTGCTGATCGACAACGTCGCATTCACCGGCAACCAATCGATCAGGTTCGAACTAAATTGCGCCTGGAACCCGGATGCATCAGTGCCGCTCGGGAACAACGTCTGATCAACGTCCTGAGACGTCAGCAGAAACGTCCCGTCCGATTGCAGCAACGGCAGCCCAATTCTCTGCGGCACATGCACCGTCAAAGTGAAGTTCGTGCTGCGATCACTGCCGAACGCATTTGTGACGATCAGATAATAAGTTCCGGACGAGGAACGCGATGCCGGCACAAAGCGAAATAAACCGGGCGCTGTTCCGATAGGTGTGCCGTTCGTGAGGTTATACCATCGATAGCTCAGCGGCGGTGTGCCGGTCGCGCTGGCAGTAAACAACGCGGTCGTTCCGCCAACGACCGTTTGGCTAACGGGCTGAAGCGTGATCGCCGCTGGGATCGGAGTGAAAGTCAGTTGGTCAACAAACCCGGCATCTTGGCCCGCGCCCGCTGCAGAATCTTTTGAGTAGGTCCAAACAAGCATCTGCGGGCTGGCGGGAACCGTGAACGTCACTTGTTGCCAATCGACTTCGCCGGAGATGGAGGCCTGCGGCACGCCGCCGATCGCGAACGTCAACATCCCGTGATTCGTCGCCGACGAAACCTTCCACCAGAAACTAACTTTGATTGCGCCGTTCGTCGCGAGCATGCGCATCGATGAAGCGGTGTTGTTGCCGAGCGCGGCGCTACGAGCGGCGTGCAGGCCGTCGTGCGTGAAATTCGTTTGCCCAAACCATTGCGGACTGCTGCGCGAGCTCACCACCAGCGCACTCGTGTCCAGCGCGGTATAAAGCGGGACCGGCGGAAAAGCATTCGTCGTGAACAACGCGACGACGTTATCGTAGCCGCCGTCGAGAGACCACGGCCTGACGATCAACGGGGGGACGTTGGAGGCCTGGATTCCTGTTCGGCCCCAATTGGTAATGGTGCCATCGGCGCGAACTGCGAATTGCATTTGGGATGCGGTTGCGGTGACTGCAACGATATTGGACAACGGTGCGTTGGTAAAACCCCAGGACTGCACAGTGCCATCGCGCTTGAGCGCAACGCCGTCAAGAAAAGAGCCCGCCACCGAAACGACATTAGTCGGGCCGGTTGGCAAGCTCGCGCCGCTGGTGTAAAAGGTGCCATCCGCGCGCAATGCCATGAAACCGATGTCGCCGTTCAGTCGAGAAATCGCGACGACATTCGTGTTGATCGCGGCGGAAAGACTAATGACGTTGCCGCCATTATCGAGGCGAAGGAAAGTGCCGTTCGTTCGCAAATAAGTTGAACCGCCGTCATCCGCTTCGATTGAAACAATATTCGAAATCGCGTTCACGACCGCGAGCGGAAGATTTCCCCAACCGACCGGCTTGCCATCCGTCCGCAATCCATAAAACCCCGAAGTGCCGTTGGCCACTGCGACCTCGCACAGGTTTGTGATATTGGCGGGTGAACTCGTGCCGGAATAACCCCATTGCTGCGGCGTGCCATTGTCCCGAAGAGCCACGCAGTTGTAATTATTCCCGCCGCAAATCGCGATGGCATTCGTCAATGTGGTCGGAACATTGGTTTTGCTATAAGTGTTGTCACCCCATGCCGCGACCTGCCTCACCGTCAAATTGATCGTCTGGCTCGTCGCGACCCCGAAGCCGTTACTCACGACCAGCCAGTAAGTGCCCATATCCGAGACCTGAACCGGGTTCAGCACTAAATCGGTGCTGGTGGTCACAATATTCGTAAGACTTCCTTTGATGTTCGAAAAACGCCACGTGTAACTCAGCGGGCCCGAACCATTCACCGGCATGCCGCCTAAATTAACACTGCTAGCGAGAACCACCGTGCGATTGGTTGGCTGTTGGACAAACCACGGCGCGCTATTAATCACCTTCACCGGCGCAGTCACACTCGTTACTGACCCCAGGGCATTAGTCACCACCACCTGATAATGTCCCGCGTCGGTCAGTTGAATGTTCGTCAACGTCAACGTCGCATTGGTCGCATCCGTCACCACGTTCCCGTCGTGCAACCATTGGTAAGTAATTACAGGCGCACCGACCGCTTGCGCTTTCAGCACAAGATCGCGCCCGCTGTAAGCGGTGCCGCCCACTGGCAGACGAACCAGCTGCGGCGAGCCATCGTTAATAAGAGCCAGCCCATTGAAATAACCAGCCGCAATCGCAACCGCGTTGCTGGCCGATGAAACCAAATTCGTCGAGAAAAAACTGCCACCCCAGAACCCAACATTTCCATTGGTGCGGAGGGCGGTGCAATAGGTGGTCCGGCTTGTGACGCCCGAAAATTGGCTGGCCGCGACAGCTACCACGTTGCTCAGTCCATTAGGCAAATTCGTCGACCCGGTTCTGCCCCAAGCGACGGCCGTGCCGTCGGCCTTTGCCGCCAAACAGATGCTGTATCCGCTGGAGATCGCCACCACGTTCGACAACCCAGGCGGCACATTGGTTGCGCTGGATGTGCTAAGTGACCAAACAACAACCGTGCCGTCATTGCGCAAAGCCATCACCTGAGTATCTGCAGCAGAAATAGCCACAATGTTATTCAAACCCGTTGGCATCAGTTGTTCGGTGCCCAAGACAATCCCATCCGACCGCAACCCGTATCGGTAGCTGGAATTACATGCGACCGCCACGATGTTGCTCCATGTGGTTGGAATAGACTTTCCAAATCCCGCAACTGTTCCGTCTGCGCGCAATGCAATTCCCGCATCGCCGGTATTAACCGCGTAGTTCGGGGCAACGGCGAGCCCGACAATGTTCGTGTAATCCGCCGGTATTGATGGCGTGCCTGGAGTATTTCCCCATTTCACAACCGCGCCATCCACAGTCACTGCAAAACTGCCCCAGCCCCCGGCCACCGAAACAACGTTGCTCAGCCCCGCCGGCGGCAGACATTGGTTGTAAGAATTATCTCCAAACCCAACCACCGGCCCAACCGTCAGCAACGCATTCGAACTGACCGTTACTCCAGCCACATTGCTTACCACCAGGTTATACGTGCCGAGATCATTCGCCGTGATGCTCGCGATGCTGTAACTCAAATTCGTCGCACCGGAAATATCCGCTCCATTGAGCTGCCATTGATATGACAGCGGAGTCGTACCGCTGGCACTGCCCGCAAACACCGTCGGCCAACCAAGCGGCACAGACCGCCCGAGTATCGCTACCGAGGGCCGGATCAACACCGTCACTACCGAGTTGCTGCTGGTCACGCTGCCGAAGGCATTGGTCACCACGACCGAATAACTGCCGGCATCGCTGCTCAACGGATTGGTGACAGTCAACGACGCCGTTTGCATCCCGACGTAGTGACCACCTTCACCAATTGATGCGATACCCCAATACCACTGGTAACCGAGAGGGTCCGACCCCGTCGCCCCAACCGTCAACGTGAACGGAAATCCATTAGTCACGGCTTGCGTCAGCGGTTGCTGCGTAATTTCCGGCGGATACCCCACCACCAACGTGATGTTCGAACTGACCGTGCCGCCTGCTAAATTGGAGGAAACCAACCAGTAATTACCCGAGTCAGAAACCTGCGCGTTCGAAATAGTCAACAACGACTCCAGTTGTGAACCGACCATTCGTTCGGCAGTGACGAAATGATCGTTGGTCACAATCGGTGCGCCATTGAAGAACCATTGGTTTGTGACCGCAGTAAGACTCGTGATGTAGCCTCCCAACTTTGGGCTGCTTCCGACAACCGCCGTCAGGCTGTTCGCTGTAAGAACCTCGGGAACCGATACCACGGTCACTGTGGCGACCGCGCTGGTGGTTTGTCCAAATGCATTCGTTAAAACAACTGAATAACTGGATATGTTCGACACGTTGGCGTTGGTGATGGTCAACGCTGCGGTTTGTGTGCCGATGAACTGCGACGTGTCCGATAGCCGGGCTGTTCCTTCGTACCATTGGTAAGTGATCGGGTCCGTTCCGCTGGCGTTCACGGATAACGTCGTCCAGCCGTTGGTCGTTATCGTCTGGCTTTGTGGCTGGTCGATCATAGCGGGCGGGTATCCAAGATTTAGCGACCACGCAGAACTCGTCGCCGAGCCGACAACGTTGGAAGACACCACCCAATATGAGCCCAAATCGGCCGTTTGCGCGTTCGAAATCACCAGATATGCATCGACCACATCGGAAATATTCTCGACCGTCAGATATCTTCCCCCTGACACGACCGGCGAACCGTTGAAGAACCAAACGTTCGTGAGCGGGTGCGTGCCGCTCACGGTTGTTCTGAGAATGGCGTTTGTACCGACACCGACGATTTCATTGTAGGGCATAGTAATACTAGGCGCGAAGAGCACTGTAAGAATGGCTGCCAGACTGTTGGTGCTGCCGAAGGCATTGCTTGCAACCAAATAGTAGCTCCCGATGGACGGCGTGGACAGGGAGAGTGTAGGCGTGGTCGCGCCGCTGATGAATTTGTCATCACCCAACTGCGTGAAGTCGCGATACCACTGATACGAAATCGGTAATGTTCCGGAGACACCGACGGAGAACGAAACCGGAGTTCCGTCGACGACCGTCTGGCTTTGCGGCTGCGCGGTGATCGCTGGCGGGAACGCGATCGTCGTAAGTGTTGCCGCGGAGCTGGTCGCCGACCCTGCGACATTTGACGCAACCGCCGAGTAAGTGCCTGCGTCTACGGTTTGAATTGAAGTAATCGATAGCGAACCGATGAGCGAGCCTGAGGCTGAAACCTGATTGGAAATTACGATTCGCGCCCCTGCTGTGAGAGGCAAACCGTTGAAGAACCAAGTATTGGTAATGGGTTGGGTGCCTCCCCATTCGACGTTGAAAGTCGCATTACTGCCGATGCCAATGGTGATGCTCGATGGTTGTTGCGTCACTGTGGGCGGCACGAGTACGGCGAGGGTGGCGTCAGAACTCGTTGCAGAGCCATGGCGATTCGTCACGACAACACGATAGGACGCAGCATCTCCGGCCAAAGCGCTGAGAATTGTGAGCGCGGAGGTGGTTGACCCGACGATGTGGCCGCTGTCGGACAGGTTCGCGCCGCCCTTGGACCATTGATAGATCAGCGTTGCCTGGCCGCTCGCGACCACGCTGAACACCACGTTTGAACCTTGGAGCGCGGTTTGGCTGGCCGGTTGAGTTGTTATTCCCGGAGCGGCCTGGCCGAATGCGGTGTTGGCCGCGATCAACGAGAGCGCGGTGAGGACGCCGGCTATAAATAGAGAGCGCATTAGAGTTTTCGTTTCCCTAACGGAACAACGGATGTCGGGGTGAATTGTTCCGTGTTGACGGACGGGTTATCATAAATACGCATCCGCAACAAGTGAGTATTTGACAGCACACGTTCGTCCTGCCGCACAAACCGCCGCTACTACGGTTCGATCACGCGATAATACCGCATCGGATCGTTCGTCGCGTCAGTGTCGTTGAATTGCAGCAATCCGTTGCTGATGGACAGCGCAGCGTTGAGCGGCAACCAATCGACCAAGTTCGAACTATACTGTGCCTGGAAAGCAGCGGCGCTGGTCTGGTTGCCGATGTAAAAACCATCCGCGTCTCCAGACGTAACGAGAAAACTTCCATCCGGCTGTAGCAACGGAGTTGCGATTTGCTGCGGTGTGCGCACGGTCAGGACGGCGTCGCTGCTGGTCACGGTGCCAAGCGAATTGTTGACGACCACTTTGAATGTCCCCGAGAAAGAGCGGTGGACGTTTAAGAACGTCAGGACGTTGGTATTCGGCCCGATCGGGTCGTTATTCCGATACCATCGATAGGTGAATGGCAATTGGCCATTGACGCCGACACTGAAAATTGCCGTGCTGCCGCTGAGCAAGGTTTGGCTTTGTGGCTGCACAAAAATGGTTGGCGGCTGCGGGCCGATGGCGAATTCGTCAACGAACCCGGCGTCCAGACCAGCTGTGCCGCTCGCATCTTTCGAATACGTCCAGACCAGCATCTGCGGACCCGCCGGAACCGTAAACACAACGTGCTGCCAATCGACCTCACCAGAAATAGAACTTTGCGGGATACCACCAATCGAGAACGTGAGGAAATCATGATTCGTTTCCGACGAAACCTTCCACCAGAAACTCACTGTTGTGGGACCATTCGTCATCAGCGTGCGCATCGACGACGCGGTGTTTTGGCCGAGTTTAGCACTACGCGCTCCACTGAATCCGTCGTGGCAGACATTGCTTTGCGCGTACCACTGCGGCGAATTGTGCGAAGATACGACGAGGTTGCTCGTGTTCAACGCTGTGTGCAGAAAAAGCGGTTGGAAATCCTGCAACGTGCAGAGCGCAAGAAATTCGCCATAACCACCGTCTATAACTCGTAACTTCGGCAGGCCCCCGGGAATGTTTGTTGTCGTGTCGTCAAAACCGCCCCAGACATGAACGCTGCCGTCGACGCCAACGCCGAGTTCCGTTGCGGTTGCAGTGGATGCGATGGCCAAAAAATTATTCGTTGATGGCGGCCCGTAGGAGTGGCTGTAATCGATGATCGTTTGATCGCGCTTCAGAACACTTCCGGCGTAACGGCTGGAGGCGATGGAGACCACGTTCGTCGCGAACGGTGGTGCGCCGCCGCTTCCAGAGTTAAAAACCGTCCCATCCGCCCGCAACGCCTGGAACCCGTCATCCCATTGCGATAACGATACAACATTGCTGATACTGAGGAAATTGGTCGTCCCCCCGGAATAGAGGCGCAAGATCGTGCCGTCCGGTTTCAGAAACGTCCGACCACCCCCATCCGATTCCACTGCCACAATGCCCGACAGCTTCGCGACGATGTTCGACTCGGCCCCGTTGAGTCCTGAACTGGCGACCGTCCCATCCATGCGCAAACCCAATACAGGAGTGCCGCCGCCCGAGGACGCGCAAATCACTTCGACGATGTTGCTGAATCCACTCTGCACAACACCACCAGATGTACTCAATCCCCACGCCAACACAGATCCGTCATCCCTAAGCGCGAATGAATTGTAGTAATTACCACCGCAGACGGCGGTCGCGTTAGTCAGCGACGTCGGCACATTGGTATTCCCGTAAGTGCTAATCCCCCACGCCACAACCTGGCGCACCGTGAGCGAGAGCAACGGACTGGTGTAGACGCCGAATGCATTGCTGGCGATCACGCTATAGGAACCTCCATTGCCGACATTGACGGGATTGAAAACAAGGTATTCGTTTGTTGCTCCGGGGATGTTCGTGTAAATGCCAATACTCGCGATGGGGTGATAGCGCCATTGAACTGTCATTGGTCCCGAACCATTAATGGGTCGTCCCAGCGAGCCAGTCGCGCCGACGTAAAATGTTTGGCTGACCGGCCCTTGCAACACAAAAGGCGTGCTATCGTTCACGCGAACAGTCGCAGCGATGCTGGTCGTTGAGCCCAGCGCGTTCGTGACCACCAGTTGATACCCGCCCGCATCTGACGTAGAAACGTTCGGCAAAACGAGCGCTGAATTCGTAGCGTTGGTGACGATTGCTCCATCATGAAACCATTGATACGACAGTGGTGCCGCACCGATCGCCAGTCCGCGTAAAGTGAAATTACGCCCCGAGTACGCCGTGCCGCCTACGGGCGGTTGCACCAGCAGTGGCAAACCGTTATTCACGAGTGCGACGCCATTTCCTGTCCCCACAGCGACTGCTACAGCATTGCTGATTTTTGACGGTGCAATGGCATTGGTCGGGACGACGATGCCCGTGCTGCCCCATGTCACAATTGTGCCATCCGCACGCAATGCTGCCGCAAGGGGTGAGCTACCCGACGCCTGACTTGCACTGACGGCTACCACGTTGGTTGCGGATGCCGGAATGTTTGTGGACAGGTTGTTTCCCCACGCAACGATGTGGCCATCGGACTTCACCGCGAGACAGAAATTATAACCACTGGCAATCGCGGTAATATTCGCCAGAGGGGAAGGGGGCGTGATCGGCGCACCGGCCGTTACAGCCCAGGTCACAACTGTTCCGTCATTGCGCAAAGCCATCACCTGCGTGCCGCTGGCGGAAATAGCGGTGACATTGTCGAGATTGGCCGGAACGAGCGAGTCGGTGCCGAGAACAGTGCCGTCATAGCGCAACGCATACACATAAGAAGGCGCTGCCGCCACGGCCACGATGTTCGTCCAGGGAGCACCAGAAAGCGTGCGGTTGATGCCCACAGCCACTCCATCCGAGCGCAATCCGATGCCTGTTTCGGTGTATGCGATGGACATTGCAACCAGATTCGAAACGTTCGGCGTGATGTTGGTGCTGATACCCCAATGCAAAAGCGAACCGTCCGCGAGTAAGGCATAATCGCTGTTCCCAGCCGCGCCGATCGCGATGACATTCGTCAGCCCAGCCGGCGGCAATCCTTGATTGTAAGTGTTGTCACCCCAGGGCGCAACTGGCCCAAACGTCAGCGCGGCGGGACTGCTCGTCACTGTGCCTGCCGAATTGCTGAGCACGAGCGTGTAAGTGCCGAGGTTTGTCAGACCCACGGACGTCAGCTTCAGGTCTGATGCTGTCGCGCCCGAGATGGCGACGTCGTTCAAACGCCACTGAAATGAAAGCGGCGCGGAACCGGTGCCCGTGCTGCTGAACGTAGTCGGCAAACCCTGCGGAACCGAGCGCGACAGCGGCTGTTTTGTGACAGCTGGAGGAACAAGAACCGTCAACAGGACGTTGCTGCTATAACTTGTAGCGATCGCATTGGCAACGTCTACAGAGTACGACCCACTGTCCGAGCTCAAGGTGTTTGAAATCGTCAACGACGCTGTGGTTGTTCCAAAATGCCGGGCATCATCAGAAAGAGGACTACTGTTGTAATTCCATTTGTAACTCAATGGATCAGAGCCCGTCGCAGCAACGTTGAACACAACGGTATAACCGTTTGTGACCGTTTGCGGTTGCGGATGCTGCGTGATCTCGGGTGGGTAGCCCACCACCAACGTGCATGAACTGGTTGTCCCGCCGGCCAAGTTGGACGCGACCAGCCAGTAGGTACCCGCATCGGAAACCTGCGCGTTCAAAATGGTCAACACGCTGTTGATGCCGCCGCCGGAAACGAACGGATATTCGTTGATGACGAACCTTTCGTTTGTGACAACCGGAACGCCGTTGAAAAACCATTGATTTGTTAACGATGCGGTACTGAAAATACTAGCGCCCAGGTTCACATTGCCGCCAATCGCAACTGCCGGATTGTTGACGATATTAATCACCGGCAGCGAAACCACCGTGACGGTTGCGACAAGGCTGGTCACGACGCCCGACGCATTACTGACAACGACAGAATAACTAGCCGCATCAGCCGTGGTGATGTTGGTTAGACTCAGTGCCGCATTAGTGCTGCCGGTGAGGTGGGCATCATCAACCAGCGCCGTCGTGCCTGCATACCATTGGTAGCGCAGCGGCGCATTGCCGGTGGCTACGACGAACAAATTCGTCGCCCCGCCCACGACCGCCGTGGCGCTTTGCGGTTGCGTCGTTATCGACGGCGCATTTTGACCCCGTGTTTCCGGTATACAACATAACATTACGAGCAGAGCGATCAGCCCGCCCAAAGGACGTATTGGATTCATTGCTTATTGCCCGCACCACCCGGAACGGAGTTGAGTTGTTGTAGGCTGACTGTTGGTTTATCATTAAACCGAAATCGAAACAAGTGGACATTTGACAGCACATATTCGTCCTGCCGACAGATGCAACCCGCAATTCCAATCCATGGTCGAGGCGCGCCGTTTAATCCGGCTAATCGCTTTGAGGAATTGCACGTCGAGGTGGACGCCGATGCCGATGCATCGCTGTCAGCCGATGACGTGGCTGACAGTCGCAAAGCTTTGCGCACGAAGTATTTCAAAGACAAAACGCAATCGGTCCTCACGGACAACGACTCGCCGGACGTCGGCTTCGAAACCGGCATCAACCCCTATCGCGGTTGCGAACACGGCTGCATCTATTGTTATGCGCGGCCGACCCATGAGTATTTAGGATTCTCGGCCGGGCTCGATTTTGAGAGCAAAATCATGGTGAAAGAGGACGCGCCGAAACTGTTGCGCAAAGAGCTCATGTCGCCGCGATGGAAGCCGCGCGTCGTCGCGATGAGTGGGAACACCGATTGTTATCAACCGATCGAAAAGAAACTGGAAATCACCCGCGGCTGTCTGGAAGTGTTTGCCGAGTTTCGAAATCCAGTTTCCATCATCACCAAAAACCATCTGGTCACTCGTGATATCGACTTGTTGCAAGAACTGGCGAAGCACCAGGCGGCGGCAGTATTTATTTCGGTGACGACGTTGGATTCCGATCTGGCGCGCGTGATGGAACCGCGCACCTCAATGCCTGCGCAGCGCATCGAAGCGATCAAGAAGCTTTCAGACGCAGGCGTGCCCGTCGGCGTGATGATGGGGCCGACGATTCCCGGACTCACTGATCACGAGATGCTTCCTCTCATCGAGCGCGCCACCGACGCTGGTGCAAAATACGCCGGCTACATCGTCGTGCGCTTGCCGCACGCGGTGAAGGACCTGTTCGAAAAATGGCTCGATGTTCACGCGCCCGGCAAAAAGGACAAAGTGCTGAACCGAATCCGCGCCATGCGCGACGGAAAGTTGAATGACCCAAACTTCGGTTCGCGCATGAGCGGCCACGGCATTTTCGCCGAGCAAATCGAGAAGACCTTCGAGATCGCCTGCCGCAAGGCCGGCATTTTTGGCAGACGGCCTGTTTTGTCCACAACGGCGTTTCGTCGGCCGAGCGGGCCGCAGTTGGAGCTTTTTTAGCTCGCGAAAATCTTATCCATCCGCGACGAAATATCCTGCATCCCTTCCGGTGAATCAGCGCCGCCCTGCTCGGCGATGCCCCAGCCGTTGTAGCCGACCTTGTCCAACGCCGCCATCACGCGCGGCCAATTATTGTCGCCTTCCCGCAGCTTCACGTCGAACCCCTTCCATAAACCCTGCGAGTTCATTTTCTCGCGGCTGAATTCCTTGATGTGCAGCTTTTGAATTCGTTTGCCGAGGACTTCAATCCACTGCTCCGGCCAACCGATCCGCATCACGTTGCCAATATCGAAATGCCAGCCGACCGCTTTGCTGTTAAATTCATCCACATAACGTGCCGCTTCCATCGGGCTGAGCAGAAAATTATTCCAAACATTTTCAATGGCGATTTTAACACCGAGATCTTCGGCCATCGGAATCGCCTTCTTCAGCTCCTCCTGAGAACGCTTGTAGGCGTCGGCGTAAGGAACCTCTTTACTGACCACGGCCGGAATGAACAGGACCGAAGTCGCGCCGTAACGTTTGGCGTCTTGCAGGGTCTGCTTCAAACCAGCGAGCGCGCGCTCGCGCATCGCCGCATCCGGGCTCGCCATGTTTTCCTGCCAATGCGTCGAGCAACAAACACTGGGGGTGACCAAACCCGCCTCGTCGCGAGCCTTCAGGACTTCATCCTGGTTCATATGGCTCATCGGCTCAACGCCGGCAAACCCAGCCGCTTTGATCGCCTTGAACTTCTCCAGGACGGAGCCTTTCACGCCGACCGTCGCATACATGATCGCTTTTTTGATCTCACGCTTTTTCTCCTGCGCAAAAAGAGAAGGCATAGCCGCAGCAAGTGTAACCGTTGCGGCAGTGCGCTGGATAAATTGTCGGCGATTCATGTTAATGGGCGAGAGCCGGTTCGTGCTTGAGCACCAGCAGTTCAGAGCGGTTTAATTCGACGAGCGCAATCGTTCGTCCGTTTGAATCCAAAAACTCTACCTCAAACACATCCGGTGCGAGCACTTCCACGACGGTGCCCACCTGACCTGAGGCCAGGTTGTCCGATGGCCTGTCATTGAGCAGAGCCACAACGTCCAACAGTTTAACCGGCGTTTTCTGCATTCGGTTCCTATATCACGTAGCAGGTTATCATTCGAGGGAAATCCTCGTCTGGACGAATATTCCACACAACTCGAATGCGCGCACTTTGGCCCGAGTGGGTTAACGAGCAGTTCATTACGAATCGTTGGCCGTAATCCGTCTTGCGCCCCAACTCGCAATCAGCGGTTTGCGCGAGCCTCAGCAGTTCGCTTCGAAGCCATTCCGCTTGTGATCGGCCAATGCCGAGTGCGGCGGAAAACACACGAGCTTTGTGTTTACCTTCTTCGTGAACAGGATCGAGCGAATAATCGCGGAGCTTGGCGAGGTCCACAACTGCTCGATCTCCGTTCGGCAGCTTCATGCATTAAATAAATGCCGTGTGGCCAGGCATCGCGACCTGCGGGACTTCAACTTTCGAGTCCCATGACATGTCCGCCGGCACAATCGATTCCTTCGAAGCGATGCAATCTTCCCACGTGATGACCTTGCCGGTGTAAGCAGCCATACGACCCATCACAGCGAGCGCGGTGCTCTTGATCATGCGGTCGCCGTTGTTGATGACGTTACCGGAACGAATCGCGGCAAACATTTCGTCATGTTCGGTCTGATACATGTCGTTCTTCGGCCCTTCGTATTTCCATTTCTTCTCGCCAATGATCTGATGGATTTCACCTTTCAGGTGGCACATGCCTTTGGTCCCGGCGATGTCTTCCTGGACAGTGCCGTCGCAGCGATCCTGCTGACGGCAAAAATGGAAACCTTTCACGCCATTCGGATAATCGTATACGACTGCGAAATGGTCGTAGATGTTGCCGTTGTTTGGTTCTGTCCGAACCTGTCGCCCGCCGGTGGCGATGCAGCTAACCGGGTCGGCTTCGCCCATCGCCCACGACATCTTATCGATGCTGTGCACAGCTTGTTCGACGATGTGATCGCCCGAAAGCCAGGTGAAGAAATACCAGCGACGCATCATCCACTCCATCACGCGCGGGGTGTTTTGGCGGTCGTAGGGCTGCGATTCTTTCCCAACCCGGCTGGTATTATAAGTCGTGTAAATCGTGCGGATATCGCCGATTGCGCCGTCGTGAAGCTGCTTGAACGTCTCGCGCTTCGGATAGTGATAGCGCCAGCAAAAACCAGCCACGAGGCACTTGTTATTCTTCTTCGATTCTTCAACGGTTTTGAGAACAGAACGAATGCCAGGGCCGTCCACCGCCATCGGTTTCTCCGTGAAAATGTGCTTTTTCTTCGCGACGGCGTATTCCAAATGCATCGGACGAAAACCGGGTGGTGTCGCCAGCAAGACGACATCGACATCGCTATCGATCAATTTCTTATAAGCATCGAAACCAACAAACCGCCGCTCCGGATCCACCTGCACGCGCGCGCCGAATTCCGCTTTGAGGTGTCCGAGACTGGAGTCGAGCTGGTCTTGGAACGCATCCGCCATCGCGACAAGCACGACATTCGAGTCCGCATTCAACGCATTCGCCGCCGCCCCACTGCCGCGACCGCCACAACCAATCAAGCCAACCTTCAGAGTGTCCCCATTGCGCGTGAAGGATTCGACGGGACCGCCTTTGGCTTTAACGTTTTTAGCAAAAATGGAATTGGACGAAAAAACGCCAGCCACTGCGAGCGATGAGGTCGCGAGAAAATGGCGGCGCGAGTAGTCAGGAAATCGGTTCATAGTTTTCAGGACGTTCTTTGTGAAAACGATGTTACAGAAACGGCTTCGGAAGTGAACCGTTAATCAGCGCTGATTGGCACCAATAAAATCAGGTGCGATTTCGGGCCCGTGAGGCTTCGACCACATGCGCCTGCCCTTCGCAATAAATGGCACGGGACGCCCGCTAATGCGCCGCCACCAACTCCGAATCCGGCAGCGGTCGCAACAAAAACACGCACGGGATCACCAACACGATCCCTATCGACAAAAGCCAAAACACATCCGCGTAGCTGATCACAGCCGCTTGTGTTTGAATCACGCCTTCAATTCCGCGCAAAACCGCCGAGTGACTCCCGAGCGCGTGGCTCTGCTGAGCGACGAAATCTTGCACTTGCACCGAATTCGCCCTGATCGATTCCTCCAACCTGCGACTGTGCAGCCACACACGGTGCTCCTGCAACATGCCCAGGCTTGCCAGCGCCAATGAACCACCCAAATTGCGCGCCGCATTGTACAGTCCCGCCGCATCCGCCGCCTGCTCGCGCGACACCGACCGCACCGCCGCCTGATTCAAGAACACCGCCGACAAAATCGTCCCGATGCCACGCAAAATCTGCGACATCGCAAACGCGCTTCCGTCCGAAATCGCCGTGATGTCCGTATCCAGAAACGAACTGATAGCCAGGATCAACAACCCGCTCGCCACAGCCACCCGGACATTCACTTTGCGCAGCAACAACGGCATCACCGGCATCATCAACCCCATCGGAATCCCAGCGAGCATCACTATTCTTCCGGACTGCACCGCATTGTAATCGGAAATGCCGGCAAGAAACTGCGGCAGCACGAACGAGGTGCCATAACTCACAACAGCGACGACTGCCGCCATCACCACCACTCCACTGAATTGGCGATCCCGCAGCAACCGCAATTCAATCACTGGCTTCGGCGCAATCATCTGTCCAATCGACAGCAGAACGAAACCGATCAACGACACGCCCGTCAACGCACAAATCAACGGCGACGAAAACCACAGTTCCCGCTGCCCTTCCTCGAGCACCACCGTCAAGCCACCCAATCCCATTGCCATTCCAATGATTCCCAACCAATCCGCTTCCAACAAATGTTCCAGCTTCATCGGCTGATGCGGCATCGTCGCCAGCAGCGTAACAACCAGGAGCGCACAAATCGGGATATTCAGAAAAAATGCGTAGTGCCAGCTGACGTTTTCCGTCAACCAACCGCCAAGCAGCGGCCCAATCACCGGGCCAAGGATCACCACCGCTCCGAAAATCGAATTGCCAATCGGCTGCTGCCGGCGCGGCAATCGCGTCGCAATGATCGTCATTGCCGTCGGAATCAGCGCGCCTCCCGTGATCCCCTGTCCCACGCGGCCAACAATCATCATCACCAACGTCGTTGAACAACCGCACAAAATGGAAAACCCCGTAAACAATGTCGCCGCACAAAGCAAAAACGTGCGCAATCCCAGAAGCCGTGAACACCACGCCGACAACGGAATGATGATAATTTCCGCAACCAGATAAGCCGTCGCGACCCACGTTCCTTCCGACCCGGTCGCGCCAATCTCACCCTGGATCGTCGGCAGTGACGAGTTGACGATCGAAATATCAAACGTCGCCATCAGCGCCCCAAGAGCGCCCGCGATCACCGCGAGCCAGGCCGACCAATCCGCCCGCTCTGGAACTGAGGTTTTCGACGTCATTTCGCAACAACACTCGACGCAGTTGCCGTAACATTCGCGGCCGCCTTCACCTTGGCGAACGTGTCCGCCGTCACAGTCACCGACAAACCCGGCACCAGGACGCGCCGCTGGTCCGGCGCCGCTTCGATAGAAATCCGCACCGGAACCCGTTGCACAATCTTCGTGAAATTACCCGTCGCGTTCTGTGGCGGAATCAAAGAAAACTCAGCGCCAGTCCCCGGAGAAATACTGGCCACTCGTCCATTGATTTTCACCCCCGGCAACGCATCGACCGCGATCGTGACCGCCTGGCCCGGCTGCATGCGGCCGATCTGCGTCTCCTTAAAATTCGCCGTCACATAAATATCCGACATCGGAACAATCGACATCAACCGCGTGCCGGCCTGCACGAAGTGCCCGAGCTGCACCGTCTTGTCCCCGACTTTCCCATCAGCGCTCGCGCGAATTGTCGCCGATTCCAGCAAAACATTTGCAGCCGCTAATTGCGCCTTGGCGCTTTCCTCTTGCGCCGCGGCCTCGCGCACCTGCGCTGCCAACGATTCAGCCCGCCGCTCAGCCACGGTCAACGCCGCTTGCGACACAGACAACTTTCCCGCCGCCGCTTCAGCCTCTTTGCGCAGCGTCGTCAAACGTTCCGCACTTTCCGCGCCAGTCGCAACCAACGGCTCATAACGCGCAACCTGGTTCGAAGTATAATTAGCCTCAGTCAATGCCAGCGCGATTTCCGCCCGCGCCTGTTCCACTGCCGCCTGCTGCTCCCGAATCGACGCCTGCACGTTATCCGCATTCGCATGCGCTACCGCCACCTGCGCCGTCAAATGCGCTACTTGCGCGCTGTATTCACGCGCATCGATGTGTAAGAGTGGTTGCCCTGCACGCACCGTGTCATTGTTCCCGATATAAACCTCATCAACATATCCGGAAACCTTCGGCGCAATCGTCACCATATCCGCCTCGACGTATGCGTCGTTCGTGCTTTCAAAATATTTCCCCCGCGTTTCGTAGTAGTACAACCAGCAAGCCGCACACCCCACGACCAGCAAGGCTACAATCGCAAACACCCACAACGCCGTCTTTGAGCGCCCGGCTTTTTGCCTGTCGCCGCCGTTATTCTGCCGCGGCGCTTCGTGTGACGTTGCGGACCGAGTCAGCACCGGCTCCTGTATTGCTATTTTCCCTTCCGCCTTATCTTGCAAATGACCGCTATTCATTAGTGACTCACCATAAGATTTCCTCCCCAATTGTCAATTTCTAATGACCGGCGTTCATTAGTTCTGGACGTAGTTTGACTCTCGCTCTATTTTAGAGCCGATGACGACGCGTAAAATACCTGTTCGCACCCGTTTCAAGCGCGCCGATTTACCCGAGCAGAAAGACGAGCGCCGCCACCTCATCCTCCGCGCCGCCGAAACCGAATTGCGCCGCGTCCACACCGCCGAAGATTTCACCATCGAGTCCCTCGCCAAACGCGCCGGCCTCGCCAAGGGCACCGTTTACCTCTATTTCGATAACAAAAGCGTCATCCTGATGGAACTCCTCGGCGTCGCCGTCGAGGAAATCCTGGAAAATCTGAAAACCCGGCTGGAAACCGTCCGAAAGCCCGCGAGCCCCGAAACCCTCGCCAACGCCATCCAGGACTCCTTAAAGAAAGCCGCCCACTCCCAACGCTTAAGCCGCCTCCTAAAAAGCCTCTCCGACAAAGTCCCGTCAGAGGCCCACCAAAAACTCCATGCTCGAATCGAGCCCCGAATGCAACAAGTCGACCGCCTCTTCGTCGCCCACGGCCTCCCGCCGCAACAAGGCCGCCGTATCATAAGCTACGCATGGGCGTTGCTACTGGGCCTGACCGACACGACCGAACAAAAACTTACCCGCAACCGCTACCTCAACGCAAAACAGCAATACAAAGTTCCCACCATCGACCAGGGGCTGAAAGAAGCCCTGACCCTCTTGCTCCAGGGCGCCCTCCGTTAACAGTGAAACCCGCCTCGGCGTTCGGGCTGCTGCCAAATCAAGAGAGCGGCGGCTTCGGTTTTTCGCGTTGTTCGAGGAAAAAATTTTGCAGCATGGTGCGGCACTCCGCCTCCCGAACGGCGGGTGTGATGTCGCATTTGTGATTGAGCGTCGGGAATTGGAGCAGGTTCAACGCGCTGCCGGCCGCGCCAGCTTTTGGGTCGCGCACTCCGAAGACGACTCGGCCTAATCGCGCGTGAACTAATGCACCGGCGCACATTGGGCACGGTTCCTTGGTGACGTAGATGGTGCAGTCGTTCAACCGCCAGTCGCCGACCAACTCTTCGGCCTGCGTGATGGCGAGCATTTCGGCGTGGGCGGTGGCGTCTTTGAGGAGTTCGACCTGGTTGAAGGCGCGAGCAATGACTCGACCGGCTCGGACGATGACTGCGCCAACGGGAACTTCTTCGGCCTCGTAGGCGCGAGCGGCCTGGCGCAACGCTTCGCCCATGAAGTAGTGGTCGCTTTGGAGGTCGATGATCGGCGCGTCCATCCTAAAGAATCAACCACAGTTGGACACAGATGGACACAGATAAATTAAAATTCGAAACGGATTTCTCAATCCATCAAACGGCGCGGTGGAGAATCTTCTTCTTCTTCGATGGTCCACTCGTTTTGACCGTTGGCCAGACGGCGACAATGTGCGGCAAAGAAACCACCGCGATGACGCCAGAACAACGGCCATATTTGTTCGATGTCGGTTTGCGGCAGCGGAATTTTCGAAAGCTGGTTAATCGGGATGAACGCAAATTTCCCTTCGCGAATTGGCGGTGGGACTTCGCGCAGGCGTGGCTTCACTTCGTAGAGGAACAGCAACCAATGCGATTCGTTTTCGTAGGCTTGCTCAGTGATGATGCCGGTCAGGTGCAGGTCGCGTGGCTGTAGTTTGAGGCCCATTTCTTCTTCGGCCTCGCGACAGGCGCAGGCGTGGGGCGATTCGCCTTCTTCAGTGTGCAACTTGCCGCCACACGGGCTCCACAAATCTTTGTTCGGATTCTGCGCGCGATGGAGTAGCAAAACGTCATCGCGATCATTGAAGCAATATAGCAACGTGGCGATTTTGTAAGGTAAGGCCATTATTTCTTTCCGATACAATACAGATTCTTCGCGCCACGAATAAACAAGCAACCTTGCGCCGCCGCAATCGTCGCGTGGGTCGATTCGCCGCCCTGTTCCATCGCGGCTTTGGAAATGACGTGGCCGTCTTTGGCGTCCATCACCACGGCAGTCGCGTGTTCACTGAAGCAATAGAGTTTGCCGTCAGCACCCGTCGGTGACGCGCGGAAGACGTGGCGCACGCCGAGGTTTTGTTGCCAGAGCACTTTGCCGCTGTCGGGCTCAAGACAGGTCATCATTTGTTTGTCGCCGTCGAGCACGAAAAGTTTGTCCTGATAAAACAGCGGCGTGACGCAGTCGGTGGGATAATCTTTGTAGGTCCACGCCAAACCGCTTTGCGTAATGTCGCCTTTACCGCCGTCTTTATATGCAAGCACCGGCATGCGTTTGGGGCCGCTGACGATGACAAGGCCTTTCGCAATCAACGGGCTGGGGACCATGCGCGAGTCGGGGCGGTGCTGCGGATTATTCAAGCCGCCACCGCGCCAGAGTTCGGTTCCGTCTTTGGCATCGTGTCCGGTCACGTAATCGCCACCGACGATGACAATTTCGGTCTTACCGTTTACTTCGCTCGGCATGGCAGTGGAATACGCTTCTTGCGATTCACCCAACGCGTCCGTGGGACGAACATGTTTCCAAATGTCCTTCCCGGTTTTCGGATCGACGCAAAGCAAGAACGATTCGCGCGTAGGCTTGCCATCGAGCACGTGCGAGTAACCGGAGGGCACGGGGTTTTGCTGCAACACCTCAATATATAAGTGATTTTTATAAAGCATGGGGCTGCTCCCGTAGAGCCACATGATCGAAAATTTTCCGCTCTCCTTGCAAATATTCCGCGCCCAAAGTTGTTTGCCCTTGAAATCAAACGCGGCGAGTTCGCCGGTGCCGAACATGAAGAACACGGTTTTGCCATCGGTCACGGGAGATGGTGTGGACATGTTATTGCGGCCGATTGTTTTGTCGCCGGTGCCGACATCCTTTTTCCAACGCACTTTGCCGGTTTTGCGATCGATGCAAAATGCCACAAGGTTTTTATTTTCGTCGGGGCTCGTAGCGAAAACGGAGTCACCCCACACGGCCGGCGTCGCGTGGCTCGGTCCGGGCATGGGAGCTGTCCACAAAACGTTCTCGGTAGTGGTCCATTTATCCGGCAGGTTTTTCTCGATGGTCGAACCGTTCAAAGATGGCCCGCGCCATTGCGGCCAGTTCTCGGCAAACACCGCTGGGTGCTGAATAAGGGCACAGAAAAGCAGGGCGAGAAATGTTTTCCGGTTCATAGCTTCAAAGCATTGAGTAAGGAAGCGCATGTTGGCGCAAGAAAATAAGCACGCCTGGGCGGAACGATTTTCCGCGAGGCGCTTGTTCTACTCAAACGGCGCTTTTCGTTTCAGTCAAAATCGCTATCTTACTGCGATGACTTTGGATGAGGTGTTCCGGGACATGACATCAAAGCACGCGCAGAAGACGGCGTTGTTTTGGGGGGATGAAAAGTTTTCTTACAACCAGCTCCACGCGCAATCACTTTGGATCGCGGAACAATTGCGCACGAAACTTGGCGTCAAACCGGGTGATCGCGTTGCGCTTTGGTTGAAAAACTGTCCGCAATTCATTCCAGCGCTTTTCGGAATTTGGGCGGCGGGCGCAGTGGCTGTGCCGATCAATAATTTTCTTAAACCAGCCGAAGTCGTCTACATCCTCAACGACAGCGCGATCGATGTCATCATTACCGATAGCTCGATGACAGAGGGCGTCACGAAAGTGCAAAGTGAGCGCGCGACGGTTCGCTCGTTGGATGTCGAAACGATTCCGAACACTGTTGATTCCCAAACAGCACTCGCACATTTACGCACAGGCTCGGATCTCGCCGTCATCATCTACACGTCCGGCACCACCGGCTGTCCCAAAGGCGCGATGCTGGCACACTCCAACTTGCTGCACAACGTGAACAGTTGCGCCAAGGTTCTGGAGCTCGTCGGCGAAGACCGCATCGTCGTGCTCCTGCCAATGTTCCACAGCTTCATGTTGACCGTCGGCATTTTGCTGCCGCTGTTCGTAGGCGGTTCGATCGTGCTGATTAAGTCCGTTCATCCGCCAAAAAATATCGTCCAGGAAATTATCCGTCACCGTGCCACGATTCTCCCGGCCGTCCCGCAATTTTTCCGGATGCTCACGCACGGTGGCCTGCCTCCCGATATGCCGCTGCGCTTGTGCATCAGCGGTGGCGCGCCGTTGCCTGGCGAAATTTTGCGCGAGTTCACGGCGAAATTCCCGATTCCCTTGCTCGAAGGTTACGGATTGAGCGAAGCCAGCCCGGTCGTGTCCTTCAATCCCATTCGCGGCCCATGGAAAGCTGGCTCGATTGGTGTGCCGATTCACGACATTGAAGTCTCCATCCAAAACGAAGCCGGCGAAATCCTTTCCGCAAATACCACCGGCGAGGTTTGCGTGCGCGGTGGAAACGTCATGCAAGGCTATTGGAAACAACCGCAGGAAACCGCCGCCGCCATCCGCAACGGTTGGCTGCTGACTGGCGACATCGGCCACGTCGACACCGATGGCTACTTCTACATCACCGATCGCAAGAAGGACATGCTGCTGGTGAACGGTATCAACGTTTACCCGCGCGAGATCGAAGAAGTGCTCTACAAATTTCCCGGCGTGAAAGAAGCCGCGGTCATCGGCGTGCCGGACTCGCGCAAAGGCGAGCAACCCGTCGCCTTCGTTGCCCCGAACGACGGCATCCAACTCGATTCCTCAGCAATACTTGCTTACTTGCGCGAACGCTTGGCCGATTACAAAACACCCAAAAAAATTATCGTGCTCCCCACTCTGCCGCGTAATGCCACCGGAAAAATTCTCAAGACCGCGCTGCGCCAGCAGCCGTTGTAGGCCGTGCGAATTTGAACGGTAGTCCCGCAAACCTGTCGAACTCTGGCCACACCGGATTGGCTTCGGATTGGCTTGCTTATCGTGAATGCATCAATGCAACCTGATACTTGGATGACGACTGAAGAAACGTCAAAAAAGCGCACTCTTAGACTCTCTCCCTGGCTCGTCGCGGGACTCGCTTTAGTGCTCTATGCGGTCACTTTGAATCACTGGGTTACCCTCACTAGTTTGCCGTGGGTCGCGAAGGTCACCGGTTGGGATTGGCATCCCACCCATCTCGCATGGCGACCGACATTCATCGCACCGCTCTATTACGCAATTACCTACCCGTTTCGGTTATTGCCGCAAAGCGCTCAGCCCATCGCGCTCAACCTGCTCTCGGCCGTTTTCGGCGCACTGACTCTGGCCACGTTGGTTCGTTCCATTTGCCTTCTGCCGCACGATCGCACGCGCGAACAACGCCAGCGCGAAGGCGGTGAAGACTCGCTGTTATCAAACCGCTTTGCATGGTTGCCACCGGTTCTCGCCGTTCTTGCGCTCGGGCTGCAAATGACCTTCTGGGAACATGCCACCATGGCCACGAGCGAAATGCTCGACCTGCTCATCTTCGCCTATCTCATCCGCTGTCTGCTCGAATACCGCGTCTCGCAAAACGATTCGTGGATCACGAAATTTGTATTCATTTACGGTCTGGGCATGACAAACAACTGGGCGCTCATCGGCTTCTTTCCGTTTTTCCTCGTCGCCCTGATTTGGATTAAAGGCGTCAGTTTCTTCAACCTTCGTTTTCTAGGCCGCAGCGTTGCATTTGGTCTGCTCGGCATGCTGCCCTATTTAATTATGGCGTGGATCGCGAGTAGCGCCTACGCGGGCGGCACGTTCTGGTCGCAATTGCACGCGCATTGGTCACAACAAAAAAACGCCGTGCTCGGTTTGCCGCGTTCTCCGGCCATTGTTCTATCCATCCCGACTGTTCTGGCCTTGATCTTCGTCGGCATCCGTTGGCCATCGTTCCACGGTGAAGTCAGCGCGGCGGGAATCATGTTCACCAATCTCATGTTTCGGTTGGTGCACATTGTCTTCTTTGGGTTCGCGGTCGTGTTCTTTTTCGATTTCAAATACAGCCCGCGCCAACTCGCCCCGTTCAGCAGCATGCTGACGTTTTATTATTTGGCAGCGTTGAGCGTCGGATATTTCGCCGGTTACATCCTGCTCGTGTTTGGCCAAGCGCCCGCAAAAGTGCGCGAACACACCCCTGGCGCGCTACGCGGATTGAAGCTCCTGATTTTCGCGCTGCCCTGGGTCGCTTTGGTCGCGCTGTCGATTGGATTGCTTTTCGGTCTGCCCTACAAATTGCGCGAAGGCAATTGGCGACACATTCAGGCTGAGCGCGCTCCGGTCGCCAAAGACTTCGCGACCACCACCGCGAAATCGCTGCCCGCGAATACTGCGGTTGTTCTCGGTGACGACGCCGGCCGCTTGCAGCTCGCGCAAGCCGGTTGGCACATGGTCAATAATTCCGCCGGCCCGGTTTTCGTAGAAACCGGATCGCTAGCCGTAGGCGATTACGTGCGCTATCTCGCTTCGCATTATCCGCAGTTCAACCAAATCATTCGCGATCCGAAAGCCATCCCGAAGGTCTACCGTCCGTTTGGCGAAATCCAAATTCTGCAAGCGTTGCCGCAAACCGATCTATTACCTCGAGCCGAGCTTCGGCACGTTTTTCGAACGTTTCTACGCCAAGCCCGCTGGCCTCGTCTTAGAATTAGTCGCTCTCGAGCCGCACGCATTGTTACCGCCGACGCTCACCGACGCTGAAGTGGCCGCGAATTTAAAGGCATGGAATCAAATCGCCGGGAGCTCGCTGGCGAACTTGCCGCGATTGGCTAAATACAGCCAGGACGCTTCCGTCATCGCAGCACAAACGTCGCGCGCCGCGAATTACCTCGGGGTTATTCTGGAACGCCAGAAACATCTCAACGAAGCGCACACCGCTTTCAGTTACGCGCTGAACATGAATCCAAAAAATATCATGGCGCGAATCAATCAGGACTTCAATGCCAACCTGCGCGCGGGCATGACGAAGTCGATTGAAACTGGCGAAGATTTTTCCGACGAATCCAAACGCTACGGCTGGCAAGGGTTGTTGACGGTCCATGGCCCGACCGACGACCCTGACCTCGCTTTGCAATTCGGCCAACTGATTGCCAGCGGCGGTTACCTGCGCCAGGCAGCCGAACTGTTTCTTCGGGTGCTCGCCATTCGTCCGCATGACATCGACACGCAAGTCGCCCTGGCCAAGACGTATGTGGACATGGACGTTGCAGATGACGCGTTAAAGCTGGTGCAAGAGGCTCGGACCCACGCCACCGGTGCTCGTGCCGATGAACTCACCCGCGTCGAAGCCCTCGCCTACATGGCGAAGCAGGACTACGCGCGCGCGGAAGATTTGCTCAAAACCGCCGCTGCCAAAAACGACAACGGCACCGGCAGTCGATTGGGCATGTTGGCCGAATTTTACCGCGTTCGTGGCTACAACGACCTGCGTGCCGGTCGCGCGACAGACGCCAAAACCCAATTCAACAATGCAATGGCTGTGTTCGATCAACAACTGCGCTGGCTCGCCGCGCCCGATCGCGCGCGCACCAGCGAATCTGACACGTCCGACGTGTTGATGCGCAAAGCGGAAATCCAGATCCAGCTCGGCGCATACGACGCCGCTATCGCCAGCCTCGATAAAGCAATCCAGCTTCAATCCGACAACCCGCGCGCGCTGATGAATCGCGCTATCGCCAAGTTGCAGTCAGGAAAATACGACGCAGCGAAAAGCGATTACAAAGAACTGGAAAAAATTCTGCCGACTCCCAGCTACGCCGTTTATTACGGCTTGGGCGAAATCGCTTCCAAGACCAATGACCGTTCCGGTGCCATCCGCAGTTTCAAAAAGTATTTGAAATACGCGCCGGAAAATTCCGACGAAGCCAAGCAGGTCCGCGAACGCCTCCAAAAATTGGAGCGTGGCGCCTAAGCGGGACAATGCGCGTCACGCATGTCATCACCCGATTGATCGTCGGCGGCGCGCAGGAGAACACCATCGCGACCGTTCTTGGCCTAACGAAATTCGCGGACGTCGATTTGATCAGCGGCCCAACGACTGGCCCCGAAGGCTCCCTCGAAAGCGCTTTCGAAAATCAGCCCAACCTTCTGCACATCGTCCCGTCTCTCGTGCGCCCCGTTCATCCGTTGCAGGACTTTATCGCGCGCGCTCAACTCACCAAAATTTTCCGGCGCACCAAACCAGACATCGTTCACACGCACAGCGGCAAAGCCGGCGTTCTCGGTCGCCTCGCCGCCAAACGCGCTAGTGTTCCGATAATCATCCACACCATTCATGGCCCGTCCTTCGGTGATTTCCAGGGACCAGTCGCAAACGCTGTTTTCAAAGCCGCCGAGAAATCTGCGGCGCGACACACGACCCACTTCATCACCGTCGCCAACGCGATGACCGAACAATATCTCGCGGCCGACATCGGAACCCGCGAGCAATACACCCGCATTTTCAGCGGCTTCCCTCTCGAACCGTTTCTCAATACAAAACCCGATGAAGGCTTGCGCAGCCGTTTGGGAATTAAGCCAACCGACTTTGTCCTCGGCAAAATCGCGCGTCTGTTCACCCTCAAAGGCCACGACGATCTACTCGATGTCGGTCCCGAATTGGTAAAGCGCTGCCCGAACATCAAACTCATGTTCGTCGGCGACGGCGCGTGGCGCGAACGTCTTCAAGCCAAGGCAGGTGCTCTGGGACTTGCTGACCGCGTGATTTTCACTGGCCTCGTGCCTCCAGCCGAAATCCCGCGTTACGTCGGCATCATGGACGCGCTCGTGCATCTATCGCGCCGCGAAGGTTTGCCGCGCGCCTTGCCGCAAGCGTTAGCCGCCGCGCGCCCTATAATCGCCTACGATTGCGATGGCGCACGTGAAGTCTGCATCGACAACGAAACCGGTTTCCTCATCAAGCCCGGCGACTTGGCCACGTTGACCAATCGCCTCGTGCAACTCGCCAATGATTCGCAGCTACGCCACCGTTTCGGGACTCGCGGCCAACGATTCGTTGCCGCAAACTTTTCCGTCGAACACATGGTAAAACAGATCGCCGATTTATACGTTCGACTCTCGTCGGCAAAAAAACAGTGACCATCCCATTTCCAATCAACGTTTATCTCATCGCCGCCATGGGCGCTACGATTGTTACCGCTCTGTCGATGCCACTGTGGCGTCGCCGTTGTGTGCGATTCGGTCTGGTTGATGATCCCGGTCACCGGAAGATCCACGCCACTCCCATTCCATTGGCAGGCGGCCTCGCCGTGTTCACAGGCATATTAGTTCCGTTGCTGGTGGGAATCGTTGTCGGACTCGCGGTGCATCATTCTGACACGGTCAGCCTCTTCGAATACGGCCTGAATCGTCGCGCCGTTCAACTGCTCGGCATTTTCAGCGGAGCACTCGGAATGTTGTTACTCGGTCTGGCGGACGACTGGATGGAACTTCCGCCCGCGACAAAATTCGGCGGCCAACTTCTCGTTGCGTTATTCGTCGCAGCCTGTGGCGTGCGTATCACGTTGTTCGTGCCGAACGTCCTCTTTAGTTACGCCATCACCATTCTCTGGATTCTCACCTTGGTGAACGCCTTCAACTTCATGGACAACATGAACGGCCTCTGCGCAGGCCTCGGAGCCGTCACCGCGATGTTTTTCGCACTCATCGCAGCGAAGTCGGGGCAGTATCTTGTCGCCACGATTGCTTTCGTCGGCGCGGGCGCATTGGTTGGTTTCTTGCCCTTCAACTATCCCCGCGCGACCGTCTTCCTTGGCGACGCCGGCAGCCACTTGATCGGATTCCTGCTCGCCGTCCTCGCCATCCTGCCGCACTTCTACACCGCCAAACATCCGCAAACCTGGGCCGTGTTCAAACCATTACTGGTTTTGGCTGTTCCGCTTGGCGATTTGTGCTGGGTAGTGCTAATCCGCTGGCGTGCGGGCAAGCCATTTTACATCGGGGACAACAACCACCTCTCACACCGCTTAGTGCGCCGAGGTCTCACGCCAAAATCAGCCGTGTTGCTGATTTGGATAATCGCAATCGCGATCGGACTGATTGCGCTGTTCTAGCGCTTCGCGTCCAAAGCCTTCTTCACCGCCGCAATCACGCGGCGTTGTGTGGAAAGCGACGAACCAACAATGCGCGCGCCCGCAGCAGCGGAGTGACCACCACCACCGAAGATAGCAGCGATCTCGTTCACGTTGATCTTCGTATCTTTCGAACGCAGGCTGATGCGCGTCACGTTCGGCTCGATCTCTTCAAACACAATGGCCACGACCACCGGCGCAATCGCGCGGATATGATCGATCAAGCCTTCCGTGTCGCTGCGATCGGCGCCCGTGCGCGCGAAATCCTTTTGTTTCAACCAGAGATAAGCGATCTGATTTTCATCCGTCAGGCGAAAGTTATTGTAAACGTGCTTGAGCAAACGCACGCGCGACAAGGGATACGACTGATAAACCTCGTCGCAAATCAGTTCAAGATTCGCGCCGAGCTTCACCAGCTCACCGGCCGTGTGATAGGTCACCGGCTTCGTCGTCGAATATTGGAAGGAACCGGTGTCGGTTGAAACTGCCGTAAACAAACAGTCAGCGATCTGCGGCGTAATTTTCCAACCCGCAACCTTCAGCAACCGATAAATCAATTCACCGCTGGAAGCTTCACGCGCCGAAATCCAGTTCATATCCCCGTAACGCGTGTTGCTCAAATGATGGTCGATGTTGATGAGCAACTTCCGTTGCGTAATCGCCTTGCCGGTTTTACCAAGCCGTTCGTAGCTCGCGCAATCCGTTGCGATCACCGTATCGAACTGTTGTCCGCGTCGCGGAGCCTGGACCAGCTTATCTGGATCAAGGAAAGCGTATTTATCGGGAACAGGGTCCTGGTTCCAGCAAACAACATTCTTGCCGAGCGCGCGCAGGGCCAGAGTCACGGCCAACTGCGAGCCGATACAATCGCCGTCGGGCCGGACATGACCGACGACACAAAGGCGGCGGCTTTCTTTAATTTGTTCGATGATCTTTTCGAGAATCTGCGGAGGTTGGGCCTTCATGAGTGGGACGAATCTTCTTTCTGTTCGAGTTCGTCCAATATCTGCATAACGCGGTTGCCACGCTCAATTGAGTCATCGAGCACAAAACGGAGTTGTGGCGTGTATTTCAAAATGACGGCATTGGCGACCATGCTTTGGATGCGTTTGCGATTTTGTTCAAGCAACTCGATCCCGCGCTTTTGCGTTTGCGCATTGCCAAAAATGCCGACGAACACAGTCGCGGTATGGAGGTCGCTGGCGACGATCACATCGTTGACGCTGATCAGTCCCGCGTCGGCGACTGGCAATTCGCGGCGGATAATTTCGCCAAGCTCCCGTTTCAACAATTCCCGAACCCGTTCCAATCGCATCGACATAACTACCTCAGAATAACTTACACCTTGGGCGCGACTTTTTCGATGGTGTAAGACTCGATCACGTCACCGGGTTGATAATCACCAAAGCCATCGATGCGGATACCGCATTCCATGCCGGCGCGCACTTCGTTGACTTCGTCCTGGAAGCGACGCAATGACTGGATGATGCCTTCATAAACCAGACTTTTGCGGCGCATGACGCGGGCTTTGCCTTTCACGATGCGACCGCCAGCAACCATGCAACCAGCAATGTTGCCGCCTTTGCTCAACGCGAAAACTTTACGCACTTCAGCTGAGCCAATGACCGTTTCTCTGATGACCGGTTCGAGCAAGCCCACCATCGCGCTCTTCACCTCGTCGATCAATTCATAAATGATCGAGTAAAGTTTGATCTGCACACCTTCGCGCTTCGCGAGGTCAGCGACGCCGACATCGATGCGCGTGTGGAAACCAAGAATAATACCATGTGACGCCGACGCGAGCAGAACGTCTGATTCCGTAATCGTGCCCACCGCGCTGTGAATAATTTCCAGCGCGACTTCGGTCGCTTCGATTTTCTTCAAAGCTTCGACAATCGCTTCAACTGAGCCTTGCGTGTCGGCCTTGACGATGACCTTCAGCGATTTGGCCTGAAGCCGAATCGAGTGTTTCAAAAATATTTTCGAGCGTGACTGCGGTGCGTTCCTGGTTGGACAGGCACGGCGCGCTTCTTCGGCGCGATTGTTGGCCCATCTCACGCGCGGCCTTTTCATCTTCCATGACGCTGAATTCCACACCGGCTTCCGGCACGCCATTCAATCCGAGAACTTTCACCGCCACGGAAGGACCCGCTTCTTTCTGACGCTTGCCTTCTTCGCTAATGAATGCGCGGACCTTACCCTAGATACTGCCGGAAATAACGACATCGCCGACGCGCAACGTTCCTTTGCGGACGAGAACCGTCGCGGTCGGTCCACCGGGTTCGAGACCGGATTCAATGACGTTACCCCTGGCGAGACGATCTGGATTTGCTTTCAGTTCAAGCAAGTCGGCCTGGAGCAGAATCATTTCCAGCAATTTGTCGACGCCGTTTGGTCAACGCCGAAACGTCGACGAAAATTGTATCGCCACCCCATTCATCAGGGACGAGCCCTTTATCCTGAAGTTGCTGACGCACTTTGAGCGCGTTCGCGTTCGGATGATCCATCTTGTTGACTGCAACGAGAATCGGAACCTTCGCCGCTTGCGCGTGGCTCAGCGCTTCCAAAGTCTGCGGCATAACGCCGTCAGTCGCCGCCACGACGAGAACGACGATATCGGTGACGTTGGCTCCACGAGCGCGCATCGCGCTGAACGCAGCGTGACCGGGCGTGTCGAGGAACGTGATTTGTTGCAGCTCGTTCTTACGTTCCGGATGCGGAAATGAAATTGTGTAAGCCCCAATGTGCTGGGTGATACCACCCGCTTCACCGGCCACGACGTTCGATTTACGAATAACGTCCAGCAACGAAGTTTTGCCGTGGTCGACGTGACCCATGATGGTCACGACCGGCGCACGCGGCTTCATCTGCTCGGGCTTATCTTCGGTGTCGATTTCGACCTTCTTGATCGGCGCGTGAACGATGCCGCCGCCGCGTTCGCGTTTTTCAACTTCGAAACGGAAACCGTACTTGGCGCAAACTTTCTGTGCGACTGCTTCATCAATCGATTGATTGACGTTCGCAAAAATACCCGCCTCCATCAAATCAGCGATGATCTGAAACGGCTTGCGGTTCACCCGCTCGGCCAGATCGCGCACGATAATCGGCGGCTTGAAAGTAATGAGCGGAGCATTGGCCGGAACAGAAGGTCCAGCTTTCGGCGCGGGGCCTGGTTTCCCTTGAAGCTTTTGACCAGGAAACGACGGCGACGACGGAGCGGATCCAGGGCGAACACTGCGGATATCTCCGCGATAACCGGAGTCTTGTCTTCCACCCTGCTGCGGTTGCTGCTGCTGACCACCACGTTGTTGCCCGCGCTCCTGACCACGATCCTGTGTGCGCACGCCGGGACGTTGCGGCAATTGAATAAATCCGACCTTATCACCCAGCTTCGGACCAGCCGGCGGCGGTGGTGGAGCGGCCGGTTTCGGCGGTTCAACTGGAGCGGGAGGCGCAGCCGGTTTGGCTGGTTCCGCCACAACATGCGCGATCACTTCCGCAGGCTTAACCTCGTGCTTCGGCTCGACAACTGGAGCCGGAGCGGTCACAGCGGGAGCAATTGAAATCGGTGCAGGCGGCGCTTCGACGACAGGCTCAGGGACCGGAGCTGGCGCAGGTGCGACAGGCTCAGGGGCAACTGGCGGCGGAGGCGCTTCGTGAATGACTTGAATCTTTTGTTCGACAACTGGCTCCGGCGCTTTGGCCGCTTCGACAGGTTTGGCTGGCGCGAGTTGTTCTTCGAGAAATTCGGCGGTGATCTTATCGAGCGAGCTCGACGGCACCTTGGCGGTGGTAATGCCCAGTTCCTTGGCTTTGGCCAGCACTGCTTTGCTTTCCATTCCAAGTTTCTTTGCTAAGTCGTAAATGCGAACGGGCATAAATATTCAACTGCCGGTGGAGCAACACGGTCTTCATACTAAGACGCAATCATTATGCGCTCCACATCCATACTAACTATTATTTGTATCTGCAGTTTCAACCGGCACCGCTCCGGCTTCCGGAGCTGCAGGTTGAACCTTGCGACGCGCTAACTCAGCTTTCGCCGCTTCTAAAATCGTTCCAGCCTGGTCTTTGATTTGTTCGATCTGTTCCAAATCGCCAACTTCGGCATTCGCCAAATCATCCAATGTTGCCAGGCCTTGATGCACGAGGACATCTGCTGCTTCTCGGGTAATCCCAGGCACTGAGGCCAAAGCTTCTACCGCATGCGCTACTTGTTCCTCGAAACCAACGTGGACAACCGCTTCAGGTTCGATATCAATCTGCCAGCCCGTCAGTTTAGACGTCAATCGGGCATTTTGCCCGCGTTTACCAATGGCGAGCGACAACTGATCCTCCGCAACACTAATTTTCACCCGCTTACGCGCTTCATCAACCTCGAATCCTTTCAGCTGCGCCGGCGAAAGTGCGTTCGCGATGTAAGTCTTCGCGTTCGCGTCCCACTTAATAATATCCACCTTCTCATTGTTCAGCTCGCGAACAATATTCTTCACCCGTTGACCGCGCAAACCCACGCAAGCGCCCACCGGGTCAACTTTAGGATCGCGTGTATAAACAGCAAGCTTGGTGCGGAAACCAGGTTCGCGCGCAATGCCCTTAACCTCGATCGTGCCATCGTTGATTTCCGAAACTTCCAACTGGAAAAGCTTAATGACAAACTGCGGATCGGCACGCGACAGGATGATTTCCGGTCCATGCGGGCCAGTTTCCACAGCCTTCACGAGGCAGCGAATGCGTTCACCAATTTGGTATTCCTCGGTCGGAACACGTTCGCGGTTCGGCAAAAGAGCCTCGTACTTACCCAAATCAATTGTGACATCAGAACGTTCGAACCGGCGAACCGTGCCACTAATAATATCCCCAATACGTCCTTCGAACTCAGTGAGAATCAACTGCTTCTCTGCGCGACGAATCTGCTGCATCAGCGCCTGTTTGGCATATTGAGAAGCGATACGTCCAAAACCGGCAGGAGTGACTTCTACTTCAATTTCATCACCCAGCTTGGCATCGGGTTTAATGCGACGAGCGTCAAAAACGGTAATATGATCGTGCTTGGAAACGACCTTCTCGGAGACCATAAGCTTTGCGAAAGCCTTGATATCACCGGACTTAGTATCAATAACGACCCGGAGATCACGTGCGGCCCCGACAGCTTTTTTCGCAGCCGAAACCAAAGCTTCTTCAACTGCTTTAACGAGAGTCTCCCTGCTGATCCCCTTCTCGCGCTCCCAAAACTCTAAAACTGCCAAAAAATCAGCATTCATACGCTTGTCTCCGGTTCAAGTTCCCCATCCAGGGAACAAAAAAGTCGGCAGAAACTACTTCTCCGACTCTCGCGCCCCGACGTATCAGGGCAAACAAATTGTCTAGACTAGGATAGCCAATACAGGGAGGGCGTCAAGCGCGAAAAACAGTGCCTTTGAAGCGCCAAGAACCGCTCAATTTTTCCGGCGCACTAATTCCCGGCCAACCTCACACATCTGCAACGCCGGCGGATACAATTGGAAAATACACCCTGAAATCCGTCCCTTTGCCGGGTTCGCTTTGCACGTGAATCGCCCCGCCGTGGCTTTGGACAATCCGCAGGCAGATCGCAAGGCCGAGCCCCGTCCCTTTGCCGCGTTCTTTGGTCGTAAAAAACGGATCAAAAATTCGCTGCATCGTTTCCGGTTCCATCCCCGTGCCGGTATCCGCAACATGCCATTCAACGTAAGGACCGGCTTGTGCATTGGGAATAAAACTCGCCTGCATTTTGCTCAGGACGACATTGCGCGCATTGACCGTCAACGTTCCGCCCTTCGGCATGGCATCGCGCGCGTTAACGCAGAGATTCATCAACACCTGGTGCAATTCCGTGCAATTGCCGTGGACTGTCCATAAATTTTCCACCGGATTAACCGTCAGCCCGATCGATTTTGGAAAGACTTCCTCAATGATCTGCGCGACTTCGGTAATGATTTTCCCCGACTGCACATTCGTCCGCTCGACTTTTGAACCGCGCGTCAGGGACATAATATGGTTCACCAGTTCAAGCCCACGGTTGGCGCTGGCTTGCAAAGCCTCCAGCTTGGCCAAACCCGCTGGATTGGAAATTTCAGGGTGCAACGTCGGTGCAATCATGACAATCGGCGTGAAAATATTCGTCAAATCATGCGCAATCCCGCTCGCCATCGTGCCAATCATCTCGAGCCTCTGCGTGTGCGCCAACTGCTCCTGCAAACGACGCTGTTCGGTTACGTCTTCCACCAATGAAACAACTCCAATCACCTTGCCGTTGGGCGCGGTCAGCGGCGTATTGCACCAATCGCAAACGATAATCCGCCCTTCCCGCGTGACATTCTCGTTCGTCAGCGGCCCTGTATTCGCGTCACCCATCACCCAGACGCCCGCCTCCGCGGCGAAATCATTGTGCTCATCGATCGCGATCAATCTCACGTCCTGTCCCAAAACTTCCGCCGCCGAATAACCAAAAATCTTTTCCGCTGCCGGATTCCATCCCGTGATGCGCAAATTGGCATCCCATTCGATTACGCCGAGCCGTGTCTGCTGCGAATGCAGGCGAAGTTTGTTTTCTGATTGCCGCAACGCTTCCTCTGTGTTGATGCGATCGGTGATATCGCGCAGGCTCATCACTACCGTTTCGCCTTCGGGCAATTTCTTTCCGACGGCTTCGACGATGTGCCATTCGCCATCACGATCCCGCGCGCGCACCGCCGTTAAAGCGCCCGATTTCCCGGGAGTCGCCAGCATATCCGCAAATGCCAATTGCGCGGATGGCTCATCGTCGGGATGAATAAAATCAAAAATACTCCGCCGCAGCACTTCGTAGCGCGCGTAGCCGAGCATGCGTTCCACCGATGGACTGACGTAGCACACATTGCCCTCCGCGTCCGTCGCGATAATCACGTCCGAGATATTCTCGATCAGCGCGAAAAACGATCGGTCGTCATACCGTAACGCCCCTCGCTCCGCTCCTCGGCGTGCGATGCGCTCTGTGCTCAGTTCACTACTTTGCTCACCATTCGAATTGCCTGATGCCATCGTCATAAGCTTGTGTCCTTCGTTAATCCAATGTGTGGGTTTTGTTATTTGACTGAAGGTCAAGCTTACGTGTGCATGGAACTTCCTACTATTGAGTCTGAATCCCGAAGTCCGGTAAGGATGAGATGACAAGGCGCGTAAGCCGCGGGCTTACATTTGAAATCCGCAGGAGGCGAGGCAACGGTTCTCTGGCTAATCCACGAGCTTGTTCGTCAAAGCGTAGCGGGTGAGGTCAATGTCTGAACTCATCCCCATTTTCGCGAGCAACCGCCCGTGATAAGTTCCCACTGTTTTCACGCTGATCGACAGTTCCGCGGCAATCTCCTTTAGCGATTTGCCAGTCGCAATCATTCTCATGATCTGGAACTCACGATTTGAAAGCAGTTCGTGTGGCGCTCGATGGCTCTCCCGATGCAATTCCGCCGCGAGTTGGTCCGCTACAGCCGGTGTGATATAGCGGCCGCCCGCCAAAACTTTCTTCACCGCCGCCACAAGTTCATCCGAGGCCAGTCGCTTGCTGATATAACCTGACGCGCCTAGTTTCAAGGCGCGCACCGCAAAATCCTGTTCCGGATACATGCTCAAAATCAGCACCGGCAATTTCGGTCGCTCCTTGCGGATTTCCGCCAACGCCTCCAAGCCGCTACGACCTTCCATATTAATATCCAGCAACACCAGGTCCCACTTCTGTTTCCAGATCATTTCCATGACCTGCGCGCTGTTCTCCGCCTCGCCAAAAGTCAGCGGCCCCACTTCTTCCTCAAGTGTTTCCCGGAGACCTTTGCGCATCATCGCGTGGTCATCTGCTATCAGTACTCGTTTCATTTGGTAGCGGACGTCGCGCCGCGCGCCCCGTCAGTTGCGTTGCGTTGACTATCGAACGGAATTGTCACAATCACAGTCGTGCCCTCCCCCGGCTTACCTTCGAGCAACGTTGTGCCGCCGAGCATCGCGGCCCGTTCGTGCATCCCAAGAATCCCAAGTGAATTCGGGTTGTCAATTTCCGATGCGCGAATTCCCACCCCATTATCATTCACCTCCAAAACCAGCCACCCATCATTAAATCCCAACCCCCACTCTCGCATGCGTCGCCTTCGCGTGCCGCGCAATATTCGTCAACAGCTCCTGGAAAATCCGGTATGCCGCCGTCGCAAGTTCCTGCGGAACATCCGCCGTATCTTTGGGGACCTTGCATTCGATCACCACGCCAGTCCTCGTTTGAAAAGCATTCGCGTCCGACTCAATCGCCGCCGCCAATCCAATTCGATCTAAAATCCCCGGCCTCAACTCCGCCGCAATCTTCTGCACCGAAACCAACGTCTCATCCGCCAGCATCTGCGCCGACACCAATTTATTGGTCGCAACGTTCCTTCCCTCGCTATCGGGCAACCCGGCAACCTTCCGCTCCACTAAACGCAAATCCAACTTCAGCGCCGTCAACAACTGTCCAAGATGATCGTGAATCTCCCGTGACAATCGCGTCCGCTCCTCTTCCCGCAACGATTGCAACCGCCCCGTCAACGCGCGCAACTGCTCGCGCGAATGCAGCACCAATTCCTCTGCTGTTTGTCGCTCCAACGTGTTCGCTATGGCATTACTCAAAATTCGCACGCGCGGAATTTCCGCTCGCGGCCAATTCACTTCCCGGGAGAAAGAAACCAACGACAACGCTCCGTTGATAGCACCCCCTCGCGCCCTGAGTGGCACATGCAAAATCGACTTTATCCCTGCTTTCTCCCATCGCGCGCGCTCCTCTTTCGCATCAGCGGGTAACTCATTTTTAGATCCGATGGCCACCGCGTTATCATCAGTAATCCGATCTTCGATCCACGGCGATCCACCCATCGGCACTGCTTGAAAATGGCCCATCCGGCTGGCGATTCCCGGCGCACACCATTCATGCGTCACACTCCACGACGTCCGGTCGCCGGAGACTTGAATCACGACCCCAGATTCGGCGCCTACAAACTCCGCAATCCCCCGCAAACTCGCCCTCACCTGCTCATCAATCTCCGCCGCCGTCGCGCTGACAAACTGTGTCATCAGCCGCGTAATCAATTCATCAAATGCCGCCTGCCGTCGCAGCGCCGCCTCTGCCTTCTCTTTTTCGAGGTAGCGATGCTCCAGTTCGCCGAACGTCTTTTCCATCGATCGCCTCAACGACTCCAGCTCGCCGTAAAACCGTGGCCCACCCATTTTTCGATTTGCAACCGTGCCCGTACTCACCGCCACCGCAAACTGCTGCACCGTCTTTAATGGGTTGATCACCCACCGGCACAAAACCAGATACAAAGCCAGCGACAACACCGCATCCAGCGCGACGATTCTGGCAATCGTTGCCGCCAGATCCTTTCGCAATTCCGACTGTAAAAACTCCGGTGTCGCAAAAAGCTCCACCGTCCCAAGCATCGTATCCGTCCCTGCCTTCACCGTCCTGACCTCCCGCAACAAACCGTTCGTCGGGAATTCACTGTTGCCGCCTTTGCGTACTGAGCCATCCACCGATCGCTCCCAAACCATCGTTGTCCCGCGCGCACCCTGTTCGTGTAACTGGATGCGGACCACCACCGGTTCCATGAAAATACTCTCAACCACGCGATCGATTTGCGGTCGGTCAAAATTCCAAAGGGGTAATGCCAACGCTGCCGCCATCTGCTCCGCATCTGCCGCGACATGCACGCGCAAAGTATGCCAATGCTCCTTCGCTTCTGACCGATAATTAATTATCCCAAACGTCGCCAGGACCAGTGTCGTTACTGTCACCAGCGCAATGATCACCAGCGTCGCGATTGAACTCGGACGCGTGCAGGGCTCGCTGGGAACAGCGCTCATTTATAAGTCTGGGGATCAAACCACAGCCGTTTGTCATTCAACGGCGTCTCTGGCACGAGGAACGGATTCACGATCTTGAACAACTTCCGCTCCTTCAATTTCAGCCGCTCAATTTTCGACCGCTGATATTTATCGAAAATTTTGTCGTACGTTCCGTCATTGATCATCATCCACATTCCCTCCTCGGCGCGCTTCTTCAGCGCCATGCCCTCGTCCGTTTTCGAAAACCAGAAATACATTGGCAGCGGATAATACAAACAAATCGTCTCCTCGATCATCAGGTCCGGGAACTTGCTCTTCCGTTCCTCATATTCCTCCAGCACCTCCACCGCCGCGCGCAAAAACACATCAAACCGTCCAGCCACCGTCATCTCAAACAACCCCTCATAACTCGACCCCGTCACAACCTTCAGATTGTTCGACTTTAAAATATCCACATCAATCCACCCGAGTCCGAGTCCGTAGCTGAACTGCCGCAAATCATCCAAAGTCTTCACCGTCCGAAACTTCACCGCGCGGTCCTTCCGAATCAAAAAGACACAATACCCGCCCAGGTTTTTATCCACCGGAATCCGAATCGGCATCAGATTCGTTTCAAAATCCGGAATCGTGCTCAGATACATCACCGTCAACTTCCCCGTTGCGTTTTTCAATTCAAACGCCTGTCGCCGTTCCGTCATGAATTCAGAAGCCACCATCCGATACGGCCCGTAATTGTCTTTAGTCTTTTCCAGGGCCGTTCGCAAAATCTCCCAATGAAAGAGGTACCGTTTATCGAGAAGGGATTCGGGCGCATTATAGATATAAGTCATCGCCTCGCCCGCCCTGAGTTGCGAAGCAGTAAAAATGACCAGCCAGACTACCGTCGTTAGCAGAAAATTTGGTCGCGCCATAGGCACTCCAATCGGTCGTCACTTGCGAAACAATTACCAGTGTAGATACGTTTCGCCCGTTGCCCCGAGCCCGACACCGCACCCCGCAGAAGTAAACGCCAATGCCTTAATCAACTCAGCTTCGCGTCCATGGTGATTTCGCACTTCAGCAACCGCGAAATCGGGCAGCCGGCTTTGGCCGCATTAGCGATTTCCATCGCTTTGTTCTGATCCGCTCCCGGAATCTTGGCGGTCACATCGAGGTGAGATTTGGTCACCGTGAAACCGGCATCCGTTTTTTCGAAAGTAATTGTGACGGTGGTGTTGATCGATTCCGGAATAAGCCCCGCTTTGCCAAGCTCGGCCGAAAATGCCATCGAAAAACAGCCGGCGTGCGCCGCTGCGATCAGTTCTTCGGGATTTGTTCCAACGCCGTTTTCAAAGCGTGTGCTGAAAGAATACTGCGTGTCTTTCAAAACTCCGCTGTCGGTTGAGATGACGCCTTTGCCGTCTTTGAGGCCGCCGCGCCAGATCGCTGATGCTTTTCGATTCATGTAGGTAAGTCTACCTGTCAAATGCCGACTTGCAACCTGCCGACCTGGCCCCTGATGGCGAACGGGCACATCGTAATCCTCGACAAACACATTGCAGCAACAATGGCAGAGCTGGGCCAACAATTGAACTTCGCAAAACAAATTATTCCGCAGCCATCGCAATCGTTCTGAGCGCGCTTACATCTTACCTTTTAGTTTCTCCATCTTCTTTGCCATGTCGGCTTCGAATTTCTCGTACTCTTTATTGTCCACGTCGAACTTGTTAAACATGTAATTGGAATCTTCGTATTTCCAGTTCTGTCCAGCGTCGGTGTAGGTGAGCTTTGTCGTCTGGCCTTGATGAAATTGTTTGTGAGTCGGATCGGCCAGCGGGACGTTGCTGATTAGTGGCGCGCCCTCGTAACCACCTTGAATCAGATGGCCGGAGCAAATGGAATAATTGCCGACAGTCGTGATGTGTTCACCGCCTTGAATGCGGCGGGAAATCGGGACGACTCCAAATTTATGTTCTTTACCGCCTTGAGGAAAGAGGTGGATAGCGACTTCCTTAAGCGCAGCGCGTTGCGCCTCGTTGGCTTTTTCATCGATGTAAATACTGTCGATGTTCCAATTGCCGAACGACTCGAACATCGATTTGTTTTCGGGACTCTGCACGTATTGTGCGACGGCTAGGCCATCGAGCGACACTTTCCCGTATTTGCCTTTTTCAATGAAAATAATTTGCGCGCCGTTGCAGGTCACGCGCGAGGGCAACGCCTGGAACCAACACGGGCAGGGAGCATTGCACGAGCAGGCCTCCTCGAGATCGCCTTTGATGCGCCATTTGGTTTTGTTTTCGGCGTGAACCGAGAGGGTGAGAATTGAACAGAGAACCAACGTGGAATATGTGATGGCTTTCATGGAAATATCTTTGTCTAAATGCCGCGTAAATTCAAGTTCGCTTGACTGTGCGGAGTGCGGACGTCCACGTCCGCGGCGACCGCAACAGGGGGCTTCAAAACATTTCGAACGCCTAAGCTACCAAATAAATTGCCATATGGTATGGTATTTGGTATGGTATGCATGCTATGAAAGTAAAACTCGCGATGGACCGTGCGGGCCGCTTAGTGCTTCCTCGTAGTATCCGCCAGTCACTGAACACACCACCGACTGCTGTCTTTGAAGCCGAAGTTTACGGGAACCGCTTGGAGTTGACCTTGGCTGAAGACCAAAGCCCAAAACTGCAGCAACGCGGTAAATTGCTCGTTGTTCCCAGACAAGGCAAAGTTGTTGACGTGGTTAGCGCGGTCGAAGAAACGCGCAAAGAACGTTTGTGAGCGATTTCTTCGATACAACGGTGCTCGTCGCGGCAATGGTCGAAGATGAACCTCGCCACGACGCCTGCGCCGCCGCGCTGGAAGCAACAAAGGACGGGAGCACAGCGGCGCATTGCCTTTTGGAATGTTTCGCGACGCTCACTGGTGGCAGGCTCGGTCTGCAACTTTCACCTCGCGATGCTACAAATCTCGTGAAGCACAACGTTTACGACAGGCTCGGCTTGATAGGTCTGTCTCACGCCGAGTATTTGAAAGTGATTGAGTCGGCAGGCCCTGCGGGAGTTCGCGGTGGCGCTGTTTACGACTTGTTTATTCTTGGTTGCGCTCGAAAAAGCAAAGCACGACGAATCTATACGCTAAACGATCGCCATTTCATGGCGTTTGCGCCCGATTTGATGGACAAAATTGTGAAGCCTTGAGCGCGGGAGCATTCTTCAGGCCTTTCCGTCTAACTGGGCATGAAGACGATTTCGTTCGTTCGTGCCGCCGTATTACTCGTATCAGCACTCGCTCATTGCGCCTTGGGCCAGGTTTTTGTTCCGGAGGTCGACGTCAGGCATCCAATTCGCCCACCGGACTTCGCCCCTTACCAATGGGGCGCAATCGAAATCGAGTCCACACGCGTCACCGCAAATATCCACGATCAGGTGGCGCACACGAAGGTCGAGCAGGTTCTTTACAATCCCAACCCGCAACAGATGGAGGGTTCGCTCCTGTTCCCCGTGCCGCGCGGCGCGCAACTCGATAAGTTCACCATGGAAATCGACGGCAAAATGGTCGAAGCCGAATTACTGAAGTCGGTCAAGGCGCGTGGCATTTACGAAGAGATCGTGCGCAAGATGAAGGATCCGGCGCTGTTGGAATACGCCGATCGCGATTTGTTCAAGCTGCGCATCTTTCCCATTCCCGCTCATGGTCAAAAGCGCGTGACCTTCTCTTATACTCAAGTGCTCAAGAGCGATTCCGGCCTGGTCAGTTACGCGTTTCCATTGAACACGACTCGTTTCTCCACGCGGCCTTTGAAGAACGTCAGCGTAAAGGTCGAACTGGAATCGACCCAACCTCTCAAGTCCATCTACTCGCCCAGCCACAAAGTTGAAGTGCGGCGAAAGGGTGATGACCGCGCCACCATCGGCTTCGAAACAGCCGATGTGAAATGCGACTCCGATTTCGAACTGTTCTACAAAGCCGACACCGACGAACTCGGCGCGAACCTGATGACCTATAAAACCGGCAATGACGACGGCTATTTTCTGATGCTGCTCTCGCCTGGAGTCGTTGCGAAGAAACACACGGTGAATCCGAAAGATGTCACGTTCGTGATCGATACTTCTGGATCGATGCAAGGCAACAAGATCAAGCAGGCCAGGAAAGCGCTCGAGTTTTGCGTGGATAGCTTGAATGAGGAGGATCGCTTTGAAGTGGTCCACTTTTCCACTGAAGTTGAGCCGCTCTTCCATGGACTGCGCAAAGTATCCGACGGCTCGCGTAAAGAAGCGCAGGATTTCATCAAGGACTTACAGGCCACCGGCAGCACCGCGCTTGATTCAGCGTTGCAGGAAGCGCTGAAAGTTCGACCAAAAGACTCTGAGCGGCCTTACCTCGTCATTTTTCTCACCGACGGTTTGCCGACAATCGGCGTCACCGACGAGAAAGCCATCATCGAGCACGCCCGCGAAGGCGGCGGCGGCAACACGCGAGTGTTTTGTTTCGGCGTCGGTTACGACGTGAACACCCGCCTGCTCGATCGCATCGCCGAAGAGACGCATGCCGTGACGCAATACGTGTTGCCCGAAGAAGACATTGAAGCCAAGGTCTCGAGTTTTTTTGCAAAGGTGAAAGAGCCCGTGCTTGCGAATCCGAAGCTGCAGTTTCCCGACGGCGTGCGAGTCAGTAAATTGTATCCGTCGCCGCTGCCGGATTTGTTTAGCGGCGAGCAATTGGTTCTCGTCGGTCGATATAATCACGACGCTCACGGCAAAGTTGTCTTGGAAGGAACGGTGAACGGAGCGACGAAAAAATTCCGCTATGACGTGGATTTTTCGACGGACGAACAGCACGACTTTATTCCGCGCTTGTGGGCGACGCGGCGCGTTGGGTATCTGCTCGACGAAATTCGTTTGCACGGCGACAACACCGAGAGCCGCGACGAGGTCACCACGCTGGCGCGTAAGTATGGAATCGTCACGCCTTACACCGCGTATCTGATCGTCGAGGACGAAAAGAAGCGCAACGTGCCTGTCGCGATGCGTTCGATGCAGAAGCTTGATCGCGACGATATCGCAATGAAACAGGGCGGTCAGTTGTATTATGACTACAAGCGCAAAGTGAGCGGTGAAGCTGCGGTAGCGAATTCGCAGTACAGTTCGAACTTTAAAGACGCCAACAATGCCAGCGATGCGCTCGCCAACAATCAGGCTCTCGGTTCGCGACAAGCCTCCGGCACTGCCTTCGCCGCTGCCATGACGACTAGCCCAATGCCAGTGGCGGCGGGTCTGCCAGCTGAAGCAAAAGCCGAAGGAAACATTCTCGCGCAAGTCAATCAATCGGCTCAGCAAACGCGATTTGTCGCCGGGAAAAACTTCTTCCTCAACGGCAGCCAATGGCTAGACACCGATGTGCAAAATGTAACGAAAGCCAAACATGTCCGAGTCCAATTTAATTCGAAAGAATACTTCGATCTCGCCCGCACGAACAAACAAGCGTTGCCGTGGCTGGCTCAAGGCAACAACGTGCAGTTCGTGATGAACGGGCTGGTCTACGAAATTTATCCGTAAGCCGAGGAGGGTTAATAAGAAAGACGGCCTCAGTTCGAGGCCGCCTTTCTGCTTTTCAAAATGCTTTGCTAAGCAACGACTTCGTCTTTGCCGGGTGTCGCAGCGGCGTCGGTGCCTTTCAAGTGGACGATTTTATAACCGCCGATCGACTTAAAGTAGATCGCGATCAGGATGTAAATCCCAGCCATCGTGAATGGGATGAACGAGTCGGCTTTCAAAGTTTTGCGGTCGCCTTGAAGGTCGGCAGCGGTGACTGCGGCTTCTTTGGTATGAGCGGCGTCTTTCGGAGCGGCTTTGGCTTCGGCCAATTTCTTACCATTAAGACCGGTGGAGTCGCTGAACACGAAAGGCAGGAATGAGCTGCTGGTGTCGGCTTTGTATTCCTGGTAGATGGCGGGATTGTTCTTGGCCAATTCTTCACCGGCGAAACGGTCTTTCGCATAACCCAAACCAGGTGCGCCGATCATGCCGGCGGACATCATGCCGATGCCGCCCATGATGCTGATAGCGATTGCCCCGGTGCGCGGGTAACGGTCGGAGGCAACGGCGAGCATTGTCGGCCAGAAGAACGTTTTGCCAGCCGCATAGACCATGAGCGCGGCCATAATCATCACGGTCGTGTTCGAGATGCTGATAAGATTCAGGCCGATCCCGGCCGTGATCGCGCAGACGGCGAGAAGGCCGACGGGCGAGAGCTTCAGGTTCTTTTCGATGAAGTGCGCGCAGAAGCGGAGCAGGAACATGATGAGCGAGGTGTAAACGAAGAGCCATTTGCCCATCGTCGGCGTGAGGATGTTGCCGGTGATGTTCTGAATCCATTGATCGGTGCCCAGTTCGACCGCGCCAACCAACGCGTGGGTCGCGAACAGGACAAAGAGCAAAACCGCGCCGATGGAGAATTTGGTGATGACACCAATGGCGATGAGGAGTACGCCAGCGATCGCGTAAGCAGCGCCGTTGGACAATCCAAATGCGCCGTGGAAGAACAACGCGATCAGGAAGCAAATGACCAAGCCGCCGAGGATGCCGACGTCTTTGAACATTTCGCCGATGCTGAGGCCTTTTTGGGACGCTTCGGATTTCGGGAATTTTTGGCCCATGAACATGATGCCGTAAAGAACGGTTGGGATGAGATAGAGCGAGAGTTGCGATTTCCAGCCCCAACCGAGTGAACCGCCGAGGACGGCGCCAGCAACGCCACCGAACATCAAGCCCAACGGCCAACTGGCGTGGAGGATATTCAAGTAGTGCGTGCGGTTTTCGGGGAAGAGCGTCGCGACGAGAGGGTTGGCGACGGATTCAAGTGTGCCGTTGGCGCAGGCGAAAATAAACATGCCCCAATACAAACAGGCGTAGGCCGAGGCCTGCGGCATGCTCGCGCTCGTCATGAAGGTGACGACAGCGGAAATAATGTGCAGGAGGAAAGCGGCACAGACGAGTTTGCCATAGCCGATTTTATCCGCGATGACGCCGCCAATAATGACGCCGAAACAGAAACCGGTCAGGCCAGCGCCGCCGATTTGACCCAGTTGCGCGCCGGTGAAGCCGTATTCGGCTCCCCAGTTTGCAAAAATTCCACCGCGAATGGCGAAGCCGACGCCGGTGGATAAAATGGCCATGAAACCGGCCCAGAGGAGCCGCTTGCGATGGACGTCGCTGACAGCAGCGTGGCTGGATGTTCTTGGTAACGTTTGAGTGCTATCGCTCATAGTGTGTAGTTTTACTGGTTAAAGATGAGTTAATGCCGTGGCGAATGTTTGCCAGTGGACTGATTTTGTTGGTTAAAGTCAACTTTGTTTCAACGTGATGACGCCAATGATACAAACACGCAACGGGTTCGGGACGGTGAGTCGGTGAGTCGGATTCGCGATCTTGGGTTCGTCAATGCGGTGCTTCGCCATTTTTGCGAATAAGCAGAACCTACGCCTTTCTGGTCATCAACCGGCGCGCGTTCCAAAAGGCTCTTATTCTTTCACTGATTCAAGATATTCAATGAGGGTCTTCATGCTTTGCAGGTAATTGGTGAGCGCCTTACGACCAGCTGGGGTGATTCTGTAGGTTGTTTTTGGTCTCAACGCGACGAACGCTTTTTTGCTGGTGATGTAGCCGCATTCATCGAGCTTTCCCAAATGCAGATTCAAACTGCCATCGACGGTATCGAGCCGTTTTTTCAAAGTCGTGAAATCAAGCGCACCGTCCACCTGCAATGCGGTCATGATGCCGAGCCGGATCGGGCCGTGGACTGCGGTGTCGAGCCCGTTGAAATCAATGGGATTCATTTTGTCGTTCGATGTTCCGGATTTGCCAGACTTGAATGATGGAAAACGACAATGCCACAACGATAAACATCACGCCAAGCAAGACTCCTTTGGCTGTATGATTACCATTGGCTAGCGGAAGGCAAAGGCCGTAGGCGAGAAATGGAAGGGCGTACCCCAATAGTATCCATGCTTTTCCAGCCAACGCCGCCACCAAGCATGAGGATCCCAGGAGAATAAAGAGACCTGCCCAGAATGGTTCGAATGCAACGTGATAAATCCTGCCCCACACAAAATACAACAAGAGTTGCAACATCAGTGCCGCACCGAACCAGAATCCTTGCGCGGTGACTCCGTGGGTCCGTTTGGATTCGCGGACCATGCCTTCCGGGCGGCCGTCTTTGCCTGTTACTTGTCGAGTATGGCCGATGGCAAGTCCGAGCAGCGTGCCAGCGACCAGAAGTCCGGCCCATTGATCGGCCACCAGGCCCCCATACCGTTTCGCATGGTCAAAGGACAACAGCGCCGTAGCGATGAGGATCAATCCCGGCACGCACCACCACAGGCTGAACCAGCTGTCGCGTTTCATCCACTGAATCCACTCCAGCCCGATCGAAGGGGCCAATCCCATCGCCTTCTGGATTGTTTCGACGTCGTTTTTCACTCGATCAAACTCTTGTTTCATAGATTTATTTTAGGCTTGGTTTGTTTAATTACTTAAAACATTTAAGTAAATGGAGTGATTTGTCAAATGTTTAATATAATGAAAAAGAATGGAAAAACGACGGAACGCGGTGACTGGTCGTCTGCGGGTTTGAGAAGGAGGAATCTGTCTCTCCCGTTTTCTATTCGGGAGAGACAGCAGCCAATGGCGGCCAGTTATTTTTTCTTAGCGGCACCCTGCTTGGCGAACGCGGCCGCTTTTTTCTTTTGATCGGCGCTGTTGGCCTTGGATTGTTTCTGGGAGGATTTCTTCTGATTAGACTTGGGGTTTTTATCGCCCATAATTTTTACTTTTCTTCTGCGGTTGACTCGCCTACGGCATGTTTAGTTTCTCCGGAGGGCTGCGTATCCTGCTTGCGATGGTGGTCGTTGTAAATGATGGACGGTAAAACATTCGTTTGTCGCGTGTAAGCGGCACAAATTGAAGTTAGAGACTCGCACGCCAGAACAAATTGTTTTGACGCATGCTGTCGCGAGCTTCCTCGTCTCCGACAGATTACTATCAAACACGAAGGAAATTGGTGGGTGAAGGATTTTTACGGGGACGACGCGCGATATCTCAACCTTTTTCCATCGTCCTTTCATCCTCTCTTGGGGGAAAAAATCATCTGCAAGCTGATCCTCTAGTCGAGCCGTGTTGATACAGTCGCATCTCCCTCGAAAAATCTGATTGGAATTACGGAAAACTATGAACCATTCGATCAGTAGGAATTTAATGGGGCTGCTCATTCTAATTGCCGCTTCCATGTCGTCCTTAGCGCAGACCAATAGTTGGACTGGGACTGTCACGGGAGCGTGGGAAAATCTCACGTGGTCATTGGGCATGCGTCCGGCTATTTCGCAATCGGCGATCGTGATCACCAATTACGGGCAGAAAGCGATCATCATCGGTGCAAATACTGTTAATAATTATCCGGGCACACTTTCGATCAGCAACCTGACGATCGGCGGGACGCCTCTCTCGACCAACACGCTGTTGTTGAACTTTACCGGGACAGCGCACCCGCTTCAGGTCAAAGATAGTCTTACTGTGCTAAGTAACTCGGTGCTGCTCAATCTGAACGGCATGATCCGCGTCGACGGCACAAATCCGTTTACTTCGGTCGACGGCGTTATCAATCAAGATGGTGGCTCCAACGTTTTCCCGGGAGCGATCGCGCTGGGCGTGCATAATCCCGGCTATTACAATCTCACTAACGGCACCCTGGTATGCGGACGGGCCTACGTCGGCTTTCTATCCGGGCCGACTTATTACGATGGCGCCATTACGCAAAGCGGCGGCCTGGCGCAGTTTGACAGTTTGGACCTGGCCGGCACTTACAACATCAGCAACGGAACGTTCTCTGCGGGCTCGGTTGAAATCGGAGCCACCGGCAGCGGCTTTTTTAACCAGGTTGGTGGAAATGCCGTTGTGACCAACAGCATATCTATTGGTGTTGCCGTTGCTGGGAATTCCAGCGGGGGCAATTGGACGATGCAGAATGGAACTTTGAGCACACCTCTCATCGCCCTCGGTTATGGCAACGGACGTTTTACCCAGGTCAGCGGCACTGTCCGAGTTGGCGCTGTTGAGACATCCGGCATCGATGACGAATACGATTATCCCAGCTCCGGGGAATACCTTTTACAAGGCGGCCAGCTATTTGTTGACAACGTGTTGTTAAATGGCCCATTCGGCAACTTCACCCAAAGCGGTGGCATTCTGTCTGTCAGCGGCGAAATTTCCGGCGCGTTTACGCAAACTGGCGGGATCGCATATTGCTCAACCGCGGACTATGGTTATAACTTCTTTTCGTTGTATCCGTATGGGCCAACCTTTCAGCTCGTTAATGCAACCAACATAGTCACGAACAGTCTCTCGATTGGTTCTTACGATAACCTAACATTCAACTTCCAGAGCGGGCTTTTGCAATGTAGCAACCTTGTCCTGGGTAACTGCCAGTTTAATTTCACCGGGGGCAGACTTGTCGAACAGGGGTCGGTCCAATTTGAAGGGTGTGATTTCAGTTGCGGAGTGACGAACCAGGCATTTGGCCCGTTGATTCTTTCTGGGCCCGACGATTCGTCGTCGATCAAATTCGCGACTAACCCCTGTGTTATTACGTTTCAGGACAGCTCTACCCTTCCATGGTCGTCGTCTCAGCCGTTGACGGTTTATGGCTGGCAAGGCTCAACCAACGGCGGTGGTTCGACTCGCCTCTATGTCGGTAACAGCGACCATGGCCTCACTCCGGCGCAATTAGCGCAAATCAACTTCAATGGGACGCAATTTGCCCGCCAACTTCCATCCGGTGAAATCGTGCCCACGGACCAACCGACGATGAACATTTCTGTCGTGCAAACGAACGTGGTAATCAGTTGGCCCGCGCCTTTTATCTCTTCACTCCACCTGCAATCCGCAACCAACGTTGTTGGTCCCTATGTCGATGTAACGAATACGTATAATCCGTTCACGATCGGCCCCGGCTTGAGCCGGCAGTTTTTTCGTTTGCACTGAATACTTCGTTCAAAGGGCGCCATGCGAGCTTGTCGCTCTGACTGGATGCGGTTTGGGGAAGTCAGTTGGCGAAGGATTGTTACGAGGACGACGCGGCGCGATCGTTCCTACCTGCGAAGTTTGTTGGATAAGGAGTTTCTAATAGCTCGCTGCTGCTAAAAAGAGCTACGCAATCACATTCGTGCCTTCTGGGCCAAAACCGCGCGTGGCCTGCAGTTCTCTCATCTCAGGGGTGTATTTGCCGTCCTCGAACGCAACGATTAAGGGGGGTTCTTCAATAGTCGTGCCAGCGTAATTGACTGAGGCACAATACAGAGAAAACAATGGTGGCTTACTCTTCATCGGCACCACATCGCGAATTGTCATGAACTTAAATCCGACTTCACGCACCAGTTTTATGCACCGGTTCTTTTGTTGGAACGGAAAGCAAAACACAAACAGGCCGTCCTCCGTTATGTGCCTTTTCGCAGCTTGTGCGTAGTCTCCCACATCACCTCTAAGTTCAAATCGTGCATGCGCCTTTTGGGAATCCGTCGGCAATGAGCCCGTTCCGACAGGGAAATACGGAGGGCTTCCGGTGATCAGCGGGAATTGTTCTCCAAGATGTATCGTGCGGATGTCTCCGTGACTGGCCCGGACGCGGTCGTTCAATTCATTCCCACAGATGTTCTCAACTAATAATTTGTAACTCACATCCTGCGCTTCCACACAGGTGAGATGCGCGCCATCTCCCAACCCCCAAAGGACGGCTAAACCAACCGTTCCGATTCCCGCACCCAAATCAAGCGTTCTCTTCACCACCGGACTTTTCTGGAGCGCATACCAGGCAGTCGTGGCGTCATCAATGGAATGTCGATGTCCGTTGATGCGCTGAAAAATCCGGTAAGGTCCTACCAAACCGGATACGAACAGTTGCTCTCCCATTTCTTGCTCGAGGGATTGTTGACGCGAGGTAAAATTTAAATGAATTGGAGTCACGACGCGTTTCCAAAAGGAGAAATCAAAATGCATCCTTTTGCCAGCAAGTTTCGCTGGGTTCGTTTGCGACGTATTCGCTTGTCGTGAGCAATTAGTGGAGGCGGTCGAAAGAGACTGGCAACTCAGTCAATCCGCGCAATCCCAAGTTTGTCCTCCACTGCAGAGGCCCGGGTTCGAGCGACCAAAAGGGAAATCGGCGCAACAATTCTTCAAAAACGATCTGTCCCTCGATGCGCGCGAGCGCCGCGCCAAAACAAAAATGCGCGCCGCCTCCGAACGCCACGTGTTTGTTGTCGGTGCGGGCAATGTCCAGGCGGTCGGGATCGGGAAAGCGTTCCGGGTCGCGGTTGGCTGCGGCCATCACGGCCATGACGGCCTGACGTTTCTGAATGGTTTTGCCGCCGATTTGTGTGTCTTCGGGCGCGAGGCGCGCCGTGTGCTGGCTCGGGCTTTCGTAACGGAGTAACTCTTCAACAGCTGATGGAATTAAGGCAAGGTTTGCGCGCAGTTTTTCCAATTGTTCCGGGTTGCGCAACAACGAGAGCACGCCGTTACCAATTAAATTGGTTGTCGTTTCCTGGCCGCCGACCATCGTGACGATGCAGTTGGCGATGACCTCTTCTTCGGTGAGGGAATCGCCCTGAACTTTGGCGTCGCGCAACGAGCAAACGAGTCCATCGGGCCGCAGTTTTTCATTGTGCATGGCGCAACGAAAGTAGGTGGTCATTTCCTCGGTGCTTTTGAGAATGCGCGTCGTGTGGTCAGGGTTGTGCTGAAAATTTCCGAGCATTTCCGCAAAATCCTGCGACCAGAGTTTGAGGCGGCGATGGTCCTCCACGGGGACGCCGAGCATCTCAGCAGTAACGATGCAGGGCAGCGGTTCGGCTAAATCGGCGATGACTTCCATTCGTCCGCTGGCAGCGACTTTGTCAATCAGCTCTCGGGTGATCTCGCGGATGTGCGAGCGCAAGGCTTCGACTTTATTAGGCGTAAATGCGGCCGAAGCCAGCCCGCGAATGCGCGTGTGTGCCGGCGCGTCCAGGAAAAGCATTTGTTTGACCATGACCTGCGCGATCGGGTTGAGTTGCGAAAGTCCGATGGCAGTGAGTTGATCTGGAGAAGGGGTTCGCTCCGCGGAAAATTCTTTTAAGACGCGCACCACGTCTGCGTAGCGCGTCACGACCCACGAGTGCAGGAACGGATCCCAGTGCACGGGATCCTCGGCGCGCAGGCGATGAAAGAGCGGGTATGGGTTGGCGAGCACCTCGGGATCAAGGAGGTTAAACAGGCTGAGAGCGGACGCTTTTTTATGCGCCGTAGCCGATGGGCTTTCCATGGTAGTCATCGACGATAATTGGTTTGGTGGAACGTTGCGGCAGTTGCGCCAAGAAGGTGTTGAGCTTCTTCTTCACTCATCGTTTCGACGCGGGCCAAAACGAGTCGGTCAATTTCGGCGGACAACTCGACCACTGTCGGCGCTTCAAAAACACCACGTAAAGGCATTTCTATTCCGAAAGTGTCGCGCAATCGCGCAATAAGCTGCGTGCCCAGAAGCGAATGTCCGCCAAGCGCAAAAAAGTTTGCGTCCGCGCCGACTTTTTCGATGCCGAGCAGCTTGCCTAAAATGCCGGCCACGGTGCGTTCGAGTTCGTTTCTGGGAGCTGCGAAGTCCTCATCCCGCAAAATATTGGCGTCGTCTGGATCAGGGAGTGCAGCGCGATCCACTTTGCCGTTGGCGTTCAATGGCAAAGTTTCCAAGAGGACGAAACTCGAGGGAACCATAAATTCCGGCAGACGCGCGGCCAGAAAATCACGTAGTTCGCTCAATGTTGGAACCAACTCGCTCCATGGAGGAACGATGTATGCGATCAAGCGGCGATCTGCATTGATGTCTCGTGCAACGACCGCGCTTTGAAGTATGCCAGGATGGGCGTTGATGGCAGCGACGACTTCGTTCGGTTCAATCCGAAAACCGCGGATTTTTACCTGCTCATCTGCACGGCCGAAAAAAGCAATTTGTCCATCGGGCAAATATCGAACCAGATCGCCGGTCCTGAAAAGCCGATCTGTCGGGTCGGGCGCGAATGGATTAGACACGAACCTTTCTGCATTTAGTTTCGGACGCCCTCGGTAACCGCGCGCGACACTCGCGCCGCCGATATAAAGTTCTCCCGGAGTTCCGGGCGTCACTTGTCGTTGCAACTCGTCCAGAACATAAAGCTTCGTATTTGTAATCGGCAGACCGATTGGCGGCAACGTGCCTTCTGAAGTGCACGGCGGGATACGCCCGAAGTGGCCACGACCGTGCATTCCGTCGGCCCATAATTATTGATCAATGCAAAGGGCAAATTCGCCGGCGCATACTGGTGCAGCACGTCGCCTCCGGTCAGAATTGTTCGCAACGCCGTTTTTGTGGGCCATTTCAATGAGAGCAGTCGTTCGGCCATGGGAGTGGGCACAAAACTGATCGTAATTGAGTTGTCCACGAGCCAATCACGCAATGCCTCTGGGTCGTTGACTGTTTGTGACCCGGGAACGTGCAGGCTGGCCCCGACGCACAGATACGGCCACGTTTCCCAAATGGCAGCATCGAAACCAATTTGAGCGACCTGACTGGCTCGATCTTCCGGGGTCACATCGAATGTCTGGAGATGCCAATCAATGAGGTTGGATAAATTTGCGTGGGTAACCTCGACTCCTTTGGGCTGACCGGTTGAACCTGAAGTGTAGATGACATACGCCAATTGCCCAGGGTCCACAAAATCCGGTGGCAAAGGGCAACGAGTTGAGGCGGAACTTCGAACAATTCGACCGCAATTGTCCAGAACGATGATCGGTGTATTTTGCCCGACCCAATGAAGCTCTGTTCCGTCATTGCTGATGACTACCTGGACCGACGCATCAGTGAGCATGAAAGCGCGGCGTTTTTCCGGATACGACGGGTCCATCGGCAAAAAAGCGCCGCCAGCTCTCAAGGTTGCGAGCGCAGCCACCAATAACGCGGGCGATCGCAAACACAATCCAACCACAACTTCAGGCCCGACTCCGAGCGCGCGCAAATGCTCCGCCAATTCGAGCGACTGGCGTTCCAACGCTGCATACGTTAACGCTCCGCCTCCCGACGACACCGCCACAGCATCGCCTCTGGTAGCGGCGTGCGAAATTACCCGCTCCACGACAGATTTTGCTTTTTTTGTGCTCATAGGGATCCGAATGCATTTGCCAAATTGAATTCCGATACTCTTACGTCAGGTCGCACGACGACGATTTGCAGAAAGCGCTGATATTCACACAGCATCCGGCGAACATCGGCTTTCTCAAACAGGCTTGTGTTATACTCGGCGCAACATCGCAGGCCCTGTTCGCCTTCCAGAATGGTCAGCATCAAATCGAACTTGGCGATGCCGGTATCCACTTCGATGTCGGTTGCCGTGACACCCGGCAGGCGAAAGCTGGCCGCGAGGTCCTGCTGCAACATGAACACGATTTGGAAAAACGGCAGATGGCTGGCACTGCGCGCAGGGCGCAGTTCCTGGACCAATTTTGCAAAGGGCACTTCCTGGTGCGCCAGCGCATCCAGCACCACCTCGCGCGTGCGCCGCAAGAGTTCGCGAAAACTTGGGTCGTCCTTCACGCTCGTGCGCAACACCATTATGTTTGCAAAAAACCCGATCAAATCTTCCAGTTCGGCCCGGCAACGTCCGGCAGCGGGCGAACCGATGACCAAATCTTCACGGTTCGTATAACGGCATAGCAGTGCGACAAATCCCGCCAGCAACGTCATAAATAAAGTGGCACCTTCGCGTCGGCTCAGGTCCGCTAATTCCCGGTACAACTCCGTTGGCAACGCCATGAATTCACACGCGCCGTGAAATGACTGCACCGGCGGACGCGGACGTGAAAACGAGAGTTCCAATAGTCCGGGCGCGCTAGCTAGGTTCGTTCGCCAGTAGCCAAGATGGCTTTCGTACTCGTGCCCTTGCAGCCATTCCTGCTGCCAGCGCGCGAAATCTCTATATTGAATCGGCAATTCGGCTAGAGAGCCTTGCCGCCCGTTCAAGAAGCCTTGATAAAGCGTCGTTAATTCCCGGCACAGCACTCGCCACGACAAAAAATCACTCGCGATATGATGAAGCACGACCGTCAAACCCCAGTCGTCTTCCTCCATTCGGAAAGCGCGAACGCGAATCATCAGGTCTCGCGCAAGATCAAACGGCTGACGAACCTCTTCCTGCACCCTGCGCTGCAATTCCGCTTCCCGCTGCTCCCGGGGAACACTGCGCAGATCGCTCACAATAGCCGGCACTGGCGCGATTTCGTCGACCGCTTGCGTAGGTTCAAATTCACCCCCGAAGCGCGTGCGTAATACCTCATGCCGCGCGACAATTTGCTCGATGGCTTTTTGCAGCGCTGCGATTTCCAGATGTCCGCGCACACGGATTGCCACCGGAACGTTATACAAAGGGCTTTGCGGCTGTAATTGGCTGAAGAACCAGCTCTGCTCCTGGTTCGAAGAAAGCGGCCCCATCTGGGCTCGGGCAGAGCGCGGAATTTTTTCCGCGTCCACTACTGGCCTTTGTCCCTTTCGCAAATGGGCGATCAACGTCCTTTTTGCCGCTGAAAGTTGCCTCACACTGGGCAAAGGTTGCTCCCAAAGGGTGGCATTTCCCCGCGCTATTTCTTCCGTTGGTTGGGACCGCGTTTCCACCCGACGAATCTGCGCTGCATCGGTTAAATCCGAAACCCATTCATCATACTCAGGGCTTCACCAATGACGCACTAAGCGGGGATTGCAACCGGTTGTCAGTGAACCTCTGGGCAACAGGGTGTCGCCGATTAGTTCCTTCACCTACGGAAATCCGGAATCTTGATGATCTCACCGCCGCGCATGGCGCTTTCGTGGGCGCAGATGCCGACCATTGTCAAGTTCACGAGACCGTTACAGCAGTGGTTTTATTACCTGATATCGTACAGGACGCGTCAGTTTTTCGAGGTCACCGTCAGCAACAAGTTTTGCGAGCCAGGTTTTAGCTAACGGTTTCGGTACGGCGAGCAGTTCGGCAATCTGTTTTTCGGTTTTTGCCTCGACGAGTTTGCGATCGAGGATCAGGCGAACAGCGGCGAGTAATCAGTTTATCAATTTGTTCAACGGCGCCAGTCCAAGTGCCGCCCTTTTGAAGATCGGAGGAAACAACCAATGCGGCGTCGGCAAAAGTGTAGATGACTTTGTTACGCTGCATTGCGTTGCCAACATTGAACCCCGCTGCTGGATCGTAAGGCGAGACGAGGACCAGCTTGCCGTCGCTCAGCCACTCACGGGGAGAACCCGACAGGGCCGCGCGTTCGAGTGCGTCCGCCATAACGCCGATCGATTTGCCACCGCCCTGGAGCGCGCCGTGCATTGCTGCTTGATCGATGCCTTTCGCTCCGCCAGAGACGAGCGTGCGTTCGGCGGACGCAGCTAATTTGCCGACTTGTTCGGTGTACAAGAGTAGTTCTGGGTCAACATGGCGCGACCCGATTACCGCGAAACCGCGCGAGTCTAAAAGCCGTCGATCACCGCAGCCGTAAAGGATCGCGGGAGCATCTTCTTTGAGGCGTGACTTCATGCGGCGCGGATATTCCGGATCGGCGCGGCTCACAACCCAAATCGAACGAGCAGACCAATGCTCGATTGCCTGACTCAATTGAAAGCCGCGATTGAGTAACTTTTCGATCCTCTCGCGGCCCAAAGTGTCGGCGCCTAGAGAAATGATTTGTTCAGAGTCGGCACTGAGAAAGTCAGCGGGCTGTTTCTGTTTTTCGCGAAGAATACGAGCGAGGCGATTCTACTCACCGGGCGTCAACAACTCCGCTTCTTCTCTAACTCGCCCCACGATAAGTGGTGCGGTGAGCAGGAGAATTGCTTGTGTGTTGGCTGTCAGCGGACAAATCATTCGTCGGCGTTCTTCGTTGAGGCGAGCACCAGTGGTACACTAGTCCGCTGCTGTGCGTGGTCAACAGACAAGCATAGAACGTTGCCGAGGTAAGGAAATCGCGGTGAGTTTTTGGAACTTCCAATTTATTGCGGTCTAGTTGAGACTTCAACCAATTCAATGGGACACCGCCCCTCAAATTGCTCCCCGAAAATAGCTAAACAATCGGCAAATGGATTATTTTCCGTATTTCTAATACTTTTGCTTTGGTATGCGCCGATCACTATTTTCGCGCAGTTTAACTATTCGGTTTCACAAGGGCAGGCGACCATTACGGGCTACAGCGGTTCCGGGGGTGCAGTCGTGATTCCGAGCACAATCAGCGGTCTGCCGGTGACGGGTATTGACATCAGCGCATTCGCGAACCGCTCAACAATTACAAGCGTAACGATCCCGACTAGTGTTTTAACAATCGGGATTGATGCGTTCTACTATTGCACCAGCCTTACAAATGTCTCTTTTGGCACAGGCCTCACCAGCATCGGCAACTATGCATTCGTCGATTGTTACAACCTGACAACTGTTACCATCCCAAGCAGCGTCACTAACATTGGGGCGGGTCCTTTTGAATTCTGCAGAAATCTTTTTTCGATAAATGTAGACGTGCAGAACGCGTCTTATAAGAGTGTCAACGGAGTTCTCTTCAATAAAAACGGCACCGCGTTAGTTCAATACCCGGTCGGTCTCGCGGGAGATTATACGATTCCCAGCATTGTTACCGAAATCAAAGACGCTGCATTCGCAGGGTCCTCTTACCTCGCGAGCGTAGGCCTGCCCGCGAGCCTTGGGAGCATTGGCGACAGTGCGTTCGAATCCTGCAATAGCATTGGCAGTCTCACGATTCCAAACAGCGTAACGAATCTTGGTAACCGCGTTTGCATATCGTGCAATGGTTTAACGAACGTGATAATTGGTAGCGGCGTTAGAAATATAAAGGACACTGCTTTTAGCACCTGCGGCCAGCTTAGCAGCGTCACCATGTCCGGAAATGTTACGAACGTCGGGAGCGACGCTTTCACTCAGTGTTGGAAGCTGATCTCCTGTCCGTTGCCATCGAGTATGACCTCGATCGGAAACAACGCTTTTTATCAATGCTACAACCTCACAAATTCGGTTCCTAGTGGTGTTGCCACACTCGGGAACTTTGCCTTTGAATACTGCAGCAGCCTGACAAACGTCTTCATCGGCAATAACGCCGGATATATTCCAACTAATGCATTTGCTTATTGCAGCAATTTGACCACCGTCCTTATTGGTAGCAGCATTACGAACATTGAAGACGAAGCATTCGCCTTCTGCCCAAAATTGGGCAGCGTGATCATCCCGAACAGCGTTACGGCAATTGGATACGAAGCTTTCTTCTCGTGCTTTAGCCTGAGTAACGCGGTTATCGGAACGAACGTTAACACGATTGCCGTCTCTGCGTTTCAGTGGTGTTCGAGCCTAAGCAGTATTGTAATTCCAGACCGGGTTACCAGTCTTCAACCTGGCGTGTTCGACGGTTGCGGCCTGACGAACGCCATAATTGGAAATGGAGTGACGAACATTGGTCATTGGGCTTTCAATTCCTGCACTAACCTGGCCTATATCAGAATAAGCACGAACGTCACTGCTATTGGATCACAGGCATTCTACTTTTGCACTCGACTGGCGAATGTGACGATCCCAAAAAACGTTACGTTCTTGGACGACGGAGCGTTTTATCAGTGCAGTAGTTTGGTCGGCCTTTATTTCGAAGGTAATCCTCCATACGTTCTCGATGCAACAACCTATGGCAATTCCTCCACCGTGAGCTACTACTTGCCTGGAGCAGTTGGCTGGGGGTCTAGCTTCGCCGGACACCCTGCGGTTGTTTGGGATCCGCATGTACAAACCAACGGCACTTTCGGCATGGTCGCAAATCAGTTTGAATTTGGCATTTTAGGTGCCGGTAATTTCGTCATCGTCGTGCAAGCCTGCACAAATTTGGCCAACCCTGTTTGGCTCCCAGTGTCGACAAATAAATTAAATGGTGGATCGTCTTTTTTCACCGATCGGGCGGCGACAAACTATTCTTCCTGTGTTTATCGGTTCTGCTTTCCGTCAGGATAACAGGTTGCTGACGAGCACAGAGAGCTGCCAAGCGACTTGGCGCCGGAACGAAATTTTGGACTGGTCGTTCCTTCTTTTTCACCGAAGCCGTTTGTAGCGGATTTGTTTCACGACCAAAAGAAGGCCGTGGATCGTGAAACCGGCGAGCATCTGGGCGCCAATCCCGATCAGGGTTGTGGCAAAGAGCGCGCACGTTCAAGGGAAAAGCGGCAGAGAACTGCTGCGCCTCCAAGATACTTCGCGATATGTTAGCGGCGGAAATCCGGAATCTTGATGATCTCACCGCCGCGCATGGCGCTTTCGTGGGCGCAGATGCCGACCATGGTCCAGTTCACACTTTGATAGACGTCCGGGAAGCTTGGACGGTTATCGACGAGGCTCATCAGGAATTCGTGTGCCAAATGCGGGTGGCTGCCACCGTGGCCGCTGCCTTGCACGAATGATAAATGTTTGTGTTCGTCGGCGTCGTAAACGCCTTTAGTTGTGTATTGGCGGATGCCTTCGGGAAGCAGATTGGCGTAGTCGGGGACTTGGACTTTTTCGGTTTTTTCGCCACCGGTATGCAGGATGGGTTCGTCGCCTTCAGCTAACTGCCATTCGAAGGAAGTCTTTTCGCCGTAGACGTCGAAGCTCTCGATGTATTGGCGCGAGGCGTTAAACAGGTAACGCGTCACTTCGAAGGACAAATCCTGGTTGCGGATTTTGCAGTGGGCGGTTTCGAAGCTGAAAATGGCGAGCCGTATTTGCCGATTAAATTTTCGGCGATGCGACCGGAGCCGAGGCAGCTCACGTAGTCCGCTTCACCTTTGACGATCGCGAGACAGGGGCTGACGCAGTGAGTCGCATAATGCATCGGCGGCAAACCTTCCCAATAACCCGGCCAGCCTTCCATGTTTTGCAAGTGCGAGCCACGCATGAATTGGATGCGTCCGAGCTTGCCCTTAGTCGCGCATTTCGCGGACGTAAAGGAATTCGCGCGAATACACGACCGTCTCCATCATCATGTAATTCTTCTTCGCCTTTTCCGCCGCTTTGACGATTTGTTTGCACTCTTCGACGGTGGTCGCAGCAGGAACGGTGCAAGCCACGTGTTTGCCGGCCTTCAACGCGGCGATCGCTTGCGGCGCGTGTAGGTGAATGGGCGAGTTGATGTGGACGGCATCAACGTCCGGGTCTTTGATCAAATCCTCAAATCTGGTGTAGCGCTTTTCGACTTTGAAGGCGTCACCGAGTTGGTCGAGCTTGGTTTTGTTGCGCTGGCAGATGGCGTAGAGGTTCGCGTTAGGATGTTTTTGGTAAATGGGAATGAATTCAGCGCCGAAACCCAGACCAACGATGGCTACATTTACTTTCTTGTCGCTCATGACTTTTTAGGATGAAGGATGAAGGCGAAAGTATGAAGGAAGGCAAAAAGTTGTCCACTTTGAAAGTCAAACGCACAGCGCTCGCGACAATTACACAAAAAAGACCCCGCGTTTTTAGCGCGGGGTCTCGTAGTGAATTCTTTTGATTAGGAGAGTTCGAGCGTGCCGTAAGTGATCGGCTTAACAACTCTACCGTTCTCGGTCGTGACCTTGCGCGTCTTCGGGTCGAACATGCAAGCCATGTTGAGGCGCTGCGACATTTCGGCGAGCGAGATGACAGTTTGCGCTTTGGTCGCCAGGTCGATATTCGCGTTGGTTTTGGCGTTGTTCGCGCGGATGCATTCGAACCAGTTCTTTTCGTGCGCGTTGATGTTTTCGGTCGGGGTCAGGCCTTTGATGGTCTGATTTTCCGACTTCATATCTTCGAACTTGCCACCTTCGGCGAACGGTTGTTCGACGGTGACCTGGATGCTTTCGCCACTGCTGCCGATATCAAGGCTGGCTTTGTGCCCGTAGATGACGAAGCCGGGGCTCTTGGAAGCGACGGTGCTGCAAACGATGGTCAGGATGACGCCGCTCGGGAATTCTGCCAGGATTTCGACGTGCTCTGGGACGTCGCGTTCCGCAGTGCCGTCTTTCTTGAGACGGTCGGAGTGGACGTTCTTGGAGCCGATGCTGACGACGCGTTTCGGGAATTCCGGATTGCCGGTCGCGAGCATGAGCGGGTTCAGACGATGCGGGACAAGGTCGCCGAGCAAACCGGCGCAATACGGATAATATTTGCGCCAGCGGAAATAATGATCGGCGCTGAACGGCACTTGCTTCTTGACCGGACCGAGCCAGGCCTTCCAGTCGGTATCGGCTGCAGTGCACCAATCCTTAATGGGATAGTTCCACTCGCCGTCTGGAGTGTTGCGGCAGTAATAACCTTGCGCCCAAACCATCTGGCCGATTTTACCGGCCTGGATCATTTCGGCAGCTTTATGCCAACCAGCGGCGGAGCAACCTTGCGAGCCGAGTTGGAAAATTTTGCCGGTGCGCTTCACTGCATCATGAAAGTCGAAAGCTTCACCGAGATAACGCGTCATCGGCTTTTCGCAATAAACATGCTTGCCCGATTCCATCGCGGCGATTGCGGTCTTGGTGTGCCAATGGTCGACCGTCGCGATCGTCACCGCATCGATATCTTTATTTTCGAGCAGCTTGCGATAGTCGTCATACATTTTGACGTCGCCGCCGATCGCTTCCTTGGCGTGGTTTTGGCGATATTTCGACACGTCGCAAACAGCAACCTGCGCGATGTTGTTGGCAGTCGCGTCCTGCTTTTGCGTTTTGACGTGCGCCATACCTTGGCCGCCGACGCCGATGTAACCCATGACGATTCGGTCATTCGCGCCAATGACGCGGCCGGTCGAGGGCGCCTGGCTTTGCCCGTAGACAGGCGTTTTGAAAATGTTGGCAGCACTGGCCACGGCAGCTGCGGCGATGCTGGATTTGCGAATGAATGAGCGGCGGGTTTCGCGCGCACCATCAAGATTACTGGAGTCTTGTTTCATAAATTGTGCAGTATTTTACGGGTTCAAAGGGCTGAAATTGTAACGTATGCGTATAATCGGTCAATCCGTATCGTCCATTTTAGATGCAACCTCCGAGCGCTTACTTCGAACAAATTTTGTGCAGCGCATGAGCTACTGCTTCGAAGTGAGACGTCCTCGTCCGCAGCAACGTTGATTACAACCTACGCATACGGAAAGTTCTAACGTCCCCCGCACGGCACCCAGCCGAGGACGAGTATGTCCGCGCTCTGGAACGGGTTCGGCTTGTTGCCGCGCGCCCTCAGCAGCAAACTCCTCACCGTCAACGCAGGGCAGGCGAATCATTTCCTGGACTGTTTTTGGCCACATCGATCGCGTGCCTGACCGTTAAAAGCCGCAATCACACATCCCCGCTTTAAACTCGACCAATCGGTTGTTTTCGAGATTATAATGCCGCTTCTATGTCGGAACTGCTAACCCGAATCAACTGCTATTTCGCGCGGCAGAACAAATGGCTGATTTGGCTGATTGGTTTGATTAGCATCACCATCGTCGGTCTAGTTGATTTCAGCACCGACACGCACCTTACCTGGCTGGTTTTCTACATTTTTCCCAGCTGCTTCGTCGGCTGGTATACCGGGCGTAAACCTGCGGTCATCAATGCGACGTTTGGCGCATTTCTTTGGTACGCCGATAAATTCTTTCATCCAACCAATGCCGCCAACGTCGGCTGGGTTCTCTTTTGGAACTTTCTCATGCGCTTAAGCGTCTTCGGTGTTTGCGCCTTGCTTTCCAGTGAAGTCGCGGCTCGCCGGCGCGCTGAAGAACGACAACGCCAAACCAACGAAGCGTTGCGCCAGCAAACCAATATTCTTCAGTCGATCCTTAACTCGATGGGCGATGGCGTGATCGTCGCTAACGCGGAGGGAAAGATCCTCTTGTCCAACCCCGAAGCTGAGCGTCTCGTGCGCAAAGGTCTTGGTGACGTCACGCTGCAGGATTGGTTGCAACGGCAACAAACCTACATGCCCGACATTCTTTCCAATTACCCTGCGACTGAACATCCTTTGCTCCAAACCATCCAAGGCAAAGAAATCAACGGCGCCGAAATGTTGCTCGAAACCGGCGATGGACGCAGTGGCATTTGGATTTCGTGCACAGGCCGTCCGCTCATCGATAACGAAAACAAAATCCGCGGCGGTGTGATTGTCATGCGCGATGTCACCCACCGCAGGACATTGGAGAAGCAGATTGCCGAAATCAGCGACCGCGAACAAAGCCGCATCGGCCAGGACCTCCACGATACCCTTTGCCAGCAACTGGTCAGCGTCGGTTACGCCACTGAAATTCTTCGTCTCGCCCTCGAGCAGAACAACTCATCTGATTCACCCAAAGTCGAGAGCATCGCCGAATTGATCAATCAATGCATCACCCAGGCCCGCCAATTCGCGCGTGGACTTTATCCAGTTCGCCTCGAAGCCGACGGCTTGAGTTCGGCCCTCGAAGAATTGGCTGTCACCGTGCAAGCGCGCTCGCGCATCCATTGCCGATTTACCGTCGACGAACCGGTGTTCATCAACGACGAAGTCTCGGCCATCAACCTCTTTCGCATCGCCCAGGAAGCCGTCAACAACGCCGTCAAACACAGCCGCGCCAAGACCATTTCAATCGGCATCGGCGCGGTGGAAGATGAAGTCACGTTGACGGTGAATGACGATGGGATCGGCTTTCCGAATAAGCTCGAACGCTCGCACGGCATGGGTTTACACATTATGAATTATCGCGCACGAATGATCGGCGCCTCGCTCGAAATTCGTCGTGGCGCTCGCGGCGGCACGATAGTTATTTGTTCATTTCGCAACCAAAACAAACTAGACTCCGAACATGTCCACGCGCCCCAAAAATGATATGAAGGCAAAAGTTTTTCTCGTCGATGACCATCCTCTCGTCCGGGAATGGCTTTCACAATTGATTGGACGCGAGGCCGACCTGACCGTTTGTGGCGAGGCCGAAGACACCCACGACGCTATTACCAAAATCGGCGAAACCAAACCCGACATCGTCATCGCCGACATTTCGTTGAAGACAACGCACGGACTTGAGTTGGTAAAAGACCTCCAGGCGCAATTCCCGAAGCTGCCGGTGCTCTGCCTGTCGATGCACGATGAATCGCTCTACGCCGAACGAGTGCTTCGCGCCGGTGCAATGGGCTACATCACCAAGCAGGAATCAACGCGCAAAGTTCTGCAAGCCATTCGCCAGGTCCTGGGCGGACAGATTTACGTTAGCGAAAAAATGGCCGCGCGCATGGTCCACAAACTCGTCGCCGGTCGTCAGCAGGAACACAGCTCACCCGTCGAACGCCTCACCGACCGCGAACTGGAAGTGTTTCAACTCATCGGTAAGGGCCAGGGCACGCGCAAAATCGCCGAAGAACTCCATCTTGGCATCAAGACCGTCGAATCCTACCGCGCCCGCATCAAAGACAAACTCAAACTCGACGACGGCACGCAACTGTTACAGCAAGCGATCCAGTGGGTCCACAGCCTCAACGATCGCTAAATAATCAATGCAAAGCGGCAAAGGCGCTAAAAGGAAAACCTTTTTCTTTCTCTTAGCGCCTTTGCTTCTTTGCGTCTTTGCGTTGTCTCTAACCCTTCGTCTTATTCGGATAAAAACAAAGCTCATTCACCGGACACTCCGGACATTTCGGAACCCGCGCCACGCAAATCCGCCGTCCGTGATACTGCAACAAGTGACAGAACTTAATCTGCTCCTTCACCGGCACGATCGGCGTGAGGTCATCTTCAATTTTGTCCGGATCTTCATTCTTCGTGAGCCCCAATCGCCCTGACACGCGCGCGACGTGCCGATCCACTCCGATCCCAGGAATCCCAAACGCATTCCCGAGCAACACATTCGCCGTCTTACGACCAACGCCCGGAACGCTGAGCAGGTCTTCTAAATTGTCCGGCACCTTGCCGCCGAACTTCTCCACCAACATGCTCGTCGCTTTCTGAATCGATTTCGTTTTGTTGCGGAAAAAAGTGATCTTGCGAATTTCCTCCTGCAACGTCGCCGGATCGGCCTTCGCCCAATCAGCCGCCGTTTTGTATTTCTCAAAAAGTGGCGGCGTCACCGTGTTCACCAAATCATCACGACACTGCGCCGCGAGCATGAGCGCAATGAGCAATTCGAGCGGGTTTTTAAAATCCAACGCCAACTTTGCATCTGGATGCGTCTTTTTGAGGATCGCGATGATCTTCACCACGCGCGCCTTCTTCTGTTCCATCGATTCCATGAACGCAAACTATGTGGCCCTTCACTGCCAGTCAAACGCACGAATCATTTAACCATCACCCATGACCCATCAACCCCTCCGCGCCACCAACACCAACGCAATCGCTCCTGCCACCGCAACTGCGCCGCCGATGATCGAACGCCGATGCGCCTTGTCCCCTTCAAACTTCCACGCAAACGGAATAATCACGAGCGGCGTCGTCGACACCATTGCCAGCACCAGCCCCGTAGGCGTCGTTTTCAATGCCCATTGAAAGCAACTCGCGCCGATAGTTTGGCCGGCGAGGCTATTAAAAAAAATCCATATCCAGGCGCGCTTCCATTTTTCTCCACTCGGAATTCGTGGTGCTTCTGAATTGGTAATCTGCGCCAACACTTCGCGCCGTTTCACAATCAAAATCGAAATTGCCGCTACCAATAGTCCACCGAGCAACCGCTGATACCCCGCGGTCCCGCCGTCGATCTGTTGATGCGCCGCTGCCGCCACGGCAAATGCCTTTCGGCTGATGACCGCGCCATAGCCATTCCCCAATGCCGCCAAAATCGAGAAAATGACCCCAGCGACCAACACCTTACGCGGGACATTCAGATGCCCCCCCGGCGACAACGCAATCGCGACACCGAGCAGAATCGTGCAACACGCCGCGATCTGCGGGGTCGTTAACCGCGTTCCGAGCCAAATGAACTCGATCGCTGCCGCTGCCAACGCCGAACCGCACTGAACCAGCAACGAACTCAAACGCGACCCGATGCGCGGCAGTGCTTGAAACAAGAAAACATCCGCACCAACGCCGACCACGCCGCTGAAAAAAAACAGCGGAAACGAATCGCCGCCCATTCCTTGTCCGAACAGATGCGCCCAAAACGCGAGGAACACCGTGGCAAAAGCGATGCGCCAAAAATTTGCTTCCGTCCCTCCAAGCATTCTCGCCGATCGCGTTGCGCACACGATCGAGATCGAAAACAAAATGGTGGTTAAGAATGCCGGAAACACTCGCGCCGTATATCAACACAGCCGCGCCCGTAAGCAAGCGGTTTAGCGTATGGAGTTCCATCTTCGGGCCGTCCTTCCGTTAGCATTGGCATCATCGCACGAACCTGTTATTCAACCCTCATGTCCGCGACTACGGTCAAACTTTCCCGCGTCCAACTCGCTCATTTACCAACTCCGCTCGAAGAACTCCGCACGCTTTCTGCTAAGCTTGGCGGCCCTAAAATTCTAATCAAACGCGACGACCAGACCGGACTCGCCCTCGGCGGTAATAAAGTGCGCAAACTCGAATTTCTCCTCGCCGATGCGCTGGCTCAGGGATGTGACACATTAATAACTCTCGGGGCTGCTCAATCAAATCACTGCCGCCAAACCGCTGCGGCCGCCGCCGCGTGTGGATTGAAATGTGAGCTAATCCTCAACGGCAAAAAGCCCGACGTCCCGCAAGGCAACCTGTTCCTCGACGAACTCTTCGGCGCGACCATTCACTGGATTGAACGCCCGCAACGTGCCGCAAAATCAGCCGAGCTGGTCGACCAATTGAAAAAAGCCGGGCGCAAACCGTATCTCATTCCCGTCGGCGGCTCCAACGGCATCGGCGCACTCGGCTACGTCACCGCGATGACTGAGCTGATGGAGCAGCTCGACAAGCGCCACATCGACCGAATCGTTTTCGGCACCAGCTCCGGCGGCACACAAGCGGGCATGGTCGTGGGCGCGCGTTTGGCCGGATTCAAAGGCCAACTCACCGCCATCGGCATCGACAAAGACGAACGCGACCTCAACCTTTACGAACAAGAACTCGCCGAGGTGGCCAACGATTGCGCCACGCGTTTGGGCATAAACCATCGTTTCACGCCCAAAGACTTCGAAGTCGTGCGCGGTTACGCAGGCGCGGGCTACGGAATGGTCGGCGATTTAGAACGCGAAGCCATCCGCATGCTCGCCCAGACCCAAGGCATCCTGCTTGATCCCGTCTACGCCGGCCGCGCCTTCGGTGCGATGCTCGACATGATCCGCAAAGGCCAAATCGCCAAAACCGAAACCGTCCTCTTCTGGCACACCGGCGGCGCCCCGGCGTTGTTCGCCTATGTTAAGGATCTCACGACGTAGCTGCACTGTCTGTCGACTCTCGACCTTCGACTTTCGGCCACTTTCCCCTTCCACTTTCCGCGAATTTCCCAATAATGGCGCTCAATGATCGACTGGAACATCCAATCGCGTTCCCACGGCTGTCAGGCTTGCGAAAAACCATTTGCAGACAAGCAGCCCTATCACACGCTGCTCTTTACCGAAAAATCCGAATACCTCCGCCAGGACATCTGCCAATCCTGCTGGGACACCCAATACGGCGGCGGCTCCATTGATCGCAAAGGTTTCATTTCATTTTGGAAAGGTATCTACATCGCTCCGCCCGCTCATGCTCCGGAGCCGATGCAAAAAGAAAACGCCGAGACAATCTTGCGCAAACTTATCGAGCTGAACGACCCCAAACACGGCCCGGCCTGCTTCATCCTTGCCGTCATGCTCGAACGCAAACGCATCTTGAAAGTGAAAGAGCAGATCAAAAAAGAAGGCGGCCGCGTGTTCATTTACGAACATCCGGCCAGCGGCGACATTTTCACGATTACCGATCCTAACCTGCAATTGAACCAGCTCGATCAGGTCCAACGCGATGTCGCGTATCTGATGGAACACGGTTTAAACCCGCCACAACCGGAAGCCCCCGCTGTAGCTCAACCTGCCGCCACCGAGGGCGAAGTTGAGGCGACGCCTGTTTCGGAACCTCCCGCAACCGAACCTCAGGTCGTCACTGACGCAGAACCTGCCGCAACGACTTGATTTTATTTCGTGCTTCGAATTTCGTGCTTCGGGTTTAGTTTACTACTGTGTCTGACCTGAACGAGTTTCAGAATATTTTGGAGTATCGCTTCAAAGATGAAGCGTTGCTCACCCTTGCTTTGACCCATCCGTCCGTCGCCCACGAACTCGGCCGGTCCATCCAACACAACCAACGCCTCGAATTTCTCGGTGACGCCGTGCTCGGCCTCATCTTGACCCGCGAACTCTACGACAAGTTTTCCGAAGTCAGCGAAGGCCCGCTCACCAAAGCCCGCGCGCAAATGATCAATCGCCGCACCCTTGCCGAACAAGCCAAGAGCATTCGTTTGCAAGATTTCCTGATTCTGAGCCGCGGCGAAGAAGCCAACCTCGGTCGCAGTCGCGCCTCGGCCTTGGCCGACGCCTTCGAAGCCGTCATCGGCGCAATCTTTTTGGACGGCGGTTACGAAGGTGCCCGCGCCTTCGTCCTGAACTCCTTCCGGCAAGCCTTCGGCGAACTGACCTCGATCCCCACCTTAGACAATCCGAAAGGCGAACTGCAGGAAATCCTCCAATCCAAATCTCCCGAAGCTCCGCAATACCACTTGGCCCAAGCGACCGGCCCGGATCACGATCGCGAATTCGAATGCGTCGTCAGCCACTGCGGCCTCGAACTCGGCCGCGGCAAAGGCAAGAGCAAGAAATCGGCAGAAAGCGAAGCAGCGATCGCGGCATTAGCGATGTTGAAAGCGGAGAAGGCGGCCGCTGAAGAAAAGCCGCAACCGTCGTAATAACGCGCGAAGCGTCATGGAGTGAGGCAGTCCTCTACCGCTTTTGGAATAAACCTACGAGAATGTTAGGCGCGCGAAATGCGAACCTTACGCTCGCTCCTCAAAGCTTATCCCTGTGCGGTTGATGGTCGCGGTTCCATCGAACCAGAGCCTCGTCGTCCGTATCGACAAACAATTTGTTTAAGGTCGGCGATTCAGTGTGTCCATCGCAAAAGAGAACGTTGAGTTTGCCCGTGTGACGTTTGTCCGCGTCGTGTCGCATCACGTAATTGATGTCCTCTCGCATGAACTCAACTCCGCCGACTGTGCTGTCGCCGATCGCCATCATGTCGGCGGGCGCGGCGACTTCCGATTCCTTGACCGGTGCAATCCTCGACCAGAAGTCAGCATTGGTTTGGCCGGGAATAAATTTCCCCTGCAATCCGAGCGCGTTGGTGCGATCACCAACAGCCATAACACCGAAAGAGTTATAGGCGTAACTGCAAAATTCCGCGTTCTCGTTCGGAATCGCCAGGTGCGAAGGCGCCGTGGGACAACGCCAGACTCCTTTTTCGATGAGGTTGGTGACGGGCTTGGAATTACCAAAGCCGAATCCGCCGCTTTGTAATTGGCTGATCCAAAACCCGGGCAATTCGCTGTTCGTCGGACTGATGACCGTTGGATAAGCACGGTTATCACCAACGAAACTTTGGAGCGCGACACCGAGTTGATGGAGATTTGAGGTGCAAGCGATTTGATGCGCTTTTTGTTTCGACCGCGAGAGCGCGGGCAAAAGCAGCGCGGCAATGATTGCAATAATGGCGATGACGACGAGAAGTTCGACAAGGGTGAAAGCGGCGTGGGTTCGAGGATTCCGGTGCATCGCGAATCACGCCTTCTTCACAAAACAGGCTTTTAGCGCGATGGAAATTCCGTCCACTTTGCAATCAATCTCGTGATCGCCATCCACGAGACGAATCGGTTTGGATTTCAAGCCGCCCTTGAGAACCCGATTGCCACCGCCCAATTTCAAATCCTTGATCAAGACGATGCAATCGCCATCGGAGAGCACATTCCCGTGGGCATCTTTGACCACACGCGGGCCGGCTGCCGCTTCCGGTTCAGGCGCGCGTTCCCATTCGTGCCCGCAAGTGACGCATTCCCATTTTCCAGGAAACTCCAGGACATTAGTCATCTCACACATCGGGCAGACAGGTTTACTCATTAAAAGAGCAGTGTAACGAATGTTGGCCGAACAGCAATACAGGAGCGGCATTCGAGCAGAGTGAAGGCGCGGATGAACCACAGAGCCAGAATTAATTTAGGTTCGGATAGGTTCGAATAACCTCGGATGGCGGCGGGACCAGATTTATTTGTTGGTGTCCTTTGCTGTCAGATAGAGGTGGCTCTTTAGTATAAATGTGACACCGGCCTGACACCGGCCCCGACCACTCGGGTGCGTGAGCAAGCGGCTGATACGACCGAAAGTTGAATTACCAGGACCGCCCTAAGGACATCCACTAATGCATTGACAGCAAACGCTGCGGGTGCTGTTGTAAGTAACTTATGGATTGTGAGAGGAAGTGCTTCAGCAGCAGCAGCATCTGTTTTCTGTTTTGCATCGGTTATTCACTTTCGTTCGGCCAGGTGACCGGCAACAACACAAACATTCTTTCGGCACTTGATGATTACAACGTCAGCTGGAATGTGCCAGGGCCCACGTCTTCACAATCCATGCCTTTAGGTAATGGCGATATTGGGCTTAACGTTTGGATGGAAACCAATGGTGACGTGTCCTTCTATATCAGCAAGAGCGATGCCTGGGACTACGATATTTGGGACACTCAGGCGCTGATGAAGCTTGGACAGGTGCGCGTCTCGATCAGCCCCAGCCCGTTCACGGGCTCTGCGCCCGTGTTGCAAACGCTCAAGCTGCACGAAGGAGAGATCGAGATCAAAGAAGGTTACGACACCAATCAGGTTACATTTGACATCTGGGTGGATGCGAATCGCCCGGTTATCCGGGTCGCGGCCGCGAGCAATGCCAAACCGGTCTCAATGACAGTCGGCTTAATTGATTGGCGTTTCGGCGGCTCGGATTCCGATACTCTCATGGCCAATCAGACAAACCGCATTGCATGGTGTCACCGAAACACTGATCAAACTGATCCACATGTGGCCGGATTATGTTTTGGCGCGGCCATCAAAGGTGATGGCCTTATCAAAAACGGCCCTACAAACCTGCAATCCTCTACTGCGGCTAGCACCCAACTGTTTTCCATTTACCCGTTGACCGCGTATGCTTCCACCAATCAATGGCTCGCGCAGTTGGAGGGGCTCATCGGGCAAACTGATACAGCGAACCTGGAACAGAGCCGGCTTGACCACCGCGCATGGTGGGATGGCTTCTGGAACCGTAGCTGGATCTTTGTCACAGGGGACAATGATGCGACGAATCTGACGCGGGGCTACGTCCTTCAACGGTTCGTTACCGCATGCGCCGGGCGCGGCGCTTATCCGATCAAGTTCAATGGGTCGCTCTTCGTTGTCGATGATCCGGCGCACCAGCAAAATGCTGACTACCGGGTTTGGGGCGGCCAATATTGGTTTCAGAATACGCGCGCGATGTATTGGCCCCGCCTGGCTGCCGGAGACTTTGATCTCATGCTCCCGATGTTCAAGATGTATTCGCAAATCCTATCGAACAATGCGTCGCAAGTGACCGCGTACTACCACCATCAAGGCGCTTATTTTGCTGAAGCGTTTCCGTCTTGGGGCGGATTGAACTATTATGGGCCTGAGGTCCCCGGGATCTATACTGGCCATTACTTTTCGCCGGTTCTCGAGTTGAGTATGATGATGCTTGATTATTACGAGTTTACCGGCGACACGAATTTTTTGAGCCACTATCTTTTGCCGGCGGCGACGGCCGGGCTCACGTTTTACGACCAACACTTCGCGCGTGATGCTCAGGGCAAACTGCTGCTCGATCCGGTCAACGCGCTGGAAACCTATTGGAAAGTTCATGATCCGGCACCCGACATCGCTGGGTTACAGGCCGTGCTGCCGCGCATGATTTCATTAACCAACGATACTATTTCTGCATCAAATCACGCCGTTTGGGTCAGAATGCTTGGGCAAATTCCTGATCTGCCGGTTGGAAGGAGAGCCGGCAAATGCACGCTGCTTCCCTATTCCGGCCCGCAGACGAACATTGTGCAGAATGTCGAAAATCCCGAATTGTATGCCATCTACCCCTTTCGCCTTTACGGGTTGGGCAAGCCGGATGTGGACCTTGCGATCTCTACATTTAACGAGCGGTATTTTACCAAACCGGGCTGTTGGGTGCAGGACCCGATTCAGGCCGCGATGCTGGGACTGACCAATGTCGCCAAACAATACACGCTGTTTAATCTGACCAATACCGAGCCATCGCTAAAGTTTCCAGCCTTTTGGGCAAAGGGAAATGACTATACCCCCGATGAAGATAACGGCGGCAATGCGGAACACGCCTTGCAGCAAATGATCATGCAAACTGACGGCAGAAAGATTCTGCTTTGCCCGGCCTGGCCCAGCGAATGGAATGTCACCTTCAAATTAAACGCGCCGTTTCAAACAGTCGTGCAGGGAGCCATCCAGAACGGAAAGCTGACCAATCTCGTGGTCAGTCCTCCCGAACGCATGGCTGATGTTGTTGATCTGTCACATCTGATCGCACCCGACCTTAGCCTAGCTTGTGTTCTGTCGCCGCACGACTTTATCGTGCCGCTCAAATGGACGACCAGGGGCAGCTCCAATACCCTGGCTTTGGCCAGCGACAGCGACGGAGCCGGCGTTACCAACGCCATTGATCAAAATCTCGGAACAAAATATTTTAATAAGGCCCAAGATGTTGACGGCAGTCTTCCGGGAGTTAACACCGGCTTTGTTGTCACTCCGGCAAAAGGCCTCACCATTGTTACCGCGATGCAGTTTGCTGCTGGTAGCGACATGCCATCTCGTGATCCGTCTCGGATTACTATCGAAGGATCGAACGCATCAGATGCCGCAAAACCAGGCGCGAGCGGATTCACTCTCATATACGAGGGCACAACCGGATTGGCAACCGATCAAGATCGAAATAGTTGGGGACGTGTCATCGAATTTGCGAATACCGCCGCCTACAGCAGTTATCGTGTCTTGGTTACAGAAGTTGCGGGTGGTACCCCTGACGCGACCCAGTACAGTGAAGTGCGCCTCGGCACAGCCGTTGACCTCAGTCAGGTTACCCATATTACCAGGGCAACCATGTCGCGACCGGTCTTCATTTTGCAGGGTCAGAACGGTCGCCCTGGATCCAGCTATTCGGTGCTGGCCTCGACCAACGCCGCTTGGCCTTCCGCCCTCTGGACGGTCGAGGCCATGGGCGTGTTCGGCAGCAGTAATGGGACGTTCTCCAATACGATTTCGATTGCACCAGATGAACCCGTGCGTGTGTATCGAATTAGCCAGCCTTGAACTTTTTTCGCAGCAACTGGAATTCACATCTTATTCCAGATCAGTCACCAGTTCGAAGTTTAACGAACATTTAAGGCGACCTGCTTGTGGGATTGGAATTTTACAACTGGTTTTGTTTTTTGTTTGCGGCGCTTGCGCGGCGCAAACAAAAACTAAACGTTGTTGTTGTTGGTTGGGTTTTCTATAGACATGTCACCCCTAACGGAGTCGGGATTAAGGAAGAAGTACGAAAACGGTACGGACGGGCGCGCGAACACCGGCGAACTCCGAAAGAATTCATTTATCGATTTACATATCTTTTTGTGCGTTTAAATGTTTGACTCTTCTCGTCGAGTCAACGATCCACGGGGCCCACCGCTTCCTACTCGACCGCCAGAGATTTTTATCTCAATGGCGAGGCACTCAAAAAAGTAAAATATATGAAACTAACTAAACCTCCAGTTGCCCCGCTGGCAAAAGGTCAACTCTGGAAACTGGACGATAGGCACATCGAGATCATGGAAGTTGGCAAGACGCTCACCCATTATCGGATGTTTCAGACCCAGAAGCGCGTTCCCATCAGCCTCGGCGGCATTATTGCGGTGCAGGCCTATCTCAAAACCAACGGGGGGAAGCTCATTCGCCAAGCCGCTCCCGTAAAAGCAGCTTAGCAGAATCTTGGATGGCAAATCCACCGCGGGGGTTTCGGTGCCACACGCCCTGGAGTTTGCTGACAGCCGCACTCGTCTCATTTGCCTCGGCGTGAAGGAACCTGACGGGTGCCTGCCGTCAGCCTGACGGCTGGATTCCAATCCAACGCGTTGACCATCAACATTCCTGACGGCCTGACGGCTCTACACCCCTGGAAGGGGGGATGAACCATGCGTCGCCTCCGCCGCGATCCACGCGGGGCGGGACAGGAAGTGAACCGCCGTTTGTGGCGTTTTAACGAATCGCAGTTAGGGAAGGTACCTCGCCCAACCCCTGCTTCCCAACCGCAAAACTATTGCTCCGCACCGTCAAAACCACCGGCTCTCCGTCCACCAACAACTCCACTGATTCCTGTTTCGAGCCAATCCTGACAACCTTCACCCCGTCATCAGTCTCCCCTTCGCTTAATTTGTAAAACCTCATCGCTTCCTTTGGCTCTTTCGGCCGCGACGCCAATAAAACCCGCGTGCTTTCGTCACCTCGTTTTACAAACCCCGAAATATTTAGCGGACAAACGGGCTTGCTCCCGCACACCGGCTCCGGCGGCAGATACATGTTCAGCGCAAAAACATTCCTCTGCGGAATTGATGAATATGGATGCTTTGGCCCAATCGCTTCCTTCGCCAAACAACACGTAGAAATGGCAGCGCATGCTATGAACGCGGACCAATGCAGTCTCATGTTTTGGTAAACCCGCCCGTTGGGAAAAGTTCCATCGCTGAACGCCAGCAGAAGCCGTCGTTCGGACTCCTTCGTCGCCGCTTCGCGATCCACCTTCGCTAAAACTACGATGGGACAAAAAGTGAAACTTCGTTTGAGGCGTTTTAACGAGCCCCGTCAGGGGTGACATATTTATAGAATCGGAAGAGGTTTGATAATTGGTTTGGTTTTGTTTGCGTCGCGTCGGCGCGGCAAACAAAACCGAAACATTGGTAGAGGATAGTTGGGGGTCTGGAAGCAGGTCCACCCTTTGGAGGTTGTTACCTTGGGGATCGTGTTGCGACTGTGATTCTCCGGTGATCGCGAGTGAGATTTCCAGGCATTCATCTGCATTATAAATAATGAAGTGAATTGACGAGCCGCCGCTTCATTTCTCAATCGGTATAGAGTCCCGCCTTTAGGCGGTCTCTTGAAGGCTCAAATGCCAAACCGACTATGAGCGGCGCCGGACGAAATATGATCCGGGATGAAGGGATGCCAATCACGCCACTCGTGTGCCCGCATGGCATCCGAGGTCAGCGTGCGGGTGCCGCTTCGTATCGACCTGTGCCGGTTAATATCGGTTTAAAAAAAGAATTATTTTCCGGTGGATTGCGCCCGCAGCGTTTCGGTCAATCGCGGCTGTGGGAGCCTGGACTTCTGGTTGCGCCTCGTTTTTATTTCAGGCCCCTCAACCATCAACCGGCTGCGCATGTCACCAGAGGTAACTAGATGTCACCAGATGGCAGCGGGTGTAATGCGAACTCGACAGCATCCGCGATCAGCCATGCGCCGAGTCGCCGGCCGTTCCTGCGGAAAAAATATCAGTAAATATCACCAAATATCACCCAAGCTAAAAAATCTTCCACGATTCCGCTTCGCCGAATGCCATCTACAAAATGTGCAACTTTCAATGGTGCCATGCCGTGCTTTAACTATAAAATGTGCAACTGACTTCACACACAAGCGGGACAATGTGCGGCAATGCGCGACTTTCCTTCGAACTTTTTATGCACGGACCGCGTAAGATCGCGAGACCTTAGCGCGCCGCTTTATTCTGCACGCCGGTTTTTTCTTCGTGGTAATCGATAGTGCGATGGGCGAGGGCGACGCGGCCTTCGAGATGCCAGTCCATCGCGCTGGTGAACCAAAGGCCGTCCGTTGTGCGTTCGCGGTCGACAGTGCAGTTGAATTTGCCGATGGCGCCGACAATGCCGCCGATCACGCTGACCTTCTCGGTGAGGTGTAGGCTGGCTTTGACAAGGGCGGAATCTTCTTCGTCTACCCAAAGACGCCCGGCGGCGATGTTGATGAAGCGATCTTTGAAATTGTTGTTGGGCAGTTTTTTGTTGGCCGGTTTGAAATCGAGAACGAGGGCGGTGCGACCAGCGACTTGCTCGCGCCCGATCAAATTGAATTGGAATCGGCTGAACAAATCTTCGTTGAGCAGAATATCTTTTTTGTCGATGCGGTCCGAGGGCATGGTTTTTGATTCGACCTTCGGAGCGCGAACGGGCGTGGGTTTCGGCTTGGCGGCGACAGTCGCGGATGCGATGCGAACGTGATTGATGTTTGTTTTTTGGTCGCGCCTGGTGAGTTCGCCATCGCCGTTGCGGTATTCGGTGCACTTGGTGCGGATGAATTCGTAACGCTGTTGAAATAGGCGATCGTTTTCGGGTTCCTTTTTGGAGTGCTCGATGGCGTTTTTGATGATTGTTTCGAGCGGCGGTAAAGGGGCTTGATCCGCGCGATCAGCCATGACGGTGACGTTCGCGATTAGTAAAGCAGCTAGGATTAAAATTCGGGGCATGGATTTAACTGGGCTTTAGATTCGTTCAGAAAGGCGAGTATTCAAGGTGTTTTTTGTGAAAATATCCTGTGCGAATATCTTTGATGTTAAGCATATTACAACAAATGGTAGTGTTTTGGTTTCAGGGTTTGGTGGGTGGGTGGGTCATGCGCTTTCGTAAGCTGTTCTAGGAGTCATTGTTCAGGGCGCAGTTGCTTTGCCCTGATGTGACTTAGAGACGCCGGTCGGGCAGGGACGAGGAAATGGACATGAACGCGAGCACGATGTGCCGTCGCGCTTAACGAAATGTTAAGTGGGGATTCGGCGCGCGCCGTTTTAAAGCGAGGCGGACGTTCCGCTTAGCCGACGGAACCTTCGAGGCTCACGCCCAGAAGTTTCTGCGCTTCAACGGCGAATTCCATCGGGAGGTGTTTAAACACTTCTTTGCAGTAGCCGTTGACGATCATGTTGACGGCGTCCTGGGTCGGAATGCCGCGCTGGTTGCAATAGAAGATCTGATCTTCACCGATCTTGGAGGTCGAGGCTTCGTGTTCGACAGTCGAACTGGTGTTGCGAACTTCGATGTAGGGGAAAGTGTGCGCGCCGCATTTGTCACCCAGGAGCAACGAATCGCATTGGCTGTAATTGCGGGCGTTCTCGGCGCTCTTCATGATTTTGACGAGGCCGCGATAGCTGTTCTGGCCTTTGCCAGCGCTGATTCCTTTGGAGACGATCGTGCTGCTGGTGTTCTTGCCGATGTGGATCATTTTGGTGCCGGTGTCGGCCTGCTGCATGTGGTTGGTCAACGCGACGGAATAGAATTCGCCGACGCTGTTGTCGCCAATCAGGAGCACGCTCGGATATTTCCAAGTGATGGCGGAGCCGGTTTCGACCTGGGTCCAGGAAATCTTGGAATTGCGACCGGCGCATTTGCCGCGCTTGGTCACGAAATTGTAGATGCCGCCCTTGCCTTCTTTGTCGCCGGGATACCAGTTTTGGACGGTAGAGTATTTGATCTCGGCGCCTTCCATCGCGATGAGTTCGACGACGGCGGCGTGGAGCTGATTTTCGTCGCGCATCGGGGCGGTGCAACCTTCGAGGTAGCTGACGTAGCTGCCTTCGTCGGCGATGATGAGGGTGCGTTCGAATTGGCCGGCACCGGCGGTGTTGATGCGGAAATAGGTCGAAAGCTCCATCGGGCAACGGACGCCCTTGGGGATGTAGCAGAAGGAGCCGTCGCTGAACACGGCGCTGTTGAGCGCGGCGTAAAAGTTGTCATTCGGCGGGACGACTGTGCCGAGATATTTTTTGATGAGTTCGGGATGTTCGCGGACGGCTTCGCTGAAGCTGCAGAAAATAATGCCTTTTTCAGCGAGCTCTTTGCGGAACGTCGTGGCAACGCTGGCGCTGTCCATGATGGCATCGACAGCGACACCGCTCAGGCGCTTTTGTTCGTCGAGAGAAATGCCGAGTTTGTCGAACATCTCGAGAACGTCGGGATCGACCTGGTCGAGGCTATCGAGTTTCTTCTTCGGCTTGGGCACGGCATAATAGATATAGCCCTGGTAGTCGATCGCGGGATAGTGCGCATTCGGCCAATGCGGCTCTTCCATCGTGAGCCAATGACGAAAGGCTTTGAGGCGCCATTCGCGGAGAAATTCGGGTTCGTTCTTTTTGTCGGAAATGCGGCGAACGGTATCTTCGTTCAAGCCGGGTAAAAAGGCTTCGGTTTCGATGTCGCTGCTGAAGCCGTATTTGTACTCGGTATTGACGAAATTTTCGATGGTCTCTGTGGCTGTGGGCATAATCAGGACAAAAATTGTCCGCTTAAGCATCTTATGTCAGCGAGGGCGCTTGTCAAACCAGATGGAACGCCTATGGAGTCCCTCCTTAGGCGGTTCCGTCGCTGTATCTGCCACGCGGACCGCCTAAAGGCGGAACTCCACACGAAAATTGTGCTTGCCACAAACGGCCAATCTGTTATTTTATTTCTGTAATGACAGAAACAACTGAATACAACAACAGAAAGGATCTGCTATGAACTGGCTGCTTCTCACTTACGTGGTTTATTTGATCATCAGCGTTGCTCTGACCGTCTGGGTCGCGCGCACGTTGCACAAGAACGGACGCATCTTTCTGGTCGATGCCTTTCACGGCAACGAAGGATTGGCGGATTCGGTGAATCACTTGCTGGTTGTTGGATTTTATTTGATCAACATCGGTTACGTGACGTTGGCGTTGAAATACGGCGCGGCGGCGGCGAATGCGCAAGAGGCCGTGGAGGCGTTGAGCACGAAGGTTGGTGTGGTGCTTCTAGTTTTAGGAGCGATGCACTTCTTCAACTTGGCGGTCTTTACGAAGATGCGGAATAAGGCGACGAAGCCTCCTTTGATGGGGCGGGCCTGATAGATAAGCAGGTTGTCGCAAGCGGCTGAGTTACTTCAGCCGCTTTTTTATTTCGACATTGCTGCGGACGTGAACGTCCGCACTCCGTAAAATCAGGGTGTTTGCAGATTTGCTTCTTGGCGTCTTTGGGTTAGAATTTCGGCGCTTTAGTTGAGTGGAGGAACAGCTTGCCTGGATGAAGACCCAAAGAAGAATTTTCGGAACCGACGGCGTTCGTGGCACGGCAAATATTGAGCCGGTCACGGCTGAAACCGCCCTGAAATTGGGCCGCGCGGCCGCGCACGTGTTCAAGAACCACGAAAGCAAATCGCGCGGGCAAGGCAAACACAAGATCGTCATCGGCAAGGACACGCGTCTCTCCGGCTACATGCTGGAAAATGCGCTTTCGTCGGGGATTCTTTCGATGGGTGTGGATGTATTGTTCATCGGACCGCTGCCGACGCCCGGTGTTGCTTATGTGACGCGGAGCCTGCGCGCGGACGCCGGTATCGTTATCACGGCTTCGCACAATCCTTACGACGATAACGGGATCAAATTTTTCCACGCGGACGGTTATAAGCTGGACGACGCGATCGAAGCGCGCATCGAAGAGTTGGTGTTCAGCGGTGAGATTGAGAACATTCGTCCGTCGACGCGCGAGATCGGCAAGGCTGTGCGTATTGATGATGCGCTGGGGCGTTACATCGAATACGCGAAGAGTTCGTTGCCGCGGAACATGACTCTGGATGGGGTGCGGATCGTGGTCGATTGCGCGCATGGTGCGGGTTACAAATCGACGCCGTGCGTTTTGCGCGAGCTCGGTGCGCAGACGATCGTTTACGGGAATCAACCGGACGGTCTCAATATCAATAAGGACTGCGGCTCGATGCATCCGGAGCAGCTTTCCCGGATGGTACGTGAGAACAAAGCGGACATTGGCATCGCGCACGACGGTGATGCGGATCGGGTGCTGCTCTGCGATGAACGCGGGGAGGTGATCGATGGTGATGATATTATCGCAATCATCGGCCTGGAACGGCTGGCCGCAAATGCGTTGCCGAAGAATACGATCGTCGGAACGGTGATGACGAATGCCGGCCTGGATGTGGCATTCAAGAACGCTGGTGGACACATCGTGCGTACGCCGGTGGGCGACCAACATGTCATTGCGGAGATGTTGAAGAATGATTTTTACGTCGGCGGCGAGCAGAGTGGGCACATTATTTTCCGCGACTTCAGCACGACTGGCGATGGTTTGATTGCGGCGCTGCAGGTTTTGCGAGTGATGAAGAAAACGGGCAAGAAATTGTCAGAGCTCGCGGCGTGTTGGACGCGTTACCCGCAGATTCTCACGAATATTAAGGTGCGCGAGAGGAAACCGATTGAAGAGCTTGGCGAAGTGATGGCTTTGGTGGCGAAAGCCGAAACGGATCTGAAACCGCAGGGCGGGCGGGTGTTGTTGCGGTATTCGGGGACGGAAGCGAAGATTCGCCTGTTGCTGGAGGGACGCGAGCGCGCGGTGTTGGAACATTGGAACGAGCAGATTGGTTGCGAGATACGGAAGAGTTTGGGGGCTTGAGGGACAACTGAGACGCGCGTCTCGGTTTGATTGCGGCGTTGCGCTATTGAGGCGACGACTGATTCTACATACCTTATTCGGACCTTGGCTGCTCCACGAACAATGTCGCAATCGCCACCGCCCGCGCTTCGCATCTTTTTGCAGGCACTCGCCCTGGTCGCGATTACGTTTTTGATTTATCTGCCGAGCTTGCATGGCGGAAAAATTCTCGACGACGAGATCATGTTCAATGCGCTCGTGCAATCGCCCGCGGGCCTTTTCTATATCTGGTGCAAGGCGATGACGCCGGATTATTTTCCGCTGACGTTCAGTTCGCTGTGGCTGGAATACAGGTTTTGGGGCGACAACATGTTCGGATATCACGTGACGAACGTGTTGCTGCACGCGATCAGCGCGATTTTGCTCTGGCGCGTGTTGCGTGCGTTGAAAGTTCCCGGCGCTTGGCTCGCAGCGATGTTGTTTGCGGTCCACCCGGTGAACGTGGAATCGGTGGCGTGGATTAGTCAGCGCAAAAACGCGTTGGCGATGCCCTTTTTCCTTGCGACGATTTTGTTTTATCTCAAATCGAAGGCGCGGAACGGGAACATAAAATATTACATGCTGTCGCTGGTCAGTTTCGCACTGGCGTTGTTGAGCAAAACGGCAGTCGTGCCGTTGCCGTTTGTATTGTTGCTGGTCGATTGGTGGCAGGGCAGAACTCGTGAACACGTTTCTGGTGAAGGCCCGGCAGGAGCCTCGGCCTACCGACAACACTTGGTGCGGATCGGACCGTATTTCGCACTCTCGTTTATTTTCGGGCTGATTACGCTCTGGTTCCAGAAGCATCGCGTCATTGGAATTGAAGAAGTTCAGACGAGCAGCATGGCAGCGAGACTGGCGACGGCTGGTTGGGGATTGTGGTTTTACATCTACAAGACGTTCATCCCGTTCAATCTCGTTTTTGTTTATCCACGTTGGGACATCGCACCCGACCATATTTTGACGTGGTTGCCGCTGGTGGCGTTCATGGTAGTAGCGGTGGCGATATGGCGTTGGCGTGAGCGGTTGCGCGGCGTGGTTTTGGCGTTCGGATATTTTGTTTTGATGCTACTGCCGGTGCTTGGGTTCGTGAGTATTTACTATCAGAAATATTCACTGGTCGCGGACCATTGGCAGTATTTCGCGATCATTGGTCCGATCGCCTTGGCCTCGGCGGCACTTGTGTCGATCGCGCGGGTGCAGGCTGTGATTAACTGTATCGCGATCGCAGTGATTGGCGGATTCGCATTTCTCGCGTGGCAACAATCGCACTTATATCAGAGCGCGGAAATTATCTGGCGCGACACAATCGCGCGGAATCCCACCTGTTGGCTCGCGCATAACAGCTATGGTCTCGAAGTGATGCAGCGGGCCATGCGCAGTTCGCCATCTGACAAGCCCCTCTTGGAGGAAGCTATTGAGCATTACAAAGAGTCGCTGCGTCTGCGGCCGGATAATGTTGAAGCGCGCGTGAACACCGGGTCGGCATTAATCGCGCTCGGTCGAGTTGACGAAGGCAAAGCGGAATTCAAACAGGCGCAACAAACGCCAAACGACGCGCTTGGTTATTACAATCTTGGTTTCATTTTGCATCAGGAACACATGTTCGCGGAAGCGGAAGCGGAGTATCGCAAAGCGATCAAGGTTTGGCCGCAATATACCTTGGCTTACCTCTGGCTCGGACGCGTGCTGGCACAGGAATCGAAATTCGCGGAAGCCGAGGAAGCGTATTCGCAGGCAATGAAATTTTTGCCGGTGTCGGTACCGGCTCATCGCGAACTCGCGCACGTGCTTGAGTCACAGAATAAATTTCCGCGAGCCGAAGCAGAGTATCGCAGCGCGTTGGAACTTGAACCGAAGGATCCCGCCGTCCATTACCACCTTGCAAACATGTTGCTGAAATTGAACAAGGCTAATGAAGCGGCAGTGCATTATTCGAAGGCGATCGAACTGCAGCCCAATTACGCTGAGCCACACTATCAACTCGCCGTTTATCTTTCGTCGCGAGGCCAGGTGCGCGAGGCGCTGGCGCATTATCAGCAAGCGGTCCGACTGAAATCAAATTGGATTACCGCTCTCAACAATGCAGCGTGGTTATTGGCCACGGCGAAAGATGACAGCGTTCGCAGCGGCGTCGATGCGGTTGCGCTGGCGTCGCGCGCGGTCATGCTGACGCAAACCAACAGTGCCGATGCGCTGGATACGCTGTCAGCGGCATACGCGGAAACCGGGCGTTTCGACGAAGCGGTGAAGACGGCGGAGCAGGGGATTCGGATTGCCGACGCTGCCGGCGCGAAAGAGGTTCAGGCCGGAATTCAACAGCATCGCCAGCTTTATCTGGCGAAGAAGCCGGTGCGCGATTAAAAAATTGATTCGATTTTGTAACTGACCGATTTTGTGCGCCCGTTTATTACTGCACCGTTGAAACGGAAACGATCAGCGGCGGTAACGTTAGTTTTGTCGGGCTCTCTGTTGGCCGGGTGCGACGATTCGTCTTCGGGTTGGGATAGCCCCAACACGCTTACAAACAACACATATAATCCGAGCTGCGGCTACTGGCATTCGTATTACGGGCACTGGTATCCATATCCGCACAATTCCTTCGATCCAGCACGCGGTTATTTTTACGGGGGCAAATGGTCGTCGACGCCTGATAGGAATCCGACTCCGGTTACATCTGGCAGCAGCTCCGTATCCGGCTCACACGCCGGAAGCAGCGTTTCCTCACATTCATCCAGCATCAGCCGTGGGGGCTTCGGGTCCAGCGGTCATTCGAGCTCGTAATGAAACGATTCCCATCAACACCTCGATCGGATTGGCAAGCGCGAGTCGAAAAGGTCGGGCTGACATATCACACGGCGGATGGCGTGCCGTATTGGGACGAGTCCGCCTATTACGAATTCACTTCGGCGGAAATCGACATGTTCGAAAAAGCGGCAAACGACCTGCACATGATGTGCATCGAAGCGGCTGAAGTCGTCGTGAACGACAAACTCTTTGCGCAGCTCGGAATTCCGGAATGTGCGGTGCCGTCGATCCTGAAATCGTGGGAGCGGGATGATTTCAGTTTGTATGGGAGATTTGATTTTGCGTACGACGGCGAGAACCCGCCGAAACTTTTGGAATACAATGCGGACACACCAACCGCGCTGGTCGAAGCGGCGGTGGCGCAGTGGTATTGGCTTGAGGACACGAACCCGAAGGCGGACCAGTTCAACAGCATTCACGAGCACCTCGTTGCCGCATGGAAAAAATATAAATCGACCGGAGACAAAGTCTGGCTTGGCGGTGTGAAGGACAGTCTCGAGGATGAGCAGACTGTTTTATACATCCAGGACACGTGTTTTCAGGCCGGTATCGAAACGCAACAACTGTTCATTGAAGATCTCGGTTACGATTCGCGCAACCGGCGGTTTGTCGATCTGGCCGAAAATGAAGTGCGGCACTACTTCAAACTCTATCCCTGGGAATGGATGTGGCACGAGGAGTTCTCCCAATATTTGCCGCTCGAAGTGACGCATTTCATCGAACCGATGTGGAAAATGCTGTTGTCGAATAAAGGGTTACTGCCTGTGCTGTGGAAGAAATACGAAGGCCACGAGAATCTTTTGCCCGCATACTTTTCGCAGGCGGAATTTGAGCAGCGCCACGGCAAAGTCGGTTACGTTCAGAAACCGAAGCTTTCACGCGAAGGCGCAAACGTCACCATGGTTCGACCAGATGGCACGATTTTTACACAAGGTGAATACGGCGAAGAAGGTTACGTGTTTCAGGCAATCGCGCCGATGGCCCAATTCGATGGCAATTATCCGATTCTCGGGGTGTGGGTTATAAATCACGAGGCTTGCGGCATGGGCATTCGTGAAGACACCACGCCAATCACTGCAAACCTCAGCCGCTTTATTCCGCACCTGTTTCGATGATCAACTTATTATGAAAAAGATACTCGCACTCACACTGGCGCCACTAACGTTGGCGACCTCCGCATTCGCTCAGCCGACGGAAAGCTGGCATGCAAAAACGCTCGGGGAAGCATTGGGCTATTGCGCGCTGTTCGGCTTGCTGGGCGCGGTGCTCGTCGTGCTTGGGTTCAAAGCATTCGACAAGGTCATCACGAGCATCGATATCGAAGGCGAGATTCGCAAAGGCAACATCGCCGCCGGCATCCTTGGAGGTGCGGTGATCATCGCGCTTGCGATCATCATCGCCGCGGCAATGATGTGATCGCGGGGATTTACTGCCCAGCGCCGCCCGCGTAGAAGGCGTCGACTTTCGCGGCGACGTCTTTGTAGCTGATGTCGACGGCGTAAATTTCCTGGAACTGGTCGATGGCTTCTTTGTTTTTGCCCATCTTTTCATAAACGCAACCCAGTGCGTAAATTAGCTCTTTCTTTTCCTCGTCAAAGACCACTTTCTCTTTGAGTGCGGTTTCGAGCTGGCGCGCCGCCAGCGGGAACATGTTCTTTTTGGCAAAGCACTGCCCGAGGTAACTCAAGGCCTGAAGCCGTTTGTGCGGATTGTTCTGCGCCTTCTGTAATTCCTGCATCGCTTCGTTGATCTTGCCTGCTTTGAAATAGAGTTCGCCAAGTTCAAAGCGGATTTGCAGATCGTTCGGATAACGTTCGGCGCGTTGTCTGGCTTCTTCCAACTTGTAGACTTCGCGCTCGGCTTTGAGTCTGGTGGATTGCTCTTCGTAGTCAGGAGCGGACGGATCCATTTGTTCGAGTGCGAGGTCGAGTTTCTTTGCCATCAGATCGGAAATCGTCCTTTGAATCGTTGGGTCGGGATCTTTTTCGCCAAGCTGCTTGTAAACCTCTAGAGCACGATCGTAATTCTTCTGCTGGACGCACATTTCGGCAATGGTGCGCATGAGCTTTACGTTGGACGGGTCGTCCTGAAGTCGTTTTTCGTAATCCGCCAAGAGCTTTTGCGCGACGTCGCCGGTTTTTACCTGGCGCTGTTCCTGTTCGAGTTTCACGGCTTCGCCCTGGTCCTTCATGATGTCGCGATAGGACGTTTGAGAGTTGCCGATATTATCGTAACCGCCCTCGGCCATGGTGGCGCGCGCAGTGAGGTTTTTGTATTCCTCCCTCATCGCGGCGTCGTGAGGCCGCAACCGGATCAGTTCATCATAACGTTCGCCGGCTTTTTCCGTTTCGCCGGCGGCGGCATAGGCCTGGGCCAGTTCGTGGATTACATCCTGATCTTTCGGATTGGCTTTGATCAAAATTTCCAGGGAAAGAATCGCCGTCTTCGGCAATTCCGTAGCCATAGCTGCATCGGCCAGAAGTTTGTGGCCGCCGGTGCTATTTGGATCGGCATTTAAAATCTGCTCAGCAATTTTCAAAGCCTCGAGAGGGTTGTTACGCAAAGCGAGCTGGCCTTTTGCAACCAACGGAGAAGAACTGGCGCCGCTCAGCATTTTTTTGAAAAAGCCGCTGCTACTGCCTACCTTTTTATATTGGGTCGCGCGCAACGCTTCGCGACATTCGTAAAACCCCGGTTCCTGTTCCAGGACGGAGCTGAAAAACGTGATGGCGTAATCCAGGTTTTGGCGCTGAAAAGCTGCTTTGCCTTTTTCGTACTGGTCCCGCACCGATTTTGAAATTTGGGTGATGCTCTTCTCTGGCATAAAAAAATCTTAATTGCTGTTCATCAAAAATCCACAGGAAACACTCTGTAAATTAGACGAACTGCTGGCTGTTTATTGTTTGACATAAATCATGTTCGCTCTGTTCAGCGCGAGGCTACTTGAAAACAACCTTGTAACTGTTGTGAATGACGCCGCGGATTTGTGCGACGTGTTTCATGAACTCATCGATCGTCTTAAATCCGCACCGCACGGCCACGCGATAGAGCGGCGCGTCTTCGTTCGGCAACGTGGTTTCACCTTCGAAACTCCACCGGCGGAGAATGCATTCGATACGACGAAGGGCGCGGTAGCTCTTGATGAATTTGTCTCCATCCGGAAGCCGTTTGGCTTCGTTCGCGCGCGTTAAAGCTTTGAGCGTGTTCGGCTCCGACCAACCGCACTCGAGACAGTACGCTTGCGCCATGAACTCGGCGTCAACCAGTCCACCCTCGCCGGTCTTGATCGCCAACGCCTCTTCGCCGCGGGGAGTGCGTTCCTTGGCGATGCGCTGGCGCATTTTGGCGATCTGCGATTTCCAATCGGGCGTGTAGGCAGCGATTTTTTGCGGCTTTGAAAAATCAGATAACGAGGTCGCCAGTTTCTGAAACTGTTCGCCAATCTGCATATCACCGGCCACCGGACGAATGCGGGTGAGAGATTGGATTTCCCACAGCGCGGCGCGTTTGCGGTAATATTCTTCGTAAGCATCGAGCGTGTTGACGAGCAATCCTTTTTCGCCATCCGGACGCAAACGCGCGTCCGTCTCGAAAACCATTCCGCGTTCAGTTTGCTTCGAAAGCAGGTCAAGAACCTGCGTCGCCATTTTTTGCAGGGCAGGCAAATTCTTCGTCTTCGCGTCGGCGACAAAAACAATGTCGAGGTCGGCCCCGTAGGTGATTTCCTGGCCACCGAGTTTGCCGAGGCCAATGATGCAAAAGGGCACCGTCTTCAGCTTGTTCTTTGCGGTGACAACGTCGACGGCGTATTGAAGGCAGGCCTGGGCCAGCGCGGAAAGCTCAACCATGTTTTGCTCGAAGTCGGCGAGACCAAGAATCTCGCGCAGGCCGATACGCATGAACTCTGCCTCGTGATAGCGGCGAATCCATTCGTGCTGGTCTTCGTCCTGCAACCCGTAGCGGAGATCTTTCAGAATTTCATCGGCAGCTTTCGAGCGGCGGAGGCGTCCACTGACCTCGAGTTCATCAACGAGGTCCGGCGTGCGAATGGCTGTCTCAGCCAAAAATTCTGAGCGATCGAACAGCATCAGCAACAATTCGAACAACGACGCTTTCTGCGCCCACATTTCGTAAAGAACCGCGCGTGCGCCGTAGGCGGTGATGAAGCTGTCGAGTCGCATCAGCACGCGATCCGGATCTGACAGTGCATTCTCGGGCCAGTGATCTTGCCGCGGGCAGTGCGCGAGGAATTTGGGCAACAGTTGGCGCGCCAGTTCAACCGTCCGCGCTGAGACATGGACGTAACCTGGGCCGCGCAAAAACACGTGGACCATCTTGAGCGCCTGGTCGGGATCGCAAAACGCGTGTTCGGCGAGCAATTTTTTCCACGCGCGCTCGTCGTCGTCATCGGGCAACGGCTTTGTTTGAGAATCGCCGTCAACGCCCAGGACTTTTTCATAAATCGCGCGCACCCGACCGGAATGATCGGCGCGCGCTTTCTCAAATTTCACCAGCGTTTCGAAACCCATCAGTCGCGCCAAACGCTCACGCGCTTTTCGCTCCGTCGGGATGGTGTGCGTTTGCTGGTGCGCTTCCATCTGTAGGCGATGCTCCAGATCGCGCAAGAATAGATAGGCGTCAGCGAGCTCCTGGACCTCAGGGCGCTTGAGATGCTGGTATTGGTTGAGCTTTTCCAACGTCGGCAAGGTTTGTGATCCCTGGAGAAACGGCGTGTGGCCGGCGTGCAGAATTTGCAATGTCTGCGCGATGAACTCGATTTCGCGAATGCCGCCGCGCCCAAGTTTCACGTTACGATCCAGCTCGCCGCTTTTGACCACCTCAATCTCGATGCGTTTTTTTACCGCCGCGATTTCCTGCAAGGTGCGTCCGCTGATGGAACGCGGGTAACGAAACGGATGAATCGTTTCGACAAACTCCATGCCGAGAGAAACATTGCCCGCAACCGGTCTCGCCTTGATGAGCATCATGCGCTCCCACGTTTGTCCCCATTGCGCATAGTAATTTTCGTAACTGTCGAGCGAACGCGCTAGCGGACCAGCGTTGCCCTCGGGGCGCAATCGCAAATCGATGCGGAACAACGTTCCTTCCGACGTGAGTTTGCCAATTTCCGCAACAATCGCCTCTGACAGACGCGTGAAAAATTGGTGGTTATTCAGGCCTTTGCCGGTCTGCCCAGCGCCGTGCGGCGGCGTTTTGAAGACGTAGCCTTCGTCGCTATATATAAATATGACATCGATGTCCGAGCTGTAGTTCAGCTCCTGTCCCCCGAGTTTGCCGAGACCGATGGTGCAAAAGGTGGTCGTTTGCCAGCATTCATCGGCATCCAAATGGTAGGGAGAACCGAAACGCTGTGTGAGCTGTTGCCAACATATTTGATAAACGGCCTCAACACAGACATCGGCGAGATTGGACAACTCCAGCATGACGTCCGTCGTATCGCCGAGGCGCGCCAGGTCACGTGCAGCGATGCGGAGCATGTCGCGTTGTTTGAATTCGCGAAGCGTGGAAAACGCGGAGGCGTAATCATCTGACTTGAGTAAAGGCTTGAGCCATTTCTCCACCTCCCGTTTCAAACCTTGAGCAAGACGCGGACGATCAAGCGCGCCGGGTTCCAATAAGGCCGGCAGCCAATCCGGATGCGCGACGAGCAGTTCGCCCGAAGCCGCTGAACCGGCGAGCAGCGCGCAAATAATATTAGCTTGATCCACTTTGAGTTTTTTCAGCAGCGAGGCCGCACTGGTTTCCGCCAGTCGATCAATAACGGACTGCGCGCGATTTGGGTCGGCGCACGTTTCGATTGCTTTCGACAGGACGTTGGATTGCATGTTGTTCCGTTAGGAACGGCTACTCTAATTCCTCAAACCACCATTACACAAACCGGTTCTATGACAAACCGAAGCTGAATTCCGAAAATGCTTCAATCGCGAAAATCCGGTTAATTTGGCTAAAAGGGCCGACCGATAACGTTATTGCCCGCGTTGACACCCCTATAGGGGCTGTGTAATCTTTTGGCAGATTGTTCATGAACACGTTCCTTAATCAACACGTGCTTGTGCTCAACCGCTTGTGGCAAGCGGTCAACATCTGCACAGCCCGTCGTGCATTAGCTCTCGTCTTCGAGGGTCACGCTCAGGTTGTGCTTGGCGACGACGAAGGTGTTTTCCAAACCTACAATTTCAATCAATGGCGCGATTTTTCCGATAAGGCGCCGCACCCGGAGAGCATTTCCACGGTGTCATTCCGCATTCGCGTGCCGCGAGTCATTCTGCTGTTGATGTTTGATCGCCTTCCAAAGAAGGAAGTTAAGTTCACCCGGCACAACATTTTCGAACGCGACCGTAACACCTGCCAATATTGCGGTATTGTGTTCGATCGCAAAGACCTCAACCTCGACCATGTTATTCCGCGTGATCGCGGCGGTCCGACGACTTGGGAAAACATCGTCTGCTCTTGCATCCCTTGCAATACGCAGAAGGCCAATCGCACTCCGCAGGAAGCCGGCATACATCTGGTCCGTAAGCCGAAGCGACCGAAGTGGCGACCATTTGTGCAGGTCAACCTTGGGTTCCACCAGCACGACAGCTGGAAGCACTTCCTCGATTTGGCGTACTGGAATGTTGAATTAGGTGAAGACGTGCCGGCTTAAACCACCAAGACACAAAGGAAAACAAGGCTTCTTGGTGACTTGGTGGTTTAATTCTTCTCTGAACTAACCTTGGAGGCTTCGATCAGTTCCCAGAATTTCGGGTTTTCTTCCAACACTTTGTCCTCACCCGTCGGCAAGCTCGAGCGGAACAAAAAATCTTTCAGCGTGTTGCGGCTGAGGATGCGGTGGACGACGACCCCCAGGTCGTGACGTTCGAAATAGACTCGGTAATCACCGAGACGAAAGCGGTGCAAGATTTTGCCGTGCCGTTCCAATTTGCCGAAATGTTCCAGGTCACTGGTCAGGACTTCGTGGGGTAAGCCGCGAAATTCACCTAGTATATTAAGCTGCAGCTCGCGCGGCATCTTCGCGAGTTCGGAGGCGCTGATGGGATTGAAGATGATCTGAAACTGCATGGCGATAAACTACTGATTACAGATGGGACGCTAAAGGAAATTTTGACGATAGGCGATTTCGTGGCACGTCCCGGAAAAACTCCAAACTTCAGAGAAGCTCAAAATTCCAAGCAAGGCATGGTGCCGTCAAAGGTTTGGAACTTGAATGCTTGGATCTTGAAGTTTCTCTGAAGTTTGAAGTTTCGATCGGAGTTTGAACTTTTTTAATTTGTTGGCGCAGTCGCTCCTTCCACATTACCTTCGCCCAGACAAACCATGGTTATCGTTCTATTGACTGGGTTCATCGCCGGATTGATCCACGTCCTGTCCGGGCCGGATCATCTTGCCGCGATTGCGCCTTTGGCGGCTAAAGCTCCGACGCGCGCGTGGGGCAATGGCATCCGCTGGGGAACGGGCCATGCCTCCGGTGTATTGTTCGTCGGCGTCTTATCACTTTGTCTGCGCGGATTGTTGCCGATTGATTTGATTTCTTCGTGGAGCGAACGTCTTGTCGGTGTGATGCTGATCGGAATTGCCTTGTGGGGATTCCGCGCTGCACTGCGCATTCATGCTCACGAACACGGCCATGACGGCGAGCAACACGAGCATATACATATGCACGCGCCCGGGAAAACGCATACACCGAGTCACCATGTGCACACGCACGCTGCTTTCGGCATCGGCACTTTGCACGGGTTGGCGGGCAGTTCTCATTTCCTTGCGATTTTGCCTTCGCTGGCGATGCCGACAAAAACGCAAGCCATTATATATCTGGTGGCGTACGGTGTCGGCACAGTCCTGGCCATGGGCATTTTTGCGTTAAGCATGGGCAAGGTCGCTGATCGTTTGACAGACAAAGTTGCAGCCTACCGCAAGCTGATGTGGGGTTGTTCTACTGCAGCACTAGCGGTTGGGGCATTTTGGTTGTTAAGTTGACGCCCGCTCCCATTTGTCCTCGCACTTTATTCTCATCCTCGATATTCCCGGGATGTTTTCGGTTTATCAGCGGCGAGAACGACCCAAAACATGTCAAGTTAACGACCAATTGTGTCCTTGTTTTAGGCGCGCCGGAGAGGCACACCTTTCAATTCTGAGAATTTGACGGCTTAGTTGAGTCAAAAATACCCAAAAAAACTAGTTGTCAAACAAACCCGTTTTTGCCATTGTCCGCCTCAATGCACCGTTTTTGGTGCGCGGGTAAACCGTTTTTACCCAGCAGAATCGCATAAAAACGAATAGAAAAAATCGTAGGAGGAACTTGATGAAAATTAATAAATGGACTTTAGGTCTGGCAGCCGTTGGGCTCGTCAGCCTGACGTCAGCAGTCCGCGCAGATGACGCAGCCAAGACAACCCCATTGTTGACCGCTCTCTCTGCAACCACCATTAGTGGGTATGTCGATACGTCGATGGAATGGAATCCGGGCACCGGAAACCTCAACCCAGCGCCGTTCGCATTCAACAAAGGCAAACAAGACGGGTTCAACCTGGACTCCGTTGATCTTCACATCGCCAAACCGCTCGAAGAAGGCCAATGGTCTTCCGGTTACGTGGTTGACTTGATGTTTGGACCTGACACTGCCGGCGCAACCGGTGAAGCCGCTGTTAACGGCGTCAACGCAGCTGGCAACCCAACCTTCTCCAGCAGCATTGCCGAACACGTTCGCCAGGCCTACCTGAATCTCCGCATGCCGCTCGGCAACGGACTCGACTGGAAAATTGGTCGTTTTGATTCTCCGCTCGGTTATGAATCCACCGACAGCTACAAAGACCCGAACTTTACCCGTTCTTACGGTTATACCTTCGAGCCGACCGAAATGACTGGTGTCCTTGCTGACTACAAAGTCTGCGACTCGTTCGCTTTGAGCGCTGGCATCGCGAATACCGTAGCTACAGGTCCGATCAACGCCCGTAACACCAGTGGTGACTTCGGCTCGACCGTTGAATCCAAGAAGGCTTACATCGGCATGATCAACCTGACCGCTCCCGAAAGCTGGGGCGGGATCGGTGGTTCCGGCCTGTATGCTGGTATCGAATACGGTCCTGGCGCCAGCGGTGGTTTCAACATTAATAACGGCACTGGCTTTTCAGCCGAAAACCAGACTCAGTTCTATGTCGGCGCGACGATCAAGACTCCCTGCCAGGGCCTGACCCTCGGCGTGGCTTGGGACTCCGTTAGTCACCTGGACGTTGCTGGCGCTGATACCGGCTACAACTCGGCGGTTGCCGCTTACGCTTCCTTCAAGCTGTCCGAGAAAGCCAGCATCCACCTGCGCGGTGAATACGCTCGTGGCGCAGGCCTCGGCGCTTTGGCTGATGCCTTCAATGGCAGCAGCACGACCGACTTCAGTGACCCCCAGACTGGCTTTGGTGGTAACCCGCTTCGCAAGGTCATCGCCGTCACCGGCACCTTGCAATACGACCTGTGGCAGAACGTCATCAGCCGTTTGGAAGTCCGTTGGGACCACCAGGCTGACGGCAATGCTGACGCCTTCGGTGGCAAGTCCTTTGCCGCTGAAAACGAAGATGCCCAGATTGATTCGATCAAAGGCACAGAACGCAACGCAGTCATGGTTGCGGCGAACTTGGTCTTCAAATTCTAAGCTGACTTAGATAATTCGAAGCCCCTCCTGAGAAAATCGGGAGGGGCTTTTTTGTTTGATTTTGTTACGCCTCCGCAGAGGGTCTGTAACGGCTTTTGTAACGGGTAAAAACGAAAAAATCACCAATGTTTACAAGGGTTGTAACGATGTAACGGCTGTACACCCCGGGAAGGGTGGGGGTCTCCCCCGTCGTCACGTTCACTCCCACAGCTATCCGCAGTAAACCGCACCCAACCGTAGTAAACGAGATCAAACGGACTGAACTGAATACCTTTTCTTTCCCCTCCTTGATTCAGGACCAACCCTGAGATACTCTCGTTATTCATTTTGCGCGAGTGGTGAAATGGCAGACACGCCAGACTTAGGATCTGGTCCCGTAAGGGGTGGAGGTTCAAGTCCTCTCTCGCGCACCACCTTCCCCGCCGCCCAAATTCGAAATCCGAAATCCGAAACGTTGCTTTGTTCAGCCGATTTGAATATTTGAAAATTGGGGTTTGTTTCGAATTTTCTTTTTACCCACACATTCCGCCTTTACAGGTTTTGATTCCTACCTATCCTGCTTTTTCGCCTATTGCAGGGCGTGTCCTATGGCAAAACAGATCGTAGAAATGTTAGTCGACGCGGCAACCATGGAGTTGCCGGATACGAAAACTTTGCGCCTGCAATGGCCTGACGGTTACGACGTTGAATTCAAAACCGGTCAGTTCATCACAGTTTATTTCGCCGACGCCCCCGAATACAAACGCGCCTACTCACTTTCCTCCTGCGCCCTCGACCGCGGTTGCTACGAAATCACCGTCAAGCGCGATGGCAAAATGGGCACGCGTCTTGTCGACTGGGTTAAGACCGGCCAAAAGCTTTGGGTGATTCCGCCGGTCGGCCGTTTTCTTCCGGTGCTCGAACCGAACAAACATTTGATCTGCATCGCCGGCGGTTCTGGTGTGACACCTTTCCGCGGTTTCGTTCGCGAAGCGACACGCCGCAAGTTGGAGACCAAAATTAGCGTTCTCTACAGCGTGCGGACGACGACGGATGTCATCTTCAACGAAGAATTTCGCAAGCTTGAACAGGAGAATCCGAATTTTAAATTCCACGTCACTTGCACGCGCTTGGACGCCTCTCATCCCTGGGACGGCCGGCGCGGTCGCATCGACGCCGATTGGGTCCGCAGCCACGCCACGGACTTGCCGAACACGGTCTTCTACGCGTGCGGTCCGAATGCTTTGGTTGAGGCCACGGAAAATCTGGTGCTGAAGGAACTAAAGGTTCCGAAGGAGCAGATGAAGACCGAAAAGTGGGGTTAGTCTGTTAGGCTGTCGGTTTGGCTTTGACCGGTAATAAAACGCGAAACGTTGTGCCTTTGCCGAGTTCGCTCTGGACTTCCATGCGGCCGCCGTGCGCTTCGACGATCATGCGGCTCTGGAATATGCCGATTCCGATGCCTTGTTTCTTGGTAGTTTGAAACGGGCGGAAGAGTTGCTTGCTCATGAACTCCGGAGTCATGCCCGCGCCCGTGTCGATTACCGTGATGACCGCCCAACCATTTTGTTGTGCGGTCTGGACCTGGATCTTGCCGGAGCTCATTGCTTCTTTCGCATTGAGCATCAGGTTGGTGATTACTTTTTGAACCTGGTCCGGATCGATCGCTATTGGAGACAGTGGAGCAAAGTTAGAGAAGACTTCGATGCCGGGAGCGCCTTCAACACATTTTAATGCGTCCTGCACAAGTTTATTGAGGTCGGTCTCGACGGCGCGAACGTTCATTTCCTGCCGCAACATGCTTAAGCGGCGAATGAGGTCGTTGATGTGATTGACGGTTTTGCCAATGCCACGCAGGGCGTCTTCGCGAAAGGCCGGGTCGTTGAAGTGAACAGGAAGATTCTGGAGCATCAACGACAACGTGGACGCGGTGTTTTTCAAATCATGTACGAAGAAAGTCGACATGGTTTGGAACGCTTGCATTTCTTTGCCTTGCGCGAGGCGTTGCGACAGCTGGATGTTGCGCAGACTGGCCGCGGTTTGATCGGCGATGCTTTTGAGCAATTCAAAATCCTGTAGCGCGAACGGCACTTCGCTGACGCGGTCGCCCAGAATAATAATCCCGAGAAGTTCGCCGCCTGCGCTCATCGGAACGACCACGCGATGGCCGCCTTGTTTAAATTGGTTGGGGTGACAACGGCGTAAGGTCGCGGCCCAATTGTCGTTGCACGCGTCGATATCCTGCGGATCGGGATTGGCACGCATCGCAGCAATGATCGCGGACGCTTCTTCACGGGCGGGCCGAATCGCTTCGCTGCTTTGCTGAGAGAGTGACGTCGAGGCGGCGAAGGTGATGGCTTGGTTCGGTTCGTCGACGCTCCACAAGGTCACCGAAAGGGCTTGGAACAGTTCCGACAACATTTTCGCAACGGCGCTGCTGAGGTCGGCTTGTTCCATGCGCGAGGCGGTGGCGTCGGTGAACGTTTTCCACACTTTGCGGTAATCGTAAAGCGGCCGTTGAAAATGGCTGCTGAAGAAACGACGCGTGGAGAGGCGAACGCGCTCTGACGTCAGCAACACGGTGATGCCGACAAGCATAATCAGAACTGCGAGCGCTTTCTCGGTGAACCCGGCAGAACTGCTGCCGAGGTAGACAATAACCTTCGCCAATACACCGACGATCAGCAGGTAAATTCCGGTGATCAATACGGTCAGCGAGTTGTTCAGCACGTTTTTGGATGGATAAACGTTCTGGTCGAAATGGCCAGGGCGGAACAATGAACGGGTAATCACGATACAGCCGAGCAGGAGTGCGGCTGTTTCGATCTGCAGCAGTTGCGGATCGACAGAGCGGAACAGGAGGACCTGGCTTGTGGTGTAGGCGCGCGTGCCAAGAAACAGACCCACTCCGAGCACCATGTATTTAATGCGCCACCGCATCGTGCCGACCGAGTCGCGGAATGTGCGTTCCAGGTTGATGAGCGAGAGGATCGTCGTGAGCAGCACTGCGATATAAAGAACGACGCCCGCGATATTGAGCCGAAGAATCCATTCCTGAACTCTGATCTGTGGAGCGATGATAAGCGCCTGGTGGCGAAAGCCGATCCACAAGGCTGCGCCAAGCGGCACAATGGCAAATGCGATACAGACGGGCTTCCAACGCGATAGATACTCACGTGCATTGCCACGCGCGTAGCTGAGACTAAAGACCAGCCAAAGGACTGGTGAAAATGCCAGCGTCATTAACCGGCAATATTGCCACAGTGCAATTTCACTGATGTCGAACGACTCGAAGCTGAATGCGATGAAAAGATTTTCCACCGCGAGCACCGCCATGCCGAGAGCGAAACACCAATGCGCAATGGAGCGGCGTGGCCCACGCGCAACCAACGCGGCCAAGAGCACGGCCAATGCGGCACCGGCATAGGCTAATATTGTCGTACTGGTCATTGTTCGCTGGAGTTTAGTCACGGATGAGACCGAGATGAAATACGGATTTTAACTCTAGCGAGCCGCGTCTAATCGCGCAGCGCGGGCGTGTTGCTCGTGTCTGATGCAAATCGACTCACGATGTGGCCGAGGGCTTCATTGAGGCCCTCGACCACTGCATTTGCAGTACGCTCTTTTAGCGGAATGCGTTGAGCATAAGTCTTCTGAAACACTAACCCTGATCCAAGTTTTTCGCCGCGACCGAACCGTTGCGTCGGCTGAAATAGAACAAAGTGCATCTCGAGCACAGCAGTAGGTTGGGATTTATTCCGAAAATCGCCATACATCTGCGTCACCGAAATTTCGAGATCGAGAGTTCCTCGCAAAGAACTGTCCACGTCGGTAACAGCGGAAAACCTTGCAGTGTTTTGCAGCAAGGCGCGGATTGGACCTTTGAGACTTTCGGCGGGAGAAACAAGAAAGCCGGCATAGGGGTCTCGTTCGTAGGAGAACGCGTCAGGTCCGATACGTGAGAGAGGCTGAGTCGAATGGCGCCGCCACCGATACCTCGCGTAAGGTGAGGACGGGAGCATTGGCGGCGCCGCCGACCTGCGCAGGTTGAGGAGCGGTGAATGCAAACGTTTCCTTGTCGAGCGGTTTGCGGGATAGACAACCGGTTAAGAGAAAAGCTCCAAGCACCAAAATCCAAGCTCCAGAGAAACTCCAACATCGAAGGTCCAAACTTTGTGCTGATGACCGTAGCTTTGGAATTCGGATCTTTTCCGTTATGAACTTCATCTTGGCCTTTCTACACTTCGCGCTGGTTCCGGTGGCTTCCCGAAGATCGCGCCGGCTGGATATTCTTTGATGTTGTTGATCGTTTCCTTCAACTCGCGGGAAGCGCGGCGGAGGTTTTCCAAAGTTTCGTTGAGAACGTTGATATCGACGTTGCCAATCGCCTGGTCCGTCCGGCCAATCGTTTGGTCGATGCGGCCGAGGGCTTGTTGCATCCGGCCAAGTAACGCATCCGCATCGTTGGCGATCGTTTGCAGGTTTGCTTGCGAGGCGGCGTTGGTGGTGCCGACGAACGTTTTCAAATGTTTGGCGACGTCGCGTAAGTCGGAGACGAGCAGATCGGCGTTGGTGCCTATTTGACGAAGGTTGATTTTATCAACGTCAGTCAACACGCGTTTGCCGGCGATGAGATCGTCCTGAACGAGCGCGCTGATTTTGGGGAAGTCGACTTCTTTGAGGTTGGCGATCACTTTGTCCACACTGGCGATGATCTCGGTCAATTGGCCTGGGGCGGACGGGATGTAGGCGTGGTGTGGTTGCCATGGAACCTGAAGCGGCGGGTATTGTTTCGGATCGACGTATTCGAGCGAAACGATTGCGCTGATCCCTGCCAGTCCCTGGGATTTGATGCGCGCGCGCAGACCGCTTTCAACTTCTTTTTGCAATCGCTGCTGGATATCCAGACCCTCCATGGTTAGCGGAATGTTATTGTTGATGGTGAATTCGACGTAGACGTAGCGCGGTTCAACCCGGCGGTAAATGTTCCAGGTGAAGTTGATCCGTGAGACTTCGCCGACGGGTACGCCGCGCAGCGTAACAGCCGAGCCAACCTTCAAACCATCGACGTTCCCGGCAACGTACGTTTCTTCGACAGTTTTTCCTTCAAACCATTTTGACGCACCAAAGATGAACACTGCGGCAAGCCCGAGGCCGACTCCGACCAATACGAACAAACCAATCTTGAAATCATTTGGTTTAGTGGTCATGCGCGTCGAATTTGATAAACCTCTTCTTCGGCTTCCCGTTGGAAGAATTGGCGCACGCGTGGATCGGTTGATTTGTCGCGCAGGTCGGCGGCTGTCCCTTCGGCGATGATGGTGCGGGCATGATCGTCGACCATGATCACGCGTGTGGCGATGTCCAGAACACTTGCCATTTCGTGGGTGACGATCACGAAGGTGATGCCAAATGACTTCACGAGATTTAGAATCAATTGATCGAGACTGGCTGAAGTGACTGGATCCAAGCCGACTGAGGGTTCGTCGAGAAAAAGAATTTCGGGATCCAGTGCCATCGCACGAGCGATGGCGGCGCGTTTTTGCATTCCGCCGCTCAAGGCTGAAGGCATTACACCGGGAGTATTGGCCAAACCCACGAGGCGCAGTTTGCCGAGCGCAATCAGATTGCACGCTTCAAAAGGCAAATCGGTGAGTTCGTCCAGAGGCAAGCGGACGTTTTCCAACACCGTCATCGATCCAAATAACGCACCGCTTTGATAGAGCACACCGAATTTTCGGAGCAGGCTTTGACGCTCGCGTCCCTTCGTTTTGAGGAGGTTTTTTCCTAACATCCAAATCTCGCCATCAAGCGGTTCATTGAGACCGATCATGTTTTTGAGCAGCGTGGTTTTTCCGCTGCCTGAGCGTCCAAGGATCACCAGCACTTCACCGCGTCGGACATCGAAGTTTATGTTCTCGAGGATCAAGCAGTGGTCATACCCGACGCGCAGGTTTTTCACTTGGATGATGACGTCGTTGTCGTTCATTTTTTGAGGTAATACACGACCCCTGAGAAAATGGTGTTCGCGAACACGATGAGGATAACGCTCGTGACGACGGAACTGGTCGTCGAAGCGCCAACCGCGCGAGGACCTTCCTTCGTTTGCAAGCCACGTAAACAGCCGACGCCGCCGATGATGATACCGAAAACAACAGACTTTTCCAGGCCCAGGACGACATCGTAGAGGGTGACCCGCGCCATAATCTGGTGAAAAATCATCAGCGGTGGGAAACCGAGGAACCGCATGACCGTAATTCCGCCAAAGACAGCCATCGCGGTGGCATACATGCTGAGAACTGGTGTGAGAAAGACGGCGGCGATCACGCGCTGGAGTGCGAGGAAACGAATGGGGTTCAGACCCATCGTCGTGAGAGCATCGAGTTCCTCGTTTACTTTCATCGTCCCGAGCTCTGCCGCGAATGCTGAGCCCGAGCGGCCTGCCAGCATGATTGCTGTGACAAGTGGCCCAGTGCTGCGGAATGACGCAAAACCGATGATGTCGGCGAGAAAAATCTCCGCGCCGAGATTGCGCAAGGGCCGCGCGCCTTCCAATGCCATCACCAAACCAATGAGGAAACCGAACAACGCGACGACGGGCAGCGCATTGGCACCGGCCTTATCAATGACGCGCCGAATTTCGCCCCAGCGCAGTCGTTTAGGTTGGAGGATCGCGGCGGGCAGTGCGGCGGCAATTGCACCGATGAACGCGACCTGTTCATATAGGTCGCGGAAAAACGAACGTGCGGATGCGCCGACTTCTTCTGGGATTCGGACTTTGAACGGTCGTTGATGGGCCTGTTCAACGATTTCGGGCGTGGCAAACATTTCCATTAATGCACGGGTGTCTTCACTGATTCCTTCGAGGGTTGTGGGCGCTCCGGGGGTCATCGCGCCGGACTCGATGTAGCGTAACAGCGCGACGCCAATGGTGCCTTCAATAACAGCATCGCGCGCGTCGACGGTCACTGAGCGAACATCGTATAGTGCGAGTTCGTTTTTCAAGGTCCCCCAGCAGGGGCCGGCGGTAATGGCGTTCAGCGGACCGTGAAGTTTGACGGTCCAATGACCATCGCCTCGGTCGCTCAACTCCGCACAATCCGCACCCGGTTTGTTGCGTAGTCTCACAAACTGTTCTGACCTATCATCGTGAGATTGGGGGTTGAAGCAGACAATCGGGCCATATCCGATGGAGGGGGCGGGAGATTTTGTGGCGACCGCGTCAGCGATGTCTTGGCTCAACGTCAGGAAATGATTGACGCGAGCGGCAGGGGACGTAACCCTCTCAATCAAAGAGGTCACAAGTTCTCACGTTATGAAGAAACTCATCACCATAATTTTTGCCGCCAGCGTGTTGGCCGGCTGCCGGAGTGCCTACGACGTTACGCTAACCAACGGCATGCAGTTCACCGGCGTGAGCAAGCCGAAATTGGACAAAGAAAAAAATGTGTTCGTTTTCAAAAACATGTCCGGCAAGACATACACTATCCCCGAGTCACGGATTCGGACAGTCGAGCCGCACGTGAAGGTCAAACAATCGCAGTTCCGAGACCAATCGGACACGAAGCAATTCAACTCTTCCGGAAGGTAGCAAAGCGCTCGGCGTATTTGCCGAGCAGGTCTGCTTCAAGATTCACCGGGTCGCCGACTTTGCGTTCGTGTAGCGCGGTGACTTTGTAGGTGTGCGGGATGATCCAGACACGAAACGATTTCTTGTTTACGTCCGCGACCGTCAGGCTGATGCCGTCGATCGCAATCGAACCTTTCTGGACGATGTAGCGCAGAATTTCCGGCGGCGCGCTGACATCCAAAACGTAATCTTTCCCAGACGGTTCCCAGCGGATGATTTTGCCGGTGCCATCGATGTGGCCGGTGACGAAGTGGCCGCCGAAACGACCATCGGCGCGCAGAGGGCGTTCCAGGTTCACGACGTTGCCCAGTTTTGCGAATTGCAGGTTGGTGAGACGCCAGGTTTCCGCGAGGAGGGAAAACTGAATGATTTTTTTGCCAGCGCGACTGGTCATTTTCTCCGTGGTTAAACAGCAACCGTTCACCGCGACGCTGTCGCCTATCTTCAGTCCACGCGCGCACACGCGGCTGCTCACGAGCAGGCGGATGCCTGTCGCAATCGGCTCGATTTTCTCCACGCGTCCCGTTTCTTCAACGATGCCTGTGAACATATCACCGCGCTTTCACTCTCGCGTTCAAGAGCAAGTCGCCACCAAAGCTATGCCACTCCACGTCCTCTAAAACAATCTTGTCTTCGAGTTTCAAAATTCCGTCGCCACCAACAGCGCGAGGTCCTTCGCGGCCGCCAATGACGATCGGCGCGTAAAAAAAAGCGACCCGGTGCGCAAAACCGTTCAGCAGAAATGCAGCGTTGGTTTCGCCGCCGCCTTCAACGAGCAGCCTGGTCACGTTTTCCTGGCCAAGCTTTTTCAACAACCAACGAAGGTCGATTTTGCCGCGCTTTGTTGGAGCGATGATGACGTTTGCTGTTTTGCGCAGTGTTTCGACTTTCCGTTTTGCTGCGAGCTCGGTCACGACAATCGTCGTCGACGTTTTGAATTCGTCGGTCAGCAAGTTGGCGTTGAGTTGAATCCGCCCGGAAGGATCGAGCACGATTCTGCGCAACGGGAATGCCCGCTTCGCTGCGTATTCACCTCGAATAGTCAGGCGCGGGTTGTCGCGCAAAACGGTATTGATTCCAACAACAATGGCATCGCAGCCGGCACGCAATTTCATGCCTTCGGCACGCGATTGTTCGTTGGTAATCCATTGCGATTCGCCGGTTTTTGTGGCGATACGTCCGTCCAAGGACATCGCTGATTTGACGATGACGAATGGTGTCCGATGAATAACCCAGTGATTGAACGCTTCATTGAGACGCGTGCATTCATCTTCGAGGAGGCCGGATGTGACCGTAATTTTGGCACGTCGCAAAATCTTTAAACCGTTTCCCGCGTGCGCAGGATTTGGATCAATCGCGCCGGTGACGACACGTTTAATTCCGGCTTTAATTAACGCATCCGTGCAAGGAGGAGTTCGGCCATGCGTGGAGCACGGTTCCAAGGTGACGTAAACAGTCGCGCCTTTTGGATTGTGACCTTTCCGGTTTGCGTCGCGAAATGCTTCGATTTCCGCATGGGGCATTCCGGCGCAATGATGCCACCCTTCGCCAATAACTTTTCCGACTTTGACCAGAACAGCGCCGACCATCGGGTTGGGAGACGTCGCACCGTATGCGCGTTGCGCCAATTTGAGGGCGCGGCCCATGAATGTTTCATCGCGATTTTTCACGACGGTGACGCTCATTTCAAACGCAGAGACGCATGTTTTAGCTTTCGTCCTTCTCGAACAATGCATCGGCGAATTGTTTCGCGTCGAACGGCTGCAGGTCTTCGGCTTTTTCGCCGAGGCCGACGAACTTGATCGGCAGCCCGAGTTCTTTTTGAATCGCGACGACCATCCCGCCTTTGCTCGTGCCATCGAGTTTAGTCACGACGAGGCCGGTGAGTTTGACGGCTTTGTGAAATTCGCGCGCCTGATTGAGCGCGTTCATGCCAGTGGTGGCGTCGAGCACGAGCAAGGTTTCGTGCGGTGCTCCGGGAAGTTTTTTGTCCATGACGCGGTGAACTTTTTGCAACTCCTGCATCAGGTTATGCTTGGTGTGCAAACGCCCCGCTGTATCGACGAAAAGAAACTGCGCATTGCGCGCCTGCGCGGCGGTGATGGCGTCGTGTGCGACTGACGCAGGATCGGCATTGGGCGCGCCGGCGATGACTTCGATGTTCAGGCGCTCACCCCAAATTTTTAATTGCTCGACGGCCGCAGCGCGGAAGGTGTCGCACGCCGCGAGCATCGCGAGGTCGCCGCCTTGTTGTTTTATCGAATATGCTAGCTTGGCGGCCGACGTGGTTTTTCCCGTGCCATTCACGCCAACGACCGAAACGACAGTCACGCCCGGAACGCGTTTCAATGCAGGATCCGCACTCGATAAACTTTTCGTCACTTCCGCACTGGCAATTGCGAACACGTCCAGTCCAGCGCCGCCCTGAGTTTCGTAGCCTTTCCTAACAGCAGTGACGATCTCGCTCGTCATGGCCATGCCCAAGTCCGCCGAAATCAATGCGACCTCTAAATCCTCCAGCGTCGCCGCCGTCATTTTCGGCGAGGCCGTGACGATGCGTTTGATTTCGTGGGTCAGCTTCGAATGCGTCTTCTGTAAGCCGTCCTTGAACTTCTTAAATAGTCCTAACATGCCGATGACCTTGAGGTGCTACCGGCGCGGATTTTTCCGCGCTTCGTGGGCAGCAATAAGTTTTTCCAAATGCTCGCCTGACAACTTCACCGTGCCGATGAGCGGCTTGCCTTTGCTGTAACCGTGGCAATCCGAACCGCCCGTTACTAATAAATTATATTGGGCAGCAATTTTCAAATAATGTTGGCTCGTCGAAGGCGAGTGTTTGGTGTGATAACACTCAATGCCGTCCAAACCTTGATCAACAAGTCGCGGGATCAATTCGTCGGTTCGATTCAAACCAGGATGAGCCATGACCGCGAGCCCGCCGGCATTGTGAATCAGCTCGATCGCGTCCAAAGCGGAGACGCGCATCTTCGGCACAAATGCCGGACGATGCTTTTTCAAAAATCGATCGAACGCCTCGTCCATATTCGCGCAATAACCTTCCTGCACGAGCGCTCGACCCACATGCGGCCGTCCGGGGGACTGGCAGTTGGCGACTTGAAAAACCGTTTCGGCGCGCAAGGGAATGTTCAGCTCATTCAACTTTTTTACCATCTCGTGAATGCGGCTTTGGCGAACGCTCTGATACTTCTTCATCTCACCGAGCAAGGTGGGGTTTTCGATATCGATAAAATATCCAAGCAGATGAAGCTCGTTGCCTTCCAATTCAGCGGTCAGTTCTGTGCCGCTAATAAAACGCATCCCGTGCGCCGCACAGGCCGCCGCCATGCGCGCGCAACCTTCCACCGTGTCGTGATCCGTCAATGACATCGCGGCGAGCCCTGCCTTGTGGCCGCGTTCGGCCGCTTCTTCCGGCGTGAACGTGCCGTCAGAAAAATTCGTGTGAAGATGCAGGTCGGCGAACATGCGGCTATTTTACGATTCGAGCCGGCCGCATCAGCTCGCCTTTTACTTTGTCGAGGATTCCATTGACGAACTTCCCGCTGTCCTGTGTGGAAAATCTCTTCGCGATATCGACCGCTTCGTTAATGCTCACGACTGGCGGGATGTCGTCGCGGTAAAGCATTTCGTAAATGGCGAGGCGCAAAATATTACGGTCGACCACCGCCATTCGATGCATGTCCCAATTCTCCGCGTGTTCTTTGATCTTTGCGTCAACAGCGTCACGATGTTCGATTACGCCGCGAATCAGTTTATCGGCGAACAAGCGGGTCCCTGTTTCTTCAGCGGTGATGGGCGGCATTTCTGTTTTCTGACCCCAGGTCGCCGGGCCTTTTTCCTCAGCGATCGCCGGCGCCCGTTGCGTCTCCCAAAAATGGTCGAGCGCCTCATCCATCTTTGCGGGTGGATTGAGGTCGTGCTGAAACAAAAATTGGACTGCGCGTTCGCGCGCTTCACGTCGCTGACCCATATCGTAAAAGACTCTAAGGCGTGACCCAGAGCAAAGCAACCTTTCGCCGTTTTGCTAACGTATGAGGGAAGCCATCTCTGGCTAAATCGCGAACACTGCTTCGAATTGCGGACTTCGCATTGGTTGAGTTCCTGAGTTGCAATGCAAACCCTCGCGCCGCCTCGGTGTTAGCCTGAGTCTCGAATTCAGGGAATTTACCAATCAACAGGTCGTGACCTGCCGGATATTTTTCAGCGCCCGGTTGCTGAATACTTAGCAGTCGCAGAACTGTACCTCGAATATGCCAAATTCACTTACGACCAAAAATGGGAAGAAGCCCCTCGGACCTGCTAAGGCTCCTCTTCAACAAAAAGTCGATTCCTCCACCATCAATTCGCCATCCACCAATGGCCGTACACGCACTGCCTCAAACGGCGCCGGTGCTAATCATAATGGCAAGGCGATCGCACCCGTGCCGTCGCCGCCATGGTTGCCGCTGAAGACATTGATCATCGCCAATTACTTTCCGTGCTGACCGCCTTTAAACGGGGCGATTTCTCGGTGCGCTTGCCCGTCCACTGGATCGGCGTCGGCGGCAAAGTCGCTGAAGCTTTCAACGACGTTGCAGATATTATGTCGCAATCCACGCGCGACTTGAACCGCATCAGCCGCCTCATCGGTCACGAAGGAAAAATTAATGAACGTCTTGCCACCGGTCACGTGACCGGTGAATGGGCGCAACGCGTTGATTCCGTAAACACGCTGATCAACTGCTTGGCCCACCCGATTTCCGAAACGGCGCGCGTTATCGGCGCCGTCGCGAAAGGTGACCTTTCGCAAACGATGGCCGTCGATATCGAAGGCCGCAAACTCGAGGGTGAATTTTCCCGCACCGCGCGCACGGTCAATACGATGGTGGACCAACTCTCGGCGTTCGCCTCTGAAGTGACGCGCGTGGCGCGCGAAGTCGGCACCGAAGGTAAACTCGGCGGTCAGGCGAAAGTTAAAGGCGTCGCCGGCACATGGAAGGACCTTACTGATAACGTCAATCTGATGGCCTCGAACCTCACGTCCCAGGTGCGTAACATCGCGACGGTGACGACGGCGGTGGCGAATGGCGACTTGACCAAGAAAATCACGGTCGACGTCAAAGGCGAATTCTTGGAACTCAAAGACACCATTAATACGATGGTGGGTCAGCTCCGTTCGTTCGCGTCTGAAGTGACGCGCGTGGCGCGCGAAGTCGGTACCGAAGGTATCCTCGGCGGTCAGGCGAAAGTCGAAGGTGTTTCTGGAACCTGGAAAGACCTTACCGACTCAGTGAATTTCATGGCGTCCAACCTGACGTCTCAAGTCCGTAACATCGCGGCGGTCACGACGGCGGTCGCGAACGGTGACCTTTCCAAGAAAATTACGGTCGACGTTAAAGGTGAAATTCTTGAGCTGAAAAACACTGTCAACACGATGGTGGATCAACTTTCATCCTTCGCTGCGGAAGTGACTCGTGTCGCGCGCGAAGTCGGCACCGAAGGAAAACTCGGTGGTCAGGCGGACGTCAAAGGCGTCGCGGGAACGTGGAAGGACCTCACCGATTCAGTGAACTCAATGGCCGGTAACCTGACCTCTCAGGTCCGTAACATCGCTGACGTCACGACGGCGATTGCGAGCGGTGACCTTTCCAAGAAAATTACTGTCGATGTCAAAGGTGAAATTCTCCAACTCAAAAACACAATCAACACACTGGTTGATCAGCTTTCCTCGTTCGCATCTGAAGTAACGCGCGTCGCGCGCGAAGTGGGCACCGAAGGCATTCTCGGCGGGCAAGCCTACGTCAAAGGCGTCGCAGGCACGTGGAAAGACCTCACGGATAACGTGAACTCGATGGCCGGCAACCTCACGTCCCAAGTCCGTAACATCGCGGCGGTGACGACGGCGGTCGCGAACGGTGACCTGACCAAGAAAATCACCGTCGACGTCAAAGGCGAAATTTTGGAACTGAAAAACACGGTCAACACGATGGTGGACCAGCTTTCGTCTTTCGCTGCGGAAGTGACTCGTGTCGCACGCGAAGTCGGTACCGAAGGTAAACTCGGCGGCCAGGCGAATGTGAAAGGCGTCGCCGGTACGTGGAAAGACCTCACCGACTCGGTGAATTCCATGGCCTCCAACCTCACTGGCCAGGTCCGCAACATTGCGGAAGTGACGACGGCGGTCGCGACTGGCGACCTCTCCAAGAAGATCACGGTCGACGTCAAAGGTGAAATTTTGGAACTCAAAAACACCATCAACACGATGGTGGACCAGCTCTCGTCCTTCGCGGCGGAAGTGACTCGTGTCGCACGCGAAGTCGGCACCGAAGGTAAACTTGGCGGCCAGGCAGAAGTGCGTGGCGTCGCAGGTACGTGGAAAGATCTCACCGACTCAGTGAACTCAATGGCCGGTAACCTCACGGCACAGGTTCGTAACATTGCAGACGTGACGACGGCAGTCGCGACGGGTGACCTCTCCAAGAAAATCACGGTCGACGTCAAAGGCGAAATTCTCCAACTGAAGATCACCATCAATACGATGGTGGACCAACTCCGGTCGTTCGCGGCGGAAGTGACTCGTGTTGCGCGTGAAGTCGGCACCGAAGGAAAACTCGGCGGTCAAGCGGACGTGCGCGGTGTAGCCGGCACGTGGAAAGACCTTACCGACAACGTGAATTTCATGGCGTCAAACCTGACGTCTCAAGTCCGTAATATCGCGGCAGTCACGACGGCCGTGGCGAATGGTGACCTTTCCAAAAAGATTACGGTCGACGTTAAAGGCGAAATTCTGGAGCTAAAAAACACCGTCAACACGATGGTGGACCAACTTTCCTCGTTCGCCGTCGAAGTGACGCGCGTCGCACGCGAAGTCGGCACCGAAGGTAAACTCGGCGTGCAAGCAAACGTCAAAGGTGTCGCCGGCACCTGGAAGGACCTCACCGACTCGGTGAACTCCATGGCGTCCAACCTCACCGCTCAAGTGCGTAACATCGCGGCCGTGACGACGGCGGTCGCGACGGGTGACCTTTCCAAGAAAATCACAGTCGACGTCAAAGGCGAAATTCTCGAACTCAAAGACACCATCAACACGATGGTGGACCAACTTCGCTCATTTGCGTCTGAAGTGACTCGTGTTGCCCGCGAAGTCGGCACCGAAGGAAAACTCGGTGGTCAAGCTGACGTGCGCGGTCTGGCCGGCACGTGGAAGGATCTAACCGACAATGTAAATTACATGGCGTCCAACCTGACGTCTCAAGTCCGTAACATTGCAACGGTCACGACGGCGGTTGCGAATGGCGATTTGACGAAGAAGATCACGGTCGAAGTTAAAGGCGAAATTCTCGAACTGAAAAACACTGTCAACACGATGGTGGACCAACTTTCCTCCTTCGCATCCGAGGTGACTCGCGTGGCGCGCGAAGTCGGCACCGAAGGTATCCTCGGCGGCCAGGCCGAAGTGAAAGGTGTCAGCGGCACGTGGAAAGATCTCACTGATAACGTGAATTCCATGGCGGGTAACCTCACGAACCAGGTGCGCGGTATCGCGAAAGTCGTGACGGCAGTCGCGAACGGTGATCTCAAACGCAAATTGCTCGTCGAAGCGAAAGGCGAAATCGCCGCGCTCGCCGACACGATCAACGGCATGATCGACACCCTCGCAACGTTCGCTGACCAGGTCACGACGGTGGCGCGCGAAGTCGGTGTCGAAGGAAAACTCGGCGGCCAGGCCTCAGTGCCCGGCGCTGCGGGAACGTGGAAAGATCTCACGGATAACGTCAATCAGCTCGCGGCAAATCTTACGACCCAGGTCCGCTCCATCGCTGAAGTCGCGACGGCGGTCACAAAAGGCGATCTAACCCGTTCCATTCAAGTCGATGCGAGCGGCGAAGTCGCTTCGTTGAAAGACAACATCAACGAGATGATCCGCAATCTGAAGGACACGACGATCAAGAACAACGAGCAAGACTGGCTCAAGACCAACCTCGCGAAGTTCACTCGTATGTTGCAAGGCCAACGTGACATGCTCACCGTCGGCAAACTGATTCTCTCCGAACTGGCACAAGTCGTCTCCGCGCAACAAGGCGTTTTTTACATCGTTGAAACTCCGAAGGACGAACAGCCTAAAGGCGCTGAAGACCACAGCGAGCCCTATCTCAAACTGCTGGCCAGCTACGCCTACCGCAATCGCAAGCATGTCGGCAATAAGTTTGCCCTTGGCGAAGGATTGGTCGGACAAGCTGCGCTCGAGAAGGAACGCATCCTCCTCACCAAAGCGCCACCGGACTATGTCCAAATCGGTTCGGGTCTGGGCCAGGCGCCACCGACCAATATCATCGTCCTGCCGATTCTATTTGAAGGCGGCGTGAAGGCAGTTATGGAACTGTCATCCTTCGAACAATTCAGCCCGACGCACCAGGCGTTCCTTGATCAGCTCATGGAATCCATCGGCATCGTGTTGAATACGATTGAAGCCAATACGAGAACGGAAGATTTGCTCAAGCAATCGCAAAAGCTGGCCAAAGAACTCCAGAGCCGCCAGGAAGAACTGCAGAACACCAACCAGGAACTGCAGGAAAAAGCGAAACTGCTCGCCGAACAAAACGCGGAAGTCGAACGCAAGAACAGCGAAGTCGAACAAGCCCGCCAGGCGCTGGAAGAAAAAGCCGAACAGCTCGCGCTTACTTCCAAATACAAATCAGAGTTCCTCGCGAACATGTCGCACGAACTGCGCACGCCGCTCAACAGCTTGCTCATTCTCGCCGACTCTCTCGCCGGCAACAACGAAGGCAACCTGTCACACAAACAAGTCGATTACGCCAAGACGATTCATGCGTCCGGCAACGACCTACTCACGCTCATCAACGATATTCTCGACCTCTCCAAGATCGAGTCTGGAACAGTCACGCTCGACATCGGCGAACGCCGCTTCTCCGATTTGCGCGATTACGTGGACCGCACGTTCCGCCACGTCGCCGAATCGAAAAAGCTCGAACTTGAGCTGGATCTCGACGCCGGCCTGCCGAGTTTCATCACAACGGATTCGCAACGCCTCGAACAGGTCATCCGCAACCTGCTCTCCAACGCGTTCAAGTTCACCGAAAAAGGCCAGGTCACCTTCAGCATCAACAACGCGACCGAAGGTTGGAGCCCCGACCGCGAAACGCTCAATCGCGCGCGTCAAGTCATTGCATTCTCTGTGTCGGATACCGGTATCGGTATCGCGCCGGAGAAACAGCAACTCATCTTCGAAGCATTCCAACAGGCGGACGGTTCGACGAGCCGCAAATACGGCGGCACGGGCCTCGGTCTGGCCATCAGCCGCGAAATTGCGCGACTACTCGGCGGCGAAATTCGCTTGGCCAGCGCGGTCGGCCAAGGCAGCACCTTTACACTCTACGTGCCTGTGACTCCTGCTCCCATGCGCACCGTCAAACGCAGCGCGATCGGCCCGGTGGTGCCGGCGCAGATATTGCCTGCGTCCAATCGCATGTCGGTATTGTCACCTGTTGAGGCGGAAGAACCGGCCACCGAATTGGTCGACTTCAGCGTTGCCGATGATCGTTCACAAATACATCAAGGCGACCGCGTATTGCTGATTGTCGAAGACGATCCGCATTACGCCGCGTTGCTGCTTGAAATGGCGCACAGCAAAGGCTTCAAAGGCATTATCGCGTCACACGGCGCGACGGCTTTGTCGCTCGCGCGCGAACTCAAGCCCGACGCGATCACGCTCGACCTGCGCTTGCCGGACATCGACGGCCGCCGTGTCCTGGGCCGACTCAAAGTCGATTTCACCACTCGCCATATTCCGGTGCAGATAATCAGTGTTCGCGAGGATTTGCAGCCCGAACTGATGCAAGGCGCGCTCGGTTACCTCACCAAGACGCACACGCGCGAGGCGCTGGAGAAGACATTCAGCGAAATCAAAATGTTCGTCGAACGCCCGACCAAGAACCTGCTCGTTGTGGAAGATGACGAAGTGCAGATCAAAAACATCCGCGAGTTGATTGGCAACGGCGACGTCCACACTACTGCGGTGAAAACGGGCAAAGAAGCCCTGGAAGAACTGCAGAAGCATAAATACGACTGCATGATTCTCGATCTCAAGCTGCCGGATATGTCCGGTATGCAGTTACTCGAAGCCATCAAGAACAAGCCTGAATCGAATCAGGTGCCGATCCTCGTTTATACCGCGATGGAGCTGCACAAGGATCAACACGCGCACCTCAAGACCATGGCCGAAGCCATCCTCATCAAGGACGCGCGCGCGCCTGAGCGCTTGCTCGACAAGGCGTCGCTCATCCTGCACCGCAATATTTCCAAGTTGCCGGACAAACAACGTCAGATGTTGCAATCGCTCCATCACGCGATTCTCGAAGGCAAGCGCGTGCTGGTTGTTGACGACGACGTCCGCAACATCTTCGCGATGACCAGCGTGCTGGAACGTTTCGAAATGAAAGTGTTCTCGGCCGAAACCGGCAAAGACGCCATCGATATCCTTGTGAAGAACAAGAACGAGATCGACATTGTGCTCATGGACATCATGTTGCCGGCCATGGACGGGTACGAAACCATCCGCACCATTCGGCAGATTGCCGGGTTCGAAGAGCTCCCGATTATCGCCGTCACCGCCAAAGCAATGAAAGGCGACCGCGAAAAATGCATCGCCGCCGGTGCTTCGGATTACATTGCCAAACCAGTCGACCGCGAGCACCTGCGCTCGGTGCTGCATGTCTGGTTGCATAAGTAGACCTATGGCTCGATTTGACGTAACACAATCTAGATTAAAGGCTTGGACGAACGTCACGGGGGTGTCCTTGGAGCTTTTTGCGGTGCGCCTGGAAGTTATTGGCGCACGCCCGGACGGTTCCGGCGCACGTCTGGAAAGGTTGGTCTCACATCTAGACATTTTGGGCGCACGCACTGACAGGTCGGGTGCACAACTTGATAATTCAGGCTCACATCCGGATAGTTCAGGCGAACGGTTTGACTATTCCGGCGCACATCTGAAGAGTTCTGGCGCACTGACGAATGGTCCGCTGGCCCCGACAGAACTGCCGTTCACCCCCACAACATCCCTGTTAGCCCTATGACCCAGGAATTACGCGACGCACCGCCCGTCCCCTTGAGCGCCCAGCGCCTGATCCAGCCCCAGCACCCGAACATTCCCGCCAAGATCCTTATCGTCGACGATCGCGAAGACAAACTCGTCGCGCTCGAATCCGTACTTTCAACCTTGGGTGAAACTATCATCCTGGCCAAATCCGGCCGCGACGCATTACGTGAAATTTTGCAGCATGAATTCGCCGTCATCCTGATGGACGTATTCATGCCTAGCATGGACGGCTTCGAAACCGCAGCCATGATTCGTCAGCGCGTCCAATGTGCGCACACACCGATCATATTTATTACCAGCGTTCACAACACCGATGATTTGACTGCTCGCGGCTATTCGTTGGGCGCGGTGGATTACATCTTTTCACCCATCGTCCCCGATGTGTTGCGGACAAAGATCGGCGTTTTCCTCGACCTTTATCGCAAAACCAAAACGATCGAGGAACAGACGCGAAAAATCACTAACCTCCTCGGTAATTCAAATCCAGCTCTTGGAAGCTTGGATCAACGGTTAGAAGCCCAAACCCGCGGGAATCCGTTCTACATGCTTTCACCGCAACCCCTGGCCGTAATCGATCCAACCGGCGTATTTCGTTGCGTTAATCCAGCTTGGGAACATCACGTCGGCTTTATCGAAGATGAGTTGAAAGAAAAGAGCATCCTTACCGTCGTTCACAACGAAGACTGGGAAACCGTCAGCAAGGCGTTAATGCAAGTCGAACGCGGCGCGCCCACTTCCTTTACCGCGCGTCATCGCTGTAAGGATACCGGTTACCGTAAATTATCCTGGACGGTGTTACCCTTTGCCGGAACCGCATATTACTACGTTTTCGCCCACGACCTGAGTTCCGGCGCAGCTAACAAGATTCAAATCGGCTTCTCCCGATCCTAATTGGCGGCATGTGTGACGGTTGTGACCCGTCCCACGTGACGGGTCAAACCTCAAAAACCATCAATGTTTACGGCCCTTGGGACGGCGGGACGGGTCTAGAGGTGGGGCGGTCCTCCCGTCCTCGTCCTTGAGTCCTTGTTGCACCGATCTACAGTTAGATACAGCTAAATACAGTTATCCTCACCCCCTGTTATTCCGTACCTGTATGTATCTGTCTCTATCTGTGGTTTAATTTGCACAACCAAAACTCCCGCGCTATGTTGGTTACAGTTCGACCCCGTATGCAACTGACCGAACAAGTTCAATGTCCCTTCTGCGGAAGCTGCTTCGATCTGGAGTTCGACACGACCATTCGCGATCAGCGTTTCACCACCGATTGCGAAGTCTGCTGTCGCCCGTTCGAAGTTTGCGTTCAATGCGAAGCCGGCGAGGTGATGGCGCTCGATGTTCACACGGAGTAGATTCCGTCCGCGAACGTCACAGCCAACCCGACACGCAAGCGCAGAATTTGTTTGAAAACTGTGGCGACTTGCCTACTTATCTCTTTCAAAGAAGCGACAACCAAAAGTGAAACTGACAGATTTACGGGGCATCCTGCAGTACATTCCGCGGTTCCGCGAAAAGATTTTCGTGCTCAGTATCGACGGGGCGATTGTCACCAGCGAGAACTTCGCCAACATCCTGTTGGATGTCGCTGTCCTGCGTTCGCTGAACATCAAAATTATTTTGGTGCACGGCGCCGCTGCCCAGATCGGCGCGCTCGCGCAGGAACAAAACATCACCCCGTCAAATCTCGACGGCAGCGGTGTCACTGATGCCCCGACGTTCAAACTCGCGTTGACCGCCGCAAACCGGCTCACGCACGAAGTCCTGGAAGGCCTCAGCGCAAACGACCTTCGCGCCGCCAGTTCCAATGCGGTCATTTCGCACCCGATGGGAATCATCCATGGCGTCGATCATTTGCTCACCGGCAAGGTCGAGCGCGTTGACGTCGAATTGCTGCAATCGTTGCTATCGCAAAATATCGTGCCGGTGGTGGCGCCGCTTGGATTCGATGGCGATGGCAAAACCTATCGCGTCAATTCAGACAGCGTTGCTTTCGAAGTCGCCAAGGCGATGAACGCGACGAAGCTCATTTATATCACGACTGGGGACGGCCTTATTTATAATAAGGAAGTCATCCCGCAAATCCTGGTCGCGGAACTCGATACGCTTCTCGCGCAGCACAAAGACAAGTTCGCTCCCGAAATTTTGTCGAAAGCAGTCAACGGTGCGGCCGCGTGTCGCGCCGGTGTGCCGAGGGTGCATTTCATCAATGGTCGCATCGACGAAGCTGTCTTGGCGGAAGTGTTCTCCAACGAAGGCATCGGCACGCTCGTTTACGCCAACGAATACCAGCAGATCCGGCGCGCGCTGAAGAAAGACGTCCGCGCGATCATGATGTTAACGAAAGGGTCCGTTGCCAGCGAAGAGTTGGCCAAACGCACGCGGCCGATGATCGAAAAGATGATTGGCGATTTTTACATTTTCGAAACAGACAAAAACCCGATCGCCTGCGTCGCGTTGCATCAACTCGACGCGACTAAGGGCGAACTGGCCTGCTTGTATGTGAGTCCGTCGCACGAGAACCAGGGCATCGGCAAAAAATTGATTCAGTTCGCGGAGTCCAAAGCTCGCGAGATGGGGCTGACCGATTTGATTACCCTGTCGACGCAAGCGTTTACTTATTTCCAGTCGAAGGGCGGTTTCAGCGAAGGCATGCCGGACGATCTACCTCCAGAGCGCCGCGCCAAGTACGACCAAAGCGGCCGGAACTCCAAGGTGTTGGTTAAGAAACTCAACAAAGCCACGACAACGCCTGAAACACGAATGGCGATCGAAGCCGTTTCTCAATCCCTGACATGAGCGTGACTGTCCGAAATTTTCTACGAACCTGCAAACAGCAAGGTGTCGTTCCCACCCGCCACCTGCTCACGGTCAATATCGCGAAGCAGACGACAACATTGTGGGAGCGCGATAACGACTTTCTTCCGCCGTTTCGACTGGTCAAAACTTACCGTTGTTCCACCTCTAAGTATGGTATCGGTGAAAAGGCCGGCTCGAACATGACCCCGCGCGGTTTGCATCGCGTGGCCAAAAAAGTCGGTGGTGGCTGGCCGGTCGGTGCAGCTTGGAAAAGTCGCGAACTCATTGGCTTTACCTGGACCAATCAGCCGATGACGCCCATCGCGCATCGCATTTTCTGGATCGAAGGCCTTGAGCCCGGCCGCAATCGCGGTGAAGGCATCGGCTCCTACGAACGTTTCATATATATCCACGGCACGGGCAACGAACCGACTATCGGCCGCCCCGATTCTCACGGCTGTGTTCATTTGTCAGCGAACGATTTGATCCCGCTCTACGACAAGCTGCCTGAAGGCACGCTCATCTGGATCGCGGAAAGTTAAATCGATGTTCCATTAAGTTTTTTCGATTACCCGCACACGCAGCAATCGAGTTAGGCTGGCGTTGTTGATTCGGAACTCCGCTATGAATGATCAAGATCGTCTTGAGCTTGAGCAGTTGAAACGCCGGCAGGAATTGCTGCAGCAACAACTCTCGTTGCTGAACCGGAACGTTGCTGAATTGTCGCAACGCCTGAGCGCCGAACCTACACCAACTGTTACCCGCCCAACGCAACTAATGGCGGATGTCCCAATTAAGATTCGCGTCGAGCCACCGGCAGTGCCACCGATCATTCCGATTGCACCCCAACCGGAGCCAGTTCGCGAAGTTGCAAAAAAAGTCGAACCAACGGCTCCGGTCGCGCAGGAAATCCCGATCCCGCCACCGCCATTCGCCGCTGTGCCAACGCTTGTCGCTACTGAGGAATTCTCCGCACCGCCGATCGTTCCTCCTTTTCCAGTCACCGCTAACGAGAAGAGTTCTTTCGAATTGCGCCTCGGCACGTTTTGGCTCGTGCGCGTCGGCATTGTTGTGCTGCTAACGGGGTTGGCGTTCCTGGGTTATTACGCCTACGACAACATTATCGGCCGCCTCGGACCTGCTGAAAAATTGTCGCTGATTTATTTTGCGGGTGCGTTGCTAATTGGAGCGGGTGCGTGGCTGCAGCGCAAAATGGAAAAGCCCGCGATGAAGAACTATGGCCAGGTATTGTCCGCCGGTGGCCTCGCGAGCATTTATTTCGCTACTTACGCCGCGCATTACCTTCCGCCTTTGCGCGTCATTACGAGCGCATTCGTCGATGGAATCCTGTTGTTCACCTGGGCTGCAGTGATTGTGTGGATAGCGGACCGGCGAAAGTCCGAGGTGCTCGCGCTGTTCGCCATTTCGCTCGCCTACTACACCGCTGTCGTTACTGACATTGGATTATTCACACTTTATTCCAACGTCATTTTGACTGCTGCCGCAGTGCTTTTCCTGCTGCGGAATCGTTGGGCGACACTGTCTATCGTCAGCCTTCCGGCTACCTATGCTTCGTTCGTCTTTTGGCGATTCTATCACCACGGCGATTTCCTTTGGGACCTGCGCGCCGAACAACTTAACTACGGCAACATTTTCCTCGCCGGTTACTGGATCATCTTCACTGCCGTGGTGTTCTTGTCGCGAAGCGAAAAACTTATCGATGTTCGCCGCGCGGCGTATCTCACGGTCAATAACGGCGCGTTTTTCGGCATGGTCATCCTTTCGATGCTGCACGTGAACCACGGCAACTTCTGGAAGTTCTCGCTCGGTTTCGGTCTCGTGCTGATTGGGCTTGCGGCGGCCGCTCGCAAGTGGCTGGCCGATGAACCGCTCTCGGCGAAAGCTTATCTCACGCAGGGGCTGGTTCTCGTGACCGTCGGTTTGATTGCTTACTTCTCTGGTCTGCGACTGGCCCTGGTGCTCGCCGCCGAAAGCGCGGTGCTCCTCGTTCTCAGCTACCAACAATCGAGCAGGATTATGCGCGCAGGCGCGGCAGTGACATCACTGCTGGCCGTTCCGTTTCTGACGCTTGGAATGGAGACACACCCGTCGACTGCACTTGGGTTGGGTGTCGGGGCGCTACTTGGCTTTAATTTGATTTGGGCCAGCCGCCGCGAATCGCCCGATGAAAAATCACTACGCCTGCTCACAACCTATTTTGCGCTCCTAGCGTTATTCACGTGGGCATACCTCGATTGGAAATTTGCCCCGCAAGAATGGTTCGGCTCAAGTCTGGCCATCGGCGCGGTGCTGTTGATGGTTGTATTTTACGCGCTCAACATTTCTGAGGTAGTTTTGCTCGGCCAAACTTATCTCATCGCTTCGCAGTTGATTTGGATTTACCACGCGACCATTGGACCCAAACAGGCTTGGTGGCATCCGTTAATTCTCATCACCGCGACCGTTGGCGTGAGTCACTGGTGGCAATGGCAGAAGCGCGTCGTGATGCAATCCGCCGCGCGCCAAAGTTTGCAGGCCCTTTACGCGCTCGCGACCATGGCCGTTCTCTACACCTGGTTGCAACCGCACTTTGAACCCGGCGCGTGGTTGGCGTTCACGAGCGGTCTCGCGCTCGCGCTCACCATCTACGCGCTGTCAACACGTGCATGGATATTGGCCGCTGCGGCCCAACTGTTCCTCATCGTCAGCGGCGTCGAATTCATCCGCGAACTGGCCTTGGGCAAACCTGATTGGTATCTCGCGCTCGTGCCGATGATCGTGCTCGTTTCGATGGTGTGGATCGTCAGCGAACTGTTCCTCAGCCGCTTGCCCGACCAGGCCAAACAAAACGTCCCGCAGATCAGCCTTCTCTATCTTGCGCTCGCGGTGCTGATGTCGCTCTGGTGGGTGCATGAATATATTCCTGTGCGCGAACGCGTTTGGGTGCTGGGCCTTGTTGGCACTCTGATATTTCTCGCGACGGCATGGAAGGGTAGCCGCAACGTCGCAGCATTTGGCGGAGTTTATCTCGCTGCGGCGCTGGCGACTCTCGTTTATCATCACCTTCTACCAGCACCGCAAATCTACTTTCCCAATTTTGCGTTCATTCTGGTGTTGCTCGGCTTGCAGCAAGTCGTCGCTCGCGCACCCAGTCGATTCCCGCTGCAACCCGAATGGAACGTTGCGATGATTGTTGCAGGGCTGTTGTCACTGTGGCTCTTCGTCTCTCGCTGGGTCATCGCGATTTCTGGCGGTTCGGTGTATCTCACGGCGGCATGGGCTGGGCTTGCGTTGGTTATAATCGCGGTCGGTTTTGCGTTCCGGGAACGAATGTATCGCTGGATTGGTTTGGCGATTCTCGCATGTGCACTTGGCCGCGTTGTTATGGACGTTTGGAATCTGGAACTCATCTACCGCATTCTCAGCTTGCTCGCGCTCGGCGTGGTGCTGCTGGCCCTCGGATTTGTTTACAACAAGTATCAGGAAAAGATTCGCGAGTGGCTCTGATCGACATTACACCTTTATTGCCACCGTAATTATGCGCGCAATTGTACAATTGATCATTGCCACCGGATTCGCCTGTGTCTGTTCCGCACAAACGATGAAACTGCCGTCGCGGCCACTGACTGTGCCGGAAGGCAAAGAGCTAGTCAAAGAGATGACGCCGCTGACGTTGGCGGATCGTGAAGAATACATTTTTCAGTGGGTTACAAACGGCAACATCCCGAATTTTCTACACAAATTCGTCGCGCTCACAAACTCCGCGACGATCAATGGCACGAACCACACTGTGCAATTTTATGTAGCACCGGACTACTTCGCGCTCGGGTCGGACTCAGATTACTTGCTCACGCCAATGACGCCGATGCTCGCGCAACGTATCGCGACGTTTCTCGATTGCACTTTGGCCACACGCAAAATCTCGGACGACATCTGGAGCGCGGCGAAAGTCAAAATGACACCGATGCCAATGCCGCCGACCGCGAAGATGATCACCGTGCCCATATTTGATGAGCACAACCAAATTGTCCGCACGCAACGTCACGCGCAAATTTCCGCGCATCCGCTTGGCGAGTTGGTGGCCGGCGACAAGAAAGACATCGTTATCTCAACGCTCATCTACACCAACTTGCACACACGCGCTTCAACTCCCGTCGTGATTTACGGCTGGCATAAAGCAGACGGCAAAGCGATTCAACCGATTTACAACGGACACGCCCAAACGTGGGCCGACTACAGCCATGGGATTCGCCTCGTGCAAGAGGCTGCTGTGCTTGATGGGAAACCGACGACCATTTCTGCAATCCTGACGAACGCGAATTACGCCGCGCTATTGAGTGACGAAACGAATTTCCCCGGGAATATCATTCCGAAACCGTACTATCCGACGGCGCGTTAGCGCGAAACGCCGAATATCCGTTGGTAATCGTTAATCGCGTAACGATCCGTCATCCCGGAGAGGTAATCACAAATGGCCCGATGCCAGCCTGCTTTGCGCGCGCGTTTCTGGGCGCCTTCGCCGATTTCTTTTGGATGCAAAAGGTAGTAGCGAAACAGTTCTTCCAGCATTCTTCCGGCGCGCTGGTTTGGTCCAGAAACGCCGTCGCTGAGATAGAAATTCGCGTAGAGATATTTGCGCAACTCGGCGTTGAGCTTGCGACGTTCCGTGCTGTGTTGAATGAGCGGACGTGTTTGCTTGCGAACGTCGTCTGCTGATTTCACGCACGAGTCGAAAATGTTTTGTTCGCTGTTTTCAACCACATCATGCACCTGCCAGTCGATGATCGAGCGCACGATATAATGGCGGCGCAATTCATCGGGCAAATCACCGTGCGTTTTGCGAACGTGCTTCCATGCGTCGCCGAAAATTTTCACATCGCGCCGCAATTTGTCTTCGGAAAGCAATCCCGCTTCCATGCCGTCATCGAGATCATGACTCGCGTAAGTGAGTTCGTCCGCGAGATTCGCGACTTGCGCCTCAAGCGACGTTGACCGCGCGGTGAAACCGTTCGGATTGGGAACGACAAACGACCGCTCGTGCTTCATCAAACCCTCGCGCACTTCCCACGTCAGATTCAAACCACGAAACGCCGGGTAACGTTGTTCCAGTTCTTCAACGATTCGCAAACTCTGCTTATTGTGCTCAAAACCGCCCTGGCCGCGCATCAGTTTGTTGAGCACTTCTTCGCCCTTGTGGCCGAACGGCGAATGGCCCAGGTCGTGTGCGAGCGCGATCGTCTCCGCGATATCTTCATTCAACCGCAACGCGCGTGCGATGCTGCGCGTCGTTGCGGCAACTTCCATCGTGTGCGTCAACCGCGTGCGAAAGTGATCGCCGCGACCGTTGAGAAAAACCTGCGTTTTGTATTCCAGCCGCCGAAATGCGCGCGAGTGGATGACGCGGTCGCGATCGCGTTGGTAGTGCGTGCGCCAGAGCGCCGGCTCTTCGGGGTAAAGGCGACCGCGAGAGTCACCGGACAATTGCGCATAAGGCGCGAGGGTTTGTTGCTCGCGCTGCTCCAGTTCTTCTCGTGTGCAGGGCATGGTCGGCCCTAATTGTTGGCCAAAAGCTCAGTGACAGAAATTCCGCGCAGTTCAAATAACCGGCGAATGGCATCTTCGATCAGGTTATTCGGGCAAGAAGCGCCGGCGGTAATGCCGACCGTAATCTTGCCTTGCGGCAGCCAATCCTTGGTCTCGACTTCTTTATGCTGAACAGAGTTGTAATGGCGGATCAGCCGGTCCGACACCATCATCTGTGCGTTCTTGATAAAATACGTCGGCAATTTTGCCTCACCCATTTCAGCCAGATGCGAGGTGTTCGACGAATTGTAACCGCCAATGACCAGCAACAGGTCCATCGGTTCAACCATCAGCTTTTGCAGGGCATCCTGACGATCCTGGGTTGCGCCGCAAATCGTGTCGAAAAACCGGAAATGCTTATCGGTCTCGCCCTCGCCGTATTTCTTGATCATCGCCGCTTTGATGCGGCGCTGCACTTCTTCTGTCTCGCCGCGCAACATCGTCGTTTGATTGGCGACGCCGACGGTCTGTAGATGCAGTTCAGGATCGAATCCATGCGAATAGGCACCTTTAAACTTCTCCAAAAATTCCTGTTTGCCGCCGCCGTTGAGGATGTAGTTACAGACGTAATCCGTTTCGTCGAGATTGTAGACCACCAGATAATGACCGCTGCCGTAGGCGGTGGCCTGGGACGTCGTGGCCTTTGTTTCCTCGTGCTTGGCTTTGCCGTGAATGATGCTGGTGACGCTGTCCTTTGAATATTGACGGACGCGTTTCCAGACGGACATCACGTCGCCACAGGTCGTATCAACCGTCTCACAACCCTTGGCCTTCAACTTCTCGCGCGTGGCGACTTCAGTGCCAAACGCCGGAATAATCACGACGTCACCGGAATGGAGCCGTTCCAGTTCCGCATTGGTCGGCTTGGGCGAAATAATCTGAATGCCCATGTTGCGGATCTGGTCATTGACCTCGGGGTTATGAATGATTTCGCCGAGCAGATAGATCGGCTTCGGCGGCGGAAAAACTTTACGCGCCGCATAAGCCAGATCAATCGCGCGCTCGACCCCATAGCAAAACCCAAATTCCTTCGCCAACTTGATGGTTAGCGATCCATCGGCGGACAGCACGCCGCCTTTTTTGCGGATGCGATCGACCAATTCGCTGGTGTAATGCGATAACACTTGTGCCTGGACGGCTTCCATGACATCCGGGCGCCGCAGATTGATCTTCTGCGGTTTAGGCTGCCCATTGGCATTGGCTCCAGAGCCACCATTTCCGTTTCCATTGGCATTATTCGGCGCTGCCGAGGACTGCTCAGACATACGGCTAACATTAACATGGGCAAGGGGTCCGTCTAGCGCAAAGGGTGCTACCAGGGAAATTCAGTAAGCCCACTGGAGTTGAGCCTTGCGCTTGGCCCCCTGCCGACCTATTTTCTACCCCTTTCATTATGATTGGAACAATTAGGAAGCACCAACAATGGCTTTGGGGAGTGATCATCGCTGCGACGATTGTGTCGTTCGTTGTCTTTTTTAACCCGAGCACACGTTACGGCGGCGGCGGCGGTGGCGACACCCGTACTGGTGAAACCGGCGCATCCATTGAAGGCCGGGCCATCGGCGTCGACGAATTCAACGATGCCATTCGCGAAGAAATGCTCTTCTACTTCCTCCAGCACGGCGAATGGGCGACGCAAGAAAAGCTTCGCCAGAACAATTATCAGCTCGAGCAGCGCGCTTATCAACGGATCGCGCTGAACCAAAAAGCCAAGGACCTCGGCATCGTGCCGACCTCCAAGGCGGCTGCGCGCATGGTTGAGGAAATTTTTGGCGCCAGTCCTTCACACCCTGTGACGGAAGCTGATCTGCAAACGTTCGAGCAACGTACACTCGCTCCTCAGCGTCTTACATTGGAAGATTTCGCGCGTTTTGCGCGTCATCAGGCGGCCAACCAACAACTGGTTACGTTGTTCGGCATGGGTGGCAAATTGATCACGCCGAAGGAAGCGGAAGCTTTCTACGTCCGTGAAAATGAGCCAATGGTCGCCGAAGTCGCCTATTTCCCGCTCAGCAACTATATGTCGCAAGTGACGACCTCGATGACGAATCTCCAAGGTTTCTTTCACACGAACGAAGCGATGTATCGCCTGCCTGAACGCGTGCAGGTGCAATACGTTAGCTTCCCGATGTCGAATTACGTCGCTGTCGCCGAAAAAGATCTCGTCAGCAACACGAATTTGAGCAAGGAAATCGACGCTTATTATATCCAGCGCGGCCCTGCCACGTTCAAGGATGAGCAAGGCAAAGAAATGACGGCCGATGCCGCCAAAGCAAAAATTAAAAACGATCTGCGTGACAATCGTGCTTTGACCTTTGCCCGCACGAACGCGAATGGATTTATCGAAGCGCTGATGAAAGGTCACGATGACGAGCATCCGTTTACGGTCGATGACCTGCAGAAGGTTGCTCAGGAGCACAATCTGAAAGTAAATGTCACCGAACCGTTTGACGGTCGCACGGGCCCGAAGGAGTTCAAGCCTACCCAAGCGTTCATGCGCACGGCGTTTTCACTGTCGACCAACGCGCCAGAAGACAAATCCCGCAGCATGATCTATTCGCAAGCGCCGGTGCCTGTTGAAGATGGTTGGTTGGTCATGGGATTGAAGCAACGTTTTCCGAACCAGCCCCAAACCTTTGATCAGGTCCAAACCAAAGTCATGGATGATTACAAGCGCGAGAGGGCGTTCGAAATCGCTCGTTCTGCCGGCCAGAACTTCTACATCAAAGCGGTGGGTTCGGTGTCGCAAGGCAAGGGTTTTGATGAGGTTGCCTCGGCAAATAATGTTAAGCCGATCACGCTGCCAGCGTTTTCTCTGGCCACAGCTCAACCGACAAATATCGAAACAACAGTTGAGTTTAAAAAGATCGAGAAGAGCAATTCGTCGGTCGCTCATCTGATTACTGGCCGTCAAGAATTCCAACAATTGGTTGAAAACCTCTACAGTATGCAAACCGGCAAAATGTCGGCATACATTCCGACGGCGGAAGGTGGATATGTCGTTTACCTGAAAGCGCGCCAACCGGTTGACCAAGCCAAGCTGCAGAAGGAGCTTCCTGAGTTCGTCGCACGGATGCGTGAACAACGCCAGAACGCCGCGTTTGGTGAGTGGTTCCAACGCCAGATTCAAGACATGCGCCTGGTCGTTCCGCAGCAGCCCAAGCCGCCGGTGAGCTAAGTTAAAACTTTCTCAAGAGGCACAGAGAGACTCCTCTGTGCCTTTTTTGTTTTCGTGCGCCAATCATTTCGGGCTTTGCATCGACGCTTCGACAAGCACACAATTTGCGCCGTTCTGAATCCGTTATGATCCAACGCTATTCCCGTCCAGCCATGCGCGAAATTTGGTCCGAGCAACGCAAGCTCGAGATCTGGCTCCAAATCGAGTTGCTCGCTTCCGAAGCGCTCGTTGCCGAAGGCATTGTGCCGAAGAAAGACTTCGCGCAAATGAAGGCCAAGGCGGCCTTCAACATCGACCGCTGCAAGGAACTTGAGCGGACGCTTAATCACGACGTCATCGCATTCACGACAAACGTTTCGGAAAACATCGGCGCGCCGGCCAGTCGTTGGTTGCATTTCGGGCTGACGAGCAGCGACGTTCTCGACACGGCGTTTGCCGTTCAGATGGTGCAATCTGCTGACATTTTGATTCAGGACGTTAAGGACCTGCGCAAAACGATTGCACGGCGCGCGCGCGAACATCAATTCACGCCGATGATTGGACGCAGCCACGGCATTCACGCTGAGCCAACTACCATGGGGCTAAAATTCGCGTTGATGTACGACGAGTTTACCCGAGGGTTACAACGGTTGGAAGTCGTTCGCCAAAACGTCGCTGTCGGTAAACTTTCGGGAGCGGTCGGGACCAGCGCACATCTCGCTCCGCGCATTGAAGCGTTCGTCTGTAAAAAGCTTGGACTGAAAGCGGCGCCAATCGCGACGCAGGTCGTGCAACGCGACATTCACGCCGAATTTATCAGCACGCTCGCGCTCGTGGCTGCGAGCATCGAACGTTGGTCGACGGAGTTCCGTCACTTACAACGCACGGAAGTTCTGGAAGCGGAAGAATTTTTTGCGAAAGGCCAAAAAGGATCGAGCGCGATGCCGCACAAACGTAATCCGATTACGGGCGAACGTCTCACCGGTCTCGCCCGTGTTTTGCGCGGCAACGCCGTCGCTGCCATGGAAAATGTCGCGCTCTGGCACGAACGCGACATCAGCCACAGCAGCGTCGAGCGGATCATTTTCCCCGATTCCTGCACGTTGCTCGATTACATGCTCGTGACGTTGCAAAAGTTGACCGATGGTCTGATCGTCTACCCCGAGAATATGAAGCGCAACCTCGGGCTGTCGCTCGGCATGTGGAATTCGCAAACCGTGCTTCTCGCTTTAATCAAAAAAGGGCTGACGCGCGAAGCGGCTTACGAGTTGGTGCAGCGGAATGCGATGCAAACATGGCAAGCCAAACACGCCGGGCAAAACGCCGATTTCAAGGCGCAGCTGTTGAGCGATCCGGACGTGAAAAAGCACTTCAAAGCCGGCGAATTGGAAAAACTGTGCTCGTTGGATTTTCATTTCCAGAATGTGCGCGAGAAATTCAAGAAGGTGTTCGGTAAATAAGCAGATTGGGCTAATAAAGTAGTTGGCGCACGCGAGTGTCGAGCCGTGAGCGATTTAATCTACTCGCTCAATTTGAGCAGTTCGGGATAAGATGCCAATTGATCATGTCGACTAAGCCGAAGTTGTTGATCGTCGATGACGATGAAGAGATTCGTTCCCAAATGAAGTGGGGACTAGCTCAGGACTATGAGGTGTTTCTCGCGGGTGATCGAGCCTCTGCGCTCGCTACGTTTCGCGAGCAAACTCCAGCGGTCGTGCTCCTTGACCTCGGCCTGCCTCCCAGCCCGGGCGATACGAAGGAAGGCTTTGCAACGCTCTCGGAAATTCTAGCGGCGGACAGCATGACAAAGGTTGTCATCATCAGTGGCCAGGGCGAGAAACATAACGCGCTCGAAGGCGTCGGTTCTGGTGCTTACGATTTTTTAACCAAACCGGTCGACCTCGATGAACTCAAAGTCATTCTCAAACGCGCCTACCACGTCGCCGGCCTCGAGCGTGAATATCGCGCACTGAAGCAACAGGTCACGCCAGATACTTTCGAAGGCATGCTCGGCACCAGTCCTTCGATGCAGACGGTTTTTAATTCAATCCGCAAAGTCGCTACAACCGACGCGCCCGTTTTGATTCTGGGTGAAAGCGGGACCGGCAAAGAAATGGCCGCGCTCGCGATTCATCGTCGCAGTCCGCGTAAGGACGGGCCTTTCGTCGCCATCAATTGCGGCGCGATTCCTGAGGCGCTGCTTGAAAGCGAACTTTTCGGTCACGAAAAAGGCTCATTCACTGGCGCGCACATGCAGCGCAAGGGTCGCATCGAAACTGCCGCCGGTGGCACCCTGTTCCTTGACGAAATCGGCGAATTGCCAACGCCGTTGCAGGTGAAGCTACTTCGCTTTTTGCAGGAACAAACCATCGAACGCGTCGGTGGTCGCCAGTCCATTTCAGTGGACGCGCGGGTCGTCGCCGCGACCAACTCCGATTTAGCGAAAGGCATAGCCGACGCCACGTTCCGCGAGGACCTTTACTATCGTCTCGCTGTTGTCGTCATCAAACTGCCGGCCTTGCGCGAACGCGAAAACGACACGCTCTTGCTCGGTCAGGATTTTCTCCGTCGGTTCAGCCACGAAACGAAAAAAGAAGGCCTCACCTTCGACGCTGAAGCCAAGCGTGCGCTCGCTCGTCACGCGTGGCCGGGTAACGTTCGTGAATTGGAAAATCGCATCAAACGCGCCGTCATCATGGCCGAGAGCAAACGCCTTACAGTTCAGGATCTCGAACTGACCGATGTCTCGTCAACGACTTCCGCTTCGAACTTAAAAGAAGCGCGTGAATCGCTGGAACGTGACCTGATCCAAAAAACCTTGCGTAAGCACAACGGCAAAATCGCGCCTGCAGCGGCGGAACTTGGTGTCAGTCGCCCAACGCTATACGAGCTCATTGAAAAACTCGGATTGAAACGGGATTAACCCGTTGGAGAATGTTAAGGCGTGATCAAAAAATCACCTGTTCGCGGAAAGCTAAATCGCAAGCTTGCGATCGCCATATCAGCATTTCTGCTTCTGGCTGCCGCTATAGCTCTTCTATGGAACACGCCTGATTCCCGCGTAGGTTCAGGCAACATTTCTGTCTCATTCCTGAACTACACAAATACCTCGGCAGGCTCAAACGCTGTCTCATTTGTCATTTCAAACTCCGGCCCTGAAGAAGTCACAATAGCAAACTACTTCTTTATGTGTCCGCGTGATCAGACGTGGGACGTTGCCAGCGACCGGCGAGTAGTGCTTCGTTCCCGAAAAGCTGCCGAACTAACACTGAATAAAGCTGCAGGCGACTGCACTCTCCTGGTCCTTTACTCTGGGTATGACTGGCGTGAAGCAGTGCGGCATCTCGCCGCACGCGCGCGTCTCCTGCGATTCTTTCATGGCAGTAAGTGGGGACTGCCGTCGAAATATGAACGCACCACGATTGAGGTCTCCGATCCGCCAAAATCTACCGCAGACTCGCATCCAAAGTAGTTGGAATTCTATCTGCTATCTCCTAACTTCTAGCTTCTGAATTATGAATCCCGTTCGTCTTGGCCTCATTGGTGTTGGCAACATTGGCGCGCATCACGCTGAGTATTTGCTCGCGAATAAAGTCAACCGTTGCCAGCTCGTTGGTGTTTGCGCGCGCTCTGCGGATAAGCTCGTCAAATACGCGCAACGCGCCGTCAAAACGTTTACTAACGCGGAACAGTTTTTGAAGTCCGGTGAGATCGATGCAGTGATCATCGCGACGCCTCACTACGAACACACCTCGCTCGGCATTACCGCACTCGAAGCGGGCCTGCACGTGATGGTGGAAAAACCAATTTCCGCGCACAAGGCCGACGCGGAACGCCTGATTGCGGTTCGCAAAAAACATCCGAAGCTCGTTTTCGGCGCAATGTTCCAACTGCGCACCGAATCGCGTTACGCTGAAATCAAAAAGCTCCTCACTGAAGGGCATCTTGGCGAAATTACGCGATTTTCCTGGATCGTGACCGACTGGTTCCGCACGGAAGCGTATTATTTGAGCGGCGGTTGGCGCGCGACATGGCGCGGCGAAGGCGGGGGGGTGCTCATCAATCAGTGTCTGCACCAACTCGACATGTTGCAATGGCTGCTCGGCATGCCGACGCGCGTGCGCAGTTTCGTGAAGCTTGGCCGTTATCATAACATTGAAGTTGAGGATGACGTCACCGCTTACCTCGAATTCAAGAATGGCGCGAATGGCGTTTTCATTTCTACGACCGGCGAAGCTCCGGGCACGAACCGTTTCGAAATCGTCGGGACGATGGGCAAGCTCGTGCTCGAAAACGACAAACTGAACTTCACGCGCAACGAAGTCTCGATGAACGAGCAAAGCAAGACGGCGAAGCTCGGTTTTCAGAAACCAGAAACCTCGAAGATCGAAGTCCCAATCAGTATCGAACCAGCGCAACACGCGGTGTTGATGCAAAATTTCACCGACGCCATCCTGGATGGTGTTCCGCTGATATCACCGGGTGAAGACGGGGTCAACTCTATCGAGCTCGCGAACGTGCTGCTCTATTCGGGCTTGATCAATCAAACGGTGGAAATGCCGATGGATAGCGTTGCTTACGAGAAGAAGCTGCAGGAGCTGATTGCCAATTCCAGGTTCGAGAAAAAAGTCGTGCAGATTTCAAACGAGGATTTCACCTCCTCTTTTACGCGTTAAGTTGCGCAATTTAGGTTGATTGACAGTGCGGTCGGCGCATGCTTCGTTCGAATAGCGTCAGGCACTAGGCCGGCTCCAAGGGCTGGTCGTGCTTCGTTTATGAGCAAATTGGCATCAACGGCCAGTGTCAGTCCGGGATTCACCCCGCCCTCAGCAAACGCTGAAAAAATACTTCAAAGGATTTTCGCGCCTCACCGGTCTTATTCAGTAACAGAAGGCCGCATGTGTGAACCGGATGATGCTTTGGTCGAGCAAAGCCAACAAGGAGACCTTGCGGCGTTCGAGGCGCTTATACGCAAGCATCAACGCATGATTCATTCTCTGACATTCCGGATGACTGGCTCGATGGACGATGCTGAGGATCTCTCCCAGGAGACTTTCGTGCGCGCGTATCGCAACATTGCTGCGTATCGCGCAGATTGTAAGTTTTCCACGTGGCTTTACCGGATTGCGATGAATGTTTGTCTCACTTGGCGCGATCGTGAAACTGTTCGTGCCCGAACCAACCGCAATTGGACTGAGAACCAGACGATTGAAGCCGATGGCCACAACTCAGAAGTCGGCGATCAACTGAATGCGAAATTGCACGCGGCACTGCTGAAATTACCATCCAAACAACGCGCCGCTGTCATGCTCACGATGTATGACGGCATGAACCACGCCGAAGCGGCGCGGGTGCTGAATTGTTCCGAAACAACGGTGTCGTGGCGGGTATTCACCGCTAAACGGAAGTTGAAGCATTTGCTTTCATTGACGGGAGAACGCGAATGAACGATTTCGATCTCAAAACTCTCGTCGAATCTTTGCGGGTGCCGGAACGTCAGGGTGACTATTGGGACTCGTTCCCGACCCAGGTGCTGATGGAATTACGCCGGCCGGTGTTGCAACGAGTGCCTGAGCCGTCGCCAGCAGCACGATTCGGATGGAGCGCGAGCTTTGCGCTTGGCTGCCTGGCCGCGTGTTTCTGTTTGTGGCAAGCGTATACCGGTCCGGTATCGCATGTCATTTCGAAGCAAAAGGGCGAGATTCGTCACGCACTGCTCCATTTCCACGACAATATCGGCAAAGTGATTCGTGACGAACACGGTCTGCATCGTCTCGTCGAGGAGGTTCAATGAGTGTTTTTCAACCTGTAGTTATTCCTGAAATTCCGGCTGCAACCACGCAGACCGAGGCGCCAGAAATTGTTGAAGCATTGATTCATCAGGCATCGAACGTCGCCGCCAGTGACATTCATCTGCAAGCGCATTCGCAAGGCGTCGCTGTCTCGTTCCGCCTCGACGGTGTGATGACGCCGGGGCCTGATTTGCCGGCTGAAATCGCCGACCGCGTTTTTGGCCGCATAAAGTTTCTCGCGCAATTAAAGACCTACCAGGACTCAATGCCGCAAGATGGTCGCATCGAAGCGCGCCTTGTTAACGCGCCAACTGATATTCGCGTCGCGACGTATCCGACGGTCACCGGTGAAAAAATTGTCCTTCGTTTGTTCAACACCAAGCCAGGCAAGAGCGTGGCGCAGTTGGGTTTTCCGGACGCCGCCGCCGCCGAGTTAGAAACGTTCTTGCGCGAACCCGCTGGCATGCTCCTCTTGACGGGGCCGGCTGGTAGTGGAAAAACCACGACGATTTACGCGTGTCTTCGAGCACTGGCGCGGCCAGGAGATCGCCACGTCATTACCATTGAAGATCCGGTCGAACAGATCGTTCCCGGCGTAATGCAAACCGAAGTCAACGAAGCGCGCGGGCTCGACTTCGCTAAAGCTGCGCGACATCTGCTTCGACAAGATCCGCAAGCGTTGATCATTGGCGAAATTCGCGATGACGAGACGGCGAATATTGCCGTTCGCGCCGCGCTCACCGGACACCTTGTTATTTCCACGTTGCATGCCGGTTCGTGCCGGGGGGTTCTCGAACGCCTCCTTGTCCTGTGCTCTGATCGCTCGGCTATTTCAGCGTCGATTTCGCTTATTTTGAATCAACGGTTGATGCGCAAACTCTGCGCCGAATGCAGTGGCAGCGGATGCGCGACTTGTTTGCAAACCGGTTACCAAGGGCGCGTGCCGCTAGTGGAATGGCTGGGCCTCACCAATGATCTGCGCGCGCGCATTCGCAATAACGAACTACACGCGATCGCGCCGAAACAAACTCTCGAAGAATCGGCGCGCACACTCGTTCAGCAAGGCATCACCAATGCCGCCGAAAAACTCCGTATCCTGGGCATATGAACTCCGACGCATTTGCATTTTTCAACCAACAACTTGCGACGATGCTGCGCGACGGCATCCCGCTCGAGTCCGCGCTGCAACGACTCACCGCCGACATGCGCGCCGGGCAACTCCGCTCTGAACTGCAACAGTTGCAGACCGATCTTGCCAGAGGAATTTCGCTGAGCGACGCGGCGCAGAATCGCAACTTGCCCGAACTCTACTGCCGCATGCTCGCCGTCGGCGCGCAAAGCAATAACCTGCCCGCAATCCTCACGATGCTCGCGGACTATTACCAACGCCGCAATCTGGCCTGGACGAAGCTCAAAGGGTTGATGGTCTATCCGGCGATCGTTCTTGGCGGCTCGTTTTTATTGTCCTGTTTTCTCGCCATCTTGCTGGGAAAAATGAATGCGTTTGTGATGACAGACTTTTTAGGGGCACCAATCCTTCGGAATGCCTCGTTTGCAGTATGGTTTTCGCCCGTCCTATTGGCGGTCGTTATCGCCGCTGCGTGCGTCATTGCATTGACTCCTTCCATTCGCCGGCGCTGGCGTTGGCGCATTGCCGCTTTTCGTGACAACGCGCTCTCCCAAACGGCTGCTGCCCTCTCACTCATGCTCAAGAGTGGCGTGTCGTTGGATAATGCTCTTGAGCTTTTACAACGGATGGAAGGCCGCACCCCGGCGGGAGTTGAGTTGACCCGTTGGCGCGAACGCCTTGCCGCGGGGCACGGGCGATTCTCTGAAATGTCCGCCGATGGAAAAGTTTTTCCGCGATTGTTCGTTTGGACGGTGGCGCAATCGCAGGAAAATCTCGCTGCGGGTTTTGATCGAGCGTCCGAGTTGTATCAAGCCCGCGCCAATTATCGCACCGAACTGTTGCTCTATTCCGCTCTGCCGTGCTCAATTCTCGTCCTTGCGCTGGTCATCATTTCGCAAATACAACCGACGATGGCCGCGTTCGTCTCCTTTATGAACGCGCTTGGAAATACAGAGTAACTTCGCGCGTATGGACCTCGATGAATTCATCATTCGCTTAATTGTCGCGTTGTTCCTGACTGTGCTCTGGTTCGCGGTCTGTTTCGCGCTCGTCGCTCTCGCTCATTTTTTTCTCACGCTGCCAATGCGGCGGGCCGAACGCGCACGGTTATTTCTTGATCTCATTAGCGATGGTTTGCAACAGGGGCGGACGGCGGAGCAGACCATCCTGTCGGTGGCTGCGAGTCGCGATTTATCGGTTGGCGTGCGGTTCCATATTTTGGCGGCGTGGATAGAGCAAAACGTGCCACTCCTCGACGCACTCACAAAAGTGCCGCGTTTTCTCCCGCCGCAAATCATCGCGATGCTACATGCCGGCCGCAAAATCGGGGATTTCGCAAAGGTCCTGCCTGCGTGCCGTCAATTGCTGCGTGACGCCGTGTCGCAAACGCGCAGTGCGATGAATTATCTCGTGGTCATGACGTTTGTCGTCACGCCCGCCAGCATCTGGGTGCTGTGGGCGTTGAATGTTTTCATTTTTCCGAAATTCCGAGAAATAGCGCACGGGAACATAGTGGGGGTAGCGCATCCCGGAACTGTCTCGAACCTTCTCTTGGAAAATGGTTTTCAATTACTACTTCTGCAGTTGTTTGTTCTGGCGCTGATTTGGTGTGGCGCATTCATCTATGCCGGCGGCCCGCGGCTCGCTTCATGGTTTCCCGTTCTTCACTCGGCCTATTTTCGGCTGCCATGGCGCCGCAAGCGCATGGAACGTGATTTCTCAACGGTTCTCGCCGTGTTGCTGGACTCCGGAGTTCCTGAACCGGACGCGGTCGTGATTGCCGCCGATTGCACAGCGAACCGGATTTTTCAATACCGTGCCGCGTCCGTCGCAGACGCACTAAAACGCGGCGTTGCGCTTCCCGAAGCGATTCAAGCGATGGATGTCTCGGGCGAATTCGGCTGGCGATTGAGGAACGCGATTCATCAACACAGCGGTTTCGTCGAAGCACTTGCTGGTTGGAACGCGTGGCTGGACGCCAAAGCATTTCAACAGGAACAAGCGGCTGCGCACACGATTACTTCGGGATTTGTGATATGGAACGGCGCGGTGGTAGGCGTGATTGTCTTCGCAGTTTTTGGCGTCCTGATTTCTATCATTAACGCGGGGGTCTTATGGTGATCACGAATCGGTCTTCCAAAGCTCAACAACGCGGCGCCTTGATTGCTGAAATGATCGTCGCGATGGGTGTTCTGGTGATCGCGATGTTGCCGTTGGCCTTTTCCGCGAATAGTGATGCACGCCAACTTCGCACGACTTATCAAAAGGCCATTGCACGGGAAGTTCTCGATGGCGAAATCGAGCTGTTGGCTGCTGGAGAATGGCAGCAGGTGCCCGAGGGGACTCACGACTACGCGGTTCACGCGAATGCCGCAACCAATTTGCCGCCGGGCGACTTCCGAATTTCGCGAACCGCAAACGTCCTGCGCCTGGAGTGGCGACCAGCGAACAAAATGGGAATAGGGACACTGGCGCGCGAGGTGAAGCTCAAATGAAAACGCGCTTGCAACTCCGCGCGAGTTCTCGCGGCATCATGCTTATCGAAGCGATTGCTTATATCGCTGTGTTGGTTTTGGTTCTCGGCGTTGGCGGCTCTTTGCTTTATCGCGCATGGTCAAACAACATCGCCGTGCGCCGTAACGCGGACGACATCACGCGCACGATCAACGCTGGTGAACTATGGCGGACAGATATTCGGTCGGCGACCGGCCTGATCACTTCCCGCGATGGTCATGAACTGCATATCCCAAGTGCACGAGGAGAAATCGTTTACGCGTTCGCTAATGGAATGGTCTCGAGAAAAGCGTCAGGCCAACAACCGCGAACCCTCGCGCGCGTAGCGTTCTCTCAAATGCAGTCAGACCGTCGAACACAAGTCAGCGGATGGCGGTGGGAAGTGGAGCTGCAACATAACCGGAAGGACCTGCAGTTTCGTCCGCTGTTCACATTCGAAGCAGTTGCTGCACACGAGGGAAAACAATGAAAACATCGTTTGCAACCATTCCACAAACACGCAAACGTCGGGCTTCGGCGCTCATCGCTATTTTAACGATGCTCGCGATCATGTTCGTGCTGTTCACGGTGAACAGTAAAACTTTGACGCGCCTGTCCCGGGAACTCGACGCACTCGATAAGCAACAAACGAACCGTCTTGCTACCGTGCGCGCTCAATCCACAACAGTGACTCCGCCGCAATGAACACCGACAAGCCAGCCAAAGTCCTGCTGATCGAGCGCTCGCTCAGTTGTTTTTATTGCGGAGTGATTGGACTTATCCCTGTGCTCGGCCTCCCACTCGCGATCAGGGCTTTGCAGCAATATTGGCGTGTGAAACGCGACCCCAACGGAATGTGGAACCCGGCACGCAGTTACTTGAAATGGGGAATTATCTGCGCCCGCATCAGTCTCGCCGTATTTGTAATTGTCGTCGGCTCCGTTATCATTCTCGTGTACGTACGGCTCGCTTTTCACAAGCGTTCCGCCATAATCTACTCGGGATTTTTCGAATCAATGACAATAGTCACCGGCCCATTATTCGTCAGACTCACTTTCATATCCGCGCCAAATTCTCCGGTCTGCACCGGTTTACCGAGGTCTTCCGAAATCTTACGAACGAATTGTTCGTAAAGTGGAATCGCAATCTCCGGTCGGGCCGACCGACTGAACGACGGACGATTGCCTTTTTTTGTGCTGGCGAAAAGGGTGAATTGGCTGATGACGAGAATGTCACCGCCGATATCTTGCACCGAGCGATTCATCAGTCCCGCGTCATCATTGAAGATACGCAGGCGAACGATCTTGCCGCTGAGCCACTCGATGTCTTGGGCGGTGTCACTGTCTTCCATGGCAACAAGAACTAGTAAGCCGTGTTGGGTAGCACCTTTGGTGTTTCCTTCAATGACGACATTGGCCTGGCTGACCCGTTGAATGACTGCGCGCATGGTTTTGTTTAACAAAATGATGACGGGATGGAAACAGTGCGGTCGACCAAAGAAAGACCCATTCTTGACCTGACCGGCGAATGTTCCCACTTTGTATGGGATTGGCTAAGAAACGAATCATCATCATAGGCGGCGGGATCGTTGGGTTGGGCACCGCGATCAAACTCGGCAAGAAGTTTCCTGACGTCGAAATCGTCGTGCTCGAAAAGGAACCGGACGTTGCACGTCATCAATCCGGCAATAACAGCGGCGTGTTGCACGCGGGGCTTTATTACAAACCCGGCTCAATCAAGGCGCGCCTCGCCGTTTCCGGTATTCGCGAGATGGTGGCGTTTTGCCAGGAGAACAACATCCGACACGAGATTTGCGGCAAGTTGGTCGTGGCCGTCGATGAGACCGAGCGCGAGCGACTGCACAAATTGTACGAACGCGGCACGCAAAACGGCTTGCAAGGTATGCGCAAGCTCAACCGTGGACAGATGCTGGAGATCGAACCGCACGTGGCTGGCATTGAAGCGGTTCATGTGCCGCAGGAAGGCATCGTTGATTACGTTGAAGTCGCGCATGCGATGTTAAAAAAAATCACTGCCGGTGGCGGTCAGGTCGTCACGCGCGCGAAAGTCGTTCGGCTTGAGGCGAAGTCGAACGGTTGGCTGGTTGAAACGGAAAACCCCAATTCCCCGCCGATCATCAGTAACACCTGGGAAGCTGATTACATTGTTAACTGCGGAGGGCTGCATTGCGATCGCGTTGCTGAGTTGGCTGGCGAAAAGCGCGACGTGCGCATCATTCCGTTCCGCGGTGAGTATTACAAGATTCGGCCCGAGCGCCAGAGCCTGGTGCGCAATTTGATTTATCCTGTGCCCGATCCGCAGTTTCCGTTTCTTGGTGTGCATTTTACGCGCCTCATCGAAGGCGGTGTTGAAGCGGGGCCAAACGCCGTCCTGGCGTTGTCGCGTGAAGGTTATACCTGGCGTAAAATCAATCTTACCGATTTATGGGACGCGGTGTCTTTCTCGGGTCTCTGGCGGTTCATGGGCAAACACAAGCGCATGAGCTGGCACGAAATCCAGCGTTCGTTCAGCAAAGATCTGTTTGCCGCGGCGTTGCAACGCCTCGTCCCTGAAATCAAAGCGTCCGATCTCGCGCCCGGTGGTGCCGGTGTTCGTGCGCAAGCGATGTCGCCCCAAGGCGAATTGCTGCAGGACTTTTGTTTAGTCGAACGCCCGCGTGCATTGCACGTGCTTAATGCGCCGAGCCCCGGAGCGACCGCTTCGTTGGCGATTGGTGGGGAGATTGCGGAATACGTCGGGAAGAATTTCAAAGGTTAACTTATAGTCACCCCTCAGTTGAGCTTTTGCTGAACATGGATTAGATTCCTGTATGGCAGGGAAAACGGTAATAGGCAGGACCGCCGTGGTGGCTACCTTCAACGAACGCGACGATGCCGAGGCTGTGGCAAAACGATTGATGCAAGAGGGCTTCGAAGCGCAGGTCGCCGATGAAACCAAGGTTCAAAGATTTTTCTACATGTCCCGGCCGTTCGCAAATGAAAAGGTCGAGGTGCCGTTGCGCGACTACGAACGCGCCCGAAAATTTCTTCAGGACACCGATCCGCAATCGCACCTCCTTCGCCACGAGATGTGTTGTCCGCAATGCAAGTCTCCCGACATCGAATATCCGCAGTTCAGTCGTAAATTTGTGTTGCCGGTGTTCGTCGAAATCCTTTGTTTTTTCCACATCATTGACAAAGAGTTTTACTGCAAAAACTGTCACTACATGTTGTCGGTTAAAGTGCCAGTGCCACCGCCATTGGACAAGTTGAACTGGCGACGGGATCGAGTGGTTGGGCCGCAGTAGGCGCTTTCGACGTGCGACTACGCCTTCTCCGGCGCAACGATTGACACCACCAGCACATCGGCTTTCAAATACTTCTGCGCGACTTGCTTCGTTTGCTCGATGGTGATTGATTCGTATTTGGAATCTTCGGTGTCGTTATTTTCGTAGCCCAATCCGTAGAGTTCGTCTAATGCCACGGTTTGGGCTAAACCGCCGAGATCCTGACGGGCGATTTTCTTTTGGCCAATGAGTTTGGCTTTGGCACGAGCGAGCTCTTCAGCGTTCAGGCCTTTTTCGCGAAGGAGCGCGGCTTCTTTCAGCAACTCTTCTTCGACGAGTTTGACTTGGTCCGGCGCGGTGCCGACGTAGAACGCGAAGTAGCCCGGGGCGACTCCAAGGAAATTTTGTGCGCCGCAATAGTAGGCGAGGCCGAGTTCTTCACGAATGCGCAGGAACAGGCGCGAACCTAAATCACTGCAGGCTTCCTGCACGAGCTCGAGCGCGTAGCGCTCCGAGTCTTTGACACTAACGCCCGAGAAACCCATCACAAGCACAGCTTGTTTTTTATCGCGCGTTTCGGCGACGCGACGGAATTCTTTCAATGGCGCCGATCTGGGGATTTCGGTAGGCAACGAGTCGTTCTTCTTCCAGTCACCAAACGTTTTGGTAACGGCGTCTTTAACGTGGTCGACAGTGATGTCGCCGAAAATGGCGAGCACGCAATTGTTCGGAACGGCAAATCGTTTGTGAAATTCCTGGAGGTCTTTCGTGTTCAGCGCGGCGACGCTCGTTTCGGTGCCGCTGGAGTCCAGGCCATACGTCGTCGTACCAAACAAGGCGCGGCGCATGGCGCGGCTGCAACTGTGGAGCAGATGATCGCGCTGCTCGCGAATACTTTCCAGTTGGACGCGGCGCTCGACTTCGAATGGATCACCCGGAAACGACGGGCGCAACATGACGTCAGCGAACACATCCATGCCGGTATCAAAATCGCTGCTGAGCACTTCAACGGAAACGCCGAAGCTGTTATTGCCGCCGAACGAGTCGATGCTGCCGCCGACCGATTCAATCTCGATAGCAATCTGTTCCGCTGAACGACGCGCCGTGCCTTGCATCAACATCTTCGACATGAGCTGGCAGACGCCGTTGTTCGTTTCAGTTTCGGCGAGCACGCCGCCTTGGAATGCCGCGCGAATTTCGACGAACGGGAGCCGATGATCCTCCTTCACCAGCAAACGCAGGCCGTTTGGCAACGTGATCTTTTGGATCGGGTTCTCTTTGAACGACCTGGTCTGCCTGCTGAGCCTGAGGTGCGGCGCCTTTGCGGCAAGAGAGCATAAACTGTGCGGTTCTGGCTCGTGAAATATTTTCGCGCGACGCGCTGCAGGTCATCGGCTGAAACGGCTTTGATCGCCGCCATATAACGTTCGGAAAAATTCAGATCGTTCGTGCCAATCCAATTTGCGCCCAGTTCCTGCGCCTGTCCGTGCATGGTCTTGCGGGTCGCCGAGAGTGGAAGCGACGAATTGTTTTACTACCTTCGCCAATTCTTCGGCGGGCACTGGTTCGTTCTTGATGCGCTCGATTTCGGCGAACAACGCATCGCGCGCCGCCGTGAAGTTCTTCGCGTCAACAACCGCACTCGCGCCGAACAATCCGATCTCGCCGGGATTGTAAGTCCACGCATCAATCGAAGTGACCAAACCTTTTTTCTCACGCACTTCGCGATACAACCGCGCACTGCGCCCGCTGCCGAGCAATGCCGCCAAAATATCCAACACCGGCATATCGGGGTGCCGCAGATCTGGCGTGTGCCAACTCACGTGCAAGTGCCCGAGCTCAATGGGCGCTTCTTCAATGATCTCGCGTCCGCCGGTTTGTTTCGGTTCCGGCGGCAACAGCAGCGGCGCCATCGGTCGCGCTTTGCTGCCTTTGAACGCACAGGTGATTTGCGCGATCGCCTCCTCGGTTTTGATATCGCCGGTCACCACAAAAAACATGTTGTTCGGAATGTAGCGGTCGCGGTAATAGCCGATGATGTTCTCGGGTTTGAGTTCGTTGAAAATTTCGGGATAGCCAATAATGGTGAACCGATATGGGCTGCGCATGAACGCACATTCGAACAAACGCCGGCCCGCGCGCCGGCCCGGGTCGTCCTGGTTCATATCCATTTCGCGCCGGATGACGTCGAGTTCCTTCGCCAATTCATCCGCCGGCAACGTGGCGTGCTGCATGATGTCGCAAAGAATATCGATTGCGACTTTCGCGCCGGTGTTCGGGACGTTGATGTGATAAACCGTGCGATCGAACGACGTGTAAGCGTTCATGTAACCGCCGGCTTCCTGCACTTCCTGGTCGATGCGGCTGCCGGGCCGGTTAGTCGTGCCTTTGAAAAGCATGTGTTCGAGCACATGCGATAGACCGGCCCCAAGCCATTTATCTTCATGAATGCTGCCGGTCTGGCACCACGCCTGAACCGAAACGACGGGCGCACTATGGTCTTCGCGCACAATGATCACCAAGCCGTTTTCCAGCGTGACCATGCGCACATTCGGCGGGACGGCGGGAATTTCGTTCACTTTGTTTTTAGTTCGGGGAAGGACGTTGCAGCGGCCGTTCGTCTGGCCGGACGGAACGGCTTTGCAAAAGTCTCGTCAAAATCGTAGACGCCTTTGAAATCTTCGCGCGAATCGGTGTCGGTTTTCGCGAGCAAATTCGCTTCGACCATGTTGAACACAATTTCGCCCACATCTTCGCACTTGTGAATGCCCCATTCACCAAGGACCGTCGGCACCATGGGCCCGTATTGCTCAAGCGCATAATGGCGGATGCCATCCAGTAAATCGCGTCCGGTCACGTGCCGGATTTCGTCAGCGGTGGGCCGGCCTAACATTTTTTGGGTATATTCGAGCGCTTCGCGAATGAAAAAATAAGCCTCGCGTTTGAAACGCGCGTCGCGTTCCACGATTGTCCTAATGACTTGCTCGAATTCTACGGGTTGCATTTAATTTATTCGCATCGTCGAGGGGCGAGGGTGCGTGCGCTGATAATGGCGCACAAACCAACCGAGCACCAGCAATGCTGCAATGACCAGCAGCACCATCTGTTCCCGACGGGTCAAATATATTTTAAAACGCACCTCGGGGCAAATAGGTTTAGGCGGCACCTGAGGTTCATGACTGGGCCTTAATCAATTCAAGTACCTTCGCCACAGCCTCCTCGGGCTTTGTCGGAAGCATCGCTCCCGCGCGCGGTTTAATTTCCACTTCGCCTTTAGCCAGCGATTTCTCGCCGATACCAATGCGGATGGGAAAACCGACCAATTCGGAATCTTTGAACTTCATCCCAGGCCGTTCATCGCGATCATCCATGATGACGTCAATCCCGCGCGACGTGAGTTCGCTATAAATTTTTTCAGCCAATTGCATAACCGCGCCGTCTTTCGCCACACTGAGCGGCGTGATGCAAACCGTGTAAGGCGCAACGCTGATCGGCCAAACGATGCCGTCCTTGTCGTTGCACTGCTCGATGACCGCTTGCAACGTGCGCGTCACACCGATGCCATAACAACCCATGATGGCGGGATTTTGCTGGCTGTTTTCATCGACAAACAACGCGTTCAAAGCCTCGCTGTATTTAGTGCCGAGCTTGAAAACGTGCCCCACTTCAATCGCGCGCTGAATTTTCAGAGGCTTGCCGCAATTCGAACACGCTTCACCCAGTTGCGTCGTGCGCAGGTCAGCCCAGTGCGTCGGATGAAGGTCGCGTCCTACCGCCACATTGCGCAGGTGGAAACCATCTTCATTCGCGCCTGTGGTCATCGCGCTCGCGCCGCGCAAAACTTCGTCGGCGTAAACAGAAACATCCTTCACACCCACCGCCCCGAGACTGCCCGGCTTAGCTTTGAGCAGGTCGACGATTTCCTCCGGCGTCGCTGGACGGAACGTGGCCGTGCCGAGCGTGCCAGTGAGTTTGGCTTCGTTCAACTGATGATCGCCGCGCAACAAAATCAAAACCGGTTTGTCCAGAGCGACGTAAACGAGCGTCTTAATCTGTTGATGCGCCGCCACGCCATACGGAGGCTTCGTCAATGCCTCGATGGTGACTGCTCCGGGCGTGGCAAACTTTTCAATCGGTAACTCCTTCTCGCCCGTGTCCGCGTGCATCATGTGGCGGCTGGTTGCCTTTTCGATGTTCGCCGCATAATTGCAACCGTCGCAGTAAACCACTTCGTTTTCCCCGGTCTCCGCGGGCACCATGAATTCATGTGAAAACTTTCCACCCATCACCCCGGTGTCCGCTTCCACCGCCATTGCCTTCAAACCGCAACGTTGGAAGATGCGCGTATAAGCGTCATACATTTTCTTGTAACTGACCTGCGCGCCGTCTTCGGTGGCGTCGAAGCTGTAAGCGTCCTTCATGATGAATTCCTTCGCACGCATCAGGCCGAAGCGCGGACGGATTTCATCACGAAACTTTGTTTGGATCTGGTAAAAATTCTTCGGCAACTGACGATAGGAACTCAGTTCACCCGCAACCAGCGTGGTGATGACTTCCTCATGCGTTGGCCCGAGAATCCATTCTTTCTTGGCGCGATCGCGCACCTTGAAGAACACTGCCTGGGCGGTTTCGTAACGGCCGCTTTGCTGCCAGATTTCCGGCGGTTGCAGCGCGGGCATGAGCACTTCGAGCGCACCCGCACGGTCCATTTCCTCGCGCACGATTTGTTCGACCTTGCGCAACGCGCGCAGCCCGAGCGGCAGGAACGTGTAAAGTCCACCGGTCAACTTGCGCACCAGTCCGGCACGTAGCAGCAATTTGTGCGAAAGAATCTCCGCTTCAGCGGGCGTTTCTTTCAAAGTAGGAATCAAAGCCTGTGTCCAACGCATAAAGTGAAGTCTAACCGCAAAAAGCGTGGGAAGCGCAAAGAAAAAGCTGAACGTTATTTAACTGTGTTTAGCAACGGCGCCAAACCTTGGATACGTACTTCCAGCCGGTCGCCGCTTTGAATCGGGCCCACGCCACTCGGCGTGCCGGTCAGGATGACGTCGCCGGGCAGGAGCGTCATGTTCGTCGAAATGAAACTCACTAGTTTATAGGTGTCGAAGATGAGCTGGTCGGTGTTCGAGTTCTGGCGCAACTGACCATTTTGAAACATCTGGATGGTCAACTCATGCGGGTCGATCTTCGTTTCGATGTAGGGCCCAAGGGGCGTGAAGGTGTCGAACGATTTCGCGCGCGCGTTCTGCCCTTCCGCATTTTGAATCGTGCGATCGCTGATATCCTGCGACGCGGTGTAACCAAAAATGTAACGGGACGCCGCCGCCGCCGTGACGTTGCGTGCCCGGCGTCCAATGACGATCGCCAGTTCGCCTTCGAAATCAGTGCGATGATCCGGAAACGGAATTTCGATCTTGCCGCCATCTGCCATTAAGGAGGTCGGCGCTTTGAACCAAAAGAGCGGTTCTTTTGGCAGCGGCTTGTTTTGCTCGCGCGCGTGATCGGCGTAGTTCAAGCCGACCGCGACAAGCTTCGAAGGCGCAACCGGCGTGAGCGTCTTGACGCCTTTGAACGGCGTCGGCTTTTTATCGAACGAGGGCGAGCCGAACACATCACCCTGGAGGCGAAACAGTTCGCCATCGACCACTTTAGCGTAGAAAACTTCGTCACCCTTTTGAAAACGACCGATTGCTGCCATAGGTAAGAAGCTATTAAAGACAGGCATGCCTGTTCAACTACCAATTGTCAGTTTGGCAATCTTTAAGGGCCCAGCAAAACGTTAGGGAATAGCGCGGTATTGGTGAAGATAGATCCAGTGTCGATGGCGGCTGTGCCCAACGTATGCGGAACCACCACCGAAACAGTCGTTGTGACGACGTTTCCGAACTGGTCCGTGCATGCGACCAGGATGTTATAAACGCGGTCGACATTGACGTTGTCCGTTCCTTCGGCGCGCAGGAGCACCGTCAAATCACCGGTAATGATTGAGTCGGGCGCGTCCGCGTTAGGACCGATTCCAATGTCTGGTTGGTTGCTGGTCACAGAAATGATTCTGCACGTCACATTCGACCCCGTCGTGACCACGTTAATTGTGACTGGAACGAACAAATGATTTCGCGGCGTCAGAATGACGGGCGGCGAGGCGGTAGCTGAAACAATCGACAGAATCGACTCCGAACTGCCCAACATGTAAGCCGCCCCCGTCCCGCGGTCGATCTGAGCGGCAGGAGCGCCGACGAGAATTCCCTGCGCGCCGATGCCAACCGAAAAACCAAACTCAAAATTGTTTGCCGTTTGCAACGGCAGCAGTTTCTGTTGTTCTGTCCAGCCGCTGTTTGTCGTTCCAGCCCCGTTGGTTAAACCCAGTCCATTCGGCGTATCCACAACATTGTTCGCAGCGAATACACTGTTGGCTATAAACAAATTGCTCTGGGCCAAAAAAGTGGGCGAATCGAGCGCATTCGTGGGAGCAAAAGCATTGGTGTCAGTAAAGGTATTCGTCTGAACTAACACAGTGCTGTTTGTGGTAAATACATTTGTATCAATAAACATATTCGTTTCCGCGAATACATAAGCCGCGCCGAGACCAACAATGTTATTCGAATTCTTCCCTTCCGCTCCGATCACCGCCCGTGTTCCCTGCAGTGCGACGGAGAAACCAAAATTATCTCCGTTGGTCAAATCGCTCGAAACAATTTGCGTTTGCTGTGTCCACACGTTCCCGCTGCGATTAAAAGCAAACACGGCTCCACCCTCACTTGTAAACGGCGCCCCAATCAATGCCGTATCTCGATCGAGCGCGACCGAATAACCAAACCCACCGTCGGCCGTAAAGTCGTTCGGCAGAAGCTTTTGTTGAAGACTCCAAGGCGCGAAGTAAAAAGTAACATTCGTCCGCGTATAAACGTAAGCCGCTCCCGGCGAGACGAAGAACAAGTTGCCCACCGAAACCAACGAACTGCTGGCGCACGCAATCAGCGTATTGCCGCTCATGGCAACGCGTTGACCGAAAAACGAGCTGTTCGTCAAATCGTTTGGCACAATCTTTGTACTCAACTGCCAGCCCGCGTCGGTCAGATCAAATACGTAAATCGAGCCATTATTGGTCTCCCCGAAATCGTTATGGAAACTCGAGCCAATGACGATGGAGAGTCCGCTCAGTGCGACCGACACCCCAAATTTATCTGCGCGCTGCCCGTCAGGGGCGAAGAGCTGGGCCTGTTGTCCCCAGACACCATTCGTTTGTTGATAGATATACACCACTCCAGGATCGGCGGTGCTCAGGTTGGTATTGAAGCCGGGAGCGCCGAGTGCGAGCCGATCGCCATCGATTGAAACCGAAATTCCCGTTAGAGAGTTGGTGGTCGCCTGGACGGGAACAAGTTTTTGCTGAAAAATCCAATTCGTCCCAAACTTGCTATATACATATGCAGCACCCGGCTGAAGCGCCGACTCCGGCGCACCCACCACCGCGTTAGTGCCGCTGATCGCGACGGCATATCCGAAGTCCTGATTCAAGTGTGGGTCGATCGGCTGCAAAAGCTTTGCCGTATCGACCACCTCAGCTTTGGTCGTGCTGGCAATGACCAGCGCCATTGCCAAACAGCAACCAACAATAAAGCCTGACGTTGGCTGTTTCATTTTCCCCCTGCGGTTCGATGTTCCTTTACACCGTTCACGCGGAATGGCGCATACGTCAAGTAGTCGACGCAGTGCTGAGGATGCTACGCGCTTGGACGAAAAATACGTAAGGAGAAGCCCGCGTTACACGAGCTTCCCGTTACGCTAACCCCTACCGCGGGACTGATCCCGATTTTATGTGCGGACCAAATCCGCACAATGATCATCGCGGTGTCCCGAAACTGTTCAGTCTACTTGCCCTGATCGTGTGGCACAGTCACCAGGACGTCTCTTCGCGCTGTGTTGCCTAACGAGTCAGCGCACAACACCGTGATGGTGTAAACGCGATCGGTCTTGATGTTGCCAGCCCGTTCCGCGCGCAACAGCAGGGTCAAATCACCGGTGATAATCCAATCAGGAGAAGCGTTCCCATCGCCCGTGCCGTTAATCGGTTGATTGCTCCTTACTCCGAGAATAACGCACGAAACGAAGCTGCCCGTTGCATTCACTGTAATTGTGACCGGCACCAACTTGTGATTCGGCGGGAAAAGCACGTTCGGACTAGCCGTCGCACTGACAATCACCGGTCCGTTGTTGGCACTCGTTGAAAAAATGTAAGCAGCCCCAGCGCTGGTAAGGATCTGACTGTCGAACGGCGCCCCGACGATAATCCCGCTCTGCCCAATATCGACCGCGTGACCGAATTGCGCCCCGTTGCTTGGGTCAGACGCGGCGACCTCTTGCGCAAGCACCCAACTCGTCCCGTTCACCGTGAAAATGTCCGCAGCTCCGGCGTTGGTGTGGCCGTTGACCGTCCGGAAGGGAATACCCACCACAAGTGTTCCGTTCAGGACCGAAACCGAAGTGCCAAAGCCCAACCCGCGCACATTTGCCGTCGGCGTCAATTCCTGTTGCTGCACAAAAGAGTTAAACATACGACGATAAACAAACGCCGCACCACCAGCGATCCCATTACTGTCAGCTTCTCCCGGCGCTCCGATCACTGCAACGCCACCTTGCAACGCCGCGGATACCCCGAAATTCGCGGCGGTGTGAATCACTGGCAAAAGCGTTTGGGTCAGCGTCCACGTCGTGCCGGTGCGGAGAAAAACGAATGCTCCACCTGCAATCCCGATGCCAGGCGCTCCCGCGATCAGCGCGTCGCCTTCAACGGCAACCGACTGGCCTGTAAAAGCCTGGAACGTGTTATTCGGTGCTGTCACTTTTGCCTGAAGATTCCAACTTGTCCCATTGTTGGTAAATATTGAAACCGCGCCGGAGCCCGGCCCGGTCGCATCGTTCGGGTTCCCAACGACGATCGTGTTGCTGCTCGCCGCCACCGACGTCCCGAACCCATTCACCGGAAACGGCGGATTATTTTCGATTAAGATCTGCTGCAAAACCCACGTGTTGGCGACGAGTTTGTAAATGAGCACCTGTCCCGACAAATCGAGATTCGGGCAGCCTTGCGGTTGGCCGACCACCAACAACCCGTTCTGCATTGCAACCGATGCCCCAAACGCATCCGTCCCGCATGGCGGCGCCGGATCCGTGAGCTTCTGCGTCTGCACCCAATTGCCGCCAACCAGCGCGTATGTATAAACAGCCCCGTTCGTGGTATCCACCGCACCAACCGCCGCCAGCCCAGAGTCAATGGCCACGCTCGTCCCAAATAACAGATTCGTCCTCGCATCACTCGCAGTTAATTTTGTGACTGTGTCAACCACAGGTGCTGAGCGGCTCCACGGAACCGCGAGCAGTAAACAAAACAGAACAACGAAGTTCGAAACCGTTTTCCATCCAACGCAGCGCTTGGGTAGTGTTAATTTCATAATGGCCATTTTCTCGCGAGTGACGAGTGTCACATACAAGTCGCGGGCGGCCTGACTGTTCCCCAGAGATGCGTTTTCGGAAATTGGGCGAACCACAGCAATCGAGTTCGTCCGAATACGTAGAAGCGACTACGCCGTCCGTCTAGCGCCGGCTCGGAGTTTCACAAAGCACCCTGGAAAAACCACGATGGCAATTTACGACCGGTAGGGACGCGTTCCGCCACCCAAACAACGCTACTTCTGCGTCTTCAAATGCGCATCCATCCACGCAAGAGTCTTTTGCCACATCTCGGGCAGGTAAACGTGAGCGAGATTCGGGTAAACAACGCTCTCGAAATTCTCGGGTTTCCCATAGATCGCGTAGACTTGCTTTGCTTTCCCCTCAAGAAAATGAAGGCCATCCACGGGCGATGTCGGGTCTTTGTCACCCGTCATGAACAGGGCAGGGCGGGGAGCGAGGCTACAGATGACTGCTTCCGAATCGAAATGCTCCAACATCCCCGGCACGAAAAAATAAATCCCATGACTCGAAAGCATATCGTGTTCCAGCAAACTTTGATATCGCATGAAACAACAAACGTTCACGCTCGTTTTGATGCGATCGTCCAAAGCCATCAACCACCACGCACGCGTCGAACCCATGCTCATCCCCGTCGTGCCGACGTTGTTCGTGTCTACCTCTGGTCGCGAGCACAAGTAATCCAACGCCATCTGGTCGTCGCGCACGATCATCCCCCAAAGACTGCGTCCGTACCACAATTGAAACTTCGCCGCGCTCATCTCGCCGCCGGCTTTGTCATAGGATGCGCCGCTGGGCCCTTGTCCATTGCGTTCGCCGAAACAGTACGAGTCAATCGCAATCAAAACATAGCCGCGCTTCGCAAAAGTCGGTCCAGGATCCTGCGGCGTGTGCTTCTGGAAAAATACTTCCTCTTTGCCGATAGGATACGTCCCGCCGTGCCAATGGTTGTAGAGAATCGCCGGCGCTTTCCCGCTGACGTTCTTCGGTAAAAAAAGATAACCCGGCACCGTTGCTCCCGCGCCATTATCGAATTCGAATTTCTCCAAAATATAATCCCCACGATCCTCGCGCGAAATCGTCTTCACCTCCGGTACCTTTGGCCGTGACGGCAAATCGCCGAGCAATTTCCAAAGCTGTGCGCGAATCTTGGCGCGATCCTGTTCCCACTGCTTCACGTCTGACGGAATGTTCAGGTCAGGCACTTTCGGCGTGTGCTCCAACCAGATTTTGGAATAATTAATATTCGTTTGCGACATGACAACTCGGCCGCTCAGCAGCAGCACTGTGACAGCAATGGCAAGTGAACGCATAATTCTGTTAACTCAGTGCGATTTTATTTCGACGAGAGTTCCGGCAATGTGACTGATGTCTTCCGGGCTGTGAATGTAATACACCACCAATGCACGATCTTTTGAAATCATCGTCGCCCATGGGTATCCCAAATCGCCCTGCTTGCCATCGTCGCGCAAAATTATTTCAGGCCCGCTCCAATCAGTGCATTCGGAATCGAGAACCCGCGCGCGCACTCCGAACGGCGCGTGGCGATACCCGTAAATCAACAGCACGCGGTCATCCGGTAATTGTAACGCGTAGTGCGGATGTCCCTGGAACACGGCGTCCTGCCATTTGCCGAAAGTTTTGCCGTGATCAGTTGAGCGCGCGATAACGGAGTGGTCGTCGTAGCCTTCAGTCCGAATGAACGCCACCAAATCGCCCTTCGGCGTTTCGTATATCGAAGTTTCGTTGAACGTGATTTTCGGATCGGCAGCGACCGGGCACGAATAGGCCCACGTCTTCCCTTCATCGGCGGAAATCATAAGGTGAACGGACGTGTGCTCCCCGTCCGTCGCGCGCTTTGAGGCGACGACCCAATACAACCGACCGTCCTTTCCTTCGCACATCGCGCCGCGATTGTAAGCCGGCACGACGCGTCCGAAGACATCGAACGTTTTATCACCTGGCGTCGGCGGTGGCTCAATTTGCCCGCCCCAATGATGTCCGCCATCCGTGGAACGCACGATAAAGCCGCCAAGGAACGAATAGGCGCCGTGGTGAAACAAGTCTTTGTTTTTCTCGGTTTTGGGAGGCATCAGGCACCAACCGTAACTGCTGCAAACAATCGTCCCGTCGCGAAGTTGAACCATGCACGGGTCCTGCGAACCGCCGAACGGATGGGCAAAAAGCAATTCGGGTTGCGACCACGTCTCGCCGTTGTCATGCGAGCGCACTAATTCGAGATAGCTGTTCGCGTCAGTGTGAGAAATGGCGGTGGAACCCATCAACTGCCGATTGGGCGCGCGCCTAAACGCCACGATCAGTTCTCCATCTGGCCGGCGAACAATCGATGGGAACGAACTATAAAACTTGTCGTTTTTGTAAACGACGATGTCGCGCAGTTTTTTGACCGGAGCAGACTGCTGCGCATCGGCGAATGAAGACGTGAGCAACAGCCCGAGCGCGCACGATATGAAGCGGAACATGTCAGTAGTCAGTAGTTCGTTGTCAGTTATTTTGCAATAACAACTGCGGCGTTCTACCAATCAACCGTATTTGTAAATCGCCTTGGCAATCGGCATCCCGCGCACATCGATCTTGCTCAAATCCGCCGTGCCCAACCCAGCCTCTTCCGCCAGCAATAAATGATTGTCGCAATTTTCGAACGGGTGCACGCCCTTGGCTGCGCGCGGATTGTCATAACCCATCACCGCCGTTGCCACCGCATCCGTCGAAACCGGATTCAACCCAACAATCAAAACCCCAGGCTTGGTCATCTTGATGGCACCGGTTTGGTCAGTCCACGGGCCCTCACCACGATTCATCGCCGTGATACCATCAACGATTGCCAGATGAATCGGTCGCGCCGCACAGACATCAACAATAATTCGCGGCACACGCGTGAAAGGATCTTTATAAGGCAGGCTCGGCTTCAGCCCGGGTAATTTAATCTGATCGTAACCGTGGGGCGAGTGCAACGGCCCGCGACCCTCCGTCGCATCTTCCGACCCGGCCTGCCCGCCGTAAAGCGTGTTGGGCGTCAGCCCGAAACAATTCTTCATCGACAGCGTCACCCCTGCCGTCACGTGATTCTTCAACTTCGCCAGCGAAACCATCACGTCGGTTTCTTCGTAAGATTTATTCAGGTCGAGCGCCGAAAACATCAACCCGCCGTTCGGCACTTTGAAATGTGCGTAAGACTTGCTCGACCCGAGATTGCGCGTGTTCTCAAAAATCACATTGCCCATCGCCGACAGCGCTTTGACATCCCAATCCGCCAGTTCAAGGCTGTTCTCCAGCGACGACTTGCTCTGCGTCGATTCGACGTAACGAATCCGTTTCGCGCCTGCGTCGACGAGCAGCGCGGTCAATGCCATCACCGTCGCCGGATGAGTCATGTAAGTTTCACCCACTGGCCGGCCGAGAAACAGGCCGAAATTCGTCCCGGTCAGATTCAACTTAACCGTGACCGTTTTGTTTTTAATCAACGTCTGGATGCCACCAATTAAATCGAAACACTGCTTCAACGCCGGTTTAACTTCAGCGCCGTAAGTCTTGCATCCCACAATGGCGACCTTGGCGTTGGAACGAATCTCCGGTGAAAGCGCTGCGGCGAAGCTTGGGCTGGCTGACGCGAGCGCCGCAAATGCAGCACTGCGGCGAATAAAATCGCGGCGAGAACAGGACAGGGGCAAAGATTTAAAGCCTGTCATATATGTGTAGTCTCCACTTTCTTCGAAATTCGGGCAACTAATTTTCCGATAAAACCGCCGCAGAATTGACCACACGTTTAAAAAACATAGAGTCACAGAGGAACGGTTGTCGCGATTGAGGTGAGATCCCGTTCTGTCGTTTTTCCATCATTCCTCTCCTCTTTCTCATCTCTGTGCCTCTGTGACTCTGTGGTAAAAATCCGTATTTCATCTCTTTGCGTCTTTGCCCCTTTGCAGTGCTATCCGGAAAAGTTGCGCATTTTTGGTAAAATTTTCCAATCGGCTATCAGTTCCCTTTTTGGCTCTCGACTTTCGACTTTCGACCCCTCGACTTGGATTGCGTCTTTGCGTTAGAAACCAACTTCGTTTACGCTCTCGGTAGAAAAACTGATGCCATTTTACGAATACGAACTTTGCGATGGAAACTGCGTGGTCTGTGGTGGCCACTTCACCTTGCGTCGCCCGATAAGCGCTCCCGAGCTCAAAGCCTGTCCCTCTTGCAAGAAGCCGGTGCGCAAAGTCATTTCTGCCTTCAGCTCCCCCATCAAACTCAAACCGCTTTCCGTCAGCGACGCCAAAAAAGCCGGCTTCACCGTCCTCAAACGCCTCGGCAAAGGCGAATACGAGAAACAGTAGATCGTCGGTAGGGACGACTTCCAAGTCGTCCCAAGATTTCTGCGCTACCCACGTTCGGCCTAAGCCTCTGTCATTAATAATCATCTGACTTTTCCTGCTTGCCCGAAGCGGCTGACAACTCTCTGTCCTCAAACAACCGCCGACATTCCGAAAAATTCATTTCTTCAGCCGCAATTTGCCGCCACAATGTGCCTTTCATGGCGCAACCAAAGAGCAAAACGCTGACCATCCTCATCTGCCTCGGTTTGGCGTTGGCCGTCTTCGGCGTTTTTTCGCCAGCGTTGAACTGCGATTTCACCAATTACGACGATCCGGATTACGTCACCGAAAACGAACAGCTTCAGCACGGAATCACCGTCAACAGTCTGAAATGGGCTTTCACCACATCGCATTCCAGCAATTGGCATCCACTCACCTGGATCACGCACATGCTCGACGTTCAGATCTACGGCTTGAATCCGACTGGTCACCATTTCACCAACCTGCTCTTGCATGCAGCTAGTTCAGTTCTGATGTTCCTGCTGCTGCGCCGAATGACCGGCGCGCTTTGGGCCAGCGCCTTCGTTGCGGCCCTGTTTGGATTGCACCCACTGCGCGTCGAATCAGTCGCATGGATCGCGGAACGCAAAGATGTGTTAAGCACCTTTTTTTGGATTCTGACCGCGACCGCCTACGTCCGCTACGTGCAAACACCCGCCCAACGCACCAAATGGTTTGCTCTGGCGCTGGTGTTCTTCGCGTTAGCCCTGATGAGCAAACCAATGGTTGTCACACTGCCATTTGTACTTTTGCTGCTCGATATCTGGCCGCTCAAACGCATCAACAGTTCCAATATAAGCCTCACCGCTCTCAAGCCGCTGCTGCTCGAAAAACTTCCGTTCATCGCATTGGCCCTGATCTCAAGCGTTGTCACCCTTTGCGTCCAACGTACCGCTGCATCCTCACTTAGCGGTCTGAGTTTAGGCCACCGCCTCGAAAATACATTTGTCGCTTACGTGCGCTACATCGGGAAAACATTGTGGCCGGCGCGTCTCTCCGTCGCCTATCCGTATCCTGACCAGTGGCCATTGTGGCAAATCCTCACTTCAATCGTTGTCCTTGTTGCAATAACAGCAATCGCTATTCGCTATTTTGTACGCGACCGTATCTGGCCACCGGTTGGTTCTGGTTTTTGGGAATGCTCATTCCAGTGATCGGGCTGGTGCAGGTCGGTTCTCAATCCATGGCCGACCGTTACAGTTACCTGCCGTCGGTGGGCCTGTTCATCGTCGTTACGTGGGCGTCCATCGAATTCGTCCGCAACCGCGCAGCGCGGATAACCGGTGCTGTCCTCGCCATCGGCCTGTGCTGCGTCCTCACCCCCATCCAGGCTGCGTATTGGAAAAATGGTGAAACCCTCTTCACCCACGCCCTTGCCGTCACCCGCGACAACCACGTCGCTTACACCTTTGTCGGTTATTACCTCTGGACCAAAGGAGAACAGGATCAAGCCATTGAGGATTACAAAAAAGCGATCGAAATCCAACCGGACTACGACGAAGCTCATAACAATTACGGCATCGCACTCGCGATGAAAGGTCAACTCGACGAAGCGATTGAACATTTTCGTATCGCGCTTCGCAGCAACGACCACTGCGCCAGCGCCCACGGCAATCTCGGCAACTCCTACGCCGTCCAGGCAAACAACCTGCTCGCTCAAGGCAAAACCGGCGCCGCGCAGGCAAAATTTGATGCCGCAATTTCTGAATTCAAAGAATGCCTGCACTTGAACCCAGACGATCCTCAGGGCCACTACAATCTTGGCAACGCCCTCGCTCAACGTGGAAAACCAGACGAAGCCATCCAGGAATTTCGCAAATCCATCGAGATAAAGCCCGAAAACCCCGAAGCCCATTTCGCCTTGGGTTTCGTCCTCGCCCGCCAAGGCAAGTCAGCCGAAGCCGAAGCCGAATACCTTCTCGCCATAAAACAAAAACCGAACTACCCCGAAGCCAGCCAGCAACTCCAAGCCTTACGTTCCTCGAAATAACAACCCCTCGCGATTCAATCTACCATCCGTAGTGTTGACCCCTGGGTCAAAATCCATGCCAACCACGTTCAGTTGACAAATTTAGTTATAAAAAACTGCCATTTCTTTCCCTGGTTTCCCTCCTTTCCCTACAGCTTTTGACGAGTAGCTTCTTCCTGCCATAATTGCCCCCGGTTGCACCCGTTGTGCAGCCCGTATGGAGTCCCGCCTTCAGGCGGTCTCCTTTTGAAATTCGAAATCTGAAATTATGAATGACCCTTTTTGCACGCGAGGTCGACGTTCGGCTTCGGCTCCGCAAATTGCCGTAACTTACCGCAAGACTCCGCAAAATACCGTAAAACTCCGCATAATTGGAGGGGGGATACCCACCCCTACAATAAAGAAGCTTCACTTGCACAACGAATTGCCAACCAACACGTTCAACATCACGCAAGCACCCATTTTCATCCAAAAATCCATCGTCGAAGCACACTTATCTTGGCCTGACCTCCTGAACTCCAAACTGTTACGCGCCAAAAATTCGGAAAAAGTCATCGAGCGAAGCGAGCCCCGACATCAGAAGTCTGTGGCTGCGGTCCATAAAAAGTCACTGATTGTCACCTACGGTCAGCTAAAGTCACCTACGGTCATCAAAAAAAATATTTTTTAAAACCGCATCGAAAACGTACAATTATCAAGGCCCGCTTGCGTTTCGTGCATTTTCACAGGCTGTTTTGACCCCTGTTTTTGCACCTTTTTCATGCGCTCCGACTCACCGACTCACTGACTTACCGACTCAAAATCCTCTTTCGTCTTCCGTCCGCAGCGTCGGAGTTCCACCGCCGCCCTGCTACGGCCTTTTCGGCTTGTATTTACTTGATAATTCTGACCTATCATTGGGCGTTACAACTCCTTCGACCGCCCTTATGAAATTGTGCCGTTCTGCCTCCGTTCCCTTGTTCGCGATTGGTACTGCTAGCCATCAGCAACACTGCTCACGCAGCTCGTCCGCTTGGCATCGACGTTTCCAGCTTTCAGCCCGACTCCTCGATGAACTGGCCCTCAATAAAAAGCGGCGGCATCACGTTCGCTTGGGCCAAAGCGACCGAAGGCCAGGGCGTCAACGACAGCACCTACACGGCGCACATGCAAAACGGTAAAGCCGCTGGCATCATCATGGGTTCATATCACTACGCCCATCCCGAACTCAATTCCGCCGCCACAGAAGCCAGCCATTTTTGGGGCCGCGCCGCGACTTGGACAAAATCCGACGGTCTTACCCTGATGCCCATGTTGGACGTCGAAGGTTCTGCCTTCAGCGGTCACGTCGGATCAACCAGCGTTTCTGATTGGTGCAACGACTGGTGCACAGACATCGTCGCAGATGGGCAAGGGGCCGGGTCGCTCTCGCTCACGCCTATCATCTACGTCAGCGCTTGTAACGCGTGCGGGTTCGATAGCTCGGTCGGCCAGTGGGGTGCGGACATAGCCAACTACAGCGGGAACAGCGCACAAACCAGCACCCCTGGACATCTTGCAGCAGTTGCGAACGTTGGGGCTCCGGCGCATGGGATTTTTGGCAATACGATTCCACCGGCGGAATCACCGGCTATTCCGGCAACATCGATAAGGACGTGTTCAACGGTACTACAGTCGCGGCATGGACTGTTGGATCAAATACCAACTCGCCGCTGTTCTACTGGGATCCTCAAGGCACCACCGGCGCAAACCCGTATACCAGCTCGATGACCGGCACATGGGAAACCACCAAGTGGAGTTATGGTCCATCCGGTTTGGCGACACCAGTTGGCTGGGTGAACGGCAAGGCGGCCGTATTCGGCGTGCACACTGGCAGCGGCACTCCAGCCTTTACGGTGACGATGAATTCGAGCCATACCGTCGCCGGATTTTTCGATGGTCCGCTAACTCCAAACGCGTGTGACGTGACCATTACCGGCACAGGCACCATCAACCTCGCCAGTGGTGCTCAAGGTTTGGACGCACACAATTCCAGCGACGGTGCTTCGGCTATCATGCGCATTAACGTTAACATCGCGGGTTCGGGGCAAATGTTCCCGGAAGGTAACGGCACAACGTATTTGCACGGATCAAATACGTATTCCGGTGGAACCGTATTAGGCTTTTTCACCGCAGCCGCTGGTTCCAATCCATTCAGTGGCACCGTCAATTTTAACAATGGTGACGCTTTTGGCACCGGCTCCATTACTTTGTGGAACTACGGCAATGGTGGCGATCTGAAATTGGAGGGAAGCTCTGCCGTCACGGTGCCTAATGATTTTATTATCGCGTCAGCAACAACCAACGACATCTGGGGCAATGCAGCGGGGCTCACGCTGACGGGTGATTGGAATATGAGTGCCGCACAAGTTACACTGGGTGGCGGTACCACCGCCGGTAATAAAACAATCCTCGCCGGAAGTCTTAGCGGCGCTCATGGATTCACCGTATACCACTCGGGAACAATTGTTCTTAGTGGAACTAACACCTACACCGGCACAACGACGATCACCTCTCCCGCTGTCTTGCAGATCGACGGCACCGGCAAGCTGGGCAGCGGCTCGTATTCAGGCGCAATCGTCAACGGCGGAACCTTTATTGATAGCAGCACCGCCCTACAAACACTGTCCGGCATCATTAGCGGCGGAGGCCCAGTGCGTGTCGCTGATGCCGGTACGCTCGTCCTCACCGGAGTCAACACCTTCACTGGCGGCACCACCGTCAGCAACGGCGGCACCTTGTGTCTCAATGCGGATTCGGGACTTGGCTCCTCCACCGCCGGCCTGACGCTCAACGGTGGTTGCTTGAAGAACAACAATTCGCAACCCGCCATCACATCGAGTCGCACCATCACCCTCGGCGCAAGTGGCGGTTACATCGATGCGGGCTATTTTGCAACAAACGCCGTCACCCTCAGCGCAAAATTGAGCGGCTCCGGTCCGCTGCTGATCAACCTGGACAGCTCGCCCGTCGTGCTGAACAACGCCGCCAACAATTACACTGGCAACACCATCATCGGCACCAATGGGCCCGGATATTTCGCAACGGGAACGCAAGCATGGCTGAAGCTTGGCGCAGCCGCCGTGATTCCGAACGGCTCCGGTTTCGGCAACGTCATCATCAACGCCGCATGGCTGGGTCTTCTTGATCTCAATGGCAAGGCGCAAACGATCAACGGCCTCAGCGGTGATGGAACGGTCGCGAGCGGAACCGGCGCTGGCACGCTCACCATCGGCAACAACAATGCGACCAGCACATTTGACGGCACGATTCAAAATGGCGGCGGCACTGTTGCGATTGCGAAGACTGGCACTGGCACGCTCATTTTGAGCGGCGTCAATACCTACACTGGGAACACAACAATCAACGCGGGAACATTGGCGCTCGCGAGCACTGGCTCGATCAACAACACGCCGGTCATCGTTCTTGCGGCAGGAGCGACGTTAGATGTTTCAGCGATTTCATCATTTGCGCTCAGCAGTAGCACGACTCTGAGTGCGAGCGGCGCGACGTCCGCTTCGACAATCAAAGGCGGAACAACCGTTAACCTCGGCTCACGCCCAATCACTTTGAATTTCGACGGCGTCCACCCTGCGCTCACCATTTCGCAAGGCACACTCACTCTTACCGGCAACGCTCTGACCGTTAACGGCAGCGCCCTCGCCGACGGCACCTACACCCTGATCCAACAAACCACTGGCAACGTCGCCGCGTCCGGTGCGTTCACTGTCACCGGCACCGCGCTCGGCGGCAAACCCGCGTCCATTGCCGTTGTTGGTGGAAACGTGCTCCTGCTCCTCAACGTCGCGCCGTCGATTACTTCGCAACCGCAAGGCGGAACAATCAATCAAGGCGCGAGCCAAACGTTTAACGTCGCCGCCAGCGGAACAACGCCTTTGAATTATCAATGGCGTTTCAACGCCAGTAACATCCCTGGTGCGACCTCAACGTCTTACACCAGATCAAACGCTCAAGGCTCCGACGCCGGCAGCTATTCGGTTGTCGTCACCAACGCCAGCGGTTCCGCCACCAGTTCCGATGCTGTGCTCGTGGTGAACACCTCCCCGACCATCACCGCTCAACCACAACCGCAAGCCGTCAATCTTTCCAGCAACGCTACCTTCAGCGTGACCGCTTCAGGCACTGCGCCACTGACCTATCAATGGCGTTTTAACGCCTCGAATATTCCTGGCGCGACCGACACCTCCTACACGCGCACCAACGTGCAAAACGGCGACGATGGTTCGTATTCCGTAGTCGTGAGCAATTTCCTCGGCACCGCAACCAGCGCTAACGCCGTCTTGACCATCAACGTCGCCCCATCGATCACCACCCAACCGCAATCGCAAAGCGGCGGCACTGGAGCCGATGTGGTGTTCAACGTCGTTGCCGCGGGCACTGCGCCGCTGAATTATCAATGGCTTAAAGATGGCGCCACCATTCCCGGCGCCAACAATTCGAGTTACACCCGCAGCTCTATCACCGCCAACGACGTCGGCGCATACTCCGTCATCGTCTCGAACATCGCCGGCACCGTGACCAGCACGAACGCCTCGCTCGCCATCAACACCTGCGTTATTTCGCTGCAGAGCATCAATGTTTCTCCTGGAATCAACGCGAGCCTGAGCTTCAATGTCGATCCCGCCAACAATTACACCTTCCAGTCGAAGGACGATCTTACCGACAGCCAATGGCACGACGTGAGCACCGTTAGTTCCGGTAGTTCAACAATGACCATCACCGACTTATCGGTCACGAATTCGCAAAAATTCTATCGCCTCGCGTCCTCCTGCACATCAACGCCAGCCGCTGGTTTCATTTCACTCTCGCTCCTCGGCAATTCCGACACCTTCATCTCGATGCCGTTCGTCCGCGCCGCAGCTTCGTCTGCGACAATCATTTCCTTTGCTGACAATGTCGTGACTGTCGCGCAAGCGAACGGACAACCGTGGACCACCAATCAATTCGTTTACGCTTCGGGTTCACAATCGAACACCTACTATGCGCGTTTCGCTTCCGGCGCTCTGAACGGAATGATTTTCCCGATAACCTCAAACGAGACCAACACACTCACCCTCAATCTCAACGGCGACACCCTCTCCGCAGTGGTCGCCAATGATCTAATCTACGTCGAGCCCTATTGGAGTCTGAATGCCGTTTTCCCCGGCGGCACCGGCGTGAACGTTTCACCTACCAGCGGCAATCGCAACACCGAAATCCTCATGTCCGACATCACGACTGCCGGAATCAATTTGAGCGCCGCAAAGATTTACTTCTTCCACGCCGGCATTTGGAAACAAGTCGGTCAGGGCGCAATTGATCACGGCGACGACACCATCGAACCGAACACGCCCTTTGTCGTCCGCCACAACGTTTCCACCAACACGACCTTGCTCGCCGCCGGCAATGCCATCGCCGCGAACGTCACGATCGCCTTGAACATCCCGCCCGATGCGAGCAGCAAACAAGACAACTACATCGGCCTCATGCGCCCGGTGACCCTGACCCTCGACGGTTCCCAACTGATCAGCAGCGGCGCATTTGCGCCCAGCCCAGTGCCTGGAAACCGCACGGATGAATTATTGGTCTTCGACAACACCGTCGCCGCCAAAAACAAATCCTCCTCTTCGGTTTACTACTATTGGAACAGTGCCTGGCGTCGCGTCGGTGCTGGCAGCACCGTGGTAGGTTCCGCCCCAATCTTCACTCCCGGAACCGGCATCATCCTCCGCAAAGGAACCAACGCCCCCGCAACGTGGATCAATACGCCGAATTATTAAGAGGTCAGTTCGCCGGCCCAATTTTCTGCAACATCGTCTGCGCCGTGTCATAGTTGGGCCGTAGCCGCAGCGCCTCGCGAAACTGCGCCGCCGCTTCCGCTTTCCGTCCCAGCGTCGACAAGCTCATGCCGAAGTTGCAATGACCCTCCGGCAACGTGGGATTCATTTCCACGCACTTCCGAAACTCCTCACTCGCCTCCGCAACGTGTCCCGTCCGCGCCAGCGACGTTCCATAACCATTGTGCAACAGCGACAAGCTTTCCTGACCGTGCATACCTTCGTAGCTCAGCGCCTTCTGGTATTCGGGGATCGCCTCAACATCACGGCCCTTCTGCGTCAGCCCAAACGCGAGACTGTCGTGCGGATCTGGATACGTCGGCACAATTTCCAGCGCCTTCTGTGCATGATAAATCCCGCCGTCCGGATCGCCATGTTCCACGAGGTAAGCCGCAAGATTGTTGTGCGCAAAAGCATTCCGCTCCGTCACAGCCAACGATCGTTCGAAGAGCGTCTTCGTGTTTTGCCACGTCGCAAGATAGGTCCGCGCCGAAACCGCCAACGCAATCACCACCGCAGTTCCGGCAACAGCCACCACCGCATTCGGCAACTTCAATGACTTGGCCATAACGCTCGCCGTCATCGCCACCGCCAGCGGCATCACCACCATCGGAATGTAAGTATACCGATCCGCAAAGGCGTGCGCGCCCAGTTGCACCAGGCCGATGACCGGCAGCGAAGTTGCCAACATCCAGAACCAAGCCACCAACCACCACGGCTGCCGTTTATACATCGCCAACGAAAACACTGTAAGCGCGACAAACACAATCAACGCCACCGCCACGACAGACGTCGGCCAATGAATCGGATGTGGATATTGCGCCGCAAGGTCGGTTGGCCACACAAACGATTTCAAATAATGCAAATGCGCGACAAAGGCATTCGCGACGCGAGCGTCGAACGGGACTTTATCCAGTCCGGTCATCGAACCTGAACCTTCCCGCGCCGCCCAGATCGTCACCGGGACCGCCGCGAACGCGAGCACGATTAATGGGACTTTTTCCAGCAACACTTTCCTGAACGTGCTCGTAAATCGTAAATCCGAAATCGCAAATCGCTTCAGCGGCCAAAAATCCAACAACAACAACGCCGCCGGCCACGTCACCTGCATCGGCTTGCACATCAACCCGCAAATGAAGGCCACAATCGTCAGGCAATACATCCGCCACCGTCGAGTCCGGTCAGTCGCGGGCGTCGTCGCGTAATGTGCGTACGCCAACAACGTCAGCATTGAAAAAAACCCAGTTGTCACGTCCTTGCGTTCGGCGACCCACGCCACCGATTCCACCCGCAATGGATGCAATGCGAACACTGCCGCCGCGAACGCGCTCACCCACGGCTTGCCCGTCATCCGCTTCCACGCAAAGAACAATGCAATACCGCTGCCGATGTGAAACAGCACGGGCGCGATGTGGTGTTTGCCAGCGTCGTTTCCGAATAATTGCCAATCGAGTAAATGGGACAACCACGTCAGCGGATGCCACATATTGCATTCGCGCGTCGTGAACGCCCACGCAACCTGCGACCAACTCAATCCCCGGTGCACGTGCTCATTGAGGCTGACGTAAATCGTGTCGTCGTAGAGAAGAAATTCGAAATGCTGCACCGGCCAGTAAACCGCCGCGATCAATCCGATCAAGGCGAGGCAGATAAGCCACGAACGTTTCTGGGCAGTAAGCATCACGCCTATTTTGCGTCGCCTCTGTTCCTGTATCAATGTCGTTAAAAGCAATTCCCCAACACATTTTCAGGCTCACACCTGATTTCGGAATTACTATTCTGCGCGAGATTATAACAGGAGTTGTTTTACCTTCCACGGGTTCTATGAAGACGCGTTATACAGCCAAAATTATTGCCAAAGGCGGCCGGAACGGAAGTGTGAGTTCCCCCGATAAACGGTTTCGCATGGCCATTCGTCCACCGCCGGAGATGGGCGGAGAGGCGGACGACCAAGGCACAAATCCAGAAGAGCTTTTCGCGGCCGCCTACGGTTCGTGTTTCCGATCTGCTTTGGAACAAGCAGCCCGAGCCGCTCGCATCTCGCTAAAGGACTCAACACTAACCACTGTCGTGAATTTGAAAGAGACGAACGAAGGGGGCCAGCAGCTTGGGGTGGAATTGCGGGCTGATTTACCCGGCGTCGACCGCATCACGGCGGAAAGGTTGTTGGAACAGGCGCATCGAACGTGTCCGTATTCCAAAGCGTTGCGCGGAAACGCCGAAGTAAAGCTGGCGTTGGCCAAGACCGGCCGCGTTCGCGCAAAAAGGCAACTGGTATCGTTCGGCCGTTGAGCAGGTTGGCCCGGTTGACATCAGTCAGCCGGCCCAATACTCTAGTGTTCTCTGGTTGGCGCGTTCGTCTATCAGTTAGGACACGGCCCTCTCAAGGCTGAAAGACGGGTGCGATTCCCGTACGCGCTACCAAATCTTTTCTTTTTCGGAGTGTCGGCGTCGCCAACTCCGAATCAAGACTCCAACAAAACACGGCACGCTTTGCGCAGTGTTTCCAAATGTTTCTTCGATTTCGCTTCGATATAGCAGCGGAAGACTGGTTCTGTGCCGCTAGCGCGGAAGGCGACCCATTCAAAATCGGGCAGCAGAAATTTGAAACCGTCAGTCGTAATGAATTTCTCCACCTTAAATGAACCGACTTTATCCAACCCTTTGCCGAGCTTCGCCAACAACTGCTCCTTCTTATCCAAGGCAACCTTGATGTTGATGCGATCAGTAAAGAACGGGCCGGTTTTCTTTTCGATCTCTTTGAGAATCTGCCCAAGCGACTTCCGTTCCGTCGCGACCAATTCAGCCATGAGCAAGCAGGCGAGAATTCCGTCCTTCTCCGGCACGTGCCCTTTGACACTCAGCCCACCAGACTCTTCACCGCCAACGATAATCGGTTCACTTTCCATTAACGCGCCGATGTATTTAAAACCGACCGGCACCTCATGCATCGTCACACCAAGCAACCGCGCCACCGCATCCACTTGCGCGCTTGTCGGAACGGTGCGCACCGCCGCGCCCGTCCAGCCGCGATTTTTTTTCAGATGATACAACGTCAACGCCAGAACCTGGTTCGGGGTCATGAACGTGCCGTCCTTATCGACGATCCCAAAGCGATCCGCATCGCCATCAGTTGAAAGCCCAAGTTGCGCCTTGCCGCTGCGAACCGTTTTGATGACGTCCGGTAAATGCTCCGCGCTCGGCTCCGGCGGATGCCCGCCGAACAAGGGATTTGGAACATCGTGAAACACGGTGAGCTGCGCGCCAGCCTCTTTAAGAAGCGTATCGAGGTACCCGCGGCCGCACCCATACATTACATCGACAGCGATCTTCAGCTTCGCCTTTTTAATCGTGGCGAAATCAACCAGCTTATGGATCTGCTTAAAATAATCCGGCTGAGGATTGATGGTGGAACACTGAAAGGTCCCGGTGATGACCGACTTAAACGACCAATTCGCTGTCTGCAATTTTGCGATCGTTCCCTCGATTTGTTTCGTCACTTCCGGCGGCGCCCCTGCGCCATCGTATATGGAAAACTTAAACCCGGAATATTCCGGCGGATTGTGACTGGCAGTAATATTGATGCCGCCGAGCGCTTTGCGTTTGCGAATCGTAAACGCCAGCACCGGCGTCGGCATATCGCGATCACCGAGGACTGGCTTCAATCCGTTGGCCGTAAAAACCTCCGCCACCGCGAGCGCAAACTCGCGTCCGAGAAAACGGCAATCATGCGCGATGATGACCTCCGGCTTGCGCCCATGGATGGGAGAGTCAGGTTTAGCGAGTTCCGCCTTGAGATAACCCGCGACGCCTTGGGCGCACAGGCGAACGTTTTCAAACGTGAATTCTTTAGCGATGAGAGCGCGCCAACCAGCCGTACCGAATTTAATAGTGGTCATAGAAGGATGAGTTGGGGGGACAACCGATCAACCGACCTGCGTAAACTGCATTATTCTTTCCAATCAAACGCGTGTTTCTTTAGCGCGTAGATGTAACCCACAAACAAAATTACCAGGAACGACATCATCGAACCGAAAATCAACCCGGCATTGTTCTTAAGCATGTCTTTGTAAACGACCGCCCAGGGATAAAGGAAAACGACTTCGATATCGAAAAGGATGAAGAGCATCGCCACGAGGTAGAACTTCACCGACAAGCGCGAGTTACCTTCGCCGATGGGCAACATGCCGCATTCATAAGCGGAATCTTTGATTTTGCTGCGACGACCGAGCTTGCCGAAAATCACCGAAGCCACGAGCGTCCCGCCGGCAAAGAGCAGCGCGAAAATCGCCAGGATACCCACCGGTATGTATTGTTCCAATTGCGAACTTTCCATCGCTAGCAACTTAAAAATCACTCCCCGGATTGGCAAGAGGTAATTACCTCTAACATGCCAAGGGTTGACTCTGATCAACCGATCAGTCGGGCAACTTTTTCTGACCTATGAAAGCCGCATTCGCCGACGCCTAAGCATTCTCGTCCACCAACGCGTCGTAAAATTCAAGAATGTCCGCTTGCGACCCATTCGCTTTGGCTTTCATGGCTGCGCGCGGATGCTGGTTCAGCAAACCGGTCATCATATAAGGCAGGTCGAAACCCCAGCCGAGTTTTGCGCGCAACGGCTCGATTGTTTCCTGAACGCATTTTAAGACCGGACGCAGTTTGTATTTCGGGTTGTGCAGGAAACCGAGCAGCAGCTCCATCGGACAATTGCCAGCGCCGCGACCGAGGCCGGCCATGGTGGCGTCGAGCATATTCGCGCCTTTGATGATGGCTTCGATGGTATTGGCGTAGGCGAGTTGGAGATTGTTGTGCGCGTGCATGCCCACTTCGACTTTCTTGGGCTTACAATAAGCCAGGTATTTCTCCATCATGAAATCGACTTGCTCGCGGTAGAGCGCACCGAAGCTGTCTACCACATAGACGGCTTTGGTTTCTGAATTTGCCATCAGCTCCAGGCCTTCGTTCAATTCACGTTCGGGCACAATCGATGCGGCCATCAAATTGAGCGTGGTTTCGTAACCTTTGTCGTGTGCGTCTTTGACCATGTCGAGCGCGGCAGGAATCTGATTAATATAGGTCGCCACACGGATCATGCTGAAAATACTGTCCTTTTGCGGAAGAATATCTTCGTGGTAATCGCAACGTTCGGCGTCGGCCATGACGGAGAGTTTTAGTTTGCCCGAATCGTGATCGCCGATGACTTTCCGCATTTCGTCTTCGACGCAGTATTTCCATTTGCCATGCTCGCCGGGCGTAATGACCTTGCGCGACGCCTTGTAGCCAAGCTCCATGTAATCGATGCCGGCATCGACGCACGCGGTGTAAACGGCTTTGACGCATTCGTCGGTGAAATGATGGTTGTTCATCAACCCGCCGTCGCGAATGGTGCAATCAAGCACTTTGATTTCAGGCCGGAAATTGATCCATTTGCTGGCCGAGTTTTCTTTGGCTTTCATGGGAGGTCAATTGTATGCACAATCCCCGATTATGCGCTATCGCAGATTTGGGAGGACTGAATTGCAGATGCCCGTCATCAGTTGCGGGGGGATGCGTTACCAGTATAAATGGCAGGATGTCGTGCCCAGTGAGATTCCCGCCGACAACCAGGCGAACCTCGAAGCGACCATTCACCGCGCAATCGAACTCGGCATCAATCACATCGAAACCGCTCGTGGCTACGGCACGTCGGAAATGCAACTTGGCAACGTGCTGCCGAAATTGCCGCGCGAGAAAATTATTGTTCAAACCAAAGTCAGCCCAAAAGCGACGGCCAAAGAATTTCTCGAAACGTTCGAGCAATCGTTCAAATACCTGAAGCTCGATTACGTGGACCTGCTCGGCATTCACGGTATCAACAATCGTGAATTGCTCGATTGGACGTTGAAGCAGGGCGGCTGTCTCGAAGTCGCGCGCCAGTTGCAAAAAGAAGGACGCGTTCGACACATCGGCTTTTCCACGCATGCGACCACTGACGTGATTTGTCAGGCCATCGAAAGCGACGAGTTCGATTACATCAATCTTCATTGGTATTTCGTCAATCACCTGAATTGGCCGGCGGTCAAAGCCGCGACTGAGCGCGACATGGGCGTGTTCATCATCAGCCCGAACGACAAAGGCGGAAAACTTTACGAACCGCCCCAAACTTTGGTCGACCTGTGCGCGCCGCTGTCGCCGATGCAGTTCAATGACCTCTTTTGTCTCGCGCGGTCGGAGGTTCACACCCTGAGTTGTGGCGCGTCCAAGCCGTCCGATTTCGACGAGCACATTGCCGCGCTCGAGTATTACGATAACATTCCCCAGACGATTGCGCCGATTGAAAAACGTTTACGTGACCAAATGAAATTCGTGCTCGGCGCCGATTGGTGCGCGCGCTGGCACGAAGGGTTGCCCGAACACTTCGACATTCCTGGCGACATCAACGTTTCGGAAATTTTGCGTCTCTGGACGTATGCGAAATCGCTCGACCTGGTGACATGGGGCAAGATGCGCTACAACCTCCTCGGCCAGGCCGACCACTGGTTCCCCGGCCAAAATGCGACGGCGTTCGATGACAAAAAAGTTATCCGCGCGTGTGCCAGGAACCCGTTTGCTGAACGCATCCCCGGTGTCCTCCGTGAAGCGCACGAGATGATGTTCGAAGAGCCCAAGAAGCGCTTAAGCCAAAGTTAATGAGCGCGTTTCTGAAGCCAAATCCGGCCGGGACTTACATTGCAATCAAAGTCCAGCCGCGGGCTTCAAAGAACGAAATCGGTCCAGCGTCAGGCGACGAGTTGAAAATCAAAGTCACTGCGCCGCCTGTGGACGCTGCCGCCAACGAAGCAGTAATTAAACTGCTGGCCGACACACTCGGCTGTGCAAAAAGCAATGTTCAAGTGGCGAAAGGAAAAACTTCGCGGCATAAATTGATTTTCGTTGCGGACATGTCAGTCGCTGAAGTCGCAAGTAGGCTCAACGTAAAGTAGGGAAAAAAATATCACGCCGTCGCTCAATCGGTTATAATTGGCGCGGTTGAAATTTGATCCAGCCAACAAGATTTTCGAGGTTTCCGTCCGCGAGTTAGCCGAAGAGGAAGCATTTCCGCGCATCGGCTTCGCGCAAGGTGAAGGCTGGAACCGCCTCGGCCTCGGCGCGGAATTACACAGCCGGGTTCTGGCTCAACGCATCGCGACCAAACCCGGTTATCGCAGCGAAGTTTTCCTCCAGGCAAAGATCGCCGTTGAAGATTGGACCGCGCACGTCACGGGTCGGCTTGATGGCTGCATCCAACTCGAGTCCGGCGCTTGGCTCATCGAAGAATTTAAATCCGGTTATCTCGCTGTCGACGATCTGCGCCGTTCGGCCACCGGCAGTGAAAAGCACCGACGGCAATTGCTGATTTATTGCCATCTCTGGCAACTGCTCGGGAACAAACCAGTCGAAGGTTCGTTAGTTTATGTCGATTTGGTCAGCGACCGCGAGCATCCCATCTCGCTCACATACGACAGCGCCGTTGAAGAAAAATTGGTGCAACGTCGCTTGCAGGCGCTGCTTGCCATCTGGCGCGAGGAAGCAAAGCAACGCGAGTTAAAAGCCACCGCCGCGCGTTCGTTACCGTTCCCTCACCAAAACCCACGTCCCGGGCAGCAGCGCATCATCGCTGCCGTTCGAGAGACCATGGAGACCGGCGGTCATCTCATGGCCGAAGCTCCCACCGGTTCTGGGAAAACCGCCGCCGGAATTTACCCCGCACTCGCGCACGGTCTCATCACCGGCAAACAAGTCGTCTTCCTCACGTCCAAAACCCTTCAGCAGAAAATGGCCGTGTCCGCATTTCGCGCCATGAACGAGAGCGGTGCTTTTCGCACCGTGCAATTGCGCGCCAAGGAAAAGATGTGCGCCAACGACCGCGTGCTTTGCCACGAAGACTTTTGTCCTTACGCGAAGGGCTACGCCGAGAAGATGAACAAGTCCCGCATCCTCGACCATCTTCGTCAGGAAAACGCGCACTACGACCCAGACATTGTCTTTGCCGAAGCCAAACGCGAGAAGGTCTGCCCGTTTGAAGTTCAACTCGAACTGGCCGCCCGCGCCGATGCGGTCGTTGCCGATTATAATTACGTCTTTGAACCCGGCACGGCTTTGCGCCATCTCAGTCGCGATGATTTGGACCAAGCCGTTCTGCTGATCGACGAAGCCCACAACTTGCCTGATCGCGGTCGAAAGATTTTTTCGCCCGAACTTCTCGAGGAACAGTTCCGTAATGTCATCGAATGGCTCTCCACCCTGCGCACTCATAAAAAAAAGAAAAAGCGGCAGCAGGCCGAACCGGACCTGTGGTCGCTGACGCCGACCGACTCGACCGAAATTGCGGAGGATCTCGTCGATGGTTTGTCGGAGTCGTTTAACGAAGCATGCGAGATGTTACAAACCTGCGCGGAATTGCTGCCGGAAAAAACATCGATCGCCGAAACGCAACCGCCGAGAGACGCACTCAAAGTGCTATGGCGAAACTGGGAAGGCCGCTTCGTTCGCTACCTGTCATGGAAACGTGAACAGAAACTCGCGATGCCCGACGATCCGTTGGTTGAAGCACATTTCGCGCTGCAACGATTCATCACCGTCCTAGCACTGTTCGGCCCGGGTTTCTCGTGCGTTGTTGAGCGTCGGCCCGCGGGTGTACGGCTCGCGATTGTTTGCCTCGATCCAGCCCGCGCGCTCGGCCCGGTGTTTCAGTCGGTTTCTGCGAGCGTGCTTCTATCCGCCACTCTGTCACCGGTGGAAGTGGTGCGACGCACGCTTGGGTTGGAAAAAGAACGCACATCGGCCATTTCGCTGCCGCCGCCGTTTCCCAAAGAGAACCGTCGTATCATGATTCTGCCTCAAGTGCGGACCACCTTCGCCGCGCGCGAACAAAATTTCGGTCGCATTTCCCAACTCATCGCCCAAATGGCCGATGCGCAGAATGGCAACGTCCTCACGCTTTTTCCGAGCTACACATTTTTGCAAAAGGTCCACGAACGTTTGCCCGCAACGCGCAGTCGCGTGCTCGCGCAACGCTCGGACTTTTCCGAAAAAGAACGCGAAGAAATTTTTAAAATTCTTTCGACCCGCAATGGCACCGGGAATCTTCTGCTCGCAGTGCTCGGCGGGATGTATGCCGAAGGCGTCGATTATCCCGGCGAACTCCTGTCCGGCGTTTTCATCGTTTCACCGGGTCTGCCGCAAATCTCCTTCGAACGCGAACTCTTGCGCTGCTACTTTGAGGAAACTGAGCAAGCCGGTTTCGAATACGCCTACTTGCAACCGGGCATGACCCGCGTCGTTCAGGCCGCCGGACGTTTAATCCGCAGCGAAACAGATCGCGGCGTGATCGCGTTGCTCTGCCAGCGATTCGTGCAAGAGCCTTACGCCGCACACATGCCGCGCGACTGGTTCAATGATTCCGCGTTGGAGTTGGTAGTGAAAGATCCTGTGGCGGAAGTGAAAAACTTCTTCGCGAATTCCAAAACCGCGCCCGCTTTGTAATTCACAACTCAGCTCGCTTCACACAACATCGTGATATGACCAATGGTCCCGAATGGCTGCCGCTCGTCCCATGGATTGGCTTTGTGGGTGCGCTCGCCTGTTTGTGGGCCGCAATCCGCGCCGCCCGCTGCAAGCGTTTGGTCAACGATTTGCCGACTTCAAAAACGACCGGTGTCTTCATCGGGCTTGTTGAAGTCAAAGGCACTGCCGAATCCGAAGCGCCTCTCACCAGCTACCTCGCCGAGCAACCGTGCGTTTGTTATTCGTGGTCGGTCGAAGAGCATTGGTCGCGCACCGTCACCGAAACCTACACCGACAACGAAGGTCGCACCCAAACCCGCACCCGCCACGAAAGCGGCTGGACCACCGTCGCCAACGGCAGCGACACGCAGGCGTTTTATTTGAAGGACGATTGCGGCGTGGTTCGCGTGATTCCTGACGACGCGAAGATCGAGCCGCAAACCACCTTCGACGAAACCTGCGGCCCGCTTAGCGGCTTGTATTATGGCAAAGGCCCAGCTGGCGCGGTGAGCGATTCCGATTTCCGCCGCCGTTTCACCGAACAAGCTATTTTTTTGCACGTGCCGCTTTACGTCATCGGCCAGGCGCGCGAACGCGAGGACATGGTCGCTGCCGAAATCGCCGCCGACAAAAATGCACCGATGTTTTTGATTTCCACCCGTTCCGAAGAACAAATCAGTGGCAGCTTCGGTTGGGGCGAATGGGGTTGGGGCATTTTTGGATTCGTTCTCTCTCTCGTCGGCGCATACGCTTTGGGTTACCTGCAGTTTGGCCAGGCAAATCCCGTTGTTCTCGTAATGACTGGTGTTGTTTATTTTGGCATCGCCGCCGGTTGTTGGGTTTGGATGGTTTTCAATTCCTTGATCGATTTACGCCAACGCGTTCGCCAAGGCTGGTCGCAAGTCGACGTGCAACTCAAACGCCGTCACGATCTCATTCCCAATCTCGTCCAAACCGTCGAAGGCCTTCGCGATTACGAACGCAATCTTCAAACCGAACTTGCCACCTTGCGCTCGCAGCTCGGCGCCACGCCGCCCGGCCACCCCGGCCCCGATTACCAGGCCACCAGCAAAACTCTAATCGCGATTGTCGAACGTTATCCCGAACTGACCGCACAGCAATCGTTCCTAAATCTGCAACAGAACCTCATCGACACCGAGCAGCGCATCGCGCTCGCCCGTGGTTACTTCAACGAAATCGCCACCTACTACAACACGCGCCTGCAAATCATTCCCGACAAATTCATCGCGCCCCTCGGCGGCTTGAAAGAGCAGCTGCTCATGCAAGCCAACGATTTCGAGCGCGCTCCTGTGGAAGTGTCACTGGCCGATGGAGAGAAGGCTAAAACCGTCGCTGCTTAATTAATTTGTTTCGAGCACAGTCCCGTTTGCGTCCGTTACTTTCCAACTGTTCGATTTAAATGCAAACGTCAGCGCACCCGCGTCGCGGCAATAAATCACCCGCGCCTTCGAATTCGCCAATCGCATTCGCAATTTTTCGGGCGCACGTCGCGTCGCGGGAAAATCCGAATCAACGATGATGATGAGCTTAGGCCGCAGCACATCTAGCAACGGCCCGCACAACGGCTCTTCGTTAGCGGGCAACCCGGCAATCACAATATCAGCGCGCAAGTCTGGTTGCCGCTCAGCCAGCGCAATCTGACCAGCGCGCCCGAGTGTCGATAAGAGGATTACGCACGTCTTGCCAATCGTGCGTTGCAACACCACCGCATTGTCGTCCCCCCGCGAAAATTGGTCAGCATCCGGATGCAAAACATTCCAACGAGACATTTGATCTCCCGCTTTCACAGTCCTGCGCGCCTCTGGCAATTGATCCAAATCCGCAACGACTTTCTTGTAGACGATCGCCCGATTCTTTGTCGCGCTCGTCACGAAGCGATTAACAGAGAAATTCGTCTGCACAATTTCCACCCCACCCATCGCGCTTACATGCGCCACGCTCAAACAACAACTATCAATCCAATTGACACCCTGCGCCTGCAAAAATGGTTTCGTAATCCGCTCCACGTTCTGTTCATCGCCCGAGTCGACAAGCAAATCTGTTTTTACTCCGCCCGAATCGACCAGCACGCATTGACCGCCACCCAACGGCAGCACATGCAGTTTCGTCGGCGATGGCGTGAGCCATTGCACAAAGCATGCGACCGTAAGACACGAGAGCGAAACAACGACGAGCCGTTTATGTTTCGTCCGAAAAATCCAACCGGTGAGCAACGCGAGCAGCACCGCATAATACCAAAGCGTCGTCAGCAATGTCGGCGCGGAAACGTTGAGCGCTGCTGGTCGCCAGTGGACTGCGTAATCGCTAATGACGATGATGCACTTCATCAGTCCCCAAGTCGCGTGATTGAAGAGCGCAGCCGTTCCCGGCAAACACCAACCGATCAGCAAACTTGCCAAACTACTGATCAACGCCAACGCCGTCAGCGGCACGACCACCCAATTGGCCGGCGTGCTCACGATGTTGAACACGTGAAAGTAATATGCCGCCAACGGAATCGACCCGAGCCAGGCCGCAAGAGAGATTGCAAAACTATCGATCAGAAACGTGCGCGGATACGCAATCCAATCGCCATGCCAGAATTGTTGTGACGAAATTTGCCGCGGTAGAAAAGGGTCTGGCGCAAACGGCTTCTTCATCCACTCGTGAATGATCGGCAGGATCAGCAAAATGCAGAGCACCACCAAAAACGAAAGTTGGAATCCTGGCTGAAACAATTGTTGTGGGTCCCAAATTAAAATGATCAACGCCGCCGCAAACAGCGAATTCATCAAGTCGCTCGGCCGTTTGAGAATCCATCCGCCAATAACGACCGTCGCCATAATCGCCGCACGAATCGCTGACGCAGGAAACCCGGTGACGCCCACATAAAACCAAATTCCGACAACCGCCAGCACGCCTGCCCATCGACGCGGCACCTGCAACACTTGTAGCAGTGTGATGAACATCATCGTAATCAGGCCGATTCTCAGACCATCGACTGCAAAGATGTGAAATGTCCCGGCACGGACGAAGGGTTCCTCCACCGTCGACGTCATTGGCGCTTTCCAATCCAACACCAGCGTCCACGTCAATCGCAGCGGCAAATCTTCTACGGGCAAACCGAGCGCGAGCGTCTTTTTCGCGTAATCAAAAAATCGATCTGATAACGGCTGTGGCGCAGAAACTCCTGCAACCTGCCAATCATTCGTAGAAGCCACGCGAAGTTGGTAGTAAATACCTTTGCGCTTCAGGAAAGATTTTGAATCGAACAACCCATCTGCAAACGGACCGCTCGGCGGCAGGATCACTCCACTAACCTGCACATTTTGTCCGTTGTAAAAATGATCCGCCAACACCCCCGGAGTCATCACGATGACTTGCCCGTTAGCGACCTGCCAATTCGTCCCGTGCGCCAGCGACGACACATCGACGTAAGCGACCGTTCGCATTTGTTCTTCGTGATGCCGTTCAAAAATATGTTCCGCAGGAGCGGCGAACAACTTGCCTCGGATGCTCACCATCTCCGTTTTTTCACCGATCAAGACGCGCAAGTCAGCAGGGGAAGTAATGGAAGTCCGCCACGTTGTATTCGCCAATCCGAGAAGCAGGAACAAAGTCGCAAAAAATATTGGCCGCGCACGCCGCCACCCCAACCCGCCAACTGCTGCGACGCCGGCCGCAAGTAATAACCCGAGCAAAGGCGCCCTCAAGAATTCCCCAACGAGAATTCCCGTCGTATAAAACACCGCTACACTGAGCAGCGGACGTCCCATATCACCTTCGCTTTTTTCGTGTCATTAAACCGTAAACAACCAGTCCGACGGCCGCGCCGCTGGAATCCAGCACCACATCATGCACCGATGGCTCGCGCCCTTTGACAAAGCGCTGGTGGAACTCATCCGTCGAGGCATAGAAAGCGCACAGCAACAACACAGCGACAAATTGTGCACCCGGAATCAGATTGGTGAACCACCGTTCCGTCTTCAACGCGCGCCATAACAACGCCGCTAGAATCGCGTATTCGACGAAATGTCCGGTCTTCCGCACCGCATAATGAATTTTCTCAAACTGCTCCTCGCTCAGGTCAGGTTTGAAAATTTGCAGCAATGGTCGCAGGAACCGCGACGAATGTTGCGGCGTCCCAACGTTGGTTGATGCGGTAAAAATTACCAATATCCAGATAACCACTGGTAACCAAAACTTCAGAAAACGAAAAGTCACGACCGCTAAGAACAAGAGAACCGTCACCCGATTGCAATGCAAAACTGCCGCGCAGTTCTTCGCCCTCACCTCCGTTGGAGGAGAGGTCAGGGAGAGGAGGCCGTTTTTTCGTAATTGAACTCACGCGCCACAAACCAGTTGACTCAGCCGCACAACGAATTAAAGGTAAGCGCATCGGATACATCATCGCCATTATCGCCGCATACTTGATCGGCTCGCTGCCCACGGGTTATCTCGCGGGCAAAGCCAAAGGCATCGACGTGCGCAAAGTCGGTAGCGGCAACATCGGCGCGACCAATGTTTTTCGCACGCTCGGCAAAGGACCGGGAATAGTGGTGTTGCTCGTCGACTTCATCAAAGGCGTGCTCGCGTGTCTGCTAGTGCCGATAATTCTCATCAAATTCTTCCCGGACGCATCCAAACAAACCCTGTCCCTCCTTAGCGGCATCGGCGCCATTCTTGGTCACAACTACACCTGCTGGCTGAAGTTTAAAGGCGGCAAAGGTGTCGCTACCACGGGCGGCGTTCTTTTTGCATGGTCCCCGTTGGCCGGTCTGACGGCACTTGTCGTTTGGGTTGCTTTCGCCATCGGGACGAAATATGTGTCCGTCGCCTCGATCGCTGCTGCCATTAGTTTGCCCATCGCCGGCTGGGTTTGGCGCGGCAGTCCGTCCGCATCCGTCGGCTATCCCGCCATTGTCTACGCGCTCGCGGCACTTGGCGCGCTCGCCATTTACAAACACAAGGCCAACATCCAACGTCTGATGAACGGCACCGAAAACCGCATCGGCAAAAAGAAAACGTAATATGCGCGTTACAGTCGTCGGTGCGGGAGCCTGGGGAACAGCCCTCGCAAATCTGCTTTGTCAGAACGGACACGCCGTCACGTTGTGGGGACATGACGTTGAAAATCTCGAAATCGTCAAGCGTGCCGGAAAAAACCATCGTTACCTACCCAGCATCGCCCTTTCGCCGGAACTCCACTTCGAGCCAGGCCTCGACAAAGCGATTCACTCCGCCGAGTGCGCCGTCATCGCTGTCCCATCGAAATACTTTCGCGAAGTCGCCAATGGCCTCGAGCACTTCAAAGGCATCGCCGTCAGTGTCACCAAAGGAATCGAATACGAAACCGGCCTTACCATGTCCGGCATTTTGCGCGAAACCATGCCCGGCGCTTCCGCCGCCGCCCTTTCCGGACCGACCCTCGCCATGGAAGTTGCGCAAAATATTCCCGCCGCAATCGTTGCCGCCCATCCCGACATCGAAATCGCCAAAACCGTCCAACATCTTTTCAGCACACCCTCCTTTCGCGTTTACACGACCAGCGACGTCCTCGGTGTCGAACTGGGCGGCGCTGTGAAAAACGTTGTCGCCATCGCCGGCGGCATTGGCGACGGCCTTGGCTTCGGCGACAACGCCAAAGCCGCCCTGGTCACCCGCGCCATCGTGGAAATCCGCCGCTTGGGAGTGGCGTGCGGCGCCCACACCGAAACCTTCGCCGGACTCAGCGGCTTGGGGGACCTCACGGTGACGTGCTTTTCAAAATTGAGCCGCAATCGCGGTTTCGGCGAACGCGTCGGTCGCGGCGAAAAAGTCGCCGACATCTTGGCCAGCACCATCACCGTCGCCGAAGGCTACCCAACCGCCCGTTCCGCCTACCAACTCGCGCGCAAAGTAAACGTCAAAACCCCCATCATCGACGAAGTCCACGAAATGCTTTATCGCGGCAAAGACATCCGCCGCGCCGTCCACGATTTGATGACCCGCGAACTCAAACGCGAACATTAATATTTGTAGGAGACGAGGTAACGAGTCTCTAACTTCCTCAGGTCTTGAAAAAGCCGCAGAGCTTATAACATGGTACCCGCGTCAAATCCTCGCGAAGCGTCTTGGACTGCGGAATGCGACGCCGACGTTCGGCCCCTCTGCCGCTGTTGCCTCTCAGTCGAATTTGGAATTTGTTTCGAATTTCGGATTTCGGATTTTGCCTACGCCAATTCCTTCTTCATCGCCGAAAGCAGCTCATTATACTCCTCGTAAGTCTTATACTGCGGAAACTGCTTCTTAATATTATCCGGCGCGTGGAACAAAAACCCGATATTCGCCTCCGCTAACATCAACGTGTCATTGAACGAATCCCCGGCCGCGATGATGAAATAATTCAAGCTCTTCAGCGCAATCACCGCGCTCTTCTTCGGATGCTCCTGCCGCATTTTATAACCGGCGATGCGTCCATTCTCGATGATCAATTGGTTGCAAAAAATCGTCGGCCAACCCAATTGCTTCATAATCGGCTTGGCGAATTGATCAAACGTATCCGACAAAATAACCACCTGCGTCATCGACCGCAGTTCCCGCATAAATTCAATCGCACCCGGCAACGGCTCCATCTCCCCAATGACCTCCTGGATATGCGACAGCTTCAACCCATGCTTATCCAAAATCTCAATCCGCCCGCGCATCAACTTGTCGTAGTCAGGCTCATCCCGAGTGGTGCGCCGCAGTTCGGGAATCTTAGTTTTCTCCGCGACATTGATCCAAATTTCGGGGACCAGAACACCTTCGAGATCAAGACAAACAACAGATTGTTTCACGTCGCCAGTTTTCCAAGAAGGCCCCGCGATGTCGAGAGTTCGTCTCCGTCTTCAACCAAACTGGGTCAGCCGAGGTTGATTACGTGGAAATGATCGAGAAGGAGTAGAATTCCAAACCACACTACTAGCGTGCCCACGACTAATGCAATACTCCAACCAACCACTGCCCAGTTGGAGCGAAACCGATACCGATCTGACGCTGCAATAGCTTCGTTGTTCAACTGCCTGCTGTCCGCGATGGCGCGAGCCGCCCAACTGTAGGCCAACGGAAAGATAAATTTTGGGAATCGTTCTGGCAGGAACGGGAGCATCACGATGACTGCGAGATTGAATAATGTCCCCCAAATCAGCGTTTGTTTTGCTGCGGATGCATTCCCCAATCGTTGAAAATTGCTCCGTAGGAAGTAAACGAGAGCTACTGGTCCGCCTAACACAGAACCAGCAAAGATCTGTTTCGGAGTGTAGATCGGTATCTTTTCCGCAGCGGGGTTAGTCATCTCAGTTCAGCTCAGCACATTGTTTATCTTTTCGTCTGATCTCGCACTACTGCATCCCAAACGCCCCACTCTGGTTCGTCCGCAAAAAGTATCCCCATGCCTGATGCAGATTCTGCAAAATCGCCCCACGCACCGGAACGACCTGTTTAGTGTCCGGAGCAACAAAACTTCCGCTAAAAGACCCAGTCGCTCGATTGACGTAGATGTGCAGATCATCCCCTGACGACGGATCAATGCTGAGCGCCCCAGAGCTCGAAATCGCACATGGATCAACTAAATTCACATTGCCGTCCTCGCTCTGCACAAAAATCGACGCCTGATTTGTCCCAAAAACATTTCCTGTCGGCGAATACCTCGAAGCGGTGAGCAAAAACTCATTCGTAAAACCCTGCGCAAACAACCCGCCTGTCGAATCGCTCGGTCGAGTCCAACTGAAGGGAAAGTTTAGAGCAATCGATTGCACCGGCACCCAACTGATTATCGATCCATTCCCTTTATAAAGCGGCACATACAACGGAAACATGCCATTTTGCAACGCCGCAGTGCTTTGACTGATCGGCGTCCCGTCCGCGAGGCTGCCGACCATCGTTAAAGCCCCGGCTGCACTGACCATCACGGTGGCATAACCGTTACCGAACGGCCCTACGTTGTTGGTCGCCCCTGCAAAAACAACTGTATACCTGCCGGCTTGATCCGGATTGTAGGCCGGCAAGTCTGCCGCAATAAACGAATACGTGTAATTATCCGTTACATATCCCTCGATGCCGTAACCACGACTCAATAACACCGTAAGTGGCACTTTGCCTGGCCGCGGCAGGTAAACAACTGTTTGAAGCCCCGGGTATTCTATAAGTGAGTTTGTTGCAGGGTTAGAAAAACTTCCGGAAAAACGATACGTTGTGCCGCCGAGCAACAAGCGTGCGGTGTACGTTCCCCAACGTTCCAGAAGCACTTCGATATAACCCGAGGTCTCATGGTCAATGCCTTCGTCGGGGTAAACCAATCCGCGGTACAATCCGTTGAACGCCTGAGACGGATTAGGATGAAAAAGCGGATTCACCACAAGATTAGAAACCATCGTGAAGGTGAAGGTTGGCGAATTTAAATTGCCAGAGATCACGACAGGGGAATTGCTCGAAGCTTCATACCATCCGGCAAAGTAAAACCCAATGGCTGGACTGGCTCGCAGCGTGTATGTTTTGCCGACCTCGAGTTCCCGCCCGTTCAAGTTCGGTTGGACGTAGCCACCAAATATATTCATCGTCAGCCTGCTCGTTGCAACCCGATAAACCTGTCTCGTGATCGTTGCACCCTGATCCGGCCCGACATTCCAAAACGAAAATGCGTTCGTGCCCGCTGGCAGAGGAAAGTCCACCGACCAACTGACGATCGAACCGTTGGTTTCAAGTGTTGGCGTCGGCCCGTACGTCGGCCCTGTCGGCACGTACTGGAAAACAGAAGGCGCGATAGGAGGAGGAGGAGGAGGAGGGGGAATCCGCACGGTTGGATAAACCCCAATCATGAGCGTGTTGCCGATTGGGTAAGTCCCTTCGTAATGCACCGTATCGTTCGTGGTCCGAATACTTGGCAAACCACTCACCGTCAGCGCCGGTTGCGCGACAGAAACATCGACCGCGTGGCTCGTTGTCGCTCCGGCACGATTCCTCACCAGCACAGTGTACGAGCCTGAGTCGGTCGTTAACCCACGCAGGTACAACGCAGACGAGGTCGCGCCCGCAACTATTTTGCCGTCTTTGAACCATTGATAAGACAACCGCGCACGGCCAGCCGCACTCACCAGGATCTTGCGCGCTTCTCCCGCAAGAAGCTTCGCCGACTGTCCCAGCACCACCGGCAGCTGCCCTGTCAGTTGTGGCGCTATATACAGATAAAAAATCACCGGCGTGTCCGCCTGCCGTATCATGACCGAACCTGCAACATGTTCTACCAGCCCTAGCCCGACGCGTGTATTCACCCCAAAAGGGGACGATTGCAACGGCACTAACGACCCATCACTGGTCAACACCTCGTTATTTAGCGCCAATTCCACAATGTTAGTAGGCGGATCAAGAATTAGAGTAGGAACAACAGTTTGGGACGCGCCATTGTAACCGCCACCCTGAAACCAGGTGATGACCTCTCCATCCTGCAACATCACCACACTAAAATTCCCCGTAACGAGTTTGCACACGTTCGTTACGTCAGGTGTGAATTGAACCATGCCGGACTGATTCCATTGCAAAACCGTTCCATTACGGCGCAGCACCGACGCAACTTGCGATTGCGCCGAAATGGCCACCGCATCAGTAATTGGGTCAGGAACGAACGCACCTGAATTGGTAGCACCGAATGCGCCTGAATTGGTGTTGAACTGCCAGCAAACCACCGTTCCATCCGCTCGCAACGCCACCGCCACCGCAGTCGTCGCGGCAATATCAACAACATCGTGTGCTTCGGCGGGAACCGGCAATTCGCGCGACGCTTCAAACGCCCAAACGCGCGGGATCCCATTCGCCTGCAGCGCCATTCCTACAGACGTATCATCAACCGCAATCGCGGTTGCGTTTGTCAGCCCAGGGGGCAAATACGAGAAAATATTGTAAGGCCCTTGATACTGCCCACTTACCGGCCTGCCGAACGTTAACAACGTCCCATCATACCGAAGCGCCAGCCCATGATTATAACCGCAAGCCACCGCTTTGATCCGGCTGAGCGACTCTAATTGCGGGCTCAGTAAAACCGAATTACCCATCACATTCCCATCCGCATACAAAATCAGCGTCGCATTCGAACTCACCGTCGAATCCGCACCAACTCTGACCATCACCGAATAACTATCCACATCCGCATCGGTCACATTCCTCAGCACCAACCTCGCATCCGTCGCCCCGGCAATACGATTTTCACCTTTGAACCACTGATACGACAGCGCGTTCGTGTCATCCGAATACACACTGAACATGACGTTCCCGCCGCTACAAGTCCGCTGATTCGCCGGCTGCATGACGATGTTCGGCCCTGATGCACGCACGCCCATGGCCAGATCAAGGCACGCAGCGACCAACAAGAGAGTAGTTTTCATTCCAATTCACCAAGAATAATTCCCGATAAGACATTAATTATTTCCCCTAGCAAACCCGCTTAATAGTTGACGGTCAAAGCAATTTCGGCGCCCCCTCGCGAGTCGTTTTGTGTTCTCTTCGGCTGAGTCCTCTGCTCCGTGGTTAATGCTCCTTTCAAAAACCATGCCAACCAGTTCAGTTGATAGATTTAGTCACAAAAAAGTGCCGTTTCTTTCCCTGGCTTCCCTCCTTTCCCTACATTTTTTGACAGGCCGTGACTTCCTGCAACAATTCTCCCCGCACGGATAACCCATGCCCGCTGAGCACTGGCGCTCTGCGGAAAATTTGAAAGGTCAGTTATGAAACCAATGGCCATTGCTATCGCCGATCGCCGATCGTCCAACTCTGTCGACCTGTGCCCATCTTTACTTGAAACTTTCCTGCCCATTAGTGCCCAATTAACCCAAAGGAGGGTGCCCATTAACGTCCACTTTCATCCAATAATGACCGCTTCCGTCCGATTCTACCCATTAACGCCCAAAAAAACTTTTCCTCGCGCCACCGCATTTCCACCCACTTTCGTACCAACTCACCAACTTACCGACTTACCCTGGGATCGCTGTGGTACCACTCTCACTTCGGCGATTGACGCCCCTCACCGCGCCCCGATAAAATCGCCAAAATTTTCAGCTTTTATGGACAAAATTAAATCCAGCAACGCACCCGGAGCCAACATCACCTCCATGCTTCAGGAAACCCGCGTTTTTCCACCCAAGAAAGAATTCTCGAGCAAGGCCCACATCAAATCGATGGCCGAATATAAGAAGCTCTACAACGAATCCATCAAGCAGCCCGAAAAATTCTGGGGCCGCACCGCCAAGCAGGAACTCGTCTGGTTCAAGCCTTTCGGCAAAGTCCTGCAATGGAAACTGCCCTACGCCAAATGGTTCATAGGCGGCAAAACCAACGTCAGCTACAACTGCCTCGACCAACATCTCGGCACCGCCACCGCCAACAAGGCCGCGCTCATTTGGGAAGGCGAACCAGCATCACCCGGCAAAGTCGGGGAAGAACGCACGCTAACCTACAAGCAACTCCATCACGAAGTCTGCCTCTTCGCAAACGTTCTCAAACGCAACGGCATCAAAAAAGGCGACCGAATCATTATATATCTGCCGATGGTCCCCGAAGCCGCCATCGCCATGCTCGCCTGCACCCGCATCGGCGCGGTGCATTCCGTCGTCTTCGGCGGTTTCAGTGCCCAATCCGTTGCGGACCGTATTCAGGATTGCCAGGCGAAACTCGTCATCACCTGTGATGGCGGTTATCGTCGTGGTGCAGTCGTCCCGCTCAAGAAAAACGTCGACGACGCACTCGACATCAAAGATGCCGAAGGCAACCAACTCGCCAAAACGATCGAAAAAGTCGTCGTCCTGCGCCGCGCCAACAACGAAATCCACATCCAGGAAGGCCGCGACGTCTGGTGGCATCGCGAACTCGAATACGTTGACGCCAACTGTCCCGCCGAAAAAATGGACAGCGAAGCCCCGCTCTTCATTCTTTACACCAGCGGTTCGACCGGCAAACCCAAAGGCATCCTGCACACCACCGCCGGTTATTTGCTCGGCGCGAAACTCAGCACCAAATACGTTTTCGATCTGCGCGATGAAGATGTCTATTGGTGCACGGCCGATATCGGTTGGGTAACCGGCCACAGCTACGTCGTTTACGGCCCGCTCGCCAACGGCGCAACTAGCTTCATGTATGAAGGCGCGCCCAACTGGCCCGAGTCCGACCGTTTCTGGCGTATCATCGCCAAATACGGCATCACCATTCTCTACACCGCGCCGACCGCCATTCGCGCCTTCATGAAGTGGGGCACCCAATGGCCGAAGAAACACGATCTCAGTTCCCTGCGCGTGCTCGGCACGGTTGGCGAACCGATCAATCCGGAAGCGTGGATGTGGTATCACGAAGTCATCGGCGGTAAACGTTGCCCGATTGTCGATACCTGGTGGCAAACTGAAACCGGCGGCATCATGATTAGCCCGCTTCCCGGTGCGACCCCGACCAAGCCCGGCACCGCCACGCTCCCTTTCTTCGGCATCCTGCCCGAAGTCGTGGATAATGAAGGCAACCCCGTCCCGAAAAATTCCGGCGGCAAACTCGTCGTCCGCAAACCATGGCCGAGCATGCTCCGCGGCATCTGGGGCGACCCAAAACGTTTCGTCGAAACGTACTGGAGCGAAGTCAAAGGCAGCTATTTTACTGGTGACGGATGCCGTCAGGACAAAGACGGTTACTTCTGGATCGTCGGCCGCATCGACGACGTCCTGAACGTCGCCGGCCACCGCATCGGCACTGCCGAAGTTGAAAGCGCATTGGTCAGCAACCAAAAAGTTGCCGAAGCCGCCGTCGTCGGCCGTCCCGACGATTTAAAAGGCCAGGCCTTAGTCGCATTCGTCACTTTAAAAACCGGCATCAAAGCCAGTCCTGCTATTCGTGAAGAGTTGCGCGCTCACGTCGCCAAAGAAATCGGCCCCGTGGCGAAGCCGGACGACATCCGTTTTGCCGAAACATTGCCCAAGACCCGCTCCGGTAAAATCATGCGCCGTTTACTGAAACAAATCGCCACCGGCGTCGAAATCAAAGGCGACACCACGACACTCGAAGATTTCAGCGTGTTGGCAAAACTGGCGAGCAGCGACGAATAACTAGTGAGTGCCGCCGACGGACGACTTGAGGAACACGACCAGGTCAGCCAGTTCCTGTTTGCTCAGTTGTTCGTCGAGGCCTTGCGGCATGATCGAGACTGAGCCCATGCGCATGTCGGCGATGTTCGAGCGCTGGATGCGTTGCTCGGATTGCGGGCCGGTTGCGAGAATGACTTCGTCGGGCGCGTCTTTCTTGATCACGCCGCTGTAGTCTTCGCCATCTTTAGTGGTGACAATAAACGGTTCAAAGCTGCGGACGAAACTCGAGCTCGGATAAACAATTGCTTCGAGAATATCGCGCTCGGTGCGGATCTGGCCGACGCGCGTCAGGTCCGGTCCAACATGGCCTCCGCCGTAACCAATCGAGTGGCAAGTGGAACACGCGGCTTTCGCGCCATTGAAGACGGCCTGACCGCGATAGATGTTGCCGCCCTTGATTTGCGATAGCAGATCATCGATATGCGCCTGTTGTTTGGCGGAATCGACGTTGAGCGATTTCAGGAACTCATCAAGCTTCTGCTGAACTGGCGCGGGAAATTTCGCGAACTGAGGCTTCACCGCATCGGCGCGAAGCGTCGAGCGGGCTTTCGATTCCTTGAGCGCTTCCACGATGGACATGCCCAGGGCTTCCTCTGATGCATGGCCATAAGCCGCGAGCAGATGGGTTAACTCCATCGGGCCGACTGCTTTAACATTTTCGGTCAGTGCCTTCAGTTGTTCCGGTGTTAGTTTGGCACGTTCGATAACCGATGCAGCCGTCACACGTGCCGCGACTGGTTTGTTCGGATCGAGTTGTGCCCGCACAAACTCGAACAGTTCAGGATCGAGCTTGATCTGACTCCGTGCGGCAGCGAGAGCATTGAGACGTTCTTCGTCCGGCAATGCACTGTTGTTAGCAACTCGAACCAGCGCATCACTCAATCCGGGTGGGCGTTCTTCGAATGTGACATAACGCGCCGTGCTGACAGCTTCACGGACGAGCGTCGCATTAGACCCGGCAAGCGCTTTGCTCAAAGCCGTGCCCCAGGCGATGGGCGCCGCGCGAAGATGCGCTTGTGTCATCGCACGAACGGCGATGAGTTGCGCCGGTTTCGATTCTGCAGTGACGCTCTCGGCCAACAATTCCTGAACTTTCGCATTCGATGCGAGTTGAGCGAGTTGCTTTTCCAACGCGTCCTGTTGCTCAGGCGTCGACGCCTTGTTCAACGCGTCACGGAGCAACCCCGCAAGCGCTTCGCCCCATTCCGGATGATGCGACACGAGCCACGCGCCGGTTTCTTTCAGATTCGTGTCGGAAGACAAGAGCAACGGTGAAACCTGTTCCGGCTTCAACCCGCCATTGTCCATCTGATCGAGCGCGATGTAAGCGCAACGTTGCGCAAACACGTTCGTGTTCGTTAGACCAATGACTGTCGCCGCAGGGTCATCAATATCGATGAGCGCGTAAGTGATGGAATGTTCGAGCACGCGATCATGTTTGGTCGGCGCGCCATCGAACAAAGCACTAATCGCGGCTTTGCTCTGCAAACGACCGAGCGTTTCAGCGGCGGCGCGCCGGATTTGTGCGCTGCCCGTGCGCATGAGCGGATGCAACGGAAATTGCGCATCGGCATCACGCCACACGCTCACCGAATGAATGGCGGCGTGCCGCACTGATTCATTTGCATCCATCAACGCGTAACGCGCCGCATCGCGGGCAGTCTTGTCATTGATACGTGTCAAAGCCCAAACAGCATTGCGCCGTGCTTCAACCGATGGCGATTTCGTTAGCACGTTCGACAACGGCTGAACCGCTGGATGTCCAATTTTGCCGAGTTGTTGGATAGCGCGCTCAACCACCACCGGACGTTTGTCGTCGAGAAGCTTCGTCAACTGCTCAGCTTCGGTGTTGCTCCAATCGAGTTTCAACCCGCGCGGGTCTTCGACCTTATGTGCGCCACTTTTACGAATGCGGTAAATTGCGCCAAGCGAATCCGGTTTCCAAAGCTGTGAGGTCGGGCAACAAATCTTATACCAACCACCGGTGTCGACGACGAGCAAGCTGCCGTCGGCATCTTCGAGAACATCCGTGGGATGAAAATCCGTGCTGTCCGAGACGACGAAGTCCTGTTCCTTCGTCTTGTAGGTCGCGCCGTCGGGTTCCTGAACGACACGCACGACCTTCCGCAAATTGAAGCAGCAAACGAACAGGTTATTTTGAAAATCATTGCCGAATTGCGTCGATTGATAGCGCGTCAACCCACACGCCGCCGCTGGCCCAAGATGAGTCATCAGTGGCATGAGTTCGCCGGTTTTTTTGTGGCCATCGAGCACATCAGGATGCGGCTTGCCATAAACACCACCGTAAATCGCGTGAATGAGTCCATCGCGATCGCCCGCTTCGGGATGAACAAAGAATGTACCGCTCAGGATGCGTTCGCCTTCCGGTGTAAAAGTCAGACCAACGGGATTATCCATTCCGCCGGTCAGGACCGATTCCACAATCCCGCCTTTCGGTCGCTTCCGAAAAATGTGTGAGGCACGACTGCTGATCGGCTTGTGGCCGGGATCGTCGTAAGTCTGTTCCGCGAAGGCGCCCTTGCACCAATAAATCCAACCATCCAATCCGAGGTATGGCCCGTGAAGGTCATTAGCGCAACCAGTCATCGTCTTGCCCAGATGCCATTCTTCGCGCAAATCCGCTACGCCATCACCGTTCGTATCAGTGAGTTTCCAGATGCTCGGCACACCGCTGACATACAGCGATCCGTTATACCACAAACACCCTTCCGGAAACGTCAGCTTGTCCGCAAACACCGTGGTTTTATCGAAATGACCGTTCCCTTTCGTATCTTCAAGGCGCAACACCCGGTGTGCCTTTTGCTCCAGTTGCACCGGCGGCTTTTCATTCGAGCCAGACGAGTCAGTAACGTAAAGGCGGCCCTGTTCGTCAAAGTCGGCTTCGATCGGTCTTGGGAGCAGATCGGTCGCGGTAACCTGTTCGACGGTGAACCCATCAGGCACAGTAAGTGTTTGGTGGGCGAATTTGAATTGAGCAGTGGAGGCATACGCAGCTGTTGAGGCGCAAACAGCAAGCAGCAAAAGTTGTTTCATAAGGAGCGCGACTATTCTGCCGTGTCGAACAAAAGCAGGCGAGAAGAATTGGTTTATCTGGACGCCGTTTGTTCATATCGGCAAACTGCGCAACAATTCAAAATTGTTTGTATGGCCGACCAACATGATTTCCTCAATCCCAAGTGCACCGCCAGAAGGATCGACATTTACATACCGCGTCGTGCCGTGCTCAAGGCCCTCACACGCGAATTGCCGAATTTTCACGGCACGGTGCTGGACGTTGGATGCGGACGCATGCCTTACAAATCGTTATTTGTTCAACCCGGCAGCCGGGTGACGCGTTACATTGGCCTTGATCTACCGAATAACGAGTATGGCAAACCTGACCTGGAATGGGACGGAAAAGTAATCCCGATGGAGAATGCGAGCGTGGACTGCGTGATGGCGACTGAAGTTTTCGAGCATTGTCCAGAACCGGAAGTTGTGATGAAGGAAATATTGCGGGTGTTGAAGCCCGGCGGGTTCATGTATTTCACCGTGCCGTTTTTGTGGCCGCTTCATTGCTCACCTTACGATGAATATCGTTACACGCCGTTTTCGCTGAAACGTCACCTGACCAATAGCGGCTTTTCATCAATCATGATTCGAGCGTCCGGAGGATGGGACGCCAGTATGGCACAAATGTTAAGTCTGTGGATTCGACGCCGGTCAGCGCGGGGATGGCGTCGGTCTTTAAAATCGCTTCTTGCCCGCATGGCCATCCCTGTCGTGCTCTGGCTTGAGAGAATTGATGACCCACCGGACGCTTACACCGACCAGCTAATGCCAATCGGGCTGAACGGAACGGCCATCAAGCCCATCGCGTGAGGCTACTCGCGCAAGATCCCGTTCCACATTTTGATCAAGTTCGGCAGACCGATGTGCCCGCCGATCTTCTCGTGGTTAGCGCGTCCGTCTACCGGTTTGGCTAATTCGTCGAACGAAATCTTTCCCAAATCGCAGGCGTCTCCGATTTCTGTCTTCAAATCAGAGTTGAAGAACGACCACATCGCGCCGTCGCTCCGGACATAAACTTTTTTACCGGCGGCGAACATGTGATAGATGTTGCCCAACGCCTGCTGTCGCTTGTGGTTGAACACGCCGATGTCGATGCTGTTGAGCAAAGCGCCGTAATCAGCGGGTGCCATCCACTCGAGGAGCGGCTTGAACTTGTTGCCGAAAATATCCGCGCCGAGCCTGGCGATTTCACGCGCGTATTCCTTATCGCCGTAAGAGAGCGGAACGAAAATTTCAATGTTCTCGTCGCGATAAACTTTCAACTTTTCAAACGCGTCTTCGAATCGGCTGGTGCGCGTGGACGAGTTGCCGATGAGAATGCGCAATGGTTCGCCGGGTTGGCGCGTTCTCTCCGCGACGTGCGGCAAATCCGAAACCGGAATGTAACTCACCGGCTTATGCTGGCCGCGCAAACCAAAGATGCTCTTTGCATATTCAAAGTCGCTTGGCAAAAGCGTTGCGACCGCGCCAAACCGCGACGTGACAAACCGCAATAATCGCAAGCGCGAACGGTGAGAACCCTTCGGGCTGGTGCTCAAGTATTCGTATTCGTTGTAGAGGTCCGCGCCCCAGATAATCCATGTCATGCGCTTCAGCAACGAAGGCGACAGCGCCATCAACATCAGCCGCTTGTGTGCTGCTGGAAATGAATGGAAGAAAATGCGGTCGTAGCGTCGCATTTTTAGGTAGAGCTTGATAAAGTCGCCAAACGATTTCACGACCGTCACTGGAACGTCGGTTTGGATGCGGTCCCTGTAACCCATCGCGTAAAACGTCGAACCGGCAAACTCTTCCGGAAAGTGCTTTTTCAAAAAATCCAGGAACGGCGTGACAAAGAAAGAGTTCTGCAGAACGTGCAAATGCCGCACGGCAGGTTTGGATTTGTGCGGGATAACGGCGTTCATGCGCGACGGCGCGCATTCTCATGGCTTTCTTTATGCTTGAAAAGCATTTCCTCTGCGAACTACCTTCGCGCCGCGTTGAAACGAGTCCTCTTGATCGCATTTTACTTTCCTCCGCGCAATCACGTGGCCAGTTATCGCACCGGTTGCTTCGCAAAGTATCTGCCCGAAAACGGATGGCTGCCTACCGTCGTCTGCCAGGACTGGCCGGCCGAGGGTCGTGATTCAGATCCGAACTTCGTCGGCAAAATACCGGACGACGTCAAAATCGTGCGCGTTCCCCAGCCGCCGTATCGCACGTTTTACGAACGCATGGTGGTTCGAAAATTATTGCCCTACGCGAGCCCGCACCTCGCGCCACACCTGTGGTCGCGCAAGGCGACTGAAGCCATCACCGAACTTTGTCGCGAAACTCAGTTTGATGCCGTGTGGGCGACGAGCGATCCAATTGTCACGATGGGTTTAGCGAGTCAAACGGCCAAGCGAATCAACAAGCCGTGGATTGCCGATTTGCGCGACAGCTACAGTCTTGTTCCGTTTGGTTCATGGTACAAGCGGCCCATTTGGGCTTATCACGAGCGACGACTCTGCCGCGATGCCAACGCGGTCGCGATTGTCTCGCCGAGCTGGGCCAAAGAGCTTTCGCCCAGGATCGGCAAACAAGTGCAGGTCATTGAAAACGGTTATGACCCGGCGCTGTTTCCGACAGGCGTGCAACCGGACAAATCGGTTTTCACAATTTCTTACACCGGCTCAATCGTTCGGCTTGAGCATCCTGACCTGTTCATGCAAGGGCTTCGGCTTGCGTTAAACAGCGGCTCGATTCCTCGCGACAAAATCCAGGTCAACTTTTACGGACCATCGGTCGAACAGATCAATGAGACCTGTCCCGGCGCGTTGGAGACGTTGCCGGTCAAAGCCCATCCCAAGGTTCCACACAAACAAGTCATTGAAATTCAACAGAAGAGCGCGGCGTTGCTCTTGTTGACTTGCACCGATCATCCCGGTGTTTTGCCGGCGAAAATTTTTGACTATCTTGGCGCGAAACGTCCCATCTTGCTCGCACCTGACGACGGCGGTGATGCGTGCGACATCGTCCGCCGGACAAGGGCCGGCGAGATCACCAGCACACCGCAGGAAATCGCGGGCGTTCTCACAAAGTGGTACGCCGAGTGGAAACAAACCGGCGACATCAAGCTGACGCGCAACGAGCAAGCGGTTGAACACTATTCGCGTCGGGACCAGACGAGGCGATTGGCCGCTCTGCTCAACACGCTTTCACCAGGTCGGTAAGGTAACCCAAACCGAGGCAGGGCTGTTGGTGGCTTTGCGGATGATGACGCCGGTGCCGGGTGCGAATACTTGCGTGTCTCCGACGTCCTGACTTCCGGAACCGACCCGACGCCACGCATTGCTCCAGTAATAATACACTGCCGAGGAAGATTTATTTTTCTGCGCGACGCCGTTATCGAAAGTGAGCAGTTCGTCGGTGCGCGTGCCGGGGAGCGGGCTTGTGCTAAACGCTCCGCTGCTGATGAGACCGGAGGTGTTCAACGTCATCGTAACGGGGCGAGCGAGGCCGATGTAGTTGTCTTGCGCGGTGGTGCTGGATGTTTGCAACGGGATGGACAATGCGCTTGAGACGACGAGGCCGGTGATCGAGAGGGTTGTGTTGGTGGCGACGTTGTGGCGAATGATGAAGTGAATGTTGGGCGCGAGCACATCGTCGTTGTGATTGGCGCCGCCCTGGCCGACTTGTTTCCAAATGCCCGCGTTGAAAAAGTAAACGCGCGCTGAACTAAGATTCACGCCGGGGCTGGATTGATCGGGCAAAAGAATTTCGGTGTTGCGATTGCCCTGGGTGGGCGAAACGTTCACGCCCGCGCCGTTCGGGAACGCGGTGGCGAGGGTCCAATAGGGTTCAATCGAGATTTGGTCGTATTGCGCGACTGCGGCGACGGAATCGGAGCCGAGGTTAATTGTCACTGTGTTCGCGGTGTTGTCGGTGACGGTGTAGATGCGGCCGGCGAGGGCGCCGGAGATGAAACGCGCGTAATAAGTATTCGACTGCACGTTAGCTGGGTAAACGAACTGGCCGTTGGTCCACGGTGAATCAATGGTCGTAATGACGTTTCCTGATGCGGATAAAATATCGGCGACCGACGAAGGGCCGCGCACCAGCGGTAGAGAAACGAAATTGTCGGAGTTTCCCAGTAAAGTGAAATTCATCACACCGGCGATGTCGCTGAGGTGTTGGTCAGATGAGAGTTGGTAAAAGCGTTGCGAATCGGTGATCGGTCCGTCAGGAATGGTGAGCGTCGGGCCGGAGGCGATATAGCTGGCGAGAGGCGTCCAGACGGCGTCGGTCAGGTTTGATTTGTATTGGAGCGTGTAGGTGCTCGAAGCGTCGGTTGTCCAGGTGGTGGTGACGGAATTATCGGGGTTGAGCGCCATGCCTTGCAAGCGTGTCGGTCCGCTCAAGACCGTAAGTGTTGCATCGCTGCTCGTGACGAAATTGAAATCGTTCATCACCAAAACATGGTACGTGCCCGCGTCGGATTGTTGCGCGTTGACGATCGTGAACGCCGATGCGGTCGCGCCGGAAATAGTGATGCCGTTCTTTTGCCATTGATAACGCAACGGGCTGGAGCTTCTCGCGGTCACGCTGAACGTCGCGGTTGCGCCGGGGCTCACGCTGGTGCTTTGCGGTTGTGCGGTGATGGTTGGGGCAGTTCCGGTTTCTGCACCGGTTGGTTCGACGCGGAAATTGGCAAAGAGACCAAATTCAAAATTCGTCTGTGCGACGCTCGGGAACGGGTCCATGTAACCGATGGAGACATTGTTGCCCGCGATGACGCCATTCGTCACCGAAGCGATCCGCACGCCATCGATCGACCACGTTACCACGTTGCTGACTTTTTTCAGGATGACTTCGTGCCAACTGAAACCGAGCGAACCAGTACTAGCAGTGCCGGTTTGGGTCGAAGGCGCAAGCGCGGTTTGAGCGGCCGGGATGGTTTTGCCGGGGAACGCGGCGGTGTAATAGGTGTTGCCGTGATAAGTGCTCGGGTTGGCGTTGTTGGGTGCGGCGTAGAGTCCGGAGTTGGTGCGAACGAGCGTCGACGCGGCACCAATGGTTGCGTTGGTGTAGATCGCGTAGTCGGGATAGGTCGGTGTGACGGGACTCGATCCACCATCACCATTGCCTGCAACCCAAACACCGTTGGCTGTGTTGCCCGCTTGCGCCCACTCGACTCGATCGCCGGTGGTGCCGATGCCGGCGGTGAACGCTTCGGTGGAACCAGTGCCGCCGCCGGGCGCGGGGCCCACGAAGTTCAACCAGACATTGAAGCGCAATTGGTAATCGCCTGTGAAACTTTGGTTTTTTGGCGATAGATTGATCGCGGCGACGGCAGCCAAAGAAAGGTTCGCTTCCATCTTTAACGCGCGCGTGCTGCTCGCTCCGCTGAGCAGTGGGATTCCGACAGTTGAGTAATCGAAATTCCACGTGATGCGGTTGTCCGCAGACGATGTGTTCGTGACCCAATTCGCTGAGCTGTTGGCGTCGAGCGTATCGAGATAATACCCGCTGATGGTCAGGTTGGCGCTCGAACTAGTGGCGGTCCCGAGCGCGTTGCTCACGATGACGCTGTAGTAACCGATATTTGTGTTTTGAGCGCTGGCGATGGTGTACGACGAGCCATTGGCACCGGCGATGTTGTTGCCCTCGAAGAGCCATTGATAGCTGAGCGACGAACCGGTGGCACTGACGGTGAAAGTCGCGGGCGTGGCGAGTGGGACGCTTTGGTTTTGTGGTTGAGAATTGATGTTGGGAGCAACTCCGCTGGAGCTGAGGTCTTCGACGGTGACATTGTCGAATATGACGTAGGACTCGGCGACGGGACTGGCGAGCGATGGGAAGACGTCCATTAACCCCAGCATGATTGTGCCGTTAATGAAAACGGATGTGTTGGTGCGCTGCGCGATGACTGTGCCGTTCATCAACACGGTGAGGTTATTGTTCGTTTGATCGACTTCAACTGAGACCCAGGTTTTGCCGGGGGCACCGGCGGATTCGTTTGGCGGAGCGGGGAAGAGCGTTTGATAAATGGCAGCGGCGTGGTTCGAGGCGGTCAGGCCGCTGGTCGCGCCGATGAGTTCGGTTTGTGTGCCGGACACATTGCCGAGATAAGCGCGGTAATCGCGGGTGGTGCCGCCATCGCCGTCAGAACCAAACCAGAGCCCATCGGTGGCGGTCGCGCTGGCTGCGCCCCAGTTTGCGCGGGTGCCGGTGTGGTCGATGCCGAAAATTCCAAATTGCGTGCTGCCGCTCGCGCCGCTGCCATTCGCGGTGCCGGGGTAATTGATCCACATGTCGAATTTCACGGCGAAGTTGCCGCTGAAGGTTTTGTTTTTTGGATAAATGTTTACGCCGACGTTCGCGCCGTTGGTGGTGTTGACGGTGAACTTCACGCCTTTAGTTGACCCGGTAGAATGCGGTGAAGGCGGGATCAAGTGACTGAGGCCGCTGTATAAATAAGGAGTCGCGCCGTAGTCGTAAGCCCACGTGACCGTGTAATCGGGCACGCTGTTGTCCGCGCCCCAGAACACATTCCAGTTGGCGGAGTTGTTGTTGTCGAAATCGTCAGAGAACAAAATCGGATGCGTCTGCGCGTTAACCGTCAGTGTCGCGTTCCAACTTGTAGCTGTGCCACTGGCGTTGCCGACGACGACGCTGTAAGTGCCGACGTTGCCTGACTGCGCGTTGTTGATGGTGAGGACGGAATTGGTCGCACCGGATATGGCTGAGCCGTTTTGCTTCCAGGTGTAGGTGAGCGGCGGGTCGCCGACGGAGAGCACGGAGAATTGAACATTGGTGCCGGGACCGACCGCGCGGCTGAATGGATGGGTGATGATCGTCGGCGCGACGGCGGCGACAGTGTAGTACGGCTGCGGAATGGTGTTGCCGGTGAACGTGGTTTCATCGCTCAGGATGGCGGCGACTGCTGGATTTGTGAGGACAGCGGTGATGGTTGTGTTGGTGCCGTCGAGGATGATGGCGTTTTGGACCATGCGGATGCCGTGACTGTAATCGGCGTAGGTTTCTTCATGGCCGTTGTATGCGGGTTGGATGAATGTACCGTCGGGATAGTGCCAGCCGTAGATGACGACGGGTTTCGGCACGCCGGAATGCAGATTGTTGTAAATGAGTGTGGAAACGATGACGTCTTTTTTGTCGCCGTCGACGAGTGAGCCGAGCGGGTGCGCGGCCAGCGTGACGACGCGTTGGGTCCAGACCATCGTATTGTGCTGATTGAAATACGGCACGGTAATCATGTTCGGGTCCGGCGGAATCGGGTTCGGCTGAAGATGGACGACGGCTTTGTTGGCGATGTCGTTGACCATTTTTCGCGTGGGGCGAATGGTGCCGAGGAGTGTGTCGACACGTTGGGCGAGCAGCGGGGTCATGGGTTCGAGGAAATAATCGGAATCGGAACCAATGGCCATGTAGTCGGGCGTGACGTAGTAAGTTACGGTGTGCGGCACGCCGCTGATGGTCAGGTTCGTCGTGATAGGGACCAACGTGTGCATGAAATTGGGGACGTTGCCGCTGGCGATCTGGGCGAAAATCCAATTCTCGCGCTGCGTGTCCGGCGGCGCGGCCATTGAGGTGATGACGTTGACGAATTGCTGGCCGGCAAGGGCATTGGTGGCGCGTGGTGGGACGTTGAGCGTCGCAGCCTTAGCGCGCGGCGAGCCGATGGCCAGAACCAGAGACAGGATGAGCAGGAAGGTTCGAAACCGATTCATAAAGAGGTGTCGCTTGGGCAGTAAAATCAATACTCGGAATGGGCTCGCAAGGCAAGACAACAGGGTGGTGGGCACATACGGGTTGTGAGTCGGTAAGTCGGTGGGCCGGTGAGTCGGATTGCGTGAAAAACGTGCGAAAATGGGGGGTTAAAACAGCATGTGAAATCGCACGAAACGCAAGCGGGCGTGGATATTTTTGAGATTTAGACCCTTTGTATAAAAGATTTTTCCGGTGGCAATGGCCGGCAGTAGGTGACAGAAGGTGGCAGCAGGTGCAATTTTCGATGGTTGAGAGTTGAGGGTTGAGGGCTGGAAAGGATGCGTCGAGTTGCAGGTCCACGCGCACAATTCCAAAGCGGCGGGGGAGCTCAGCGTCTGCTTCGGGCACACGCGCTGCAAAACCTTCGGTATCTTCGAGCATTTCCACATAACGAACCTTTCCATGTTTCCTCCTTCGCGTGAAGCTATGGAGGACGGGCCAACGGGTGTGATTGCCCGGCGGGCACGCTTGTGCGTGCGTGCGGGTGGGATTATGGCAGGAAGGAGCTACTCGTCAAAAAATGTAGGGAAAGGAGGGAAATCAGGGAAAGAAATGGCAGTTTTTTATGACTAAATTTGTCGAACGAGCGGGGTTGGCATGGTTTTTTGGAAGCTGCTTTTTAACGCGAAGGCGCGAAGATCGCAAAGACTCGGATGCGGTGTAAATGCCGGGCTAAAATTGGTAGGCGAGTTTGCCGTAGGCGCTGCGGATGGCCCATTCTTGCGCGGGGCCAGGGAAACCGGCTTCGGGGTGGCGTTGGTGCAGGAGGTTTTCGCCGACGATGGAAAGTTCAAGGTGTTTGGTGGCGTGCCAGGCGATGCGGGCGTCGAGTTCGACGTAGCTGGGGACAGTGCCGACTGTCGGACCGCTGTCGTTGTGGACGGCGCCAATCAGGCGCAGGGCCGTGTTGAATTCGATGTTGTACGGCAAATCCATGGAGGAGCGCAGAAAGAGTTGATTTTTCGGATCGGCTGTTTCGTTGAGACCGTTGTTGACATCGAACTCGCCGTTTTTGACGCGCAAATGTTCTTCAAGCAAATCGTAGCCCAGGTGCAAGCGCCACCAGTCGAGCACCTGGTAATCGCTGCTGAGTTCGAGGCCGTAGGTATAGCCGTGCAGATTGTTTTGGAAAACTAAAGGCAAACCGCCGCTCGTAGTGCCGATGGTGCGAAGGTCTTCGTAATTGTTGAAGAAAAGCGAGAGCGAACCGGAGACGCGTTTGGTGAGTTCGGCGCGATAGCCGAGTTCGTAAACGAGGACAAATTCGGAACGAAAGTTGGAATTGCTGGTTCCGAGCACGTTGCCGAACTCGGGCGCTGGTTCGAAGATGTCGCGGTCAAAACGAGAAGGCGTCCGCACAGCGCGGGAGATGGCGCCCCAGATCATGTGCTTCTCATGGACGTGCCATTCGATGCGGCCGCTGGGTTCGACTTCGAAGCCGGTGTAGTCGTTGTGCTCGAGTTTTGTGCCGAGAGTAAAGAACAAGTTTTCGTGCAGTTTGATTTCGTCCTGCACAAAAAAGCTGAAGATGTTCTGATTGAAGACGGCCGGAAAGAAGGCAACCAAAGGCGCTTCAGTGGAGTTGTCGTTTATGAAACGATAACCGGCACCCCAGATGACGCGATTACGGTCACCGATGGGAATGCGGTGTTGGAAATCGATATCGAAAGTGTCGAGGTCGTCACGAAAAATACCCGACGGCACAGAGCCAGAAGCCGGGAAGGGCACGCCGAGATGGGTGTGATCGTAGTAGGTTTGCAGCGACATGTCCGATTCCTCGGCCAGCGTGCGCGTCCAGCGCCCGAGTAGATTGCCGCCGCTGGCGTTGCCAACCGCTTGCGGGGTGCCTTGACCGGCGGGAACAATACTGGTGTCACCTGCGTAGAAATCGCCATGTAGCGTGAACTTGCTGACGGAGGAGCGTTCGTCGTCGATGCGGAAGCCGCCCTGGCCGCGGTTCCAAGGGTCATGCGCGCTGGCGCCATCGGCGTATTCCAATGGGCCGCGCTCGAAATACTTCACGTAAGCGCGGTAGAAGACGTTTGTCGTGATTGTCCCGCCGTAGCGCAGTCCGACAAAGTCGTGCAACCACGAACCGCCGCCAACTTCGCCATAGAAGCCCTGCGTGTCGCGTGCGTTTTTGCTGACAATATTGATGACGCCGTTCACCGCGTTGGCGCCCCAAAGGGTTCCACCCGGACCACTGATAACTTCGATACGATCGATGTCCTGAAGCAAGTAGTCCTGGTTGGCCCAGATGACGCCGGAGAGCAACGGGGTGTAGATGGTGCGGCCGTCCATCAGGACGAGCAGTTTGTTTCCGACCGACGAATTGAAGCCGCGCGAGCTGATTGCCCAGCTGGACGAACTGACTTGGGCGACGTCGAGATTGTCGGCCAGGCGCAAGGCTTCCGGAAAACTCGAGGCGCCGTAACGGCGAATTTCATCGCCCGTTACCACTTGCAAGGCTGCGGGGGCGACGCTGTAGGGCTCGGGTTGGCGGGAGACTGATGTGACCGGCAGGTTCATCAGGTCTTCGAGACTGAGCGATTTGTAAGCTTGGGGCGAACTATCAAAAGGACTGGCGGGCTGCGCGTACGTGACACATGTCGCTATCGCCAGCATAAAAAGGGCGACAGGGGGACACTTAAACATATTTGGGATGGTTGGCGCGACCCCATTGTCCTCACTTACTAAATACAGACAAGCAAACGACCTATCGGGGAAAGCATGAAAATGTTTTACAGTAAACGCGGGAGTGTTCGAGCATGTTGGCTTCTGGTCGGCAGGGCGTCTTGTAAAGAGGGGGATTCGCGGTATGATGTGCGTGATTTTGGAAGGGTGGAGGATCGCTCTGTCCGCAAGGACGGGGAGGAAAGTCCGAACACTAGAGGGCGCGATGCCGCGTAACCTGGAACTTGATTCCGGGATACACGCGGGCAATGCAGTCGTGAGGCTGCGTTGACGGAAAGTGCCACAGAAAATAAACCGCCGGTGCAGCAATGCGCCGGTAAGGGTGAAAAGGTGGGGTAAGAGCCCACCGCGCTGCCAGTAATGGCAGTGGCACGGAAAACCCCATCGGGTGCAAGGCCAAATAGGGGACCCTGGAGCGGCCCGCTCTGAGTTCCGCGAAAGCGGGACAGGTCCCGGGTATCGGCTGCTGAGACAAATGATTCTCTCGACTCGCAAGAGTTCAGACAAAATTCGGCTTACAGCCCTTCCAAAATCGTTTTTTTGCGCGCACCACATGATAGGGGATAGCCATTGAAGCCAGCCCCGGTTAGCCACATGCAGTGGGTATGTTTCGGTTTTTTCGGGTTCATGTGTCGCTACGCGACACAACCCTCTTTTGACGTCTCATTCGTGGTTAAAACCCACGGCTACCTTCAAGAACCGCTACGCGGTTCGAGGGGCGATTTCCCTTGAAGCGTTGTTTTGCGACATGGATAATATCCTCACAACCAACCGAATACCCGGACCGCGTCCGTGACCATTAACGTGGCCAATGTTTTCACTTACGCAAAGGTCGGGTTGCAAATTTTTCAGGTGCCTGTAGGAGGTACTTGAGCATCTGATGTCCCGATGTTGATGTCCTGATTTAAACTTAAAATATTTCTTTTGCGATGGAGCACCCACCTTTACGCGTTCTGCTGATCGATGACGAAGAGGTTTTTTCGATTCTTCTGCGTCGGATGCTGAGGAACATTCCCGGAAAAACTGTACGAAATCGAATGGTCTGGGAATTACGAGGAGGGCCTCGCCAAAATGCGCGAGCAGCGGCACGACGTTTATCTGCTCGACCATTATCTCGGGGCCAAAACGGGCTTGGATTTGCTGCGTGAGGCGAATGACTTCGGATTGTCGGCGCCCATTATCATGCTGACGGGAGCGGTTGATCCGGAAGTCGACGCGCAGGCGGCTGAACTCGGTGCGGCGGATTATTTGCTGAAAGATAAGCTGGACCCGACCGTGCTGGAACGTTCGATCCGCTATTCGGTGCAGCAGGCGGCGACGTTTCACGCATTGCAGCGAAGCAATGAGCGCTTTCGTTTGCTGTTCGAACGCAGCATGGATGCGATTTTGATTTCGGATGACCATGGGCAATTCGTGGAAGTCAACGGCGCCGCGTGCAAGTTGCTCGGGGCTTCGCGCGACCGGTTGCTCAAGATGAAGTGGTCGGACCTGGTGCTGAACGCCGAAGAGGTTCGCACGGATCATCGCGAGGATGGATTGGGTGAATTGTCGGTTTGCCGCGCTAATGGGGAACGGCGTTACATCGAGTTTTCGGCAAGCAAATTGGCGGCGGATTTGAATCTGAGCATTTTGCGCGACGTGACGGAGAGTCGCGATCTTGAGCGCGAAATCCAACAGGTGAGCGAGCGCGAGCAGCGGCGCATCGGCCAGGATCTCCACGACGGCCTGGGCCAGGCTCTGACCGGAATTGCTTTCATGGCCAAGACGCTCCAGAACCGCTTGGAAGCGCGCGGTCGCGAAGAGGCGTCGGATGCCGGGACGATCGCGAGCTTGATCAATGATGCGTTGGTGCAAGCGCGTCGGATGTCGCGTGGATTGTGCCCGACGGTTCTGGAAAGTAACGACATCGATACGGCGCTGCAGCAATTGGCCGAAAACATGCAGACGTTCTTCAACGTGAAGTGCGAGTTCAAGTGCGATCCCGATATTCGGATCGCCGACAATGCGGTTGCGGTGCATTTGTATCGCATCGCGCAGGAGGCGACGACGAATGCGATCAAGCACGGCAAGGCGAATGAAATTTTGATTTCGTTGAAGGTGACGACGTCGGGTGTCGTGTTACGCATCCAGGATAACGGCTGCGGGTTGCCTAAGAACGGACCGCGAAATACCGGCATGGGACTGCGCGTCATTCAACATCGCGCGCGAATGATCGGCGGAACGGCGTCCATCAAACCGCGTGCTGGTGGCGGCGTGGTCGTTTCGTGCACATGTCGCAAAAATATTCTGATGAAAAAGTCGGACGGGAAAGAAAATCAGTGAGTCGATGCCCACTTCGGAAGCACAGGAGCCCTATTTCGTTGGAAATCGTCCGACCCCAATGTACCACGTCCAAAGCTTGGCGTGGCGGGCGCGATTGTTTTAACCGCGAGCAATCCAACCGCCGCCGACCACTAGGTCGTCCTGATACAACACACACGCCTGCCCGGGCGTGATCGCGCGTTGAATAGTGTGCATCTTCACTTTTGCTTTGCCGTCGTCGAGCGGAGTAATTGTCGCCGGCGCGCCAGGGTGATTGTAACGAATTTTCGCCGTCGCTTCGATTTGCGCCGGCGGATTCTCGAATGGAATCCAGTTGCAACGTTCGATCACAAATTCATCGCGATCCAAAGCTGAGTCATCACCGACGACGACGCGGTTGTTTGCGGCGTCGAGTTCGATGACATAAAGGGTTTCGGCGATGTGATGCCGAGGCCTTTGCGCTGGCCGATGGTGTAAAACTCAATTCCCTTGTGATGACCGAGAATGCGGCCCTGCAGGTCAACGATTTCACCTTGTGCGGTTGGACGAGGTTCGCTTTTGAAAGAAACGCGCCGTAATCGTTGTCCGGCACGAAACAAATTTCCATGCTCTCTTCTTTGTCGGCGGTCTTGAGATTGCAGTGCCGGGCCACTTCGCGCGTGTCCTGCTTCGTCTTAAAACCGAGCGGAAACATGGCGTGCGCAAGTTGGTCCTGTCGCAGCGAGAAAAGGAAATAGCTTTGGTCTTTGCGCGGATCGAGGCCGCGTTTCAACAGGGTGCGGGAGCCTTCGGCATTTTTTTCCACGCGGGCGAAATGGCCGGTTGCGATGAAATCGCCGCCGAGTTGGCGGGCGCGGTCGAGCAACGCGCCGAACTTCAACTTTTCATTGCACATGACGCAAGGGTTTGGCGTGCGGCCGGCTTTGTATTCCTCAGCGAAATACGCGATGACCTGCTTTTGGAACGCGTCGGCTTCGTCGATGAGATAGTAAGGAATGCCGAGCTTGTGACAGACGCTGCGAGCGTCCGTGACCGCTTGCGGGCCGCAACATTTGTCTTCGGCACGAGAGACGCAATCCTGCGGCCACAGCTTGAGAGTGATGCCGACGACGTCATAGCCCTGCTCGAAAAGCAAGGCTGCCGCAGCGGACGAATCAACGCCGCCGCTCATCCCAATGACGACGCGGGTTTTGGCCATAGCCACAGAAGATACGAGGAAATGGGGAAAAAGGAAGTAAGCAGTAACCGGTGAGCAGTAATCAGTTCACGACGAAAATTTAGCGCGGCCCGCGCTTGGTTGTCATTTCAAGAGTCGTCGAATCGCGCTAGTGCTATGCAGCGGCTGGTGTTGTCAGCGCTGGACCTGTTCCGTCATCACGTTTGAAACTCTTCCAGTAATGCGTCGGGATGACTGTCATCACGATGAGTAACAATTGGCTGATATCAAAGGCGATCAGCCACCAGAACGCCTGGTCCATGAAACCGTAGGAGTGGAGGCCGACGCCGAGCATGTTCACGCCGAACCAGGACAAGCTCGTCACGATGTTGCCGAAGATGGCCATCGCCATCAGGCCGCGTTCGCGAACCATGCCGCCCCAGCGGGCGTGGAGGATGAGCGCGTTCCAGAGGACGATGATGAGCGCGCCGTTTTCTTTCGGATCCCAGCCCCAGAAACGGCCCCACGATTGGTCGGCCCAGATGCCGCCGAGAACGGTTCCGACGAAGCTGAATAACGTGGCGAAGCAGACGATGCCGTAAACCATTTTGGCCAGTGATTTGCCGAGGTCCGGTGGAATCGGCGGCTCCGGACGGAGCGCGTGTCGCGGCGGCGTTTGGCGCGAGCAAGCGCGTGGTCCAGCCGAGAGCGACGTAAACGATCGCGAGGAAACCGGCGACGAAGGTGGAGGCGTAACCGAGCGTGACGACAACGACATGGGTCGCGAGCCAGAAATTGGTATCGAGCACGGCGCGCATCATTTCCATTGTGTCGCCGCCGAGGGCGAGGTTGTGGGCGATCAGCAATGTGATGAAACCGGCAACGACGCCACTGCGACGCCGATGCCGACGCGATAAATTCGTTCCAGGACAAGGCCGAGAATCATCGCACCCCAACCGATGAAAATCGCGGACGAATAAAGATTGGTGACCGGCGGCCGGCCTTCCAGATACATACGGAAAATCAGGCCGAACGTATGAACGACGCCCGCGAGCATGACGAGATAAAACGACGATTTGCGCAGCGATTCCGAAAGTCGGCGCAATGCCGAGAACGTCAGCAACGAAAATCCGGCGAGCACAAACGCGAAAATGTAAATGATCGTCGCGTGCAGGAATGGCTTGGTGTCGTTGAAGATAAAACTCTTCGCTACCCTTTTTAACTTCAGGCGCGAATTTTTGCTGCAACCAGCTCTTGTATTCGACGAGCGCTTTGTTGAATTCGGCAGTGTCGCCTTGCTATAAGCGGTGGCCATGGTGGCGAAGTTGCGGACGGGTTGATAACCGCGGTTCTTTTCGCTGGCGACGTCAAGGAAGCCTTTGACCGATGTTGCCCCAGTTATCGCGGTTCGGTTGGGGTCCGGTGGCGGAACCACCATTGGGTAATAACGGCCGGCATATTGGTTGGTGGAGAACTGCCTAGGCGGCGCTGACCGGCATCCAGAATGTTCCAGTGCATTGGTGTCGTAAGTTTTGTGGGCTTGTTGCGCTTCGATGGCGGCCATGCCCGGGCGCGGATCGTTTTCTCCCAGCTCTTATATTGCAGCGGCAAAATCGTCGAAATAGGGCGGCACGATGGCGACCTTCAAGTTTTCATAGAGGAAAAGCGCGTTTTGCAGCTTGATGACCTGCTTCTGCAGTGGAGACCGTTGCTTTTCGTCGGCTTGATATGCCAGGCCGGCTTGATCCCAGATTTCCGATCATCAGCGGCTTGAGCTGATTGAACGTGTAATAGCGCAGGCCGGAATTTTCGATGCCTTTGTCGCCGAGTTTCAATTCGGCCAGAAATGTCTGGATGGTGGATGAGGAAAATCGGACGCTCATCGGCCTGTTCCGATTTGAACATCACTTCCATCAACCATTCGGTGGATTTCAGCTTTTTCGGATGGTGCCAGAATTTCCAACCCGGAACTTCCTCCACGACGCCGAGTTTATTCGTAACGTATTCCAGCGGGACGTCGCTGGTGCTGCGGATTTGGCGCAGGGAATTGAGGCCAACGGAATCGAAGGGCTGAATACGACCATTGAACAGACACAGGCAACGCACCGAACTCGCGCGTTTTAAAACCGGCTTTGTCGCTCTTTGGCCCGAACACGACAATAATTTCGGTCGCGAACAATGCGAAAAAACACCATGGCAAAATTTTCAACGCAATGGCGCCGAGGCGCGAAGCAGAGGTAGTTTGATTGTCGTTTGTCATGAAAGTGAAACCTCCTGCGCAACGTTAACCTTTTCCTTCTTCGCGTCTTTGCCTCTTTGCGTCTTTGCGTTTTCTGCCGCTGGAGCGCGGCGTTTGGTGGCGAACTTGAAAAGGTGCGTCATGAATTGGATGATCAGCCCGAGCGCGACGAGGATGCAGGCGAGATACGGCGTCAACCAGCTTGGATTGCGGACGACCTGGAACGTCGACGATGCTTGGCCGGCTTGGTGCATTTCCGCTGCTTCCATTTGAAATTGGAAAAAGGTCAGGCCGGCGTAACGCAGCGGGTTGTTCATGTAAATGACGGTTTCGCGCGCTTCATGTTTTTCAGGATTTTCAATGCGCACGCGACTGGCAAAATTCTTCGGGATGTCCGTGCCTTTATATTGTTCATGCGTCGCTTTGAGCAAGGTGAGGCTGAACGGATAATATTCCCGTTCGAAACGCAGGGAGACTTCGTAGGACTTGCCGTTGACGCTGAGCGGTTGGTTGGCGTCAAGCGCGGCAGTGACGAGATATGTGCCGAGCGGCTTGTCGCCTTCGGCAAATTCGACCAGCGCCGCCGGGATGTTGCGATGTTCGGTGTCGGTAACGGGAGCTTGCGGAAGAACGCAGTAACCGTCGAGATCGCCACCGGTGACGCCGAGGTCTTTCGGGAGAATCGTTCCTTTGGGAATGTTGGTGGCGATAGCGGGCGTGCGGAATAAGGTCGCGTTCGGCCAATAGTTCTTCACGTTGACTGTCACGGGCAATTTATCGCTCTGGATTGTTTTCTTTTTCTCCAGCAACGAATCAGAGACGGCATAAACTCGATCGCTGTTTGCGTCGGAGGTGTCGACCAACGCCAATTCAGTCGAGCGAAACGCTTCGGAAAAGTTCTTCGACTCGCCTTCAGTTAGGCGCATGGCGCTTTCGTGAGAGAATAGGTCGGTGGCGAATTGGCCGACAAACAACAGGATCAAACCGAAGTGCGTGAGCAAGATACCGATTTTGTGTTTGCTGAGTTTGAAGCGTGTGACGTGCGCGGCGATGAGGTTCGCCAAAAGTAGGCCACCGACCAGGTAACCGCCGGGAAAAATGGGAATATGGAGATGACTATCACCGGGCGACCACCAAATCAACAAGCTGCGGAAATAACGGTTTTGCGCCTGATAAAGGCCCTCATCGACCTGAGCGATCGTGCCGATGAATACGAGCGCGATGCCGAAGCACAGGCAGATGACGGTTAGCCGGATGGATGTCAGGATCTTTAGCAGCTTGTTCACAAATTTGTTTCAACTTATCGGGCACGCGGAGCCGGAATTTCCGGGTCGCACATGCCTTACCTAAAATACCGGCTTAGTAGCGCACACTTTTGACGAATTTCAAGAAGGCGGCCTTCGATTCTTTAACTGTGTCCTTGTCGCCCAAGAATTTGTAAAACCAGGTGTTTCCGTCGTGCGGGACGGCGACGGCAACGAGGTGCGCGGGTTTGCCGGTTTTGACGTCAGTGCCGTCGATATCGACGGAATAGCCGGTGCCGCCTTGTGTTTCGAAAGCTGGGGCGACGGTATTTAGCTGAGAATCATCGACTTCGGGTTTGCCCATCTGGCGGCACCAACGATTTACGTTGGGCAGTTTGCCACCGACATCGCCGGGGAAGGTGCTGATGGCGACGGTCGCCTGTCCGCCTTTCGAGCCGGCAACGCTGTAACTCTTAAGCACCATTTGGCCGGCCGGTTTTTCCGTCCAGTTGGACGGGATGTCCATCTTGGGACCAGTGCTGTCGGCGTCAGGCGTTGTGCCGAGTCCTGCATGCGGATCGCCATCTGGCTTGGCGACGCCCGCATGCGGGTCGGAGGCGTCCGTCACAGCCGGGATGTTAAGCCCAGCGTGAGGGTCGGCACCGTTGGCCGGAACATTCGCCAATGCACCATGGGGGTCTGCTGCGCTGGCGGTCTCACCGGAATCGGTAAATTGGATGGACTTCAAAAATTCGCGGAAAGCGGGTTTGGAACTCTCGACAGTTTCTTTGTCGCCTTTGAGTTTAAAGAACCAGGTTGCACCGTTGCGAGGAATCGAAGCGACGAAGATGCTCGCGTTATCGTTGCTCAGTTCGTAAAGCTTGCCGGTCTCGCCGCCAACAGTGAGTGCTTCGCTCTTGCCGGGGTCGGAAACCGGGGGCAGGCCGAGTTGAGTGCGCCAACGATTCAGGTTGGCCAATTCGCCGCCGACGTCGCCTGGGAAAGTGGTGATGCTGACATCGGCGCTTTTGCCGTCTTTGCCGGGAACAGCGAGACTGCCGATGACCATGTTGCCGGGGGCGCGTTCCTGCCAACCGCTCGGGGCGGTCCATTTAACAGGGGCAGAGGATTCAGCCTGCGAGGTGGGAGCTTCGGCTTGAGCTTGTGACGAGGGACGTTCTTTGGGGATGGTATAGGTGCGAATGTCGTCACGCGCGAATAATGCCAATCCGCTGACAAAGACGATCAACGCAGTTCCAGATAACTTTCTCTTCACAGTGTGAATGAAGATAACATGGAGCGGTTAGGGCAAAAGCCGTATTTTGGCATTGTCGCGCCATTTTTTGGTTAGGTGGAAGTAACCATCGACGGAAACTGAATGGGAAAAGATGACTGCCGATACTTGCCGACAGGAGGAAAGAATCGCGTGTGACGATTATTTCGCGAAGGTGATTTTCAGGCCGCCGTCGTTGCTGGTGGTGGATTTTGCCACGGCCTTACTAGTGGCGTGAAGGAGTTGAGGCGTGGGGGCGTCGTTTGCGTTGACGGGTGCGATGAGAAAGTGCGGCAGATAAGCGCGGACGAAATTGCCGGTGGCCGATTCGAATAACACGGCGCTCTGGACTTCGCCGTAAGTCGGGAAGCGAACGCCTTCAAAGTTTTTTTCCTGCATCTTGAGGGTGGCCTCCCGTTCGGCCTTGGTGATGATGCGGGAATTCATTACGGCTAAAAAAGCGATGAGAATGCAGATGAAACGAATGACGCCCGAGGTCATGCCGAGATAGTATTCACCGGAGCCGAAGTAATCGCCTTCCTGGAATTTGTCGTCGAGCTTCTTTTTAAGATTTCCGAGCAAACCATAAACCAGGCAACCGAGGAAGCAGTATGTGGCGATGGCGCATGGCAAAAGGGTGAGACCGGTGCGTTGCGCGAGCGGGTGCGCGATTTGGATGTAAAAGAGACTGGCAACTACGACGAAGGCGATCCATTGCGTCAACGGCAGCAGCTCTTGGGACATGCCGTGCTTGCGTCCACGGAAAACACCGACGATCAACCAGACAACGACCGCAAGGTCGAACCAGTTCATGTTCAGGGCGCTGAAAAAATCGCTCTTCAAATATTGCATCTCAGGGTTGATAGAGCAGGAGTCTTGCCGTGAGAGGAAATGCGAGTGTTCCATTGATAATCAGTGGGATAGGAAGGTTGGGTTTCGAATTATTGGTTTCAATGCAAAGGAGCGAAGGCGCAGAGAGTTGCAAGGGATTTGGTCCGTCGCACTTTGTTGAATTTGCTCATAATCGGCTTGTTCGAAATGGGCCGCCGTGATACAAAAATCGGTGAGTGGGTTGAATCCTTAAACGACATCACAACCGTGCAACTTCGTCCTTTTTGCTATCTGTTCGCGCTCTGTTTATTCGCCGTTGCGGCGGGTGGGCAGACGATTACTGGTTTTTCTCCAGCCTACGGTCAACCGGGCGACCCTGTGAATATTACCGGCACCGGGTTTACGGGTGCGACTGAAGTTGACTTCAACGGTCATGCTGCAGCGTTCGCGGTCGCTGATCAGTTCGGCACGCAGATTAATGCGTTTGTTCCGTCAGGAACGCCCGCGGCTGGGCCGATCACCGTGAAGAAAGGAGGCACAAGCGGAACCAGTGCTGATTCATTTACTACCATTGGCGCTGGACCTTACATCGCGAGCTTCCCGGCAAGCGGGGCGGTCGGTAGTTCAATAACTCTCACGGGTGCGCATTTCACCCCTTTTGCCAGCGGCGCGGGCACGATCAAGTTCAACGGGACAGGAGCATCGTATTTCGTACCCACGGATGATCAGCACTTGACGGTCATCATTCCCGCCAGTGCGACGACAGGTCCACTCACCGCAACGACGGCCGCGGGTGCTTGGACGAGTTCAAATCTGTTTTATTTTCCGCCCGGGGCGACGAGTTTTTCGCCTGCGAACTGCCGCCCAGGAACAAATGTTGTCATCAAAGGCACGAACTTCTTTGGCGTGACGAACGTCGCATTTGGTGCTCTCAATGCGATCGTGTATACGACCAATTCGAATACGCAGATCACGGCGACGGTTCCTGAGAACGCGACCACTGGAGTGTTGCACGTGTTTACGCCGGGAGGGCACTTCATCTCGTCGACAAATTTCTTTGTGCTTCCGGATATTGTGTCCTTTTCGCCGTTTGCGGGGAACATCGGAACGTTAATCACTATCGTTGGCACAAACCTGAACGGCAGCGGTTTGGTGGTGCGTTTCAATGGAGCTCAGGCGTTGATTACGTCGACGAACTTCAACCAACTCCAAGCGCTCGTGCCGTTCAGCGCGACGTCCGGGCCGATTACGGTGCAATCGAGCGATGGAACGACGTCATCGTCGACAAATTTTTTCCTTCCGCCGACGATTACCAGTATTTCGCCGACGATTGCGGCGATTGGAGCGACGGTGACGATTATTGGGAGCAATTTAACGAACGCGACGTCGGTGCTGTTCAGCGGAGTCAATGCAACCTCTTACACGGTAGTGGCGAACACGCAGATCAACGCCATTGTCCCAGGAGGGCCGACGAGCGGGCAGGTGACTGTGACGACACCGGGTGGCTCTGTGCAAAGTTTGGATGCGTTTTTTGGAGCGCCGGTGATTGCCTCAGTCAATCCGCCAGCGGGTGTTATTGGGGTTGATGTGACTCTTTTGGGAACGAATTTTTTTGGTGTGACGAATATACAGTTTAATGGCGTAAAAGCGCCGCTCATTAGTGCAACTACCAATTCTTTGACCACGACCGTTCCATTCGGTGCCTCGACTGGGCCAATCACGGTGTTTACGATTGGTGGTAATGTGAATTCCAGCACGTTCTTTATCGAACCGCTGATCCTCGGCGTGACGAATCTTAATGCAAGCACGGTGCGGGTTTCGTGGACGACCAATGCGCCGGGTTTTCTTTTGCAATCGGCGACCAATTTGCTGAGCACGAACACTGTTTGGGCGAACGACACGAACGGGACGCAGATTATTGGCGGCAAGGTAACGGCCACGAATAATACGGTTGGTCTTCCGGTGAAGTCGTATCGACTGCGCAAATAGCACGCTTACTATGCGTATACTCATTGCAACGGTCACCGCCGGTGGCGGACATCTGGCGGCAGCATCTGCTCTTGAACAAGCCTGGCGCGCGATGCGCCCACGCGATGTGGTGGAGTGCAAAGATGTTCTCGAGTTTGCGCCGCGGCTTTATCGAAAGATGTATGCGAAGGGCTACGTCAAATTCGTCGAACGTGCGCCGGAAATTTACGGGATGATTTTCAAAAAGACGGATAACGCGAGCAAGGTGCGTCGCGCCACGAGCATTCGACGGAGTTTCGCCCATCACACCAATAAAAAGTTCGTCACGTATCTGAAGAACTTCAAACCGGATGTGGTATTGTGCCCGCACTTTTTGCCTTTGGAAATTTTAGGTCACATGCGCGCCAAGGCGGCGAAAAGTAAAAAGGCGGCGGCGAGTTCGTTCAATGTTTGCGTGGTGACGGATTTCGAGGCGCATGCGTTTTGGCTGGAGCCGGGTGTGGATATGTATTGCGTGGCTGCTCTGGAAACGGGCGCGAGTCTGGTCGCGCGTGGTGCCATCGAGAAGGATGTTGTTGCGACGGGTATTCCGATTGGCGCGAAGTTCGCTCAGCCGATTGATGTGCTCGGAGTGCGACGCCACTACGGTTTGCGCGATGATTTACCAACGGTGCTGGTATTGAGCGGCGGATTTGGCATGGGGCCCGTGGCTGAGATTCTCGATGAGTTAGATAAAGTGGAAGCGCATTTCCAAACGATGGTGGTGTGCGGTCGCAATGAAGAGTTGCGTAAGGACTTGGCGGGGCGGGACCGGAAGCATCCGACACACGTTCTCGGGTTTTGCAACAACATGCACGAATTGATGTGCGCTTCGAGTTTGATCGTGACGAAGCCCGGTGGATTAACGACATCCGAAGCGATGGCTATCGGACGGCCGTTGGTGATCTTGAATCCAATCCCTGGACAGGAAACCGCGAACAGTGATTTTCTTTTGGAACGAGGCGCGGCGATCAAATTGAATCGCGTGGAAGATTTGCCATTTCGACTTAAGGAACTGCTGAGTTCCAAAAAATTATTGCAAATGACCGCGGCGGCGGCGGCGTTGGGGAGACCGAATGCGGCGAAGGATATTTGTGCGGCGGTGTTGGCGAGGGTGGAGGGAAGTAAATAGTAATCAGTTGGCCGACGTCTTCTCACCGATTACTGCTGCTTACTGGTCTTCATAGCTGATCGAAACGATTTCCCATTCCTGGGTTCCTGCGGGGATTTGGAATTTTACACGTTGGCTGACGCTTGCGTTCAGTAATGCTTTGGCAATTGGGGAGCGCCAACTGACCCAGTCGCGGTCGGTGTCAGTTTCGTCCACGCCGACGATGCGATATTTCGTTTCGCCGCCGCTCTTGTCGCGCACGGTGACGGTTGCGCCGAAGCGGACTTTATCGTCGGATTGGGCGGGCGGGTGGACAACTTCAGCGGCGAGCAAGCTTTGGTCGAGGTAAGCAATTCGTGAATCAATTTTTTGCAGGTGTTCGGCTTTGCCTGAGTCGTTTGACGTCACCACGGGAGGCCGTTCCACTTCGCGCAGGTGCTTGAGTTCGTCTTCGATGCGTTTCGCACCGGCTGCGGTCATATAATTTTTGACGCCGGGCGGAAGCGGGGACACAGGGCGTTGCAGGATTGGTGCAGCGCTGTCGTCATCGCGTGTGAAGGCTTTGCTCATATGTCTACGTAATATACAGCGACAAAATCGGAGCCTTCTTACGTCGGCTGCTACGAAGTGCGAATTTAGTCTTTCGCCGCTGCTTTATGTTGTTGAGCGGCCGCGATTTTTTTGTCGAGTGTCGGGCGCAGGGCGGGGAAAAGGTTTTTGACGCGATTGTAAACGTTCACAGCCTTGTCCCATTGCTGCTGCGCTTCGCAAACAGCAGCAGCGCGCACGCCGGCTTCTTTGGCCCAAAATGAATTGAAGCGGGTCGGATCCTCGCTGAAATCAGGAATGACTTTGCTGTAGTGTTCAAGGGCGAGGTCGAGCTTGCCCTGGGCTTCGTAGCAACGGCCGATGCCGACTTCAGCCTGGCTGCGTGTTTCGATGGTGGCTTGCGGCATGGCGGCGGCGCTGGAGAAGGCGGCAATCGCTGAGTCAAACAATGCAGGTTCGGATTTGTCCGTGGCCCATGCGAAGTAACAATCACCAATGCGACCCATGGCCAGCGGAGCGGTGGCGTTGGTCGGCACGCCGTTGGTCAGGATGCTGAACGCGGCGAGGGCTTCCCTGAAATAATTCGTGCAGGTCGGTTCTTTGAGGCTGTCATGAAATTGCTGCACCTTCGCATCACCGAACGCGAAATGTGCTTGCGAAACGATTAATGCTGGAGCGTTGGTGTCGTTGATTAGTTCCAGCAAATAACTGCTGGCGTCGGGTGCACGTTGGCCGGCAAGCGCAGCGCGAGCCGCCATTAAACGCGCCTGGTAGGCAAGTTCACCGGAAGCGGGGTAGCGCTGATAAAGTTCCTGGTAAGCTTTTTCGGCCGGCACGTACGCGTCCTGATTGAAATAGGCATCAGCAATCCAGTTTTGCGCCCACGCGGCGAATGTGTTGCTCGGAAAGCGCGCGACGAAATTGGTAAACAGCATGAAGGCGTTGGTTTCCTTCCCAGCTTTGTCGTAAGCGAGGGCGCGGCAGAATTCGGCCTGTGCCAACAACGGATTTCGCGGGAATTTCGCCACCCATTGGTCGTATTGCGTCGCGGCATCGGCCCACAAACTTTCCTGCGCGTAGCTCTGGGCGATGGCTAACTGCACTTGCGGACGAACGGTTGTGTTCGGGAATTTGTCGAGCAGCTGAGAAAATGTTTTGCGCGCTTCACCGTAATTACGGCGGCGGTTCTGATCTTCGCCGAACAAGAGCAACGCGCGGTCCACGAACAGGCTGTTTGGATAAAGGCTTTGGATTTTTTCGGCCGCGGCGCTGGCGGTTTTCTCATCACCGCAGGCAATGGCGCAGCGGACAATTTGATAGAGCGCCTCGTCGAACAAACCTTCTTTGATCGGCGGCAGGGATTGCGCACTTTGAACGACGAGATTGTAGTTGGTCAAAGCCGCTGGATAGTTGGTCTGGGAATATTGCGTGTCAGCGAGCTTGAAGCGGGCGATGGCCTGATCTTCGGATAATGGCAGACGCTGCACGGCTTCGGAAAAATTCGTTTGCGCTTCGCGGACGTGGCCTTGCAACCAATCGCACCAACCGCGATCCAGATGCACTTTGCCGAGCAACGGACTTTGCGGGAAATCAGCGATGACGCGATCAAAATTGGTGATGGCCGATTGCAACAGGTTGGTCGCGGCTGCAGCGGAATCGGCGGCGGGCGGCGAACGAAGGGCTGCGTTGTAGGCTTTCAAATCCAATTCGCCCAACGACAAGCGTGCCACGTCCAGGGCTGGATCTTTCGGACGTTCTTCGATGAACGTTTCGAGATGTTTGATGGCTTCGTCGGTTTGGCCGAGCTTGAGCATCAGGTCGATTGTCTTGAAAAGCGATTGGCGTTGGATGTTGGTCGGCAAATCTTCGGCAAGATTGTTGGTGTAGGACTGCAAAGCGTCGGCGTAACGCTCGAGTTTTTCCAGGATTTCGCCTTCGAGAAATTTTGATTCAGCCATCCACTGGCGCTGGCCGATCGCGGCGCTTAGCATGGTTGCGGTGTTCGTCAACGCGCGCTGGGTTTTACCAGCGGCGAATTGAATTCGACAGAGCAGATAATATCTGCGCCAGTTGGCCTCTTTCATCGAAGGATCGACCTTCATGCCGCGCACGACCTCTTCAGCATCGGCGTTGCGATGCTCACGGAACAACGCTTCAGCGAGCAATAGGAAGCCGTCGACTCCGACGAGGTTGTCGGGTTGGGTGCGCGCTGCCGATTGGAAATTGCCGTCGGGCTTTTCGAGGAGTTGGATGACTTTGGGCCAGTCGCCTAAAACGGAATAGGCCTTGGCCTGGGTAAACGCGGCGTCAAGACGATGCGAGGAGTGCGGGTAATTTTGGAGCAAAACGCCAAAAGCATCTGCGGCGGCGCGGTAGTCGGGTTTTTCGAACAGAGAACGTGCAATCCAAAACTGATATTCGTCTGCGGAACCATTCGCCTTGGCCTGGTTCTGTTGCAGTAGATCAATGGCGCCGACGTAATTGCTTTGGTAAAAACGCGAGCGGGCCTGATAGAGAATCGCGACCGGGCGATGAATTGAGTTGGTATAGGTCGCGACGAAATTGCTGAACCCGGTCTCAGCGCGGCCGTAAAAATTGTCCTGGAACAATTTTGCAGCAGCGGAAAATGCGTTTGTTTCCGAAGGTGCGGCCGATGCGGAAAACGAGACGAGCACAAACGCCAGAAACACCCAAAGCACCCGTTGTTTGAAAGTCTTCACCATCACGCGTCGCATTATCCGACGCCCTGGATGAAGTTACGATTCAAAAATTTGGCCAACGATGACTGCAACAAGAGCTTTGCGTAGGACGGCGGATCGTTAGATCCTTTTCGCGTTCCCTCTTGCGAGGATTACTAGCGGTTCTGCGCAAAGCTCTAAAACCTTACCCTCATGCCTTTCCTGGTCCCTTAAACCCCTTTCCTGCGTGTCCCTTCAATCCTGCCTGCGTTACCCAAAGAGAACCTCGGAGCGGTTTCAGTTTTTGGCAAGGGGTTAACTTTGGGAAAAATTTGAGTTCAGTAAACAGAACGGGCGGTGAAATAAAAACTTAGTCGTGTGTGAATTGAAGGCGTGAAACTGCTTTCGGATCAAACTTCGCTTTGCCGAATGAGGGGCTCGTCAACGTCAGCGCGTCGGGTGTCCAACTCTCGAGCTGGCCGCTGATGGTGTAGCCTGGAGTGAGAAGAACTTTGACGGGTTGAGAATTGGTCTGAGTGGCTGACAGGTTCTGGCTGGCGAAATCGATTTGGCGAAGCTGCGAGAGATTGACCTGGGAAGCGGTTGTTGTGTCTGTGGTAATCGAAAGTTTGCCATTGTTGATGCCATTGATTTGGCCGTTCAAACGTGAGCCGTCGGCGAGACGGACGCTGTCAGTCGGGCGATGGGCTGGGGCTGGAGAGGGTTGTTCAAGTTGGCCGTCCCAGGGGCGGATGCGGATGTTGCTCAGTTTGATCGAGCCCTGGCCCTGATGGACGAAACGCATCGCGGTACCTTGGCCGGCAAAGCCGTCGGGGTCGATCCATTCTTTGACGAGACACGCCGTTGATGAGCAGGGCGATTTTATGATCGCGTTTGCTGGCACGAATGTCGAAGTGCGCGCGGTTGCGCTGCATCAACGCGGGAACGGCAATGGCGCCAAGAGATTTAAGCGGGTCTTTCTTTTTAATCGGCATCATGTCCATGTAGGAGCTGTTGACCTGAAAACTGTAGAAACCGCCGAAGTCGGGCGCGGTCTCTTTCGAGGCGAGGCTGACCGGTTGAAGAGAATCGGTGTAAAGCGCGATTGCCATGTGGAGTGTGGATTTCCAAACGAGATCGAACTCAATTTGCGCGGTCTCGGGCAGATGGAGGTCGCGTGCGATCGAGGCTGCTTTGGTTGCGTAAAATGAGCCGTTGCGAAACGAGAACTGGCCGGATTCACTCATCGGAATGGCGACGGACTTGCCGGGAGTCCAGCCGTCGATGCCGGCCGGCCCTTCGAATATGGCGGGTTGTGCGGACGGGATAATCACCAACGATTCCAACATCGAACGAGACAAATGAAGCTGTCCGGCATAGGCGGTGTCGAGCACGAGCGAATCTTTGTCACACGAGACGAAGGTGCCTTTGAGGGTGTCATTGTTGATGAAGTCGACTTTGCAATTGTTCGTTTCCTCAAGCGAACGACGGGTGCTGGAGAGATCGATCTGGCTGATGTTGGTGGACTTGAACTCAATGGGCGCGGTGGCATCGGGATGTTGCCAGCGGATTTCGTGTCGCGGGCCGATTCCGAGCAATTTGCCGTAAAGAAAATCACCGTTGGTAAAAAGCACGCTGTCGGAGGTGTTGCCCAATGGGATCGAAATGTCCGGCAGTTCGTTAACAATTGTCGGCGAATTGAAGAGCAGGACGCCATTGCCCTGGACCTGGATTTGTCCGCCGCCGCGAATAATGATGCCCTGGCCCGTTGCGCTGAGGCAGGCGGCAGCGAGGGAAAGGAGGAGTGCGCAGAGTTTATTCATCGCCACCTCCGAATTCGTCGGGCACAGCAGCGAGAGTGTCGCCGCGGCGTTTGTCTAAATTGAATTCCATCTCGCGCACGGTTTGGGTTTGAAACGAGAGCGGACCGAAAATGGCGCTCTCACCGGAAACTTTGTCTTTGTCCCAATTGGCGAGCCGGAAAGAAATCATGCCGCCGCGTAGAAAATACGCACGGACTTCCCACGGCCCGCGCTCTTCGTGCGCATTCGGAGCGGGAGCAAAAGTAATCTGTCGGACGCGTTGCATCGGGACATCGAGATGATTCGTTCCGGCAGTGAGCGCGACTTTACCGTCCTGAAACGAAGTGATTTTTCCCTGCGCGCGATCGCGATTGGCGAAGAGGACGGAATCGACGTTGGTCTGGATGAGAGGATTTGTGTCCGGCTCGAAGCGGCCTTGCCATGAGCTGATGCGCAGATTGCTGATGCGGACTGGCTGGCCGCCGCCAATGTTTTCGAACAAGAGCCCGGTACCATGGGCAGCGAAGCCTGTGCTGTCTTTCCAACGTTTGGCGACCTGATTGTTGGCCATGAGCGTGATGCTGCCGTCTTCTTTGTTGGCGTGAATGGTGATGTGGACGCGATCTTTACTGTCGGGATGCGCAAGAACCGCGTTGCCCATATCGACGGGAGACACGCCACGTTGCGCGCGGCGAAGTTGAGCGCTGTCGGCGGAAAAGGTGAAGATGTAACCGTCGTTGCCGAAGTCGAGACGGTCGATGGAATCGGTGTAGAGGCTGAGCATCAAATTTTGATAGGTCGCTTTTGAGGTGAGATCGAATTCGACGGTGCAGGAGTTGGTGAGGTCGAACTTGCGCCCGAGCGTGCCGGCAGCACCGAAGAATGAGCCGTCGCGGTACCACCAGTTGCTCGCGCCGCCCGGAACACCGCTGACGCTCCAGCCATCGAGATCGGTCGGCCCTTCATAAACAACGCGGTAGCCGCGCGAGAGGAATGTGATCGATTGCACAGCCGGGCGCGGAATTTTCAAGACGCTGCCGAACCATGCGGTGAGCTCAAGGTGGTGATCGTCAAGCGAGTTCAACACCCCGAAGACTTCGTCGCCATTGAAAAACCGGAAGTGACAATTGCCGGACTCAGCGCTTGTCGGCAGGGCTTCGGCTTTGGAAAAACGAATGAAGTCGACGTGATTGGGTTTAAAGGCGATAGGCTGGGTGACGTTTGGATTGTCCACACGAACACCGGTGTTCGTATTCATCGCGGTGATCTGGCCGTGCAAGGCGGAGCCGTCGAGGAATTGTAGCAGGTCGCCGGAAACGGGTGCAGGTTCGGATGCAGGTTTGGCGAACGCCGCCAACGCACAGAAGAAAACTCCAAATGCCAAACTCCAAACTCCAAGAAAACCCCAACACTCAAAAACACTTCCTTGAGTTTTGGAGTTTGAATTTTGAAGTTTGCGCGGTTTAGCGCTCATAGATTGGCAGATAACGATAATTCAACGCCAGCGACAACAATGACGCGGACGTGGCAAACACCGGTCCAAATTGGCCGTCCCAGTTTCCATCGACGCTTTGAGTAGCTTTCAACGTTTTGATGTTGTCGCGATTCCAGGTTTGCCATTGCTCGGGCGAACCGTGGAAAAACGCTTGCGAAGCGTAGTAGGCGAAATACTCCGGATACTGCGATTCACTGCGCGCTTTTTTCAAATATTCAAAGGCGGCTTTGAACGCGGGTGAGTCTTTTTCTTTAGCGAGGGCGAGAATCAAACAGCCGATGGCAGCACGTGGACCATTCGGGCCAACCGGCGACGTATAACCAAAGCCGCCTTCCGGGGTTTGCATCGAGAGGAAAAACTTTATTCCGTTTTGAATCGCCTTTTCAGGAACGGGAACGCCGGCATTTCGCGCGGCAAAAAGTGCGACCATCTGTGCGCCGCTGACGGTCGTGTCGGCATCGGTACTTTGCGGCGAGTAACGCCAGGCGTGCTGCGCGTTATGTTCCTGGCTGTCGACGATCAGTTCGATCGCCTTCTGCAGAGCCGGGCCGAGGCGCGGGTCGTCGACGGCGCCGTAGGATTCCGCTAATGCCAGAGTGCTGAAGCCGTGATTATACATGGAGGTGCCGATGTAGCCGGTCTTCGGATCCTGCAGTTTTAAAATAAAATCGAGACCGTGTTTAATTGCGGTACTGTAAGGGCCCAAGTTCGGGTCGTCACCATGGGCGAGCATCGAGACGACGGCGAGGCCAACGACGGCCGGGTCGGAGCCGTGCGTTGAATCGGACCAATTGCCGGCGGGCAGTTGCGACTTGGCCAGGTAATCCATCGCTTTGACGTAAATACGCTCGACCTCGACCGGCATGGAACTGGATTGGTAAAGCTGTTGCGCACGCGCGCCAATAGCGAGCGTTATCAAAGCGATCAGGACGGCGGCTCTAGTGAGTGTTCTGTTCGATGCCACGATAATAATTTTCTAACGCGTCGCGGAACTCTGCCGGCGCATTTTCAATGACGCTGCTCGCTTTGCCAACGTTTCTCGCAGCGGCACCTTTGCCTTGAACATTGCCGTTGATCGGGCCACCGGCACGATTGGCACTGCCGCCGCTAGTGTTACCACCGCCGGAATTCTGCATCGGCTTGCTCTGGCTTTCGCGCGCGTTTTTCATCATCTGCATGAGGAAAGCCATATCTTCCGCGCTGGATTGTTGCTCGGATTGCTGCGGTTGCGATTGCGGTGGCGGACGTTTCGCCTGTTCATTGATCAAGTTGATCAAGTCGGTCATGAGGTCAACGGATTTGACCTGGGCGTCGTCGGTGGTTTTGTCGGTTTGCGGTTTGTCCAGGAGCCCCTGCGCTTCAGCGAGCGAGTCATAAGTTTCGACAAACGGCTTCATCAACGAGGGAATGCTGTTGTCCTTTTCCAGAGCGTCGAGTTTATCGGCGATTTCTTTTTGTTTCGCGGCGAGGTCCTTGGCGGCGCTTTTGTAATCGTTTTCAGTGCCACGATTGCCGTCGAGCAAACTGGTTTGATCGCGCAAGGTAAGTTCCCCTTCGCGCAGCCGAAGGAGTGCGACCAGCGTTTTTGTCATGTCGTTTTTCTTGGATTGCCCGCTGCCTTTGCCGTCGCCGCCTTGAGAATCTTTTTCCGGCTCGAGCTTTTTAGCCCAATCGTCAAAACGTTTCGACCACTCGCCCAAGTCGGTGGAGGATTGCAGAACGATGTTGTCGCGAATTTCGCCGCCGAGACGATCGAGTTCGTCGGAGGTGCGCGATTCTTTCATGGCCTTGCTTACCTCGAGATAATTCACTTTGCTGGTGCGCTCGGAAAAACGGCTGATCTCCGATTGCAGCTTGCTGGCTTCCTGTTGCACCGCTTGTTGGCCGTTCGCCAAAGTTGCGTCCTGCTGTTTCAATTTGTCAGGCAACTCGCTCGGCAACAGCCCAACGGTTTCCTGCGCGTTCTTTTGCAGGTCACCGCTGATTTCAGTTTCTCGTGCGCCGGCCCGGCGAAGGCGCTCAGCGAGCGTTAAGGCCTGCAACTGATCGAGATTTTCTGAGGCCTTCTGCTGCATCTTTTGCAAAGCTTCGAGCGCTTCCTGCGCTTTTTGCACAGCCTTGGCCATCTCTTGTTGGCGCGCGTCGGAGTTCTTCGAACTTTGCTGGGCTGATTGCATCGACTTGGCGGCATCGCCCATTTTTTGTTTCGCGAGATCCTGCCATTGCTGCAACGTCTTGCTCCATTTTTGCACCGTGTCTTCCTTGAAGATCGGGTTCTTCATCGCTTCCTGCAGAACACGTTCGCCCGCTTTGGCGAGATTTTGCAAATCGTTTGCGTTGCGGTTTTGGTCGTCCTTGGTTTGGCCGAGGCGCGCGTTTTGTTGTTGTTCGTTGAGCTTGGCGTTTTCTTTCGCGTCGCGTGCGTTCGCGACGACTTTTTCCTGGGCACGTGTGACTTCTTCGGAGCTGGACATCAAGGCTTCCAGACGTTGGCGCAACATTTCCGCATGTTGTTCGGGACTTAAAACACGAATGCGATACGGCGGAGTACGAACGCGTTCGCGTTCAGGATAGTAATCGCGCGCATAGCCCTGGAGTTCCACAACCGAATCAGGCGGGATGCGACAAAGCGACGGGCTCCACTTAAACTCGTGCTCAGTTTTCTTTTCGTGCGGCGATTCGGTTTGGACTTTTGTTTCCGTAACGGCGCTTTGCGAGCCTGGGTTATCGGACGCGAAATCCCATACCAAACCGATGTCGCGCACCCCGAAGTCGTCGCGTGCTTCGAGTTTAATCGTGAGAACGTCGCTGGCGAGCATGGCGCAATCGCGCGGTAAATCCGGTAACTCGGGCATCGGTGGGGAATCTTTTTGCGTCTGGACCGAGAGCCGCAACGGCGCTGCATTGGTGAGCCCTAAATTATCCTTCCACGTCATCGTGAAGTGCGAAACACCATCGACCGGAGTTGGCTCGGTGGAAAAATTTTCGTCCTTCAATTTCAATGGAATAGCTGAGCCCGGTTCACTGCTCATGTTCGCTTCGATGAGCGGACGAGTCATACTGCCCGCGAACGCGGCACGGCTTCCTTCGAGCACGAGTAACGCACCGCTATTGAGCTTTTGCGTTTGCGGTTCGTAACGAAGGTATGATGGCAGTTGGATGGATGCACTCAGGTCTTTAATCGCGGGACGTAAGCTCGGCAAAATCTTGACGCGCGTTTCTGCGTCGCCCGCGCGGACAACCAACACGCCATTCTCCACCTGGGCCGGCACCTGCAATTGCACGCTGCCTGATCGTGACGAACCCGCGATCTTCGGTTGGGTGCCGATCAATCCGAAAATATTATGCGGTTTCCAGAACGAACGGTAATTCACGTGACCAGACAGCGCGAACGGTTCACCGTGCGGAACGATGATTTCCGCGGGGAACCCTTCAAGCGTCACCAGCGTATAACGCGGAATATTGGCCGCGGGCAGAACCCAACGAAGCATCGAATTCCAACTCGCCAGCGGCAACGCCACACACGCGAGCATTAAACAAATGATCGCCGCCGCCGCGATTGTGGAAAATTTGCGCGCTGCCTGCGAACTGACGCTGGCCGGAAAATTATAACCGACCGCCTCGTTAGCCACTTGCTCAATCGCGGCGCGATACAGGGCAGGGGAAAAATTAGCGGAATGCTGGTGTTCACCGGCAAGTTCCACGATACCCAACAAGCGATCGCCGAGTTTGCGGTATTTCTTTTGCACCAACATCGCCAGTTCACGCTGGTCGCGTTTGTGCCAGACCCAACGATCCATCCAACGCAGCACCGCGACGGCACCCACCGCCAGACCGATACCGAATAACAGGGCGCGCAACCAGACCGGCGTGGGCCAAATGCGATCGGAAACAAAGAGCATCAACCACGAAATCACCAGCGCCGCGACGACAGAACAGACCGCGACGGCTGTTTCGACGCGCCAAAGCCTGCGTTCCACGGATGCAAACTGCAGGCGCAATTGCTCCGGTAACATCACTTGTTGGCCGTTGGCTGGCATCCTCTTCTAATATCATGCCTGCGGGTTTGTGTTGCGTCCAAGACAAACTGCCCTGGCTTTGCTGTCTACGGCGCTCTCTGTCAACGACAACGCCCTATTTTCGCCAATTTGATGATGGCAAGGCTAATGCTAGTAAGAATCCGACGAGAATTGACAACGCTCGGCAAAAACAGATGAAATTACGCTTAGCATTAACGACTTCGAAACGCTGCGGCAGCCACGCGTTCACGCTGCTGGAGACGTTTGTTGCTTCCGTTTTGGTTCTTTTAGGGACCTTAAGTCTGTATACAGGAATTACTTACGGCATGAGCGTGACTCAGGTTACCCGTGAGAATCTGCGCGCGACTCAGCTTATTCTCGAAAAGTTCGAAACCATCCGCCTTTACACGTGGGACCAGATCAACGGTGCCAACGGGTTCGTTATCCCGACCAATTTCACCGAGAATTATTCGGTTGACACTTCTGGCACGGCTATTGGTGTGACCTACAACGGCACCATGACCATCGTGAATTCGCCATTGGGTACCAGCTATTCGTCCGATTTGAAGCTGGTGACGGTGACCTTGAACTGGACCTCCTCCGGCGTGCAGCGCACCCGCACGATGCAAACCCTCGTGGCTCGTCAGGGCTTACAACAATATGTTTATTAAGCTCAAAAAGCGCACCTTCTCTGGCATGACCCTGGTTGAAATGCTCGTGGCTACGGGCATTGGAGCGGTAGTTCTGACGACGCTCGCCTCAATTTCGCTGTTCACGATGCGCAGCTTCGCCGCGGTGGCGAACTATGCCGATCTGGAAAATGAAAGCCGAAATGCCTTGGACCACATGACGATGGATATTCGGCAGACTTTCGGTCTTGTGGCAAACACCGCAAAGGAACTCGATTTCGAAGATGCCCCCGACCATCAAACCCTAAAATTTATTTACGATCCCAATGCCCAGAGTCTGATGCGCTGGAAGAATGGGAATGCCACCAAGTTACTGGATCATTGCACTGATTTGCGTTTTGACCTTTTTCAGCGGAACACCAGTAACAACACCTACAACCAATATCCGATTACCTCCAATGCGGCCCTTTGCAAAGTCGTTCAGGTCACCTGGACCTGTAAACGCAGCCTTTACGGGTCGGCGCTCTACAATACGGAAGTCGTCCAAACTGCGAAAATTGTCATACGGAAAAAATAATTCACTGCTATGAAAACTAAAATCACTCAAAGAAAAAGCGAGCGCGCCAATGTTCTAATCGTTGCGATTTGCATCCTGGGCTTCGCAGGGTTGGCGCTGCTGACCTTCCTCAACTTGACCGATGGGGAGAACAAGGCCGTGGCGCGTTCCCAAAATTGGAATGCCAGCATTCCGATTGTCGAGGCGGGCATCGAAGAAGCGATGGCGCACTTGAACTACGACTGCGCTTACTCGGATATTACACATCAATCCGGCAACAACCCCTGGGCCACCCAAGGCTGGAATGCCATCGATATAGGATATGAAAAGACGACCTCCTTACCGAACGGCGCCGGCTACACAGTTGATATTGTTACAGTTGCTCCGTTTTCTAGGACCAACCCTGCGGTGGTGTCCCAGGGACATCTTGCCAGTCTGACTGGCACTATTTTCGGTGCGCCGTTTCCCTTTCTTGCGCAGATTGGAACGCAGACTCAAACTGGGATCGGTTCTTCGGATGTCGCCCGCAAGGTTCAAGTCAACTGCGGATCGCAAGCCATCTTTGCCCACGGCCTCGTGGCAAAAAACAGCATCGACATGCATGGTAACGGCGTTCAAACCGACAGCTTCGATTCAAGCGATCCCGCCTACAGCACGGGAGGTCAGTACGACCCGACCAAAAATAAGGCAAACGGCGACATCGCAGTTGTCTCGGGTCTTATCAATTCTGTGAACCTCGGCAATGCGAATATCTACGGACACGCTGAAACTGGACCGGGCGGAAGCATAGCCCTCGGACCTAATGGTGCAGTCGGTGACCTTGCCTGGCAGCAGTCGCACAGCGGCATCGAGCCCGGCTATTTCTCCGATGACATGAACGTCTATCTTCCGGACGTGCAAGTGCCATTTACCGGTGGTTATTTGACGCCTGGTCCTGGTATATCGACAAATGCTGCTCGGAACGCGGCGATAGTCACAAATACAGTGACGACCTGGCCGGCTGGGATGGACCCCATCACGACCAACACAGTAACCGTTACGACTACCAGTTTTCCTTCCGCTGGAACCTATCTCGGCACGCCCAACCAAAATACAACGACTACAACAACGACAACGTTTCCCACCGCCGGAACCTATGTTGGGGCAGTCATAACCAATACCGCGAACCTCAGCAGCTCCTCATTTCCTACCGGCTATATTGGAACCCCTGTAACCAACACCGTTGTGACCACTTCCTCGAGCTATCCAACCGCTGGGACCTATGTGGGTCTGGTGTTAACTAATACCACCTCCACGATCTCTAGCAGTTACCCATCCGCTGGCACCTATCTAGGCGCAGTGACAACTAATACGACGCCCGCGAGCTCCGGCGGTTACCCGGGTGCTGGATCTTACCTGGGCAGTGTGACGACCAATTGTAGCACTTCGGTTGCTTCGGATAAAAATCGTCCTGCCGTCGGGACCTACTGCCCTTCGACCCCCCCTTGGCAGGGCGGTAATGGTAATAATAACAGTTCTGCGTGGAACTGGTATCCCATCTCAGGCTACTCATACAGCAAGATCACCGGTTATACTTCCAGCCAGATCACCAGTTATACCTATAACCAGGTTTCTGGTTACACTTATGAAGGGATTGCCAGCTACACCTACAGCCTGATCACCGGTTGGACCTGGGCACAAATCGTCAGTTACACCTATTATATCTATACGACAACAACCACAGCTCCAACCGCGAGCTCCTATGATTTTCTGCTCGGCAACGGCAATTACGAGATTGGCACTCTCAGCGGAGACGTCCTGGTAACTGGTAATGCTGTCCTGTATGTCACCGACGACATCAACACCTCCTCCATCACGATCGCCCCTGGCGCCACTCTCAAGCTCTACACTTCAGCGCCGAGCGTCAAACTTTCAGGAAATGGCGTGTGGAACCAGGATGGCCTTGCAACGAGCTTCATGTATTATGGTCTGCCTGGTAACACCAGCATCTCACTCTCCGGCAACGCGGGATTCACTGGCTCTATATATGCCCCAGAGGCGGACTTTTCGTTAAATGGCGGCGGTAACAACACGACCGACTTCATTGGCGCGGCCGTCGTAAATTCAGCGACTCTCAATGGTCACTTCCACTTCCATTACGACGAAGAGCTCAGGAAGACCGGTCCGACCGCTGCCTTCGCCATTAGAACCTGGAACGAAATTCCACTGACACAACGCTACACCACTGTATCAGAGTAACAACGTTGTTAATTTGTCACAGACGAGAACTATCAAGAAGACATCCCCATGAATTTCAACTTCCCTCTAGTGGGCCAGAAGAAGCGCGACCAGGTCCTTTCGATCGATCTCGGCGGGCGCACGACAAAAGCCGTGCTGCTGCAGAGAAGCGGCAACGGCTTCAGATTGGCGCGCTACGCGATTAAAGAGGCGCCGGTATACGAACATGGATTTTCGGCGACGATGTTGGCAGAACACTTGCGCGAGGTGGCGCAGTCGCTCGAGCCAAAAACCCGGCAGATGACCCTCTCGATCAGTGCGCACGATTCCATTTTGCGCGGCATTGAACTGCCGTTGCTGCCGGTCAGCCAAATGCGGCAGATGTTGCAATTGAACAGCAAAGCCTATCTGCAACACGATCTCTCCGATCACACGTTTGACTGTTACATCGTTCCGAATGACCCGAAAAAGAAAACCGAGAGCGTAAAAGGCTCAGTTCAAAAATTCAAAGTATGGACCGGCGGTGCGAAGACCAGTCTCATCAATGATCTCCAAACTGCCGTCAAGACGGCTGGGTTTATTCCTGATGAAGTGGCTTTGACGATCGTTGGGCCGGTCAACGCGTTTGAGTTTGTGCACCCTGACATTTTTGAGACGAAAGTCTTCGCCCTGGTTGATCTGGGTTTCAAACATTCGACAATTAACATTGTTTCCAAAGGCAATTTGCTTTTAAGCCGCGTCGTTGAAATCGGCGGCGACAAGCTGACGTCCGGGCTCTCTGAGTCGATGGGCATTAGTTACGCCGAAGCCGAGGGGATCAAGGTCGGTATGCCGACGGAAGTCGAGGACCACCTGCAACCGCTGGTGGCGCCACTCGGGCGCGAACTGCGCGCTTCGGTCGACTTCTTCGAGCACCAACATGATCAGCATGTGGAAAAGGTTTATCTCTCTGGCGGCGCGGCACGTTCTGATTACATCCGCGACCAGCTCCAGACGGAGATGATGATTAGCTGCGAAACGTGGAATCCTGCGCGCGAGTTGCAGGTCGAAGGACTCCCGCCGGAGCAGGCTACCGAGTTGGAACAAATGTCATCGCAACTGGCGGTGGCGGTTGGCGCGGCCAGTGCCGCGATGTAAACCGTCGCGAGAAACAAAAGTTTTCTGATCTGTAAATCAGAAAAGTTTCCGGACGAACGGTAATTCTCTAGCAACGTCCGCGGCGCATCCCTAAAATCCGCCGTCGTGCTAAATTTGTCCGCGCTTAATCCGCCTCAACGTACTGCTGTTCAGACCACGGAAGGTCCGGTTTTGATCCTGGCTGGCGCGGGCACGGGCAAGACGCGCGTCATCACTTTTCGAATCGCGCACTTGATTGAAAAGGGAGTTAACCCGGGAAACGTCCTGGCTGTTACTTTCACCAACAAAGCCGCGCGCGAAATGCGGGAACGTGTGACCAAGACTATTGGTCCGGTTAGGCGTAAAACCGAGAACGGCGAGAAACCGCCACGCCCGACTATCTGCACCTTTCACTCCTTGTGCGTGCGCATTTTGCGCCAGCACATCGATAAGCTTGGATATAAACGTAATTTCGTCATTTACAGCGAATCGGAACAACTCGGGGCGATTAAGAAAATCCTTAGCCACATCAACGACAAATCAAACAAGGCCGATCCCGGGGATGTGCTCGCGCTGCTGAGCAAATATAAAAACGCCGGCGAAAATTCTAAAGCGTTCTCCGACCCAAACGTGGCCGCTCTCGCCGAACATGTCCGTAAGCGCTACGAAAGCGCTCTCCACGCCTGCAACGCAGTTGATTTTGACGACCTGATTTTGCTCACGTTGCGCCTCTTCAAGGAGCATCCCGATGCTCTCGACGTCTGCCGCACGAAATACAAATACGTCATGGTCGACGAATATCAGGACACCAACGCCGCTCAGTTCAAGTTGGTCCATTTACTGACGTGCGAACACCAGAACCTCTGCGTTGTCGGCGACGACGACCAAAGTATTTACGGTTGGCGCGGCGCGGAAATCGCCAACCTGCTGGAACTCGAGCGGTATTTTCCGAAAGTAAAAATCGTCAAACTCGAGCAAAACTATCGTTCGACAACAACCATCCTCAACGCCGCCAACGCCGTCATCAAAAACAACGCGCGCCGTCGCCCGAAACAACTCTGGTCGCAAAACGGTGTCGGTAAGAAAATCGTCCTCCAAACCTACATGGAGGATGAAGAAGAATCCAAACGCACTGCCGAACAAATCGAATTCAACCGCCTCGCTCACAAGGTCCCGTGGGGCTCGCATGCCATTCTTTTCCGTACGAACCAGCAGTCGCGCGTTTTGGAAACCGCGTTGCGCCAATCCGGCATTCGCTATCATCTCATCGGCGGCCAAAGCTATTTCGATCGTCGCGAAATCAAAGATTTTTTGGCCTACATCAAAATGTTCATCAACCCGAACGACGACGTGAGTTTGCTACGGGTCGCCAACACCCCGGCGCGTGGCCTGAGCGACGTGACGATGGAGCGGCTGCTGGCTGCGAGCCAGGAGCATCATTGCCCCGTTTACTGCGCCATGAAAAACGACGCAGTGCTCGCGACATTTCAAACCAGAACCGCTGACTCCATTCGCGCCTTCACCGAATTTATCGAACGAACACAAGCCCCGTTGATCGAGGAACAGTCGATCTCCCTGCAATCATGGGCGGACAGCTTCATCGATGAGATCGGTTACATCAGTGACATCCGTCGCGGTGAAAAAACCCCTGAAGCTGCCGATTCCCGTGTGCAAAACTTGAAGGAGTTGATTTTGTCGCTCAACAGGACGGACGAAGCCCCGACGCCCGCGAAACGGTTGGGAGAATTTCTCGACGACATCACCCTCGACTCAGATCGCGAGGAGGAAAAAGAAACAGGTGATGCGGTGACGCTCATCACGATGCACAGTTGCAAAGGCTTGGAATTTCCCCATGTGTTCATCGTCGGTATGGAAGATGGACTCCTGCCGCACTCGCGCTCGAAAATTGAAGATACTTTGGACGAAGAACGCCGGCTATTTTACGTCGGCATGACTCGCGCGATGCAAACTCTGACGCTGAGTCACTGTCAGGCCCGCAAAAAATATGGCCAGGCATTGCCATGCCATCCGTCCCCGTTCCTCCAGGAACTCCCGGAAGACCTGGTGGAACACGGCGACGAAAAATCGAAGACACCCGTTACCGTCGAATCGGGCAAGAGCCTGTTCGCCGCAATGCGGAGCGCCACGAACTAGTTATTTGGCGATCGCGACCTGCGACTTCGCGTTAATCGCCTGCGCAGATTGTTCAACAACTTTAGTTGCGAACCGCTGGGCAAGGACGTCGCGAAACTGGCGGAGGTGATTGTTCGCGCTCGCCATGAACACCAGGTTCGTGACGATACACAGCACGATCCAGAAAATACCAAAACCCATCAAACTCGGGTTGCCACTTGGAGCCATGATGGCAATTAAAATTCCTGCAACAGTGAAAGCGGCCGTCGGCAACAACACGATGCGCATCAGTGCGACGATGGTGGCGCGGTTGGTTTTGCGGCCGGAAAGTCCCAGCCACATTCCAACCGTGCTCAGCGCGATCAGGTCGAACGCAAGAAACCCGCCAAAAATCAGGTAAACCATCACCCAACCGGAACGCTCGTCAGGCGTGCCGTGCTTCAACGTCATCAGCAGAAAAATAAAATCAACTATCAATACGACAGCGACGGGGCCGCCGAACTGGTGCATCAGCGCGCGACGTTGGCCACGGATGATTTCGTGCTCGCTCAATGGCGTAGATAGCAGCAATTCGAGGCCGCCGCTTCGCCGATCATCAGACAAATGTCTGCACGCTTCAGCCGTGACCCACCATTTGAGGGCGGCGTTCACCAGCACAACAACAAAAATATCGCGACCGACATCGAAATACGTATCGCCGCCAGTCGGGCTTGTCAAAAGCCAGAAGAGGGCCGCGCCGATGACCAATACCCATACCAGTAAATCTTTGCTACGTTTTCGGGCTGCGCGCCAAAAGTAAGGATTAATTTCGAGCATCCTTGAGCGGCGAGCAGCGCGGACTTCGGCCGCGCCCTCGAGCATCTCGCGGAACATTCCAAAAATTCCATGTGATCGAAAGCGCGGGCCAGCTTCCTGCCATGAACGCGGCACGACGCGACAGGCGATCAGGATGAAGAACCAAAAATAAATTTGGGTGCATGTGACGTTCGTCCAAAACGCCATTCGTACTTGCGGGCTTCGCATCGAATCATCGAAAGCGGTGAAACATCCTACAGCCGGGCTGAGCAAGGCCAGCCAATCGGCCGACTGGCCAGACCGACGCCAGCTATACATAGACGCGAGCCATGGGCCGATGATCATTGTTCCGAGAATTACAAACGACAGGAACATCGCGCGATGTTCGCTGCGGGAAACCGACGAGGCGACGATGCCGACCGAGAGCGAGAACAGCAGCAGGTTCGTTGCGACGATCACGACTCGCCAGAATTCCGCGCTAGCCACGCCGCCGAGCAAAATTGGAATCGCCATCAGCGGCACCACCGCCAACATTCCGTAAATCGTGTTCAGCGAAGTCGCCGCGAGTTTTCCAAACACCACGTCATAGCCTTTCAAGTCGGTTAAAAACAAAAGCCCCATCGTCCCTTCGCGTTTCTCTTCCGCCAGGCAATCACAAGTCACCAGCGCGCCGGCGATCGTGGTGTAGATAAATAGAAAAGAGGCAACGGTAGTGAACAGTTCCTTGCCGAGTCGTGTCGGTTGCTCGCCCGCTTCGACAAGAAGCAAAAAGGTGCCGATCGCAATTCCAATGAACGCCGCACTGACGCGTGTCAGCCACGCTCCACGGCGTCGCGAGGCCACGCGCAGTTCACGCGCGACGATGGGAAGAAAAGTCATTGGCGCTGCTCCATTGGATCGGCTGCGCTGATAGTTGCCAAATCAGCGCGAAGAGGCAAGCAGGCTTGTAGCAGGGTAGGGCGCATGCCGTTTAGCGCCGCAAAAATTGAAGAAAGGCGGTCGCGGAGCGACACGCTCTACCTTACACCTTCAACGCTGCCAGTTTTTCTTCCGTGTCCTGTGCCATCAGCGGATCGATCATGTCATCGATCTCTCCCTCGATGAACGTCGGAAGATTATACAGCGTCACTTCGATGCGATGATCGGTCACACGGTTCTGCGGAAAATTGTAAGTGCGAATGCGTTCATTGCGTTCGCCAGTGCCGACCTGCGCTTTGCGTTGCGCCGCATACTTCGCATGTTCCTCTGCGACGCGCGCTTCCAGGATGCGCGAACGCAACACCCGCATGGCCTTCAACCTGTTTTTTTGCTGAGAACGTTCATCCGCGCAACGCACCGTAACGCCCGTCGGCCTGTGGATAATTTGCACAGCGGAGTCGGTTGTGTTGACCCCTTGGCCACCAGGACCGGACGCGCGGCAGCAGGTGATATCCAAGTCGTCGGGTTTAATTTCGACGTCCACTTCCTGCGCTTCCGGCAACACCGCGACCGTGCACGTACTGGTGTGAATGCGTCCTTGCGCTTCCGTTGCGGGAACGCGTTGCACGCGATGAACCCCGCTCTCGTATTTTAAACGCTTGTAAACATCGGTGCCTGTGACGCCAAAAATGATTTCTCGAAAACCGCCGAGGTCTGACGGGCTGCTGTCCATCGTTTCGATTTTCCACCCATGGGCTTCGGCGTAGCGGGTATACATGCGGTAAAGGTCAGCGGAGAAAAGCGCCGACTCAGATCCACCCGCTCCCGCGCGAATTTCGATAATCGTATTGCGCGAATCAGCCGGATCAGGCGGCACGAGGCCGACCAACACTGCTTTCGTCAATTTACTTTCCTCGGCTTCGAGCGCCGTGATTTCCTCACGCGCCATTTGCGCAAGCTCGCTACCTTCGGGCTCGGTCTTCAACATCGCGCGATGCGATGCAATGTCGGCGGTGACCTTGGTGTAACGGTCGCACGCCGCAACGAGGTCTTTCAACCGCGAATACTCGCGCGTCGTCTCCTGCGCCTTCTGCGGATTGTCAAAAAGCTTCGGGTCTGCGACGGCCGTTTCTAATTCGTCGAAGCGTATGCGAAAATTTTCGATGTAAGGGCGTAAGTCCATTTTTCAAAAGCTCCAATCTCCAAGTTCCTAGGAAGCTCCGAAAGCCAAATCCCAAATTGGAGTTTGAGATTTGAAGTTCCCGCCAATCGGCTACAAAAACACAACCGCCCGCACCCCGTTTTTGGCGGGTGTTGCGGGCGGTTGACGTAAATCTCGCTACTTCTTTTTCTTTTTGCTGGCGGCAGCGGCCTGGGCCTGCTGCGTCTTGGCCATACGCTGTTGGAACTTGTCCACGCGACCGGCAGTGTCCACGAACTTCTGGGTTCCAGTGTAGAAAGGATGGCAAACGTTGCAAATGCCGAGAATTGTCGTGGCCTTGGTTGAACGCGTTTTAATCACGTTCCCGCAAGCGCAACGAATCTCCGCATCAATGTATTTAGGATGAATATCCGCTTTCATAAATCGAGCCGTAAAAGTTAACAGTGGAGCGCCATTTAGCAAGTTTTTTGATTCTGCAGGCGGGATTGTCTGCTTTTTCGCTATTTCATTGAGAAAAACTAACGTTCGTGTCTGGATAAACCCATGAACCGCCGCGATTTCCTGAAGATTAGCGCTCTCACCACGGTCCCTGTGTTAACCGGCTATACCCAAGCGCCGAAGTCTTCGAAAAGCGCCGAAAACCGGACCTCAAAACGATTCCGTTTGGCCGAAGCGACCATTGCCGACATGCAGCAATCGATGGTCTCCGGTCACGAATCTTCCGTGTCAATTTGTAAAAAGTACCTCGAGCGGATCAACGATCTGGACCGTCGGGGACCAAAGCTGCGCGCCGTCCTGGAATTAAATCCAGACGCACTCCTCATCGCGCGCGGCCTCGACCGAGAGCGCAAAGAAAAAGGACCGCGCGGCCCCATGCACGGCATCCCGGTCCTGATCAAAGACAATATCGCCACCCACGACCGGATGAGCACGACAGCAGGCTCGCTCGCCTTGGAAGGCTCCGTCGCCCCCGGTGACGCATTCGTTGCCAAACGCCTCCGCGATGCTGGCGCTGTAATCCTTGGTAAAACAAACATGACCGAATGGGCCAACTTTCGCGGTGACCATTCGATTAGCGGTTGGAGCGGACGCGGCGGGCAAACGAGGAATCCATACGTTCTCGACCGCAACCCTTCCGGGTCAAGTTCTGGTTCAGCGGCGGCCGTAGCAGCGAACCTGTGCGCCGTGGCCATCGGAACCGAAACCAACGGCTCCGTTATTTCGCCGGCAAATATGTGCGGCATCGTCGGCATCAAACCGACCGTCGGCCTCATCAGCCGTTTCGGAATCATTCCAATTTCACGCACCCAAGACACCGCCGGTCCGATGGCGCGCACCGTCACCGATGCTGCAATTTTACTCACTACGCTGCTGGGGTTCGATCGTCGGGATGGCGTTACGATGGACTCCCGCATCAACTCGGGCGTTGATTACACAAAATTCCTCGACCCCGACGGACTGCGCGGAAAACGTATCGGCGTCGCCCGCCAATTTTTCACAAGTGCATCAATGGGCGACAGCTTGCTTCGCACCTCGCTCGAAGCGATGGAGCGACAAGGCGCGGTTCTCGTGCCGTTCAAAGACAAACTTACGAATTGGGGTGGCGCTGAAAGCGTCGTGCTCCATTACGAATTCAAAGCCGGTGTGAACGAATACCTTGAATGGCTCGGGTCAAAATCCCACCCTCGCAATCTCGCCGAGCTGATCGAGTTCAACGACCGCAACAAAAACCGCGAGCTCCAATATTTCGGCCAGGAAGATTTTCTCGCCTCACAAGCGCTCGGGCCGCTCACTGACCAGGCATATCGCGAGGCGCTGGAAAAATGCCGCCGCTCAACACGTGACGAAGGAATCGATGCCGTCATGAACCAGCACAAACTCGACGCCATCGCAGCCCCAAGCGGCGGCCCCGCCGATCCTATCGACGTCATCTACGGCGATCGCGGCACCGGCGGCAGTTCCGGTCCGGCGGCCATCGCCGGTTACCCGAACATCAACGTCCCCGCAGCGCAGCACATGGGACTGCCTGTTGGGATTTCGTTTTTTGGCCGCGCATTCAGCGAACCGGTCTTGCTCGCGATTGCGTATTCCTTCGAGCAAGCAACGAAAGCGCGGTTCGAACCGCAGTTTCGTCCAACGGTGGACATTTGATCCAAGACGCTCAAGCGCTTCTGAGACGTCGATTACGGCGAAGCTTTTGGACTGCGCCAGTCCTCTGGCGCTTTTCTTATTTAGACCGACAAAACTTGTGAATCGCGTCGATGATGTAATCCAACATCTCGCGCGTCAGACCGGGATAAGTCCCGATAAAGAGCGCCTCAGTCATGATCGTATCCGCGCCCTTCAAATCGCCCACCACGCGAAACGCATCCGGACGATCCTTTTTCAACTGCACGAACACCGGCTGCCGCAGCAGATTTCCACCGAACAACATCCGGTTCATGATTTTGTGATCGTCCAAGTGATGCGCAAATTCAAACTTGCTGAACGGCGCAGTCGGTTTCACGCGAATCATAAAACCAAACCACGAGCACACAGTCTTGTGCCCGGAGTCGTCCCACGTAAAACCCTTCGGTGACCAACTCGTCGCATGCGTCGGTAACATGAAATCGAAAAACTCTTCCAGATCGCGCAAGCCATTGCGCAGATATTCCCAGTTGTCGATGCGCGCCTGAATGAACTGCGGCAGCTTATTAATCTGCACGCGCCCAATCGCCGCTTGAATATCCAGCGGCTTCAAGTTGTAGCCAAAGTGCGAATAAATGAACTTGTGATCGTAACCCTTCGGCAACTCACCGAGTTTCCAATCAAACCGCTTGCCGCAAGTATTGTCCTTGCCAGAAGCGCACCAGCAATCACGACCCCAATCACGAAAGCTCTCGATGATCGATTTGAACTTCAAGCTCTCAACAATATTCACCGCCCCGCCTTCGCCGAGCGTCAGATGGTGCGGAGGATAAAACGACTGCGTGGAAAGATCGCCGAACGTGCCCGTAAATTTATCGTCGTATTTGCAACCAAGCGCGTCGCAGTTGTCTTCAATCAGCCACAGATTATGCTTCTTGCAGAACTCCTGAACGGCCGAGAGGTTGAACGGATTACCGAGCGTGTGCGCAAAAATAACCGCCTTCGTTTTCCCTTCGACATAAGCGTCTTCAAGTTGATCCACGCGCGCATTCAGCGTCACCGGATCATTATCAATAAACACCGGCACAAACCCGTTTTGCACAATCGGCGCAACCGTCGTCGGAAAACCTGCCGCGACCGTAATGACCTCATCACCAACCTTCACGCGCCGGTTCCCGAGCTTCTGCGAAGACAACGCCGAAACCGCCAATAAATTCGCCGATGATCCGGAGTTACAAACGATGCTGTTTTTAACGCCGAGAAACTGTGCCAGTTCGGCCTCAAACCCTTCGCCTTCTTTCCCAAGCGTCAGCCAAAAATCCAGCGTGCTCGAAACCGCCGCCGCCACTTCATTTTCATCAAACACCCGTCCGGCGTAGGGCACGGTGGTTTGGCCGGGCACAAACTTCGGTTTGCGCACATTGTCAGGCGTGGCCTCGTAACCGGGCCGATTAGCCCCGTGCGTCAGGCGTGAAAATTCTTTAGCCAGCCGGATAATCTCGGCCTTTATTTCAGCGGGATCATTTAACATGGTCGGCGGAGATAGTAGCATCGATAACGCCCGCAAACAAATAGTAATACTAGGAGCGCCGTCTCTGTTCCAACAACCACGTATACAGCTCCGGATTGTCGTAAGTTTTTGACCAGACATTGTGTTTGGATTTGGGAAACTCCGTGTACTTAACGGATCCACCCGCAGCCTTGAGCGCTGCGACCATTTTCCGCGACCACTCCACTGAGATGATTGTGTCGCGCGCGCCATGGAAAACCCAAACCGGTAAAGTCGCCAACTTACTGGCCATCGCCACGTCGCCGACTCCGGAAACGGGAACCACCGCCGCGAATCTCTCCGGATGCTTGGCCGCGATATTCCAAACTGCCCCTCCGCCCATACTCACGCCGGTCAGATAAATCTGATTCCTTTCCACTCGATACCGGCTGGCGACCTCATCCAAAAGCCGTATCACCGCACGATCATCCCAACCTCCCTTCGTTTGCGGAGACACCAGAATGAGTGGGAACTCAGGATGCGTCAGGACGTACTTGGTCGGCCCGTTGCGTTTCAGGATATTCAGGTTCGTCCCACATTCACCCGCGCCGTGAAGATACAGCAGCACAGGCCATTTTCGTTCGGACTTTTCGTAACCCTGCGGGAGGAACAAGAGGTAGTCCATTTTTGCGGACACAGATTTTTCAGCTTGGAAAAGATCGTCTCGCGGTGCGGCAATGACCGGACGTTCTTGCGCGAAGACGAAGCTTGCCACCAGGAGCCAGCCTAAAATCGCACAACATCCCAGATTCACCTTAAGACAATGATTACGCGTCATAAACCACGCGCTCTCACCTTCATGCGTTTGAACAACCATCTCGCCGCGACCGCCAGAAAAATGAAATCTAACACGCCGACAATAACCCGAGAAAACAGATCCACCTCTCCTGAGCCGTACGTGAGCCAAGTAAAGACTCCCAGCATCACTACCGAGATTGCGACCGAAAAAAATCGCTGCACGCGAACTTGCCCCGGCCGGTATGTCAGGACGTACAAACCAACAACGCAGAACACCCCGCCGAACGAATACATGACAATCGGGTTACTAGGATTCGTTTGCGCTCCGATGATGGGAAATGCTCCGAATAAAAATATGATGACCGCCATCAATATCTGTGGTGCCCTGATCCGCGTGCCATCCGTTCTTCCAGGCGCAGGCGCTGTTTGGTTTGCGTCCGATTGCGGCTTCATCAATTGAAGAAACATGACTCCAACCAACACGAATACACTCCCCACTCCAAAACAAATCCAGGTGCCTCCGTGAACCCCTGTTTCCAACACCGCCGTTTCCGGATTGTCGGGCGAATAATACACCGGCACCTTCGCGCCAATCGGATATCGTTCTAGAATACCTCGAGCATAGCTGGACGAGGCCGACATCATACCGAATGCCACCTTTTTTCCGGTATAACGCGAGCCACCGACGGAATAATCATAAGAAACATTCGCCGAATAAGTAGTGCCACCTTTATTACCCCGATGCCGCCCCATCTCCGCCGTGCGAATAATTCCCTGAGTCGTCGGCCAATCTTTGCAGCGAATACTTTGAAACGCCAAATTTATGCCGGCACCAATGATTACCACTCCAAGCACGATGAAGAACCAAACGAATACTCTCACACCGGTTTTGTTGGGTTGGTTCCGTTGCACGACCCAGCATTGACAACCCCTCTCAAAACGTCAAAACCGAAAGGTGCGACCTTCTTTTTCGGCGACTACCAACGGCGTTCAATTACCCCCGGGTGTGACTGCAGCATCGTGTTATGACGTTCCCGATGGCTTTCACAAACAACCTTAGTCTGCTGTTGACTGTGTTAACGCTCTATTCTTAGGCTGCTCCATCCAGTGAATTATCCTCCTCAACTACTCGGCCTGTTTTGGGGTTTTTCCGAACTCGCCCTTAATTTTGTAAAACGCGCCCGCGCCGACGCCACCGTCAAAGACCGTCGGTCCTTGCGTCTTATCTGGATGGTCAATCTGAGCGCCGTCGTCCTCGCCTTCATTGCCGCCGACAAAATTCCAGCCTGTCATTTCCCGCGATCAACCATCGTTACTGCGACCGTCTGTACCCTGTTCGTTTTCGGGATCGTTCTGCGCTGGTATTCGATTTTCTATCTCGGCCGCTTTTTCACCGTCAACGTTGCCATCCACCCCGGCCATCGCGTGATCGACTCCGGCCCCTACCGTTTCATCCGTCACCCGAGCTACACCGGCAGCCTCCTCACCGTCATCGCCTTCGCATTCACCTTTCACAACTGGGCATCCTTTTTCATCCTCGTCGTGCCCTGCGTCGCCGTCATGCTCTGGCGCATCCACATCGAAGAATCCGCCCTCCTCGAAGCCCTAAAACCGCAATACGCCAACTACGCCCAGCGCACCAAACGCCTCATCCCATTCATTTATTAAAAACCAGCAATCCTTTGTAAATCACAGCGCCAAGCGGAAGGAGTCAAACCATAGCATGGTTCATTTTCAATGGAGGGAACAACCTCCTTCAACAGCGACCCTTGCATTGAACATCTGCTAAAGCTTGAAATGAAGCTATCTGACACACGTCAATTTATGACACCATCGTTCTTGGCATGGCGCGCGGTGCTGAGCCGTAGTGTTTGAAATGAACAGAAAAGCCACCATTGCATTTTTCTGCAATAACACTCCATCGCCCAACGTCGAATCACCGCAATACATTGAAGCCAGATGAAGCACATCCAGATAATTAGAGCCGCCTCAAAGTCATTCTTATCCCTCAGCTCGGTACTGCTGCTCCAGGGCGCTGTGCATGCTGCGAACCTCCATTTCCTTGCCATCGGCGATGCCGGTAGCGGAACGGTCATGCAAACGACTGTCGCAGACGCGATGGGCAAATACGCGCAGCAAACCCACGCCAGTTCGCCACTGAATTTCGTGCTGGTCCTCGGCGACAATTTTTATCCCGAGGGCGTCACCAGCGTTCGCGACCCGCAATGGAACACAAAATTCGAAAGCATGTACGAGTCGAAGGCGTTGCCCGTGCCCTTCCTCGCCGTTCTGGGAAATCACGATTGGAAAACGGACTCTCCGGACGTGGAAATCGCTTACTCGAAGGCCAATCCCAAAAGCCGGTGGCAGATGGATGGCCATTGGTATAAGCGCAGTTTCTCCATCGACGATGTGCAAGCGGACTTCTTCCTGATCGACAGCGCATTGTGGGATGGCGATTCACATATCGAGAAATACAGCGACAAGAAAATGGGCGAAAAACAGCTCGCGTGGTTGCGCGAACAACTCAGCGCTTCGACCGCTCGTTGGAAATTCGTCGTCGCGCATCACCCCATCTTTTCCAACGGCGGCCACGGTCACGACGCCAACATCCTCAAGATGCGCAAGCAACTCTTGCCCCTCTTCAACCAATACAAGGTCGATGCCTACATCACCGGCCACGATCATGACCTGCAGCGAAACGAACCCGCCGGCACGCAAACCCAGTTCCTGATCAGCGGCGCCGCCGGCAAATTACGCCCTCAAAAATACAAAGACTACGGCCCATTCTACCGGTCGACATTGGGATTCCTCAGCATCGAATTATCGCCAACAGAAATGCACGGCAAATTCCTCGATGCCAAAGGAAACATCCTCAACCAATGGACTCGCGCCCCACTTTCCCTGGAAGTCGCAAAATTAGACCAACGCCCGAACCAGTAAAATGGTAGGAACGAGGCGCTGCCTCGTCCTCAAAACCGTCTGCCGCAATGTAGGCCGCGTGCCCTCACGCGGCGCTTGTGCAACCGCGCTCGTCCTCAAAGAAAACCTTTCACCGACAAACACAACTCCGAAGGAGTTGCAGCATTCAGCCCAGGGTTGCGGTGGCAGCAGGGCGCTACCCTGGGTAACAGCACAGATTTTTGAATCGGGGGGCGGCGCGGCGGTCGCGTCAATATAGTTTCTCCGGCGTCGTCCCACCGTCTGCAGCGCACTTGACGCCATCAATAGCCGCGAAAAATTCGACGCAAGATGCATATGCAAACGGCGATACTCACGACGTCTCCATCCTATCGCGGAAAATATCGCGATAACGAAAGTGTGTTGCGAAAACCGCGAGAAACGTAAAACCCCAGAAAAAATATCCCGAACAGCGCGTATGCAACGTCTGGCTCCATGTCCACATGGGTCGCGTTGAGACAGAACCAAACAACAAAAAGCGAAGCGGAAACAAGTCCGTTGTATAACCAAAAACGCTTCATCACACTCACCGATTCAGCTCAACCAAGCTGTAGGTTCCATTGAACTCGTACGCTGTATAATGGTCGATTTTGCCGTCGTCCCGGTAGCAAGGGCACTTAAGGCTGACGCGCAGATTATTGGACATGAACTGAATTGAACCCCGCAAATCAGTTTGCGGAAATTGAGTCTGGGCACGTTCATACGTCAGAATCACCCGGTCGGCAGGTACCACGCCCGAAAGAGTCGGCGTGTAAATCCAGTGTGACATTGACGTTCTGTGAGGCATTTGTGGGAAATTGCACGGACCGCCTGCCGACCACTCGACACCATGAAGTTCGATCTCATACCGATTCTGAGCATCACGGCGAACGGTTGCAACTGAGCTTGTGCGATGTGTCGCGCACCCGGCCAGAGCAAGCAACAGCCCTAAAATGGTGGCAAAGCGTTTCATAAAATTAACGCGAAGAGGCTGACCACGCGCCCGAACCCTGCCGGCCATGAAGCCCAACTCCAGTGCCTGCCGAAGGTTGGCTCCGACGACTTGTTAGGTGCGATGCTATTCATACCGTCCCTGAGTTGTCGCCGTAGCCCAAAACTCCGGCTGCGCCCATACATACCAATGGTCTCCGATAGGTTTAAAGCGACGAATCCACTCTGGAAAACGGTTCGTATTCGGATTGTATGCCACACCATAATAGTCGTGGTGAAATAGGTCACCTTGCAACACGTAGAGAATGCCTCCACTCGTGAGCGCCGGAAAAGACTGCTTATTCAATTGTTTCCACGGAAGGCCGGATATGTAGTGGGCCGGCTCTTCTTCCGCCCAAAAAATGAATTTGTTCGTTTCTGAATAGCTGTTCCAACCGTTCGTCGCCGCAAAACTAACTACCGATGCAAACGCGTTCGAGCCGGTGATGTCTGGGCGTTTTGTCTTCTCCCATTTCGGCGTGCAACCAACAACCGCAAGGGTTGTGAGAAAAATAGCAATGCGCGACATGTTACAGCGATTTTTTGGCATCAGTTGACAGGCGGAAGGAGTACATCGCGCAATTTCAGTGGTTAGGCCATGTTGCACTGCATTGACTGGTTAACGGCCATTGATTTTCCGCAATGCTTCCGCTGCGTATTCGCCGATCCACTCCTTGTCTCTAGCAGCAGTTAGCGCCGGAATTGCGTCCTTCGCAGCAGGGCCGATGTTACCCAATGCTTCTGCTGCAAACCACCCTTTATCTTGCGTTGCATATTGCTCGACTGCTCGGATCAACTGAGGCACCGCGGGTAACGCAAGCGATCCGTAAGCGGCCAGAGCAATCAGTGCTTCGCGACCCACATAGTCGATTCGCCGAGCTAGCGCCGGAACGACAATCGGCGCAACTCGTCCTCTCGTCAGTCTATTTTCCCCAAGTTGACGCAGGCATCCCGCCGCATTGGCTCTGTTGATGGCGGCGTTGTCGTCGAGCAGACTCACCAGTTCACGAAGGCTGGCGTCGTCTCGTGGGTTGGCAATGACCTTGTCGCGGAGTTCTGTTGTCATCTCGAACGAAACCTCGCCAAGCGATTTGGACTCGTTTTTTTCCACCAGAACAACTGCGTTTGTGACGCTTAGAATCCGAAACGTAAGGTGGTAACGCTCCTGATGCAGCTGGAGCACAGGACTGACGTCAACCGGGATGTGTGTCCACGAACGCGCGCGTCGCGCTCGCACCTCAGCGTTCCGACCAGAGTTCCAACTCAACCCCGGTGTGTCTTCATGGATAAAGCTGATCACCGCCAGGTTCGTATTCGCAGCCGTTCGAAGACTGTAACGGATAAAGATCGCAGCGTTGCCGGGTGGTATGCTGCCCACTTGCACTTCGTCATTGCCCCACTGGATGTGCATCCAATCCAGACGATTCGTTGTGTTATTCTCGACAGTGATGTCGGGCGTCATCCGATGCCCGTTGCTGAAACAACTGAGGCATATGCCCAAAAATAATAGCAACGTAGTGAGTAACTCGCGCATTTTGCCTAACATTTCAGATATTGGCTAATTATTACACGACAGAGGTTCGCATTATTTTAATACACGAACAAGCCCGTTCGGTTAAGTTGACACCCGCAGTCACTCCCCCGCGCAGGTTTTCCATTTTCCATCTCCGAAATCTGCGCTTTTCCTACTTCCCATCCTTCCCAAAATTCCCATTTTTGCAACGAATCCCTCTCCCCACCAACTACTAACAAAAAAATCACAAATATTTTCACTTGGACAGCCTTTGTCCAAGTGACCTTGCTAAGCTCACCTCATGAAAATTGAAAATCATAAAATTGATACGCGACAAAAACCGCGTGTTCGGATGAGTTGCACGTTTGAAAATCCTCCGACGGACACCTCCGGACACCTGCGGACAGTTCTGGACACCTCTGGACACCAAAAAAAGAATCCTTTTTTTCGCGCGTTCCATTCGTTTGGTCCCGCGCTGACGGTTTCACGTCTTCGGAGGTTATCAAACTTCGATCCCGAATTCTGCAGCTTGGAACCAGCATCCCGGGGACCCGGAATTAAACTTTATAAAACTTCTTTAAACTTCTTTAACCCTAAAAAAAGGAATCCTTTATTTTGCGGTGCGGATATCGGTTCCTATCACTTCCTAACGGTTCCTAACGGTAAAATAAAAGATTGTTTAGTAGCCGCCTTTTGTTTCTACCGAACCGCATTGACTAACACCAACGCATCGGCTCAAATTCACTCAACAATTTAGGACTTTAACACTCGATTTTTATGCCTCCAAAAACTGAAAAACCGGCTGCGCCTGCGCCTGAATCAAAAGCGGACCCGAAAGCCGTCGAAAAAGCGAATGACGGCAAAATTTCTGCCGCGCGCCAACGCGATCTCGACGCCGCCATTTCCACCATCACCAAAGCCTACGGTGAAGGCAGCATCATGCGCCTCGGCGATGCCCGCTCCAAAGTCGGCATCGAAGTCATCCCCACCGGCGCACTCGCCGTTGATCTCGCCCTCGGTGTCGGCGGTTTGCCCCGCGGCCGCGTCGTTGAAATCTTCGGCCCTGAATCCTCCGGTAAAACGACCTTGATGCTCCACGTCATCGCCAACGCACAAAAGTCCGGCGGTCTGGCAGCCTTCATCGACGCCGAACACGCGCTCGACCCCGCTTATGCCAAAAAACTCGGCGTCAATCTCGACGACCTGCTCGTCTCGCAACCGGACAGCGGTGAAGAAGCCCTGACCATTTGCGAAACGCTCGCGCGCTCCAACGCCCTCGACGTCATCGTCATCGACTCCGTCGCCGCGCTTGTCCCGAAAGCCGAACTCGAAGGCGAAATGGGCATGGCCACCATGGGAATGCAAGCCCGCCTCATGAGCCAGGCGCTCCGCAAACTCACCGCCATCCTGAACAAGTCCAAAACGACCTGCATTTTCACCAACCAACTCCGCGAAAAAGTCGGCGTCATGTTCGGCAATCCCGAAACGACCCCCGGCGGTAAAGCGCTGAAATTTTACGCCAGCGTCCGCATCGACATCCGCCGTCGCGACACCTTGAAAGACTCCGCCGGCAACGCCATCGGTAACTGCGTCAAAGTGAAGATCGTGAAAAACAAAGTCGCGCCGCCCTTTGCCGAAGCCGAATTTGAAATCATTTACAACCACGGCATCAACAAAGAAGGCAGCATCATCGACATGGGCATCGCCACCGGCGCCGTTGATAAGAAAGGCGCATGGCTCCAGTTCGGTGGCGAACTGATTGGCCAAGGCAAAGACGCCGCGCGCCTCGCACTCGTCGAAAAACCTGATCTCGGCAAAAAGATCATCGAAGCCATTATGGCGAAGCGCGCTATCACACAAGCGGCAGCGGCGACCGCCAGGACAGGTGTTTAGTCCATAAGTTTCGTGCTTTAATGCGAACCGGACGTTCCGGTTTCGGATTCGAGTTTTGAAATAATATGCCTCGGCGCGACGACTAACCGCGCATTTTTGGCGTTGGCTTTGTTTGACAAGCCCGAAACGGGGTTACAGAATTGGGCATCCCCCGAGCAGCGGTTGGGCAACTTCTATGAAGACTAATTATGGAATATTTGCAGGGTTTGGGACCCTGATTTTTGCCGCGTTAGCGATTCACGGGGAAACTTTTACTGATAACCGTTGGGTATCACTTGGCGTGCCGCCCGGCGCTGACGGTACCGTTTATGCAACTCTTCAGGATTCGAAAAACAGTATCACCTACGCTGCTGGCATGTTCAATGCACTTGCAACCGCGATTTCTCTGGGCGTCGCCAAATGGGACGGCACGCGATGGTCAAACGTTGGTGCCGGACTCGGCGGAACGGTTCGAGCCCTGGCGATAGATGCATCAGGCAATCTCTACGCAGGTGGAGCTTTCACAAATGTGAATCTGCTCGCGACAAACGTCGCGAAGTGGGATGGCACGAATTGGACGGGAATTGGTTTTGCGGTAAAAGGTGGCATTTTGTCACTGGCCGTCGATTCATCGGGAATACTCTATGCGGGAGGTTCCTTCACCAATACGACAATAGGCGCAACCAACATTGCTAAGTGGACCGGTTCGACGTGGTCCGCGGTGGGCGCGGGGATGAATTCAAGCGTCGCCGCGCTTGCTGCAGATACTAGCGGGAACGTATTTGCCGGTGGCAGTTTCACGAATATTGGGACGCTGGCCGCCAACCGCGTTGCTGTTTGGAATGGCACTTCTTGGTCGACCGTCGGTTCGGGAATGAATTCTACCGTCACCGCGCTCGTGTTTGATTCATTCGGATATCTCTACGCTGGCGGACAATTTACTAGTGCGGACAATTTCGCAGCTCTGCGCGTCGCGTATTGGGACGGATCAGGGTGGTTTCAAGTTGGTTCGGGCATCGGCGGATCCGTGGCCGCATTGGCTTTCGACTCGAACGGCAACCTTTATGCCGGCGGATTGTTTACCAGCGCAGGTGGTTCGCCGGCGGCACACGCCGCGGTTTATAACGGGAATTGGTCTGCGTTAAGTGCGGGTCTTGGTGTAGCCAACGTTTTTACCATCGTGGCAGACAGCTTTGGCAACGTTTTTTACGGGGGTAATTTTTCCGGTGCGGGGGGCAATACCGCGCTTAACATCGCGCGCTGGAACGGAAACGCATGGTCAGCTCTGGGGCAGGGATTAAACCAGCTTGTTTATTCGATCACCACCGACCCTGCGGGAAACTTGTATGCAGGCGGTGACTTTACCACGGTGGGAGGATTAATCGTAAGCAACGTTGCCAAGTGGGACGGCACGGCATGGTCCGCTATGGGCTCGGGTGTCAGCAATGGAAACATCAACATCATGACGACCGACAAGGCGGGGAATGTTTATGCGGGAGGCCAATTCAGTTCCATCAGTGGCACCGCTGCAAATTGCATCGCAAAATGGAACGGCAACACTTGGTCTCCGCTTGGGTCGGGCGCGGGAGGATCGGAACCCGTTTTTGGTCTTGCCTCGGACGGAGCGGGTAACCTTTACGCTGGTGGATTTTTTACCAGCGTCGGCGGCGTGTCTGCCAACGGAGTTGCCAAATGGAATGGCACAAATTGGTCAGCATTGGGGTCCGGAATCACCGGCGCAAACGCCAATGTCGACGCGTTTGCATTCGACCATGCTGGCAACGTTTACATGGGGGGCAGTTTCACCACCGCGGGCGGCTTGCCTGTGAACTCAATTGCGAAATGGAACGGGTCCTCCTGGTCCACATTGGGCTCCGGCACATCAGCGGGCACCGTTTATGTTGGGTCACTGGCTATGGGACGCGATGGCCGATTATACGCCGGTGGACAATTCACCAGCATGTCTGGCGTCCCGGCGAACTATGTCGCTGTTTGGGACGGCACGAACTGGTCATCGCTTGGGAATGGTCTGGATTACTATGTTTACTCACTGGCGCTCGATCCCGCGCAAAATCTTTACGCTGGCAGTGCGTTCACCAATGCTTCGGGACTGCTGGTCAATCGAATCGCCCGGTGGAACGGGACCAACTGGTCCGCACTTGGCTCAGGCGTCAATGCCATTATCATCTCTCTGGCCACTGACAACTTTGGCCGCTTATATGTTGGCGGGGTTCTGAGCGCCGCGGGAACAAACGCTTCTTCGATGGTTGCGCAGGCGAACGTTCTGACAATGATCTCCAATCCGCGCAGAAACAACGACGGCACGCTGACGATGAACTTGTTAACTGCGCCTAACGCCAACGGCACTATTCTCGCTGCGACCAGCCTGACACCACCTGTGGGTTGGCAGCCCATTTTCACCAACGCCGCTCCGGCCAATGGTGCCTGGCAGTTCACTGACACCAACGCAAATATATTCCCAACTCGCTTCTATCGTTGTTCTGTCCCGTAGGGAATCACATCTTTCCGCTTTATCCTTTAGCCTTTAGCCTTTAGCTTTTTCCGGCAATGCCTCGTCGCGACGACATACATTCAGTTCTGATTATTGGCGCAGGCCCGATTATTATCGGCCAGGCGTGCGAATTCGACTATTCCGGCACGCAAGCCTGCAAGGCCTTGCGCGAAGAAGGCTATCGCATCGTCCTCGTCAACTCGAACCCGGCCACGATCATGACCGATCCTGAGTTCGCCGATCGCACCTACATCGAGCCGATCACACCTGAGTGCGTCGAAAAAATCATCGAACGTGAAGTCGCCGAAATGAAGCGCATGGGCGCAAAGGGCAAATTGGTTTTACTGCCAACGCTAGGTGGTCAAACCGCTCTTAACACCGCGATGGCGTTGAACAAACGTGGGACGTTGAAAAAGTTCAACGTGGAAATGATCGGAGCAGATGCGGCCGCGATTCAACGTGGTGAAGACCGCCAGATTTTCAAAGACCTGATGCTCTCCATCGGTCTGGATGTCCCCATCAGCGGCACCGCTCATAACATCGAAGAAGCCCACGCCGTCGCCGACAAGATTGGCAAATTTCCGCTCATCATCCGCCCTGCCTACACTCTCGGTGGTACCGGCGGTGGCATCGCCTACAACGGCGAAGAATTTGAAATGATGGCCAAACGCGGCATCGAACTATCGCCCGTTTCGGAAGTCCTGATCGAAGAGTCCTTGCTCGGTTGGAAAGAATACGAAATGGAAGTCATGCGCGATTGCGCCGACAATTGCGTGATCGTTTGCTCCATCGAAAATTTCGACCCGATGGGCGTTCACACCGGCGACTCCATCACCGTCGCGCCGATCCAAACGCTGACCGACAAAGAATATCAACTCATGCGCGACGCGAGCTTCGCGATCATTCGCGCCGTCGGCGTTGAAACCGGTGGTTCGAACATTCAATTTGGCGTGAATCCCGACAATGGCCGTATGGTTATCATCGAGATGAACCCGCGCGTGTCGCGTTCCTCCGCGCTTGCGTCGAAAGCGACTGGTTTCCCCATCGCCAAAATCGCCGCCAAACTGGCGATCGGTTACTTGCTCGACGAAATCAAAAACGACATCACGCGCGAAACCCCTGCGAGCTTCGAGCCGACCATCGATTACGTCGTCACCAAAGTTCCGCGTTTTGCTTTCGAAAAATTCCCGCAAGCCGACCCGACGCTGAACACGCAAATGAAGTCCGTTGGTGAAGCCATGGCCATCGGACGCACGTTTAAAGAGTCTTTGCAAAAAGCATTGCGCTCGCTCGAAGTCGGCCGTTCCGGTCTCGGCGGCGACGGCAAAGCCTGGCGTATCGGCACAGAAGTTTACGGCGACCGCGACATCCTTCCGCGCGACGTCATCACCCAAAAGCTCAGTGCCCCAAACGCCGAACGCATTTTCTTCATCCGCCACGCCATGCGCGCCGGCTTCACGATTGATGATATTTTCAACCTGACGAAAATCGACCGCTGGTTCCTCGCGCAAATAAAAGAGATCGTGGACGTCGAGGAAGAGCTTGCCGCCAGCGTCGCCTAGTAGACAAAACGGTCAGGGTGTGGTTGGCTAGTGGAACGGAGATGAAAAACAGATACACAGTCTGCGGGGCAGTTTTCATTACATTCTTAAGTTGCTGCGTGTTTGGGGCGAGAGTCAGCGCTCCCTCTGCCGACCAACTCGCCGAAGGCCAAAGACTCGTGCGGGAAATTCAGGCGGGTCGGCCTGAACACGATTCGGAAATTCACGGTGTGCTTAACATCTCCCATGATGGCAAAAAGCATATTCCCGTTGTCTGCAGAATCGTCGTGCGCGGTAACACGTGGCAAACGATTTACGAATCGAAGCCCACTGCTGGCATTCCCGGCGAGCTGTTAATAATCACGCGCACTGCCGGCGGAGTGCCCCAATACGCATACGCGCGTGCAGCAACAGTCGGTTCGCCGATTCCACAACCCAGACCAATTGCAACGCAACAAGCTTACGTGCCGTTCGCACAATCTGATTTTTGGCTGACCGACCTCGGAACCGAATTCATTTTCTGGCCTGAGCAAGCCCGCCTCAAAGGCGAACTGCGTCTCGGCCGCGATTGCTATATCCTCGAAAGTATCAATCCAAGCGCGCGTGAAATCGTCCGCATCAAGGCTTTCGTCGACAAAGAGTCAAACGGCATCCTTCTCGCCGAGGGTTACGATGCCAGAAACAAGTTGGTCAAAGAATTCTCTCTGCACGGCAGCAGCTTCAAAAAGGTGAACGGCCAATGGCGTTTGGAAAAGATGGACATGCACAATGCAAAAACAGGCTCGCAAACGGTCTTGAAATTTGATTTATCTAAAGAGTAGCCCCGCGCCGGAGTGATTCGGCGTTTATGAATCGACTAGGAAACATATTCGTCGGAATTTTAGGCCTGGTCTTTTTTGTTATCGTCATTGGCTGGGTCGCCGTTCGCACCCTTCGCAATAGTGAAGACCCGCCGAAGTTAGTTGTTAAGTGGATTATAACTGTCGGCCTTCTTGGATTTGGTTTTCCATTTTCGCTGAAGTTCGGTCCGTTTGCGCCGTTGATTCTGCTGCTGTTCGCGGTGCCTGCCGGGCTAATTTGGGCACCACATATTGGAGAATTCGTGGCAAGTCCACTGACCAGTCTTTTTGATGGCGGACGTCAGGAGGTTGATCCGACGCCGCTTTACTCTATTGCCGAGGGCAGACGTCAACGTGGTGATTACGCCGGTGCTCTTGCCGAAATTCGCAAACAGCTCGAAAAGTTTCCGGGCGATTTCCGCGCCACCATGCTCATTGCCAGCATTCAAGCCGAAGACCAGCACGATCTGCCCAGTGCGCAGTTGACCGTCGAACGCCTCCTCGAAGCCCCCAATCACCCGGTGCAATACGTCACCACAGCCTTGCACACGATGGCTGATTGGAGCCTAAAATATACTGAAGACGCGAGCGCCGCGCGCGAATATCTCGAACGCATTGTGCTGAGTTTTCCCGATTCGCCACAGGCGCACACGGCGGCCCAGCGCATCGCTTCGCTCACCGCCGTGCCGGTCACAAAGACATACACAGTTAAACGCCACGAAGGTCATCTCGGGCTGACCTCCGCCCCCGCCGCCGTTGAGGAACCAGCGCGCTCATCAGAAACTGCCGCAGCCCTCGTCGAACAGCTTCAGGCTCATCCCTGGGACACGACTGCGCGCGAAAAACTTGCCGTCATTTACGCCGACGAATTCAAGCGCATGGACCTCGCCGCCGATCAATTGGAGCAACTCATCGCGATCCCTGTTGAGACACCGAAGAACATTGCGCGTTGGCTGAATTTGCTGGCGACCCTTCATATCCGAGTTGCCAATGATCGCCGGGCCGCTGAAGACAGTTTGCGCCGAATTATCGACCGGCTGCCGAAAACCGCTCTCGCCGACGTTGCTCAACAACGGCTCGCTTATCTCGATGCAGAACTCAGATCAAAAGAAGCTTCCAGTCCGACAAAGCTGGGAACGTATGAGCGCAACCTCGGGTTGAAGAAATCCGTTGCGAGCGCAGAGTAATAGGTAACCGCCGAAGTGAACGGCTCAAGTCAGGGGGAAAAGGCATGACACCAATTAACGAAACACTCACCCAAACGGCGCAGGCGCTGGTTGCGCCCGGCAAAGGAATTCTCGCGGCGGACGAAAGTCAGCCGACCATCAAAAAGCGTTTCGACAAGCTCGGCATTCCAGACACCGAAGAAAACCGGCGCGCTTATCGTGACATGCTCTTTTCGACACCGGGCGTCTCAAAGCACGTCAGCGGTGTCATCCTATTCGACGAAACTATTCGGCAGAAACACTCGAGCGGGACACCTTTCCCGAAGTTCCTCGCACAGAACGGAATTATTCCCGGGATCAAAGTCGATAAAGGGACGAACGCGCTTGTTAACTTTCCGGGAGAAAAAATCACCGAAGGCCTTGATGGTTTGGGCAAGCGGTTCGCCGAATATGCTCAACTGGGCGCTCGTTTTGCAAAGTGGCGGGCCGTTTTCAATATCAGTGACCGCACGCCATCGGATTACTGTATTCGTGCGAACGCACATTTACTTGCACGCTACGCGGCTCTTGCACAAGAGGCGGGGATTGTGCCGATTGTTGAACCCGAAGTGTTGCGAGATGGCGCTCATGACACGGCCCGTTGCTATGACGTGACCGTTCGCGTGTTGAATGAAGTGTTTCGTGAGTTGCGGGACCACCGCGTTCAGCTCGAAGGAATTTTGCTCAAGCCAAGTATGGTCACCGCCGGTGAAGACGCGGCCGATGCGCCGGTGCAAGAGGTCGCGGAGTTGACCTTGCGCTGCCTGCGCAACACCGTGCCGTCAGCAGTTCCGGGCATCGTGTTTCTTTCCGGCGGGCAAACATCTGAAGCTGCCACCAAACATCTCGATGCCATGAACAAAATTGGTGAAGTTCCGTGGCGTTTGAGTTTTTCCTACGGCCGGGCGTTGCAGGATGCGCCGATGCACGCATGGATGGGAAAACCCGAAAATATCAACAACGCACAAAGTGCCTTCGCGCGACGAGCCGAATTGAACGGCTTGGCAACGGCGGGGAATATCTAGGCGAATAATGTAGCCGCTGATGTGAGCAGGGTTACGAAATTAGCGGGGGCAAACGCGCAGGCCCAACTTCTCTGGCGTCTTCGCAAATGAAATCACGCCACTTTCGGAAGTAGCGCCGATAAACGGATCGTTCGCGATCAAAATGTTGCCGTCGATATCAAGGTTGTCTGCAAGTTCAGCGAGGTGCGCTGCAGCCGTAATCAAGATGCTCGATTCGATCATGCACCCGATCATCGTCTTCAGGCCGACTTTGCGAGCAGCCTTCAACGCTTCGTATGCGCCTGTGATGCCGGCGGTTTTCACCAGCTTCACGTTCACGCCGTGAAAACATTCCGCGCACAGATCAATGTCTTTGGCCGTGTGATACGATTCATCACCGTAAATCGGTAGAGGCGAACGCGCCTTCAGCCACGCCATTTCTTTTGCGGGCGTTGTATCGGGCATCGGTTGTTCGACGTATTCGACGTTCTTGTCCTGCGCGAACCATTCGATATTGCGCAGAGCTTCTTCCTTAGTCGTCCAGCCTTCGTTCCCGTCAATACGCACCGTTTTCGTCGGAGCCGCATCGCGTAACGCTTTGAAATTTTCGCGATCGCCCGGCGCGCCGACCTTTAATTTCAAAATCGGAAACGCTGCTGCTTCCTGCACCTTTTTGGCAATCATCGCCGGAGTATCAATGCCGATGCTGTAGGAAGTGAGGTGCTTACCTTCGTTGAATCCAAGGCCGAGCAAATCGTAAATTGCTTTACCGGCTTTGCGCGCAGCGCCGTCCAGCAAAGCGACGTTAAGGGCGGCTTTCGCAGCAGGATGATGCGGTGAAAGAGTTTCGAGATAGGCCATGCTGGCGGGAACGTTGTCGAAGGAAAGCCTAGAGCCATCAACGCACTTGAGAAATGCCAGCGATAGATCGGTCGGTTGATTATAGCGTTTCGTAGGCGCGGCTTCGCCCAGGCCGGCCAGTGAGCCGTCCGTCAAACGCACCACGATTGTGTCCGTGGTCATAGAGCCGCCACCGACCTTTGAGCCGCTCGCAATGGTCCATTCGTGCTTCAACCGAAGTTGGCACGTCTGTACGTCAACCTTCATCGGGCATAAGAACACAGTACTTCTGTCACAAATGCAAGATATTGCCGTTTCAACTTAAAGCCGAAATCTTCGTGTCTAACTTCGGCTCTAAACCCTTGCAGTAAGAGGCTTGATTCATTGAGGAAAACGCCCAAGTATCGAGTGATGCAATCCCAAGCGATTTCCCGCCGCTCCTTCGCGCGCAAGACACTCTTCACAGCAGGTGCTTTGACCATGGCGCCAGCATTTTTGCGCGGGAAAAATCTCAACAGTAAGCTGAACATCGCGGTGATCGCCTGCGGTGGACGCGGCGGCGCGAACATGCAATCTGTTTCCAGCGAAAACATCGTGGCGCTGTGCGACGTGAATCTAACCAACTTGAGCACTGCCGCTGCGAAACATCCCAAGGCCAAGACTTTCCGCGACTTCCGCAAACTATTCGAGCACGCGAATGATTTTGATGCCGTTACCGTCAGCACCTGCGAGCACACCCACGCATTTGCGACGATGCTCGCGTTGAAACATAACAAGCACGTCTACTGCGAAAAGCCGCTGACCTACAACATTGCTGAAGCGCGCAAAATCCGCGAAGCCGCGCGCAAGACGAAGGTTGCGACGCAGATGGGAATTCAAATTCATTCGCACGATAATTACCGGCGGGTGGTTGAAATTATTCAGAGCGGTGGAATCGGTCCAGTCACCGAAGCGCACGTCTGGGTCTCGCGCGCGTGGGGGCGGCAAAGCAAAGCAGACGCCGAAGAAAACGAGCGCGGCAGTTTTTGGACGATGGAACGGCCGACAGAAGGCGAGCCGGTTCCGCCGGAACTCGATTGGAATCTTTGGCTTGGGCCGGCGCCGTTTCGTCCGTTCAATCACGTCTATTTTCCGGGGCCACGATGGTATCGGTGGTGGGATTTTGGCAACGGCACCATGAGCGATCTCGGCAGTCACTGGAACGATCTGGCCTTCTGGGCGCTCAATCTGGAAGCGCCGCTGACGATTGAAGCGCATGGTCCGCCGCCGCATCCCGAAATCGCGCCCGCCTCAATGCATGCGACGTACGAATACGGTGCGCGTGGTGACATGCCGCCGGTGAAACTCACCTGGCATCAAGGCGAGGACAAACCGGAAATCTGGAAAAACAAAGGCATTCCGCAGTGGGATTCCGGCGTTCTGTTTATCGGCAGCAAAGGAATGCTCCTGTCCGACTACAGCAAGCATCTGCTCCTGCCTGAAAAGAATTTTGCCGGTTTTCAACCGCCGCCACAAACCATTCCACATTCGCCAGGCCATCACGAAGAATGGATCGCGTGCTGCAAAAACGGCCAGAATTGCAGCGCCAATTTCGAATACGCGGGCTTGCTCACCGAAGCCAATCACCTCGGCAACGTCGCCTATCGCACGGGAAAAAAGATTGAATGGGACACAAAGAAAATGCGCGTGACCAACACCAAAGACGCCGACAAATTTATTCACCGCGAATATCGCAAAGGCTGGAAACTTTGATATCATGAGACACGACTCGGAACGAGCGTGTCATTATTTTTGGAACCGGGAACACGCAGGAATCAAATAAAGGCAACGTGAGAGATGCGATTCGAAGATTAACATCCTGCGCGTGCAGGTTAACCCTCGTTGGATTTTTTGGTCTCTCACCGAATCTCATCGCGGGAGTCTGGACGCCGCTGGCACACACCGCCCCCGGCGCTGTTGGTCTGATGCTCTTGCTGCCGGACGGAACCGTCATGGCGCAACATTCCGGCACGGCGGTAGCCTGGTATAAGCTGACGCCAGACATCCATGGGAGCTACGTAAACGGGACATGGACGACTTTGACGTCCATGCATGATGACCGCCTTTATTTTTCATCGGACGTTCTAAGAGACGGTCGAGTGTTCGTCGCAGGCGGCGAGTATGGTCGCGGCACAAAAACCGGCGAGGTCTATGATCCATTGGTCAACGCCTGGAACATGACACCCGTGGCGAACCAATCTTTTTCCGATTCGGTTTCAAAAGTCATCGCCAATGGCAATGTGCTGGTGTCACCAGTGGGGCCGAGTTCATCCGGTCACACTATTATTTTCGACATCACCAACAACTCATGGATTAGCGGCCCGAAACTTTTTCGGGGCTCATACCAGGACGAAGCAAGCTGGGTTAAACTGCCGGACAACAGCATCTTGACCATCGATCCGTTCGGCACTCACTCGGAGCGTTATATTCCAGCCTCGAACACGTGGGTGGATGACGGGATCGTGCCGGTTTCGCTTTATGATCCTTACGGTTCTGAACTGGGCGCAGCGTTTCTTTTGCCGGACGGGCGTGCGTTCTACCTTGGGTCGACGGGACACTCCGCTTATTACACGCCTTCGGGCACGACAAGTCCAGGAACGTGGACGGTGGGCCCGGATATTCCAAACGCGCAAGGCACGCCTGATGCGGCTGCGGCTATGATGGTGAATGGAAAAATCCTCTGCGCAGTTTCTCCACTGCCGACTTCAGCGGATCATTTTCCGTCGCCAACGAGCTTTTACGAATTTGATTACGTGGCAAATACATTCACCTCGATCAATGCGCCCACAGGCACGACTGAGGGCAATCCGTCATATTACACTACCATGTTGGATTTGCCTGACGGCACCGTGCTCTTCTCGCACTTTGCCGGCCAACTTTATACTTACACTCCTGTTGGTTCTCCATTGCCGGCGGGAAAACCAGCGATTGCTGGTATAACGCAGAATGCTAACGCGACTTTTCATCTGACCGGCACCGGTCTCAACGGTATTTGTGAAGGCGCGGCCTACGGCGATGACTGGCAAATGGATAGCAATTATCCACTGGTGCGAATGACGAATGCTTTGGGCAACGTGTATTACGCGCGCACTTTTAATTGGAGCAGCACCGGAGTGATGACGAGTAACGCCGTCGTCAGCACTGATTTTGTTCTGCCGACCGGACTTGCAGCGGGGACGTATTCTTTGGTTGTTGTCGCCAACGGCAACGCTTCGGACGCAGTCTCGTTTGATGTTCAGCCGATCACCGTCAGTGTGCCAGCAAGCGCAACCGAGGGATCGGCGCCGTTGACAGGAACCGTTACCTTGCCATTTGCTGCGGCTGCGGATTTAACCGTTAATTTGCAATCGAGCTTAATGGCGCGCGCGAGTGTTCCGTCGACGATTGTTATTCCTGCGGGACAAACTTCGACCAATTTCACGCTCACGGTTGCGAACGACACTTTACTCAACGGCTCCCAAATGGCGATGATTTCAGCATCTGCGACCGGCTACCAAGGCGGCGTGGGTTTCGTCGTCATTCGCGACAATGAATCCGCAGTGCTCGGTATTACTCCTTCCAGCGCTTACAATCCAAACGGTTATGTTGGCGGTCCATTTTCGCCGTCGAACCTCATCTATACTTTGACCAATTCCGGCAACTTCAGCCTCAATTGGACAGCCGCGAAAACCGTGGCATGGCTGACGCTGTCGCCAACGTCTGGAACGTTGGCTCCCGGAGCGAGCACTAGCTGTACTGTATCAGTCAACTCCAGCGCGAACTCGTTATCTCTGTCCACGAACACCGATACGATCATCTTCAACAACACCACTAGTGGCGATGGAAATGCGTCCCGGTCTGTTACGTTGACGATAACTGGCCCGCCCTCTCTGACTGTATTATCGACTGGTTTCAGTAGCTCAGGGCTCGTAGGCGGACCGTTTTCGCCCACGGCTGCTTCGCTCACAGTTTCAAATAGTGGCGTATCGCCGATGGGTTGGACCGTGACCGGGAACGCCTCATGGGTCACCCTTTCACCGACCGGTGGGACATTGGCGGCGGGAGTTGCGACTTCGGTAAATGTTAGCATCAATTCCGCAGCCAACACTTTGTCGCCCGGTGCCTACACCAACACATTAACCTTCGCCAACACCAACAATGGCGTTGGAAACACAACTCGGACCGTCATTCTGTCTGTGCTGCCGCCAGTTCCGGTGATGACAGCGCTGCCACCGTTCAGCAAAGGAACGAACAATACCGTTTCGTGGAACGCCGTTAGCGGAGCAACCTCTTACGAATCGCAGTTCGCCGCCACGGCAAGTTTCGCCGTCCCTCTGGCGACACATGCATCCGTGGCGAATTCCTCAACGTTTAGCAATCTGGTGAACGGGGGGACTTACTACTACCGCGCGCGTTCGATCGCCTCTTCAGTAACCTCTGCCTGGAGCACTGTTGTGTTTTCCACTCAAGATACAGCTGCGCCACTATTAACCGTTGCTCCGATACTGACGAATTCTTATACGACGCACCCAAGCATTTTATTGCAGGGCACAGCTTCCGATGCGGTTTCTGGGCTTAGTTCAGTCACCGTCAACGGCAGCGCGGCAAGCACGACCGATGGGTTTGCGCACTGGAGCTTCAACCTGCCGCTGTCTGTTGGCACAAATCAGATGACAATTGTTGCCACCGACAACGCCGCCACCGGAGGAAATCAGACGACTATTTCGCAAACGGTCACGCGACAGCCGGATGTGTTTGGAACTGGTTTGCCGGACGATTGGAAAGCGGCCCATGGACTTGATCCCAATTCGATTGCTGGCGATAATGCGCCGTTTGCCGACCCAAACCACAACGGCAGGCCAAACCTTCTCGAATACGGTTTCGATACCGATCCAGTGGGCGACGCGCCCGAGCCGTTTCAGTTCAGCGTCCAGACCAATTCAGCCGATGGCCAGCTCTACCTGACCTGCAGTTATCCGCGAAGGCCCGGCGCGCTGGATCTGACTTATACGGTGGACTGGACGGACGATTTTTCTGGATGGACCAATTCGCCTGCCCAAATTGAACAAATCAGCGCGGTTCCGAATCCCGACAACTTGACCGAGACGGTGACCGTCAGACTCAAGCCGGCGATCACTCCCGGAACGCAGAAATTCATCCGACCGCGTGTGACGTTTCAATAATGTGGGTGGTCGGAAAGCCAACCAATAAACCCACCAAACACACACTTTTTCACAAAATTTTGCGAATATTGTTGCGAACTTTTTCGTTAGAGCTTTTAATCCGATTAAATGGCAGTTAAATGCGGTTCAAACGTGTAATAAGTTTAGCCATTACATTCCTCCACGTGAGACCGAAAGGAGTCTCGGCAGTTTTTGCTGAGAAGTTTTACCAATGAACGTTCCCGTACTATTCGCGGAAACACAATTACAGTTCATTTGGTTTCGGGCTACGGCCGAAGCCAAAGTGATCATTATTATCTTGGCGGTCGCTTCGATCTTCGTGTGGGGAACGATGATTGCGAAGATCGTGCAGATGCGTCGTGCGCGAAAACTGAACCTGTTTTTCGAAAAGGAATTTCGTGGGCAAAAAAATGTGCTCGGAATTTTTGACCGCCGCCTACAAGTGGATGGTTGCCCCATGTTCGCCGTGTACAACGAAGCCTGTATCGAACTGGACATGCGCCTGAAAATCAAAGGCGAAGGTGGTACCGAAGGCCGAGATAAGTATATCACGCTTAAGTCGATGGAGCACATCAAGCGCACGATCGAAGGAGCCGTCGCGCGCGAATCGCTCAAGTTGGAATCCGGCCTCATTTTATTGGCCATCGCTGTCAGCGGTGCGCCGTTCCTCGGTTTGTTGGGAACCGTTTGGGGCGTCATGGACACGTTCGCGGCCGTCGGCAAAATGGGCCGCGCTGATTTGCCCACGATGGCGCCCGGTGTGTCCGCCGCGCTTGTGACGACGGTCGCAGGTTTGCTCGTCGCGATCCCGTCGATGTTTGGCTACAACTATTTGGTGCATAACTTGCGCGTCCGGACGGTCGAGCTGGACAATTTTGCGCAAGAACTCGTTTCCAAAATGGAGACGGAATATTTGAGGGATTAAATGAGCCGAAAGCCGAAAGCCGAAAGCCGAAAGCCGGCGAACAACCGGAGTTCCTGGCCTTCGACCTTCGACCCTCGACCCTCGACCTACTAGCCGTGCGCCGCTTTTCACAACGCAATTCGCTGGTGACGTTGAACGAAATCAACATCACCCCGCTGCTCGACCTTGCGTTCGTGCTCCTCATTATTTTCGTCATCACACGCCCATTGCTGGAGCAGACGGTCGACATGCAGCTTCCCGCCGGTGGCAAAACCGACACGCGCAATATCGACCGCAACAATATCCGCATCATAGAGATTACGCCGTCTGGTCAGTATTGGATGCAGGGTCACCGGTTGACGGCTGGCCAGCTCGAAACAGAACTCGTAAATACGTTTCGTAATAATCCCAAATTGATCGTCGACTTGCGCGCCGACGCGCGCACCGAATGGAAAAACGTCATCGCGGTGATCGACGCGTGCATGCGCCATAACATCACGCAAGTCTCACCGCACACAGCCACGGCGGAGCACAAATGACGCGATTCGAAACAAAGTGCCTGGTTGGAGCTGCTGGATTGCACGGCTTATTGGTCGTGACGTTCATTGCGACCGCCGCATTCCAAGGCGAACCTCCGAGGCAGGCGATCGTACCGATTACCTGGCTTGCGCTGCAGACGACGGATAAACCGGGTCTAATGGCCGGAAACCCAAATGCGACGCCGACTGTAGTTAAGGCGCAGACGCCCGCCGCGAAACCACCGGAACCTGCTGCTCAGCCGCAGCCTGAAAAGCCGCAACCCGAGCCTGAAAAGGCGCAGCCTCATTCTGAACCAACGCCGCCGAAACAGCACAAGCACACCGTCGAGCCGGATATCACGCCCGCTCACAAGGAGACTGCAGAACCGGTAAATCCGAAATCATGGAAGCCTCGTCTGCGGTCGGCAAACGACATCAAGGTCGATATAAGCACCCCGACCAAAGTAAAAACGACCCACCATCAAACCCGCAGCACAACTGATGAAGAGGCCGATGCGCGCGCCCAAGCCGCGGCTCAACGCCGGACGGCACGCGAAATCGGCCAGGCTCTTTCGGGTTTAGCCAGCTCGATTCCGAAAGGCACGGCCAAAGCGACGGTGTTTGATCTTCCCGGCCAGGGTGGCGGCGCTGCGTTTGTCGATTATCGCACCGCTCTATTTAGTGCTTACTACAATGCGTGGACCTGTCCTGAGCAAGTCGACAACGACCTTGCTTCTGTTGAAGTGAAGGTGGTTGTCGCACGCAATGGCTCGATCGTTTCGGCGGAAATCGTCAAAAAATCTTCTGAATCGGCGCTGAACAAGTCGGTGCAACGAGCGTTGGACAGCGTGACAAGACTCCCGTCATTCCCAGAGGGAGCAACCGATGAGCAACGCAGTTTCAGAATTCGATTTAACGTCAAAGCTAAACAGTCTTTAGGATGAAAAAGTTATTTGTTCTCTTGTTGGGCATAGTCGCATGCCACGCGACATTCGCTGAGGATACCATCGACATCACAAAAGGTGCCGAGCAGGCTGTGCCAATTTCAATTTCCGGATTCAGCGGTGAAGCTGATTCCGTTTTGAAATTCGACCTCTTCGTTTCTGGTTTCGCGATCGCCTCTCCAGCCGAAGCGCAGTATCAACTTTCCGGCAGCAACAACGGCCACGTCGAAGGCCGTCTTGCGCAGGCTGGAAGAAATCTCTTCGGCCGCGCCTACAACGGCGGCAGCACCCGCTCGCAAGCGCATGCGTTGGCTGCTGACGTCGTTAAGCAGATTCGGCCTGAATCGGCTTCAATTTTCCACAGCAGGATTGCGTATCGTGTTCAACAGGGCGGCAACGCTGAAATTGGCGTGGCCGACTTCGATGGCCACAACGCAACTCTCGTGACCCATGACAACAGCCTCGTTGCCTATCCAGAGTGGCTCCCTGGGAAATTCGCGCTGCTCTATTGCTCGTGGAAAAATAGCGGGACGCAAATTTTCGAACACGACCTCAACACCGGCTCTCGGCGCATTTTCATTCACAGCCCCGGTTCCAGTTTCAGTCCCGCTGTTTCACCCGACGGTAAAAAAGTCGCGATGGTGTTAGATAGGAACGGAACACCAAATCTTTACGTCGCTGATATCGACGGCGGTAACTTGAAACAACTCACGTTTGGCAAGGACGACGTTTCGGGTCCCTCGTGGGCTCCGAATAACCGCGAACTCGTTTTCGCGACCCGTTCCGGCCGCGCCACTTTGACCAAAGTCAACATCAACGGCGGCAGCCCGCAAAAATTGCGTGTTGGCGGCGGCGAAATCTACGGCAACTTGACCCAACCTAATTGGTCTCCGGATGGGCGATTTATTGTATTTACCTGCGGTTCCGGCCCGTTCTCCATCTGTGTAGCGCCGAGTACTGGAGGTGAAGCAAAAGCACTCGTATCTGGTGAGGATCCTTGTTGGGCGCCCAATTCCCGCACGGTCATCTTCACACGGGACATAAACCATAAACACGTCCTCTCTTTACTTGACGTGCCTACTAAACACGTCAAGGATTGCACTCAAAATTCAGGGGAATGTTCGCAACCTGCTTGGGCCAGGTAACGACCAATCTTCTGCGACCATACGCAAAAATGAAAAAAATTACGTTAATACTGATCATCGGAGTGGCAGCCATCATCAGCTTCACCGGCTGTCACAAGAAGCCAGTCGGGCTCACCGACATTCCAAATAATCGTCCAGCCGCCGTAGGCCCAGGCAACGGACTTGAAAACGGTGGCGTTCTGACATCTCCAAAAAACCGCTCGGACAATCCTGAAGGTGTCTCTTTAAGTGGCACAGACACCGGCGTCTACGGTGCAACGTTCAATGGCCCACATGATGAAGATCGTTCGAAGTTTGCGGCTGACATCGTTCACTTCGACACCGACAGTGCCGTCATTAAAAAGGCAGACCTTTCGAAGCTCGACGAAGTCGCCAACTACTTCAAGAACAACCAATCGAAAGAAGCGTTGGTAATTGAAGGTAATGCCGACGAACGCGGAACCGAGCAATACAACCTCTCCCTCGGCGACAAACGCGCCTTGGCCGTTCGTGAATATCTCGCAGGCATTGGCGTTGACCCACAACGGATGAAGACCGTCAGCTACGGCAAAGCCAAGCCCATTGACCCTGAGCGCAACGCCGCCGCTTACTCAAAGAACCGCCGCGTCGAAATGGTGCTCTTGGTTCCCAAACAATAGTCCTGTTCTTTCCCGCAAAGCCGGCGAGCAATCGCCGGCTTTTTTGTTTTTGTAATCTGCAATCCGTAATTCATGGTCCCATCCCTTTCTTAATAAAAAGCGCCATTCACTAAGAAGACTTTTTTTGGCTGGTCTCGTAACGTGGTGCAATGAATATTTCGATGATCAATAACAATAAAACTCGCTCCGCGGCCATGAATCCCGCCGGGACAGCACTACTGCGAAATGGGTGCGAAATCGGTGCTAAAACTTCCCGATTTTTCGCACCGTTTAGCAGTAACTTTGTCCCCTCTTTTTTTGGCGCAAGTAATTGGTGCGACCAGCTGCGACGGTGGTGTGACTGGGGTGCGACTGAAGCTGGATTTGTCGCGCCTGGTCGCGCCCAGTCGCACTCAGTCACACCCAGTCGCGGTAGTTTTTTCCCTTTTTTAAAACGATGCTAAAGCCTTACCCTGCCATCGCGCTCCGAATGAAAATAACTGCACTACTCTTGCTAACAGCCTTCGTTTCAACGGCTTGTTTCGGCCAAGCCGTTAAACTGACTCAAACCGATAAAACCATCCGTGTCGACATTAACGGAAAGCCGTTCACGGAATACTTTTTCAAAGATGTCCCGCGACCGTATTGTTATCCACTGCTGGGACCCGCAGAACTGCCGATGACGCGCAACTGGCCGATGAAAAGCCCGCCCGGTGAAGAACATGATCACCCGCACCATCGCTCGCTCTGGTATGCGTACGGTGATGTCAACGGCTTGGATTTTTGGGCAGAAGAAAAAGTCTGGCATAAGATCGTCCACGACAAATTCCTCGAAGTGAAATCCGGCGACGACTTCGGCGTTATCAAATCCCGCAACAAATGGATGGCCAATGACGGCACACTTGTCTGCACCGACGAACGAACGCTTCGCATTTACAACCGGCCGGACAACGAACGGATTTTCGATTTCGAGATCACGCTGATCGCGCCAAAAGATAAACCTGTGAAATTTGGCGATACCAAAGAGGGCGCCATGGCCACGCGCGTCGCCGAATCAATGCGCCTCTCCCACGGCAAAAAACCTGGCGATGGTCATATTGTCCAAAGCACCGGCGCACGCGATGGCGCAGCCTGGGGTAAACGCGCGGAGTGGACCGATTATTACGGCCCTGTGAACGGCAAAACCGTTGGCATCGCTATTTTCGATTATCCGAAGAACCCGAACCACCCTTGCTGGTGGCACGCGCGCGACTACGGCCTCTTTGCAGCTAATCCGTTCGGTCGACGGGGTTACGAAGGCAAAAACGCGCCCGAAGGCGGTCTGACGATTCAAGCCGGAAAGAGTCTCACGTTCCGTTACCGCTTCTACTTACACGAAGGCGACGAAAAGTCGGCCAAGGTTGCCGAACATTTTGCCGAATGGGCCAAGCAGTAGATTCGCAGCCGCCGACGGCAACTGTATCAATGATGCGGGGCCGGCGTTGGCGATGTTGTTGGTTTAGCTGGTGGAGTGGGGGACGTCGACGACTTGGCTGGTGACGTCGGTGGCGTTGGGGCTGGAAAGTGGGCGCGAGCTTTGGTATCTGGTCGCCGATGCCACGGATACGATTGGCCATGGCGCGAATGGCAGGATGGCACCATCGTGGACACCAAAAGCAACATCCCCAGCGCGGCAAAGAAATACATCAGGGAAGTATTCGATTGTTTCGGGGCACCGCGAACCATGTGGATTTCTTGATGCCTGCAATTGCCCTAAAAAGCGAGTCAAATTCTCTCTCAACGGGCTGTTGCAAGAGCTGAAGGAATCTTTCCTTTTTGGAATTCATCCCACGTCGCCGACATGCCGCGCAACTTTTTGACAACCTTGGCGATTGTTGCTACCGCGTAGTCGATGTCCTCGTTCGTATTGTCTTTTCCGAGCGAGAGAATGACCGCAGCTTGCCCGAGAGCGGTATCCAGACCGATCGCCGCGAGCACGTGCGAAATCTTGAGAGATTTGCTCACGCACGCCGTGCCGCTGGCAATTGCTACCCCATTCATATCGCAAAGCAGCAACACGCCTTCTCCCTCCACAAACTCCGGAGAAACGTTCAGGTTCGTCGAAATCCGGTTCGGCCCTTGCTCTGGCCCGTTCAATTTGAGATGCGGAATTTCGCGTCTGAGCCCTTCCCACAAATGTTTTTGCAAGATGGCGGTGTGCGCCATTCGACTCTGCAATTCACGCCCGGCAATTTCACACGCTAATCCAGCGCCGGCAATTGCAGGAACATTTTCAACGCCAGCGCGCCGTCCATTCTCCTGAACGCCACCGTGAATCGTCGGAGCGAGTCGGGTGGTGCGGTGCCGATACAGAACGCCCACGCCTTTGGGTCCATAAAATTTATGTGGCGAAAACGAGAGCAGTCCCGCACCAAGCTCGCGCACATCGATCGGCAACCACCCCGCGCTCGCCTCTGCGTCCACATAAAGCGGAATACCTTTTTCGATAGCAACCGCGCTGATTTGTTTAATCGGCTCAATTGTGCCGATGTCGTGATTCACGTGATGAACCGCGATGAGAATGGTTTTGTCAGTGATCGCGCGACGGACGTCCTCCGGATTCACCATGCCTTCGGGATTCACCGGGACCTTTGTGCAAACGAACCCTTGCTTCTCCAAGCTTTCTATCGAATTCAACACCGATGGATGTTCGATCGCACTGACAATAAAATGATTCCCGCGTCGATGATTCGCCTGCGCAACACCTTTGATCGCGAGGTTCGCCGACTCCGTTCCATCGGAGGTGAAGATAATGTCATCCGGCGATTCCGCGTTAATGAAGTTGGCGACTTGCTCGCGCGCATTCACCAACGCATCCCGCGCCCGCAAGCCGTGTTGGTGTAGCGAAGACGGTGTTCCGAACGACTCCGTAAAAAATGGCCGCATCGTTTCAACCACTTCCGGCAGGACAGGCGTGGTCGACTGGTGGTCTAAGTAAACGGAGCGGCTCATACGAACGGCCGCGGATCAGGATGAAAACTCGAACTTCACCTTTTTGTTGTTTTCCAACACGAGGGAAGCGGTAAAGGGCTTGCCGGCTTTCGAGATAAATTTGTCGATTGAATCGGTTCGACCGTCGGAGATCAGTTTTTGCAACTGCTCCCTATCGATCGGAAACTCGCAGATCACCTTCTTCACCGCGAATTTGCACGGCTTCTTTTCGGCCTGCGCCTTCTCGCAAACATATTTGTCGTCCAGTTCGAAAACTTTTCCGCCGCAGGCAGGGCAAGTGCCGACAACTTCTTTGCCCGTGAAATCGATCTTCGGCTCGGGCTCCTTGGGCTTGCCGGCTTTCGATTTCTTCTCGCCCCGTGGTTCGAATTCAAAGGCTGTCTTCCCATCTTTGACGACGAGGTAGGCTTTGAACGGACGGCCCTTCTTCGAAATGAACTTGTCGAGCAGATCGGTTTTTCCGGTCGTGAGCAACTTCTCAACCTGCTCGCGTTCCATCGGGCGTTGCAAAATGATTTTGCCCGTGCGGAACATGCAACCGTCGCGGCGAGCGGCTTTTTCGCAAATGTAATTCATCCCGTGCTCGTAGACATTCGAACCGCAGGCGGGACATTTGCCGACAGGAGTTTGGCCTGTGAAATCAACCGGTGCGCCGCCTTCGCCCTCGCCGTTCTGTTGGCCGAAATCGAATTCCGGTTTGAACTCGGGTGGCGCCATTTTAATGATTGCCGCAAATGGCCGACCCATTTTGCTGCGGAAACCTTGCAGAGGCCCAACGGAGCCTTTGCTGATCAACTCCTCCATTTCAGGAATTTCGAGTTGTCGTCCGGCGACAATTTTCCAGAGCGAATAATCGCATTTCTGGCACTGAAATTTTTTGTAGTTTTCTTTGATGACGCCACCGCATTTCGGGCACGACGTTTTTAATTCGCCGAAATCGCCAGGGACGGTATCGCTATCGTGCAACTTGGTCTTTTTGACGATCTCTTTCGTCATCTCGACGATTTGATGCATGAACTCCGGCCGTTGTAGTTTGCCGTGTTCCATCTGCTTGAGCTTGAATTCCCATTCGCCAGTCAGTTCCGGCGATGACAGTTCAGGAATCTGTAAGCCGCGCAAAAGAGTAATTAACGAGAACGCCTTTGCAGTGGGCTGAAGTTCGCGTTGATTACGAATTAAATACTTTTCGTTGATGAGGCCTTCAATGACAGCCGCGCGCGTGGCTGGTGTGCCGAGGCCTTTCTCGCTCATGGCTTCGCGCAATTCTTCATCGTCGATCAGCTTGCCTGCGCCTTCCATGGCCGAGAGTAATGTCGCTTCGGAAAATCGGGCCGGCGGTTTGGTGTGGTGACCTTGCATTTCCACCTTCGTGGTTTGCACCTGCTCGTTCGGTTGGATCGCGACCAGGCGTGGCGATTGGTCATCGGTGGCCGCGGCATCACGACCGTAAATGGCCATCCAACCTGCACTAATCATTACTTTACCTTCGCTCTTGAACGCTTCCTCAGCGACGCGTGTGATGCGGGTAGTAATTTGAAATTCCGCAGCAGGGAAGAACACCGCCAGGAAACGTTTCGTCACCATGTCGTACAACTTCTGCTCGGGTTCGCTGAGGTTTTTCGGCGACAGCGAAGTCGGGACGATAGCGAAGTGGTCCGAAATTTTGGCGTTGTTGAAAATGCGCTTGTTCGGCTTGACCCAGTTCTGGTCCAGAATCTGTTTGGCAAATGGGCTGTAAGGATTCTGGCGCATGAACGCGGTATCCCGGCCTTCGCCCGAATGTCGAAGTCCTGTCAGCATCTCCAGCGTTTCTTTGACGGTGCTTAGATAATCTTCCGGCAGAGCTTTGGAATCAGTTCTCGGATAGGTGAGAACCTTGTGCTTTTCATAAAGCGCCTGCGCCAGGCCCAACGTGTTCTTCGCGGAAAAACCAAAGCGCGCATTCGCATCGCGTTGCAAGCTGGTCAGGTCATAGAGCAACGGCGAGAGCTGTGTGCTGGGCTTGCTCTCTTCTGTCGCTATGCCGGGTTTGCCAGTGCACTTCTGCACGATGGCTTCGGCAGCGGCTTTGTCCCAGAGACGTTCGGCGCGGAGATCCGGGTCACCATCTTTTTTGTCGCCGCGAGTAAATTTCTCGTCGATCCAGCGACCGGCGTATTCTCCGGCTTGTGCTAAGAACGTCCCGTGGATTTCAAAATAATCGCGCGAGACGAACTTCTTAATTTTCTCCTCACGCTCGACGACGATGGCCAGCGTCGGGGTTTGCACGCGACCAACGGTGGTCAGGTGGAAGCCACCGGTCTTGGAGTTGAAGGCGGTCATCGCCCGCGTGCCGTTGATGCCGACCAGCCAGTCGGATTCGGAACGGCAAACTGCCGCATCAGCCAAGGGCAACATCTGGCGGTCTTCGCGCAAGTGGGCGAACCCATCGCGAATCGAACCCGGGGTCATCGACTGCAACCACAGACGCTGAATCGGTAGCTTGGCTTTGGCGTGCTGGATGATGTAACGGAAAATCAGTTCCCCTTCGCGCCCGGCGTCGCATGCATTGATGAGGCCATCGACATCCTTGCGCTTGAGTAACTTTACAAGCTGCTTGAGGCGGGGTTCCGACCGCTCAATCGGACGGAGATCGAAATGATCCGGAATAACCGGCAGGTGGGCGAACGTCCATTTGCCACGCTTGACCTCAGCACCCTCGGGCGGAATCAGTTCCAGCAAATGACCAACAGCCGACGAAAGGACGTATTGGTCGCTTTCGTAGTGGTCCTCTACCTTCTTAAAACCGCCCAGCGCTTTGGAAATGTCGTTAGCGACCGACGGTTTTTCGGCTATGATCAGTGTTTTGCCCATCGTTTTTTGTGCCTCCAGCTCACCTAATATAACACGTGAGCTTTTCTCAGGGTTGCGGGAAAGTGGCCCATCCGGTGAACGATGTCAAAGGTGATTTGACAGACGGCATTCAAAATCAACTAAAATTGGGTGACTTTTAGTCATTCGTAAGTTGCTGAATTGTAGGGTTCTAATGCTGTAGGGAATTAGCTGGCAAAGTCGGTGTGAAAAAAACGTCGATACAGCAGACTTGGAAGTGTCCGTTTTGCGCCCTATTCTGAGCCGCCAATGAAAAAGCTGCTCGCACAAGTCGCCTGGATTGCTGTCGCTTTGCTTGGCGCGTGGGCTTATCTGACGCTGGCCATCAAGCGGGGCGAGCACATCAACTCCATATATATATTGGTCGCCGCGCTTTGCAGCTATGCGAGTGGCTATCGGTTCTATTCCAAGTGGATTGCGGCAAAGGTGCTGATGCTGAATGACCGACGCGCCACACCCTGCGAGGTTCACGACGATGGGAAAGACTTTGTTAAAACGAACAGATGGATCGTTTTCGGCCACCATTTTGCAGCGATTTCGGGGCCCGGTCCTTTGGTTGGACCCGTTCTCGCGGCACAATTTGGCTATTTGCCGGGGACCTTGTGGATTTTGATTGGTGTAGTCCTGGGCGGCGCGGTGCAGGACATGGTCATTTTGTTCTGCTCGCTACGGCGCGACGGCAAGTCGCTCGGGCAAATGGTTAAGGAAGAGATGAACAATGCGGCGGGTGCGGTTGCGATGCTCGCCATCATTGCCATCATGATTATTCTTCTGGCGGTGTTGGCGTTGGTCGTGGTGAAAGCTCTGGCAGACAGTCCATGGGGAATCTTCACTGTTGGCGCAACGATCCCGATCGCGTTGCTGATGGGAACTTATCTTCGATTCTGGCGTGTCGGCAAAGTCATGGAAGCGTCGGCCATCGGTGCCGTTCTTCTGTTGCTTGCGGTGTGGGGCGGCAAATTCTTTCACACGGACCCGACTCTCGCGAAGGCGCTGAAGATCGACCAACTGACGTTGGCTTACTCAATTATTATTTATGGCTTGGCTGCGAGCATTCTGCCGGTTTGGCTGCTGCTCGCTCCACGTGATTATCTCAGCACGTTCATGAAGCTCGGGACGATTGCTGCACTGGCGTGCGGAATTTTTCTGGTTCTGCCTGAACTGAAGATGCATGCGGTCACACGGTTTGTTAGCGGCGGTGGACCGGTCGTGGCTGGGAAATTATTTCCATTTTGTTTCATCACCATTGCGTGCGGTGCGATTTCCGGTTTTCACACGCTGATTTCCAGCGGCACAACGCCGAAGATCATGACGCGCGAAAGTTACTCGCGACCGATTGGATATGGCGCGATGTGTTTGGAATCGCTGGTTGCGATTATGGCATTGATTGCCGCATGCACGCTCGACCCCGGCGTTTATTTCAGCATCAACGTCAAAGGTGAAGCGGCTGCAACGGTCGCTAAAGTGACGGCACTCGGCTTCCCTGTTACTGAACCGCAGATGCAGCAACTCGCGCATACGCTGGGCGAGAACACGTTGTTCGGCCGAACCGGCGGAGCTGCGACGTTGGCCGTCGGCATGGCGCACATTTTTTCAAAGGTGGTGAACGGACGTTGGCTCGATCTCTGGTATCACTTCGCGATCATGTTCGAGGCTTTGTTTATTTTGACGACGCTCGATGCCGGCACGCGCGTGGGTCGGTATCTTTTGCAGGATTTGCTTGGGCACGTTTGGAAACCCCTTGGCGAAACGAAACGATTGAGCGCGGCGTGTTTCGCGAGCGCACTAGTGGTGGCGGCCTGGGGCAAGTTTCTCATCCAAGGCGTTAAAGACCCGCTAGGAGGGATTAACTCGCTCTGGCCACTGTTCGGTATCGCCAACCAATTGCTCGCCGCGATTGCACTTTGTTTGGCGACGACGGTCCTTCTAAAAATGCAACTTCAGCCCAACAAAAAGGGCCGACCTATCATCGCTCTGGTCACGCTTCTTCCGCTCGTGTGGCTGCTCGCGGTGACGCTTACCGCCGGCGTGCAGAAAATGTTTCATCCTGATCCAACCATTGGATTCCAGGCCGCTGCGCGATTGACCGACACAAAGTTGCCGGAGTTACAAACTGCGCTGGACCTTGCCACAAGATCCGCCGACGCGAATGCGATTGAGCACGCGACGCGCGCTTTGCACGATAACCGCTCGTTGCATTTCAATTGGATCCTTAACGAGGTCGTCACCGCAGCGTTCCTCATCATGGTCGTGTTGATTGTGTTTTTCAGCCTGCGCGAGTGGCTCCTGCTTTTGGCGCAGAAGAAATGCGCCGGACTCAAGGAAAGCGCGCCGGTTTGGTTGCCGGATTACGCCATCGTGGAATCGCGGCCCTTGCACGTGTTCGGCATGATCGCACTCGCCTTTGCACTGCTGAAGGAGTTGTCGGGTGAAGCGGCGGTCGAACGCGCGCAGAAGCAGTGCCCACATCACGCATATGTGCATGCGACGGAGAAACGGTTTGATGGTATTAACCGGTGCTGTTGATTTTTGATTTAACCGCAAAGGTCGTAAAGAAATGAACATTGGTCTTTTTGGCGGGTCGTTCGATCCGGTGCATCTCGGGCATTTGCTCGTCGCGCAAGCTGCCCGGGAAGAGCTCGAGCTTGACCGTATCTTCTTCATTCCCGCCGCGCACTCGCCATTCAAACCGCAGAGCCATGCTTCACCGGCTAATGACCGATTGCGTCTATTGCGCTTAGCCTTGCAGGGTTGCGCGTGGGCCGAGATCGATGACCAGGAAATTCGTCGTGGCGGTGTTTCCTATTCCATCGATACGGTGCGGGATTATTTGCAGCGGTTCCCGAACGCTACTCTGTTCTATTTGATTGGCGCCGATAACGTCGCAACGTTGCCGAAGTGGCGCGAAGCAAACGAACTGGCAAAGCTGACGGAGTTTGTTGTGATCCCGCGTCCGGGTCAGCAGCCGATGGATTTGCCCGCTCCGTTCCATGGCAAAACACTGCGCGGATTTCCGTTGGCCGTTTCCTCTTCCGAAATTCGCGAACGTGTGAAAAAAGGTTTACCCATCCGCAACCTCGTCTCGCCTGTTGTAGAGGAGGCGATAAAAACCTCCGGTATGTATCTTTAATTGTAGCAGCCTGCTACCGGGATTAATGATGATGATGGCACTCGTTGTTCTCGACTGCTGCGCGATAACTTAAATGCGTTAAGAACGAACGTGTCCACGCTGTTTCGCTTTCCCATCCGGTATGCAATTGTTTGCCTCCGAATTCCGGAGCGTTCGGCAACACTCGATTTATCAGGGAACTGATGCTAGCGCTCACGCCTGGCATGAGTTCATTGGCCGCAGCCGCCGCTTTGGCATGCACACCCAAAACCAACCGCGCCGAACCTTGCCGGCAGGCCATCACGATTTTTCGCGCCGCACGCTCGGCGTTCATCGACACAAATGGAAGTGAGTCGAGGACGTGGAACCACGAGTATTCTTTTTTGTGATTACCCTTATAGAGAGCGTGCGGTGGCGAACCGGTGCGCAACGGGCACGGGCACACGGTCGTAACCATAATATTTTCTTTCCGAAGCTCCGCGCGACATGCGTCTGAAAATCCGACCATCGCGAACTTGCTCGCGGTGTAAGGCGCCATGTGCGGCACAGCGATTTTTCCGCCGATGGAGGCGATGTTCACGATTCGAGCGCCGTTGACCAAACGCAGCCACGGCAGTGCAGCCATCGTTGTATAAACCGGACCCCAAAAGTGGATATCCATCGCGTCCTCAAAATCCTGAATTGTCATTTGGTCAAGGGGGCCGACTTGGATGATCCCGGCGTTGTTGATCAGCACATCAATGTGGCCGTAGTGCTCGCGTACGCGTGCAATCGCTTCGGCGACCTGGTCCTGGTCTTTGACGTTGCACGCCAACGTAAACACGCGCGCGCCGCGGCTGTGCAATTCGTTCTCCGCTTCGATCAGCTCGATTTTGTTGCGCGCGAGCAAAGCGAGCTTCGCGCCTTCACGTGCGAATTTGCGCGCCAGCACCAGGCCGAGGCCGCGTGAACCGCCGGTGATGACAACGGTGCGATCGAAAAATGAATAACGGTTGCGCCACAAGGAAGCAGCGGCAATGGCCCCCATGCCGAGCCCAACCATCAATAACGGTGTTCCCCAATCAATCCGCGATTCAGCCCGCGATTTTTTCATACCCCAAACTCCTTGTGATATCTTACAACACAACCACGATTCCTGCCACGCGCATCCTTCAGTTTACAGCTATCAGCGCAAGGCCATGTTACGCATCGGGCGAAAAGCCCATAGCGGCACCACAAAATAGTTCGCGTCGAAGTTTCTCCCGATTAGCATCGGCTCGTGATTTTACGCGCGCGCATCGTAATGCCGATCTCCAGTCCGGCCATTGAGGATGGCGCGGTTTGGGTGAAGGGAACCCGCATCGTGCGCGTTGGGAAGTGGTCGGAATTTAAAGCAACGCGTAAGAAAGTTTCTGATTTGGGAGAGGTTGTTCTGCTACCCGGTCTGGTGAACGCCCATTGTCACTTGGATTACACGAATCTGGCAATTCGGCGCGGCGGAAAATCTTTCACCGACTGGGTGCGCGAAATCATTCGCCGCAAGAATGAGTGGAGCGTTGATAATTATCGGAAATCATGGATGGTCGGCGCGAGGATGTTGGAAGACACGGGCACGACCACGGTGGGCGATGTTGAGGCAGCGTCAGAGCTGTTGCCATGGGCGTGGCGACAGACGCGGTTGCGGATTTGCTCATTTCTGGAAATGACGGGCGTGGCGAGCGGGCAGGCGCCGAAACAGATAGTCGGCGACGCGATCGCGAAGATCACGAAGCTCAAATCATCGAAAGACTACACCGGTCTTTCTCCGCACGCGCTGTATTCGACTGTTCCGCAATTACTCAAGCTTACGGCGGGACGATCAAAGAAAGTGCGCGTCACCATGCATGTCGCTGAGTCGGAAGACGAGCTGCAGATGTATCGCGATAGAAAGGGCGAGTTGTTTGAATGGTTGTCGAAGTTTCGCGACATGTCAGATTGTGGCGGCGCGACGCCGCTTGCGGCAGTGCATCGTGCGGGTTTATTGACTTCGAAGTTTCTGGCGGTGCATGCGAACTATCTGACGACTGATGACGTGCACCTTTTGGCGAAGTCTGGCGCGAGTGTTGTTCATTGTCCTGGCAGTCACGCGTATTTCGGTCATCGCCGTTTTCCGTATCAACAGCTTGCGCGCGCTGGTGTGAACATTTGTTTGGGCACAGACAGTATGGCGAGCACGAAACTTCGGCTAAATATGTTTGCGGAAATGCAACAGTTCGCCCGCATTTACCCGAAAGTTTTTCCTGTGCAAATTTTGCGCATGGCGACCCAAAATGGAGCGCGCGCGCTGGGGTTAGACGGAGAAGCGGGGGAGCTCCGACCGGGCTCTTTTGCCGATATCATTGCCGTGCCTTTCCGAGGTAAAATGGCAGATTCGGCAGCTGCTGTATTATATAGCAGACAAGTTTCCGCATCGTTTCTTGGTGGTGGATATTTGGACAGTCAAATAAAATGACCGCATTGTCATTAGAATCGCTGCTTGACCGTTGTAACACATTACTATACAGCATCTGTAAACCGACCCTTCAAGCAACCATTGGCAACTGCAAGAAGAGCAAAAGCCTATGACAAAACGCGACCTGGTAGTCCGGATTAGTGAAGAGACAGGACTTGTTCAACAACAAGTCCTCGATGTGGTGCAGAAGACCCTTGATTACATTTCTGAGGCCGTGGCTCAGGGTAAGACAGTGGAACTGCGCAACTTCGGCGTCTTCGAAGTCAAAGTGCGCAAGGCGCGCATTGGACGCAACCCCAACCGGCCTGAAACCGATGTTCCCATCCCGCAACGCGCGGTGGTGAAATTCAAACCTGGCAAGGAAATGCGCGAGGCAGTGCTCAAGCTGTCTCCCGATCAGATCCAAGCCAGTGCGCCAGAAACGGAAGAAGATTCCGAATCTCCGCAAGCGCAGTAATCCACGCCGAAGCGCGCATTATTTGCGCACCTTCTAATGGAACGGAAGAACTGCGTACCATCGCAATTCCCATTCCCTGATTTCTACTATTTTCCTTCGTTGCGTTCGCGGGCGCGACGTTTCGCGTCGAGCAACCGGCTGGTTGTTGACTCCGCTGGTTTCTGTGGCGCTGGCGATTGTTCTGGCTGATTTGGAACAGAAAGCGTCTCCGGCGCGGGCTCTTCAACAGGTGCGGTTTGGATTGGTTCCGGAGTATTTTGTGGCGTGAACAAGTCTGGGGCAGGGGTGGCAATCGTCGTGGGACGTTGTGAGCGGACGTGATCGCGTCGGTTAAGCAGAGCCGCTAGAGATTCATCGGCCTGCGCCGGACGTGGCGCGCCTTTCCAGAAGAAAACATAGCGACGGATGGCGACGGTGACGCGTTGCCATTGCTCCTGATCGAGTTGGATGCGGCGGATGGCGATGTCGACAACGAACAGGATGATTGAGAATTTCAGGAGCCACTCCCAGAGATCCTGCGGTTGGAACGTTTTTTTGCGGTCGTGCAGGAATGGGTTGTCGAGGAGTGGATCGAGCACTTTGCCGCCGGATGCTTCGGCGAGACGGCGTAACAGGTTTAAGTTTGGTTCCACGTCGTCGTATTCGGGTGAGTAGTTGACGCTGAGGCCGATGGTTTGGCCGCGCGAATCTTCGCCGCGACCTTCGGTCAGGTTCATCAAATATGAGCCGACTTGTTTCGTCGGAAATTTTACTTCGTAATGGCCGGGGCCGGTTTGTTCGAGATGGGTGAGTTGTTTATCGCCTTTGGGACTGACGACCATCGCCTGAAGATTCAGGAAATTGCGGTAGTTGCCTTTTGCGTCGACGGCTTCAACCGTGAGGTGCCCTTGACCTTTGTCGACGGAAACTTCGGTTGTGAAATCACTGGCTTCGACACGCCGCAAACTCCATTGCGCGATTTGCAACCAGAACTGACGGTATTTATCCCATGCGAGCCAATCTTTGGCCCAGCGGGCTTTGGCGTCAGATGTAAAAGCGACGGCGCGGCCCAAGCCGTATTGCCACTGCGCCAAAAGTGGGTCGCCTTTGTGCGTGACGAGCGGGACTTCGGCGCGGCCTTTTGGCGTCGTGCACACGTAACCGCGCAATTGCGGAAACTCGTCGGCACCGATGCCCTTCACCGTTTCGCTGACGAGTTGCATCTTCGGCTTGAAAGGCTCTTCGAAAATCGCCGACTTCAAAATGATCGCGGCTTCCTTGATGAAAATTTGCGGTAGGTCTTCTGGTGAATCGACCGGCCAGAATTGGCCATGGCCGATGTCCGCCATCTTGGCCATTTTGTCCGGGGCGGTGTGACCGCCAATCATGACCGTGCTGATCGTGATGCGATCTTTGACAATGTCTTGAAGAAGGGCATCAGTCGGCCCGCCGGGATCCCCGTCACTGAAAACGACCATGTGTTTGAGATTGGCAGTAGATTTTTTCAGCGCGGCATAGGCCTGTTCCATTGGCGCCTGGAAATCGCCCATGTCACCGGGATTCATCCCGGCAATTTCCCGGCCCATTTGTTTTTTATCGCCGACCTTGCTGAGCTCGAACAGCCAATGAGTCGTGCCATCCCACAAAACGATTCCCATTTCATCCTGTGGCCCGAGCGCTTCCAGTGCAGCGAAGGCAATATCGCGAGCCCACTGGTTACCGTTTGGAAATTCGGTGGCGTGACAAACAATGGCCATCGCACCGCTGGGCAGAACTTTTTTGCTGTTGAGTTCCATGTCCACCGGCAGCGCGGCTTCGAGTGGAGTGCCTCGATAACCGCCCGCGGCGTAAGCCTGATCGCCGCCGACGCAAATTAATCCCACACCGAAATCGCGCACGGCGCTCTCGAGCAGTTGCATCGAGTCGCGGCCAATATCGCCCGCCCCCATGTTGCTGAGGAAAATCGCGTCGTAACTTTGCATCTCAGCGAGATTGTTGGGGCACTTGTCCGAGACTTTGATTTCGAGTTCGCCGGTCTTGAGCGCAGCCACGAGGTCAGCGTCTTGTTGTGGTGCACTGGAGATGACGAGCACGCGTGGGTTGCCGCGGACGCTGGTGAACGCCGTGGCACGATTGTTTTGCGGGAGGGTGTCACCCGGCGCATCGATCTCGACGCGGTAACTGTAGAAGCCCGGTTCGTTCAAAGTTTGCGGGAAGGTGAAAAGATTTTTACCAGCCGTCAGGTCTACTTTTTGTTCGCCTAAGACTTGTTCATTGCGGATGAGCCGGATGGTGGCGCGTTGGTCGCGGTCGGCTTGAGCAAAAATTTTGACATCAAACGGCTGCCCTTTTTTGGCGCTGGCTGGGATGCCGAGTTTGCGAATCGAAACATCGTTGCCCCGCGTCGCCCCAATCGGAATGACGTCGAGCGAAACCCCGAGCGGCAACGCCGCGGAAATCGCCGCCATGGAGTCGCCGATGTTTTCGTTTCCATCGGAGACGAGGACCAAGCGGCGTTGCCCGTTTTCAGGAAACGCGGCCGTGCCGAGTCGAATAGCAGCACCGATATCCGTGCGTTCATTGCCGATGACCGCCTGGACTTCGCGCAAATCAATCTGCAGCGCGGGTGAAGATTCAATCGCCGCATCTGCGCCGAACACGAGCACCCCCGCTTTGTCGACAGCCTTTTTATTTTTGCTCAGCGCGTTCACCATCGCGCGCGCTTGTTCGAGTTGCTGTGCGGGAATGCTCTGCGAACGATCGAGCAAATAGAAAACGTTCATGCCTTCGAGCGGCTTTTTCCACTGCAACCCGGCCAGCGCAAAGATGACGAACGCGACGATGATCGTGCGCAACGCGAGCGCCGTCCGATGCCGCCACGCGCCAATTTGCATGTCCGATTTCCAACCCAGCCAAAGCACAACGGGCAGCGCAACCGGGAGCGCCAGCAGCCAAAGTGGATGGGTGAATTGGAACATCATTGTTTTGTGTGAACCCCCAAGGCGCCAAGACACCAAGGGGGAGAATCATTTCGATCTCCTTGGTGTCTTTGTGTCTTGGCGGTTAAAGTTTTCTTCCGGATAAACTTTTGGACCCGATGATTCTGCGAATCGGCAACGTAAAGATTGCCTTTCGAATCCAGCGCAATACTCCAAGGGTTGCTCAGTTCACCTGGACCGCCGCCCGGTTTGCCGAGCGTTTCCACGGGCTTATCATTTATGTCGAAAATTTGGATGCGACTATTGCCAAATTCACAGACGAATTGCAATCCTTGTTTGTCGATGCGAACGTCGTAGGGATAACTCAGTTCACCGAGGATGCTGCCGGCTCTGCCATAGGTACGGATAAATTTGCCATCGGCAGAAAAAATCTGAATCCGGTGATTGCACGAATCGGCGACGTAGACGCGGTTTTGCGAATCAATGCCGATTCCTTCGGCGCGACTGAATTCGCCGGGACCACTGCCGTCTTTGCCGAAGATCCCGATGAGTTTGCTGCCGTCCGGCGAGAAAATTTGCACGCGCTCAACAAGGCTGTATTCGGTGATATACAAATTGCCGCGTGAATTCACAGCGACCGAACGTGGGAAAGCGAGTTCACCAGCGTTCGTTCCTTTTTTGCCCCATTGCGAAACGAGTTTGCCGTCGGGCGAGAAGTGGTTGACGCGCGTGTAATGCGGTTCGACCAAAATGATGTTGCCGTTTTTGTCGCGGTCCATGCCCTTGGGTTTGCCTTTATCGGTTTGGGTCAGTTGCCAACTCGTCAGAAATTTTCCATCTGGCGAAAACTTTTGCACACGCGCGGTCATGTCGACGACGTAAAGATTGTCGTTTAAGTCGATAGCGACTGAACGAGGTTTGTTAAACTGGCCAAGCGCGGTGCCGCGTGTGCCGATGACCTGGACGGATTCGAAGAGTTTGCTTTCGATGGGAACGTGGTTGGATTGTTGAACCGAGCAGCCGGTCGCGACAATCGCCGCAATCGAGACGAACTTTGAAATGCGCGATTTGAAACTCCAAATAATCAGCGGCAGAACAGCGAGCGCGAGCAGAACGAGGCAGAGCGCGTTGACCTGCGCGTTGTGTCCGTAATGCAGCAGGTTGAAAATCCGCAGCGAAAGATTTTCCTCACCGGGCGGCACAATGAGGACAAGCGTTTCAACATCCCAAAGGCAGAGCAGGTAAGTGACATACCAAGCGGCGGCGGCCTGGGTTGAAATCTGTGGCCAGAGAGCAAAGCGAAATGTTTGCCAGCGATTCGCCCCTTCGATTTGCGCGGCGTCGGTAAGATTGCGATCAGCAGCGCGCAATGTGTTCGAAACAGTGCTCCAACCAAACCCTGCGTAGCGAATCGCGTAAGCGACGACGACGATCATCATGCTCTGATAAATCGCGGCAATGCTTGGACGATTAAAAATCCAGATTATCGCGATTCCGAGCAGCACCCCGGGAATGAAAAACGGAATCCACAAAAGTTCGTGCAGTCTCGCGCGCCACGTTAGCAATGCAAACAGCAGAACCGCAGTGGCTGTGCATCCGGCAAACAGGAGCGAATACGTGACCGCAGATTGTCCGGCAGCGAGCGCCGGCAAGAATTCGCGCCACGTGCGCACGCTTCCGGTCAGTTGCGCCACCGGAATGGCAATTGAGAGAAAGATGACAAACAAAGCAGCGACCCGCCGCCAGCCAAAACAGATTTTGCCCGAGCGAACGTCGAAACAGTGCCCCGCCGGCTCCTTGCGATTTCCAGCCGAATGAAACGTCGCTGCGGCGGAACGCAATCAAAAGAAGTAGCGGGCACAGAATCATTGGCCAGCCGAGTCGAAGCGCTTCGCCGTAATCAAACTTCGTGTTGAAACTGAGCCACGTTTCGGCAGGGAAAACTTTCACCTGCAAAATCGCCGGAACGGCGAAATTGTTTAGCGCGAGCACAAATGTGACGACTGCGGACTGAACGACTGCGCTTCGCGCAATTGGTAACAGCAGCCAACGCACAAGCGAACCGCCGGCGAGCATCGAATCAGCTTCGAGATGCGTTCGTTCGATTCGATTCCAAGCCGCAGTGAGGAAAAGAAATGGAATTGGCCAGAGCAACAATGTGAGAATCCAAATCGTCCCGCCGAGGCCATAGATTTCGAGATGCAGAGCGTTGCGCCAAACGCCGGTCTGGCCGAGCAGTTCGATCCAACAATTCGTCACCAGAAACGGTGGCAACGCGAGCGCGACGATGGCGAGGAGTATCACGATGCGACGTGAAGTCTTTTCGATCCAGTCGCCAAAGCGCTGTGAAAAATCCGAACCCGACCGCAACCAGCGTTGCGCTCCCTGCCACCAACAAACTGTTCCAAACCAAAACCCAGTTCATCGCAGGAACAACCCTTTCAGGAATTCGAGGTTTCGCGTTTTGGTTTGCGAGCAGTTCGTCCCAATTCACTGACGGTTTGAGTAGCGGCATCGTTTCGGTTCAATTGCTCCAGCCTTTTTCAGCGCGACAATCACCGGCTGCGACTGAAGATACTCCAGCAGTTGTTCGGCTGTTTTTGCGTGCCTCGCATTCGACACGATCGCGGCGGTGTTGCGAATGATAAAACCATCGTTGCGCAGCAGAACAGAATCGACAGGTAACCCATCGTGTTGCCCGGCTAGCACGTCATCGGAATCGGTGAGCCCGACCGTTGCTTCGCCTCTGCCGACAAGCTTTACGACAACGGAGTTCCCATCGACCACAAACGGCTTATTAGAAGCCAAAGCCCGGCACCAATTCTCCCAGCCGGATTGGCCAAGGTGCTGGCGCAAAGCAAGGAAGTGCGCAGACGTTGTGCCGAACAGCGGATACGCGAGCGCCACTTTGCCGAAGAATTCCTTATTCGTCAGCGCGAGCACACCCTGCGGCGCGCGCGTCAACGAAAGCACATTGGTGTTTACCACGAGTCGCCGAGTGCGGAACCCGAACGCAACCCAATTGCTGTTAACGATGCCTTCGCGAGCAAGTTGGCGCGTGCGCAGTTCTTCGTTGTTCCAGAACACGTCGCACTGCGGATTGTTATTCTCGGCGATGAGGCGATTGACGAGACCAACTGTTTTTGCAGCTTCGTTGTCGTAAACGGGGCGGACTCTGATGCGGGTTGTTTGGTGAAGTTGTTGAAAATGGGTTCTGCATATTCCTGGTCTTGGGAAGTGTAAACGATCAACCGGTATTGCCTTTTCAGAAGCCGTGCGACGACGGAACAAAATAGCTGATGCCAGTATGAGAGCAGCCATGACGACAATAAAACCCATTCCGGCCCACGGTCCCTGAAATTCCAATGATTGGTTTTGTCGCTCATGGTGCCCGCTCTTACGCCGATCGTCTGTGGTAGAACCACCATTCAAACAACAACACTGCCAATCCCGCCGCAACGAGCCAGCGCCAAAATTCCACATTTGCGCGCTTCATCTCCGTCGCGCTCACCTTTGAAAACTTCCCAAACTCCAACTGCTCCCGCGGTTGCGTGTTACTTTCAGATGCATCCAAAACGTTCACGCAAAACGTCGCGTCATTTGTTCCGGCACGCAGATGGTAGATGCCTTGGCGCGTCGTTTCGCCGAATAAAAGTTCACGCGAGTTCGCGGTGTTCAGGTCGCGTTTGCTGCCGTCGGGCAAAGTGATTTCAGTTTTTTCCGCCGACTGGCTCATGCCGAAACGAAACGGCTCGCCCGCGTGCACCATGAGCTGACTGGATTTTGTCGACGCGGGATTCAGCCACTCCACCGTATTTTGGAAAAACATTGGGAACGAGAATCGCAACGGCCAAAGACTTTGCAACGTATCGAATCCAACCCACACAATTTTTTGATGCTGAAGTTCGCCGGCCAAAATGAGCGGCGTTTGCTGAGCATCTACCAACGACACCGCCCAGCTCGGAGTTTTCACCGCCATCGTCTCGGCGATCTGGACGTTATCGAAATTGATGTAACGCAGGAGCGGGTGCGTATTCTTCCAATCAACAATGACCGGACCTTCAACCTGCGACCAACCTTCATAAAACCAATTCGTGTTACCAACGTGAATGGCGATCAAATTTGGTTTAGGCCAAACGACCGGCGTGACATCGTCCAGAACAACAATGTCAAAGTTCGCCGCAGTGTCTGTGCAGTTTGGGGCAATCGTCAGGTCCACCTCGCCGGCCGCACGGAGAGCTTTCTCAATGTGACGATTCCCTTTCGTCACGAGCAGCACTTTGATCGGCACCGGCATCAGGCTGACAATCGACGCCTGATTATCCGCGGGAAGATCATCGTTGGCATTAATGCGCACCGTGAACACGCCATCGCGCGATTGTGTGACGGTGAACACATGCGGAACAGTCTCGCCCGGTTGCAACGAGAGCGGCACGGCCTGAACAACCTGATTGTCGAAAAGCAGTTCAAGATCCGTTTGCTTCGGCTCGTCGGAAAAATTAGCGACGCTCGTATAGACAGCCCGTTGCTCGCGGTTTTCCGGATTCTCACGAATGTCGAGCGTCGTAATCCCGACGTTGTTCGCGCGTTGCCCGATGCGGTGATAAACAACGTGCAGCCCTTTGTTTTCAAATTCGCTCAAATCACCGGCAGCCCCGTCGCTGAACAAATGAATTTCCGGATCCTTCTTTTGCTTCGTCAAAGTATCAGCAAGTTTCAGCGCTTCCGTCAGATGAGTAGGCGAATCGGTCACACGACACAATTCGATTGCGCGCGCCAGGGCCGTTTTATTTACTGTCGCCGATTGCTTAACCTGCGTATTCGCATCAGCCTGCAAGACGATCATCTCCTCGCCTTCGTGCAAACTGTCGATCAGCTTCAGCGCTTCCGACTTTGCTTTTTCAAATCTGGACGGCTCTTCGTCCTTGCTCTGCATCGAAGCGGAAGCGTCGAGGATAATCACCCGCAAACTGCTGGTGGTGGAGCGTCCCGCAAAAAAAGGTCGGGCAATCGCCAGAATCGCAAGCGCGAGAACCAATAGTTGCAGAATTAAGAGCCAATTATGCCGAAGTTTTTGGAAGGGCGCATTGGCCTGCATGTCGGCCAAAAATTTCTGCCACAGCAACGTGCTCGAAACCAACTTCACCACCCGTTTGCGCTTCAGCAGATAAAAGACAATTACGACAGGAATAGTCGCAGCGAACCAGAACGCGATGGGTGCCAGAAAACTCATTCCTTTTTTTCGGGGCTCAAGCTAATGGGTTCGTCTCTGTTTATCGACAGAAATAGTGACCGAAAATCGGCCGCTCAATCCCTCGGATATAAGTCTCCACCTTAGACTGGCAAGCCAGTTGCTCTATTACCGGTCGAGTAATGAGACGCGCACATATAGACACGAGAAAGTTGAGCACACAACCGCTTGTAGGGTTATGGCAGCTAGTAAAATACACACGCAAACGCTAGCAGGCCTGAAAAGTTCACCGGTTATTTGGATTCTGACGTTTGTCACAATCTTGAGCGGCGTTTTTCAAGCCTTCGGGGCGCACACAGTCAACCTAGCGTGGGACGCTTCTGCTGACAGCTCCGTTACTGGCTACAAAGTTTACTACGGCACGTCTCAGGCAACGTTGGCGACAAGCAGTTCGGTTGACGTCGGCGCGAATCTTTCCGCAAGCATTCCCAATTTGGGCTCGGGCACTTACTATTTTGCCGCGACCTCGTATAACTCCAGCCTTGTCGAAAGCGATCTTTCAAATGTCACTTCAACCAACTTGCTTGATGCGCCAGTGATTCTCACTCAACCTACGAGCCTAACGCGCAGCACGAGTACGAACGCGTTATTCAGTGTGACTGCCAACGGTGGGCCGCCGTTGAACTATCAATGGCTCAAAAACGGTGCGCCGTTCGCAGACAGCGGAAACGTTGTCGGTTCAACCACGGCGTCGATGACGGTTATCAGTGTGCAGGCGTCTGATGCGGCAACTTATCAATGCGTTGTCACAAATTCATCCGGCAGCGCAACGAGCTTTGCGGCAACTCTCACGGTGGTAGATCCTCCCGCAATCCTGGGTCAACCTTCCAGCCAAACTATCAATAGCGGCTCCCCGGCCTTCTTCTCTGTCAACGCATCTGGCACAGCTCCCTTCACGTATGCTTGGAAAAAGAATGGCAGTCCGCTCGCGGATGGCGGAAATATTTCCGGGTCTGCGACAGGCGGTTTGACCGTTAGCGGCGTATCGTCGACAGACGGTGGTAGCTACACCGTCGTAGTGGCCAACTCCATTGGTAGTGCGACGAGCGTGTCCGCGGTGCTTTTCGTGCAACTACCTCCCTCGATCACATCGCAGCCGGCAAACGTGACGACGAACATGGGCGCTTCAGCGAGGTTCACGATTATCGCGCAAGGAAACGGTTATCCCCTGGCTTATTCTTGGCTCAAGAACGGCATTCAATTATCAAACGGCGGAAATGTTTCGGGTGCGACTTCGTCCACGCTCAGCCTCATCAATCTCGCGAGTGGAGATGGAGGCTCATATCAATGCGTCGCGGCCACCGCAGTAGACAAGACGACGAGTTCCGTTGCGACATTGACAGTCCTCGTTCCCCCGGGACTCAGCAGTCAGCCAACGAACCTGACACTCAACGGTGGTGGCCTTGCGGTATTTAGTGTGACGGCAACCGGCACGGCTCCGCTGAGCTATTCCTGGCTCAGGAACGGCAGCCCATTATCGAACAACGGAAGAATTTCGGGAGCTACAACGGCCAACCTCGCTATCACGAACCTGACAGCCACCGACGCCGGAAGTTATAGCATCGTAGTAACAAATGCGGCAGGTAGCGTAACAAGTTCGGCGGCGACCTTGCTGGTGATCGCTCCGCCGGCAATTAGTTCGCAGCCATCGAACGTGACGTCCAATGTGGGTTCTTCGGTAACGCTCACGGTCGTCGCACAAGGTCAAGGGTCGCTGAGCTATCAATGGCTTAAGAACGGTTCGCCATTGACCGATGGCGGAAATGTTTCAGGGTCGACCGCAACGATACTTAACCTGACCGGAATCGCAAACGGCGATGCAGGTTCATATCAATGCATCGTTACCAACGGCTCCGGCAGTGTGACCAGCACGGCGGCAACATTGACTGTTATTGTTCCGCCGACGATCGGCAGCCAGCCCTTGTCACAAACGTTGAACATTGGTGCGTTTGCGGTATTTAACACTAGCGCTTCGGGAACAGCACCTCTCACTTATCTCTGGAGCAAAAACGGCATCCCACTCGCGAACGGCGGACGAATTTCCGGCGCAACTTCCGCGAACCTCACGATCGCAAATGTTGCGGGCGTGGATGCAGGCAATTACAGCGTGTCTGTGACGAATGTCGGCGGAACGGCGACGAGTGCTTCGGCGGTGCTGGTCGTCATCACACCTCCAACTTTATCTTCGCAACCTGCGAACGTCATCGTCAATGTCGGTTCCAATGCAGTGTTCAACATAAGTGCTCAAGGTTCCGCGCCGTTCAGCTATCAATGGCTGAAGAACGGAGCAGCCTCCGTCGATGTTGGCAACGTTACTGGCTCGAAAACGCCATCTTTGACCGTCAGCACGGTGTCAGGTTCCGATGCCGCGTCGTATCAATGCGTCGTTACCAATTCTGCCGGGAGCGTGACCAGCACGGCGGCAACATTGACAGCAATTGTTCCGCCAGCGATCACCAGCCAACCGTTGTCACAAACGTTGAACGCCGGCGTGATCGCGGTATTTAACGCCAGCGTTTCAGGAACCGCGCCGCTCGCTTATATCTGGAGCAAGAACGGCAACCCGTTGGCTAATGGCGGCAACGTTTCTGGTGCATCCTCCCCGAATTTGACGATGGCAAATATCTCATCGGCAGACGGTGGCAACTACACTGTGGTGGTTTCAAACTCTGCCGGCACTGCGACCAGCGCGTCGGCACTCCTCGTGGTTACTGCGCCGCCGTCAATCATCTCCCAGCCAGCAAACGTGACCACGAACGTCGGTTCGCCCGCGAGTTTCACAATCGCCGCACAAGGACCTACGCCCCTCAGTTATCAATGGCTCAAGAACGGCTCGCCCTTGACCGATGGCGGAAATATTGCAGGATCGACCGCAGCGACACTCAATCTCTTTGGAATCGCGAGCGGAGATGCAGGTTCATATCGATGCGTCGTTAGCAATTCGGCCGGCAGTGTGACCAGCACGACAGCAACGTTGACAGCAATTGTTCCGCCTGCGATCAGCAGTCAACCTTCGCCGCAAACGTTAAACACTGGCGCGATTGCGGTGTTTAACGCCAGTGCTTCGGGAACAGCACCTCTCGCATACTTCTGGAGCAAAAACGGCGTCCCACTTGCAAACGGTGGAAGGGTTTCCGGCGCAACCTCTGGCAGCCTCACAATTACGAACGTCGCCAGTGCTGATACCGGTAGCTACAGAGTCACGGTCACGAATTTCGGCGGCAGCGCAATCAGCGCGGACGCAGCACTGACAGTTATCACGCCGCCGATCTTCACTTCCCAACCCGCGAGCGCCACGGCAAACGCAGCTTCGCTGGTTACGTTCAACGTCACTGCGATAGGTTCGCAACCGCTCAGTTATCAATGGACGAGACTCGGGGCAGCGGTGACTAACAATGCGAATATTTCCGGCGCGACTACCGCGTCGCTGACAGTTGTGAGCGTCGCTGCAGTGAATGCGGGCTCGTATCAGTGCGTCGCCACAAATTCAGCAGGTAGCGCGACCAGCGGTATGGCGACACTCACCGTACTTTTGCCTCCGTCGATTACAACACAGCCAAAAACTCAGACGTTGAACGTCGGCGCTACAGGCGTGCTCAGTGTCGCGGTGAGCGGCACCGCTCCGTTCACCTATTCCTGGAGCAAAGACGGTGTTGCCCTGGCGAACTTCGGGAACGTTTCCGGCGCAAATACGGCTAACTTGACCGTCGCGGGCATCGCGCACACCGACAGCGGAAATTATTCGTGCGTCGTTTCCAACAACATCGGCAGTGCGACTTCGACAGCCGCAACAGTAACCGTGAGCGACGCGTCGATCATCATCACTCAGCCGACGAACCAAACTCTCAATGCGTGCGACACGTTAAGCTTGAGCGTCACCGTCGGTGGATCAACCACGCCAACTTATCAATGGATACACAATGGAACGCCGGTTCAGGACGCAACGAACGCAACTTACTCCGTGATCGCTGTCGCGCGTGCCGATGCCGGAACCTATTCGGTGCAAGTCACGGGTGACATGGCGCTCAGAAGCAGTAATGCAATCGTTAAAGTTGCCGATCCCGCGTTCCTCACTGAGCCATCGGACAATTGCGTCTCAATCAATTCGACAAACATTTTCACCGCCGAGGCCTGCGGGACGTCATTGATTTACCAATGGTATTTTGCGAATTCCGGCAGTGCGATCGGAACCTCCATCAACGGCGAAACAAATGCTTCACTGACAGTCGGACCGGTTACCTCGAAGAATATTGGCCAGTATTTTTGCATCGTCACCAACGACTCTGGATCGATCACCAGCCGCGTGGCATTGCTCGGCGTAGAAGTCGCTCCAACGATCACCGCTCAACCAGCTAATCAAATCAAGACCGTCGGCAGCACTGCGACGTTCGCTGCCAACGCCAACGCCAATTCCCAGATGACATTCCAATGGGCGAAGAACGGAACGAATATCAGCGGCGCAACCGATAGCATCTACACCATCGCCAGTGTGCAAATAAACGATGCCGGCACTTATCGATGCTATGTGGGCACCGAGCTTTGCCAATCGGCGGTGTTGACTTCGTCGAGTGCCGGCCATCTCAGTGTCGCGCGTGACCTGATTCGGCCAAACGTAACGTTCAGCTATCCCACTCTCAACGCGCGATTCACCAACAGTTATGCGACGCACTTCGGCACGATCACCAGCACGGTGCCTCAGATTGTGATCAGCGGGTCCGCGACGGACAACAGTCGCGTCGCTGGTTTGACGATTACGCGCACATTCCCGTCGAACGCGGCCATGAAGATCGTTCCCAATCTGGTGGGAACGCTAAATTCCTGGCGCTGGACGAATGCTGTTTCGCTCGTGGCCGGCACAAATACGTTTACAGCAATTGTCACGGACGCTGCCGGTTGGAGTTCGACGAACACCTTGAATCTATTCTTGCGCGTTCCTTCAACTCTCCATGTCAGCACGACGGGCGCGGGTTCCACAGTCGCCCTGTTGCCGTTCACGTTCGGCACCGCAACCAATACCGCAACTTTAGAAATTGGCCGCAACTACCGCATCTCCGCGAAGCCAGCGATCGGCAATGTATTTTCAAATTGGGTCAATGGCTCGGGCGCGGAGCTTTCGGGTGACCCCACTTTCGTGTTTAGGATGTCGGACAATTTACAATTGACCGCAAATTTTGTGACAAACCCGGTCGTGGCTAACAACGCCAACGGCAGTTACAACGGATTGTTCTACGAAACCAATGGCGTGCGCGTAAAATCCGCGGGCGCGATTTTCAACTTACTCGTGCGTGCGGACGCAACCTTCTCCGGCACTTTGAAAGTCGACGGTAGCAGTTACCTCCTGTCAGACGCCTTTGATGTCCATGGCAATGCGACCAAACACATGCTGCGCTCCGGCAAAACGGCTCTAACCGTTGCGCTTCATTTGGATTTTGTTGCGAAGCAAATGACTGGCACCATCGCCTCGCCTGCGCCGGATGAATGGACGTCGGTGTTGATGGCTGACATTGCTCCGTATAGCAGCGCTAATCGTTTCCCGGATTCCGCGCGTTACACACTGGCCATTTCACCGGGAGGCGGAGCGCCGACGTATTCACCAGGCGGTTTTGGATACGGTTTTGTCACGAACACTCCTTTGGGCATAATCTCTTTCATCGGCACACTCGGCGACGGCACGCCGATTTCCCAGACAGTCCCTATTTCGCAACAAGGTTACTGGCCGCTTTACATTCCGCTCTACGGCAACCGCGGCTTGATCGAAGGCTGGTTGAACTTCTCCGGCGGCGGGCCCGGCGGCAACGTGAGTTGGATCCGGCCCGCTGGCACGTTGACCGCGACCTACACAAATGGTTTCACCAACGTCACTCAATTATTTGGTTCACCATACATGCCGGTGACACCTTCGCTCAATCCAGCCGATGCTGCCCTCGATATTGGGATACCTCAATTAACGTTCCCGTATGCGGTTAGCAACAACAACGCGATCGTGAAACTGCCCGGTGGTCCCACAAATTACCTCGCTGGTTCAATATCGGCGCCGACCGGATCCGCAACCGTTACCTATCGTCCAACGGGTGCTCCTGGGAACCTCACCGGTCATGGCGCGGTGTTGCAGTGGAACAACGGCGGTTACGGCTACGTTATGTCCAACAACGTCAGCCTGCCGCTGCATTTGCACTGATTTTACCTGTGTTTTGGGCGTTACTTCCGGGGTGCGCTTTCTTAAACTGGGCGCCCGATCCATGAAAAAACGGCTGCTCAGCATTTTGGCGGTGGCGGTGTTGTATTACGCGGGCGGGGCGCTCGGGTGGACCGTCGGCGGCACTCCGGGACATATTAGTCTCTTCTGGCCTTCCGCGGGAATCGCACTGACTGCCTTTCTTTTTTTGGGAAACGAAGTTTGGCCCGGCATCCTCATCGGCTCACTGCTTGTAAACGTAACGATTGGCCGATTCGGCATCGCTTCGGCCATCGGCATTGCTCTGGGACAAACCGTCGAAGCCTTAATTGCCGCGAAGCTGACGAAGCAAGTTGCGAAAGGGGTCGAAGTCTTTAACAAAGCGCAGGACATCTTCAAGTTCGTCCTGATCATCGGCACGAGTTCCATTGTCAGCGCCTCGATCATAGCAATCACTCTAGTCGCGACTTCAACGTGGACGCTCGGTCACGTGCCAACCGGTTGGTCGCTCGCATGGTTATCGTCGTGTGCCAGTTATTTGCTCATCACGCCGTTGCTGGTGGTGTGGGTCTCGCGGTTGCAATGGAGAGTCGAATTAAAGCTAACCGCCGAATTGATTTGCCTGGCCTTGCTGACCATCGGCAGCAGCGAAGCTGTTTTCCAGGGTTGGCTCCCCGCTCCCACGCCCAACTATCCCCTCGGATATGTCATCATCCCCATCGTCCTCTGGGCAGCGTTGCGCTATTGCCAACGCGGCGCAACTCTTGCCAGTGCAGTCGTAACTGTCATTGCGCTCTGGGGAACCATTCGCGGCCACGGTCCGTTCGGTGCCGATGATCCACGGACTGCTTTGGTCCTGCTCTTACCGTTTTTGGCCACGATCAACCTAACCGCGCTGGTTGCTGCCGCCATTCTCTCCGAACGTCAACAATCTGAACTGCAACTCCGCTTCGTCTGGGAAAACTCCCTGGACGGCATGCGTCTCGTCAATGAGCAGGGCACCATCCTTGCCGTCAACCATGCCTATTGCAATTTGATGGAACGCTCGCGCGAACAATTGGAAGGTCAACCCTTGTCGATCTTTTCGCCCGAGAGCCGTCGCGAAGAAATTCTTGGCAAAATTAAAGAATACTTCCGCCAACGCACCATCGAACCCCACTTGGAGAAGCGACTCATCCTCGCGCAAGGCCGCAAGATTCACGTCGAAATGTCCAACTCCTTCCTCGAGCAGGAAGGCCACATGCCGCTCTTGCTGAATACGTTTCGTGACACCACCAAACGCCGTCAGGGCGAACTCCGTAACGCGGCGTTGTCGACGTTGGGCGAGCGATTGAACGGCGCGCTTTCACCGTTAGATGCTGCGCGAATCCTTGGTGAAGTTTCCGAAGGATTGTTCGGCTGGGACGCCTTCACTCTCAACCTCTTCACTCCCGACGAACGCATTCAGCCGGTCTACAATGTCGATACCGTCGACGGTGTGCGCTACATCATTCCGTCCCAGGAAATGTACACGCAATTCACGGAGCGCGACCGCCGCATCATTCAAAAAGGCGGTGAACTTATCTTGAAAAAGGAGCCGATCCAGTTTTCCACCGACTCCGAACCCTTCGGCAACAAAGCGAAACCTTCGGCGTCCATCATGTACGTCCCGATTCGTAACGCCACCCAGGTCGTCGGCTTGCTCTCCGTCCAAAGCTATCAGCCCAACGCCTTCGACGACGAAGATCTCTCGATGTTGCAAACGCTGGCGGACTATTGCGGTGTCGCGCTCGAACGAATCCGTGCCGAAACCGCCTTGCGCGCCAGCGACGCCCTCAAAGGCGCGATCATGGAATCAGCGCTCGACTGCATCATCACCATGGATCGTGACGGTCGCGTCATGGAATTCAACTCCGCTGCGCAAAAGACTTTCGGTTACTCACGCGAAGAAGCCATCGGCCGCGACTTAGCGGCCTTGATTATCCCGTCCGAAGCGCGCCAACGCCATCGCGACTCCATTTCGCAATACGTCGAAAGCGGCAGCGATTTCCTCATGGGTCGCCGCATCGAAATCATGGCCATGCGCAAGGACGGAACTGAGTTCCCCGCCGAAATGGCGCTCACCCCCATTCAAATCGAAGGTGGCCCAATCTTCACCGGCTATCTCCGCGACATCACCGAACGCAAACGCGCCGAAAAAGCGATGCGCGAAGTTCCCGGCCAAATTCTGCAAGCGCAGGAAAGCGAACGCATGCGCGTCGCCCGCGAGTTGCACGATTCCGTGAACCAGATTTTGTCGTCGACCAAATTCCGCCTCGACTCCGTCGAAGAAAAAGATCTCGTGCCCAATGCCGTCACTGCCGAAGCGCTTACGAAAGCCAAGGGGCTTCTCGATCGAGCGATGCACGAAGTCTGGCGCATCTCCCGCAACTTGCGTCCCAGCGAGCTGGATGACCTGGGACTGATCCCGGCTGTCCGCAGTCTTTGCAGCGAATTCATGCATCGCACTGGCGTGAATGTTGAACTGAGTTTGCCGCGCACGGTGCAGTTGTCACCGAACCTCGAACTGACCATTTACCGCATCATGCAGGAAGCGCTCAACAACGTTGAAAAACATTCTGAAGCCACCGACGTCACGCTTACCTTGTCCGAGACCGCCACCGGCCTCATCATGCAAATCGAGGACAACGGCATTGGCTTTAAATCGCCGTCGGCCAACGCATCGAACCCGCGCAAAAAATCCGGCATGGGCCTCGTCGGCATCATGGAGCGTGTCGCCTACGTTGGCGGATTTGTGGATTTCAAATCGGTTCCTGACAAAGGGGCACGGATCGAGGTAAAAATACCTCGGCTCACGCCTGAAATCTCCATGCGCGCGGAAAAGATGGAGGAACTCGCAATCGTCCGTAGGTAAATCCGATGAAATCCGATCCGATCAAAATCATTTTAGCCGACGACCATCCGATCGTCCGCGAGGGCATTCGTGCCCGTCTCTCGACTCAGCCGAACATGAAGATTGTCGCCGAAGCCGAAAACGGCAAAGACGCCATCAAACGCGTTCAGGAATTTTCTCCGGCAATCGGTACTGATGGACATCAACATGCCGGAAATGAACGGCCTTGAAGCCACCAAGGTCATCGTGCAAAACGCGCCCAAGACCAAAGTCCTCGTCTTGAGCATGCACCAGGACCGCGAATACGTCGTCGAGATTATGAAATCCGGCGCGCGCGGTTACGTCCTGAAAAACAGCCCGCCCGCCGAGTTGATTCGCGCCATCGAATTGGTTCACTCCGGCGAAGCCTTTTTCAGTCCTGCCATTTCCAGCGTCTTGCTGAACGAAATATCCCGCACCGCCGATAAACCGGCCATAAGCAACTTGTCCGATCGCGAAAAAGAAGTCCTGCGCTTCATCGCCTCTGGCCTGAGCAACAAAGAAATCGCCGACCAACTCGGCGTCGGCGTGCGCACCATTGAAACGCACCGCGAACGCTTGATGCGCAAACTCGACATCCACTCCGTCGCCGGCCTGACCAAATTCGCCATCTCCGAAGGCGTCCTAAAACTGCAATAACCATTCCTCGCGAACCTCGCGAGCAGGGTAGGGCGCGTCGCTCCGCGCGCGCCGTCCGTATTCCTCCCACCTTCCGACTCACCGACTGACCGACTGACGCTTTTGCCCTCGACTCTCGACCTTCGACTTTCGACCGACCTTCCCGCTCCTCATTGCTTTTTCTCCAATTCAGGGTTTGATTTCCATATGACAAACCAGCTTGAGCAACTCCGTCAATTCACCCGCATCGTTGCCGATACCGGCGACTTCGGCTTGATGAAAGAGTTTTTGCCGCAAGATGCGACAACGAATCCGACCCTCATCCTCAAAGCCGCCCAAAAGCCTGAATACAAATCCGTCGTCGAACAAGTCATCGCCGACGGCAAAAAACAATCGCTCTCGCACGAAGCCATTTTCCACAACCTGCTCGTCGCCTTCGGTCTCGAGATTTTAAAAATTGTCCCCGGACGCGTCTCTACTGAAACCAGCGCCAAACTTTCCTTCGACACCGACGCCCTCCTCAACGAAGCGCGCCTCTTTATTTCCCTCTACGAAAAGCGCGGCATCGACCGCAAACGCGTCCTGATCAAACTCGCCACGACTTGGGAAGGCATCCAGGCCGCGCGCGTCCTGCAGAAGGAAGGCATCAACTGCAACATGACGCTGCTCTTTTGTATGGCGCAGGCTATCGCGTGCGCCGAAGCCGATGCCAAACTTATCTCGCCCTTCGTGGGCCGCATCCTCGACTGGTACAAAAAAAGCACCGGTAAAGACTACGCCGCATCCGAAGACCCCGGCGTCGTTTCTGTTCGCGAGATTTACGCCTACTACAAAAAGTACGGTTACCCGACCGAAGTCATGGGCGCGAGTTTCCGCAGCAAAGCCGAAGTCCTCGAGTTGGCCGGCTGCGATCTCTTAACCATCAGCCCCGAACTGCTCGGTGAACTCAAATCCAGCACGGAACCCGTCCAACGCAAGTTGTCCCCCGAAATGGCCAAACAATTGCAATTGCCCAAACGCAGCCTCGACGAAAAACAATTCCGTTGGGAACTGAATGAGAGTGCCATGGCCACCGAAAAATTGTCCGAAGGCATCCGCACCTTCGCCGCCGACGCCGTGAAGTTGGAACAATACATCGCGAAGTTTTAATTCGGGAATGGTCGCGAGCGTACGCGGAAATGCGTCAAAACCGGGGGTAAAATCGCGTGGTTGAGTGCAACGAAACGCAAGCGGGCGTGGAGATTTCTGAGTTTTGTGGCGCTTGTATAAAAATAATTTTTTGGTGGCAGTGGCCGGCAGCAGGTGACAGCACGTGGCAGTAGGTGCAATTTTTTGGGCTCTGGCAGACAGGTGTAGAGAACTGGAGATTACGTGAGATTTTCCGCAACGTGTCTGCGCTAAGTGTCTGCCCACGTATGATCGTTTTTGGTTGCATCTAGTGACATCTACTGACATCTGGTGACATTTAGTTGGATAAGTGAGAGAGAAGGTCAAAAAGACATTCGGCGCCGCGAAGGCTGTGGTGGACAGACCCCCACCTATCCCCTCTACACCCGTCAGGTCGTCCCAAGCCGCATAAACATTGTGGGTTTTCGCGTTTGGACCCGTCACGTGGGACGGGTCACAGCCGTCACGGGTGCAAATTTGAAGGCTGAAGGCAGAAGGATGAATCGATGCCGGAAAAAATAATTTTTTTTAAACCGATACTTACCGGTACTACTCGATACCAAGCGGTATTGGCGAATGGTTGAACCCTGAACGAACAAGGATGAAAGAGGCATGGCGCCAGCACCGCTGAGATTGATGGGCACACCGGTCGCTTCCGCCTTTGCCTGGCTATGGCGCGACAAGCGATCTTTTGTTCGCGTTTGCGGTGCTGGTTTCACGGGTTGCCTTTCTGTTCATTTGATGGGCCGTCATTGGCTTAGCCATGGACACACTCATGTCGGGGCAGGTCGCACAATTCGTGCAAGCGGTAGGATTGTAACATGAAGTAGCTATCTGTCAAACGTTGTAGAGATAGTCCAGTGTTAATAGCTTGGGGTTGGCACCCTCACCGGATAAGCCGCAAGCTTTTGTGGGCTTAGATATTTAACCTTTTCAGAAAACTCAAAACTTCGTCTACGGTACCCAGGACTTCCGCTCCATAAACGCTTCCGAATTCGCACGGTTTGTTTCGGAGAATAGTAGCCATTCCGCTGTCACAGAAGATGGCGTTGCAATACGGAATTGCCAACGCAGCATGCCGAAAATCAAGCATGTCGTTTGCCTCGAATTTCATTGTGCTTCTCATCGCTGCCGCACTAATTCCCGCCAATACTTGCAGAGATGGAAAATTCCATGGGCTGTAATCGGGTAACGTTGGATTTTGAATTGCTAATGAGTCTCGGCATTGCGGGAAGGCTTTCCATATTTCTGCTGCGACTGAATGGAGTTCGTCCTTCATCAATTTGCGGATTAAGAGAGCTTTTTCTCTGTAAAGGATTTCTTCGTAAGTCAAAGTCGATGATCTGTAAAATAGAGCATCCGCATTGCTCGCTTCCGCATACTTGTACCAAAACTCGATATTACTTTTGAAAAATTCAAATTCAGACTGCAAGTGCGTGAGCCCGACCTCCCACATCACATCTATCCATCCTTTCTGGATCAATGTATTTATCGGTTCGTCTATAGATTCCACAGTGGGGAGGATCTCTCCGACGAGGAACCCTGCTTTGGTCCAAACCCAAGGCTTGGGTCCAAGGTTCTGTTTTGCCGCTGTTTTGAGAAGGAAATGCCGCAGCTCCGACCGCGCCATTTCGGGGGGGAATTGAAAGCAGATCCCTTGGCTAAAATGGTCCATTAATTTTGCGGTATGCGTTCGCGTGTTCGCGTCGGATTGCTTCGTCAGTTCGATGAACAAAAGAAAACTGACGGGGCAACAAATTCGTCCTTGTTGAAGTAGATTTTCTAACAAAGCTAGAACCTCACGATATCCCACAGCTTCCAACCGGCTCTCCAGAACGACGTGCCGCAGGTTCACCCAGTGGTTGGTATCCAGATACAGTAGAGTTTTGTTTTCTAAAAACGTACCGAGTTTCCGTATTTTGTGCGAGAAATACGTGTCGGTTGGAACATGCGGCGATTTTGAGTGTCTGCCGAAAGACGCATACGACAGCTTCTGCAATTCCACCGTGTTTATGAAACTTTTTGCAGCATGTCTTTCGTCACCGGTGTTCATATCGCAGTTCGAAAGTCATGTGTTCCGGCAGAAACCGGACGATACGTTCTCTTTGTAAATCAGACGGAAATGTTTTCGCATCGCGTGTGCTGATAATCAATGGTTTCACACCGGCTTCATAAAGCTGATCAACCCGGTTTGGCTTGCTTGCTTGCTTCATCGACCAGTAGTGGTCAAAAAGTTGGAACTCATGATCAGCCGCTCAGTCCAGGCGCAGCATACATAGTCTTACCGCCCGCTCCAGTTCGTATTGCATTCGCCTACGCAGTTGACAGTAGCTGCCCTCATAAGCGGTATGGGCCGCCATCGAGATTTAGCTTTCGCGATTGGGAGAGAAAAACGATTGACTCCTTCGTCGCCGCTTCGCGAAAGTGAAACTTCGTTTGTGGTTTTTTACCTAGGGTAGCTCGTTGCTCGCAACCCTAGGCTGAGGGCTTCAACCTCGTTGAGGTTGGGGATTTAACGGACGGGCACGAGTCAAATACAGGCGAACCTGGACGAAAAACGGATATAAGAGACTCATTACCTCGTTCTCCTAAAACGAATGGCTGCGGCGCGCGCGGAGCGACGCGCCCCTTCCAAAATTCACGAAGTGGCGGCCTGCCATCCTCCGGGATTTCGCAGGCGAAGACCTAGGCCACCACCCGCATCAATGTTCTCTCATCCACGTTTTCATGATCGATGGTCGTGACACCATTCAGCTCCACATCCGTGGCGACGACGCCAGGAATTGCTTCCAACGCTTTCTCCACGCGATCCACACATTCTAAACAGTGCGTCATCAGGGTAAACAGGCGCACAAAAAACAAAAACGAGGGGAAAGTTTCCATTGCATCAACCCCTGCATAAGAGAGGTTCTCTTTGAGGGGAGTTGCTTCCAAGCATGCTGAGAAGCAGTAAATTCAAAAGAAAAAAAGCACACGCCGAACGGGGAATCCCGCCTGCGCGTCGGTGGATAGGTTACATTGTAGCGGTAGTTGGAACAGGGGTTGCGCTGCTGATAAGGTGGTCGTTCCAACACGTAATCGGTGACCTGCCGCTCTACATCACATTCTATCCTTTCGTGTTTGCCGCCGCAGCTATCGGTGGAACAGGTCCGGGGGTGCTGGCCACCATCCTCAGCGTTATGCTGGGGGATTTGGTCGTCTTGCCTTTTGGCAAGGTAGTGCCTCACGCAGTCGCATTGGGCTTTTTTATCGCCGTGAACATCGGCGTCAGCATCCTTGGAGGCCGGCTCCGATTGAAATCAGAAGCATTGCGACAAAAGGAGGCACGTTTGCGCCTCGCCTGCCAGGCAACCGGCATTGGCATTTTCGAGTGGAACCTCCAGACCGGGATCGACGCCTGGACGCCAGAGATGGAAGCACTATACGGCCTCAAATCCGGCGAGTTCGGCGGTACCGAGTCGGCTTGGGAGCAGTTGGTCCACCCGGAAGACCGGCCTAACGTAATAGCCGCTGTCAACCGCGCTCTGTCCACATTCCAGACGCAAGAAGGCGAATGGCGAGTCATCTGGCCCAATGGCTCCGTGCACTGGCTGGCGGCCCGTTTCCAGGCCTTTCATAACGGATCCGACAAGCCACTGCGGTTGTTAGGAGTCAATGTCGACGTAACAGGTCGAAAACAACGCGATCAAGCTCTGCGCCAGAGTGAAGAACGCTTGCGCGCGCTGGTGAATGCCAGTTCATATATCATCTATCGGATGAGCGCAGATTGGCGCGAAATGCGCGAACTCCATGGCGCGCAATTTGTCGCAGATACGGAAGCCCCCAGCCGAACGTGGTTGGACAAATACATTTTCCCGGAGGATCAACCGCATGTGCTGGAAGTCATCCACGAAGCGATCCGCACAAAAAGTGTCTTCGAACTCGAACACCGCGTCAGGCGCGCAGACGGCAGCGCAGGCTGGACCTTCTCGCGGGCAGTCCCGTTGCTCGATGCGCACAACGAAATCGTCGAGTGGTTCGGTGCGGCCAGCGATGTCACTCGGCGCAAAGAAGCCGAGCAGGCTTTACAGGAAAGCGAAGAGCGGTTTCGCACCATGGCGAACGCGATGCCGCAAGTCGCCTGGATTTGCCGCGACGACGGCTATGCCATCTGGTTTAATCGCCGCTGCTATGAATATACCGGACTCACCCCGGATCAACTGAAAGGCTGGGGCTGGCAAAGTATCGTTGACCCCAAGGCACTCCCAAGAGTGTTGGAACGATGGCGACAATCGATTGATACCGGAGAGCCTTTTATAGACATGGAATACCCACTACGCGGCGCTGATGGCAACTTGCGACCCTTTCTCGCGCGCGTTGTGCCTCACAAAGACTATCAGGGGCGAGTGGGCCTCTGGTTCGGCACCGCCACCGACATTTCTGAATTGCGTGAGCGGGAAGAGGCCTTGATTCGTCAGGCGCGGTTGATCGATCTCGCTCCCGCCGCAACTTTCGTCGAAGAGCACGACGGCACCATCACCTTCTGGAGCGACGGCGCTGAATGCCTCTACGGCTGGAACAGGGCAGATGCGCTAGGGAAACGCGCCAATAACCTGCTGCGAACGGTGTTTCCCGAACCATTGGATAACATCGAAGCCAAACTGAAAGCGGGTTACACATGGTCAGGCGAACTCCGGCACCGAACCCGAGCCGGCCGCCAAGTCATCGTCCAAAGCTACTGGATGGCTGAGCTCAATGCACAGGGCGACATACAAGAACTTCTCGAATCCAACACCGACGTTACCGAACGCAAACGCCTTCAGGAACATTTAGAGGAAGAGGTTGAGATGCGAACCGAGGAGGTGCGCGAGACCCTCGCCGAGCTCGAACAGATGTCCTACAGCATGATCCACGACATGCGCGCCCCGTTGCGAGCCATGCAAGGCTTCGCACATATTTTGGAGGAGGACTGCCCTGATTGCCAACATCCTCCGGGGGCGGACTACTTGCAGCGTATCCGCGAGGGTTCCGTCCGGCTGGATCGTCTTGTCACCGATGCCCTCAATTACAATCGCGTGTTACGTGAAGATGCTTCGGTGACTCGTCTGGACATTGGCAAACTCTTGCGCGGCTTGATTGACACTTATCCCTCTCTCCAATCGCACGTCGCTGATATCAATCTGGAGTTCGAAGGGTTGTACGTTTTGGGCAACGAATCCCTCCTCACTCAATGCGTCGGTAATATCCTGGAGAACGCTGTCAAATTTGTTGCTCCCGGCGTTCGTCCTTCTGTCCGCATCTGGTCTGAAGAACGTTACGATGACTCGGGGATGGTCAGGATTTGGATTGAAGACAACGGCATCGGCATTCAAGCAGAGGCTCAGGATAAGATATTTCGCATGTTCCAGCGCATGCATCATGAAGACGAATACGGCGGCACAGGCATCGGTCTGGCAATCGTTAAAAAGTGCATCCAACGAATGGACGGCCACGTCGGTTTCGAATCGGAAATCGGCAAGGGCAGCAAATTCTGGATTGAACTACCAAAGGCAGTTGAAGTCGGAGATCGTGGGCGCGCCGCCCTCGCCACAGCGCGGTGAGTGTCTATTGCGGGGAAATAAGAGTGGAGACGCTATCTATTCCCTGCGCTTTCTCGCAAATGGGAAAGCGGACGACTGCCGCAATCCAAGAGCTTCGCATCAACGAGGTCAAAACTGCTTCAAGAACCTCATATCGCTCTCGTAGAAGAGGCGAATGTCGTTGATGGCGCAGCGGATCATGGCGATGTTTTTTGCTTTGGAAGTCCGAAGTTTCTGTTTGCTGGAACAGCCAGAGTCAGTTAACTCCTTCGTCGCCGCTTCGCGAAAGTGATTGGGATGATTATTTTTTTGGTGGCGGTTCTATAGACATGTCACTCCTAGCGGAGTTCGTCTCCTACAAGTTTTGTGATTTCCACGGTGGGGTCTATAGGTTTACTCATGGCGCATGCAAACGCGTTCGTGGTTCTCATTATTGAATGCGCTATGCCGAACGGCTTCTTTCACCATCAGCAATGTCACTGTCTCTGCACTTGTTATTCTCCTCACATCAACTGCCGAAGCAAAAGCCAGCCCGTTCCAATTCGCTACCGTCTTTCTGACTAATCGCCAACCGACGATTAAAATCGAACTCGCCTGGCGTCCGGGCATCGTCGCTAAGCATCCGGCCATCCTCATGCTCGGCACGGCGCGATCCAATTCTCTTCCGTCCTGGAGCAGCAATCTGCTGAACGAAGGTTACATACTCGTCGCCTTCAACGCCGAGCGCGGCGCGCACCTGACCCCGATCCCGCGCGCCGCCCGCAATGGCTTTACTTCGACCAACGGTTCGCCCACAGCTACGTCGAAGGCGGCCTTAACGCAGTCGAAGACTCCGGTCGCGTCATTGACTACCTTTTGAAGCGCGGCGACATCGGAAAAATCGGCTGGGTTGGTAGTTCCTCCACCGGCATACCGGGGCTGGCTGTCGCAACGCAAGAACCACGGCTCGCGGCCGTCGTCGCTTTCGTTAGCGCCGGCGCGTATCACCAGTGGCTCGAGAGCTGGCATTCCAACCAACTGTGGCGGGGACAAACCAACGGCTTGTGGCCTGAAACGGAAGCGCTCTTGCCGAAAGTCGATCCAATCCTTCACGTACAAAAAATGTTCCCCTGCGCAGTTCTCATGGTCAGCGGGGCCGACGACAAAGTTGTTGATCCGAAAACCGCGCGGGCCTTTGTCGATGCCGCACGGCCCTATTACAAACAAGACCCGGACCGCCTGCGTCTCGTTATTTACGAAGGGTTCGGCCACAATCTTCCTACCGACATCGTGCAGATGTACATCGAACACTGGTTCCACCTTTACTTAAACCCGACCAACGCAACTCCAATACCCCAAGGCCCCGCAAGAAATTTGGAAGAAAGCGCAGCCCGAACCAGTATTACCGGGTCCGACCATCGCTCAATCATGAGGGCGAAATAGCGGCAAATGGAAGTGACGAAGTTATTTTGAGGCGACTCAGCTAACACCGAGGTTTTCGAAGTCTTGCGGATAAGACTGTTAACTCCTTCGTCGCCGCTTCGCGAAAGTGAAAACTTCGTTTTGGGTTTTTTACCTAGGGTAGCTCGTTCCTCGCAACCCTAGGCTGACTGCTTTGAACCCGCGTTGGGGTTCCGGAAGGGAACACAGTTTTGACGGGGCAGATAGAGCCCGCATTTCTCCTAACCAGCAGCGTTCCTGGAGTCTCAGAACCTCGTTACGTAGCGCGCTTCGTCTTCGGGGCGGAAGAAGACTAATCGCTGCCGTCCGTCCTTGAGTTTGACTATGCCGACCGGCGCGTCGGCAAATACGGCGAGCAGTTGATCGTTGTTCAGGGTTCCGATTTGTGGATGCTCGGATGACTTAGCCGCGGCAATTTGGTTGGCGATTCTGGCAGGATGCATCAGGGACCGGTAATAGACACCCGCTAATACGAGCAGGACTGAGATTATAGCGGAACTTCGCAGGGCTAATCGGATGTGACGGCGGCGACGGAGCACGGCACTTCCAGCGCGTAAAGTTGCTTCGCGCCGGGAAGGGGCGGTGCCCCACAGGTCGTCGAGTAATTTTTGTTTTTCAGCTTTCATAAGATAGCTTTTGGTTTACGGCCAACCGCAGTTTGCCTCGTGCGCGGTCGAGACGGCCGGAAATTGCTTTGGGGGTGGTGGCGAGGCGTTCGGCGATGTCTTTTTGGCTGAGGCCATCGAAATAAAACCATTCGACGAGTTGACGATCGTCTTCTTCGAGTTCGAGTAATGCGCTGTCCATGCACGATTCCAGGAAGGAATCGGCTTTTTCAGCAATGGCGCAGTCGTCTGTGGTTTCGGATTGACTCAGGGCGGCGGCGCGCTGTTCGCGTCGGCCCAGTTTGGCGGCGTGCTGGCGGGTGACGCGCGCGAGCCAGTTCCACAGATGAGCATCGCTTTCGAGGGGCTTGAGTTTGCGGGCGACGGTGAGCATGACGGTCTGCACAATTTCCTCGGCAAGGGCAACGTTTCCGCGCACGAGAACGGCGGCGAAGCGCAAGGTGCGGTCGCGATAGTGATCGTGCAACTCCCGGAAGGCAGAGTCATCGCCGCGGGAAACGGCAACGGTCACCCGACGCGCCCAGATGTCGGCGTGTTGGGCCGGGGCGAGCAAAGGCACAACTGGAGCTTCATCCGAGGCAGCCGTGCTCATGGCGCTGGCGATAGTCAATGGTTTGGATAACGCAAGTGACGGCATCAGTTCATGGCTTACCTGGCTTGAGTATGCCTGGTTGGGCGTCCGTCGCAATTGGGTTCCCGGGAGATGGCGAGCCGTTTTTTATCGCTGCGTTCGCTCTTATAGTTTCGTTGTGGACCCTTAGCTTAAGGGCGGTCAAAAAATCTTTGATGACTTCGATTTCGTCGTCGGTGGCGGTGACAACCAAAACTTCGACGCGTCCGTCAACGGAAATACGTGGGTGTGGCGACTGATCGGACGTTTGCGCACGGGCTACGCTGAGCATCTCGGCAAGGGATTTGGCAATGTCGTCCATTTCCTTGCGCCTGGTTTCTGCCCCGCTGGTCAGGAGCAAATCGCCGCAATAAAAGATGGTGGTTCGCAGTTTGGATTCGACCGCCGGGATGGGTTTTTGAGAGAGGCTTTTCAAAGCAACAGTTGGACGGCCGCCGTTAAGGAAAGGAACCCAACGCCATTTTTGGGCGTCCATTTCGAATTGTAGATTCATGGCGGTAAAGATTTGGGCCGGGCCCACGTTTCTGAGTTGCAAAGTGACATTCGGCAGATCGTTGCGGTCGGTGGGCAGGATAATGTCGAATGCATTGGTGGCGGAGTTTCGCACGGAGCGGGCAACTTCTTCCAAAGGCAAACCGTTAAACTCTGCGTCCTTCAGTGTGGGCATATCCGGCCAGACAGCAGTAAATTCGGCGTCCGGCGCCGTGGTTGCAACTGGTTCGGCGGCCTGATTTGTTATTGCGGCAAGCTGGCTCTTCAAGAGGGAGATTTCAGTGGGGGTGAGAGCCGCAGGCGGTTCGGCAGCAAAGACCGGGGCTGCCGCAAGGCAAAGGAGCGACAGAAGGCGAATGGAATGGTGTGCGATGTATTTCATATGGTGCGATAAATTGGTCCGTTCAACTGGGATTAGCCATGGAACCGGGAAATGTCCCGGAAAAAGATGATATATGGCGTGAATGCTGGCCGGCGGGCGGCGAAGTTGCTACGGCCACCAGCATATGAATAGCTACAAGGAGAGTTCGGACTCTCCGCCTCGGATCGCAGGGAAGATCAGAGATTTCTAATTTCGGACCACCAGCCTCACGACCTTGCCATCAACAAAACCGCCGCAAGCGTCGAAGATGGCTTTCAAGGCGGCAATACTCTGATCCACACCGTCAGGGGTTTTAATTCGGCCCGGGGCGATGCAGCCCGTGAGTTGGTGCGGAGTATTGGCGGGGTGAATCAGGATAGCTGCGGGACCGCCCGTGCTGCTCTTGAGATGATGTCCCAGCGGTCCATCGGCCCGGGGACGAAACACTTTGCGCTTTTCGGAGCCATCGGAATTGTGCTGTTGTTCCATCACGCATTCGTAAATTCCCCTGCGCAAGCTCACTGTGCCGATACGTTCGATAGTGAAGAACTGCAATGCGCCTGCTTGCAGAATGCCGCGTTTGGCGAGGGCGATTTTTCCCACTTTATTGGTCGCGGCACAACGTTCTCCGGTGCGGGTCAAATAGAGTGTCGTCACCGGGGGCGTCGTCACTGTGTTGGTTGAAATTGCATTGGTTGAGACCGCCGGGACCTCGTCGGCCCAGGCAGGCAAGCCTGCCAGTGCGATGAGGATCATAAGGAGGCCGGATGAATTCAAGAGCCGCCGGAGCGCCGCCAACATTGTGCCTGTTGTTGTCAATAGTATGAGTTTTAGTGCCGCGTCGGTGGGCGTCAAGCTGAAGCGGTCGTCCCTTTTGTGATTTCCACGGGCGGTTTTTGCGGTTAACCATGGTCTATGAAAAGGCGTTGGTGGCTCCTATTAATTTGGTTGATGGTGGGCGCGTTTGCCGTCGCAGCGCGTGCGGGACTCGTGCTGACCAATTACACCGCCGCCCATCCGCTGAAGGTGCTCTGCAGTGGTGATTCGATTACGGATGATTCCTCGATGTCTGGCGCATGGCGGTCTTATCTGCAGAAGCTGTTTGTCACCAATGGCTACGCCTTTACAAATCTCGGACGCTGGTCCTCTGCTCCCTCCTCTGGCTTCACGCAGGTTCATCACGAGGGGATGGACAGTGCGGTGATTGGCGCCCCGGGCGTGGGCGGCTCGCCGCACGGTTATACGGCGGCAAACAATTACACGTTAAAGAGCCTGTCTGACGCTTTTACAAATGCTTTTTTTCCCGATCTTGTCCTCGTTGACATGGGGGTGAACGATATGGGACGCGGACGCGATCCCTATCTGGTGGCAACTAACCACCTGTCCGCGCTATTGGATTTGATCTTCGCCAAGGTGCCCAACGCCCACATCATTGTCAGCAAGCCCACATCCATCAGTGCCTCCACGATTCTTAGCTATGGCTCATACAAGACGAACATGTGGGCTTTCGGCGACGCAGTCCAAGCCTTAGCCACCGCTCGGCGTGCCCAGGGCCAAAATGTGTACGTGGCGGATTTATTCTCGGCCGTCGGCACAAATTTGATCAGCGACGGCACGCATCCGACTGCCACAGGTTTTTCGCTTCTTGCAAACGAAATGATGTTCCGAATCGCCGCGATCACGGCTCGGCCCGACTATGTGACGACCCCTTTTATTCAAGGCGGTTCGACGTGGAGATACTCGGACCAGGGCTTGGACCTCAGCACCAACTGGTCTCAGCCCGGTTATGATGATTCAACATGGTCCCAGGGCGCAGGGCGGCTCGGCTACGGTGTTTACGAAACGACCACCGTGAGCTACGGATCTGATCCGAATAACAAATACATCACCACCTATTTCCGACATCCATTCGTCGTCCCCGGCGATGTTACCTACACCAATCTCAACCTGCGCCTGAACCGCTTGGATGGTGCGGTGGTCTACCTCAACGGAAAGGAGCTTTATCGCGTTAGTCTTCCCGCGGGCACGATCACCTATCAAACCAAGGCAACGTTTTCCCCAGGATTGTCTGGAGACTATTTAAGGACTTACTATGCGACGAATCTGCCAATGTCGCTTCCCGCAGGCACAAATGTCATTGCCGTGGAGGTCCACAGAGCGATTGTTGCTGGACCGGGCCTTACTTTCGATCTCGAACTGTTCGGCACAGGAGTGAACGTGCCCCCAAAACTCTCGTTTGCCTCGACCCCCGGCGTTTTGCAACTGGCATGGCCATCCGATTACACCAACTTCAACCTGCAAAGCTCCTCCGATGTGTCCACCAACGGCGTATGGCAAATTGTCCCCGGACCTTATTCGCAGAGTAACAACTCGTTTGAAGTCTCGATCCCAATCGATGCCAGTCCCGCGCAGTTCTTTCGCCTCATCAAGCCGGGGCAATAACGCTAAGCGGGGTACAATTCTCACGCCGATTCTTAAGAACCTAACGTTGGCTCGTTACAACTCATCAATCCAGAAAGTAATTTGATAACCGTCCAGCTTTCGGTGGATCGCGTATGACTTACCGGCTTGCGCAATAAACTTCAGCTTTTGAAAAGCCCGGGACTCTCCCTCGCCATTAATTCCAGGCCCGACCATTCGGTGTTCGTACCCAACCACCAAAGTATGTTGGCCGGGTTTAAGATATGCCGTTTGATTTAAGCCGGTGAGAACGTTATTTCGCAGCCGCTTTTCATCAACTTTGACGATAAATACCTTGTATTTTGGTTCCCAGTCGCCGGTAACTTTTACAAGTTCGTTGCGGTTTACCCCTTTGTCCTCCGTCCATGTGATCCGCGTGCTGCAGCCGCAAATACTTACTAATGCCGCAGCGAAGGCGACCGAAATAACATGTGCGAAACGCTCTTTCATTATTCCAACACTCCACCAACGTGTTTTCCTGTCGCGACTTCCTCTATCCAAAAATCGGTAGAGCCCGGGTCCAGGAAGTTGCGCCCCTTAAATGATTTCCAACGGACCGCATATGATTTGCCGGCTTCGGCATTAAACCACAACGCCATGTTTGCGTAAGTGTTCATGGACCTCCAGTGTAGAACGAGTTCATGCCGTCCTGCGATGACATAAGCAAGGTCGATTCCCGGCGCGTGGCCAGCCGCGCCAAACAAAAGCTCAGAAACAGACGACCCTACGTTTTTCCCGTCCAGTTTTGTAATCGTGACGGTGCGGTTCGCTCCGGGAAAGAGCTTAAGATTGGTTTCCGAATCGCACGTTAAAGTAATTAAATCAGTTTTGGAGGTGGCCGATCCCTGCGAATACGTTTGCGTAGTAGCACAACCGGAAAGCAGTAAAATTGCCACCGAAAACAAACTAAGGACGTTGTGTGTGGTTGAACTGCTCAGCTTGAGTAGATCCGATAGTTTCATAAGGCGGGATGTATAATTTCTGAATCGGCAGCTTTCGTCACGCTTGCGTCGGTCGCGCCGCTGGCGGGAAACGTTCAGAATTGTTTCAGGAAACGCATGTCGCTCTCGTAGAAGAGGCGGATGTCGTTGATGGCGTAACGGATCATGGCGATGCGTTCGATGCCGAAGCCGAAGGCCCAGCCGGTCCATTCTTCGGGGTCGTAGCCGACGTTCTCGAAGACTTGGGGATGGACCATGCCGCAGCCGGCGATCTCCAGCCATTGTTTGCCCATTTTTTTCACGAGCGGACTGGAGAAATCGATTTCGAAGCTGGGCTCAGTATAGGAGAAATAGTGCGGACGAAAACGGATTTTTGTGTCGGCGCCGAGCAGGTCTTTGAAAACGAATTCGACGGAGCCTTTCAAATCGCCAACGGTGACCTTTTTGTCGACGTAGAGGCCTTCGATCTGGTTGAAGGTCGGGTTGTGGGTGGCGTCGGGATTGTCCCGGCGATAGACGCGGCCGGGGACGATGATGCGGATGGGCGGTGGCTGCTTTTCCATCACGCGGATTTGCACAGAGGAGGTATGTGTGCGCAAAAGGGAACGCTCGTTGTTTTTGAGATAGAACGTGTCCTGGGAATCGCGCGCGGGATGGTCGGCGGGCGTGTTCAAGGCGTCGAAGCAATGGTATTCGTCTTCGACTTCGGGACCGTCAGCGACCGCGAATCCGATTTTGCGGAAGCTGCGGACGATGTCTTCGGTGACTTGCGTGAGTGGGTGAAGTTTGCCGATGGTGCGACGGCGACCGGGCAGGGTCCAATCGGTCGGCTCTTTTGGGAGCGCGGCTTTAAGTTCGAGTTCGGCGCGGCGTTCGACCAAGGCGGTTTCGATTTCGGCTTTGGCCTGGTTGATGAGTTTGCCGGCAGCGGGCCGCTCTTCTTTGGTGAGCGAGCCCATCTGTTTCATCAGCGCGGTGAATTTTCCCTGAGGGCCGATGAAGGAACCTTTGGCGTGTTCGAGGGTGGCGAGGTCGGACGCGGCTTTCAATTCGGCCAGCGCGGCCTGCTTCAAAGGTTCGATGTCGTTTAGCAAAGACATGGTTTGTTATTAACGCAAAGACGCTAAGGGGCAAAGGCGCAAAGTTGAAAAGATATTCAGCAAAAAGGCACGCTCGGTTCGGAGCGTGCCAGTTCGAAAAACTTTGCGGCTTGGCGTTTTTACTTCGCGGCTGCTGACGTTTTGGTCTTGAGCGCGCCCTGGGCGAGCTTGATCAATTCCTGGAATGCGGCAGCGTCCTGGGCGGCGAGGTCAGCGATGACTTTGCGGTCGAGGCTGCACTTGGCGGCTTTGAGGCCTTCCATGAAACGGCTGTAGGTCATGCCGGCGGCGCGGCTGGCGGCGTTGATACGCACTTGCCAGAGCGCGCGGAAGGTGCGCTTCTTGACGCGGCGATCGCGGTAGGCGTATTGCATACCGTGGTCGAGCGCGTCGGCGGCGTAACGATACAGTTTGGAGCGCTTAAGGCGGAAACCCTTGGCCGCCTTGATTGTCCGGATGCGGCGCTTACGGGAAGCTGGAGAATTTGTAACACGCATAGATGTCTAAATGTTAGTGGCTGAACGGCAGGCTCTGGGTGATGCGATAGGTGTCGGTATGGTGCACCTCTTTGCCGGTGCCGAGATTGCGGCGGCGGCCAGCGCTTTTGCCTTGCAGAAGGTGGCGTTTACCAGCGCGCATGCGCATGACTTTACCGGTTGCGGTTATTTTGAACCGTTTCGCTACAGATTTCTTTGTCTTAATGCCTTTAGGCCGTCGCATAAAAATTACCTTTCAGGGCAACCCGGATATCGGGATGCCCCTTTCAAAAGAGCGGGGAATATAGATTCCTGCGGCAAATGAGGCAAGTACTATTATGTAATACGCGGTTGTCGGTGTGGAAAGCGAAACTTTGCTGGCGATCGCCGCGTCAAGGGATTACGAAGTCATATCCCATGAAAACTAAGTTTCTTCTACTGCTGGCGGTGCTCTTGGCCGCCTTGAACTGCGCCGCGCACACGAATGTCATTATTATATTGGCGGATGATATGGGGTACGGCGACTTGGGTTGTTACGGGCAAAAGAAATGGAAGACGCCAAATATTGATCGGATGGCCAAGGAAGGGGCCAGACTGACGGATTTCTACACGCCTTGTCCGTACTGCGCGCCGACTCGGGCCGCGCTGATGACGGGCCGGTATCAATTCCGGAGCGGCATTACGAGCAACCCGGCGCCGGATTCGGGCAATAACGACATTGGTATCTCCGACGAAGAGATAACGCTCGGGCGGGCGTTCCAGAAGGCGAAGTATAAGACCTGTTGCATCGGGAAATGGCACCTTGGACATCTGCCGAAGTTTTATCCGACACGGCATGGGTTTGATGAATACCTGGGAATTCTTTATAGCTCCGATATGCGACCGGTCCAAGTGATGGACGGGAACAAAACGAATGAGTATCCGGTCATTCTCGCGAACCTGACGAAGAAATATACGGCGCGGGCCTTGAGCTTTATTGAGAAAAACAAGAAACGACCGTTCTTCCTCTATTTTGCGCAATACCTTCCGCACAAACCGCTCTCGGCATCGGAGGATTTTTACAAAAAGAGCGGCGGCGGTTTGTATGGCGATGCGATTGAAGAGTTGGATCGGTCGGTGGGGGAAGTTTTGAAGAAGCTGCAAGAATTGCATCTCGATACCAACACGCTGGTGATTTTCACGAGCGACAACGGGCCGTGGTATGGCGGTAGCACGGGCGGCTTGCGCGGGATGAAAGGCGGCACCTGGGATGGTGGCATTCGAGAGCCGATGATTGCGTGGTGGCCGGGCAAGATTCCCGCGGGCCACGTCAGTCATGAGCCAGCGATCATCATGGATTTGTTTACCACGTCATTGGTGACGTGCGGGATTGGTATTCCACAGGACCGCTACATCGACGGCAAAAACATTATGCCCTTGTTGACGTCAAAAGCAGAGAGTCCGCACGAGGCGCTGTTCGCGATGGCGGGCGATCGTTTGGCTTGCGTGCGGAGTGGTAAGTGGAAGCTGCACGTCGTGCCGCCAAAGCGACCAAAGGTGATGAAACCGGATGACAAGTGGATCGACCCACGCGCGCCGGACGGCGTGACTATCATCGCGCCCTACGAACAGCCGCATCCGAGTCAGTATCCAGGTGTGTTGACGGGCGATGAGACGAAGGAAGGGTCGTTGTATGATTTGGAGAAGGATCCGGCGGAACAGCACGATGTCGCGGCAGAGAACCCGGAAGTGGTGCAACGGTTGAGGGCGATGTTTGATCAGTTGAATAAGGAAGTGCCGGCGCCAAAAGAAAAACCGAAGAAGCGCGGTAAGAAAAATAAATCAGCGACCGGCTAGTTGTTTGTAGCTCAGGATGCCGTCGACGATCGCCTGAGCCATGCGTTTCCGAAATGCGGAGTCGTAGATTTTTTTTGCCTCCGCGCGATTGGACATAAAACCGCCCTCGATGAGAACGGCGGGCATCGGCGCTTCACGCAAGACTTCGAAACGGGCGCGTTTCATCGCGCGATCTTCCAAACCCGTTTCGCGCACGATGGTTTTCTGTAGGGTAAACGCGAGTAGAACGTTGTTATCGTCATTGGCGTTGCCGACGTTTCGTGACGAACTGGATTTCCCGCCGCCGGCATTGCTCGAGTTGGCACCAGCCGGAGTGAGGCAGTAAACCTCCAAGCCGTGAACCTCGGACGGCCCGGCGTTGTAATGCAGGCTTACGAATAGATCGGCACCGGCACGGCGCGCGGTTTCAGGGCGTTCGATTAGATCGAGTGTTTTGTCGCGCGTGCGCGTCATCACGACCTTGAAACCATTTTTGCGAAGGAGCGCCGCGACCTCGTTGGCAATCAGAAGTGTGTAATTTTTTTCCAAATTACGGCCATCGATCTTTCCGGCGTCGTGGCCACCATGACCGGGGTCGAGGCAGATGGTTTTGATCGGCTTTCGTTTGGGATGTGGAGAAATAATCGGTTCGACAGTCGATCGCAGATCAAGTTGGGAGATCATGGCCGCGCCGTGACTAGCGGCAATCGGGAACGACAGCAGGACCGTGACGCCGCCGATGTCGGCTTTGCGCGAATCGATTTCAAACGTCGCGCTCGTTCGCGAGCCGGTGAATTGCACAACTTTGTCGCGCTGGAGCCATTTTGCCTTGTAACCCGCGCTCTGCGCCCACTCGTTGAGGTGGACGTATTCAACGCCCGAAATGTTTGCGCCCTCACTCAAAAATGAGGTGAGGGCGCAAAACAGAATTAGCAATGCGAGGCGATGCCGCATCAATATTTGCGATTCGGCAAGGCCGCCGCAGCGTTCGACGAATCAAACAACTCGTCGTGCACGGTGATCTTGTGTTCGGGTTTGTTGCCCTTCTTGATCGATTCGATGACGTCGAAGGCAGCCGGTCCGAGCAACGGATTGCATTCGACGGAACAATTCAGTTTTCCAGCGACGATCGCTTCGAGCGCCGATTTGATGCCGTCAATGGAAACGACGATGATATCGACGCCGGGTTTCATGCCGGCTTCTTCGATGGCCTGGATTGCGCCGAGCGCCATGTCGTCATTGTGCGCGTAGACGGCGTTGATGTCTTTGCCACGCGCTTTGAGGAAAGCTTCCATGACTTCTTTGCCTTTGGTGCGATTGAAATCACCGGACTGCGACAGAATGATTTTCATGTCGGGATTTTTATCGAGGACCTTTTTGAAACCTGCGGCGCGATCAATCGCAGGCGCTGCGCCAGTGGTGCCTTCGAGTTGGACGATGTTGCCTTTGCCGCCGATTTTCTTGGCGAGCCATTCGCCGGCGCGTTCGCCTTCTTGCACGAAATCCGATGCAATCAGCGTGGTGTAGAGCGATTCGTCTTCAACTTTGATGCCGCGATCAACAAGGATGACGGGGATATTGGCTTTCTTTATGTCGCTCAGCACCGGGCCCCAACCGCTTTCGATTACGGGCGCGAGAATGATTGCCTCGACGTTTTGTTGCAGAAAGCTGTTGAGCGCCTTGATCTGGTTTTCGCGTTTGCTTTGAGCATCAGAGAAATGGAGGTTCACGCCGCGTTTGTCGGCTTCGCCGCGAATGGATTCGGTTTCGGCCGTGCGCCAGGCGCTTTCTGCGCCGATTTGTGAGAAGCCGACTTCGAGTTTGCCGCCAGCGGCTGGCTTTGTTTCACCGGCCCCGCCAGCCGAGGATGCGCCTTTGTCGCAACCCGACAAGATGCAAGATCCCGCAATCAACAAAACGATGTGAAATTTCATTGGGCGCAGTTTGCCGGATTTGCATTGCGACAGTCAACGAAGTTAGAACCGTTGCGCGACGTTCTAAGGCCGCGCGGAAATGTAGGCCTCTTCGACTAGCTTCATCGTTTTCAAATTGTCCCGACCGCTGATTGCTGGTTCGGTGCCGGTTTCAAGCGCGATTAAGAGTTGCGCCATGGTTCCGATGAACGCGTCGGGGAACCAGCTTTCGGTCCACTTCGGTTTGTGAAAAGCTTTGTCGCCCTTGCTAGCAAAACGAATGGTTGATGGTGAAGTATATGGATCTTTGCACCAACCGATGTCGCCGATGGCGAGGCCGTTGGTACCTTCGATGCGCCAGCGGATGTAGTTCTCGGACGGGCAACCTTCTTTCGCCGGACCGGTCCAGGTGTCATCAATGCCGATGCAACGCAGGCCGCTTCCGTATTCCAAAAAGTAAGTGCAGATGCCGTCGGTGTGTTTGAACTTCGCGCGCGGATCAGTGCGTGTGCTGCAGATGATGCGCGTCGGTTCGCCGAACCAATAACGGAAGCAATCGATGTGATGAATCGACATGATGCGCAAGGTGGCCCAACCGAGTTCGGCCTGCCACGGCATCCAATGCGGAATGGCGCGCATTTCGATACTGGCGAAAACAGGTTCGCCAATCGTGCCGTTTTCCAAAATCGTTTTGCCGGCGCGGACCGATTGGTCGTAGCGCATGTTTTGATTGACCCCGAGAAGGATGCCGGCTTGTTCGCAGGCGCGGACGGCTTCGACTGTTTCGGCGTAATTCACCCCGAGAGGTTTTTGCGCGAGAATGGCTTTGACTGTTTTACGCGCGCAGGCGGCTTTAATTAGAGCGAGTTGTGCGTTGGGCGGGACGGCTATGTCGAGAACTTCGATCGATGTGTCGGCGAGCAGTTCGTCGTAGGTTCCGTAAACTTTAGCGATGTCGTGATTTTTCGTAACGCGTTCCGCGTTTTCGCGGGTGCGTGAGGCGATTGCGACAGGATTGAACCCAGCTTTGCGGTAAGCGGGTAAATGGCAATCGTTGACGATGAACCCCGCGCCGAGAATTCCAATCTGCCAATCACGTTTCTTCGGCAAAGGCGAATGGATGTGCAGGTCCATGCCAACTTAAAAACGTAAGAACCACTTCTTGCGATACATCACGTAACAGACCCCGTACATCAGCAACACCCAGCAAAGCGCATAAACCAACGAACTATTTTTCGGTGTGGCGAGCGGGCCGCCGATGGCTTCGAATCCAGCTTTGAGATGTTCGTAGAGATACGTCTTCAGCATGATAGTTTTGCCCTCGTATTGGAATTTGATGAACGTTGTCAGTCGTCCAAGCAGTCCGGTCAGCACGAATACGGTAATAGCGTTCATGCCGTAAACGGCGAGTGGTTTGACTAATTTGCGGCGGCCTTGAATATCGACGAGCCAATAACACACCGCGAAAATGTTCGTCGCCATCCCGGCCATGAAGACGGAATAGGAACTGGTCCAAAGTTTTTTGTTGATGGGCAGCCACCAGTCCATCAGCGCGCCGACGAAAAGCAGGATGTTGCCGAGGACGAATAACCACGCGGTTTGTTCCGACGGCGTTTTGCGCGAGCGCAGGATATGACCGGCCATGATGCCAAAGAGCACGCTGGCAATGGCGGGCAGGGTGCTGATGGAACCTTCCGGATCGCCGGGTGCCATTTCTCTCCAAACGTGATGACCGAAAATTTGCTTATCGACGTATTCGGAGAAGTTGCCGTGAAGAGTCATCACACCATGACCAACGCCGGGCACGGGTCCGAAAGCCATCAGCAACCAATAGCCGATCAGCAAAGTCAGAATGGCGGCGATTTGGCCGCGAATGCCGGTGAAGAGAAAAATACTCGCGCCAAAGAAATAGCAGACACCGATGCGTTGCAGGACGCCTGGAATGCGAATGAATGAAAAGTCGTAGAGCGGAAATCCGTTTAGCGCGATGCCGACCGCGACGAGAATCATGGAGCGACGCAGGACCTTGAACAACAGTTTGCCGGGCGCTTCACCTTGTTCGATTTTGCGACCGAGCGAGAAAGGAATCGCGACGCCAACAATCCACAAGAAAAACGGGAAGATCAGATCGGTAAACGTCCAGCCGTTCCATTCGGCGTGATCGAGCGGTGTGTAAAGATTGCCCCAATCGCCGGGATTGTTGACGAGCAACATAGCGGCCATTGTCGCGCCGCGGAAGACATCGAGGGACATCAAGCGCGTCGTCGGCGCGGAATGACTCGGCTCAGTTGCGGCTGAGCGCGCCGGACTGTCTATTTGTTGCCCCATCGCCATTGTGGTTTTTCACCTTTGAGCCAACAAATCCCGATTATCAAAACGACCATGATCGCGTCGAAAATATAAAATCCGACGATGTTGCGGTCGGGACGGAAAAACAAAGTTACGCCAGAAATGACAATTGCGAACCAAACGACAATAACAGCCCAACCTTGCCAACAGCATGGCGGTCCCCAGCCCCAGCCGTATTTCTTGGCCGGAAACCAGATTTTACGGTTGGGTTGCATGGCGAAAGGCTAAGGGCTAACGCCTCAATGCTAAAGTGAAAAACGAAGTGCAAAAGCTCGGGACGAATCGGTAATCTCAAGGCTGATCCCTAATATGCTAGCCAGAGAATTCTTCACCAGGGCGCGCTTGAAAGAAATGCGCGACGAAATTTGTGCTCACGGTTTCGTCGCCGATAAATTCCTGGCTGACGGCCCGGACCGCCCTGTCTTCGGCGTCAATCTCGCTTGCCTCTACCCATTCCCAGCCGAAGTAACAGAAGCTTACAATTCGCTAGTCGCCCAGTTATCCGATCTCGATCCAGGCGTTTATGTCTACCCAATCTGGGAAACCCACGTAACCATCGCCACCCTCATCAACTTTACCCAGTACCAGTCCCCAACACCGCAACGCTTCGTCGAGTTGAAAGATTTGATGCGGCAAATTGCTGCACAACTACAGCCCGTGTTTAGCGGCGAAGATTCGATCCAACCTTTCGACCTGTGGATCGAACAACCCGTCATCTCGCGTAAGGCCGCAATACTCCCCCTATCTGATCCAAGTGGTGCAATCACACGAATCCGAAATCGGGTGATTGAGAGCCTCGCCCGCAATCCATCCCTCCGAACCTGTCTAGACGGCCTCGGCTTCAACATTCCGCCTCTAGTCCACAGCACAATAATGCGTTTCAAAAAAGCCTCACCAGACGCGCAGCGTTTCCTTTCGAAGTTTGACGAAATTTCCAGCCGCGTGCCCCGGGCAGTCATGCGAGTGGATCAAGTGTAGATTACGACGGAAACAAAACCGTACATGAGAGAGGGCAAAATCTCCCATCGTTTTCAACTTCAACAAAACGGGAGTTGAATTTCTGCGGCGCGTTTCGAAGTAACAATTCCCTTGCCAAAGCCGGGGTAGAAGCGTTGACTCGAATCGTTCTTTGAAAAGTCAGTTAGTTACCAACGCTGGGAACCTCGTGTGAATCGAGGACGGTTGCGCCACTGTAACGGGTGACAAACTCCTAATGCCACTGGTCGTCGCATCACCAAACGCGACGCCGGGAAGGCGGGAGAGCGGACATCAGCCCGAAGTCAGGATATCAGCCTGGTAATGCTCGTCATGCCACAGCTCTTGCACAAGAGCTGGGCGCTTCTCCGACAAGAGAAGGATGAGGCCAGCCCTGTGGAACTGTTTTCCATGGGATTCGATGGATGCCTTCATTCTCACGTTTTGCCGGAGTCTGAAGGTTTTTTATTTTCAGGCTTCGCACTGGTCTCTCATTAAAACCATTCGCCAATAACTTTGGCGATCAGTTCAGAAAGACCAGTCATGTCCAAAAAATATCTGGCAACAGCCGTTGCCTGTCTTGCACTTATTACACCGTCGCGTGCCGGCTACTTCGCCGATGCGGTGGTGGATTATTCTTCCGGTACCGGTTTCTCGGCCGGGTTCACAAATCCAGCAGTAACGCTGGGTGGCCCGACAACCAACGCGAACCCTTTCAGCCCCGCGTTTAAAAACTCGCAACTGCTGTCGCTCGGCGCCGGCGGCTCACTCACAGTTCATACGTCGATGCCGATCGTGGACAATCCGATGAATCCGTTCGGAATCGATTTCATCATTTATGGGAATACCGGTTTTGTGATTACGAATGGAAATTTTTCCGGAGGCGGAATTACAGATGGTTCGTTGCTCGGCAATAACACTGGTACCACGAAGGTGGAAGTGAGCCAGGACGCTACGAACTGGTTCACCTTGAATCAATCGCTGGCGTTGACCGTGGATAATATTTTTCCGACGGACGGTATTGGTAATCCTTCGTTGCCGGTGAATCCACACTTCGGCTCGCCGAATTTTGCGGGACAGGGATTGTCTGGAATTCGAGCATTGTACGCCGGATCGGCGGGCGGGACGGGTTACGATCTGGCGTGGGCGCGAGATACCAATGGAAACTACGGCGTGATTTCGTCGGCTAATTATGTGCGCATCACCGTCTTGAGCGGCAAATCGGAGGTGGATGCGATTTCCGTGGTGCCGTCGTTGCAGGAAAGTTTCGTAAGCGATCCGCTGGCCGATGGTTGGCAGATTTTTGGTAACACAAATTTATTCGCATGGAACGCGACGAATAAAAATTTGGATGTCACGTGGGATTCGGGCCAGTCGAACAGTTACTTCTATCATCCGCTCGGGTCAGTGTTGAATCGCGACGATGATTTCAGCCTCGCATTTGATTTGTTGCTGAAAGACATCGGGCCGGGACCTGATCCGACGAAAAGTTTTTCATTCGGGATCACGATCGGGCTCTTGAACTTTGCGGAAGCGACGAAGCCCGGGTTTTTGCGCGGGACCGGCTTTTTGTCACCCGACCTGTGTGAGTTTGACTATTTTTTTGATTCAGGTTTCGGCACGACGGATTGGCCGCTGTTTGTCGATACGAACAGCACGTTCAATTTCAACAGCGGCGACGATTACGCCGTGTACGCATTCAACACGAACGAGTGGTATCACGTGTTGATGAATTACACGTCGTCGAATCATACGATGGTGACGACGATAAGTTCGGTGAGCACGAATTTGACAATTGTCGATCCGCTGGCGTCGTCGCTGGGAGATTTTCGCGTCGATACTTTGAGCATCAGCAGTTTCAACGATGATCAAGGGTACGGCAGTTCGGTGCTGGCACATGGAACCGTGGCGAATATTGCGATGACATTGCCGCCGCCGGCTGTGACGAGCTTCCATGGTGGATTCAGTAACAATGCTTGGAGCGCCAATTTTGTGAGTCGCACCAATTGGAACTACACTTTGCAACGAAGCACGGATTTGAACACGTGGACGGATGCGGCAAGCGTGAGCGGCAATGGCGGCGCGTTGCAATTACAGGATAATTCGGGTGGGGCGATGCAGTTTTATCGCGTGAAAGCGCAACGATAATTCATGAGTCTGGCGAAGACAAAAGCGTGTGCCATCTGCGGCAAGGCGTTTCTGTGTTATGCGGGATGCCCCGGCACCAGGTGTTGGTGCATGGAAATGCCATCTGTGCCGCCGGTGGCGGGACGCGATTGTCTTTGTCCGGATTGTTTGAAAACGGAATTGCAAAAACGTCCGCCACGGAACGAAAAAATCGGCTTCACGTTAATCGAGTTGCTCGTTGTTATTGCGATCATCTCGATTCTGGCGTCGCTGTTATTGCCCGTTTTGGCGCGAAGTAAAAAATCGGCACAAAGGATACAGTGCACGAGCGATTTGCATCAGCTCGGGATCGCGACGCATTTGTATTGGGATGAGAATAGCGGGAATTGTTTTCGTTACTTCTATTGGACGACGAACAATGGCCGTTTGTATTGGTTTGGTTGGTTGGAGAACGGCGCGGAGGCGACGCGCGGTTTTGATGTGACGCAAGGCGCGTTGTATCCGTATTTGCGCGGGCACGGCGTGGATATTTGTCCGTCACTGAATTATTGCGGCGACACAGTTCAAATATAAAGCGACCGGCGCGGCTTATGGTTATGGATACAATTTGAACCTTTCCACGAACGTCACGTATCCGCCGATTTCGACGAAGCGAATCGTGCGTCCGGCGGACACAGTTTTGTTGGCCGACGCAGCGCAAGTGAACACGTTTCAAGCGCCGGCCTCGGCGAGCAATCCGATGTTGGAAGAATTCTACTCAGTGGATTATCGAGCCGACGCAGCCCACGCGCACTTCCGCCATAATAAGCGCGCGAATGTGGTATTTTGCGACGGGCACGTAGGGCCGGAAAAGATGGTCGATGGGACCTTGGATGTGCGGTTGCGAAATGAGAATGTAGGGTTGTTGAGGAAAGAAATTTTGGTTCCTTAGCTTTCAACGCAAAGACGCTAAGGAATGAATAGTTCAGCAAACGAACTTTGCGCCTTTGCTTCTTCGCGTCTTTGCGTTGTCCATTAAGCCCAATACCGATAGTTCACGTTCGGGAAAATGTTATCCATCCACTCCACTTTGCGAGCCATTTCCCATCGATATTTTTCGCGGTGAGTTGCTTGTAGAGATTGTTGAAACGGATCAGATGTTCCTCGACGCGTTTGCGGGCGTAGTCGGGACTTGTGCCGGTGCGCAGGATGAATGGCCAATCGGATGACTGCGCCAGGAGAAGTTCGCGCGCGGCTTGTTTCAGTGCGCGATCTTGCAGTTCGGTTGGTGTGGCAAAATTTTTGCGCGAGTTCGGTCATGCGCTCTTGGGCGACCTGCAGATGCGGATAGATCCATTGTTCGCTTCGTTTAACCATACGCGCCAGTAACCCTCTTCACCCCAACTGGACGGGCTCGGCGTGGCAACCTGTTGCGTCGGATACATGCGCAGATATTCGTTCGGTGTCGTGAGTGTGAAAACTTTTTGGTCGTAGTAGGCTTTGCGAACAAACAAATTCAGGAACTCAGGACCTTCGTACCACCAGTGGCCGAAGAGTTCGGCGTCGTAGGGAGACAGCACAATCGGCGGGCGGTCCATGATGCCTTTGAGTTTGTTGATTTGTTCCATGCGCGCGCGCAGGAAATGGCCGGCGTGACTGTCGGCCATTTGCAGCGCGGCATCGCGATTGTAAACTTGCTTTTCCCAGCCTGAGCCGGTGATGCGATGGTATTTGATACCAGTAAAGCCGCGGTGTTCCGGCGATGGCAAGTAGGGACGAACGTAATCGAAGTCGAGATCGAACCCGATATCGCGGTAGAAATCGCGGTAATTGGGATCGCCGGGATAACCTTCTTGTTTGCTCCAGACCTGGCGAGCGGATTCGAAATCGCGGCCGAAAGCAGCGACACCATTCGGTGTGAAGATTGGCGCGAAGACACCATAGCGTGGTCGCGGACGCGCATACAAAACGCCGTGCGATTCGGTGATGAACCAGCGGATGTTCGCTTCCTGGAGAAATTTTTCGACGCCTTCGACGTAAGCGCATTCGGGCAACCAAATGCCGCGCGGCTTGCACCCGAAACATTCCTGATAATAGTCGCGCGCGATAAGAATTTGCGCGCGGACGGATGGCGGATGGTTCGCGAGCAATGGAAGAAAACCATGCGTCGCGGCGGATGTGGCGATTTCGAGTTTTCCTTTTTCCTGAAATTTGCGAAACGCGCCAACGAGGTTACGGCCATATGCAAAGTAGGTATCTCGAATGGTTGTGAACCGATGGTGATACATCCACGCCAGCGAATGGAACGGATTGGTCCCAATGCGTGCGATGGATTTCTTTTTCGGCCAGTTCGATCAAGCCATCGAGATGTTTGACGTAACGATCCTGCAGGAGCGGATCGAGCAACATCGCGCAAAGCGGCGGCGAGATCGACATGGTCACGCGGAAATCCATGCCGTCGTTGAGCCAGCCGTCCATAACCTGGATTAGCGGGATATAATTTTCGGTGATGGCTTCGAACAGCCAGTTTTCTTCCAAAAACTTTTCGTGTTCCGGATGCCGCACGAACGGAAGGTGCGCGTGCAGGACAAGTGCGAAATGGCCGTTCATGGGTCGAAATCCTTGGTCAAATGTTTCGCCAGCGCGTAGCTCTTCAGGAAGAGTACTAAGCCAATTAAGATGGGAAGGGCTTTTAGCGCAAGGGTGCCCGGGCCTGAAACTGGCTTGTGCGAAAGCATCAGGAAAAGGTCGCTACACAGGAGCGTGAAACCAAAAATGACGAAACCGGCCGCGATCAGGCGAATCAAAAACAGCGCTGCTTTGAAATACGGGTTCATCTACGCTTAGCCAGAGCAACCCAGCACGACGTTCGTGTCAACTATTGTTTCGAGGTTTGGCGACCACGGCGACGAACGCACTATAAGGTAAAACCCTGATGGATTTCGACGTAAACGGCACAGTTCCAAGGACATAACTTGTCGACTTGCTTTACACTTCGGCGGTTATTTGTGTAACACTAACTCAATCAGGCGCTTACAATCGTTTGCGAGCGTTTTATAGGGGTTTACCTAGCCATTCGGTCAGAATTACTTACGTTTAGGCCGAGCTGGCCAAAGCAATGAAATAGAAATTTGACGACTCTAAGCGTCCTATTCATAGTGACATACACGAAAAACGCGCACCGCGTAAAACCTGTTGGCACGGCGGTCGCTATACTTAACCGGATACGGTTATAGACCGGTTCGTTGAGCGTTAGGTTGTCGAATATGAAATTGTCCGTAAAAATTTTGGGAGTGACAGCGGGAGTTCTCGGCTTGGTAGGCAGCGCAAGTGCAGTTCCGACGTTGTATCTGAGTGATGGTGTCACTTCTGTGACCATTGCTGACGGTAGTGCTTTGGATTCTAATTCCGCAGTTGGCGTTGTTGGCTACAATGGCGCGGTTGGAATTAACTGGACGATGAACGTCACCACTGGCTTGAGCAAGCCGGACCTTGGATCTGCTACCCAACCTTGGATGAGTTTGGGCTCGGTTAATGCCAACTCAAAAGGTGCTGGGTCCCTCACTATCAAGTTCTCCGACGACTTCTTCGGTCCCTCTTCCGGTGTGTTTGTCTCGAAGACGGGTGGAACGGCCGGTGGTACCGTGAGCGTCCAAACGTATGCCGACGCATCGAACGCTCTTTTTGGCCAAGGGACACTTTTGACCTCGCAGGGGCCGTTCAGTGTCGGTGGGTTTAACGACCTTGCGTCAACGCCCTTGTCACTTGGTGCCTCGTTCTCATTGACCGAAGTCGCGACGATCACTCATACCCACTATGGTGTCACCAGTTTAAGTGAAGATCTGCGCGTTCCCGATGCTGGGTTGACCGTGGCCTTACTTGGTTCGAGCCTGATTAGCTTGGCAGCGTTCAACCGAACCCGCAAGACGACGTAATTACAGCGCTTTAACACTCTCCGTTAGTAAAAGCCCTGGCGAACTTTATGTTTGCTGGGGTTTTTCCTTTTTTCCATCAGTGCGGGTTACAGCTGTAAAAATTCTTGGCTGCGACAAGCTGACCCTTTTATGCAGTCGAGGTGCGGAGCCCGGCGTTTGTGCGCGAGGGCAGACAAAGATAAGAGAGGGGTTGTTTTGCCCGAAAAATCGATCCTTTGACAATCCTCAAGTGACGGTTTGCCACGTCGAAATCGTCGGATCGCCTTACAGGCCATTAGCGCATTTGGAAACCGCTGAATATTAGTTGATTGCATTGTGATTGTCGGTTGGTTGATGCATTGCGCGGCAGGAGCGTCGGAATACTTTACGGAACAGCCTAACTTCGAATGCGCTGTTGGAAAAAAAGTGGCAATGTAAACCCTTTATAAGTGGCAGTTTATATTGATGCTGTTGACTCGATCGTAAGTTGGCACGGGTTAGGCTAATGGAGGGATGCGGCACGAATGTGTCGGGAAAAAAAACGGAAATAAACCAAGAAACATATTCATATGAAGAAAATATTAATTCTAAGTGCGGCAGCGGCATTACTCGCTGTGCAATCTGCAACTGCGGTGCCGACCTTGTTTTTGAGCGATGGCGTTAATTCTGTGACCATTGTTGACCAGCTTGCAGGCGACGCAAATGTCAACGTTGGCGCCGTGACGTTCATCGGTACTATCGGCGGTTGGACCATCAACGTGACGACCGGCACAGCCAACCCTCCAGGCCCCCTTGGTAACGCTTCACACCCATTTGTCGACCTCAGCTCGGTAAATTCATTTAACGGTGTTGGTAGTAGTACGTTGACCATGAGGTTCACGGCCGACAACTTGGGGCCATTTTCTGGCACCATCGTAAACGCCGTCGGCGGTACCCTAGGAAACACCAGCGCTAGTTTCGGTGTCACCACTGCTCCGGGTAGTACCACTGTGGCCACTCAGACTTTCACTACTCTTGGAGCGTTTAGTGGAACTACGACTGGCGCCATTAGTGGCCCTGGCTCATCGACCTTGACGCTCACCGCAATTTTGGTGGCGACCGGTGCCGGACAGTCGAGCTTTGATCAGCAGGTGACAGTCCCGGTCCCTGACGCGGGCATGACCCTCGCTTTGTTGGGCTCCGGCTTGACTGGCTTGGCCTTGTTTGCTCGTTCTCGCAAGACTGCCTAATAGGCAACCTCAAATTGTTTCCATTTCTCCGGCAAGGTTATCCTTGCCGGAGTTTTTCTTTTTGTGTGGGACGGAGGCGGTACCTCCCGCGGGACGGGTGAAAATGCAGAAATCGTCAATGTTTACGTGGCTTGGGACGGCGTGACGGGTTGGAAGGGGGTGGAGGGGTGTGATAGGAGCGAACTGCACCTGTTTGCACCTAAGTGCAGCCAGGTCCGTCTAAATACAGCTAGATACACCTAAATACAGTAGTTTTGCGCGCTTTTTGAATTGGGCTTGTCGGTTGGGATGAGAATTGCTTAGCTCGTCCCCTAGGAGCATCTATGAAACTCGACCAAGCTATTAATTTGATTAAAAACTGTGCTGAACGCATGAATTCGATGTACGGAAAGACCGTTTTCGACGAATGGGTCGTTCTCAGCTTTGTCGCGGGCAAGGCAACCATTGCGCGTTACATGGGGCCGCGGCAGGAAGGGTTTGAAAAGAATTTTGGGCGCGACGCGGGTGAATTGCGGCCCACGTTAATGCGCCAGGATCATGGGCCGGGCGATTTCGAATTTGCGCGATACGGCAACGGCACCCACTTCGAAGCTATGATGGTGATCGGCTCACAGCTTTACCTCATCTGCAACAACACGGCAAACTCGATGGAGGGGATTACGAAGGATTCGCGTTGGCTTAGTGCGCAAGTGCCATTTCTGGAGTTGACCGAGACTTTTCGGAAAGATCCGTTGGCTATTTAAGGCCGCGGTAAAGGAACCATACGTAAGCTCCGCAGAGAACCCAGCCGGCGGGTCGGGTCAGCTTGCCGACAAATGCCACGTAGAAGATGTGCGCCACGGTGGCGGCACAGAGGATGAACACCCCGGTCATGAAGTAATGCGGCACGATCATCGGTTGGTAGAGAGCGTAAATGCCGATGCAGAGCGGGATGCAGATGTGGCCATCGCCGACTTGTGACGTGTAGACGACTTCCGGCTGTTTTTTCCACGCGTAATAGAAGGCGAGCAGGCCATTTGGCAGAACCATTAGCCAACCGCTGAGCCATCCCAGGTATTGCGCGCTGATGAAACCGGATTTGACGCTCGAAATCCAGTTCACGAGCCAATCAGTGCTCAAATAGATGCCGTAGGCACCCACGGCCAAAAGGCTCAAGTCGATGAGGATCATCAAACCGAACGTGCGATTTTTCTGCACGTTTGTTTTCATGACTTCGTAAACGTGGAAGCATTGCCAGAAGAGGAACAGTCCGACGAGGACCAGGCCGTCGTCATAACTGATGCGACCGTCCCTGCCGAGAGCCCAGGTCACGCCGGTAAAGAAAAGAACCGCGAGGAGCGTCAACAAAAGTGAGAGGCGATTGAGTTGCGCGGTGTTGCCGGATTGTTTTTTGCCAGATTTTCCGTTTTTGCTTTGCGAGCCACCCACGATGCTCATGTTGCAGAAAATGGCGGGAAGGCCAACGATGAGCGTGAGGTTCGTAACGTTGTTTACCAGGCAGTTGGTCATGACGTCGGAGCCGGAGCCGTGATGCATTCCCAGGAGAATAGCGAAGACCAAATTACCCAAGCCCGAGCAGTAAGGCATGATGAGCGTGCCGAGGACGGTTCCTTCCATGCCGTTAGCGGACATGGATTCGAGCCTCCAGATCATGAGGAACGACGCCGCCAGAAACAGCGCGAGGAAAAACCACGGGGATGCGAGGTGGTGCTGGTTGATATAGACAACAGGCGATGTCAACGAGCGGGATTTAACAGAAAGTGCTCGAGCTTTCCAAGCTTGTTCAACGAATGCGTTTATACTCTGCGATACACGAGGAAAAGCTCGTCGCCGATTTGGCGTTTGGAATGGATGCGGAATCTGGTAGCGTCGGTCAGATGCTCGATGCCATTGCCGTCTGATAAAGTCGGTGCGGTGCGGCCGCCGAAAATGGTTGTTGGCGAGATGGTCAGGTGCAATTCGTCCACGAGACCAGCCTCGAATAGACCGGCGTTGATTTCACCGCCGCCTTCGCAGAGAAGTCGTTTGACCTTCCACTTTTCGCGTAGCCATCCGAGAGCGAATGCAAAGTTGAGATGTTCTTTTCCACAGACTTTTACTTCGTCGGCCAGTTCGTGCAGTTGTTTCAGACGTTCGCCGGCGCGCTCGGTAGTCAGGATAATGAGTGGCGCGGAACCGCGTTTAAAGATCTCGGCGTTCGGATCAATCGTGCCGCCGCCACTGACGACGACGCGCAAAGGTTGTTCGGCCAGGCCATTCTTGAGCCGCATGCGCCGGTATTTTGCGCCGCCCGATCCCATAGTGACGGCGGATAAGTCGACCGTGCGCGCGCCGGAAATGACGGCGTCGGCCTGGGTGCGGAGTTCGAGAAGATGTGTTTGATCGCGTTTACTGGTGAAGGGGATGAAATGACGATTGGCAGGCGCGATTTTTCCGTCGGCGGTGATCGCGAGGTTAAGGAAAACGAACGGCCGGTTGTTATGATTCGCCTTCACTGAGTGCGCAAACGAGATCGAACAGTTGAGCTTTGGTGTGCTCGCTGGAAATGACGAAACGGAAATAGCCGTTGGGCGGTCCACCCGGATATTGGATGAAGGACGGGAAAACCTTATGCGCGAGCAAGCGCATGCGCATGGCTGCGGCGACGGTGGCCGAAGCAGGAACTAACGTGACGATTGGCGCGGGCGTTTGGACGATCGTCGGATGGTGAGCGGCGAGAGCGGTTTTTACGAACTGGACGTTGTGGCAGAGGCGACGGCGCAAACTCTTGTCGCGCTTCAAAAGTTGAATTCCGGCAATCGCGGCATTGGCCAGCGGCAGCGGTACAGGAGTGCTACCGGCGAACATGCCGCTTTTTTGGATCATTTTTTCGCGCAAAGCCGGTTCGCACAGAATCGCGCCGCCGTAAGCGCCGAAGGCTTTGCTAAGAGTGATCGCCTGAATAACGCGAGCGCGCGCGACGCCAGTTTCTTCGAGTGTGCCTTTGCCGGTTCGCCCGAGAACACCCGCGCCATGTGCGTCGTCGACGAGCACAACGGCGTTCTTTGGCAAAACTTTTGCATACTCGTCTAACGGTGCGATATAGCCGTCGTGTGCGAACATGCCGTCGGTCAGCACGGCGATGCGCTTGCTTGAGCGCGGGAGTTTGCGTTTTAAGTCGGACGCATCGCGATGTGCGAAGGTAATCACCGCACAATCAAACTGACGGGCAGCATCTTTGAGACTGACGTGCGCTTTTTCATCGATGAGGACGTGCGATACGTCGTCGCGCAATGCCTGTGCAACGATGCCGCTGGTGTTGTAACCGTTGGAAACGAGCAAGGCGGCCGGGGCATCAAAAAACTTTGTGAGCGCTTTCTCAACTTCGGCGAAAATTTTGTGGTTGCCTGTGGTGAGGCGCGATGCTGAAACACTCAAGCCGTATTTCTTTAAGCCGGTAGCAGTCGCGCGTTGAACGTCTGGATGCCAGGCCAAACGAAAGTAGTCGCAGCCGGCAAAGTACGAAAGCTTTTGGCCTTTGTGACGCACGTAGGTGCGGTCGACTTGTTGTAGTGGTTCAGGCTCGCGCATGGTTAACGAATTTCGATCATGTCACCGGGTTGCAACGGTTCGTCGTGTCCGTGCAAAAGTTCCACTGCTTTTATTTCGGTGCCGGTGCCATTGCGTACAATGATGACCGACGATGGGTCATGTGCGCCCTGGTATTCTGCGGCGACGATCGCTTGCGCCATCGTGAGACCTTCGGTCCACGGAATGACGGTGTTCTTCACGTTGCCGCGAACTTGCACTGAAGTTTTGTTCTGCTGCATCGTCATCATCGCACTCTGTTGGCCGGCGATGTAGGCCTGTTGCGCGTTGATCCTTGCTTTGGATTTGCTGACGCAGCCGGCAACCACGAACAAAGCGAAAAAGACAGGAACGCAAAGGCGCAAAGAGGCAAAAACGCGAAGTTGATAAAAGATTCTTCCTTCTTGGCTTTGCGGCTTTGCCATTTTGCGCCTTTGCGTTGAAATAATTTTCATTTAACAGCTCGTTGGTACTTCCTGCAAAACTTCCACGCAATGCGGAATCGCGCCAACCACAAAGCTTAAACACTCAACAGCGCCACTTGGTTTCCCGGGAAGGCAGACAATCAAAGATTTTTCGACAACGGCAGCGAGGTTTCGGGAAAGAATTGCGTTCTTGGTAATCTTCATCGATTCCATGCGCATGACTTCACCGAAACCGGTAAGTTCACGAACGGCGATCTCGCGGACTGCTTCCGGTGTGACATCGCGCAGGCTAACGCCGGTGCCGCCAGTGGTCAGGATGAGACCGCAACCTTTGGAAATCATTTCACGAATGGCGCGTTGAATGTCGCGCTTTTCGTCGGGGACCAGTGCATCCGCGAGAATTTTCCAACCGTAACCTTCGGCTGCTTTCTTGAGCGCAGGTCCGCCGAGGTCGTCGTAAAGGCCGCGGGAGGCGCGGTCGGAAATGGTGATGATGCCAACTTCAATTTGCATGTCAGATTGCTTTCTTGGTCTTGGAGACGAGGTGAATGTTCTCGATGCGCATCTTTTTGTCGATCGCCTTGCACATATCGTAAATGGTGAGGGCCGCGACGGAAACGGCCGTCAACGCCTCCATTTCGATGCCGGTTTGGGCAGCGATTTTGGCCGATGCAGTAATGATGATGCGGTTTTGTTTAAGAGCAAACAGCACTTCACAGTGGGTGAGTGGCAGGGGATGACAAAGTGGAATCAGGTCGGCAGTTTTTTTGGCGGCGCTGATTCCGGCAATGCGAGCGGCGGCCAACACGTTGCCTTTAGTGATTTGGTCTTTGCGGATGGCGCGGACGGTTGCGGGTTGCAGAATGATTTCACCGACGGCCGTAGCTTCGCGCAGGACGATCGGTTTTGCTGAAACGTCGACCATGCTGGCCTCTCCGCGTGAATTAATGTGCGTCAATCTTGCCATTCATCCTCATTGGATTGCTTCTCCACTACGTGTTTCAAGTTATTTTTCCGGATTGCGCGATGCGTCAAGTGAATCCATGCTTCTATCATGGACTTAGTAACCGTTTTCTCCACGCTTAATCCGGCGGAAGCGGAGTTGATCCGCGCTCGCCTGGAACTCGCCGAATTCGATGTCTCAATAAAAAACGAGGACTCAGCAAAGGCCTGGGGCGGCGGCATTACTTCCGGTGGCCTGTTTGTGCAGGTGCCCGATGACCAGGCGGTAGACGCCAAAGCGCTCCTTGATTCGCCCGAGGAAGCTTCTGCCGAAGCGAGCGCGTAGCAGAACGTTTTTCCGTGCCCCCCAAAAAACAGAATCGCCAGCGTAAGCTGCAGGAACTGGCGCGTTCACTTGGCAGGAGTGAGATTTCTTTTGATGCCGAAGTCCGGAAGAAAAACTCCGGCGATAAATGGTTCGCCAGCCATTTGCCGGATGCGGTTGCCTTTCCCAGGAACACGGAATCTGTTTCGCAGATTTTGAAATTCGCTTCGAAGCACAATATTCCGGTGACCGCGCGTGGCGCGGGCTTTGGATACGTGGGCGGGGCAGTTCCTGAATTTGGAGGAATCGCACTGGCGATGGAGCGCATGAACCGCATCAAAGAAATTAATGCGGGTGATTTTGTTGCGGTGGCGCAACCCGGTGTGATTCTGAAAACGTTGCAGGATAACGCAGAGAAAAAAGGTTTGTATTACCCGCCTGATCCGGCGAGCCGGGCCGACGCGAGCGTCGGTGGGACGATTGCGACGAATGCCGGCGGGCCGCGTTGTCTTAAATATGGCGTGACGCGGGATTACGTTCTTGGTCTCGAAGTCGTATTGGCGGACGGATCGATTGCCCAGCTTGGCGGACGCACGCATAAAAACAAAACTGGTTTTGATCTGACACGTTTGTTTGTTGGTTCGGAAGGTATGCTTGGTGTGATTACCGAAGCGACCCTGAAACTGATTCCGCTGCCGCCCTATCGCGCGTTGATCGTCGCGGGTTTCGACTCGATGAAGAACGCCGCACGGGCGATTCGAGCAGTTTTTGCAGGTGGATTTTTGCCGTGCGCATTGGAGGTTGCGGACAAATTTACACTGGCGGCGGCGCGAAAGCGTACCGGCAGCAAACGTCTCGAAGGTTGTAACGCGATTATTCTCGTGGAGTTGGACGGTCAGCAAAAATCGGTGGCCGCGGAATTGTTTGCACTGGAAAAGATCGTTCGGCGCTTCAACCCGGTCATGTTGCAAAAAGCACTTGGCGGTGCAGAGGTGGAAAAGCTCTGGGGATTGCGCCGCGAATTTTGGTACTCACTTCGAGACACCGGCTTGATCAAACTGAACCAGGACATCGTGGTTCCAAGAGGCAAACTGGAGGAGCTGTTCCAGTTTGCGGAACGACTCCAGAAAAAATACGACGTGCCGGTGGCGTGCTTCGGCCACGCTGGCGATGGCAACATTCATTGCAACGTCATGTACGATGCGAAATGGCCGAACATCCAGAAGAGGACGCAGGACGCGTTGGATGATTTGTTTCGCAAAGTGCTCGCGTTAGGCGGCGTGATTACCGGTGAGCACGGGATTGGGTTGGCCAAGAAGCGTTGGTGGCCGATCGCAACTTCAAAAGAAGTGCGGGCGATGCACAAAAGCATTAAGGCGGCACTGGATCCCAAGGGATTGTTGAATCCGGGGAAGTTTGTCTAATAAAAAAGGCACAGAGACAAAGTCTCTGTGCCAGTGAGTCGCTTAGCTGCGCCTAGTAAGTCATATCCGCCACCGTCCGGCCGGCCGGGATGAACGGCAACACGTGCTCGCTATACGGCGTGATGATGTCCAGCACGTAGGGCTGGTCGGAATCCAACATGCGCTGGATGGCCCCGCGCAGGTCCTTCTTATACATGACGCGTTCGGCGGGAACGTTGAAACTCTTCGCCATTGTGATGTAGTCAGGATAAATGTTTGCGCGCTTCTCGGGGTCGCCAAGATAGGTGTGGCCGCGATTGCCCGCGAAGAAATTGTCTTCCCATTGCATCACCATGCCGAGATGCTGGTTATTCAGGATCATCGCTTTCGCGGCAATCTTCTCAATGTGCGCGGTGGCGAGTTCCTGCACGTTCATGAGGAACGAGCCGTCGCCATCGATGTCGATGACCTGCTTGTCGGGATGCGCCACTTTAATGCCGAGCGCCGAGGGATAACCAAAACCCATTGCGCCCAAACCTGCGCTGGTGATGAACTGGCGCGGATATTTGTATTTGTAATATTGGCCCGCCCACATTTGGTGCTGGCCCACGCCGGTCGTGATGATCGCTTCACCCTTGGTGAGCTCGTACAACATCTCGATCGCCATCTGCGGCAGGATGACTTCGCTTTCCTGGCCTTGAAGATGGTCGCGCATGTGCTCGGAGCGAATCACTTCTTCAGTCACGCCATAACGGAACGGCGCGCGCTCCTTCCATTCGTCAACTTGCGCATGCCACGCGTTGAAACGTTTCTTGATCGGTCGCTTGCGAATCATTTCGTTCAATCGGCTGAGCGCATATTTGATGTCGCTCTCGATCGCCAATTGCACTTTGCGATTCTTGTTATGTTCCGACTGGTCGATGTCGATGTGAACAATCGTGCCGGTCTTGCAGAATTCATCCACCTTGCCGGTCACGCGATCGTCAAAACGCACACCGAATGCGAGCAGCAAATCAGCGCCGGGCTTCAGCTTGATCAACGGTTCGTCAGGGCTTTTGCGCTTCTGAAATTCACCGCTCACGGCCCAGTTGGCGTAAGCCGCGCCGTGCATACCGAGCCAGCGCAATGACAGCCGATCCGTTTCAGGGAATGCACCGCAACCCATGATGGTTGTGGTCACCGGAATCTGCGCTGCTTCAGCAAACTTGACGCAACTCTTCCGACGCGTTGGCCGGTGATAATTCCACCGCCGCAATAAAGCACCGGACGCTCGCTGTTTTCGATCAGGCCGATGATTTCGTTCAGGACAGTGTCGTCGGCTTTCTTCTTTGGATCGTAACCGCGCAAATTGACTTCAGTTGGCCAAACCGGCTGGGTCTTTGCCTGCTGAATATTCTTCGGAAAATCGATCACCACCGGACCGGGGCGGCCGGTTTGCGCGATGTAAAAGGCTTCTTTAACGATGCGCGGAATATCGTTGATGTCGGTGATCAGATAGCTGTGCTTCACCACCGGCAGCGTCATGCCGAAAAAGTCAGTCTCCTGGAACGCGCCTTTGCCGATCATCGCTTGCGGCACCTGGCCGGTGATCGCGACCAAGGGCACCGAGTCCATGTAAGCATCGGCAATCGCGCTGACCAAATTGGTCGCGCCGGGGCCGCTGGTCGCCATGCACACGCCGGCTCTACCGGTCGCGCGCGCGTAACCTTCGGCGGCGAAGGAGCCGCCTTGCTCGTGGCGCGGCAAAATGGTGCGAATCGATGACTTCGTCAGCGACTGGTGGATTTCCATGCTGGCTCCGCCGGGATACGCAAAAATACATTCAACGCCTTCGCGTTCGAGAGCTTTGACGAAAATGTCGCGGCCGAGCATCGGCTCGCCGATTTCCGAACGTTGCGTTGTGGCGCTCGCCTTCGTGGCGGTCGCGTCCGTCTTCTTACCTTCAGTTTTTGTGCTCATGTTTGTGATGGGCGGCCAATCGTAAGTATAAAAAAACCCACGACTGTTGCCAGCCGTGGGTGTTTGTCTAAAAAAACGTTACGCGCGACAAGCACCAGCGGCGTGGCCGTCAGTTACGACGACTACGACCTTACTTACGACTTGCAGCGCGTTCAAAATCATTGTCGCGAAGGATAGGGTGCGAACGTTTTCGGGTCAAGACCGGATTTAACTACTTGAACAAGCGGTAAAACTTCGTCCCGCTGATGGCATCCGTCTGGATTAAGTTCGTTCCAGCAGTGGTAGGTGTTCCGGGAACAGCCGTCCATGGCGTGCCGCTGGACAAAAGCTGGCCCGTGCCTTGCAGCGTAAAACCGGTCGCATCACCACGCCACGATAGTTGCACGGTATTTGGGTCGATTGTCGAAACACTCAGCGTGGGAATAACCGCCACCGCGTTCGTCGTTGGAGTTACTTGTGCCCAATTTGTGCCAAGTCGGAGTTCGTCCGCGTACATTAAGTTCGGCGATCCGGTGTTGCGATTGGCCAGTAGGAAACTGGTGATGGGACTGACGTCGGCTTCGTTCGCTACGATGGTGACGCCGTCGATTAGGATAGTAGGCGTCGGAGCGCTAGCAGCGCCAAAAGTCGAAGGGTCGGGATTCACCCACAACGCAACAATGTCATTGCTGACGCCCGCCACGACGGTATAAGAGGCGACGACAAACACGATATCGCTCACCTGGTGGAAATTTGACGTATTGGTCTCCCAGAATCGGTTAGTGGAGCCGGTGCCACGGCCAATACCCAGGAGGTAACCCTGCGAAACGCCACTGCTATTGGTGACGTTGCCATAGAAAAGGGGCGCCCCATATCCAGTCGGATTTGCAGCCTGATTAACAGTGGTGGAGTTATTGAAGCCCAGGTTGAAAGCGCCGCCGCCGTGAGTATTGGTGTTGGCAGCGATCAGGTTGGTGATGTCCTTCAATTGGATCAGAACCGAATAAAACACACTCCCGGTCGTATGGGACGAGAAGTTATAGCGACCTCCCGGCCCAAGTTGATTCACCAGTTGCACCATATTACCTGTGGACGAAGGCAAACCGACCGGGGCAGTCAGTGATCCATTGGTGAGGACGACGGTTGCGCCGGTGGCAGTGGTGCCGATCGCGACCCAGCCCTCTCCTAACAAATTGGTTTGTCCAGCCAAAGCAGCACCGGCGGCGTAGGAAGTTCCACCGGTAACAGAGGTCGAATCTGCAAACGGTTCAAATGAAGGAAACGCAAACGCGCTCAGAGAGCACGCAAACAGGGATAAGCAAACAAGAAGGTTTTTCATAGCGGCTGTGGGCAACGCCTTCGTAATAGAACAAAAAAATCCAGCGGTCAATTGAAACCGCTGGATCAAAACCATTTTTAATCAAGATGTTCTTGTCATCATGGATGGAGCAATCGGTAAAACTTCGTGCCACCAATCGTATCGGTCTGGAGGTAATTCGTCCCGGAAACAGTCGCTCCGCCACTTACGTTTACCCACGCAGTATTGGTCGATAAAAGTGCCGATGTGTTTTGCAAAGTAAACCCGGTCGAATTCGTTCCCCATGAAAGTTGCACAGTCGACGGGTTAATAACTGAAGCCGTCAAAGTTGGTTGAATGATTGGCTGGATGACAGCGGTATTGGTCGAAGTCACTTGTGCCCAAGTCGTGCCGAGGCGCACTTCGTCGAACAGCATTGATGTGACTTGAGTGGTGTTGCGCACCATGATGTTGAAGCTGCCGATCGATTTCAGATCCGTATCCAAAACAGTGTTGCCGCTTTGTGCGTTGGCGCTGGGCTCACTGGCGGCGCCGAGGGTGTTAGCGGGAGGATTGATCCACAGTTTGACAACGTCATCGTTTGTAGTGCCGCTATTAAAGGTATACCCCGCCACAACGAAGAGTTCGTCGCTCGTGCTCCACTCCCGGGTGTCGTAGTAGGCAGTCGGATTTGAGCCGCCGGTCGCGCTGGTCACCTTCGAGATACCGATGCTGTACTTACTAGCATCTGTTGCCGACTTATGGAAATACCAACGGCCTCCGAGAATTGTCGGGAGGGTGCCCTGCGCGCCAACCGTATCGCTAAAGCCGATGTGGAAAATGCCGCCCTGGAGTGCGCCCGTTCCGGTGTTGACAGGCAACAAACTAATATCGTTACAACGGAGATACATCGACGCGTAAACGGTGCCGTTGCTGATACCGTTGGTAGCAAAATCAGTGAGATTCAATCGCACGCCTTGGCCGGTGCCGGTGCCCGGAGCGCCGACTTGTCCGGCTTCGACACCGGTCGGAGCGGGCAACGCTGAGCCGGGGGCGTAGTTCGTAAACGCATAGCTCGACAGCGTGATCAGGCCGGTGTTTTGGTTGGTGTTAATTCCAAGCCAGGTCACACCTTGGGCATTCTTTTGATCGCGGAGCAATGTTGAATCGGCATAGGCGGTGCCGTTTGAAGCAGTAGCATCGGTAAACGGATCAAAGATTGGCAACGTGACGGCGAATCCGCTGATAGAAGCGGTACACAATAGGGTAAGGGCAAGAAGATTCTTCATAAGGATAACTGGGCAATTCTGGGCACTAACTGCGGGAATGATGCGAAGGCCGGTGAATATCGTCAATGAAAAACAGGTGTTTTTGGGCGTTTTACAGGTATTCCGGATGGCGACACGCTGCAAATCATCGAGTCGGCTCCAGAAAAGAAAACCCCGACACTTACGTGTCGGGGTCCCGTTTCTTCTTCCTCTTAATTTTTCAGCAAAGATTCAGGCGGCGAGACGCCGCCAGAACCCGCAGACGAGACGCCTGCGTTACGGCTTAGTAGCCGCCCATGCCGCCCATGCCGCCGCCGTGGTCACCGTGTCCTGCCGGAGCCGGTTTGTCCTTCTCAGGCATTTCGGTGATCAAGCATTCGGTGGTGAGCAACAGACCAGCAATGGAAGCTGCGTTCTGCAGCGCGGTGCGCGTGACTTTCTTAGGATCAACGACGCCGGCTTTGACGAGGTCTTCATAGGTGTCGGTGCCGACATTGTAACCGTCGTTGCCTTTGCGTTTGCGGACTTCTTGAACGACGATCGAGCCTTCGACGCCGGCGTTTGCAGCCAAGGCGCGGAGAGGTTGTTCGATAGCGCGTTTGATGATGTCCACGCCGATTTGTTCGTCGCCCTGGAGTTTCATCTTGTCGAGCGCAGGCAAGCAACGCAGCAATGCGACGCCACCGCCAGGAACGATGCCTTCTTCAACCGCAGCGCGGGTTGCGTGCAGGGCGTCTTCGACGCGGGCTTTCTTTTCCTTCATTTCAGATTCGGTCGCGGCGCCGACGTTGATCACAGCAACACCACCGGCGAGTTTCGCCAAGCGTTCCTGCAATTTTTCGCGGTCGTAGTCCGAAGTCGTTTCTTCGATCTGACGGCGGATCTGATTGACGCGGCCCTGGATGTCCGAGGACTTGCCATGGCCTTCAACGATGGTGGTGTTTTCTTTGTCGACGACGATGCTCTTGGCGCGGCCGAGGTCTTCCAGGCCGATGCTTTCGAGTTTAACACCGAGGTCTTCGCTGATGAACTTGCCACCAGTGAGAACGGCGATGTCTTCGCACATGGCTTTGCGGCGGTCGCCGAAACCAGGAGCTTTGACAGCGCAGACGTTGATCGTGCCGCGGAGCTTGTTCACGACGAGGGTCGCGAGGGCTTCGCCTTCGACTTCTTCGGAGATGATCAAGAGGGGCTTGCCGACTTTCGCCACTTTTTCAAGCAACGGGAGCATGTCCTTCAAGCTGCTGATTTTCTTTTCGTAAATCAGGATGTAAGCTTCTTCCATCTTGGCTTCCATCGTCTCAGCGTTGGTGACGAAGTAAGGAGAGAGATAGCCTTTATCGAATTGCATACCTTCGACGACGTCGAGGGTGGTTTCGATGGATTTAGCTTCTTCAACCGTGATGGTGCCGTCTTTACCGACCTTGTCCATTGCGTCGGCGATGATTTCACCGATGGTGCTGTCCCAGTTGGCGGAAACGGTGGCGACTTGCTTGATCTCTTCCTTGTCTTTGACTTTCTTGGAGATGCGAGCGAGTTCTTCGACAGCGGTTTCAACGGCTTTGGTGATGCCGCGTTGGATGCTGATCGGGTTCGCACCGGCGGTGACGAACTTCAAACCTTGCGAATAGATCGCTTCGGCGAGAACGGTTGCGGTGGTGGTTCCGTCACCGGCTGCGTCGGAGGTCTTGCTGGCGACTTCGCGCACCATTTGGGCGCCCATATTTTCATATGGATCTTCCAGTTCGATTTCCTTGGCGACAGTCACGCCGTCTTTAGTGACGGTGGGAGAGCCAAATTTTTTGTCGAGCACGACGTTACGGCCTTTGGGTCCGAGAGTCGCGATTACAGCGCGAGCGAGTTTATTGACGCCCTTGAGGAGCGCCTGACGAGCTGCTTCGTCAAAGAGTAATTGTTTTGCTGCCATATATTTTTGTTCTTAGTTGAGAGTTAAGTGGTAAAAACGTTATTCGATGATCGCGAGGATGTCTTCCGAGCTCAGGATCTTATATTCCTTGTCGTTCAGTTTGATTTCGGTGCCGCCGTATTTGCTGACGAGCACGCGATCACCCTTTTTGACTTCGAAAGGAACTTTTTTGCCATTGTCATCGGTTTTGCCCGTTCCGAGCGCGACGACGATGCTTTCGGTCGGTTTTTCTTTTGCGGAATCAGGAATGATGATGCCGCCCTTTTTGACTTCTTTCTCTTCGGCCGGTTCAACAAGGATCCGGTCACCGAGAGGTCTTACGTTCAGTGCCATAGTTTTTCTTTCTCTTTTCGTTTATTAGCCCCGAAACGTCGGGGCAGTTGTTAGTTTCGTAATCAAATCCCGAAGCACTCGCCGCGGGAAAATTTTAAATTGTCAGTAGTCCGTCGTCCTCTGCCCAGGCGCACTCGCTAACGACAAAAAAAGAATCCTTTTTTTAGTGTTAGAAGGCGATAGAAGCCGATAGAAGGTGATAGAAGGTGATATGCCGCAGATAGCGGCACCCACTTCTATGCACCTCTTAATCGCGAATGTTCTGACAATGTTCATGCGTTTGCGTTCGTACGAAATTCGGAGTTCACGAATTGCTCCGTGAACTCCAATGAAGTCCGTTATTTCTTTTCGTCAACGACTTCGGCATCGATGACGTCATCTTTGCCTTTGCCGCCGTTACCCGAAGATTCGGTGTGCGATTGCTGTTCGGCGCCTGGTTGTGGGCCGCCTTTGGCCTTCGCCTGTTCGGCGGCGGCCTTATACATTTCAGCCGAGGCAGCCTGCCATGCTTCGTTGAGCTTCTCGCTCGTGCTGCGGATGGCCGCTGTGTCGGTGCCTTTCAAAGCTTCTTTGACAGCGTTGACCGCTGATTCGATCGCTTCCTTTTGAGCGGGTTGAATCTTGTCCGCGTTGTCTTTCAGCATCTTTTCGGTGCGATAGACAGCGTTGTCGGCTTCGTTGCGAGCTTCGATTTCTTCGCGTTTCTGTTTGTCTTCGTCGGCGTGCGCTTCGGCGTCTTTGCGCATCTTCTCGATTTCGTCCTTCGAGAGACCGCTGCTGGCCGTAATGGTAATCTTCTGTTCTTTGCCGGTGCCGAGGTCCTTCGCGCTGACGTGCAGGATGCCGTTGGCGTCGATGTCGAACGTGACTTCAACCTGCGGAACGCCGCGAGGCGCGGGAGGGATATCGGTCAGGTTAAATTTGCCGATGGTCTTGTTGTCGCGCGCGAATTGACGCTCGCCTTGCAAGACATGGATTTCCACGCCGGGCTGATTGTCCGATGCGGTGGAGAAAATTTCCGATTTGCGCGTCGGGATGGTGGTATTGCGCTCGATCAACTTGGTGAACACGCCACCGAGAGTTTCGATACCGAGCGACAGCGGGGTCACGTCCAGGAGCAACACGTCTTTGACGTCGCCCTTGAGCACGCCTGCTTGAATGGCTGCGCCAATCGCGACGACTTCGTCGGGGTTCACCCCTTGATGCGGTGGTTTGCTGACGAGAGCTTTGGCTGTATCAACAACGCGTGGCATACGGGTCATACCACCAACGAGCACGAGTTCGTTGATCTTGTCGGTGGTCATGCCGGCGTCTTTCAAGCACGCCTTGACGGGGCCAACGGTGCGCTCGAACAGGTCGTCGCAAAGCTGTTCCATTTTCGGGCGGGTCAGCTTGGTCTGAATGTGTTTCGGACCGCCCGCGTCGGCCGTGATAAAGGGCAAGCTGATTTCATATTGCTGGGCGCTCGACAAAGCGATCTTCGCTTTTTCGGCTTCTTCCTTGATGCGTTGGAGAGCGTCGGGCTGCTTGCGCAGGTCCATATTGTGCTCGCGTTTGAATTCGTCGAGGATCCAATCCATGATGCGATTGTCCCAGTCGTCACCACCGAGGTGGGTGTCGCCGTTGGTCGCTTTGACTTCAAAAACGCCATCGCCGATTTCGAGCACGGAAATATCGAACGTGCCACCGCCGAGGTCATAGACGGCGATTTCTTCGTTCTTCTTTTTGTCCAAACCGTAAGCAAGCGACGCCGCCGTCGGCTCGTTGATAATACGGAGGACTTCGAGTCCAGCGATTTTACCAGCGTCTTTGGTCGCCTGCCGTTGTGAGTCGTTAAAGTATGCGGGAACAGTGATGACCGCCTGAGTGATCTTTTCGCCCACGCGCATTTCGGCGTCGGCTTTGAGCTTGCTGAGGATCATCGCGGAAATTTCCGGCGGGGTGTATTGCTGCTTTTTGCCGTCGATTTCGATTTCGACCGCGGCATCACCGTTTGAGGCGCGCACAACTTTATAGGGGACGCGCTTAATTTCTTCCTGCACTTCGTCGAACTTGCGTCCCATGAAGCGTTTGATGGAATAAACGGTGTTGCGCGAGTTGGTCACAGCCTGGCGCTTGGCGGCTTCGCCAACGACGCGTTCGCCGGTTTTGGTGAAAGCGACAACGGATGGTGTGGTGCGTTTACCTTCCGAATTCTCGAGCACGAGCGGTTCGCCGCCTTCCATGACGGACATGCAAGAATTCGTTGTTCCTAAATCGATGCCAATTACTTTTGCCATAAAATCGTTTGCCTCTGTAAAATATTAGGTGTTTATGAGCAGTGGGTGTGCCGGAGGTGGTAGAAATATTTGGCGTTGATTTGCAATGAGTTGCGCCGATAAAGGAGCGTGCTCGGCACAGTTATATGCGTCAATATGGCGCAAGTGTGCCACGCGTGGCGCATGCTTTGGCACAGTGGAGAAAAACTCCTGTACTGTCTTTTTGGAACTTTTTCGTGGGATAAATCCCACGGCTACCTTCAGGAATCGCTACGCGATTCAAAGCGGTTGATGTGTTTTGGAAAGTCGGGGTGGTAACCGCTTGCTCACGCGCGCGGCTCTGTTTGATGCGTTCTCCCTGGGGTGCGTGACAGTCGTTATTTTACGCCGACGCGGGGGTTTTCGTAGCGGTTTAATAACATTTGGAGGACTCGATTGTCTAACTGCAGGAGGCGGTCGGCGGTTTCGCGCAGGTAAGTGGCGCGTTGGGAATCGGTTTCGCTGGCGGCGGTGACCTGCGCGAGGTTGGCGCCGTAGACCAAGGCTTCGCTCTGGCTGAGCAGAAGTTGTAGTTCGAATTCGGTGCCTTTGCTGTGCAGGAGAAGGCGCGTTTTCATCGTGCTGATGGATTTGCGCGCGGCGAGTTCGGCCAAGGGCAGGCCTTCGTTTTTCAGATTCAATTTCGGATCGGCTTTGCCGAAGTCTTCGAGGCGCTGATAGGCTTCGCCACTGACGCGCGAGATGTCGGCCATCAATGTTTTTAGCTCTGGTTGTTCGGATTTGATGAAGTGCAGTAAGGAAACATTTTTTTCGTCGCCGAGCAGGTCGAATAGTAACGCGTAGCCGTTTTGGAGGACGCCTTGTGCGGGGATGGCGTTTGTGACGGCGGTGGGCTGGTTTTGGCTCTCGGGGTTATTGCGGAAGGAGGCGCAGCCGAAGGAGGAAAGCAGAACGGGCAGTAGGAGAACCAAAGAGTGGCCAATCCGTCGCATGTATCAAAATAACGCAAACCGACGGATTCGCGAGTCAACTAGCCGATCGTCGGCCTCGCATGAGGAGGAGAAATCTAATAAACTCGACCACCGATTTAATCACACCACTCGGTGGGGAGTGTCGGGGCTGCGGTGAGTCGGCGAAATTCAGGCCCCGAGAGGACTGGTTAGAGACTCGTCACCTCGTCTCCTACATAGTTTTCTCCACTAATCGGTTTTCAGTGAGTGTGCTGTCAAATGGACGCTTGGCAGATTCTGCCGACGATGATAAAACATGCATCGTTTCTCACCGATCACGGAGCTCTCGGGAGTTGGCTGGATTTACATATGAAAACTGCTTCATCTATTGCTTGTTGGATTTGCGCTGTTGCGGGCGCGCTGGGACTTTTTGCACCTGAACGGCTGTATGCGCAGGCCGGACCTGCGATCACGACCGAGCCGAGCAGCCAGACTGTAATCGCTGGAAGCAACGCGGTGTTTTCAGTGGTGGCGAGCGGGCAGACGCCATTGACTTATCAATGGTCGAAGAACGGCGCGAATTTATCGGACGGTGGTCGTGTTGTTGGGGCGACGAATTCGGCGCTGACAATTGTAACGGTTTTGGCCGGAGATATTGGGTCTTACAGGGTAGTTGTGACGAATCGGCATGGGGCGGTGACTAGTTCAGTGGCGACTTTGACCGTGCTTGCGCCGCCAACAATTTCGGCGATACCGAATCAGCGGACGTTCCCAAATACAATGACGCGTCCAATTCCATTCACGATTGGGAACGCGCCGTCGTCGTTTATTACGGTGAGGTCGTCGGATACGAATTTGATTCAGCCTGCAAGCATCGTGTTGAGCGGGTCGGGAAGCAATTGGTCGATGACGCTGATGCCGACAGGGGCTTTGGTGGGCACGACGACTATGACGGTGGGCGTGACGAATTTGCCGACTGGGCTTGGCACGAGCACTTCGTTTTTGTTGACGGTGACGAATTTTTCGGAAGTTGCGACAATTTTGGCGGGGGTGAGTCGTGGGACGGTGAATTGGGTGGATTACGACAACGACGGGCGACTGGATTTGTTCGTGAGCGGAATGGATACGAATTTTTCGCCGCACACGTGGCTTTATCACAACAATGGCGACAGCACGTTTACGGAAGTGGCGACGCCCTTCGCGAATCTGATGTCCTCGTCGGCGGATTGGGCGGATTTCAACAATGACGGTTTGCCGGATCTGGCGTTGAACGGAGGGACTTCTTCGTTCGCGGTGACGTTTGTTTATCGCAATGACGGGAACGGACATTTTACGCAAGTCACGAATATCGGCGCTTTCAATGCCGGCTGCGTTCGTTGGGGAGATTACGACAACGATGGCAAACCTGACTTGATGATCACGGAAGCGAGCTTTAATTCCATTTACCACAACAATGGCGATGGGACTTTTACGTTTCACTCCACGTCCATGCTGGGGGCCGGCAATAATATGGCGGCGTGGGTGGACTATGACGGCGATGGTGCGCTGGATGTGTTTGTCGCGGGGGAGGCGCCCGCGGATTCGTTTGGGTCGAAGTTGTACCGGAACCAGGGCAGCGGTGTTTTTACGAATAGCGGAAATTCGATAACGGGATTTTCTGCCGGTGGTGTCGCCTGGGCGGATTTCAACAACGATGGCACGCCGGATTTAGTGCTTACTGGCACGGCGAATGGCAGTGCTTACTCGTCGATTTATCGCAACGACGCGGGAGTGCTGACCAACGTGGGTTCGTCTTTGCCCGGGCTGCAACGTAACGCTGCTGCCGCGGCGGGCGATTTCGATAATGACGGCAGGACCGATCTGTTTCTTGCTGGTTACGATCCGACTTTCAATCGCGTTTCACAAATATGTCGTGGTTTCGGCAACATGACTTTTGCCGGAGCGCAATTTGCGATTCCCGGAATGGTCAATGGTTATGCGGCGTGGGGTGATTACGATAACGACGGCGCGCTTGATCTCGTTACGATCGGCGAAACGGCTGGAGATATTCCGACGATCAAGCTTTATCACAATAACGGCGCGATGCCGGACACGCCGCCGACAACGCCGGGTGGTTTGAGTGTGACGCTCGGATATAATTCCGCGTTGCTGACGTGGACGGGCTCGAGTGATGCGGAACAAGCAGGCGGCTTGACCTACAATGTGCGGATCGGCACGAATGCAAATGGGGTTAACATTCTTTCGCCACTCGCTGATTTAAACACCGGCTTCAGGCGCGTGCCGAAGATTGGTAACGCCGGTTATCGCACGAGTTTGCTCATAACGAATCTGGCGGGCGGCAGTTATTTCTGGAGCCTGCAGGCGATTGATAATTCGTTTGTTGGTTCGACGTTTGCGGCGGAGCAGAGTTTCGCTTTACCTGCGCCGGTGATTACGAATCAGCCGACGAACCTTGTTGTGCATTCGGGATCTCCGGCGTCGTTTAGTGTTGGTGCGACGGGCGCGGCGACGCTGGGTTATCAATGGCAATTGAACGGGATTAACATTTCCGGTGCGACTGATTCCACTTTCGCGATTGCTTCGGCACAGCTCGGTGACCAAGGCTCCTATTCGGTGACTGTGACGAATCAGTTTGGTGCGGCGATCAGTGCGAATGTTTCTCTGACGGTGCTGACGCCGGTCTCTCTGACGCAGCAGCCGGTATCGGGCACGAATGTTGTCGGCAGTTGGGCGACGTTTTCGGTGAATGCGGCCGGCACGCCGCCGTTTGTTTACCAGTGGTATTTCAATGGCGCGCCACTAGCGAACAACCGCGCATTTGGAGTGGACAGCAATGTTTTGACGATTGCATCTGCATTGCGCGGCGATGCGGGAAGTTATTGGGTTGTGACGAGCAATAGTTACGGAACGGTGACGAGTGATTTTGCTACACTTGCAGTTACTGCGCCGGATGTTTTGATTAATGTGGATTTCGGGACAGGGCCGAGCTCGCTGAAGACGGGGCCTGCGGCCATCGGCCAAACTGCGTCGGACTTATGGAATTCTTACGGCACGAATATCACGGGCAGGACGAACCTGCTGTTGGCGGATGGCACGCCTTCGGCGGTGACGGTGAACGTTTATGGAGCGGGACCTGTTGCGCCGGTGAACGGTAATCCTGACGCGATGTATCACGATTATTTGTATCAATACAACTTGCCTGGAAATCTGACGGTGGACACGACCAACCTCCCGCCCGGTGTGTTTGACTTTTATTATTACGCGGGCTGCGGTGATTACAATTACCAGTTGTTTGTGAACGGCGTCAGTCAGGGGCAACAACAAGTTTGGGGGAGCGGCGATAGTTCGACGAACTGGCTGCAAGGCGTTCACTACGCGGCGTTCCGTGGTGTGGCGCTGACGAATGCGACATCATCCGTGCGCGTGGTGATTACGTATCTGGACTCGGTTTGCCTCGAAGCGGTGATTTCGGGGATGCAGATTACGGAAGCAACGACTGCGCCGATGTTTGTTTTGCAACCGACGAACGCCTCGGTTGTGTCTGGTTTCAACGCGAGGTTTGTTGGTGGTGCCATTGGTTCGCCGTTGCCGATCAGTTATCAATGGCTTTTCAATGGCGCGCCATTAACTGACAACGGGCGCGTCTCCGGATCGACGACATATTCGCTTAGTATCTCGAGCGCGCAGACAAACGACATCGGCAGTTATCAACTGCTTACTTCGACAACTTCGAACACGGTCGCGAGTGCTATCGCGCAACTGTCGGTGCAATCGCTGCCGCCGACGTTTACGTTGCTGCCGATTGGCCAAACTGTGCCGCCGGGTTCCAACGTGACGATGTCGGTGAAGGCTGTGGGTTCGATTCCGATTGGCTATCAGTGGTACGTAAATAACACGGCGCTGGCTGACGATGGGCGGATTGCCGGGGCGGCGTCGCCAAATCTGACCATCGCGCCTGGGCAAACAAACGACAGCGGAAGTTACTACGTAGTTGCTTTGAACAGTGTGAATGTCGCTACGAGTTCGGTGGTGAACGTGTTTGTGGGGGTGGCGCCAACGATTTCGCAGCAGCCGACTAGTCGAACAAACATTGTCGGGACTACTGCAAATTTCAGCGCCGGCGTCGATGGCACGCAGCCATTGATTTATACCTGGCTTTTCAATGGAGCGGTGCTGTCCGACAGCACGCGCATTGCCGGTCCGACGACGGGCAGCTTGAGCATCTCGAACGTGCAGGTTACCGATGGCGGAACTTATGTTTTGGTGGCTGGCAATGGCGGTGGATCTGTCACAAGCAGCAGTGCTGTGTTGACGGTGCTTGCACCGCCAACGATTACGCCGCAGCCGATTGGACGATCGCTCCCGCTTGGGTTGCCGACGACATTCTCGGCTAATGCGACAGGTCCGGTGCCGATTACGTTGCAGTGGCAATTGAATGGGACGAACATTTCAGGGGCGACGAGCACCGCATACACGATTTCAAACGTCTCATCGGCGGATTTAGGGTACTTACAATTTGGTGGCGAGCAACGTGGCTGGAGTCACAGTGAGCTCGAACGCCATGTTGACGGTTGGGCCGGTGGCGTGTTGGGGCCGCAATAATGCAAATCAATGTTTGCCGCCGGCTGGATTGAGCAACGTGGTTGGGATAGCAGGTGCTGCAAACTACAGTGTCAGTGTCCGGTCTGATGGTTCGCTCACTGCGTGGGGGATGAATTTCAGCTTGTTCCCGCAAAGTAATGCGGTGGCGGTTTCTGCGGGGCCTAACGACGCGGGTCACGCTTTGCTGGCTGATGGGACGGTTGTTGGGTGGGGAGGAGGAGGCGTGTCTTCTGGGCTTACCAACATTGTTGCTATCGCGGATGGCTGGAATTCATCGCTCTTTCTGCGTTCTGATGGGACCGTTGCGGCGATGCCAGTTGGTAATACGCCAACTGGGCTGACGAAAATCACAGCCATTGCAGCGGCCGCAAACAATCAATACCTGGCGCTTCGTTCTGATGGGACGGTGCTCGAATGGGGTGCGTCGCTTACCACGAGTGGCACGACAGCGATTACGAATCCTGTACCTGGGTTGAGCAACGTTGTGGCAATCGCGACGGGTTATGGGCAGTGCCTGGCTTTGAAATCGGACGGACGAATTGTGGGATGGGGAACAAAAGACGAGGCATTGAACATTCCTCCACTTCTTACCAACGCGTCAGCGCCACGGGTAGTTGCGATCGCGGCGGGAGGATACCCACAAGGCCAGGGGCACAGTCTTGCGGTTTTGACGAACGGCACAGTGATTTCGTGGGGCGACAATTTTTATGGAGAAACGAACGCGCCGAGCGGCTTGAGCAATGTGGTGGCTGTTGCCGGTGGCGCTTATCATAGTTTGGCGCTGGTTAGTGATGGCCGGCCGGTGGTCGTGCAATCGCCGGTCGGTGGCACTGCGTTTACCGGGCGGGATTTTAAATTCAATGCTCAAGTGGTCGGGAACGCGCCATTGGTTTATCAATGGACGTTCAATGGGACGAATATCGATGGCGCAACGAATTCCGCGTTGACGGTGAAAAATGTGCAGATGGGGAATGCAGGAACATACCAACTGGTGGTTACGAATTCCATCGGTGCAGCCAACACTGTGCCTTTACCCCTGAACGTAATGAATAGTGCTCCATTTCTTTCAATTCAACCCGGGAGTCGTACGGTCTACGTGGGAACACGTTTGGCCTGGAGCGTGCCGGTCAGTGGTTCCGGCCCAATGCAATTGCAATGGCGGATTGCCACGAATCCACCAGCGCTCCCGGTTGGCTGGCAGAACTTGCCCGGTGCGACGAATGAGGATTTTGTGCTCGATCCGGTTCGTGTTTCGGACGCGGGCACTTATAGTCTAGTTGCGAGCAACGCGTTTGGCTTCGTGGCAACAACCAATGTCATTTTGACGGTGCGCCAGGTCGTCGCGTGGGGCGACAACAGTCTTGGACAGACAAACGTGCCGGCTTCGCTCACGAATGCGGTTGCGCTGGCTGCAAACAATTATGAAAACGTGGTACTCAAAGATGACGGGACGGTTGCTCTATTTGGCAACACCGGAACGAATGTTCCGGCAGGGTTATCAAATGTGGTCGAAATTGCTGATGGGTATCAAGGTTCTCGGCTAGCATTAAGAAGCGATGGAACGGTCGCCCCCTGGGGGCCAAGCAGCGCACTGTTTTCAAACGCAGTGGCAAGTTTGTCCAATGTCGTGGCAATTGAAGCGGATAATTCGGGCGCGACGTTCCTCCGTACGAACGGCACTCTCACGCGTGTTGGCTTTAGCGGCTTCGTTTCATTGCCTGCGGGATTTTCGAACACCGTTGTGCTCGCAGATGATTCTAACGGGTTTATTGCACTGCGCGCGGATGGGACGGTTATAACGTATCAAGGCGTCACTGCCCCTCCTGCTGTAACAAATGTTTTGGCGGCAGCTGCGGGGATGTACGCAGGCGTGTTCTTGCGGCGTGACAGCACGATCGTGGATTGGGGATTGTCACCACCGACGAATAGCCTGACCAACATCATCGAAGTCGCAGCGACGGATAATGGGAGTAAAATGGCGGTGAGGTCGGACGGAACAGTAGTGACTTGGGCAGGCAGCGCAGCGGCAACAAATCCGCCGCCAGGTTTGGGTGGTGTCATTGCTGCCGACGGTGGGGCTACTCATTTTGTAACCTTGCTTTCGCCGCGACCTTTCCCGCCTGTGTTTTTGTCCACGGCATTGGACACTCCCGTGCTAGTCGTCAGCTCACGGAGCAGCCCGCAATGGTACGGGCAAACCGGAGTCAGTCACGACGGCAAACACGCGGCGCGCAGTGCACAAATTGCCAGCAGCACCGCGTCATCGATGCGAATGCTGGTCACAAACGGGCCGATCAATGTCAGCTTTTGGTGGAAGGTTTCGTCGGAAACGAACCACGATTTTCTCACGTTGTCGATCGGTGGCGTGCCGCAAGCGGCTATTTCTGGCGAAGTGGATTGGCAGTTGGTCACGTTCACTGTTCCGGCCGGTCCGCAGATGCTTATTTGGACTTATTCCAAGGATGCTGCAGGAACGGCGGGGATGGACGCCGGGTTTGTTGATCAACTGACGTTCACGTCGATCGCGCCGACCATCACGAGCCAGCCACTTAGCCAAACGGTGTTGGGTGGGCCGGCTGTTTTGTTCAGCGCGGGTGTGTATGGGACGGCGCCATTGACTTATCGATGGTTTAATACGTTTGGCGGCACCGCCATTTCAACTTCGCCGGTGCTGACAATTAATCCGAGTTACCGTTCTTCGTCGGGCACTTATTTCCTGATCGTGACGAATTCCGTCGGTAGCATGCGCAGCAGTAACGCGGTGCTGACTGTGCACATACCACAAACTATTGGTCTGCCACTCTTGCAACCGGACGGCACGTTCACCATCACTTCACAAGACGCTGATCGATCGGCGCTCTCCGGCGGCATGGATATTTCTGGGTTCCAGGCGCAATACAGTTCGAATCTTGTGGACTGGTGGCCGGTGCTTGCGCCGCTGTCCATCAGCAATGGCATGTTGCAATTAAACGATAGCGACGCGACGAATGCGTCGGCGCGGTTTTATCGCATCATTGAAGGTTGGTAGGTCCTGGAGTGTGGACGTGGACGTCCGCAATTCGGAATACATTACGCGGCCACTATGTTCACCAGTTTCTTTGGAACGATGATGATCTTTTTGACCGATTTACCTTCGAGCAGTGGTTTCACTTTTTCGGCGGCAAGCGCGGCGGTCTCGATCTGTTGTTGAGTGGCGTCAGCTGCGACGACGATGCGGTCGCGGAGTTTGCCGTTGATTTGGACTGGGATTTCCAAGGTCGATTCGACGAGCAACTCGGGATTGAACTTTGGCCAGGGTTTGTAGGAAATCGAGCCGGGTTCGCCGGTCAGTTTTGAATGAAGCTCTTCAGCGATGTGCGGAGAGAACGGACTCAATAACAACAGGAATTCCTGCATGATTGAACGAGGGCGGATTTGCCAGGTGATGGCCTCGTTCACGAAAATCATGAGCGCGGAGATGGCGGTGTTGAAACGGAAGCCGTCCAAATCTTCGGTCACTTTTTTGATGCAGGCGTGGAGCGTTTTAAGCTGCTCGGGCGTGGGTTCGACGTTTTGAATTGCGCCGCTGATTTGCAGTGTGCTCATCAACGCTGCGTCGTTCGGGCGAGTGGTTTCGGCTTGTTCGAATTCGGTTTCGCTTTTTTCATCGATGAACAATCGCCAGACGCGACCGAGGAAACGGTAGACGCCTTCGACGCCTTTGGTGTTCCACGGTTTCACCATTTCGAGCGGGCCCATGAACATTTCGTAAAGACGGAAGGCGTCGGCGCCGTATTCTTTCAGGATGTCGTCGGGGTTGACCACGTTGCCTCGGGACTTGGACATTTTAAAACTCCGGGCATCGACAACAATTTGAGGAGAGGCTTTTAGAACGAAGTGGTCACCTTTGGCTACAACCTCCGATTCAGGCACCTTCTTGCCGATTAGGACTCCGGCCCCTATTCCCGTCGAGTCCGGTTTTACACCCTTTCTACGTGCGACTACTGTCCCGGCGCTTGCTGCAATCATAAGTTCGTCGGCAGAGACCATCTTTCGACTGCCGTCAGGGAGTTCTTCTTCAAAAACTGTATACTCCAGCTCTCCCAAAATTAGTCCTTGGTTGACTAGTTTGAAAAAGGGCTCGGGCGTGGAGACGTAGTTAAGATCGTAAAGGACCGAGTGCCAGAAACGGGAGTAGAGCAGGTGCAAGACAGCGTGTTCGACACCGCCGACGTAGAGGTCGACGCCGGGTGTAGTGCCGACGTTTTGTTTTACATCGGTGCCCATCCAGTAATGCTCGGGTGACGGTGCGCAGAACTTGATGTCATTGCGGGCATTCAAGAAACGCAGGTAATACCAGCAGCTGCCGGCCCATTGGGGCATGGTGTTGGTTTCGCGTTGCGAACCGTCGGGGAGGTTGACCCAATCTTTGGCGCGTGCGAGGGGCGGTTCGCCCGTGGAGGTCGGTTTGAAATCGGTCAGGTCCGGCGGCATGAGCGGCAATGCGGATTCGGGCAAGGCTTCATGGTAAAGCTGGCCTCGCGCGTCTTTTTTCCAAATGATCGGGAAGGGTTCGCCCCAATAACGTTGGCGGCTGAAGAGCCAGTCGCGGAGTTTGTAATTGATCGTTTTGCGACCGAGGCCTTTTTCTTCGAGCCAGGCGGTGATTTTCTTTTTGGCCTCGGGGGTGGGAAGGCCATTCAGATTTATGTCCGCATTTGCGGAGTTGATTGAATATCCCTCTGAACAAAACGCACTATCGAACAGTTCGGCGTGTTCCGAATATATCGATTTTAACGCTTTCGCAGTTTCGTCCGAGGTCCAGAACCCATTTTCAATCATTTTGGCAATCGCCATTCCGCCACCGATATTACCTGCCGCGAACGCATCCCGTTGGTTCTGCAACAGATTGGCTAAATCTTCGGTCAGATTAACGCTGGTGCCGTGCCTCATTACCCACTCGGCACTCGGTTCAACGACGGCTGTAATCGGCACCTTTAGCTTCCGAGCAAATTCGAAATCGCGCTCATCGTGCGCTGGGACAGCCATGATTGCTCCGGTCCCGTAACTTATTAGGACGTATTCAGAAAAGAATATAGGGATGTCTTTTCCGTTGACCGGATTTATCGCAAATACCCCGCTAAATGCTCCCCGTTTGTCTTTCGACTCCATACGGTCGCGATCGCTTAACGATGCGACGAAGTCCCTGTACTCTTGAATGTCGAGCGCAGGGGGAACGCTTTCTGCCTTGTAAACATACCTCCACTCGGGACGAGTATCCGGTGGATATACCGGTGGAATTAGGTCGTCGATCTGATGGTTCTCTGGGGCAAGAACCATGAATGTTGCACCAAACAATGTGTCGGGACGCGTCGTAAAAACTTTAATCGTTTTATCTGATCCTTTGATGCGGAACTCGACTTCAGCCCCTTCGCTGCGGCCAATCCAGTTGCGCTGCATTTCTTTTAACGAATCGCTCCAGTCGATTTGTTCGAGGCCTTGCAACAAACGCTCAGCGTAGGCGGTGATGCGGAGCATCCATTGGCGCATTGGTTTGCGCGTAACGGGGAAACCGCCGACTTCACTTTTGCCGTCGATGACTTCTTCGTTGGCCAGAACGGTGCCGAGTTCCTCGCACCACCAAACCGGCGCTTCCGTGACGTAGGCGAGCCGGGCGTTGTTGATGAAATTCTGGCGCGCGACTTCGCGATGCTCGGGTTTGAGACTGCTGAAACCTTGATGGTTGCCGAGCAAATAGGGGTTGTCTTTCCATTCGCTGCCGCGCTTTGGATCGTCGTTCAGTGCATCTTCCAGAAGCGCGATCGGCATCGCTTTGTTCAGCTCGGGGTCGAAATAGCTGTTGTATAGCTTGAGAAAAATCCACTGAGTCCATTTGAAATATTTCGGATCGGTGGTGTCGAGTTCGCGCGACCAATCGTAGCTGAAACCGAGCGACTGAATCTGGCGCTTGAAGGTGGTGATGTTTTGCTCGGTCGTTTTGCGTGGATGTTGGCCAGTGCGAATGGCGTATTGTTCGGCTGGCAAGCCGAAGGCGTCCCAGCCCATCGGATGAAGAACGTTGTAGCCGAGGGAGCGGCGATAGCGGGCGAGAATATCCGTGGCGGTATAACCTTCCGGGTGACCGACGTGCAGGCCAGCGCCGGACGGGTAGGGGAACATGTCCAGAATGTAATACTTCGGCGGCAACGCAGCGGTGGCTTGATGCCGTTTGGCGAACGGATGATCGCTCGGGATTGCATCACCAGGATTCCAGGCACGGAAAGTGGATTGCGTATCCCAAAGGCCCTGCCACTTGGGTTCGATTAAATGAAATGGATACTGACGACGCATGTAAGGGTCAATTTAACCGCAAGTATCGGGAGAAGAGCAAAGGAAAATAAGGGCCTCGACGATTGAACTGAAATTGCCCGCGGGTTCATGATTGCCGCAGAAAGGCATGTTATGCGTTTGATTCTATCTTTGATCGCGGCGGTGGTGCTGATGACTTTGACCAATGGCTGCATGACTCCGCACCGAGTCAACTGGAACACGCGCATTGGCCAATACAATTATGACCAGGCGATAAAGGAATTGGGTGTGCCGGACAAATTTCAGAAGCTCAATGATAACAGCGCTGTTGCCGAATGGGCGCTGGCGCATTACACGTTGGATTGCGCGACCTATGGTTACAGCGGCGGATATTGGCAACATGGCTGGGTTGCGCCGGCAATCGGTTACGGTTATCCGACCGGGCCGGATTTTTACAACCGGTGGTTGCGATTGGTGTTCGGGTCGGATGGGAAGCTGGCCATGTTCAAACAGTACGATCGTTAAACCATTTGCGCGCGGGCAACGCTTGGATAACATCGGCCCGTGCGCTTCATTGTAATTTTCCTGCTAGCTTCGTTTGGTGCGTTCGCGCAATCGTCGCCGGTTTCCAGCGAGTGCCAGCAATTGGTGGTTGTCGTCACCAAAGGCTGGATGAATGTGGACGGGCAACTGCGTTGTTTTGAACTGAGGAAAAACGGCACTTGGAAGCAGAGCGGAAAAGCAGTCGCCATCGTGGTGGGACATAGCGGCCTCGGTTTGGCCGAAGGCTTGAAACTTCCGATCGCAATCCGAGGAGAAATTCCGGTGAAGCATGAAGGCGATGGGCGCAGTCCCGCTGGTGTTCTCGGTTTGCCAACTGCTTTCGGCTACGCGCCGTCGGACCAGGCGCGCTGGGTTAAGCTGCCGTACGTCCAATGCACCGATGCGATCGAGTGCGTCGACGACGGAAAATCCAGCCGCTACAACCAGGTTCTCGACAGTGCAACGGTGGCGAAACGCGACTGGACCAGCTCCGAGCAAATGCATCGTAAAGATGTGCTGTATCGCTGGGGCGTGGTTGTTGACCATAACGCGGAGCGCAAACCGGGCAATGGTTCGTGCATTTTTCTGCACATCTGGACTGGCCCACACATCGGGACGACCGGCTGCACCGCGATGGGTGAGAGCGATTTGAAACGCGTGATGAAGTGGCTCGATCCGAAAGCGAAACCGCTGCTGGTTCAGTTTCCCGAATCCGAATACTTGCAATTGCAAAAATCGTGGCAGTTGCCGATGATTCGACCGTGATCGGCAGTCAACCAAACCAGGGCCAATGTTAAACTACATCTGGCTCGCGCTCGTCGTTCTTGCCGTCATTCTAGGCGGCTACAATACCATTCATCCGAGCGAAACTCTGCCGGGCGGTGGCCTGGACGCCGTCATAAAGTCGGCTTTCGACATGGCGAAGACGGCGGTGATGGACCTTGCACTGCCTCTTTCGGCCATCATGACGATCTGGCTTGGTGTGATGCGGCTCGCTGATCGTTCCGGGCTTGTGCAAGTGCTCGCGCGCGCGTTGCGTCCGATTTTGCGGTGGTTGTTTCCCGACGTGCCCGCCGACCATCCGGCCATGGGGTCGATGGTGATGAACATCGCCGCGAACATGCTTGGGCTTGGCAACGCGGCAACGCCTCTCGGTTTGCGGGCGATGCAGGAGTTGCAAAAATTAAATCCGCACCCCAGTAGCGCGACGAATGCGATGTGCACGTTTCTGGCCATCAACACGGCTTCCATTCAATTGATCCCAGCGACCGCGGTCGGCCTGCTCGCGGTTAAAGGAGCAAAAAATCCTACAGCCATTGTCGGCACTGCGTTTCTAGCGACGGTTTGCGCGCAGATCGTCGGGCTGACGGCGGTGAAGACGTTGCAAAAGCTGCCGATGTTCCGACCGCGTCCAGAGGATGTACTTTCCGATTCGACTCAAGCGCCGCTCACCAGCACATCCATAGCTGAAAAGGTCGAGCAAGCACGGCATCCGGCGGCACCGCTGACTCCGTGGGCGATAGCCGTCCTGACGGCTTTCTTTTTATTTTTTGTTTGGCTCTGGATATCACTGTCGTTTCCTCAATTAGGTTTCGGCCCAAAGCCAAATGCCGACGCAATGAACACAAGCACGTTTTCACGGATCGTGAATGGGATCTCATTGCTGGCGATCCCGTTCTTTCTTTCGTTTTTTCCGCTCTATGCCGCGTTGCGCCGGGTGAAGGTTTATGAGGAGTTCGTTGACGGCGCCAAGGAGGGTTTTCAAGTGGCAGTGCGCATCATTCCTTATTTGGTGACGATTTTGGCTGCGGTTGCCATGTTCCGTGCCGCGCACGGAATCGAACTGATTGCGATGGGGCTGAAACCGCTTTTGACTGCAATTGGTTTTCCAACGGAGTTGCTCACGCTCGCTTTCATGCGACCACTGAGCGGCAGCGGAAGCCTGGCCTTGCTGTCGGACGTCATTACGCATTACGGACCCGATCACATCTTCAGCAAAATGGCCGCGACGATGTATGGCAGCACGGAGACGACCTTCTATGTCGTTGCTGTTTATTTCGGCGCGGTTGGTATTCGCAGGACGCGCCATGCGATCGCCGCTGGGTTGCTGGCGGACGCGGCGGGAATTATCGCGTCGGTCGTTATCTGTAAAATCGTCCTGGGTTCACCATGAGTAAACACCAACTTGTTCGCGGCCTAACGTTGGGCGATACGACCGCGCTGGTAGTGGGGACAATTATCGGCACGGGAGTTTTTCTCAAGACGGCCAAGATGGCTCAGGCAGTGGGCACGCCGCAATTGGTGCTGCTGGCGTGGGTTGCGGCTGGTTTGTTGTCGCTCGCCGGTGCGCTGAGTTACGCCGAACTCGGTGCGATGTTGCCGCACGCGGGCGGTGAGTATGTTTATTTGCGCGCAGCTTACGGAGATGTTCCCGCGTTCTTGTTTGGTTGGATGCGCCTCATCGTGGGCTCAACGGGCTCGATTGCCAGCTTCGGTGTTGCCTTTGCGGTTTTTCTTTCGGGACTGATTCCACTGAACGCCGTGTGGGCCAAAGCTTCGTTTAATTTCCTCGGGCAAAAAGTTGATTGGAGTTTTGGCGTGCAACAGGTCGTTGCTGTCGGCGTGATTTTACTCTTCTCGGCGATCAACTGTGCGCGCGTTGTTTTTGGCGGTAGGGTGCAATTGATTCTGACGCTCGGAAAAGTTCTCGGGATCGCCGCGATTATTGTGGGTGTGTTCTTTTTTTCGCCGGGCGCGAGGTGGGAGCATTTAAAGAATCCGCCGGGTGCGTCGTCGTGGAGCGGATTTTCGGCGTTCGGCATGGCGATGCTGGCGGCGCTTTGGGCTTACGACGGCTGGAACAATATGCCGATGGCTGCTGGTGAAGTGAAAGATCCGGGTCGCAACGTGCCCCGTGCTTTGGTCCTGGGAATGGCGATCGTGCTGCTCGTCTATGGTTTAGTAAACCTGGCGTATTGCTATGCGTTGCCGACCGAAGAAATTCTGACAGCGCGTTCCACGCTCCATCCGCTAGGTGCGCCCGTCGCGAGTAAAGCAGCGCAAACGTTCCTGCCGCACTTCGGCGCTCAGTTGTTCTCCATCGCCGCACTGCTTTCCACCGTTGGCGTTCTGAACGGCTCAATCCTGACCAGCGCACGTATCCCTTATGCTATGGCACGCGACGGTTTGTTCTTCTCGCGATTTGCGAAGCTGAGCGAACACACTTCGGTTCCGGTGTCGGCAATTATTCTGCAATCGTTATGGGCTTGTCTGCTGGCGTTGTCGGGTACCTTTGATCAACTCACCGACTGCGTCGTGTTTGCGGGAATGATTTTTTACGCGTCTACGACAGCGGCGGTTTTCGTCCTGCGTCACAAAATGCCAGATGCTCCGCGGCCATATAAGACGCTTGGTTATCCCATAGTGCCGTTGATTTTCATCGTGGTTGCAATTTGGCTGCTCATTAACACACTGCAAACCAGCCGTTTGGAGTCCATTGTCGGAATCGCTCTGATATTGCTTGGATTACCGCTGTATTTTTGGCAATGTCAAACACGTGATACTTCCCCTGCAAAAAATCTCACCTGAGTTGTAATTATGCGTTGGATGTTACCGCTGAGCGCCGCTCTGCTGCTCAGCGTGACCGTAGTTCGCGCGGTCGACGGGACGTGCGAATATATCGATGGCGGCGTTGTCCGAGGCTCGCAATCGCAAAAGCGAATTGCTTTGGAATTTAGCGCCCACGAATTTGTCGAAGGCGCGCCCACGATTCTTGACGAATTGGGATCGCGGCACCTGAAGGCATCGTTTTTCCTCACCGGCTGTTGCGCGCGGCGCGCTGAAAACAAAGCCATGATTCGGCGCATGGTGAAAGACGGCCATTACATCGGGCCGCATTCAAACAGTCATCCACTGCTATGCCCGTGGACCGGCAAAAAGAGAACGTTGGTCACGAAGGATTTCTTTGCCGACGATTTGAAACAAAATCTTTCTGCGCTGGAAAATGCCGGTGTGCAGCGCGAGCGCATCAAGTTTTTCATGCCGCCCTATGAATGGTACAATCACGAAATTGTAGATTGGACGCACGAGGTCGGACTGGTGTTAATCAACCACACACCGGGAACGCGATCAGCGGCTGATTACACGGAAGAACGATCGCGCAACTTTGTTTCGTCTCAGACGATTTTCGACAGCATCTTGCAGCAAGAAAAACAACACGGCCTGAACGGGTATCTCCTGTTGATGCATCTGGGTTCGGGCGCTGAGCGCAAAGATAAAATGTTTCGGCGCCTGGGCGAACTGTGTGATGAACTGCAGAAGCGTGGATATCAGTTCGTCACCGTTGATGAACTTTTGCGCGACTGCATCACAGCCAGACGGACCTCACAAGGAGATTCCGAAAAAGTCGTAGAGAAATCGTCTAACGCAGACCGTATTTTCCTGCCATCACTTATTTCTGCAAATAACTGAACAGATCGCGCAGCTCCTGCGGTTTGAGCGCTTGCAGCAGACCTTCCGGCATGAGTGAGACTGCCGATTCGCGTAATTCTTTAATGTTCGACCGCAGAATGATCGTCCGTTCATTTTTCGCCACTGCCAGCGTGATGCTGTTCGGCGATTGTTCAACGATCAAGCCGCTCAGCACACTGCCATCTTTTAATTCGACGTTATAGTTGAGGAATTCTTTGCGAATGACCGCGCTCGGGTCGACGATGCTGACGAGCAGGAAATCGCGGTCTGGCCGATTTGCGTGCGTCAGGTCCGGGCCGACGGGCGTTCCTTCCCCGAATAGTTGATGACAAACACCACACGTCCTCACGAACAAGTCATGACCACGTGCAGGGTCGCCGTAAGCCGCGCGAAGGTCGTTGTTGAAACGACGAACGACCGCAAGTTTTTCTTCGGGTGTGCCGCCAGTGACGTTGCCCCAGTGTTTGCGCACGAGCTCATTGAGCTGTTGATCATTGTGGAGCGAGACGCGCCGCAGTTGGTCGAGTGGGATTTGTGTGGCGGCCATTTTTCCGGTGTCCACCTGTTGCAAGAGTGCAAGGGTGCCGGCCTTGCGTGTCAGTAATAAATCGCGCGCACGCGAACGCACCGGCTCAGACATTTTCGCATAATCCGCTAAAACGTGCGTTGTGATTTCCGGGTTATCGAAATGTTGCAGCACTTCAAGCGCGCCGATTTGAATGGACTCCGGCTCCGTGGCATTCACCATCGGGAGTACCGCGGGCTCACATTCTGCCGGCGCTAAATCTGCTAACAGTTTCAACATCGTTAAGCGATCTGCCTTCGGGGCTTTAGTGTTCGTCGCAATTTCGACGGTATGACGCCGCGCCGAGTCTTGTCCTAATCGTGCCGCAATCTGGACGGCGATCACGTTTGAGTTGTCGCGCGACAATTGCTCTTCCAGTGCAGCCACAGAAACCAACTTGTTCGTGCATTCCTGCAAACCTTCATTGAGCGATGCGAGCATTGATGCGCGATAGTTCGCAGGTGCGCGTTTTAGGATTTCAGCGCAGCCAGCAAGGGTGGCGCTTGAGCCTTCCGCAGCGTAGCGCCGCATCAAGCGTGGCGCGATTGTCTCGTTCACGACCGGATGGTGCCATGCGTCAACGGCGGCAAAAATGTTGATGCATTGTTCGACGTGAGACACGCAATGAGCCTCGACGGCCCACCAGAGGAGCAGGGGAATGTAAGGATCTTTGGCGTTCACGTCGCGTAGAGCAAGCGTTCCGGTGACCGCGAGCCCTTCGATGGCTGGAAGGCGATTGGCTGTGGACGCGAGTTGGCTGCGCACCATCACGTTTGTTTCTGTCGTTGCTAATGAAAGCACGTTGCGAGCAGCTTTACCTTCATCGCCGAGTAGGCGCACCGCCCAGCTACGAATCTGTGGCAAACGATGTTGAAGAAGTTGGCCCGAGAACTTGTCATCCAGACCGCCGCTCACGTAAAGAGCCCACAGCGATTCAAGCGCGAGATGGTCGTTAGTAGATTGCAGAATCGTATTGCGCAGGATTGGGATGACGGACTTGTCTCGTCGATCTGCCAGAGTGTGTCGCGCCCAACGAACGTTCCAATCGTTGCTTTCACCCAACATCTTCACGAGTTCCTTGCTTTTCGCTTTGTCGAACGTTGGACGTTGGAAATTGGACGTTCCATGTTCGACGTTCGTTCCATTGTACCGAATCTGGTAGATCCGGCCATTACTCCGGTCCCAATCCGCATCCGGATCCGGATGCGCCGTTCGTTTGTCATACCAATCGGCGACATACAAAGAACCGTCGGGTCCCATCGTCAGATCGCTCGGTGCAAACCAGGTGTCGTTTGGTGTCAGCAATTCGCTACCGTAGCTTGCGTTGAACGTCGAACCGTTGCGTTGGAGGTTGTGCCATTGCACAGCGTGGCCGAGGAGATCATTGGCAATGTATTTGCCGCGGAACTCAGCGGGAAATTGGTCACCTTGATAAATGATTCCGCCATCCGTGACATGGCCGCCCGTGAAGTTGCTGTAAGGAACATGGTCGAAGTAACCGTAAGTATAGGGATTGTGGAGCGCGCCATGTTTGCCGAAGCTTTTCCAGTAATAGCCGCCTTGGACGCCATGCAACATGCGATACGGGCCGAGGTTGGTGGAATAAATCAAATTACCGTCTTCATCGAAATCTAGCCCCCACGAATTGCCGCCGCCTTCGCAGAATAATTCGAACTTGTGCGTAATCGGATGGTAACGCCAAACACCTTGTTGAAATTCAATGCCGCGAATACGCGCTGTTACGGTGCTGCCCTGACAACCATAAAGCCAGCCGTCCGGCCCCCATGTGAGCGAGTTCGCAACCGAGTGCGCATCTTCCATCCCGAAACCCGTGAGCAACACTTCAGGGTCGCTGTCTGGCACGTCGTCATGATTGCGATCCGGGTAAAAGAGCAAATAGGGAATTTGTAAAACAAACACGCCGCCATGGCCGAATGCCAAACCGCTGGTGAGATTAAGCCCATTCACAAAGTCTTTGAATCGATGCGCCCGACCATTGTCATCGAACTGGTCCATGATCGTGATGCGATCGGCGCCTTTCGTTCCATGCGGCGGTGGTTCGGGAATTTTGTCGTAAACCGTTCGTGAATAGCGGTCAACTTTGACGCGGTTGAGGCCTGCCGGGTTGGGATACTGCAGGTATTGAATAACCCAAAGGCGTCCGCGTTCGTCGAATTCGATGCAGACGGGCTGGGCAATATCCGGTTCGCTTGCGACCAGTTTTGCTTCGAAGCCGGACGGTAGCTTCATGCGCCGGACAGCCTCTTCCGGCGCGAACCCTTGGGCTAATACGTGAGACGCTGTCAGTAATACAGCACATAGGACAACGGGGAGGCGCATTGAATGACTATGATACGCGTGCCCACGGGAGTTTGTCCAGAAGCAGGACACTTTCTGAAAGGATGAAGGATGAAGGCAGAAGGCTGAAAATAATTTTGAACGCAATTTACGGTGTTTTCTTCATCCTTCTGCCTTCAGCCTTCTACCTTGGATTTTTCGGCATACCGGTTGCTAAAGGAAGGGCCATGCAACCAAACTTCCCTGGCGTTGGGTCAGGGTCACCTCAATGAAACAGTATCTGCTCTATACCTATTACGTAGGTCGTTCTTTCGGCGGTCACAAAGATTTCCTGGACTCTTTCGACAGCATTTCCGAAGCGCTCGATAACATCCTCGGCGAACCAAACCGGTATTATCAGGTGGTGGACAGCCAAACGATGAAAGTCGTCAAAGAAGGCTTGGCTGTCTTCAAGAATTTCGTTCCCGAACCGAACGACTGCGAAGGCGATTAGTCGCCGTCAAACGTTCTATCAGCCAGGGCAACTGCAGGTCGGCTTGACCGGCCAAACGGTATTTCCGGCACCAGCAACAACGTGCCACCGACAATCAGCCCCGCGCAAATCCAACCGAGCGTCACCATCGAGACGTTTGCGGCGATTAATTGGAACGCCAACACCGGCGCGACGACTCCGCGGCACCCGGTAAAGAACGTATGCGCTGCCATGTAATCGGCCACGCGTGGCGCCGGCGCGAACTTCGTCACCCACAAACTCCAGGCGATATCGCCACCGGAGTTTGAAATGCCGTAAATGAGCGCGCCGATAAGCAACCCGGTGAACGTCTGGCTCATGAAAAAGGTCACGATGCTGAGCATGAAGCCGATGTTCAGGACGACGCGGAGCACGAAAAAATTCGCGTGATCGAAGAGCCAACCCCAAAAAGGACTGAGTACCAATCGCACCGCGTTCGGGATGACGCCGGTTAACAATGCGATCGTCAGCACGTCCCACGTTTGCCCGTATTTTGGATTCGCCACGTATTCGACGCGCAAAGGCTGCATCATCAAGGTGCCCGTTCCCATTAGCATCCAGTTCATTAAGGTGAGCCGGAACAGCCGGTCGGTTTTCGCGAAGCGTAATGCACGTAGCGGATGTGTGCTGCCGGAATTGGTCAGCGGCGACGAAGGAATGCGTTTAAGACAGGTGGCGGCCGTCGCCATCGCGATGCCGAAGATCAAAAGAATATAGCGCGAGTAATCGATATGGCTTTTAAGAACGAGCCCGCCGATTTCTGTAAACGCAACGGTCGCTCCGATGCGAATCATCAACGTCCTGGAAAAGCGTCGGCCGCGTTCGTTCGCGCCGTAATTCTCCTGATAAATCTGCGTCATCAGCGGGACGATTGCAGACGCAGTCGCCATCCCCACGATGCCGCACGCAACGAAGACCGGCACCGTTGGTAGCGCCGCGCTGATGAAAAAGGAAACCGCGCCAAGCGCACACAACCGCGCGGCCGCAAGAGATGTTGGCCATCGGCGTGCTTCAACAAACGAAACGATCAGCGGTGCGACGAGAAACCCCAGGCTGCCACCCGTCGCAATGAGACCCTTCGCCGTATCACTTGCATGAAACCAACGCACCGCGATCAGCAGCAGAAACGTGCCACTGGCGCTTTCGACGATGCCCGCGCTAATGGCGCGCCAATTGTCGAAGCGGTAAGTTTGTTGCGCTCGGTCCTTCACGCGCGAAGTAAATCATAATTGCGCCGCCAATGAAGAAATATCGACGTTTGGTGCGAGGTCGCTTTATTTGGTCGGTCTGGGTGCCACTTTTACGCGCGGGTATTTTCTGCGCTTCTGCACGGTGGGCTTCGCTGGTTCTGAAACCATGCGGATGAATTGGAGCTGACTTCGGCGCGTAGGCTTGCCCGGTTTCGGGTGAATTCGTTGGTAAGATCCGTCGGGCTGCAGAATCCACGCATGCGAATTATCAGCCAGCGCCATGTCCAGAACCTGGTCTTTTAAACGATCAGCCAGGGAGCCGTGGATAATTGGAAAAACCAATTCAATGCGTCGGAAAAAGTTTCGCGGCAACCAGTCCGCGCTCCCGATAAACACGCGCGGCTGCGATGCATTTTCGAAATAAAAGACACGGGAATGTTCAAGGAACCGATCGACAATGCTGCGCACGGTGATGTTCTCGCTTAGACCGGGAACTTGGGGCCGCAACGTGCAGATGCCGCGGACAATTAAATCGATCTCAACTCCGGCACGAGACGCCGCGTAGAGCGCTTCAATAGTTTCCGGGTCCGCCAGTGAATTGATTTTTGCAATGATACGGGCCGGCAGACCTTGTTTGGCGTTTGTCGCTTCATTGCGAATCATTTCGAGCATCCGGTCGTGCAATTGAAACGGCGCGACGATCAGGCGCTTCGTTTCCTGAAATTGGCAGATGCCCGTCAGCAAATTAAAGAAATTCGTCGCGTCTTCGGCGAAGTCTTTGTTGCACGTGAACAATCCAATGTCCGTGTAAAGGCGGGCCGTGGCCGCATTGTAATTCCCAGTGCCGAGGTGAACGTAACGATTGATCGCGCTGCCTTCGCGTCGAACGACGAGGCACATCTTGCCGTGAATTTTATAACCGACGAGGCCGTAAACAACGTGGACGCCTTCCTGTTCCAGTTGACGCGCCCACTTGATGTTGTTCGCTTCGTCAAAACGCGCGCGTAGTTCAACCACCGCCGTCACCTGCTTGCCGCTGTGCACTGCTTCCATCAACGCGTGCGTGATGCGCGTGTCACCGCCGGTTCGATACAACGTCTGTTTGATCGCGAGCACATGCGGGTCGAGCGCGGCCTGTTCGATGAAATCCACCGTGCTTTCAAAACTCTCGTAAGGATGATGGACCAGCACATCACCCTTTCGAATCACGTCGAACAAATCCGGTTGATCGACAAACCGCGGAGCGATCGCTCCCATAAACGGCGGATCGCGCAACTCAGGCGAGTGGTCGCCTTCATAAATCGCCATCAACCGCGTCGGATTAATTGGGCCATCGATGAGGTAAAGGTCGTCCTCGGTGAGTTTCAAGGTGCCAAGCAACGCCTTGCAAATCTCGGGCCGAACATGGTGATCGATCTCCAGGCGCACCGCGTCACCCCGACGTCGATGGCGCAATTCTGCTTCAACGGCCTGGAGCAGGTTGGCGATTTCCTCTTCATCAATGTAAAGCTCGCTGTTGCGGGTGACTCGGAAATGCCAATAGCCAAGAATTGTCCCACCTGGGAAAAGGTCGCTCAGAAACTGTCCGATGATGCGGCCGAGGTAAATATATCTGCGCTCCGTGCCGCTCCCGGGAAGTTTCACCAATCGAGGCAGAATTCGCGGCACCGGCACAACTGCCATGTAGCGAAGAAGGTCGCCGTTCCGCTTCACTTCCAAATCGACAATGATGTTGAGCGATTTATTGAGTAGTTGGGGAAACGGATGGGCCGGGTCAAGCGCCAACGGCGTCAGCACCGGACGAATCTCTGTGCGGTAAAAATTATCCAGCCACTGGATCTCATCTGGCGACAAATCCTTTGGCTCGACGAAATGAATCCCATTCCGTTCCAGTTCGGGCTGTAATTCATTTCGCCAACAATCGAACTGTTGATCGATCATTTGGCGGACGCGCCTCGTTACCGCGTTGAACGTCTCCGTCGGTGTCAGCCCATCCATGCTTCGCCCGGTGCCCTCGGCTTCGATCTGTTGCTTCAAACCCGCAACGCGCACTTCGAAGAACTCGTCGAGATTGGAACTCGTGATGCAGAAAAACTTGACGCGTTCGAGCAGCGGAGTTTTCGGGTCGAGCGCCTGTTCCAGGACGCGTTGGTTGAATTCCAGCCAGCTCAACTCGCGGTTGAGAAAATACCGGGGTGGACTGGTAGTGTCAGTCTGCACAGTAAGAAAAGGTAATATACGCACGTTTTTGCCGCGCGCGAGTTACATTTATGTGACAAAAAACTTGCCCTTGCGCGGATGTTGCCACAAACGATATTTCCGGTTATGGACCTGTTTTTTCTTCGCCACGGAAAAGCGTATCAACGCAGCCCGAAATTTCGGCCCGACTCCATCCGTCCGCTCACCCCCGAAGGCGAAGATGTGATGCGCGAAGTCGCCCGCGGCATCAAACGCCTTGATGTGGAGTTCGAGCTGATTTTGACCAGCCCATATGTCCGCGCGGCGAAAACCGCAGAAATTTTGCATGACGTGCTCGAGATCGGGAAAGTGCAGATGACGGAGTCCTTAATTTCCGAAGCTGACCCAGCGGAAGTCATTCACGAAATTGATCAAAAATTTTCGAAATACAAATCGATCGTCCTCGTCGGCCATGAGCCGCACATGAGTCACTTGATGTCGGTCCTTCTTACCGGCAGGCCCGACATGAGCATCGATTTCAAAAAGTCCGGGTTTTGCAAACTGTGCGTTGATGACCTCAAACCCGGCAAGTGCGCGTGCCTCAAATGGCTGATGACGCCGCGCCAACTCGCCCGTCTGGCAAAGGGCCGATGAAGTTCTGCATCAAAAAGAAAGAAGCCCTGTCAACCGCGATCCAGCGAATTGCAGACGAACAACTGCAGTTCGCCAACCACCACACCTCGGCCCAAAAAATTTCCGCGACATCCATTCACAGCGCCCGCAAAGCCATCAAGCGCCTCCGGGCTGTGCTGCAGTTGCTCCGCAACGACAAAACCAAATCCGCCGTCCGCAACGAGGATCACGCGCTCCGCGATGCTGCTCGGGTCATTGCCGCCAATCGCGACCTTCACGTCCAATGGCTCGCACTGAAACGGCTATCCGCATGCAAGGAAAACGGCGTTTGCCATGTTCTGCGGCAACGTTTGCTAAAGGCCCAGACTGAGTTAAAGCCGCAAAGCTTCGAACATATCAAACAATTCAACACCGCGATAAACGCTGCTCAACGGCGATTGGCCACGTGGCCGACTGGCGATTTGGATCAAAAGCAACTCGCCTTGGCATTGAAGTGCAGCTACCGCCGCAACCGCAAATGTTTCAAATACGTTCGCGAAGCTCCCATTGGCACGAGGTTGCACGAATGGCGCAAAGCTGCCAAAACTTTCTGGCACCTCCTCGAATTGACCGGCGCACTGACCCCAAAAAAGCTAAAACGACTCAGCCAAAACGCGCACGACCTCACCCAATACCTCGGTGATGATCATGATTTATATTTAGTGCTGAGAGCGTTGTCAGACGCCACCGATCCCGACACTCGCGTCGTCAAACGTGAAATCCGAAAAGCTCGCCGCAAATTGCAACGGCGCGCATTTAAAATTGCGCGCCAGACATTTGACCTTGCGCCTTCGGCGTTTCACGAGCGAATATCGCACTGTCTCCATCACATGAACAACTAACATGCCTAAATCAATCGGCATCCTAACTTCAGGCGGAGATTGTCCCGGCCTGAACGCAGCCATTCGCGGTGTCGGCAAAGCTGCCCACCAAAAATTCGACATGCGCGTTATTGGTTTTCGCGACGGCTTTCGTGGCCTTATGGAAAACCGCACTATGCTCCTCGATCATTCGGAGCTGTCCGGGATCCTGACTGTCGGAGGCACAATCCTTGGCACCAGTCGGGACAAGCCCCAGCGTATGCAAATTGGCGGCAAGGAAATCGATGCCACCGACGCCATCATTGCGACCTACGAAAAGCATCATCTCGCCGCCCTGGTTTGCCTCGGCGGCGGCGGCACGCAAAAAAACGCGCTCTATCTCAAGCAACAAGGGCTCAATATCATCACGCTGCCCAAAACGATCGACAACGACGTCTTCAATACCGACACCAGTTTCGGTTTCGATACTGCGCTTGGCATTGCTACCGAAGCAATCGATCGACTGCACAGCACCGCGCATAGCCACCATCGCATCGTTGTCGTCGAAATCATGGGTCACCGCGCTGGCTGGTTGGCTTTGGGTTCAGGCGTAGCGGGGGGGGCCGACGTGATCCTCATTCCCGAAATTCCTTATCGCGTCGAAAAAATTGCCGAAGCCATCCGCGATCGCAGCCGGAGCGGCAGTCCGTTCAGCATTGTCGCGGTGGCCGAAGGCGCAGTGTCCAAATCCGACGCTCAAGCTCTGGCAGCCATCGAGCAACGGAAAGCAAACGCAACTTCGAAAGCGGAAAAGAAACAGTGCAAGGCCGCGCTCGCGAAATGGGAAGCCGCTCACACCGGCAATACCATGCGTCTCTCCAAACAATTGGAAGAACTGACCGGCCTCGAATCTCGCGTCACCATCCTCGGCTACGTGCAACGCGGCGGCGCACCTTCAGCCGCCGACCGTCTGTTGGCCACCCGCCTGGGGACCGCCTGCGCTGATCTTATTAACGACGGCGTCTTCGGCGTCATGGTTGCGTCCCGCGGTCAAGGCACGTCGCCAGTTCCCCTGGGCCAAGTCGCCGGCCGCCGCAAAATCGTGACTCTCGACCACCCCTGGGTCAAAGCCGCGCGCCTTGTTGGAACTACCTTGGGAGATTAGTACATCGGAATTTGGTAATCTCGCGTCGATTATCCCTGAGTAGTGCTTACGACCGATCGAAAGCCGGCCTTCTCAAGGTCTGCTTCCAGAGCGCTGATTTCCTTTGCTGTCAAAGTCCGCAATGGCAATCGAGATGGCCCGCAATCGACACCCGCCATCTTCATCATCGCCTTGCCTGCTGACATGCCGCCGTGGCGAATCATCACTTCAATGATGTCGATCGCCTGTAATTGGTGTTTTCGTGCGGCTGCGATATCGCCGCGTTTGAAAGCATCGATTACCGATCGATAAACCGGCGCCATGTAATTGTACGTGCTGCCCACCGCGCCCGTGGCGCCCAATGCCAGCGCACCGAGCAAAATTTCATCGCGCCCAAACAGCACGTCAAATTTTCCACTTTCGAACGCAACGCACTCTGCATAGTCCATCAGGTTTTCGTGTGTGAACTTGATTCCGGCAAGATTCGGAATGCGCTGGCTCGCCGTCCTTAGAAAATCGATCATCGGCAGATTAATGCCCGTCATCGCCGGCATGTGATAAAAGTAAAACGGAAGCATTGGCGCGGACGTCGCGACTTCTTCACAATAACCGACCAATTGATCAATGTTGGCAGGGCGAAAAAAGTTTGGGCCTATCGTGGCAATTGCAGCCGCTCCGGTCTTTTGTGCATGGGCGGCAAGCGCCTGACTGTCCTCCAGGCTGTTGTGGCCTACGTGGACGATAACGTGGGTGCCTTGTGGAACCGACGCTACCCACGCCTCCGCCACGCGCATCCGTTCCTCCGTCGTTAACGAAAATCCTTCCCCCGTGGTCCCGCAAATAAAGGCGCCACTGACGCCGTTCGCAACAAGCAATCGCGCCTGTTGCGGAATCAGAGCCAGGTTCACACTCCGGTCATTGCGCATCGGAGTGAAAGGAGCAGCAATCAGTCCGTTAAGTCTCAGCTTCATATTTTTGTATTTAAATTTATCAATGGAATTGGCGCGACGATAGGAGTTGTTTTAGCAGGCCTCAGGCACAGCAGCAGGATTCCCACGATCAACAACCCAGCGGCCGAAAACTGGAACACGATGCTCAAAGGAACATGCGCATCTTTGATCATGCCACCCGCTAAAATCATCACGCCACCGGCACTGCAACTGACGAAATTAAGCACGCCGTATCCTGTTGCACTATATTTCTCGTCCGTCAGTTGTCGCAAAATCGGCATGTGATTCGCGTCAAAAAATCCGCGCGCGAGTCCGAAGACAATCAGACCTGCCAAAGCCGGTGCGAGCGCCCCCGCCGTCGCACTTAGAAATAAGCACGGTCCAGCGATGAGATAACCGATAGCAGGAACGAACGCTCGCCCGCGCCGATCACGTCGCGCCCACCGATCAGCCCACGCGCCGCCAATCAGCACTCCGAGGAAGGACGCAGTTTGGATGTAGGCCGTTGCCGATAATCCAGCCGAACCCAGGCCAAGGTGGAATTGATCTTTCAGATAGGTTGGCAGCCAACCGTTGATCCCCCAATTTGCGACTCCAACCAATGCGTTTAACGCGAGTAAAATCCAGAAACCTGCGACGCCAAACAAAGCAGCAAGAGCCGCTAACGGCTTCACATCGTTTGTAGATGTCGTTATTACGTCGCTTCCCCGAGTTGCGTTATCGCGAAGAAAGAAGATCAGCACGACCGCGTAACTGATTCCCACCAGACCGAACAAAGAAAACCCAACTCGCCACCCATACGATTCCGCGATGTAACCGCCGATACCGCCCAGCGCCGCGCCCGTGTAAACGCCGCTCATGTGCAAACCAGTCGCCAGCGAACGCGTGGTGCCTCGATGGTAATCGGATATCAACGCCAGCGCCGCCGGAATATAACAAGCCTCACTCACACCCATCACTGCTCGCGTCCACAGCAACTGGTCAAATGTCTTCACGTGTCCTGTCAGCCACGTAACCACCGACCAAATCAACAGACTCCCCATAATGACCTTGCTCCGGCTAAAACGGTCGGCCAAAAATCCTCCTAACGGACTGACGGTCCCATACACCCAAAGGAACATCGACGTCAGCAAGCCGAACTGCGCATCCGACATCGGAATTGCCGCGACGATCGGATCGCGCATCGTCGTGATCATCAGCCGGTCGAGGTAATTCAACAATGCAACGACCCAAAGCAAGCCGACCACGACCCATGCTGGATTAAGTTTCGAACGCGTCACGGCTTTCGGCCCTCTATACGGGGTTGCGGGAATTGTGCCCACCAGACTTCCGTCGTGCGCTCGCGCGGACGCACTTCACCCATCGGCACGACCACATGCCCATTCCATTCAACCACAGGCGCTGTCGCACGGGAAAAAGGCACCTGGCCTACAACCGACCAACGATTCATCTCAACATCATAGGCAAGCACATCATGCGAAAACCCGGGATGCGCTGGGCTCGGTGGAAGATCAGTTTTCGATCCGTCATCCCCAGAAACGATCAGCAACTGCTCCGTTGAAATTACCGGTGAAGGCGCCGCCGTGACCGCCTGTGGAACGTCTGCAATTTTGCGCCAGCCTTTTTTCGGCGAATACGCGTAAGCGTCTTTTAGATACTCACGCGTGACTTTTCCCTGCGCACCTGATTTCAGCCGCGCGCCGCTGACGAGGTAGAACTCACCTCGAAGTACACCGGCAACAGCGAGCATTCGATCTGACCCGGGCCATGGCGGAACTTCAACCCATTGCAATTTTTCCGCCGATAAATCCAATGCACAAAAGGTTTTCATCGTGTTTGTCGCACCGGGAAATTCCAGTCCGCCTGCGACATAAATCGTCTGTTCGATCCTCGCCCCACAACAATTCGCGCACGGTTTCGGCAAAGCCGGCAACGTCGCGACGTGCACCTCGCCATTCTGCCACGACAACCGAAAGACATCCGGGTAATGCCCCCTCGAATCACTTCCTCCGATACAGATCAATCCATCGTCCGTTGTGATTGAAACACCATAACCAATTGGATGCGGTAGTTTCCCTCCGAAGTGCCACTGCGATTGTGGGCTCTCTAGAACAAAAACCGAATCGCTCCACTGCTTATGAAAGTTCGTCCCCCATTTATCACCGACCATGTTTGCGCCGCCCGCAAGAATCAGTGCACCATGACTAACGCCTGCAAAACTTCCCGCAAAACCTTCGGCATCGGGAATGGACGGCAGCTTGGTCCAAGTCATTTCATTACGCCCGGTGCGATGTGGAGTCGTGCAGCTTGCAAACGCAATTAGAACGAACAAACAAAACCCCGTGATCGAAACCCGTCGATGAGCGCAACGATTCATCGCATCATTTTCTCTGCGCTGAATCTTTGCCATTGGTGAGCCATTCAAGATTGAAACGCGCCAGCGTCAAAGTTTGCTGCCCTTCATAAAAACACAGAATCGTTCCATCACCGAGCACCGCTAGGTCTGAGTAGGCGCTACGGCTCGGTTCCAGAACGCGTTTCACTGGCCAGGTCCGTCCTTCGTCATAACTTAGCTGGACAGATAAATTCTTTCGAGCCCGATGACCGCCCGGAACGGCCCCGTCTTTGTTCGTCGCTTCCAACGAATCTGGATTGGAAAAAAGCAACCGATTCTTGTTCGACTCCGACGCAATTGAATACCGAACAATACTGGCCATACAGATCGGTTCCACTAATTGTCCGCTCAACTCACCAGCCGACCAGTGGGTTGCTCCGTCAGGGCTGATTGTAAAAACGCGACGATTTTGAGGAGCGGACGTCCGAACATTCAACATCACGCTGCCGTTTGCCAGTTCTAACGCCATCGCCTCGTTTGGATTCGGCCACTCGGAGCGACTTGGCAAAGCGATGTCACCTCGATGCCATGAGGCGCCGTGATCATCACTGTAAATAGTTGCTGTTACCGACGGAGAATGCCCTTTGTCTCCCGTCGAGAGCCACACCGACACCAGCAATCGTCCGCCCCTAAGTTGGATTCCGTGACCCGGCCCGGTAGCGATGACGCGGCTATTGTATTCAGGCCGAAACGCGTCGAACGTCGCCCTAATGTCGATCGGTTGCGAAAAGGTGACTCCATTATCATCACTGCGCATGTAAAAGCACCGGTCGTAATTGACGCAATATAGAAAATGAATCGCGCCGGTCTGCCGATCCACGATTGCCACAGGATTGTTGACCGTTTGATCTTCGGCGCTTCCTTCTTTTCGGACAAGTCCGATGGCGTTTCGTTTTAATCGTTTGCCAAGGTGGGCGATTTTTTTTGGCGCATCAAACGACACACCGCCATTCGTACTTCGCCGGATCCAAATCTCGCTGTCGGCCCAGTCGCTCGAACTATTGCGTCGCGCCTCACAATAAACCAGCACCGCGCCGTTCGTTGCGACGACCATCCCGGGGATCCGAAACAACGCAATCCCGTCTTTGTGAGCCTCAAATAATTTGGATTGCTCAAGGAACGGGGCCGCCGAAAAGGAACTGTTCGCGCCGAAGACAACGACAAAAACGATGAGCGCGCTCAGTTTGAATCGCAAAAGCTTCGGAGTAATTCGTATACGAAACACGCGTGATTCTTGCAAACTCCACTCTGGAATCAAAGAATTTTGGGGAATGGTAGCCTCGCCCGGAATTGAACCGGGATGCGCGGTTTAGGAAGCCATTCCGCAACTTCACGACTACGGCATAAAGCTGCACTATACCCGCATGAATAAAGGCGATAATCAGCCTCGCGCCTTTTTCGGAATCTGTCGTCGTTATATCGTTAACGTGCAAAAGCGTTGTTGCACTTTGTTGCACGGGACGGGGTGGACGGAATCCAGCCAAGACAGTAAACAAAATCGCTTGTGCGCAATCCTGAGCGCAAGGCGGGGCGTTGTAGCGCGGGGTTGCTGAAATTAAACTCCACCTACTCCCCTTCGCGCCGATATCCGTCCACATACTTTTTTTGGCTACATGCCCGTGCAGGCGCGGAGAAATTCTCGGCCAAATGGAGAAATGGCAACAAACTCCTGTCCATTCGTTACATTTTGATTCGCTCCAATCCGAGGGGTTCCAAAATGCATCGCGGGGAGCACAGCGTGAATTAAATCGAGACGTTGAAGATTCAGAAGTATCGGCTGCACTTGGCCAAATCCTACGTCCGGCGGAAATAATATCAAATTCACGTCAACACCATGCTCGGAAAAACTAGCATTGATCGCATCTAACATTTGTGCGCCCTGCGGGGAAAGTTCGGATAGGATGCGGATGTAGGATGGGAGAACGGGGTCCCCTGTGGTCGCTCTTACCAATAACTTCGCCCACCGTTGCACCATATCTTCATCTTGCTCCAGCGAGCATGATTCCAAAAGCGGGACAAGAACCTTAGTTTCTACCGCGTTATTGGGAATTCCAGATACCTCCAGTTCAGCCTTTGCCAACTGCAAAACTTTCTGGACGTTCTTTATGCGAGCGATGCGAATGTGGTCAGCAATCCATTCTCCACTCTCTTTCGCGATCGGGCTTAAGAAAAACTGCAACGTTTCTCGGATTTCCTTGGTAGATAATTGAAATTGTTCGGCAACTTTTCCGAACCCTGTAATATCGTGGCTTTCAGAACCCATGCGCCAAAGGTTGCTTGTCTAAGCTTTCGAAATCCAACCCAAAAATTAACGATGGACATGACGCTTGCTCTAGCCGCTTGCTTGGTGTTCGATTGACTGCGTGATGGGTGAAGCTGAATTGAGCCGGTTTGTTACGTGCCGTTGCCAGCATTGCGGCGGGCATATAGAGTTTGACGCAACTGCGCTAGATAAAGAGGAAAAGCGGGGAATCGAGTGTCCGCATTGCCGACAAACAACCGTTATATGTGCGCCCACGCAATCTTTTCCTGAATCACAATCTAAAAAGTTGGACCGTTGGGAATTCAAACGTGCGTTGCCCCTTGCTTTGATTTTTGTAATAGCTGTCGGTATAGCCGCGTTTTTCCTGTTAAAGCCAAAGTTCTCCGAGAAGTTGCAAACGGATCAGCCTATCGCTCGCAATATTAAACCGGAAGTATTGGCCGCCTACGGGCCTGCGGATGAGCGATTGCAAGTGGTTCGAGTCATTCGGCAAGGCGTTATCGTGCAATTGTACGATTTCAACCGCTACACTAAACAGTACCAACTGATGGAAGGCATGGCATACCTTCTCAAAAATCACCCGAAAGAGAAAGAGCTTGCGACTGGGGACACGGTGGACTCTCCGCTAAAAGCCGTAAGAGTCGGCGTGTTTGACTATAAAGATGCAACGCTTCCCGTTTACGACTGTCGCCTATGAACTTCGCTAATAAAAGTCGTTGTAATAGCTGTCCACAAAGCATGGTCTTTTAGCAAATTGCCACCAGCGGCGTTCTGTAGTTTTCGCTCGAATGTGTCAAGCATGGGGTAATCCGGATAGGATTTTCCTAGTCGTCGCATCTCCTGTTCAAGCTTCCCCCAAACAAACCCCCCGTCTTTTTTCGAATGCGCTGCCAATAAAAGCCGAGCGAGTTTTATTGTGAGAGAGTGAAATTGCCTTATGTGCTGATAGGCGAAGATTATTTTGTCTAGCTGTGATGGCGAAGCAGACGCTTTGTTTATTTTGCGTTGTGCCTCTTCCCATTTTCTAATCCTCAGCTCGTGAGAGTCGTAGGTTTCGCGGGTATAAGGGCATCCTAACACACATACCAAAGGCTTTTGATCGTTATTTTCTAAAAGACAATCAACCGCGATTGCCGTCTTTGCAGATACAATCTGCGCATTGCGCTCGCTGAAGCGTAACCGGCCACTTTGAATTGATTTTACAGTGTGCGGGGACAATCCGAGGTAAGGCTCACATTCCCTTAATTCCACCCCAATTACTTTGCGGAGCCTGGAAAGCACATGCTTCGGCTTGACCTTAACGTGTATTTTCTTTCGCGTCTTTTTCATACACCTTTTCATACACCTTTGGCGTTGCGTGTTCAAGACGCAATTTCTACGATGCCTTGCATGAATAGTACGTTACTACTGCCGGACGCTGATACCGGCGACAAGTTGTCAGCAAATCGTTTTGGCGATAAGCGAGCCGTTGCCTCTTTGGCTGGAATGAAATCAATCCGCTGGGTGTCTGACCAAATGGCAGCGGGTATGCCTTATTTGGCGTTGGGGGCTCGAAGGACGCGCTTCGACCTTCCAGAAGTTGCCGTGTGGCTCAAAGAAAAATACGGGGTGCAACGGCGCGGAAAAGCTTAGTTCAATCACGTCCCTTCGAAAACAAAACAGCAATTGAAAAATTTATGACCAACACAAAAATTCCAACGAACGAAATTAAAACCAAGTACGCAGCGCTCAATCAAGCCCGCAAAAATGTCGAATCCACAAAGGCAACGCTGATTGCCGCCCGTGGCGCTCAGGACTCAGAGGCACAAGAGCTAGGGAACCTTCAAGCAAATGCTGATTTATTCGACGAAAAAGCAGTGGCTCGCATCGGTGTCCTAATAGCGCGAGCACCACTCCACGCGAAACCGATTGCCGCAGCAGAAAAGAACGTAACCGAGGCTGAAGAAGCTAAAGAAGCGAGCTGGCGCGTGGTTAAAAACCATGTTGATGACGTGTGGACTGCCGAATACGAGCGTCGCAAAGTCGAAGCAACGGCGATGCTCGACAACCTTTTTGGTTTTGCTGATTTATCAAAACCCGAGACAGAACAAATGAAGCGCAGCTTGCTTCCGAGGGTTACGGTTCTCAAAAGTTTCTGGCCTCTGATCGAAGGATTGCGTAGCGCAAAAAGCGAAACCGATTCGCAGGTTTCTGACGGCCAAAAGCTAGACGAGTACGTTGCTTTGTTGCTCGACGGAAAATTTCCCGCATAACAAAAACAAAACCTCTCTACCCATGTTTCAGAGCCGTCAAACAGCTACGCAATCGCCTGAGCCGAGTGGGAACGTCCAGCCGGTAAACGCCGTGACGAAATGGCCGGACGTTAATCAGGAGCAACGCGAAGCGATTATTCGTGACGGTGGGCAGCTTGCCGACCTTTGGGAACTGTCGCCTGTTCACATCGATGACAACGAACACCATACGGAGCGATCATCGACCGCTTATTTCCTAACAACCCGTTGCTTTGTTGTGGCGAGTCCAGTTACGACTTCAACACCAGAACTCGCGACCAGTGGCGCGGTAGGTTGTCACAATTGCAGCTTATTGTCCCTTCTCCGATGTCTGCCGTCACAGGTTTGACCAAGGACGGAAGGCAGTCAGAGCATTGCCTAAACAACACAGGGCCGCGCCGGTTTTTGATTTGCGAGTTTGATAAAGGCACGACCGATGAACACGCGGCTTTAATTCTCCACCTCGCAGGCAAGGGGCCGCTTGTGTGCGCCGTGTTCTCTGGAGGCAAATCAATGCACGCTTGGTTTTACGTTGAGGGACAACCCGAGGACAAAGTTTACAGATTCTTTCGCTACGCTGTTTCCCTCGGGGCCAATCACAAGACGTGGACACCCTGCCAGTTTGTCAGAATGCCGGACGGCACGCGGGAGAATGGAAAACGCCAGACGGTTTTCTTTCTAAATTTTAAACCCATGGAAAAACGATGAACGTACCGCTCGTAATAGAACTTACCGACGTGCCGGAACTCCAGAGATTGACAACAACGAAACCAACGGAGTTTGACTACGCGAACAACCTCGCGACCCAATTGCCACCGATTAGAACTTGTGGCGCGGATTGGCACGCTTATGAAAATGGATGCTGGCACATTATTGATCGCGCCAGGTTCCGGCCAATTGCACAAAATGTATTGCCGCCAGATATACGAACAGATCGTCGTGCAAACGCTCTGCTAGACGACCTAGAGGGCCGGTTCCAAAAGTCCGCTGATTCATTCACCGGCTTTTACAGATTCAATGCTGACAGCGACATATTGCTGAATTGTCAAAACGGTATCGTTCGTGTGACGCAAGACGGCGTTACGACTTTGGAACCGCACAACCCCGATTGCTGTTTCACCTTGGCAATTGCCGCGAAGTTCACCCCAGACGCAGATGCGCCTTTGTTCCGCCGTGTTTTGTCAGAAGCACTGCCAGATGACGACGACCGCCAATTGTACCAACTTTTCGCGGGCAACGTCTTATTGCCTGATTCTCGGTTCGAAACTGCCCTTGTGGCATACGGCGAAGCAGGGCGAGGAAAATCGACATGTGCCGAGCCGATTGCTGAAGCGCTAGGCCGCGAAATTGTGCCGCGCCTCAGCATGTCGCAGATTTGCGATGGCAAGAGCTACCACGTTCCGAAGCTACGCTATGCAGCCGTCAATCTTGGTACCAGAACTCGACGCCATCGAGCTTGGAGATTCGGCGGCATTCAAAGCAGTGGTGTCTGGTGAATCAATCGAAGCGCGACCAATTTACGGCTCACCTTTTACAATGCAGACCACATGCAAGCTATGGTTTTTGGCGAATGCACTTCCACGATTCAAACACGGTACAGAAGCGGAACTGAGGCGTACGCGTTTTTTGCGATTCGATTACTTGCCAGATAAAAAGGATGCCACACTAAAGCGACGTTTGGCTTTAGAGCGCGATGGTGTTTTCAAATGGATGATCGAGGGATTACAGCAGCTGTTGAAGGCGGGCGAAATTCCGCTTGGTGGATGCCATAGTCGTGAAGTTCACAATCGTTTCCGAATTTCTAACGACCCAATCGGCACATTCATTTCCTTACGCTGCAAAGTAGCCGCCGATGCGCGCGTTCCAAAAGAACATTTGCAAAACGCGTTCCGAGACTTTTGCGACGACAATGACATTGCAGAGTCCGTGAACGATTGGTTTTTCAAGCTGTTAAAAGAACGCTGGCCGGGACTGAACGAAAGCCGCCCGACGATAAGCGGTGACCGAGTACGCGTAATTAACGGAATTGAACTGAAGCCATAACAATCCGTCCAACCAGTCCAACCATTTTCTTTATGTTTATCCAACAGAGTAAAACATGCGTAAGGGGGAATAGAGGGTACATAAGGAAATGGGTGGACACGTTGGACGCCTCAACGCATGGGTGTCAGACCGCGCACACTTACCGAACAATAAATACCTAACACCATGACCATCGAACACACTCTAAACGCATGGGCGACTGCCCTCGGTAAAGACCGCAAAGCTATCGCGATACGGCTTACAAAAGCAGGGATTCAGACGAAACCGCGGTACACGGCCAAAGAGATTTTCGACGCTATGCACACGAGCCGAGATGCGGCATTAACGCGAAAGGCGGAATTGGAAGCGAAGTTGTTGGAACAACGACTTGGCCCTGATGCCACAGAGACACTCGAAAAGAGATTGGGCTGCGCTCAGGGTGCTTGTTCCTTGTGCAGCCTCTACCAACAGCTAACCGCAGAACTGCGCCCGATTTACAACGCCATTGCGTTACAGGCTGACGCGCCCGAGTTGAAAGCTCTACCCGCGCCGCCTGCTGAACCTACGACGCCGCAGCCATTGCAGGAATGACGTTTGCCGGTTGCTCTGGCGCGACTGTGAACCATTTCACCGCGTCGGCTGGTTTGACTAATTCCCGATAGTGCCTGTGAATGACAGCGGCGCTGTTTCCAAGCTCACCGGCTACACGACCCGCGTCCATGATTTGTGCGAAACGGTAGCTTGCGTAAGAATGGCGAAGCCCGTTGCGCTTCCATTTAACCGCTGTAATGCCGTTTTCTAGGTCGCGAGTAGCGGCAGCGGTATCACGCTGGCGATTGTTAAACGTGCCTGCCGTGCCATGCCATATTTTGCCTTCATGGCCCTTATACGGGGTGAGCCATTGAAAAAGGTTATCGTGAATCGGGACAATCCGGCGGCTGGCCGTTTTGCTTTTGCTCGCAGATACCACGATAAACTTTTCATCGAGGTGAATGTCACTCCATTCCAAGCGTACAATCTCAGCAGTCCGCAGCCCCGCAAATGCGCCTAGAGCAAGGCAAGGCAGCGTTTGGGCATCGGCGGTGGTCAGCAAACGTCCAATCTCAAGCGGCGTAAAAAGCTCAATATCCCCGTTGCGGATTTTGATTCTTTCCGTGCCAGCAACGGGATTGTCAGCGGCATAGCTACGGGCAACGGCAAACTCGAAAAACGTGTGCAATACCGTCCTGTAGTTAGCATAGCTTTGAGAGCTTAGCTTGAGCGCATCTAACCATTCTTGCACGTCGGCGGTTGTGACGGTGCTGGCGTCTTTCTTACAGTCCCCCGCGAAGCGTTCTAACCGGCGCTTTAAGTCTGTTTGGTAACGCTCAGAAGCCCCGCGTGACTTCTTGATCTTTAGAAGCTCAACAACAACGTCCGACACGGGTGTTTTGACGATCTGCTTGTTACGGGCGGCGTAGAACTTCACGGCAGCATGAAGATTGGACAAATCTCCTACCGTTTTAAGACATTCAGCAACGGCGCTCGTGGCTGCGTCCACCGTGACGTTAAACGGCTTTAGCTTTTCAACGGCGCTGGCGTATTCAATCGCTTGCTCTCTCGTCATGCTGGCCGCTACGTAGTCGCGAGCGTCAATGCGTCGGGCCAGCTTGTCGGCAGCCGCTAGCGCGTCGGGCTCGCTGGCGTAGGAATCGAAACGGCGCTTGCCGTCTGCGTAATTGGCAACCATGTAAGCGAAGTTGCCTTGCGGCGTTGTGCGACGATAAACCCGAACAACAGCGCGGCCTGGTTGAACCTCTCGCGGCCAAGAATCATCATTACTATTGCGTGACAGGGTGGTTTTCATGCGCGTTAGTGTTGCATAGTTGTTGCACGCTGTCAACTGTTTGCTTGAAAATACACCTACAAAACACGCATTTCACCCTTTGTTTGCAAGGGTGGTAGCCTCGGACGGAATTGAACCGTCATGCGCGGTTTAGGAAACCACTGCTCTATCCATTTGAGCTACGAGGCCACGAGCAATTCGCAACGTATCCGGTTTTTTCGCGGCTGACAATTGCATTGCGCCTGTCTTGCTTACGCGCGTTGTTGGCTGTATGGAACTTCAATGGCCAACGAAGCGAAATTCGATCCGGGGCTCAGTCGCATCATGTTTATCTGCCTGACGCTGGCGTTTACCGTGCTGATCGGGTCAATGGAAGCGTTACGCGTGACCCAAAGCGGTTTCGCCTTCGCGGTCACAGGGCGCACGGCATTGGCACTTGTGCTCGGTGCGCTTGTTGTCGGCCCTTGCTTCTACACGCTCGTTTATTCGGGAACGCGAATCACCCGGCGAATCGCAGTTGCAATCATCATTTGCATCGGCGTGACCGGTTTCTTTTACCCATTGCGCTTCGTGCCGAAGCAACAAATGAGCTCGATTTTTGGCGGGTTGGCGCTGGCGATTTTTGCCATCGGAATGGTCGCCACCTTCGTCTATTTGTTGCACCGCTTTCTATCCGCCGACGAACCTGACGAAGATAAATAGTTCAATGGCGCTTCCATTGAACAACGAATCTGCGCGTTGTTTCGTTCGTCAATTTAAACTTCTCTCCAATGCGAAGTCCTTCTACCCAGAAAATTTCACCGTCAGCCGTTGTTGCGATGACACGCGTGTGACGTTCGGCTTGCGCCACCTTCATATCAACGAACATGTCCTGCAACTTGCGCGAGGACCGCGAGCCAATCGGTTGAAAGCGATCACCGGGTTGCCAATGTCGCAAAGTAATCACGTTCCCGACTTTCTCCGCGTCGAACGATTCGCTGTTAGCACGGTGGGTTAGATTCGCGCCACGCTGCTGCACAATTCGGAATGCGAACGCCCGATTGCCAAATTTAATCGCCGTGACAGTTGCTTTCAGCTTGATGGTTCGGCTCGCTACAGAAAACTGAACCGCAGTGGTTTTGATGAGATGAATGCGCCCATGTTCATCACGCTTCAATCTGGTCGCAACATCCACCTCAACAATCTTGCCGCCGTTGAGTCGTAACAATTCGATGGTCTTAAAATCAGCGCTCAGCCCGAGTTTGAAAAACTGTTGCTGCAGCGCTCTGCGTTGGATCGCGATTGGTAACTGCTCAAAAGCGCGGCGTGTTGAGATTGCCTCGGCTGTCGCCTCGGCGAGGAAATCGGATTCCGCACGCAACAATTCCGCCAGACGAAGTACGTTTTTTCTGACGCCCGGTTGATAATGCTTTTCAAGCAGTGGAATCAATTCGCGACGGACGCGGTTACGCAGAAAATCCGGACTGAGGTTTGTTCGGTCTTCACGCCACCGAACCGATTGCTCACGCGCAAAGGCTTCAAGCTCTGCGCGAGCAACATTCAGCAACGGTCTCGCTAAGTGGATGGCTTTGTCAGTTGGCGAAGCGCTGCGCCAACGCATTCCAGCCAGTCCTTCAATCGAAGCACCACGAAAAAGTCGTAGAAAAAACAACTCCACTTGATCATCGGCATGATGCGCAAGCCCTACGGTCTTAATCTTCAGCTTGCGTGCAGTGCGGGCTAAAAAAGCGTGCCTCAACTCCCGCGCTGCCATCTCAATCGATACCCCTGATGTCATCGAATGAGCTTTTACGTCGCCGGCATCGGTAATAAATTGTAGCCGCATCTTATTTGCAGTTTCGCGAACCAGCTTTTCATCCGCATCACTCTCGCGTCCGCGCAATTTGTGATTGAAATGCGCAACCGTCAGCCTCCATCCGTGTTCTGGTGCGAGCCGATGCAGAATGTGGAGCAGCGCCATTGAATCCACGCCGCCCGATACTGCGACGAGAACGCGCTCGCCATCGCGAAAGAGGTTCCGCTCGCGAATGTTTTTGGCGATTTGCTCCAGCACTCGAGAAAAAGGCTAAAGGCTAAAAGCTAAACGCTAAAGGGCAAAACGATGTATTTTCTTTAGCCTTCAGCCGTTAGCATTTAGCCTTTGCTTCAGTGAACAACCCACGCCACATCCACAACCTCGCGCTGGTCGGGTTCATGGGCACCGGCAAGTCGTCTGTTGGCCGCATTGTGGCGGACGCCTTGCAATTCGAGTTTGTGGATACCGACGCAATAATCGAAGCGCAGTCGGGCCGGACCATCACTGAAATTTTTGCGCAAGCCGGCGAGCCGGTTTTTCGCAAGTTGGAAGAGCAAGTCGTCGAGCAGCTCGCCACCCAAAAAAAACAAGTCATCTCGACCGGCGGCGGACTCGTGATGAACCCATGCAATTTGACGAGCCTCAAAACTCATGCGTTGGTTGTTTGTTTGTGGGCTAGCGCGGAGACGATTTGGGAACGTGTGCGCACGCAGACGCATCGACCGCTGCTGCAGACACCTGACCCGCTCGGCAAAATAAAAGAAATGCTGCAACAACGCGGACCCGCGTATCGCAAGGCGGATGTTTTGATTCACACCGGCCTGCGGTCGCCGCGCGAAGTTGCGTTGCAAGTGATTCACCAATTCAATCTCGCGCGCCATGCAAAGCCCCGCAGTTAATGCAACGTGAAGGAGGTTATCCGACAACGGGCCAAAGAACTGGGTTTCGACATCTGCCGTTTTACCGAGGCAAACGCGCCGGACCGCGCCGCGCATTTTGAGCAATGGTTGAAAGACGGTCGCCACGGTGCGATGGCCTATCTCGCGCGGAATGCCCATAAACGCGTCGACCCGCAACAAGTTTTGGCGGGAGCGAAATCTATTGTTGTCGTTGCCGCGAGTTATTGGAACGACGAGCAACAAACATCCAACCCTCATCACGGCCAAATTGCCCGCTACGCGCGCTATGCCGATTACCACGACGTTCTTGGCGAAAGATTGAAGCAATTGAGCGAGGTTGTAACTCAAATCGGCGGCCCCGAATCAAAATCGCTTTGGTACGTCGACACCGGCCCACTGCTCGAACGCGACCTGGCCCAACGTGCCGGTATTGGGTTCATCGGTAAACACACCAACGTTATCAGCCGCGAACTCGGCAATTGGTTCTTCCTTGCGGAAATCATTACGACGGTCGCTTTTGATTCCGACGCAGCAGAACCAAACCGGTGCGGCACTTGCCATCGTTGCATCGACGCCTGTCCCACCAACGCCATCACTGCGCCATTTCAATTGGACGCGCGCCGTTGCATTTCCTATCTCACGATTGAACTGAAGGACTCGATCCCTGTGGAACTCCGTCCCGCCATTGGCAATCGCATCTACGGTTGCGACGATTGCCTGGCCGTTTGTCCATGGAACAAATTCGCCAAAACCGGTGCTCTCATGCGGGAACATCGCCGCGCCGATTTGGAACAAGCCGACTTAATTGATTTGCTCTCGCTCGACGATATTGGGTTCAAACAGCGTTTTGCCGGCACTCCCATTTTGCGCACCAAACGCCGAGGACTTCTTAGGAACGTCTGCGTCGCACTAGGTAACGTCGCCGACGAAACCGCCTTACCTGCACTCGAGAAAGCCGCGATTGATCCAGAGCCCCTGATTGCCGAGCATGCACGATGGGCGATCGATCAAATAAAGCGCCGATTTTTAGTCCTTACGAACAAATAACTTGCGGAAGCGAACGCGACCCGTATATTCATCGTCTACCGGATCGCGGGGTGGAGCAGCCTGGTAGCTCGTCAGGCTCATAACCTGAAGGTCCTGGGTTCAAATCCCAGCCCCGCAACCAATTGACGGCCCTAGAACACACGTTTTAGGGCCGTTTTTATTGGGTTTTATTGATGTCTGCCCTTTTCGGGGTCATGTGTTGAAATAAGGCGAAAACAGGGAAAAACGGGGTTCAAAAACAAACACATCCACAAACACAAACAAACACATCTACGTCCGAATCAATTTCACCGTCGATTTGCCGGGGCTCCCAGCGAGAACGCGCCTCATTAAAGCCTCCACAACGGGCGTTAAAATTGGCCGCCGATCCGACTTATCATACACGGAAGCGGACGCCGACGAGGAAGAAGTCGCGACGCCAGTCGTCCCCACCGGTTTGCTTGAGGTTGCCGTCTTAACCGAAGTCGATTTCAAACCCTCTCCCAAAGGCGGCCCCGTCCGGTCAGTGATCAGAAGCTCTCGCGCCAACTCACACGTCGCTGCAACGACACAGGGCGGAACAACGTCGCTCGAAATATACAATGGCGCCGCAGGCCCGAGCCCAATCACCAGACCCGGCGCCCAAAAGACACCACTCGCTTCCCTGTCGGGCACCTGGACGCGCGGCCATTGCAATGCTTGCGCATTCGATTTGTGGAACCCCAGAAATTCACAGTGGGCATCGATCAGCCGCGTTGCCATCACGAGCGCAATATCCTTGTTGCCGGCCGTAGCACCACTCCACGCGGACGCGTATAGATGCGCGGCGTGGTAATCGTCGCCATCCGCTGCCACGCCGTAACTGTTCGCATCCGGCAAACCCGTTCCATCCTCTTTGATAACGACAAGCGCCATCAGGTCCTTTCAGGCAAACTCACAATTTGTTTCAATCCCAACGTCGCAATGGTCCGCTGCGGAAACCCCGCGTCGCTATCGGCGTCGTAGCCTTGCACCACCGCGAGCGGAAAATCCGCCTGAGCCAAAGCGAGCTTCGTTGCGTTCTCATCAGTAAATTGAGCCGAGCACCAATAATGCGTCGCAGGCGCTTGTCCGCTGGCCGAAATGCCGATGAAGAAAGTCCGAGCGCCGCCCGTTGTGTCGAATTGCTCCGCAGCAACCGAGTTGGCACGATCGCGATCTTCCGCAGGAACAATGATCAAAAAACGATTCATAACTTCAAGAAGTTGTAGCGCGATTGAAAATATGCACGCACACCATCAGCTTCATCACCGGATAGATATCGGTCGTAAATCAAAATCTCCGCGCAATCACAATTGCCCGGATACCCGTTATCCCCGGCCGCACCGAGCATCACTTGACCCGGAGCAGAGGACGCTCCGTCGGCCATGCCGACCCACACGCCATTAACGTAAATTTCCGTTGGACTGGTTCCAGGAACTATGCGCGCTTCCAACAAATAGAAATCAGAAGTGTTCACCGGCGACGCAGCGCTCCAACCCTCGAAGTAGCAGAGCATCTGACCATTCACGTCGCCCATGGTCCAATCACCAGACCCGGATGAAACAATCGCTCCACTGAACACATCAGCGCTCGCCAAACGCCACAGAGCAAAAATCGAAAACGCACCATCAATTTCCAACGGCGTCTCCATCCCGTCATCCACCGTATCAAACCGAAGCACCGGAAAAGTTTTTCCCGCAAACGTCACCTCCTGATACGTCGGCTGCATTGAAACCGTGCTTTCCGAAGCATCGTTCGCATTCCCACTGTCGTCCTGCCAATTCGAAACCGAATCGCCGGGACCTTCCCCCAAAGAACTCGCCCGCAGCCAGAGTTGCATGTCCTCGGGAACAAAGCCGGGATCGAGCCCCGCGTTAGCCTGTGCGCGCTTGCGCCGGCGCTTTTGCGCCCACAATGCCCACCAGCCATTTAGGCTAACGCTTCCGGGCTGCGGGAGCGGCGGAAAGATTTTGTACGAACTTTGTTTCATCGGCTGGTTTGGGCACACCGGGCGAACTCGGCTTCGGTGGCATGACATCAGGCGCTTTCGCCGGAGCTGCCAATGGCCCGACCGGCTCGGTCTCAACCAAAGGTTTCCGCTTTCGCCGAATGATTGGGTAAAGACCTTCCATAAAAGCGATCATTCACCGGCAAAGACTGTCACGACGTCTGTCGCCGCCAAATCCGTAGAACCAGTATTCGCGAGGTCAACGCGATCACCCGTTAGAGTAGTTGTCCCACCCCACGCTTTAGGCGCTCCTGCCGCAGTGCGGACTTGCACCAACGCAGCTACAGGCGTGAACGGAAACGCAAACCGCATCGCCGCCAGCGCGACCTCCGTTGCATTTACCGCACGCGACTGCAGTTGAACGCCCTTGAAAACATCCGACCCGCCATACATCGCGGCAGCAGCCCATGCATTATTTGCACCCGCCAACGTCTCAGCGCATACAATCGCGCGTCCCGCAATACCAACCCGCGTCGCAATCAGAATCTCATTTGCGCTGATTGCTTTCGCGGTAATCCCTTGCTGAGTCTTCGCGTTGATCGTCGCGACCAACGCCGCACCCGCTAGCGTTGGCGTGAGCCCGCCCGAACAATCCACCAGAATGTTTCCCGCAGTGACAGCCGCGTTGTTATCAATCTCGTAAACCTCATTCCCAATCGTCACCGTTTCCCCATCGGCCACATTCGACGCCAGCCGCAGCACGTTCGAATACCGTCGCCCTGCATTAGCAGCTTTCTCTAACGAAATCGTTTTCATACTTCTGTGTCTTTGCGCGCAGCGCCGTGGCCGACACGCTAGTGTCTAGTTGTTGTGGACGACTGCGACAATGCGCACGTTCTTCGCCTCGTAAACGCGAACCCAATTCGTTTGCGTTTCGATTTCTGCATCAGTCGGATTCTTGCCCGCGACCGAAGCACTTGTGAACTTCACACCGCGAGGATGCAAAATGTAACGGCGACGATTGATCAGATTCGAATCACCATCCAGCGCCGACCGCGAAAGCTCAACGCCTTCCGTGCCGAAACCGCCTTGCACAGGATTGTTCAGCTTCGCCGAGCCCTGGCAGAACGCGCCCGGACCGAACAAGTAAGTCGTATAGACATTCCCGTCAGTCGTCCCAACGCGAACAGGGCAACCGTCATCGATGATGACGCGCCGACCTTGAAACACTCGAATCACCGGCTTGCCTTCGCTGTCCGGAATGAAATCAATCAAGTCCAGCTTACGCAGCGCCGCCTCCGTCGCAGAATGCATCGCAACCGCAACAAGGCGATCCGCGCGATCACCCAACTTGGTGCAAGCATCCACGAAAGTGGAACCAGTTAACCGCGTCGCCGAACTTGTCCCGGCGATCGACTCGCTCGCGATGGAAAGAAGGTTGCTCGACATCGACGCAGCGCCGAACATTCCCTTCAGCGAAGAAATCAAAACCCCCTGATTCGTGCGCGCCCAATACGTGCCGACAAGGTTCAAAATCGCATCCATCGGATCATCACCAGCCAACGCTTTCGCCAGTTGATTCACCGACCACGCTTGGCCGTCGTTATGAATACGGGAAATATCCTGGTCCGCCCCAATCTTCTGCGTCGTCAGCGGTGCGGCATCACTCAACGGTTGTCGAGCGCCTGAGATGTCATTCCAAAAAGGAAGATGGGCCTCCGTGCCGCCTTGCTCGGCGAGCGCGTCGAACTCCGAATCCATCTGCACGATGCCGGACTGATAGAACGCCGACAACGTAGCCGTGCGTTGAATCGCATACTTCTCAAACTCTGTCGGGACGATTACGTCCGCGATTTGTGTCTTTGCCATAAAATTTTATTTTCTATCTTGGTAGGGCCCGTCGCGCTGCGCGGGCCGTTTCAAATTTCAACTTTCTGTATTTATTTGCAGTGTTTGCGCGAAGCGCCGTGGCCGTCGTGGCCGACACGCTAGTGTCCTAGCACCCGGCAGCCGCTTGCATTTGCGCGGCCAACTGCGGATTACTCCGCAGCAACTTCATTTGTTCAGTCACGTTTCGCGTTTCTGACTTCCACGGATTTTTCACTGAGCCATTCCCGACACCGCCGGGATTGCCAGCAGCACCGCCGCCAGCGTTCGATTCGAAAAGATGTGGAGCTTCTGCGACCTGTGCATTCACCCAATCGTCCAGAGTCAAAGCCGCCACGCCGTCTTTACCCACGCGCACCGTTTGCCCGTCGCTTTCAAATGCAGTGGGAACACCGTTCACCAGCTTGAAAACATTTCGCGCGCGGGAAGTAATGTCAGGAATGGCCGTTGAACGAAGACCTCGCTTGCTCGCCGAGGCGATAACGCCCTGGTCGATCTGAATCGCCATCAACCGTGAATTGAGCGCGTCGCGTTCAGAAGTCACCGCCGTGAGCTGCTTGTCCCACTCGCCTTTTAGATTTTTGACACGATCACCAACGATGCGGTCGATCTCCTCCGGCTTGTGGCCCTGTGCCAACAGTTCGAGCCTCTGTTTTTCTTCGCCAAGCTTTCGCACTTCATCAGGATCGATGCCCTCGAATTTCTTCCGCTGCTCCTCCAATTGCTTCAGCAGCGTCACATTGCTTTGGCGAAACTCATCCAGCCGGGCTTTCAGGGCATCGTGGCCGTGCGCTAGCACATTGTCCGCGACACCGTCCGCATCCAATTGCCAAGCGCCATCACGCTCCGCGTAATGAGCAAGGAGCTCCGCCGGAATCTCCTCGCGCTTTTGGTACTTAAATTTGAGTGCCATAATTTTCGATGCCTATTGATAGCACGACGTTTTGAAAAATTTTACGCGTGAGAAGCCCAAAGATTTTTTTCAATGCACCCGACCATCTTGTTGATGCACCAAGCGGCACGTGGCAGCGCAAAAAAAGTGCAAAAGCGAATTGACAGATTCTGACGGGAGCCAAATTCTCATGTCACAACCAGCAGCAAGCCGACGCGGATGTCGCACCATCATCAATTCAACTCGAAGTATCTCGACGACATTCACCTGGTTGAGGAGCGGAGAGACAACGAAACTCGGTTTCCACATACCGATCAGTTGCAGAAACTCCTCAGAGCTTTGACGCACGAGTTCAACTCTGGACTTCCCCAAAAGATTGCGACTGTTGACCACCGGGCCACGGACTTTTTGAAAATCCAGCGGGCTCAGGCGGTAATCCTCTTCTGTCTCTATATAAACCGCGCACGAAAGGACAGGCTTCGGCTCTTCCCAATTTTTGATGAGAATCTTGTCTCCCGCATTTCAATAGTTCAGCGACGGGCTGCTAATGATCCTGAAAAAGGAACGATTCACAGATTCAAGTTCTACGCTGGCGACGATTTTTTCCGCGAAGTCTACCTTAACGGAAGGCGAGTCAGTTTCGCGGGCCATCTGTTGGATCGCTTCTCGGAGCGTGTGCCAAACCATATCGGAGCGGACCTTACCGAATTTTTGACAATGTTCTTCGGAACGCCGGTAGTGATCATGTCCAATAACAACGAAGGTGCTGCTGTTTTCGGCTACCGCAATTCAGCAGTGTTCTTACCTGTTAGAAGGACTGACGATGACAAAGAGTACTTTTTTCCGACCTGTCTTACCGTCAATGAAGTGAACAAATTGGAGCCACAGCTTCCGCCGCCCGCCTACGTTTTTCATTTCTACCCGGAATACCAGACGCCCGCCCGCCGCAATTGGAATCCCGCCGCAACCGTTTACCAATGCTACCATTCATGGAAGAATAAAGTGCCGCTCTCTGCCCCCAAACCCTCAATCTATGACGGAAAATCATGGTCCTACCTTGCTTACTCAATAAGAGAAATTCTCCAACTCGGTGGTCATGGCGAACATTCAAAAATAAGGTTTTTCGACAACGTTCACGGAACAAGTATCTTTCAATTGACGCAAGCGCAGCCGGAAGTAAGCCTTTCTGAAGTTGAAATGGTCAAGCCCTTCGCTCCGAACACTTCAAACGAGGAGTTGGAAAAAGCGGTTGCGCGTGTGCACGCCGCCTATCCGCAATGGTATTCTAACGCACCAGCCTAATTCTCCCCACCACCACTCTGCCCCCAACTCGCATCGCCCGCCGCGATTTGCTCCACCGAAAAGTTAGCCGGCAGATTCATCTGGTCTCCGCCCTTGTCTGCCTCCGGATTTCTGCAAGGAAGTGGTCGCGCTCGGCGTCCGATGAGAAAGCTCGGAATGGCACAATAATCCCAGCGTTACGTTCGAGCATGACGAAAATGTGCTCCTTCGTCGAATCCACTGAACGAATTGACGACCACCGAAAGAGCGCCTCGTGCTTTTGCGACTTCTCAATGATACCATCGTCCGTTGTGGAAACCGCCCGAGGTCCAAGAACGTAGCTATCTGCGGCTGGGCCCATCTTGCGCATATACAGCCGGGAGAACAGGGTGAGCCAGAAGGCTCCAGCAAGAAGGCCTGCCATCAGGCTTGCCACCTGAAGTCGGACCCCGGTCACAGCCAGAGTGACGCCAAGGATAACCCCCACAGCCACACCCGAGCCGATTAGCAACGTGTACATCAACCTCCCGCCATCCGCTCCGGTTGAGACGTGTTGGCCGAACACTTTGAGATCGTTCGTAGTGATGTCTGTTTGGACGGTCATACAGCAAGGGCGCGATGACGCTGGCTAACGGGTCAGCTCAGCGCTCTCGTCAGGCGAGGATGTTACCATAAAAATGTAAACAGTACCAAAACGATCACGATAGCGCAGAGAATCCACTTGAGCCTTTTCTGCCACGCGGGCTCTGGAACGCGTGGAGACTGCTCCGATTGCTCTTTGATTGCTCGCGCCTTCTTGTTGAAGTGCCATGCTGCAAGTAGCAAAAAAACCGGAATCGGAGTCGCAACGATATAATAGCCAAGCGATGGAAGTTCCATGCGTAGCGCGAGCTTGGTCAGCCCCGGATTCAGGATCGGCACGTAAACGCCAACGAGTACAAATGCGCCAACGAGCGCTAAAGTTGCCGCAACAGTTTCGTATGATGATTTTTTCACGGGCCAGCCTAACAACACGTCAGCTCAGCGGCGGCGAGCCACTGACTTGTCGATTGCAAACTCAGCGTCAACTCGCCGTCCGCTGCAGCGCTCTGGTTAGGCAATGTCAGCATACATATCTCTTCCCCTGAAAATACTCATCAAAAATTTCTCGGTAACGCTCGAAGCCTTCGCCAGGATGGTGCTGACAAACCAAGCTGTGTTCATACCAAAAATGCTGGTCGTCGAATCCCGCAAAATCTAGCGAACTGTAGTGCGCGAGATTGTGAAGCCAATCCGCTAGCCTGCCAGCTATCCGGCTCTGATGATACTGCCGCCGCCAGACGAATGGATTGCGACTGGCGTCCGCGCGTGGCTGGCAATAGTTGCGCGTGGCAAGCATAGCCACGTAAAGCAAGTGACGATATGCGGCTTTGGTCTGGTCGTTCATGCGATGCGCGTCTTGCCGCCTAACTATGTTATTAAGTATTACCTTTTTCCACTTAAGGTCATAAGTGAACGTTAAAGGCGGAAAGTTTTCCTTGTTTCGTTCGTTTGGTGCTCCGACCGCACCTTAGCTATCCTAGCGATGAAGGTCAACAATCCGGCGCAAGGCCGTTCATCTGACATCGGTTCCTGAAACCTAACCCTCCCCGCCACCACTCTGCCCCCAACTCGTTCCTTGACCCGACGGCAGCGGCGGCGGATTCGCCTTAATCAAAGCCATCTCCTCGGCAACACTGCGGCCAGGAGGAAGCACCTCGCCTCGTTCCATCTGGTGCAAAACCGTTTCCAAACTGATCGCTGACGACTGCCACGCCGTCACCAGCGCCTGAATCTCGCGCCCAGTCAAACGCACGATGTCAAAATCCCGATTCAGCTCGATCAAAATATCCCCACCCGAAACCTCATCGGGATGCTCCTCAGTCGAGTGCCACCAATAAACCCAGCGCAACGCCTGATTCAACGACTTCGACACCGCCACAGAAATTCCCGCAATCACACTGCTATCCGCCGACTGCCGAAGCTGGATTGCCTCCGCGCTTTCCGACGCCCGCTTCTGCGACTCCAGCAGTCGCGCTCCCAACACCGCCAGCAATCGCTCGACCCGATCCAGCGCGCGCTCGAACGTCTGCAAACCGTCACCCTTAAATTCCAGGAACCCAGCCGTCGCGCCCGGCGTCTCCGTCACCCACGCCGTGTTTGAACCCATCCGCAACGGATCGTCCTTGGCAAAACCAGAAACCCACGCAGTCGGCAACGCCGTGAAATGCATCCCGTGTTTGTAATCCGTCGTCATCCGGTAATGGTCCAGATTTGCCCCGACAATGTCCGTAATCGGCGACCGTTCCACCGTCGACTTCGATAAGCTCGGTCCGTGAAAAATGAAAGGAACATTCGGCAGCGGCTTGCCGCGACGCAACGGAACCCTCGTTTCCAAAAGCGTCAGACTCTTTGAATCAGTGCTGACATTATTCACCGCAGAAACAGCGGGATAAGTTCCCACCGTAGCAGAGGGTGCAGCCGAGCCCGGACTGATGCCGCTCCCAAGATCGCTCCCCACAGCGCCGTCCACATCAGCGCGCCGCACTCCATCGTTCGACTTTTTAGCGCGACCCCAAACCTCAACCACATAATGCCAACCAACATGCTTGCCTTTCTGCGCTGGGGCCGAACCTTGTGCCGCTGGCGCGTCCTGAACCAACCGCAACACCCGCAACCGCTCCACTTGCGCGGGCGCAAACTCATCACCGGCCCCGCTTGTTTGATTGCCATCTGAAAACACCTCCCGAAGCACAACCAGCGTCAATTGCATCCGCCCGTTAATCCGTTGCTCGCGCCAGTTCACAATATCTTCCGCTCGATAAAACGTGAAGTAAGCGCGGTTCTCAGGCGCATCGCACCAGTCAATCAACGTCCCGCAACGACCCAACACCGTGACCTCCGTTGTCACCTCGCGCGCATAGCCAGCCAACTCCTTGCCGAGCAAATCAGCATCGTTGACAAATTCCCGCAGCACCTTTCCTAAAAGATTCTCCGGTGCCGGCAACTTCAGCACCGGCTCGCGGCGAAAGATCATTCCCAAATAACCCAACACCGTGCGTGCGGTCGCATTGTAGAAAAACCCTCGCTCCACGTACCACCGGTATTCCAGATCATTCATCCCCTCCAATCGCGGAATGTAACGAATGCCCGACCGCTTCATCGCGCGGTCCCCATCCATCACGTCGCGCAGAGTCCGCCACCAATCTTGATGCAGTTCGTATTCAGGATGTAGAGAGTCCACTGGCACTGAAGAACCGTATCATGACTCTTTTAACGCTATCGCCCCGCTACAGAAACCACATGCACGCCGATGCACGCAGCAACCGTTCCGCTGCACCAACCGGCATGCAGTAACGTCCCATCCGAGCTTGACAGCTTTTAGGACAACCGCAAAAACCCTTGTTCGCGGATTAAAACTATGCGAACAGTTGGAGCATATTGAATATTAGGCGCAACATGTCGCGTTCCATGTTTCTATGCATCGCGATCCTGCTTGTCGGATGTACGCCGAAATGGAGGCGAACACCAAGACCCGACATTAAAGGCTCGAACGCACTTGCCTCTGTGTCGAGTTTCATAGCGACTAATGGGTGGGACATGTTCACTAACAAAGAGGAAACGCTTGATTGGGAGGATTTGGAGCCGAAGACATATATCACAGGGCTTCCTTGGAAGAAATGGAGTGGCAAGCAATTTCAAGCAAAGACCAGCGGGGGCATCCTTTATGTCCTCCTCGGTGACGAGTTCCACCACGACTATTACGGTATTGCCTACAATCCGACCACCAACCATTTCCCTCAGTATGTCCGGCGTTTTCGCCCAGTGGGTGATCACTGGTATGTTTGGGCGCAGCCGGAGTTCTGGTATACGGACACAACAGAGGGCCGCTACGAATAGAGAGCCTCAGTGGTCTGCAATAAAGCTTGCGGTATTTTTGCCACGCGCCCAGTGCCGTCGACCCTCCGCTACGCACTCCACTTCAATCGCGAATCTCCGGTATGTCGTCGCCGTGCTCGCGAGCGCGTTGTGTTGCGCTTGCTTCGCAGCGCCAGCATAACAATAATCTCCTCAACCAATATGAACCAACCGTTCGTATATCAAAATGACCGCGACACCCCGTCGCATAATCACTAGTTCGCGATGACACTATTCGCAAAAGCAATCGCGTTTGTTGCACTGCTGGTTATTTCGGTGAACGCGGCAACCAACGACATGGAAAGCGCGGTGTCGCGGTTCCCAGAAATCGCGGCATCGGAGTTCCGACCCGATATAGCCGCCGAGTGCGCGAACACGTTCATAAAGGCGGGACGAGACTCCGCTTTTGACCATCTCAAAGAACTGGCGGGCAAAAAGTGGGAGTCAATCGATGAGCAGGAGAAGGCGAACGAACGCATCTGTCTTTTATGCCGGCTGGTTTTCGTGGAAAAGAACCCGTCGCTGCCCCTACGTGAACCACGCCTTGGTGCCCCCAGCGGAGTCCCTTACGAGTCGATGCCTCCTAAGACTTGGCCCAACCTGCCCTTTGCCATCACCAACGGTGTACCGTTGTCGATGACGCTCGGCTATAATCTGGGCGGCTTGGCAGAGCGGGCGGGTAGCTATCTTGTTTATTGTGCGTCAAATGGAGTCTTCCGCACGAAACCTTACGTGCAACCCACTTTAACCACTGCCAGTAACGCATTCCACCAGATCCTTTTATCGTCGGCTTGGAAAACATTGGAATGGAAGGGCTCGTCGTACAGTCTTATCGAGGGTTACGCGAGGGAGAGACTGTGGAAGCAGGTCGAGAATATGGCGAATAAGACGGTGCAGCGAACGGGAGCCAGCCGTTCGGTTCAGGAGACAAATCAGACGTCAGGGGCGGCTGGCTCCCGTCGCTGACCTCGGCGTTAGGCGTATGAGCGATATCCGAACGTTGCGATTAGCGAGATGGCAAAGAATCAAGGAACGAGGCATTTGGCGTTTTGTGTTGCTGCGGGGCGTCCTCGGTTGGGGTGTTCCTATGGCAGTTTTTGGCACCATCTATGAACACGTGTCGCACAAAGAGGAGGCGTTGCCGCCGTATTTCATTGTTGGACTTTGCCTGGCTGGCGGCTTTATTTGGGGGCTTGGGATGTGGTTCGTGACGATGCGTAGTTACTCACGAGCACTCCAGGCAGCATGATCAACCGCATCGGGATAAACTGTGAGGCCGAACCAGCCAGATCAAGTTAACCGCCGCTTCGGGTTATCCAACATCCCACAAAGACAAAGTCAGTTGCGCGCGTGGCATCTGTTCTGCGCATTCCAATTCGACGTCAGTGAGAGCAGACCAGCCGCCACCCGCTCAATTGGTACGAACCTTCGGCATCAGTTAGCCCTCCAACCGAATCAAACGCCTCAACCGTCCGACAGCGCTACAAAGACAACATCGGTTCGCTTTGCTCATATAATCCAGCGTCTCTCGCCGCCTTGATTTCCCCGCCGCACGCCGGCGGCACCCGCCCATTTTCCCCCTCGCGCACCGGCGCATTGCCCCCCTCGCGCGCTCCCCGCTCCCGCCCCCGCGCCCCCTCCCCCAGACCACGTTTACAGTTCCGCATTCGCGGTCGACGCGGGCTGCTGGGGGAGGGGGCAGGCGCGCTCGGAATAGCTAGCAACACTTCGCCCCCTCCCCCGCTAGGGAACGCGCGCCAACGCGAGCCCGTAAAGACAACCGCCTCGCCTCCCGGCTCGCCCCAAAGACAAAGACAACCCAAACACACCCACCAACCCCGCACGCAAGCTTGCTCTGGCACGCGCTGACAAACCACCGCTTAGCCGTGTTAGGAAGTTGGTTCGCCAAATGCAATTGCTCCATTTTACGATTAGTTATATCGTGTCAAACAATGCCGCCCTATAACGGCTGTCAGGATTTCAGTCGTTTCAGACCATAAAAAACTTATGAAAAAACGCACTAGCACCATTGGGGATTCTTGCGTCATGCTAATAATAGCAGGAGTTGTTGCTTCTGGTTTCTCCAAAGGAATACCTGCTTGGATCTGGTGCCTATGGGCGATTGGCGTAACCGGTTTGCTTTGGGACCTGGTTCGCTCCTACCGAAAATCCAATTAGTCCCTACCCACTTGGAGAATCGTATTTTTGGGCTATTGCAAATCGTCATTCTTTTCAAACGACGAAATAATACAACGGAACCATCCCCCGCTGCACAAGCGTGATGCCATCGACTCGATTGTCGCTTGCTGCGCCGCTCCATCGTGGCAAGCCACCGTCAATGTCCTCACCCTTGCGCAGCCCCACGCACGTCCTCGTGCGGAACGTGGCCGTGCGCAAGCACGCCAGACTCCACAAATTAAAAACGCTCCACTTCGCTACATTGCGGCGCGTGTCAGCGAACAACTCCGCTTCCATCACGCCTCCATTTCCGCTCCGTTCCGACGTTTCAAATCTGTGGAGACTGGCCATTCCCCAAGGCCAGCACATCACTGCGACTAGCTACGGAAACGCTCGCAAGCTCGCTGACCTTCGCCGCGTCGCAGTCATGTGCAGGCCTCCCATCTTTAGTCTGACCTCTGCGCAAAAGCCTGCGGTATCGCCTTCCCGTTCGCCCCACGTGGCCGTGTGCTAACACCCGCACGAACGACGGCGACATCCTCGACTTCCGCGCACACGTCAGAGAGCCGCGACCACCGCGAACCGTGTTGATGCGACCCCGCGAGAAATTACTAAGCTCCGTTCCAGCATGTCATGAAGAACCGGCAGACGCTACGATGATCGATGTGGCCAGTGCGGCTCGCACCTGCGCGTCTGGGCGTCTGCCTTGCGAACCACTGCTAAGACATAAGAAACATTGTGCAGAAAATCCGTTGCGAAATAACGCATCGCACCAGCGGGACCCGCGAGACCCACTGATGCGAACCGGATTTGTCGCACAATATTGCCTTATGCCACGCAGGGAAATTCACTTGGCACGCTCGCTGACAATGGCTGTCTCCTTCCCCGCCGAGCCAGCCGCAGCGATCGCGCCAACTGAATTTGCATTCTTCACGCCACGCCTCCACTCCGCAGCTTCCCGAAGAGGAAGTTAGGCGGGGTCGCTTGGGACTTTAATTATGGGACGCGTTAGCCCTTACGCGTTTTCTGCGTGCTCACTACCCGCCACCTTCAATAATTTGTTGAACAATCCCAACACAAGAAATGTTGGAGCCCATTGTCCCACGAACAGCGCCTCATGATCGCGCTTGGCCAATTTGAGCGCTAGCGATGCAACGATTGAGCCACCGGCCGCCCACATGAAAATATCCGACGGAATTTTTGAAGCCTGCTTTTCAAAAATCTTTCCCACTGGCCCTTCCCGGTCCTCAACACGCGTTTTTGTCATCATTCAGAACACTCACCGCTTCCGGTAAAGGAACAACCCGAATCCGTTTGGTATTATTTTTAACTGTTTTCCCCGAAACACCAGGCCGGTATTCCATTGCTTTGCGGCCGCACCCGGAGTTTTCGCTTTCTCAAAACCCGCTCAACTTCCTCGCGACGACACTTCGTGCTTTCGTCGCCACCAGGTAACGCAACGCATCCGCCGCATCATCGCCGCCGACGCCATCATCGTCGGCGTCGACCTTCAACACATCCTCAGGGCGATGGGGATCATGTTGCAGCGCTGGCAGCGTCTCAATCAGCCGCCCGCATCGTTTGTGAATGAAAAGCGTAGGCTTCGTTCCTCCCACTGCGAGACCGACGATCGGTGCGAGCACGACGTTCGTGTCGCCGAGACGATGCAGAATCTCAGCCCAGCCGTTGATGCGGTCTGTGTTCGCGCACCGCAGCGTGATTCCGTGCTTCGCATACTGCGCGGCAATCGTCGTGCCATCGCTCTGACGCGAGAACACATCCGCACCAGCAACGAACCGTTTCAAATCCGCAATTTGCAAATGGGAACCGGAACTTCCGGCGCGATTCGCAACCGTTTTGTGCCGTTGCACCATCGCCTTGATTGCCGCCGCATGACGTTGCGGCAACCAGAGCCGTTCCGCGTGTTCATCCACGACGAAAACGTTCCCATCACAATCCGTGCAGCCGAGCAACACCACAGTGTAATGCGCAAATCCATAGTCTAACGCACAGAACCATTCCCGCGCGCGCCTGTCATCGAAATCCTCAACCACATGCACATCGCGCCGCAACGTCGTGAAGAACTGCCCCGCCGCGATGTCCCAGTCGCCATCCAGCCACGCGCGACGCTGCCAACCGCTCAGACCCTGCAGCACCCGGATATACTCCGGGTTGTTCCACCGGTTGTCAGTCACACGCGCCGCCACAAACCTCGTTTCCGTTTCCGCCTTGTTCAAGAACGGGAGAACGAACCTCGTTCGATACCAGCCGTGACCGACGCCGCCCGGATTCGTCGTCGAATAGATACGCGGCCGCCAATTCGGTTTGCTCGTCCGACAACACGTCGTGATGTCCTGGTATTTGCGCGCCGTCAACGTCGTCGCCTCTTCTATGCCGATAACGTCGTATTCAAGCCCGAGATACGCGTCGATGTCCTTCTCGTTCTGGAAATGCCCAGCGATGATGCGCGATCCATTGTTGAACGTCAGGATTCCCCGAAACGCCGAGAACTCGTGACCGAGTTTCGTGAACAACTTTCGCCGCAGATCCTCGAAGTGCTCAAGGTTCGCCTTGCCGACCTTGCGCAGCAGCAAACATTTCAACCCTGGCACACGCTGACAATCATCGACGCCCATCTGTCCAAGCAACCAATGCGACTTGCCACCACCACGTGCGCCGCCGTAGCCGATCGCCGTCGGCCCATCGGCACCGTCGCAAAGTCGCGCCGCCGCGCTGGCCGCAAGCTGACGCTCCTGCAAGACGACGTCCGCCCGCTCAAACCGTTGCATCTGATCCTTCGGACAACCCGCGCGCCGCCCGATCAGAAAATACCTTTCCCACGGCGTCATTGCGTTCCCTCCGGCAGTGTTCGCACCGCCTCGACGTCGATAATTTCACCCGGCAACGGCTCGCCATAAATCTTCTCCAGTGCGACCGTGACCTCGACGCGCACCGTCGGCAACTCGTCACCGTTCATGCGCTCGCCGTTCGTCCCAAGCCCCGTCGCCAGCCGCCCAAGCTTGCTCGCGACCTCCAGCATCCGCGCGATGTCCGAAAGATTCGCATAAACCTTTTCACGCGCCATGTAGGCATCGAGACCCCGTTGCGCGGCAGCAATCGCCCGCTCATGCATCGCCCATTCCGTTTCTCGCAACTTCTGCTCACGCCCTTCCCACTCCGCCGCCTTGCTTCGCGCCGTCGCCTCGATCGCTTCGCGCTCCACAATAGCCAGGTGCGCCCCATGCGCCTGCACCCTCGAAGTCCATTCAAAACGCCGCGACCACTTTTCCATTTGCCCCTTACTCTTGCCTAACTTTCGCCCCACCAATTCCAGCGACCGCTCCGGCCCCATACTCAGATACAATCCAAACGCCGCAAACGCCTTAGCACTTTCTTTCGGTTGCTGCTCGAAAGAAAGCGAAGGTGTCCGTGTGCTAACACTCGGCGTCGGCAGTTGTTCAAATGGTCGGCTCATAAATGCTTTATTTCTGGCGTGTTGATCGCTGCGTGCAAGTGGTGGCCGTGTGCTAACACCTCCGCAGTCCAACGGCAGAAGAAGGAAGGCCACCCGACTCCTAAGAGGGTGCTCCTTCCCTTCTGCCTGTCTTTTGGTTCTTTCTCAGTATTGGACGTGCCGCCCAAAAACATTTTGCACCCTTGATGCAGGATGCCCTGAATGATTTGCGGAGGCGGCTTAGGCGGGTCCGCGACAAAATCGCGCAACGTGCCGATCTCCGGCAAGGGAGGCGCAACGGCGCCAAGATCAACTGCAATGTCAATTTGCTCGCTCATTCAGGACACCTGCCTACTCTGTGAGTGTGAAGCGACGGTGGAAAATTACCCTTGTAGCGGGCACGATAATGGCAATCGTTGCCGCCATTGCGCTGACAACGGGTGATTCCGAACCGGAATACAATGGACGCACTTTTACGGAATGGAACTCTGCTTATCAGGACGCCTATGCAGCCGCTTTCACCAAAACAGGGAACGGTGATGCGGCAAAATCGAGCCCACCGGCCCAAGCTTTGCGTGCAATGACGCCGCAAATTTTTCCGACACTCATTCGATGGATCAGTTACGAAAAATCGCCTGCCTCCGAACGTGTAGAAGATTTCATCGAGCCGATCGCCGACAAGATGGGCGTAGGTGACAGTTACTCGCTTCTGATACACAAGGGAGAAAACCGCACCTACCTCGCTTTGGGAGTGTTCGAAGTCCTCGGAACAAACGCCACGCCCGCTATCCCACGGCTCTCGAACATGGTTATGAACGCAAAACATCGTGATGCTGCTCGCAATGCGCTTCAAGCAATGGCGTCGACAGGAAAAGCTGGCACTCAAACGATGGTCGCGCTCCTTCACAACCCGAACAATCCCAACCGCACTACGACTCTTGCGGCACTCGGCCTCTGTGTATCTAACAATCGGCAACTTGTGACAAACGAAATTCGGCAGCACCTGACTGACCCGGACCTGCAAATACGCAGGATTGCGACGAATGTTTTGACGAGCCTGGAGCGTCACCTTTAGTGATGTTTCAATTGCCTGATATGAAGAGCTGTTCATAAGTGGTGGCAACTCCTTTTTAAATTTGTCACCGTCTGTAAAAAGCCCGGACAGACACACACACGCCCTCTAAAGAGAGGGGCGTGTTGATGTGTATCTTTCCTGACGCGCACGACACCAACGCACGCCCATTTTTCCCGTTTGAATCTCTGTGTGAGTCTCTCATCTTATCAATTCCTCCACTGGCTGGCGAAACCGTGCAATCTGCAATTGCGGGTTCGTTCCCGTGCGTTTGATGCGCCAAATAAAAAGCCTGCCGTCATCCACCAACTCCGCGATCAGCCCATTGATTTTGTTTATCGCGATCCCCGCGCCGTTCGCTTTGCTCCTCAGCGCCTCTTTCAAAATCGCTTTATCAGTAGGCACGTGCGGCAATAAATCCTCCTTGGTGAAAACATTCTTTCGCTTCGCGTCGGCCGGAATCTCGTCCGCTTGCGCTTCACGCCAGCAAATCACGCCAGGCTCGCGGCTGTGCGCAATCAATTTGGCAAAACTCGCCGTTACACCATCGGATTCCTTCCATCGCAGCCGTGCTCCGCGTTTCGCCGCCCGCAGTTCGAAGACCGAATGCGACCCAACGCTCCGCAACGCAATCACTCCACGCGCCCAACCCGCCCATTCAATGGACCCGCTGCCCAGATACGCAAAATCGCTTCCCTGCCACTCCGACTTTTCACGTCCCGACGAAGGCTTATTCGTGTGATGCACCACCACACATCCGCAATTGAACTCGCGCAAAAGCGGGTTCAGCAAATTCCGCAAAAACCCGCCTACATCCTTTTGCGAACTCGCTTCCCCGCCGAGATAAGCCAGCGCCGGATCAATCCAAAGCAAATCGGGCCGATGCGTCTCCAATAACGGCCGCAGCACGCCCGTCGCGAAACCGCTGCTTGTCCGCGAATCTTCCCTCACCACAATCACATTGTCTAAAGCACGTTTCGTTTCATCGGCATTCAAGCCCAGACCGCGAATCACCCCGTCTCTCATTTCTGCCAGGTCCCCGTCATCGTTCTCGGCTTGCACCAACAGCGACTTCAATGGCTTGGATGGTTTTATCCCGAACGCCTCTCGCCCGAGCGCCCAAAGCACCATCAACTGCATCCCCAGCGAACTTTTCCCGATTCCCGTCGGCCCAACCATCAACATCCCACCGCCACGCCCGAGGAACCGATGTTTCAAAAGCTCATCCGGGTCATTGATGTCGGGCAGCACCAGCTCGCTCAACTTCCGCGCGACCGGCGGTTGCTCATTCGCTGGCGTTGACGCCTCCATAACCTCCTTTTCCAACACATCGAGGCTTGTCATGGGCAAATCCTCCTCTCCGCTGGATTCGGATTTAGATACAGAATCTTTTGCCACCCGTCACCGACTCCGCCGATCTCCCGTTTCGCTCCCGGCAAACGCGAAAGCCTTGAAGGATTTTTATTTTTCTCATCCACCCCAAGCCGCGCCAGAATCTTGAGCATCTTCGAAACCGTCGCCCGATACTCCGCAATATCGCCGGCATCAATTCTCACCCACGCATGCACCGAGCGACCGCCGCTGCTCACCACCAAAGAGACCGGTAACGGCAATCGCGCAATGAGCGACACCTGCAAATCCATCGGAAGCGCATCGCTTTCCAGCAGGGCGAACCGAAACGCCGCCACATTCGCATCCGCGATGCCGTACCCGTCCACCGGATTCATCCGCAGCCATCCACCCGCGCGGCTGCTGTCAGTTCCGACCTCCGCAAAACGCCGCATCGCTTCATCCCTCGTCAGCGTCAGACCTTTGCCGACCGGCCGCGCCTTGATTTCGCCCTTAACCGTCGTTTCCTCAAACTCCGTTACAAAATTGATTCGCTCATCCGGTTTATACAAATTCGCCAGTGCCAGAACGCCGTCGAAACGCGGCTCTCCATCCAACGCCACCGGGCTTTCCGCAGTCAAATCCGATTCATGACAGCGAAACCCGTTTAGAAACCGCTCCGCCGCCGCTCGCGGACTGACCAAATTTGCCGAAGCAGGTCTGGACACTTTCAAATCTGAAATCTGAGATTTGAAATCGGTTCCCCTGTCGTGTTCCTTTAAAAGGTGGCCGCGTGCTAACGCATGTTGCGCCGTCGCCGTCGACCGAACCTTATGCACCAACTCCGTTTCCGACCATGGCGGCACACACCGTTGATTATACTCACGCAAAACCGCCAGCGCATCGGCATCATCCAGGGCGAACCCATGAACGGCGACAGCCGCCACATGAAAGGTGCGATCATGCCCACCTTGCCCGGAAATTGCGGGCTCACACTTCGCGACATAACGCAGAGCCCGATCCAGAACGCTGATCACTGGCCGCCTCCATTCGTCGCAATAGTCCCATCAACCCCATTCTTATTTTCCGCGACAGTCAGCGCCTTTTGCACTGCGTCGTAATCAAACCGAAGCAACCGCCCCAACCGCATCACCGGAATTTTCTTCTGTGCCACCAGCTTGCGAATCATCCGCTCACTCACCTGAATTTTTTCCGCAAGCTGCCAAGATTTCAGCGCCCCATCCCAATCGCTTTGCGCAGTTGCATTCGTTTTCACCGGCCCGCCGGGTCGCTGAGATCGAGGTGGATGCAAGCCCCGCTTGCCGTCAAACGTTAGGTTTGCCTTCGTTTCCTTCGCGACCTTTTGTTTGGAATCCGCACTCTGCAATCCGCAATCCGCAATCTTCTTAGATCCCTCCGTTACCTTCTGTTTACGTTGCTGGTTCATTGGCCGCCGTCCTTTCCATTCGCCAACTCCAGAATTTCCGATCGCCTCACCCGATACGTCTTCGGTAACACCTCAACCCGTGTGAGCTTTTTTGCATTGAGCATGCGCCAGAGAGTAGGTCGCGAAACCCCAAGCAACTCACAAGCCTTGCCCATCGGCAACAGCAACGGCCCGGAGATTGGCGGAGGTGCCACGGGTGCGTGGCCGTCGAGAATCCGATCCACCATCGCTTGCTGCTCCGGCGTAGCCTGGAGAAACCGAATCAACCGTTCATTAGGGTTCGCAGTAATCACAAGCCCACCTCGAACGGTTGAATGTTTAATGCATGCGCGATGGCATCTCGAAGCCAGGGTTCAGGAGCGATCCGGCCCGTCTCGATCTTGGCGATTTGCGATTCCGAACAACCAGCTCGTCGCGCCAGTTCGAACTGGGTCCACCCGAGCTGCCCCCGTTTGCCGCGCATCACTTTCGCTTTGTTTCTTAGCGTTCTCATAGTTCTTCGTCTTCTTCGTCGCCAGAGACGCGCACAAAAAACGCGACTCAGGCCATTACCTGAATCGCGGAGTCAACGAAGGGCTCGACCAACGAGTCCAAAAAAAACCGCCATTCAGGCTTACGCCCAAATGGCGGGAATTAACGATTCCCAATTGGGAACTTTGCGTTCCCAAATCAAAAAACTACCGATTTACGCCCAACTATTTTCGTTCGGTTGATTGTAACAGACCTCGTATCCGAGGGAAACGAACTGCCCAATATGCTGACCAAACGCCTGCTCCTCTTTTGAGCCCTTACGCATTTTTTGGACAACCTTATTGATAGCTTTTCTCACGTTGTCGCGCGCGCGCTCGCCAGCGTCCCCGTTCAATAAATTCTCATTGCCGATGACGCACTTCACCTTAGCTATTTCGCCTCTCAACCGTTCTACCTTCGCAGTATCTCCCTCGCCTTCGGCAGTCTCCAACTCCGCTTCCAAATGAGGGAGTTCTTCCTTAGCCTCTCGTTTGGTTTGTTGGTCCACAGCCGTTTGTGCCGAATCTTTGGCCCGCGCATTTCCTTTTGCCGGTCGGATAGCCTTTTCCAAGTCAAATGCGTTAATCACTTCGTTCGGACGGTGCAGTAAATAGTCCAAATATTTCGCCCCGAAACCGTCATCGATGTGGAATAAACTGCCACCGTCGAAAACCACATCCCACACACTGCCAGCCTTTCGAAACACAAACGCCGCAGTCTTCGTCTCTGCGCCAACAATAGTTTTGTCCATCGGCTCTGCTGTTTGTACCGGCAACGAAGTCACCGATCCAGACTCATAAACCAATCGCAAGAGACAATCTCCAGGCAACGTGCGCTCCCGTATTTCCCTCCGATACTTTCCCATCATCTTATCGACTGTCTCGTTGACCTCTGTCGCATGCCGCTTATACAACTCGAAGATGCGGCCAGCCACGCTATCAGGCGCGCCATCCATGCACCGGATCACCCGTCCCAGTTCCGTGTACTTCGACATGAAGTCATTTGCGTTTCCCAATTTCGCAACCTGATTAGCACGTTCCAAATACGCCGCAACCATCAGTTTATCCTCTTCCTTAGAGCGCGACTCCGTAAAAACATCCATTCGATAAATCGAAGGAGGATCAAATTCTTCCGCTTCCGCTGCTATAACTCCAAAGCGCCGATCAATGCACTGCGAACACGCACCGCAATGCGTCTGCTCTTTGCTTGCTTGCCGTGTGTGTGGGCAGCTCGTGGACGCTTCAATCATCGCGTCACAGCCTGCGTCGACAATTTTCCGTATTACTTCTCCCTTCGTATTCCAGATAAACGGATTTTCCACCGTGAATGTTTCACCCGCCACCAACGAGAACAGTCTGGAAAACCCTCGAATCACCCGCGGATGCGTCGTGCGTGTCGCGCGGGCACCCACGAGCTGCGCAGTCATCGGCAAATTCATGCTCAAGACGCCATTCTCATAAAACCGGAGGTTTTTCAAACCCAGGACAGTCGCAACCGTCGCTCCCAAGGACCCAAATAAGAACGACCGGGACCGTTGCGTATGATCCTCTTCATCTAAAACGATCTTCTTGCTGACGCGGACGTTCATCTGCACCGGCCTTTTCTGTCCCGCCTTTTCCACAATCATCGCTTCCAAGCGCCGATGCACTCCGAGCAATTTCGGCGTCGACCTGTGACTGACCAAAACGACTTGCCGTTTTTGCGTTATGATTTCGTCGATTGCACCTGCCAATGAATCCAGCCCGCCCGAGTACATCATTACTTGTTCGGCTGTTTGCTCAGCGCCCGCGCTCTCCTTGAAATCGAGATATTCCTGTAACTCCGGCGGCTTATACGCTTTGGAAAATCGAAAATCGAAAAATTCATCGGAAAGAAAATTCAACGTATCCGTCAGCGTTCTCTTCACCTCCGCATCATTCCAAAAGTCCGGGTCGCGCACCGGCACATATACTTTGAACCTTCGCCGCCACGCCGACCCAAAACTCTCCACATCCATCCTCACGCGCGCAAATCCCTGGTCAAAACAATAGAGATAAGCCGCGATCTCCAGCAGGTCCACGAACCGCTCCGGCACATTCTGAAGAAGCCGCGAATGAATATCTTCTATGTGAAATTTGATATTCGCTACGCCCTTCCCACCCCAGAGATTGAGCGCCAGAAACTTTTTGCCAATCCCAGCCGGTGGCTGTTGGCCGCCGCACACAATGATATGCTCATTTTCCATCGCTCGGCCTTTCCTTCAATGCATCTTGAATCTTTTTCACGCCATACCAGCCAAACCCTTCAGCGACATCTTTCGTAATATCACCTTTCCCTTCACGCAGGTTCTTTGAAAACCATTCCTTGCTGTACCTTCTCCACGATCACCGCCACCTCGCTACAATGTTTAGATAAGCCCGCCTCGAACTGCGCCATCTGGTTCATCGTGGCAAATTGCTGCCCTTCTCCGACATGCGTCGCCAGCGTTTTCGAAAGGAAGTAATCCATGCATTCGTTCGTCAATTTCCCAAAAAAGGATTTCGAAAACTCTCCGAACGCTTTTTCTTTTCGTAGAGAATTGAGGGCGGAACTCACATCTTCGTGGCTGGATTCGAACAGCGTCGTTTGATTGTTGCTCAGATACTGGCTAAGAGTGCCAATCAGCGCCCGATGCGCGCATTCGCTGAAATCAGACCTCTTTCCCGTAGCATCTACGTTCTGATCCAAAGCCTCCGTCACCGCCGCCACCACATCGGCCACTGAAGTTTTAGGTGAAAGCACAATACCGACCGATGCGAGGTGTTCAGCGGGATCTTTCTTGGTTCCAGCAACGGCAAGCTGCGTCATTAAATGGACCGCTTCTTTGAACCCGGCATCATTCTGCACATAGAGCAGCGACTTTTCCAGCGCTTGACTCGTAGCCTCCGCCACCTTCGCCACGTCCGCCCCGTTCGTAATAAGCGAAACGACCTTGTTCCAGCTCGCGGATTTCCGAAGTCTGCCTATTTGCTCATGTCCCAAGCTTTTTTCCTTCTGTTGCGTTATGGTTGATACGCATCCACCCGTCACCCGCTGGCGTGAGAAAACGCTCCCACAGGGGCTTTTCGGTTGGCTTGAGACAACGGTGTAAACAAAACCACTTTCCGAGTCAAAAGTTATTCACCGCCGCTTTTTTGCTGCAACTTCCAAGCCTCTATTTCCTCCTTTCTCCCGATTGTGCTCCTTGCACACCATTTCGCAGTTTCGGCGACTGTTTTCAGCGAGAACGATTGGAGTGGACGTGGCGCTGTAGTTCCACATAATCGGGAACGCAACCAACTTCTTTCGTGTCATAGCATCTGGCGTTCGCGCGCAATTCCTCTGGTGTTTTTAAGGCTGTTCTCGCAACCTCGCTTCGGACCACGGACAACTATGAAACGGACGCCTCTCGTTTGCCAGCATCTTGAAAACATCTCGCGCAATGGGTTGGAAAAATACCAACACATCATCCGCGATTACGTCCGCAAACGCCACGGTGTTTACGCCCTCTACCGCCGCGACAAACTCTATTACGTCGGATTGGCTTCAAATCTGCGTTCACGGTTAGGCCACCATCTCAAAGATCGACACGGCCAATCGTGGGACCGCTTTAGCGTTTACTTCACCATCGGCGACAGTCACCTCCGAGAACTTGAAGCATTGCTGCTGCGCATCATTACAACCAAAGGCAACTTGCAGAAGGGCAAGTTCGCCAAATCTGAAGACCTCCATCGCAAATTCAAAGGCGACGTCAAATCTTCATGGGAATTGGAAATGCAGGAACTAATGGGCACGACGTCAAAACGTGCGCCGCGTCCGGTCAAAGCAGTCGAAACCGACGGGCGAAAACCCATCCTTGCCGACTACATAAGTGGTGCCATGACAATCCGCGCGCGGCACAAGGGCAAAACGCACAGAGCTTACGTGCGCAAGACTGGGCTGATTGGTATGACGGAAAGCACTTCACGTCCCCATCGCTTGCAGGAGCCCACGCATACAAGCGTCGAACGTGCAACGGTTGGCAATTTTGGCAATACCAACGCGCCCCCGGCGACTGGGTCCCCCTCGACGCTTTACGAAAATGAGGTGCGAGCTAGAATCAACTCACCCATTGTTTCGACAGCTACGGTGCTCCAACCTGTGGCATTGCACTAGCCCGGAAGAATACCGACAAATCCGCACCGACGGTTTTATCAAACCCAATAACGGAAGGAGCAAATTGGGCGGATGCTACGCTTGCCAAGAACTGCGTGCTGTCTCTCTCTTCGATTTTCAATCAGAACCTGAAAACCTTATCATCGGAGAGTCAGTAAAATGGACCCAGTTCCTCGGTCGTGCGAACCCAATGACAGTAATCCTTGGACTCGATCGCGATAAGCTGCCGGGGAAGTTGATTCCCTATCCAGACAACAAAATCGGGACCAAAGGAAACGTTATTCCATACGTGGAAGTCTGCCACGTTGGCCCAATCCCAACTGCAGCCATAAAGCTCCACTATCTCGTTTATACAAACGACTACACCAAATTCTATAGATTCGACGGCCTCCCGAATGAGGAAAAACTTCGAACGGTGTCGTCCGAATTTTCAAGAATTGTACCTCCGGTTGACCCCGAAGCGGCGGAGAAGCTTGCAAAATTTAACGCTATTTTGCAATCGCCCGAATATAAGGCGCAGATGAAACGCGCTAAGGAAGCCGTCCAAAGGTCACTCAACCAAAAGCCAAACCCACCGACGGCAGAATAACGACAATTGCAACGCACCGTGGGTGGCAGCAAATAAGTATCGGCCGTGACGTGCGCTGTTGACTCGAGCGCGAAACATTTTAGGCTCGTCCACTAGGAGCTCTAAGCACGCACATCGGCGCAAAAAAATGTGTAACCAAATAGGTAAACAAATTTGTTGAATACCGCATCTTGTGGATATATATTTTCGCAAATCGAAATTCGCTAAGCATTGTGAAACTCTGGACGATGCGAAGCGGGAATGGGGAGACAGGCGAGGCAAGCTGCTCCGCCGCAGACTAGACGAGTTTGTGGCGCTAACGAACTTGGAGATGATTCGGAAAATACCTGGCCCACGTTGTCACGAGCTAAGTGGCAATTTGAAAGGCCAGTTGGCTGTAGACCTAGATCATCCCTACCGTTTGCTGTTCGAGCCCGCCAACGACCCCATACCACGTAAAGACGACGGTGGACTCGATTGGTCGAAAGTTACAGCGGTAATGATCAACGAAATAACTGACTATCATGGCTAAGAACGCACCAATTCGATACGACCCGCAAGACCGGACCCCCCAGGGGACACCTTGGCGGAAACGCTCGAGTGCCTTGGCATGACCCAGATGGATCTAGCTGACCGCGTCGGCTTAAGCCGGAAAACGGTGAACCAAATCATCCAAGGCGTTGCCCCAATTACTGCCGAAACAGCGGTAAAGCTTGAACTCGCCTTAGGCACTCCGGCAGCATTCTGGCTAAACCTTGACGCGAACTATCAAGAGTTCCTTGCTCGCAAGGCACAGGAAACCCAATTCGCTTCAGAAGTCGAATGGTTGAAGCGCTTGCCATATAAGGAAATGGTTCAAAAGGGTTGGGTTGACGCGTCAAACACCCTCGCAGGTTCTGTACACAATGCCCTCTCGTATTATGGGGTTTCCTCGCCTGCCAACTGGCAGACTTATTGGGAGAAAGTTTCTGTCTCATTCCGAAAATCGAAACTCGCCGCCAACGAGCTCGGTATAGTTTCGGCTTGGTTGCGCAAGGGCGAGTTGGACGCTCAGAAAATTGAGACAAAGCCTTTCAACGCGGATGCCTTCAAATCGGCACTTGATCAGATTCGTTCGCTCACAACGAAGTCTGCCGCCGAATTTCAACCGCAAATGCGGCAGCTCTGTGCCGAAGCAGGCGTGGCACTCGTTTTCACACCGGAGCTAAAAAAATTAAAGGTTAGCGGCGCTACCTATTGGCTGACGAAAGACAAGGCAATCGTTCAGGTGAGCCTCCTTTACAAATCCGACGATCACTTCTGGTTTACCGTTTTTCACGAAGGCCGTCATGTCCTGCAGGAAGTTAAAAACACGGTGTTCGTCGAAGGCTTAAAGGATGGAGACGATACCGAAGCTGACGCGAACAAATTCGCCGCTGAGTTCCTGATTCCTCAAGAGAAGTACACGTCATTTGTGACACGTCGGGATTTTACTGCGCGTGCGGTCACGCAATTTGCCGCGGGTCTGCAGATAGCACCCGGAATCGTTGTTGGTCGGCTCCAGCACGACAAAGTCATACGATTTAACCAACTGAATGACCTAAAACGCCGCTTCGTCTGGCAAAATTAATCTGTTCAGATTCTGTCCTCATTGCCGGACCGGCTAGTTGTTGGGGAATCCGCTAACAAACGCAACGACCGCATTGAGCCACGGGTCACATCAATGTCACATTCCCGTAACACAAAATCTACATTGGCTTTCTGGACAACGTTTCGTGCTGGTGTGAGCATCGCCGCGGCTACCGATGGCGAGGCTGGGCAACCGTGCAAGCGATCCGTTCCGTCGCTAACTTGGAATCTGGGCAATCCCGAGTAACGCACAACTGACGCGCCATCGGTCTTTTTCTGTACCGACATAAATCCTCGGAGAAGCTAACCACAAAACCTGTCCTCATTGCCGGCCGGGCTAGTTGTTGGGGGCTTCGATAATAAAGCGAGAACGGACCTCAAGAATGCGCAGGAGCCAAATACGCAAAGCCAACGGATGATAGAATAAAAATCCACATGGGGAGTTGAGAGATCAACTCATGCCTCTTGATGCCTTCCGGCGGGATTGTGGACTCTGCAACCAGACCGTAATTCGGAACGGACACGTAAGCTCCCAACGCAAAACCGAAAATGTTCTTCAGAATCCAGTGCGGGTGCTGCCAGCCAATAAGAAGGTGAATCAGATATGCAATCAGCGCGCCCCAAATAATGCACGCGACGATGACCACGGCCGATGGCGCTGAATACAAAACAGCTCGGGAGAGCATCCAGCCAAGGCGTCTGCCTGGATACATCGCAATGAGTGCTATGAGAACGAATGCCATACGTGAGGCACCAAATTGCTACTTCTCGTAAACCACCGCAGTGCCTTTAAACACCCAATTCTGATATGTTCCGAATCCCGGTGTTCCTCTGCTCCCTCCATTGTCAGGGTCTGACAATATGAGAGCATCCGCGCCCAAGGCCTTTGTCTGATCTAAAAAGGATTTTGTCGCTTTGAGTTGATTTTCCAGAGGACCGTCCATTGTAAACGCCGCAACAATCTTATATTTCGGCAGGGTTGAATTTGCTGGCAGGACGTCCACGTTCTGCTTTGGCTGCCGTTTGGTGGAATCGAAAACTACGGTATTGGTTGAAGCACAAGCGGTGCAGAGTACAAGGAAAAACAGCAGCAGCTTTTTCATATCATTTGTTTCGGGACACGCGAATGTTATTTTGACAACTCCGTTTTGCAATTCCAAAGCCATCCAGTTCCCCCGCGCCGGCAGCACAACTAGCCTTTAGCGCCGGCAACGCGGCTAAGGCTTCTTACAGCTTCTCCCACTCCGCCAACATTTGTTTTTTAAGCTCCTCTTCCTTTGACTTGTTGATCAACTCGCGCAACTTCTCTTTCGGCGACTTCTTCCCATTCGTCAGCAGCTTCGGCATCGCCGATTGCAACGCCTTCCGGAAATCCTCGCGCCCTGGCTGAAAGTAATGTTTCAAAACAATGTCCGTCGTTTTGTGCCCTGTCACCTTTTGCACTAGCTCCAGCGGCACACCCGCAGTGAGCGCCAGCGTGACCCACGTCACACGGAAGCTATGGAAGTCGCGCACTGATGCCCGACGCAGCCCGCCATTGCGCTCCGCATGAATCTCGCCCCGATGCACCGCGCCGTTTCCGTTTGTCTTGGCCACATCCAAAGCCCCGTTCACCTTCACCAGCTTGCCAATACCGGGCTTTTCATCCTCAGTCTCTGCCTTCCCTTCATCTTCATTCTCCGTGTCCTTAAATCCAGCTAGGGCGAGAACCTTGCGCACCCGCCACGTAATGCCGTCGGGATTCTCTGTATACATCGCCGCCTGCTTTGGGAAAACGAATCCAGCCTGATCCTTGATGGTCTTTAGCGCTTTCTTCAGAACGTCGTAGAGCGCCGGAAAAATCGGAATGCTCACCGTCTCACCCGTCTTCGCCGTTTTCACCGAAATGAATCGGTTTTTCAAATCCACATCCGACCCTTTCAGCAAACAACAATCGCCGCGCCGCATCGCCGTGCAAACGCCAGCAATGATAATCGGCCGGATAAACTTATCGCCCTTGGCCGCCTTTAGGATCGCCTTGAGTTCTTCCGGCGTGAACGGCTTGCGAAAAACCGTTTCAATCTCCTTCGTTGGAATACCGGAAAACGGATTGATGCTCCCCGCCGGCATAAGCTGTTGGAACGTCGCCCGCAGCAGCACTAGCGAATCATTCCACGTCTTAGCTGTGACGCCGCGCTTGGTTTCCGAATCCAGGAACGCCCGCGCCGTCGTCCGCGTCACATGCGCGATCTCGTCAGCCTTGGAGTTCTCCGCACGAATGAACGTCGCAAACTTCTCCAGCCGCGACTTGCATTGCGAAGCGTAGCGGTCATCCGGTTTGCGCCTGCGCGGAATCTTCTCCCACTCAGCGCCCAGGTCCGAAAGCTTTACCGACTTAATCTGCTCGCCTGTCTTAATCTCATACAGCTTCTCCACCAGCCGCTCCGAAGAGCGCTGCGACCGCGCCTCATCCACGATGCCATTCAACTTCGACAGCGCATTAGCGCGCGACACTTCAAAGTCCGTATCGCCCCGATCCTTGAGCGAGAGAGAGGGTGGGGGAACGCCCGCGATCTTCACCCCGAGATTGACGGCGGAACGTTTGCCGTTCACTTCAAAGGCACCGAACCAGACATCGCGCAAAGTACCGTCACGTTGCTTTCGAAATTCCAGAGGCATAGCTTTTTTCCTGTGTATTTGGTTTTCCCGTTACGTTTGTAACGCTGACAACCATACAGAAAAAAGGCGAACACCAGCAAGCAAAAAACAAACAAATCCACAAACACATCGCACCAAAAACAGCTAAATAGCTAGGAAAGTCAACAAAACCGCGTTTTAAATTCAGGCTCATAACCTGAAGGTCCTGGGTTCAAATCCCAGCCCCGCAACCAATTGAAAGCCCGCTGGAAACAGCGGGCTTTTTGTCTAACCTTGTTTCAACCACCCCGTTCAACCTATACTCTTGCCAAGGTTGTTACATGAAATTCCTGACGATACTAATTACCGCCTGCTGTGTCGTCGGTTCTGCTTTCGCCCAAGGTGCTCCCAATGTCGGCAACCTAAAAGAACTTCAGGAAGCACTGCAAAAAGTCCGGAACAGCAAAAGCCGGTCAGGTCAGTTCACGGTCTGCGCGATGATGCAACGCAGTATCGCACGACCGGCTGACTCGACGAAAATTCCGCTCGCCGGCACGTGGGCTTTGGCACTCCAGCCACCGCCGCGCCGGGCTACTTCCAGCGTCGAATTTGTCGAGGTCGACCCCGCTTTACTGGCCATCGGTTGCGAACGTTTGAAGGACGCGCTGTTATTCGAGTTGGGCGCGGGCGACGCATGGCGCGGTCGCATTGAAATCGCCATTAACTCGGCCCTGCCAGAAGGAGAGGAACCGTTCCTCATTGCAACACTTCACCGCGACGGTTGGATGTACGAATTGGAGCTTCCAAAAAAAGCAAAGCCTGACCGCCTCCTGCGCTCGCTCGTCCACGTTCTCCTGCTCGAGATGGCCAATCGCAATTCCAACTGCGAATTGGCCGAAGTTCCCCTTTGGCTCGTTGAAGGTATGACCGCTCATCTGCGTGCGTTTAACCTGCCGACCTTTCTGGTTCAGGAAAAAGTCACGCTGCTTGGCAATCGCATCAAACTCGATGCGCTGGATCTCGTGCGCGAACATTTGCGTCATGAACAGGCGCTCTCGTTTCAATCGCTGAGCTGGCCAGACGAAGAGAATGCGGGCGGTCGTAGTGCTGGGATTTATCGCGACAGCGCGCAGTTGCTTGTTCACCAACTATTACACCTCAGACGCGGTCGCGCCGAGTTGCAAAACATGATTCTGGCACTGCCGGCTTATCAGAACTGGCAGTTCACATTCCTGGCTGCTTTCCGCCCGCATTTCCAAAAACTCCTCGACGTCGAGAAATGGTGGGCGCTTACCTGCGTCAGTTTTGCCGGTAGTCAGGCGACGGAAAAATGGACCATGGAAGAATCGCGCAAGCGTTTGCAAGACTTGCTCGATGTCCCGGTCGAAGTCCACGTGACCGCGGATCGTATGCCGGCCGCTGCGGAAATCACGTTGCAGGAAGTCATCCAACATTGGGAACCCGCTGCTGAAACGGAGGCGATTGGCCGAACGCTCGGCGGATTGCAGTTGCTACGATGGCATTGCGCACCGGAGTTGAACAAAATTGTTTTGGGCTATATCACGACCTTGCAGAATTACCTGCATGAGCGCGATCGTGGTCCAAAGATTTTCCGCGGTCCACACATGGCTCGCGTCGCTTCCCACAAGAAAAACGTGTGTCTCGAGTTGGACAAGCTCGACGCACAACGCGATGTTACTGCCAAACAGCAGGTCGCAAAAAAGAACTAAATCCCGAGCAGTCCGGCGATCTTTTGGCGCATCGTCGCCGGATCTTTAATCAACGACTCACCGACAAGAATCGCTTTTGCTCCGGCACGCTCAACGCGCTCGATGTCGGCCCGCGTCTTCAGTCCGCTTTCTGCGACGAGCAACGCGTCTTTTCTGGTCGCAAATAATTTCGTGGCGAGCCGTTCCGTCGTCGCCAAATCAATCGCCAAAGTTTTGAGGTTTCGATTATTCACCCCGACCAATCGCACGTTGATAGCAAGTGCGCGGTCCAGTTCCGCTTCATCATGAACCTCAACCAGCGCGGTCAGCCCTGCTTCTGTGGCCAAATCGTGGAAGTGCTTCAGCTCCGCGTCGGACAAACACGCCACAATCAACAACACCGCATCTGCACCCCATTCGATCGCTTCGGCAATTTGCCGTTCGTCCACCACGAAATCTTTGCGCAACAACGGCAGATTCACCGCCGCACGGATTTGTTTCAGATACTCGAGTGAGCCCTGGAAAAATTTCTCATCCGTCAGCACCGAAAGACACGATGCACCTGCTGCTTCGTATTCTTTAGCAATGCGAACCGCATCAAAGTTCGGACAAATCACGCCAGCCGATGGTGAAGCTTTTTTGACTTCAGCAATTAGGCCGACCGTTCCACAGCGCGGCTTTTGCAGCGCGGCAAAAAAATCGCGTCGACCGCGTTTATCCAAAGCCGCACGCAAGCTCGCCCCGGTGACTTTCATCTGCGGCAAGCGCGCTACTTCAGTGCGTTTGTGCGCGACGATTTGGTCGAGAATGTTCATTCTTCCTCGTCCTTCACGCCGGCCATTCGTTTGGTCGGACAACCGGCGCGCAACCACGCATTGACAAACGGATCCAGGTCGCCATCAATCACGCCCTGGACGTTGCTGGTTTCAACGCCGGTCCGCAAATCTTTCACCATTCGATACGGCTGAAACACGTAAGTGCGAATCTGATGTCCCCAGCCGATCGCGCCTTTTTCGCCGTAAAACCGTTCCATGTCGGCTTTTTGTTCGTCGAGCCGTTTGGCGTACAACTTCGAAATCACCATGCGCATGGCCGTCGCGCGATTCTGGTGCTGCGACCGTTGCGTCTGCGACGCCGCCACAATGCCCGTCGGCAAGTGCGTGATGCGGACGGCTGTTTCAACCTTGTTCACGTTCTGGCCGCCTTTGCCGCCAGAGCGATAGGTGTCGACGTGCAAATCGCCAGGCGGAATGACAATGTCCGAACTGGTCTCTTCAATTTCCGCGATGCAATCAACGCTCGCGAAACTGGTGTGCCGACGCTTGTTCGAATCGAACGGCGAAATGCGCACGAGTCGATGGACACCGCGTTCCGCTTTGCAAAAGCCGTATGCAGACTCGCCTTCCACCAACATCGTCGCGCTCTTCACACCGGCGGTTTCGCCGGTTAGCAAATCCGTGACGTCGGTTTTCCAGCCGCGCAATTCGCACCAGCGTTGATACATGCGCAACAGGATATCGGCCCAATCGCACGCTTCGGTGCCGCCTGCGCCGGCGTTGATGCTCAAGATGCAATTATTCTTATCGTGCGGCCCGGTCAGGAAAACTTTCAGTTCCAGCTTATCAAGCTCTTTGAGAAAGCCCGCCACTTCACGGTCCATCTGCTGCTCGTATTTGGCCTGTTCGGACTCCGGTTCGGCCTCGGCCAATTCGGTCATGACCTTGAAATCCTCGACTTGCCGTTCGGCTTTGACCAAGGGGTCGATTTTTTTACGAAGCACATTGGCCTCGTCGATCAGCCCCTGCGCTTTTTCGCGGTTATTCCAGAAGGTGTCCTGGGCCATCAAGGCGTCGAGTTCGCCGAGGCGCTTTTGCACGCTGGGGACTTCAAAGAAACCTCCGTAAATGCGCGAGCTTGTCAGCGGCGGCGGCGGTCTGCGCTTTGATGTTTTCGAACATATTGCTGCAAGCTACTGGAGAATTTCGCTGGAATCCAGCGTGGATGTCAGTGGGTGCCCGCGGCCCGGGAGCGTGAGATTTGGTGGCAGACGTGCGACGTGACCTTGGCTGCGTTTGGATCCGGTCTTCGAATCTGAATTATCAATTTCGGTGTTCATAACTTTTTGTTTAGGTGCCAATGGGTCCGAATTGTCGGATTAACCGGTTAGTCCGGCATCGCAGTTCGATGAACCCACAGCTGTCCCATTTATAGATCTTTCCAATGTTCCGGTGGGCGTTAGCGCTCAGCGGGCGCGCTTATGCGTGCGGGTGGATTATGGCAGGAAGTTGCGACTCGTCAAAAAATGTAGGGAAAGGAGGGAAGCGAGGGAAAGAAATGACACTTTTTTGTGTTGAAAAGATGCGTTTTTAGGAGGTTGGCATGGAAGTTGAATGAGGTTGTTCAACGCGAAGGCGCAGAGGAGGGGATATTGAGAACGATCGAAGGAGGTTTGGGATCTGCACGGACTAGCACCGACCTACACGGGAGACAAAAATTTGGAATTTCGGATTTTGTGAAGTGAGCCACGTTAACTCGGCTTCTACGAGTGATGATTAGAGTTCGCCTTCTTTTTCGGCGTAGATGAGTTGGTGGGCGCGGTCGTAGTCGGGTTCGGGGACGAGGACTTTGGTCAGGCGGTTGAGGTCGAATTCGTCGCCTTCGGCGTCGACGAATTCTTGCGTGGCGGCGATGCCGTGTTTTTCCAGCATGACGACCAGCAATTCGACATTAACGAGTGGGCCGGTGTAGAAGAGTTTCATGAGGAAGTGATAAGTGATGAGTGGCTAGTGATGAGTGCTTCGGCTTGCATGGTTGAATTAGGGTTAGAAAAACGCAAGGTGTTTGGTAGGTTTGAGGTCGAAACCAACGGCGCGCACCTAGACGCGCCCTAACTCTTTATGAACACTGATTTTGGCAAGCTGCCGCGTCTGGCGGGGCTTTGCTCCATGGAACAGGCGATGACGCCCGGGCTTTCGATCGACGACTGTGTCGCGCGGCTCAAGCGCTACCACTATGCGTTCAAGCGGTTGCACGAAATTTTGCTCGCACGTTTGACGGCTGAACCGGTTTACGAATTGAAGATGGGGTTCAGCTTGCACGCGCATTATTGCGCCGAGCACGTGTCGGCATTGCGCAAACGGGTTGGCGAAATGCGCGAACCACCGTTGGGTTTGGAAATGGTTCCGGATGCGAACCTGGAAATTTTCTTTGATGAAATTCGTTCCGCGCCGACGACGGAGGAATTGGTGGTCGGTATTTACGAAAAGGCTGTGCCTGTGCTGATTGCGGCATTGCGGAAGCACATCGCTGACACAAATTCGCTGGCTGACGCTCCGTCGGTTCGCATGTGTCGATTTGCGTTGCTTGAGTTGGACGACATGGTGAAGTTCGGCGTGCAGGCAATCGCCGCGCTTGTATCGGAGAGCGATCGGAAACGAGACAGCAATTGGTTAGAACTTTTGGAAGACTGCCTGTCGGCGGCTGGCGGACTCAACGGTGCGGACGAACCGAGCGACAAAAAGATTTCGCGTCAATTTTCGGCGAAGCCATTTGTTTACGATAAGGTGCCGAAACGCGATTCGCGTTTTCCCGATCCTTACAACATGGGCGTCAATGCGGAGGTCTTTCTCTACGACGAAAAGATGCCGGCGGATGCCAAGGTATTGATGATGTTTTACAAGCGGCTGCGCGAAATCGATGTGCCCGAAATGATGGCCAGCATCATCATTGAAACGCCAAATAAACCGTGGACTTACTACAGCGATATGACGCGCCAATTGTGGGATGAAGCGCGTCACGCGATGATGGGCGAAGTCGGGTTTGAGAAGCTCGGCGTTGATTGGCCGAAGAACGTGATGGTGAATTTCACATGGTCACTGGGTTTGAACACGCAGCTTATGTCGATCGAGCGGCACGGGGTTTTATATTTTATCGAGCAAGGTTTGATGCCAAAGAATGGCAAACGCTACGAATGGGAGGTCGGACTGAAGTCGCACTGCGCGCTTTCCGCGCTGTTCCAGGACTACGATTGGGCAGACGAAGTTCTTCACGCGCGCATCGGTCGGGATTGGTATTTGAAGGAATTCAAGAGCGCTGCGGAAGCGGTCGAGTATGGCGATAAATGCTGGTCGAAGGTGCTAATGGGCTGGCGGGAGTGGCGGGATCAAGGACTTACGCAACATCGCAACTGGTGGGTAAAATGCTACTCACAAGCATGCGAAAAAGCCGGAATCGAACCCGATCCGGCGGTGTTGGCATTTAATACGAGTTACGAGCAGGTTCGAGCGGACCTGAAAAATATCTCTGGCTCAGCTTGAAATGGACTTAAGCGCAATGAATTTTAGCGCAGGCACGCTGTTTGCATCGCTGATCTGGGGAGCTATCGGTTCTGGCTTCTTTATCTACGGTAAAAAGCAGCATTCTTACGTCCCAATGGCTGGCGGCGTCGCGCTCATTGGGATATCTTACTTCATCGCCTCGCCGCTCTACATGAGCATCACCGCGATCGGAATAATGGTCGCGATTTGGTATTTCTCGAAGCGGTTCTAATCACCAAAACTTCCAACTCGCCGCGGCTCGGATGCGATAATCCGGCACGACTTGCTCGCCGGTGTTGTCGCGCGATACGGGCAGATCGGCTGCGAGTTGGACATTCAATTTGTTGCGCCAACTGAAGTTGACTTGCGGTCCGACGGTCACGATTGTTTCGGCGGAATCTGGATCGTCGACGCCGTAGAATGTGTCTTTACCCTTTGTTTCACCAGCGATGATGGCTTGCAGAGCGATGGTGTATTCGCCCTTCACGACGACGTAATATCCGGGGCCGCCGGACCAGATCAGATCGTTGGCATAGCGATGACCAAAATCGCCGCGAGTGCGAATGGCATATTGAACTGCGGCGCTGCCGAACCATCGATTGTATCGGCCGTAGACAGAGGTCCCAACAATGCCGTCGAAAGAGCCGGAGCCGAGGGCGAGATCGTGTCCACCAATGCCCTCCGGCAACTGTTCATCTGGCGTATTCAAGAGCGAAGAATTGCCTGTGGGAAATTTTACGCCGCCGAGTAACGACCACGTGAGCGTCGTATTCTGGCGCAGTTGTTCGTATAAGCGAAAGTTCCCGACCAATGAGACGTCGCCGATGCCCGAGGTGTGGTCGTGCGGCATAACGTCGGAGCCCCACTCGCGATAAATGAGCGGCACATTCAGTTGCACGCCGAAACGTTTGTTGAAGTTATACAACGCGAAAATCTGCGAGACTGAACTGTTCAGAAATTCGCCTTGCCCGGCGATTTTATGGCCGTCGTCCTGGAGTGTGCCGAAATGCGTATATTGTTCGGCGACGCCGGCAATAAATCCCTTTTCGATTTCAGTGATGTATTTGCTGCTCGGTCCGATGCCCATTCCGCACGCGCCATTGGCGTCGAAACAACCGCAAATATCACAGGCCAACAACGGCTGCGCACTCGCGACAGCCAAAATTAAAAATGCAAAAGAACTCTTCAAAATTTTCATAACTACAAAACTGCTTGCGACACTTCTGATTTAAGTGCCGCGATTGATTATTTGTTGATCAGATAAGGCGCAACGCCCGGCGCGCGCCGCACTCGACGCCACGCGTCGAGGAAGCAAGAATTAGAGTTATGAGAAGATGGGCGGTGGTGATGGCGGAGCCTCGGTGCGTTGGAGAGTGGGAACGATTGGGCTCTGAGGAGAAATTGAAGGAGATTCGAAAATGAAAAGACTTGGTGCGCTGGCCATGATGTCGAACTTTTTTAAGTCGAGCTTCATTTCGTTTGTGTTCTCGGCTTTTTGGCCCGCGCGAACAATTTTGCACAGTTTGCAGAGATGGTGTCCGTCAAAAGTTTTTTCGAAGACTTGCGACAAGCTCGCATCTTTGGAGTAAGTCACGGCCATGCCGACCCACGCAACAGATTGCAAAAATGCCCAATGACCGCCGATGCTCAACACGAGCGCCAGCACGACGAGCCATTTGTGCAATCGAATCAACACTGTCGGGATATTACGCGGCGGCGTGCTTGCGACAAGCTCCAACTAAGCCTTGAAATGGAGAGCGTAGCGGCGAGAAACTTTGGCGAGGCGGATTGGTTCATCGAACAATGCGCTGAAGTTTTTCGAATTCAAAACAGCACCTTTTTTACCGGCAGTGAACACGCGACCTTCCTTGAGCATCAACACGTGCGAGAACGCGGGCATGATTTCTTCGACGTGATGAGTCACGAGCACCAGTGTCGGCGAATTCTTTTGCGTGCCGAGCCGCTGAATGAAACTGAGAAAACGTTCGCGGGCTACGGGATCAAGGCCGGCGCACGGCTCATCCAAAATCAACAACGCCGGGTTGGCCATCAACGCGCGTCCGATCAAAACCCGTTGCCGTTCGCCTTGCGATAACACATCCCAGGGTCGTTCAACTAGATTTTCGCATTCGATCTGTTTCAACAGGGAGAATCCCTTTTTGCGATCGGCTGCGCTCACCTTACCCCAACTGCCAATCATCGCGTCTTTGCCGCTCACGACGACGTCGAGCGCGGTGTCCTCTTCGTGAATGAGTTGGCGAATCGATGAACTCACCATGCCCACGCGCTTGCGCAACTCGCGCCAATCGGTTTTTCCAAAGGTTTCGTCGAAGAGCTGAATCGTCCCTGAACTGGGAGTGAGGTAGCCGGTTAAGGCGCTGAGCAAAGAAGTTTTTCCCGAACCATTCGCGCCGAGCACGACCCAATGTTGGCGCGATTGGACGGTCCAATTGATGTCATCGAGAATGACCGTTTGTCCGCGCCAAATGCTGAGCCCGGAAACATGGAGAATCGCCATCGGAACGAATCAAGGCTTATACACCAAATAAAGCAACCCTGCGATGGCCGTCGACGCCAGCGCGCCGACAATCAAGGACCAGATGAGATTGCGCGTATATCGTTTGCGCGAGCCGTGCGCCATCCCGGGGAACAGAAAATAGAGATCGTGACTGCGTTTGGGCAAAGCAGCAGCGTCCGGGTCGATTGTGCGTCTGGACCGTCTGGTTGTCGGCATTGTTGTTGTCCCTTGGTGAACACGCAATCACTCGCATTCGCCGCCGGAGCCAAAGATGTTATACAGAAACGTAGCGCTGTCTCAAGCCTGAAACGGCTCAGACCTCAAGCACCTTCTCGAACTTCGTGAGATTCTTGGAATGCCCGTTTCGGACCCAGGCAACGTCTTCGAGCCGGACCCCGCCGCCGATTTCCGGATAATACAATCCGGGCTCAACCGTGACCACGTGGCCGCTCTTCAAAGTGTCGACCGATGTCAGACTGACTCGCGGCGCTTCGTGAATTTCCAAGCCGAGGCCATGGCCGGTCCCGTGGAAGAAACCTTCCATGCGCCCGTTGCGCTTGCCGGTCTTGTAACCTTCACTCTCGAAAAACGCTTGGACCGACTTGTGCACGTCTGCGCCTTTCGCGCCGGTCTTCATTTGCTTGAACCCAATTTCCTGGCCGCGCGCAACGATGTTATACAGGCGCCGCACAGCCTCGCTGGGTTTGCCTTTAACTACTGTGCGCGTGATGTCGCCGAAGTAACCGGTTTTTTGTGAGCGCGGGAAGACGTCGAGAATGATCGGTTCATGGGCCCGCAAGACACCGTGGCCGCGTTCGTGCGGATCGCAACCTTGCTTGCCGCCGGCGACAATTGTGTGATTAGCCAAACCGCCGGCTTGAATGATCGCGATGTCGATGATGGAGCGCAGTTTTTCTGAAGTCAGCGGGACGCCATGATACATCAAACGACCGTCGCGCGCGATCTTCGAATTTTTCAACGCTTGCATACCTTCTGCGAGGCCGACCTCCGCCATCATTAGTGCCGCGCTGATTTTTTTGACTTCATCTGGGCGCTTGCATTCGCGTTGTGGAAAAATACCGCCCTTCTTCACATCAACCGTGATTCCGATCTGGCGCAGCTCACGCGCAAGCCCGTGTGGGAAAGTGCCGGGGACGAAAATGCGGCGAATCTTGCGGTCGCTCAAAAGCAGCTTGATGATCGCGGCGGTGTTCGGCTTGCCTTTTGTTTTTTGAATGCGCTGAACGCAATCGGTGGAGGAAATGATTCGGCAATGCGGGGCTTGTTTGCGCGCGCGGTCGATTTCGAGGTCGTTCATGACGACGTGGCACTTGCCGTCGAGGCGCATATAGATAAATGCGTCAGGCACGAACATGCGCACTGCATAAAGCATGTTCGCGTCGTGCTCGCTGTCAGCAACGATCAGGACGTTGTCTAGCTGGCTCATGGGAGGATAACCCCACGTCTTAAGAAGTAAGAATCAACAAAGAAGAAGTGCTTGCGGCGCCTCTGCGCTTATTCCGTTCTTAAATCGGGAATGGTTTTTAAAGTTAAAGCTTCGCGATTATATATTTACTTTTCGTCTCAGCCCAAGTCGTTCGATTAATTCAAAACACTGGGAAAAATGTAATACAATTGGCCGGCATGCAATTTCGGAGTGTTAATTCCGAGATCCACTTTCATCGCGGGCACTTCCGTTTTGCCAAACAAATGGAACAGAGAACCGAGATCGAACGGTTGACGATATTCGATCAAGTTCGCGCCGCCGGTGATTCCGGCGATCTGCTTCGCGCGCGCGACCGCGGCGTCGAAACTGCCATTTTCATCGACAAAACCCAGTTCCAAAGCCTGCTTGCCGGAGAACACCCGGCCATCGGCGTAATCGGCCCAATTTTCGGAAAGGGTTTTTCCTTTGCCGTGATTGCGCTTTTCGGCTGTATCGCGACCGGATTTCACTACCTCTTTAAACCTATTGAAGGTTTCGTCAATCAAATCCTGCACCATCTTTCGTTCTTCCATGCGGGTCTCGCGATCCTGGGTTGAAAGTTTGTCGAGGTCAGGTTCCTGATCGCCGCTGAGCATGTCCTTGAATTTGCCGCTTTTGAAGATGTCCGGCTTGATGCCGAGCTTGTTCATCAGCCCGCGGTAGTTGTATCCATGCATAATCACGCCGATGCTGCCGGTGATAGTCAATTCGTTGGCAACAATCCAACGACAAGGCGCTGCCACATAATAACCCCCCGAAGCGGCCAAAGTTCCCATCGATGCAATCACGGGCTTGGATGAGGTCTGTTGAAAATCTTTGATGGCAGCGTTGATTTCATCGGCAGCGAGCACTTCGCCGCCTGGTGAATTGATTTTCAGAACCACGGCTTTAACATCGTCGTCAGCCTTGGCTGCTTTGAGTTGTTCGCGAACGAACTCTGGCATCGTCATAGCAGAACGTTCACCGGCGCTCATAATGATGCCTTCGACTTCGACGACGGCGATTTTGTTGCGGCTTGAACTTGGCTCGATCAGCACTTCCTCAACTTTCTGCACGCGTTCGTAAGTTTGAGAGCTTCGATTGCCGCGCATCGCTCTGGATGTCACGCGGGCAACGTTGGCGAGGAAACTAAATGCCAACAGAATCAAAGCGACAATTGCCACGACCTTCCACGCAGTGCAATTGTTTCGTCGCGGTGGTGGTGGTGGTGGAACGCTGGCGGCGATCACTGGCGGAACGGGCGGCGGCGGAGTGAATGAGGGTGGAGTAGTCGAACTGAAACTTGAGGTTGATCCCGCACCGGAATCGGGCGGCGTTCCCATTGAAGCATGATCATCCATAGCGCCCCAACCTAGCTCACCGAATTCACGCGAGCAAGCCTGCGTATTTGACACTCTTAGAACAAAGAACTGCTCAATTCCACACCGCTAGGAACGTCGTATTTGAACTTGTCCGTCGCAATTTTCTGATTCGTCTCAATGTTCCGATATGTCTCGGTCATTGTTCCCTTCATCTTCGACGACATCGCACGCATGTTTTGCATCATGGTTTTCATCTGTGCCCGTTTTTCCGTCGTCGTGCCGCCGCCCATTTGTTTGAGGGCGTCGTCGACATCCTTGTCGCTCATTTTTGGCATCTTTACTTCGCCGCCGAGGACTTGTTGCTTTTGTTTGATGAGGAAATTGCTTTTATCGATCCAGAAATTCATTTTCATTCCGTTCAGGTCGCCGTTGAGCAAATAACAATCGACGCCGTCGATGGTGTCATCTTTGCCAAGCGTCACATCGGCCAATTTCGCGAGGAAGCTCTCGGCGCCATTGAAAAAGAGCGCCGGAACGGTGTTTGCCGCTCCTTGAGAGACGCCGGTGGCGGCACCGAGCGCGATGTCGCGATTCTGCATTTTGACATATTTCGGCGGCTTCATTCCCATATACAGGTAGTGATCGTCACCGGTGCTCCATGCCGCGCCGCTCATGTTCATGGGTCCTTGAGATTTCCAATCGACTCGATAAAGTCCCGGCCGGGCCAGCTTCACTGAGAAGTCAGCCTCCATGTGTTGCGGTTTTGCCAAAGCGGCTTTTGCTTCCTTGGAAGCTTTGGCTTGAGCAGCCACTTGCGGGGGTAGTCCAGGGATGCTTCCAAAATCTACGCGCGACATATCCATATCGGTTACGGCGGTTCCTTCGGAGCTGTAACTGATCAGCGCGCTGTACGCATCGGTGACGCGCTGAACGATGTCCGTGGCGCTTAACTGTCCGGTTGGGTCGTCTGTCGAACGTTGCGGGATTTTGCCGAGTGTTCCTTTCAGCTTGCCGACCGCATTCGCCGGCGCTTTGGCAACGAGCACAGCTTGCGGAACCAATAGTCGTTGAACGACGACGAAGGCTGCGCCAGCCGAAAGCAGGAATGCCAAGACGGATGCGGTAACAATCAGCGCGGTCTTGCTTTTCTTCGGCGGCAAGGTGTTCGGCGGATAATGGCCCGGAGCGGCTGGGGCAGCGTGAGCCGCTGAAGCAGGCGCGGGGACGACAAACCGGTTGCGGCACGCAGGGCAGTCGAGCTGCCGGCCATAATAGGATTCGTCGCCTGCAAAGTGTTGACCGCACGCCGGACACGAGAACCTAACCATGCCCGAGCTTTAGGCGAACGCCAGCCAATCGCAAGGCGGAATTTATTTCGTCAGCCCGGAGAAGATTTTGTTCGCTTCATCGAGACTATCCTTCGAGCCGATGTCGAACCAGATGCCGGGCACGCGCCAAGTATAGACGGCGGTGCGGGTGTAGAGCCATTGGACGAGGCGACCAGGTTGATCCGGGTTGTTGCCTTCGGCGATGTATTGATGAATCAGCGGCAACGTGTTCTTCGGGTAATAGTAGAGCGCAATGCCGGTGATGGTGCTCTTGGGATCCTTAGGTTTTTCTTCGAAATAAGTAATCTTGCCGTCGCCGTCGATGCTGATGGAGTTGTACTTTTTGATTTCTTCGAGATTGCCGACGTCGTAAACGGCGAGGACCGGAGCGTTGCGTTTGCGGCAGTATTGACCGAAGGCTTCGATGGTTTGGCTGAACAAGTTGTCGCCTGCCACTACGATCAAATCGTCGTCGATCTTCTCGCGATTCAGGACTAGATGAATGTCGCCGATGGCGCCGAGTTTGTTGGTGTCGTCGGTCGACTTATCGTTGACGATGGTAAAATTCAGTTTGGTTTTGGTCGCGCAATAATTGTCGGCCCACTTTTGGAAGTGATCGGCGAACTTGGCATTTGTGACGACATAGACGCGGTCGATGCCGGGGATGGGCGCGATGTTATCGAGGACGTGCTCGATCATGGGCTTGCCCGCAACCGGTAAAAGCGGCTTGGGCTGAGTCAGTGTCAACGGATACAAGCGAGTTGCATAACCCGCGGCCAAAATCAAAACCTTCATACTTTTAAGGAATGGTCGAACAAACCCGGAGCAACCGATTGCGCGAGCGCTTGCGACCGCTCTAAGATTTCCCGACCTGAGTCACAATTCAAGGCGAACTCTGCCAGTTCCTTTGCATCGGACATTTTCAGACGGCGGATTAGGAGTTTCACCCAGGGTAAGAGAGGCGGAGCCGCGCTTAATTCATCGACACCCAGACCCAAGAGCAACGGCGTCAGCATCGGATCACCCGCCATCTCGCCACAAATGCCGCACCAGATGCCTTGTTTCTTAGCGGCATCGGCCGTCATTTTGATCAATCGCAAAATAGCTGGATGGGTCGGTTCGTACAGGTGCGCAATCTTTTCGTTCAAACGATCGACGGCCAACGAATACTGAATCAGATCGTTGGTGCCGATGCTGAAAAAGCTGACGTGCTTGGCCAAGAATACCTGCGGCCAAAGCCGCTGATGGAATCTCGACCATGATGCCGACTTCCAACTTTTCATCGAACGGTTTACCTTCGGCGCGAAGTTCGGCTTTGAACTCCTCGACATATTCATTGGCCTTTAGCACCTCATCCACGCAGGTGATCATCGGGTACATCATCTTGATGTTCCCTTCTGCACTGGCGCGGAGAATGGCGCGGAGTTGGGCGCGGAATATATCCTTCTCCTCAAGGCAAAACCGGATGGCGCGCCAGCCCAAGAACGGATTCATTTCCTGGGGCAAGGCGAGGTGTGACAAAAATTTGTCTCCGCCGAGGTCCAACGTGCGGATGATGACCGGAGCGGGCTTCAACTCCGCGGCGACCTTGCGATAGGCTACGTATTGTTCCTCTTCAGTTGGCAAAGTGTCGCGATTGATGAAGAGGTATTCGGTACGGAACAGGCCGACGCCTTCGGCTCCATAAAATTTTACAGCATCAACATCGCTGGTCTGTTCGATGTTTGCCGCCAACGTCACTTTGGCGCCGTCAAGCGTGACGGCTGGAAGCCCCTGGATGTCCTTGAGCTTCTCCTCCATCGTGACGTGTCGTCGGACCAGTTGGCCGTACTCGAACAACGTCTGATCGGTCGGATTGATGATGAGGACGCCGTTGTAACCATCGACGAGGACGTGGACGCCGTTCTCGACTTTGGCACTCGCATCCTGCAAACCGACAACGGCCGGAATTTGCAACGACCGGGCCATGATGGCGGTGTGGGAGGTTTTGCTGCCAACGTCTGTCGCGAAACCAATGACCTTCGTTTTATCGAGCGTCGCGACGAGCGACGGCGGAATATCTTCGGCTATAACGATGCACTGTTCGGTCAAGCTGCGCAGTTCCTGTTGGGGATGGCCTAGTAAATTGTTCAGCACCCGCGCGGTGACGTCGCGCATATCTGCGGCGCGTTCGCGCAAGTAATCGTCATCGATAGCGGCCAGAGTGGCCGTATATTTTTCTGCAAATTGGTGAAAGGCCGACT